>JBNJGB010000005.1:236828-255208 GCA_051747385.1 Myxococcota bacterium
GCAGGTGTCCACCCCGGATCCGTCGATGCAGTGGAGCTCGCCGGTCGAGGCACAGGCACCCTCGCCGCACGTCGTAGCCGGCGAGGTGTAGTCCTCGTCCGTCGCACCGTCGCAGTCGTCGTCGACGCCATCGCACGTGGCATCTCCGGAGGCCCCTGCGCCCGGCAGGCAGGTGTCCACCTCCACCCCGTCTGCACACTGGAGCTCGCCGATCGACGCGCAGGCGCCCTCGCCACACGTCGTCGCCAGCGAGGTGTAGTCCTCGTCCGTCGACCCGTCGCAGTCGTCGTCCGTGCCGTTGCACGTGGCATCATCGGAGGCCCCGGCGCCCGGCAGGCAGGTGTCCACCTCCACTCCGTCCACACACAGGAGGTCGCCCGTCGAGGTACAGGGTCCGGTCCCACACTCGGTGGGGGTAGGCGTGTACAGCTCGTCGGCGAGGCCATCGCAGAGGCCGGGATCGGCGCACGTGCCGTCCGGAAACTCGAGCTCGCTCGCGAGGCAGCGCGGAGGGTGTCCACAGCTCACGTGCACCGCGGCCGTGTTCGGCCCCCAGCCCCCGCCGCCGGCCACGAACACGCCGAGCGAGGTGGGGACGACGACGGACGACGAATCGTGCGTGTCGGGCGGCGGTGCGAGAGGCTCCAGGGTCCAGTCGGCAGCATCGACGGTAAAGAGTCCCGTCGCGCCATGCAGCAGGTAGAGCGAGTCGTCGAACGCGACGGCGTGGAGCCCCGCCATGGGCTCGGGCAGATGGCCCACGACCGACCAGTCGTTCACGGCTGGATCGTAGCGCTCGATGGTGTCGTACTTCGTGTTCGTCGAGCCGGACCAGGAGTTGCCCCCGAAGGCCACCAGCGAGTCGCCGTGGCGCGCAACGCCGACGAAGTAGCGTCCGGCCGACAGGCTGCCCGCCGACGTCCAGGAATTCGAGGACGGATCGAAGCGCGTGGCCGAGTCCAGATAGCCGTATCCGACGCCTCCGACCACGTGGAGACGTTGATCCAGGACGGCGTGGCCTGCCCAGCTCCGCAAGGTGCCGAGGGACGGCCCGCTGGTCCACGTGTCCGTGTCCGGGTGATAGATCTGGACGGTGCGCGTGTTGTCCGTCGAGCGACCACCCGCCACGTAGATCGCATCCCCGAGCACGCCACAGGCAGCCGCGCTGCGCGCGTACTTCATCGGGGCGATCGAGGACCACGCCCCCGTCGCCGGATCATAGACCTCGGAAGAGCCCGTCGGCGACGCGAACTGCTGCGACTGAGACTGGCTCACGCCGCCGAAGACGTAGACCCGACCGTCGTACTCGACGCCACAGGCGTAGCCCCTCGGCACCTGCATCGGCGCGATCTCGGTCCACCCGACGTCCTCGTCCGTGGCGCCGTCGCAGTCGTCGTCCACCCCGTCGCATGTCGCGTCATCAGCTGCCGGTGCCCCAGGCTCGCACGTGTCCACCTTCGCGCCATCCACGCACACCAGCTCGCCCATCGATGAGCACCCGCCCTCCCCGCAGGTCGTCGCTGTCGGCGCGTAGTCCTCGTCCGTCGCCCCGTCGCAGTCGTCGTCCACCCCGTCGCATGTCGCGTCATCCGACGCCGGTCCCCCAGGCTCGCAGGTGTCCACCTCGGCGCCATCCACGCACACGACCTCCCCGGCGGAGGCACAGGCTCCGACGCCGCAGGCGGTCGCGGTCGGCGCGTAGTCCTCGTCCGTCACCCCGTCGCAGTCGTCGTCCACGCCGTCGCACGTCGCGTCATCCGAGGCCGGAGCCCCGGGCTCGCACGTGTCCACCTCGACGCCATTGGAACACTGCGCTTCCCCAGTCGACGCGCACGCACCCTCACCACAGCTCGTGGGAGTCGACACGTAGTCCTCGTCGGTGGCGCCGTCGCAGTCGTCGTCCACGCCGTCGCACGTCGCGTCATCGGACGCCGGAGTTCCGGGCTCACAGGTGTCCACCTCCGCGCCGTCCGCACACACAAGCTCGCCGGTCGCTGCACAGGCACCGTCACCGCAGCTCGTCGCAGCTGGCACGTAGTCCTCGTCGGTGGCGCCGTCGCAGTCGTCGTCCACGCCGTCGCATGTCGCGTCATCAGATGCCGGTGCCCCAGGCTCGCACGTGTCCACCTTCGCGCCATCCACGCACACCAGCTCGCCCGTCGATGAGCACCCGCCCTCCCCGCAGGTCGTCGCTGTCGGCGCGTAGTCCTCGTCCGTCGCCCCGTCGCAGTCGTCGTCCACGCCGTCGCATGTCGCGTCATCCGACTCCGGTCCCCCAGGCTCGCAGGTGTCCACCTTCGCGCCATCCACGCACACGATCTCCCCGGCGGAAGCACAGGCGCCCACGCCGCAGGTCGTCGCGGTCGGCGCGAAATCCTCGTCCGTCATGCCGTCGCAGTCGTCGTCCACGCCGTCACACGTCGCGTCATCGGACGCCACAGGCGCCCCAGGCTCGCAGGTGTTCGACTGCGTGCCATCGACGCACAGGAGATCTCCCGTGGAACCGCACGCACCCACGCCGCAGGTCGTCGCGGTCGGCGCGTAGTCCTCGTCCGTCGCCCCGTCGCAGTCGCCGTCCACGCCGTCGCACGTCGTGTCATCGGACGCCGGAGTTCCGGGCTCACAGGTGTCCACCTTCGCGCCATCCACGCACACGACTTCTCCGGCGGAAGCACAGGCTCCCACGCCGCAGTTCGTCGGCGTCGGCTCGTAGTCTTCGTCCGTGGCGCCGTCGCAGTCGTCGTCCACGCCGTCACACGTCGCATCATCGGACGCCACAGGCGGCCCGGCCTCGCACGTGTCCATCTCCGTGCCGTCTGCGCATTTCAGCAGCCCGGTGGCTGCGCAGGCACCCTCCCCGCAGCTCGTCGGAGTCGCCACGTAGTCCTCGTCGGTGGTGCCGTCGCAGTCGCCGTCCACGCCGTCGCACGTCGCGTCATCAGGCGCAGGCGCCGCAGGCTCGCAGGTGTCGACCTCCGCGCCGTCCGCACACACAATCTCGCCGGTCGACGCGCAAGCTCCTTCGCCGCAGGTCGTCGGCGTAGGCGCGTAGCCCTCGTCCGTCGCCCCGTCGCAGTCGTCATCCACGCCGTCGCACGCGGCATCAGTCGCAGCCGGGACGCCCGCCTCGCAGGTGTCGCGCTTGGTCCCGTCGACGCACTCCAACACACCGGTCGACGCACACGCCCCCACGCCGCACGCCGTCTCGACGGGCTCGTGACCCTCGTCCGTCGCCCCGTCGCAATCGTCGTCCTGGCCGTTGCAGACGTCCCTGTTTGGAGCCTTGGCCAGGCAGTCCGAGAGCCCGCTCGGTCCGCAAGCACGGGTCCCCTCGCATCGCCCGTAGCTGTTCTCGATGTAGCAGATTGTCGCTGCGCCGTTCTTGGTCGCCATCCCGCTACAACTGCAGGTCCCACCGGACGGAGCACAGTGGCCGCTTTCGGCCCCCCGCCCCTCCTCCTGCTCGCACGAGTACCCGTCCGGACACCCGGCATCCGGACCACACGGAGTCGTACAGAACGACCCCTCAGACCCAAAGGAGCGACAGAAGCCGGTGCTGCCGGGCCAGGGCATCGCGCAGTCGCCGTCGTCCAGGCAGGGGCGACAGAGGGCCAAGTGCTGCGGCAGGCACACAGCAACCGTTTGGTCGCCGCCACGGGGCATGAACCCGGAGCAGTCCCATCCCGGCGGGCAGTCGTTGTCGCACGGTGAAGTGCAGACCCACCCGTCCGGGCCCTCGATGCACCAGCCGGAGCCACAATCCTCCGGCCCGGCGCATGCCGCTCCCACCCGGGTGACATCGCTGGCATCCACGGCCGAGTCGACTGAAGCAGAATCCCCGACATCCTGACCGGCATCGCCGGACTCGAGATCGCCCGTTGCCGCATCGCTTGCGTCCTCGAGCACATCCTGGGGCGTCACGCCGCTGTCGCCGCTGCATCCTGCGCCGAGCCACAAGGCAACGATGCACAGAACCGAGAGACAGCCCCACGACAAGCCCGCTGAGCCGCGCGTCGTTTTCATCCGACTCTCCACTTCCCTACCGCTCGAACGCGCACGGCTCGGCGGAGGGGGACGGCTGCCCTTCCGAGAAGCTCGGCCACCCAGTCCCTCCAGCCGAAGGCACTGCAGGAAGGGCCGCCAACGACCCCCTTCGCCATTCAGCTGAGACAACTGGCTTCCGACGCCTCTGGGAGGACAACCGTCACACGGCCTCTAGAACAGGGTCCGCACTTCCTTCTTCTCCTCCACGGTGTCGAGAGCGAAGCGCGTCTCGATCTTCGTCCTCCGGGACGCGTTACCCGCTTCGTCAGTCGCGGTCACGAGGTCGAACAACGCGAAGGTCAGTTCGGGATGCTGCTCCATCCAGTTGCGGTGCTCCTCCATGGACGCTGCCTTGGGGACCTGGAAGGCGACATAGAACGTCTTGCTGTATCCGGGCAGGACCTCAGCGTTGTCGTTCAGAAGCGGAAGCTGATTCAGCGCCGAGTCGATCGCGGGTTGGTCGATTGTCACGGCGTTCTGGGACGCGGCCTGGGAAGCGGCGGTCTGATTCAACGACCGCAAGTAGCTCTTCGTAACAGCGTCGTAGACCGTGCCCATACCATCGATGAGCTTCCAGGTCGCACCGGTGAAGCGCAGCACGTGCTCGTTGCGGTTCGTGATCTTGACGCGGAACATGGGCAGGTTGGCCAGAGCCCACGAGAACGAGCCCTTCTCCCCCTGGCCGTTCGTGAACTGGACCGTGGGCACCGCCTTGGGATGCCCTTTCATGTTCAGTTCCGTGACCGGCTCGACGTCTACGACGACACCGTCCTGGGTCACGGGCCCTCCAGCGCCGGTGGCCGGCTTCAAACCCTGCTTCTTCGTGACGACGGTCGTGGTACCGCAAGCCGCGAGCACTGCCGCGGCGAGTCCGGTCATCACCAAGACACGATAACATCTCTTCATCAGCCTCTCCCGAGCATGTCACTGGTTGCGCTGGCACGAGTCATCCCGCGCCGCACGACAGACGTCAACGACCCCTACGGCGGCGCAAAGCAAAGACTGTAACCATCAACGCGCGCCAACGGCACGCCCCAGCTCCCGACTCGGCTCGTCCCCTATCGATGCATCCCCAAAAACAGGCCATGTCAGTCCAGGCCTTTGTCATCAGACTTCCGGACCGAGGCACGTCCCCACCGTGCAGTCGTCGCCCTGCGTGAAGCGATCGCAGGGCCGCGAAATCGAATCGAACCATGCTATCGCGCGACAACAACGGGGAGAAGCGTCTTCCGGCCCGACGGCACGCTTCATGGTGACGTCGTATCGCACGCTCCCGCCTCCACCACTACGCCTACAGGTTGGGCCGCCGCGCTGCCCCTCTCTGAATTGCTCGTGGGTGCCCGGCACACCAGCCCCAGAGAACGACGAACTCCCCACCGTGCTCGGCGAGCCAGGTGCGGCGCTGGTCGTACTCGGGGAGGGCCCGCTCGACCCGGAGCCAGAACTCCGGGGTGTGGTTGGGCTCTTGGAGGTGGGCCAGCTCGTGGACGATGACGTAGTCGATGATGCTGGGCGGCAGCAGGATGGTCGCCCAGTGGAAGTTCAGCGTGCCGGCGTGGCCGCAGGAGCCCCAGCGGAAGCCGAGGTCGCGGATCTCCAGGCCGGGGGCCTCGATGCCCATGCGGGGCGCCCACTGGCGCAGGCGCTTCCGGAGCCACGGCCGGGCGTGCTCGGAGTACCAGCGGATGAAGTGCTCGCGTCCTCGCGGGGCCTCTTCGCGGCGTAGGCGGAAGCAGCCCGCCTCGAGCTTCAGCGGGCGGTCCTGCTCGTCGACGAGGAGCAGGCGGTAGCTCCGGCCCAGGTAGGGGAAGCCCTCTCCGCTCACGAACTCCTTGCCGCCGACCGGCTGCCGACGGGCCTCCTTTTCGGCGATCTTCGTGTAGAGCCAGAACCGCTTCTCGCGGACGAAGTCCTCCATGACGGAGGCGTCCAGGCCCCGGGGCGCAGCGATGATCAGCTCGCCGCCCCGGTCCACGATGATCTCCAGGGTCTTCCGCCGGCCGCTCCGGCGGACCTCGAAGGTCAGGTCGTCGACGGTGAGAGCCTCGTTCACAGGCGCAGCCGGCGGTGGTTCGCTTTCGCCAGCTCCATGACCTTGCCGGCCACCTCGTCCAAGCGGTCGAACGGCAGCACCTCGGCGTCGTCGAGGGTCATGAAGATGTGTCCTCGCAAGGCCTCCTGGGCCTGGGCGCGCTTCCAGAATCCGACGATGGAGATCTCCTGGCGGATGTGATCGACCAGCTCCACGGTCAGGTCGCACAGGTCCTGCTTCGTCTCCTCGTCGACCTTGCCGTTGCCGCTCACCTCCTGCTTCAGGAGCGCGTAGAACGGGGCCTGCGTCTCCGGGTCGAGGCCGGTGTCGTCCTGCTGCCTGCCCTGGCGGGCCTCCTCGACAAGCTCACGGAGGGCCTCGGCGACCTTGTCCCACTGCCCCTCGAGGTCCTGGAGGATGTTCTCCAGCCGCTTGGAGAGCTTCTCGAAGTGCGTGGGGTCCTCGTCGAAGTGCTTCCGGATGTGGTAGCGGAGCGCGTGCTCCATCTCGCTGGCCTTCGCCCGCGGCGAGCCCTGCTTGTCCACCTCCCGCTCGAACTCGGAGTCCGTGATCGTCACCGGGGGGATCCGCGGGTCGATGCCCTTCGAGATCACGTGGTCGTCGATGAGCTTCCGGACCTTCGCGCCGACCTCCTTGCCGATGAGTCGCTCGTCCGACCGGTAGCGCTTCTGCGCCTTCATCTGGATGTGCGACAGGGCCTTGGCGTCGTTCGTGTACTCCAGGCCCTCCTTTCGCGGGAGCACCGTGTCGAGGGTCTGCAGGAAGTCCTTCAGCGCCACGTGGAACTGGGCGCGGACGCGCTCGTCCCGCAGGAGCTCCACGCAGGCCTCCACGTCGTCGATGTCCTCGATCCCCCGCGTCGTGAACACCTGCACGGCCCGCCGGTGCCGGTCCCGCAGCTTCGGCAGCTCGTCCTTCAGGCTCTGGAGCGCACCCTCCGCGTCCTCCGCGCTGTAGGCCGCCAGCGCCTCCTTCAGGTGCTGCGCCACGCCGTAGTAGTCGATGACGATCCCGTGCTCCTTCTCGACGTCGCCGAGGGTGTGCGTCCGGTTCACCCGCGCGACGGCCTGGAGCAGCTCGGCCTCCTTGATGTGGCGGTCCAGGTACATCGCCTGCTCCACCGGCGCGTCGAAGCCCGTCAGGAGCATCGACTTCACGATCAGGAACGCCAGCGGGTCCGCCTTCTCCGGGTCCTCGTGCAGCAGCGGCTTCTTGAACCGCTTGATGCGCGCCTTGATCTTCGCCCGCGCCGTCCACTTGCCGTGCGGGTCCACCGTGTCGTTGTGGGTCCCCGAGATCACCGGCGCGAACTCCAGCCTCCGGATCGTCGGCAGGAACCGCCGCGCCCGCACCAGGAAGGCCTGCTCATCCTCGAGCCGCTCCATCTGGTCCTCGGTCAGGTCCCGCAGGGACGGGTCCAGGCCCTCCAGCTCCTCGACCAGCTCGGCCTGCGCCGCCTTGAAGGCCTCGTAGTACCGGATGGTCGCCCGCCGGCTCACCGCCACCACCTGCGCCTTGTAGCCGTTGGGCAGGATGTTCTCGACGTAGTGCCGGAGCATGCTCCGCGCCTTCGCCGCGATGAGCGCCTTCGCCTCCATCACGCGACCCTTCGTCGCGTACTTGGCCTTGATGGCCTCCATCTCCTCGGGCGAGCGGTCGGCGAGCATGTCCTCGAACAGGTCGTCCAGCTTGCCGCCGCCCTTCACCTCGGCGCCCGTCGTCCGCCCCTCGTACAGGATCGGCACGATCGCCTCGTCCGCTTCGGCCTGGCGGATCGTGTACTTGTCGATGAACTCGCCGAAGATTTCGTGGGTGCGCTTCTTCGCGCCCATGATGATCGGCGTCCCCGTGAAGCCGATCTTGGCGCAGTTCGGGAGCGCCCGCATCAGGTTCGCGTGCGCGGTGTTGGTGTGCGAGCGGTGCGCCTCGTCGACGAGCACGAGGATGTCCGTGTCCTCGTTCAGCACGGGCATCGGCTTCGTCTTCGCGGGCCTGCGGTCCTCGCTCTCCTCCTCGTCGTCCTCCGACTCCTGGTCCTCGGAGTCGATCAGCTCGCCCCGGTACTTCTGGATGGTGGCGAAGACCAGGTCCTTCCCCGGCCGCGCGAGCGTCTCCTGAAGCACGTCGTAGGACGACACGGACCTCTGCCCGCGCTGCTCACGCTTCACGATGGTCAGGTTCTCGCCGGTCATCCGGGCCGTGTCGGAGAGCTGGACCTCCAGGTCCCTCCGATCCGTGACCACGACGACCTTGAACCGCCGCAGCTCGGGGTCCGAGCGCATCTTCCGGATCAGGAAGACCATCGTCAGGCTCTTCCCGCTCCCCTGCGTGTGCCAGATGATGCCGCCGCGGCGGTCCTGCTCGCCGTCCTCGGGGCGCGTCTTGCCGGTCTTCAGCCGATGCACGGCGAGCTGCACGGCCCGGAACTGCTGGTAGCGGGCGACGATCTTCACCACGCGCCCGCCCAACTCCGCGAACGACGTGAAGTGGCGCACGATGTCCAGCATGTGCGCGGGCCGGAGCATCCCGGCGACCAGCTTCTCCTGGCTCGTCAGCGCCTTCACGTCCTTGCCCAGCTCGGCGGCCACCTCGGCCATGGGCGTCGGGCTCGTGTCCTTCCACTCCAGGTAGTGGTCCGCCAACGCCGAGAACGTCCCCACCCGGGCCTCCTCGCCCGACGTGACGATCTGGAACTGCCCGTAGTGGAACAGGCGCTCGCTCCCCTCGTTGAAGTCCACCACCCCGTGCGCCTTCCGCTGGTTGGCGTAGCGCTGGAGCTGGTCGATGGCCGCCTCCATCGCAGACGGGGCTCCCGGGCTCTTGCACTCGACCACGACCAGCGGGATCCCGTTCACGAAGAGCACGATGTCCGGGTCCATGTGCTTCTTCGGCTGTCCCGCCGGGCACGCCACCCGGAACTGGTTGATGGCCCGGAAGGTGTTGTTCTCGGGGTTCCGCCAGTCGATGAAGTGGACGGTCTGCGCCCGCCCCTTCTCCCATCCCTCGACGCCGTCGACCGTCGTGCCCTTGTAGAGCAGCTCCGTCGCCTTCTGGTTCGCCTCCAGCAGCTTCGCCGTGCCCAGCCGCTCCAGCGCATGCGTGGCCTGGTCGATGCGATGCTCGTCCAGCCAGGGCTCGCCACCGGGATCGAGGTTGATGCGCCGGAGCGCCTTCCGCAGGTCGTCCCGCAGCAGCACCTCCCGGAAGGTCTCCCGCTGCGTCACGCTGGGGTCGCCGAGGTTCCCGGTCGTGTACCGCCAGCCCATCTTGTTGAGCTGGGTGATGAAGGGCTCCTCGACCTCCAGGAACTCGGGCCCGGTGCTCATCGCTGGTCGGCGGGCTGCGCGGCGATCAGGGCGTAGCGCGTGTGCGACCGGACCCGGATCTCCCGAAACGTGAGGACCGCCTCCCGGTCCTCGTAGTCCCGCTTCAGCTCACCCACATCCGCGATGGCGCGGTCGAGCGTACCGGAGATCACGCGCCCGTCCGCCAACCGGCACTCGAACCGGCGTGACTCGGGCAGCACGCCCAGCAGGGTGCCCGTCTCCTCGATCTCGTCCTCCGAGATGTCCTCGTCCTCGAGCGCTTCCACCACGCGTACCACCTCCTCGGTCGACTTCAGCTGGAGACGCCGCTCGCCGAACGTGCCCGGCGCCGTCTCCTCCAACGCCGCCAGGCGCTCTCGGGCCGTCGCGAGCCGGTGCTCGAAGCCGATCCGCTCGATGACCTCGCTCTCGGGCAGCTCGTCGAGCAACTCCCGGAGCGTATGGATCTCCGACTTCAGCCAGTCCCGCTCCTTGTGGCTCACGCCAGCTCCTCTCCCATGCCCCCCGACGCAGTTCCCCCTGGTGACGAGGGCGTGGACGGGCGCCTGCAGGGTGTCGCCGCCGGTGTATCGACGCATTTGCTCAGCCATCGCAGTAGCAGCGGGATCGGACGGCCGCCGCCGGTGACGACGGGCAGCCCCGGCTCTCATAGGTTTCGCAAGCGGAGGTCTCTCCGCCGCACTTGCCTCGACGGGTACGTGACCCGCGAGGGTGTCCCTGCGCCGATCGGGTTCGGCAGCGGCGGCGCGAAGGTGTCGGCGATGTCTTCCATCATGGCGCGGACGAGGGCCACGGAACCGGTCGCCTGGCCTACGGCCTGCCAGTCGAGATCCTCGAGCGCCCTTCGCCCTCCGACCATCTCGTCGTAGTCGCCGCCTTCGCGATCCACGAGGTACTCGAGGTAGTGCTTGGCGTGGCGCTCCTCCTCCCACCACGGAAACCCGGCCGCTGCTTGGTGCTGATTCCGAGCCTGACACACGGGGAGCCAGTCCGTGTCCGTCGAGAAAAACGACTCCACGTCGTTCGCGTTGCGGAGGTGGGGCTGGACGGACGGCGCGCAACCCGCGCGCACCAAGGCGTCGTGTTCCCCGAAGAAGTACGCCTCGACCATCGGCGCGAGGAGGTGGAAGCTGCAACGCTCCTTCAGGCGATCTCGTAGCCGCTGTTCTGCCCTCATGCTCAACTGCCGCTCGCCGATCTCGTCGTCGATAGCCTGACGGAGGTGTTCGCACACGACGTCCGGCTGGTCGAAGTTCGCCAGCTCGAGATCGTCCACGGCCACGACGAGGTCGGCCGGCGTGCCGTCCTCGCCTTCCGACGCCTCCATGATCATCGCCTTGGCGAGCCGCCTCATGGGCGCGCTCGGAGGTGTCGAATGCCTCAACCGGCTCGTCGTGGTGGCGGGGACCTTCTGCGGCGGGAGCCACTCGGGCTCTGTCTCCGGAGCCACCAACGTGAACAGGCGTTTGATGGACGGAACGAGCGCCGCACGCTCCACGTCTCCCGTGACGATGAATCGGATCCGCATCGCTCCGCTACCGTCTCTCGTCATTGCTGGCGATCGAGCCATCGACGTACAGCTCGCCGAGTCGGAACGCCCGCAGCCAGTCCGGGTTCTTCAGTTCGGGGAGCGGTGTCGGCCCCGGCCACTCGTCGCGCCTCAGGACGTAGACCTGTTCGGGGGTCGCGTCGAACGCATCGAGCAGGGCCGGCGAGTGGGTCGCCAGCAGGATGGTGAGGTTCTTCTTGCGTGCTCGCTTGTCGGCGCGCCGGAGGAACGCTCGAATGGCGAATGGGTGCAGCGAGTTCTCGGGCTCGTCGATGGCGACGATGCCGCCCTCTTCCGCCGCCGCCAGATCGCAGAGGAGCACCAGCATCGCGACGACGCCATTGGCCTCGTTGGCGAGCGGCTCGGGAGCTTCGCGGCCGGGCCGATAGACGCGGCCCGCGATGGTGTTTCCCGCCTCGTCGAAGTCGAGATCTTCGATGAGACCGGGAAACGCCGCCTTCAAGCCCGTGAGCACGAACTGGTACCTCTCCCGATCCGGGCGGCTCTGGTGCCATTGCCGAAGCATGGTCAGGGCATTGAGCCCCCGGCTGTGGAGGTGGGAGGTCTGGGCCGTGTCGGAGCCCCTCCGGAGCGACGTCAGATCCGGCTCGTGAAAGACGGTGATCCGCTCCAGCAGGCTCACGGCCCGCTCGACCGCCGGTTCGTGCTCGTCCCGGTCCAGGATCTTCCGCAAGCCCAGGCGCTCGTCGGACTCGAGGGGCTTGCCCCGGTAGGTGAACTTGCCCAACCCATCGCGCCGGAAGATCTCCTCGTCGCCATCGACGAGGACCTCCTCCGTCAGGTAGTCGACCGACGTGCCGCGCGGCGTGAGCTGGATCGACCAGCGCAGGCCGTCGGACTCGACCCCCACCCGGATCGCCTCGTCGTCCGAGGCGTCCCGGTGCTTGAGCCCGTGGCTTCCGCCGAACACCAGGCGCACCGCTTCGGGGAGACCGCGGGCCACAGCCGCCCGAAGCATCTTGAGCGTGAGGAAGACGGTCGTCTTCCCCGCACCGTTCGCGCCGACGAGGAGGCACACCCCCTCCGGAGTCCACTCCACGCCCCGCAAGCCCCGGAGGTTCTGTACGGTCAGCGAAAAGGCCGTCATGGCAAGCTCCCTGCCCCCGCCCCGAGATATGCTTCCGACCGGCAGGGCCCGAGGGGATCGATGGCCGCCGACAACGCGGCGGACCCTTCCCCTGTCCCGCGCATCCCCTGCAGCGTCAAGGTTCGTTCCAGGCTCCCCACCGGGTGCCGCTTGTAGAGCGAGTCCATCAGCCCGCGCACCTGGTCCCGGTTCCAGACGTAGCCCCGCTGGAACTCGGGCAGCGCCATGTGCCCGCTGTCGATGTGGTCGAGGAGCGTGGAGATGTTCATGCGGCTTCCTCCTGGGCGTCGGGAGTCGAAACGCGGACGCGGCCGGAGAGCAGGTCGTCCATCAAGCCCTGCTTCAGGGTGCGGAGCTTCCTGGCCTCCTCACCGCTGGCCTGTTCCTGCAAACTGATCGCATCGAGGGCCGACACGACTCGTTCCTGCTCCGCACGGGGCGGCACCGGCATCAGGAATTGCTCGACGTCACCCAGGTTCAGCCCCGGCTGCGCCGAGCCCTTGAGGTAACGCCGAACTTGCCTTCGGCCAGCGTTGGAGGAGATGAACGCCTCGGCGAATGCCGGCATGATTGCCTCTTGATCGAAGGCGAGCCGAGCCGTCGTCTGCGTGATGTTGGCCTCGGCCACGTCCTCTGGAACTACGGCCGTTGCACCCGTGGTTGCACCGACGATGCACAAGAGCACGTCTCCCGGCACGGTAATGGAACGCATGTACTGACGATGCAGCGATGGATGCACGCGAAAGTAGCCCTGGGTCGGCTGCCACCCATTGATGTAGTCCTGCCCCCGCAAGAGGAGCACACCGCCCGGCGTGTACGATCCGGGCTGCACGATGCCGTAGGTAACTCGGCGGCCTTGCTGCATTAGGTCGGCGAACCGATGCACGCTCCAGTCGACTGGAATCAGCCCCAGCGGCGAGTCCTTGAACTGCTCCGGGTGCCGCTCGGGGTCGCGAAGCTCGCCGTGCTCGTCGAGGCCTCGGGTCAGCAGGTCGTGGAGCAGCCCCTGCTTCATCCGCTGGAGCTTGGCGATGACCTGCTCGGTCCGGCGGATGGCCTCGTCGACGGTGTCGAGGATCTCGGCGATGCGGCGTTGTTCGGCTACCTCATCAGGGACTTCGGCAGAGAGGTGGGCCAAGTTCGTCTGTGTGACGAGGGGTTGAGCGGTTCGCGCGGCGAGCTTCTCCGGCCGCAAGAAGCGAAGCAGATGCGTCAGAAAGGCCTCGTCACAACGCTCGCTCCGGGCTTTCAGAGTCAGGACATTATCCGATGCCCAACACCGCCGGGCGACGTAGTTCACAGCTCCAGCCGCGCCAACGCGACCAACAAGATGCCCGGGACCATAGTTCGCCACCGAGGTCCAGCCCGTCTGCCCATTTGCGCCCATGACGGGGACGGTGCCGCCCGTGACTGGTGGGCGCGTGCCGCTGCTGATGTGCACCAAGTCAGCCAACTCAACGGCTTGCCAACGGTTTCCGCTAGACATAGCCCAACTCCTCGAGGAACCCGTCCAGCCTCCCCTTGACCGCATCCCGCTCGGCCTCCAGGTCGCGCAGGGTGATGCGGTACTTGTCCCACCAGTTCTCGACGGCCTCGACGACGGCCTGGCGGTGGGCGGCGACACGGCGGGCAAGCTCCTGCGAGAGGTCGTCCTGGAGGATGCCCAGCATCAGCGGGCGGGCCTGCTCCGTCGCGAACTCCTGCATCGCCTCCTCCAGCCGGTCGGCGAGGGCCTTGCGGCAGGCGTTGCGCTTCGTCTTGGCCGCCGTCCGCTCCGTCTTCAGTGCCTTGATCTCGTCAGCGGAGAGCGCGTCCTCGTCCTCCGCCTCGTCGTCGCTCGCCGCCTCCGCGGCCTTGATGGTGCCGTCCAGCTCGGCGAAGCGGTCCTCCGCGGCCTCCAGCTCCTCCAGGTAGTCCGGCAGGAGGCGCTCCACGACGGGGTGCTCCAGCGGGTCGTCCTTGCCCGGGCTTTCCAACATGGTCTCGACGGTGGTCACCCAGCTCTCGACGACGCCCGTGAAGCCGCCGGCCATCAGGGTCCGCATGTCCTTGCCGGCCCGGCCCCACCAGGAGGCGACGGCGCCGACCACCTGGAAGCGGTCCAGCAGGCCGACCGGCACCAGGGCCTCCTCGAACGAGGTCAGCAGGTCGGCGCGCAGGCCCATCAGGCTCTGCGTCTCCGGGAGCCGGGCGATGCGCTCCTGGTGCTCCTGCCACCAGACCTCGAACGCCTCCGTGAGCGCTCGTTCCCTGGCGCGGACGCCCGCGTCGTCCTCGACGACGGCCTTCAGGTCGCCGTTGCCGTTCAGCTCCGGGCGGAAGTCGAAGTAGTCCGCGTCGCGTTCCTCGAAGACGTGGGTCGGCTCGAAGCCGTGCGCGTCGAAGAGGTCCGCCCTGGCCTCCACCTCGGCCTTGGGCACGCCGCCGACGATGTGGGCCCGGACGTCGTGGGGCTCGGGCGGCGGGGCGTTGTCGGCGTAGCGGCGGATGTTCAGGTTGTAGTCGTTGTCCGCCAGCTCGTCGTGGGAGACGACGGCCGCGAAGCCGGGGATGTCGGCGTAGTCCTCGTAGGCGCTGACGACCTTCTCGATGTGCTCCGGCTCCAGGTGGTTCTGGGCCCGGCCGGCGCGGTACTCGGCGTCGGCGTTGATGAACAGGACCTTCCCGCGCCGCGCCTTCGGCTTCGAACCCTTCGCGCGGAAGACCAGGACGCTGGCCGGGATGCCCGTGCCGTAGAAGAGGTTCGGTGCCAGGCCGATGACCGCGTCCAGGAGGTCGTCCTCGATGAAGCCCTTGCGGATGTCCTTCTCGGCGCCTCCGCGGAAGAGCACGCCGTGGGGCATGACCGTGCAGACCATGCCGCCCTCGCGCATGACGGCGATCATGTGCTGCACGAACATCAGGTCGGCCTTCTTGCCGCTCTCCGGGCACATGCCGTAGGGGAAGCGCTCGCGGAACGGCAGGCCGTCGGCCGAGTAGTTCTGGGAGAACGGCGGGTTGGTGAGCACCCGGTCGAAGCGCATCAGCTCGCCGTGCTCCTGGTGGAGCGGCTCCTCGAGGGTGTCCCCGTTCCGGAGGTCGGCGTCACGGATCCCGTGGAGGATCATGTTCATCTTGGAGATGGACCACACCGCGCCGTTGGCCTCCTGGCCGTACAGGCCCAGGTTGCGCGGGTTGCCGCCGTGCTCCTCCACGTGCTCGGCGCTCAGGTTGAGCATGCCGCCCGAGCCCGAGCACGGGTCGTAGACGCGCATGCCCTCCTCGGGCTTCGCGAGCCGCACCATCATCCGGACGACCGACCGGGGCGTGTAGAACTCGCCGCCCTTCTTGCCGGCCGAGTCGGCGAACTCGCCGATGAGGTACTCGTAGGCCGCGCCGAGGAGGTCGGGGAACTCGAAGTCCTCGTTCCGGAGCCGGTAGCGGTTGAAGTGCTTGATCAGCTCGCGGAGCTTCTTGTCCGAGAGCTTCGACTTGCCCACCGTCCGCGTGAACGAGATGTGGTGGAGGACGCCCTCCAGGCCGGCGTTCTCCTCCTCCAGCGCGCCCAGGGCCTTGTTCAGCCCGTCCCCGACGTTGTCGTGCAGCTCGTCCCGGAGGTGCGGCCAGCGGGCCCGCTCGGGCACGAAGAACGTGTCCTTGTAGAAGCCCTTCGTCTCGGCCCGCTTCTCGGCCGCCTCCTGGCTGCGCCCCTTCTCCAGCTGCTGCGCGACGATCTCCTCCCGCCGCGCGTCGAACTGGTCCGAGCAGCGCTTCAGGAAGAGCATCCCGAAGATGTACTCCTTGAACTCCGAGGCATCCATCTTGCCCCGGAGGATGTCCGCCGCACCGAACAGGTGCCGCTCGAGCTGCTCCAGCGTGAGCTTCCGCATCCGCGTGATCCCCTCGTCCGTCCAGCCGGCTCCGCGCCGGCGCCGGCACCCTAGCCCGGCCGCGCGAGGCCTTCAACGGGGCCTGCGGGCGCCGCCTGCAACGGCCGGACCGACTGCGCCGAGCGCGCCGCTGCCGATTGCGGGGGGCAACGCCGCTCAGCCTCCCTCGGGAGCGCACGCCATCCGCAACCTGTGGACGAGCATCGCTCGCGCCCGGAAACAGCCCGCGAAGCGCCTCAGCGGCGATCTGCAAATGCTTCGAGAGCCTCGACCAGCTTGTCCACGGTCGTCGACGGGTTGGGGAATGTCTCTCCCGCTACCCCTGCGTGGTGACTGCGGACCCTCCTCGAGTGCTCCGCGGCTGTGTGCCGTCTCTCCAGCAGGTCGTCGGGAAGCGAACAGCCCTTGTTGTAGCCGCGCCAGTGGGCTCGCAGCTTACGAACCACATCTTTCGTAGTCGCATGTGGGGCTGTCGTGTACTCATAGTGCAGCAACAGCCAGAACTCGAAGCACCGGACAGACACCGCGAGTTCGAGCTTAGCCCTGCGCGCCTTGGCGCGTGCTGTCTCGAACACCTCGTGATCATCTCGATCAACGACACACCACGCGTGGTCATACGGTGCCCCCAGCCTGCTCTCCTTCCGGCACAGCTTGACCGCATGGTTGACGACCGAGACCGGGTCGCTGTTCGGGCTGCGAACGACCTGCACCTCGACGCCCACCAGCTTCAGGCACCGCCGTAGGCCGTCGAAGTACTTCGGCTCCGTCTTCTCCCCTTCGCACACGATAAGGACGCGGCGCCCGGCCTTTCGACCCGCCTTTCGCTTGATACTCCCCCGACGTCGGCGACTTGGCTTCTTCTTCACAGGGGGGCTCTCCGGCCTCACGGGGCGAGGTCTCCTACGAAAGGTCGAGCCCCATAACGTCCTGTCAGGTACCCACGCCCGAAGGCCTCGTTCTTGCGCGCCTTGAAGTCCAACAACGAGTAGAGGTGCGAACCCTGCACACTGTCCTTCTCCGCGAACCAGATCTGATCCCTTCGGAACAGGTTGGAGTCCAGAAGGGTCGCATCATGGGTCGTGAACACGATCTGCGGTCGCAGCTCGCCTTCGGTCGTCTGCGACCCGTCGATCAGCGCGCGGGTCAATGCCGGATGCAGGTTGGCGAAGAGCTCATCGATCAACACGACGTAGCTAGACATCATTGTATCCAGCCACGGACCGGCGAACTCGAAGAAGGCCTTGGTTCCAGCGGATTCCTGAGTAAGAAGATCGAAGTACCGCTGCGTTCCGTTGGCGTCTGTGTGCAGCGTACGCACCCGCAGCTGGGGCTCTCGCGTGAGCGCCTGCCGCAAACCTGGTGGGAGTGCCTCAGGCAGGTCGTCAGGACTTATGTCCTCCTCAACCACGCTCAGCCCCTCGATACCGACATCAGCTGCACGAAGCAGGTCCTCGACCCGCGCCCGGAACGCCTCATCTTCCAGGCACTTTCGGGCCGTGAACTCCAGCATCGAGACGTACCGCCGCTTCTCGGAGGGTTTCGGAGGCACGACCGGGACCGCAAACTCACCGATGACTCGAAACTGATGTCTGAACCAACGAGCGACGGCCGATAGCTGCTCATGACCCAGATGAGTCGCTACTGCGAGGAACAACGCATTGGGCCTCGTCAGCTCGGCAATTCGAACCTTCTGCCCCTTCAGGTGCGGCCCGAAGTACCAGTCGTCCTTCTCCTCGCCCTGCCGATGGAACCAGCGTTGCTCCCGGCCCTTGGGGAAGGCATTGAGCCATTCCTCAACCACCCGCGATGGAGTCGCCGCGAAGCCATACTCGTACCGGACCCCCTCGACGATGAAAATGACCTCCAGAACCGTGGGCTCCTCCGCCCGTGCAGGATCCAGGGCAAACGGTTCCACGGGAATCGGGTCCTCGGGGCCCAGATCACGGTATGCATCCACGACCATGTACCGGAGCACCCACGCTGCTTGGATGATGTTGCTCTTCCCGCTGGCGTTCGCGCCGTACAAGACAGCGCTCTTCACGAGCTCGAGATCATCGTCCTCGCTCACCCTGAAGCGGTTTCCGGGATGAACCTGGTCCCGCGAGTACGCGACGAGCGAGAGGCGGCTCTCCTCCGCGTAGGAGCGGTAGTTGGAAACGCTGAGTTCAACCAGCATGCCTCTGTCCAACCTCAGACCTGTTCTTGCAGATCATCCGCAAGAAGCGTCTTCAGTTTGTAACCTGAGAGGCCTTCTCGCGCAAGCGGCAGGTCTGGCAGGCGGGGACCGCTGGAGCCACCCGACGACGAGACCATGGAAATGCTGGCGGGCCTGCAGCCTGAGTTTCGGGTCGCTGGGCACGGATCAGCACTTCCGGAGCCGGAAGCCTAGCAACGACGGGGACCCTGTTCTCCGGAGGGCCCGAAATCACTA
>JBNJGB010000006.1:0-243769 GCA_051747385.1 Myxococcota bacterium
GCCAGCGCGCGGAGGGTCCCTTCGGAGACGACGCGGGAGGAGAACGGCACCCCGTCCTGCACGAGATCCAGGTCGATGGTCCCGCGCTTCTTGTCGAGGCCCACCTGCAGGTCCTCGATGGTCGGGATGACCGCTCGAAGCGTCCGCTTCACGGCGAGGAAACGCGCTCTGTGCTCCGGATGCTCCTGCAGGCGGTTCAGGAATGCAGCCAGGTGCTCACCGCGCGTGCCAATGTCAGTCACTTGTCGCGGCGCTTCCTCCTGGCGCATCGCCGTCCGCGGATCCAGGTAATAGTTACGCCACCCCTCGAACTCGCTCCGGAGCTGCTCGAAGTCCGGATACCGCTTCTCGCCAGTGAACTGTTGGTTCGACAGGAGGCTGTGGTTCAGGCCCAGCGGCTCCTGCAGTGGACGCCCTGCCTTCCCGAGCTGTCGAATCAGGAGGTGCTCCGTCGCGTCGTGCCGATCGCGCTCGATCCTGGGAGGCAGCTGGGTGGGCGAGCCGTCCTTCCGTAGCCGCGCGAGGTACTCGTCGGCCACCGAAAGCTCGCCGCTAGCCGGATGAAGGGCGGTAGTAAGGCGATAGCGGTGGCGCGCCGGCTTGCCCGACACCGGACCGACGCTTTCGATGTCGGCCTCGAGCGTCATCTCGGCGCGATCCTGCTCGAGCAGCGCCGGCAGACCGCCGGATGGCAGCGAGAACGCCTCGTGGACCCGGCCGCGGGTGGCGACGTCGAACGCATCGGCCAGCGTGCGCTCCGTGCCGAGGCGGGAGAGGAGCACGAGCGCTTCGAGGAAGTTGCTCTTTCCGGACGCGTTCGGGCCGAGGAGCACGACCAGGGGCGCCAACTCGACATCGACGTCGCAGAGCGACTTGAAGCCCTGGACTCGCAATCGCTGAAGCATGGACGGCACCCCGGATTCGCACACACCGAATGGCCCACGACGACGAAACGACGGAGCCGTGGCGTGCTCGGCTGGTTCGACACATATCAGCCGGGCCGGTGCCGGGACCAGCCACGACAGCCCGAGGAACGGCCCGGAGTCGTGGATGTCGAATAGTCTACAGGCAGGCTCCGGTCGCCTTGGGCCGGACGGACGTACCGCTGAACGTTCGGGACGTTGCGCCGCGTGGCACGAGGCGTGCAAGGATGCGGGTCCGACGCAGGAGACGCCTTGTTGCACGCACTAGACACCCTCGCCCGCCGTATGCATGGCTCGCCCGTGCGGGGCACCGCGGCCGTCCTGGGCCTCGCCTTCCTCGCCGCCGTGGCGACGCCGGTCCTGCCGTGCGTCTGCGACGACCACCCGGAGGAGGCCGCGTCCCACGACGAGGGCCACGCGTGCTGCGCGGCCCGGGAGCAGGCGCTGAGCGAGGCCGAGGGGCCCGCCCTCGAGGACTGCACGCACGACTGCTGTCACGCTCGCGCGGAGATCGCGGAGGCGATGACCGTGGAGCGCGCGTCGTGGCAGTCGCCGGCTCCGCCGGTGCTGGCGCTCCTGCCGGCCGTCCCGGACCGCTCCTGGCGCCGCGCCCCGGCCGTGCTGGGCGTGGCGTCCGACCGGGCCCCGCCCGCCCCGCTGGCGGAGCGCCTGGCCCGCACCGGTGTTTATCGCTGTTGATTGCCCTACGGGTTACCGTCTGCTGAACGCACCACGACGAACCTCGTAGGGAGAGAATCCCATGAACATCACGCGCGCCGCGCTGACGGCGCTGGGCGTGCTGTGGCTCGCCGGCTGCGCCACCGCGCGCGAACAGGCCGAGGTGGAGGCCTTCTCGGAGCTCCCCGCCCCGACGCCGCACGCCACGGCGCCCACGGACGAGGCTCCCGAAGAGGAGGGCGCCGTCGAGCCCGAGGAGCCCATCGAGGACCTGGACGACCTGCTCCACCTGGCCGCCCTGCACAGCCCCGAGCTTCGCGCGGCCTATCACGAGGCGGAGGCCGCCGCCCGGTCCATCCCGGCCGCGCGCAAGCTGCCCGAGCCGACGGTGAGCTACACCTTCTTCCTCCGCTCCGTGGAGACGCGCGTGGGGCCGCAGAATCACAAGCTGGGCGTCTCCCAGGCGCTCCCGTGGCCGACCAAGCTCTCCGCGGCCGCGGACGTGGTGGCCGAGCGGGTCCGCGTGCGCCGGCGGCGCTTCGAGGCGGTCCGCACGAGGCTCTACCGGGACATCCGGAAGCCCTGGGCCCGCCTGGCCTTCGTGGAGCACGCCCGCGGCATCGTGCGAGACGAGATCGACGTGCTGGAGAACATCGAGCAGTCCGTACGAGCCCAGCTCGAGGTCGGCCGGGCGACCTACGAGGATCTCACGCGGGTGTCGCTGCGACTGGCGGAGCTGCGCGAAGACGAGGCGGCCCTCCGCGACCGGGCGGAGGCTCTCCGGGCCAGGGTCCGTTCGGTCGTGGGCCTGGAGCCGGACGTCGCCCTCCCGGACGCGCGCTACGAGGAGATCCCCGCCGACGTCCCGCCGGCACCCGAGCTTCGCGAAGCCCTGGGGGACAACCCGGAGCTTCGCGTGGCCCTCGCCGAGATCGAGGCGGCCGAGGCCCGCGTGGCGGAGGCCGAGACGACACGCCTGCCCGACCTGTCCTTCGGACTCGACTGGGTGGCCGTGGGCGAGGCCGAGATGCAGGACGTGGGGGACTCCGGGAAGGACGCCGTGATGGTCATGGCCGGCGTGAGGATCCCGCTCTGGACGAGCGCCTACGACGCCGAGGAGGACGCGGCCAGGGCGCGAGGCCGCGCCGCCGACGCGCGCCGGGAGGAGGTGCTCAGGAGCTCGGAGGCCCAGCTCGATCGCATCCTCAGCGAGCTGACCACGGCGCGCCGGACCGTCGCCCTGTACGAGGACGAGCTGGTGCCCGGGGCCCGGAGCGCCCTGGACGCCGCCCTGACGTCCTACGCGGCGGCCCGGGCCTCGTTCTTGGACCTGATGGACCTGGAGCAGCAGGTCCTCCGCTACAGGCTCGCGCTGTCGAAGGCGCGGGCGGACCGAATCGCGCTGCGCGCCGAGCTGGATCGGCTGTTGGGACGTGAGGTGATCGAATGAAGAAGCGCTGGATCCTGACGGCCATGTTCGTGGTCGGCGGCCTGCTGGGCGCCGTGCTGGGGATGTGGCTGGCCTCGCCGCCGAGCGAGGAGGAGCCCGAGACCCCGAAGGCGGCCCCGGCGGCCGGCGACCCGCACGATCACGGCCCCGGTGCGGGAGCCGAGGCGGAGGAAGCCGAGGCCGAGGGCGAGACCACCTGGACCTGCTCGATGCACCCGAGCGTCCAGCTCCCCGAGCCCGGGCAGTGCCCCATCTGCGGGATGGACCTCATCCCCGTGGAGGGTGGCGGCGGTGACGACGACGCGACCAGGGTCAGCCTGAGCTCCGCGGCCCGAGCGATGTCCCGGATCCAGACCACCACGGTGGAGCGCCGCCCCATCGAGAAGACCGTGCGCCTGGTGGGCCGGCTCGACTACGACGAGACCCGGCTGGCGCGCATCACGGCCTGGCTCGGCGGCCGCATCGAGCGGATGTTCGTCGACTACGCCGGGACGCAGGTGGAGAAGGGCGATCACCTGTTCGAGCTGTACAGCCCGGAGCTGCTCGTGGCCCAGCAGGAGCTCCTCCAGGCCCAGCGGCTCGTGAACCGGCTCCCCGCGGGGACGCCGAGCCGGAACAGCGCCGAGGAGACCCTCAGGGCCTCCAAGCAGAAGCTGCACCTCTGGGGCCTCCAGCGGTGGCAGGTGGGCCGCGTGCTGAAGCGCGGTCGCCCGCAGGAGACGGTGACCATCTACGCGCCCATCGGCGGCACGGTGGTCCAGAAGGCGACCCTCGAGGGCAGCTACGTGGAGACGGGCTCGCCCGTCTATACCATCGCCGACCTGTCCCAGCTGTGGCTCGTCCTGGACGCCTACGAGTCGGACTTGCAGTGGATCCGCTACGGCCAGCCCGTGGACTTCGAGGTCGCGGCCTTCCCGGGCCAGCGCTTCCACGGCCGGGTGACCTTCATCAGCCCTACCATGGACTCGAAGACGCGCAGCGTGCGGGTCCGCGTGAACGTGAACAACCCGGACCGCAGGCTGAAGCCGGACATGTTCGCCCGGGCGAAGCTCGAGGTGACCATCGGGAGCGCCGACGAGCGGGCCCTGGCCCACCTGGAGGGCAGGTACTTCTGCCCGATGCACCCCGAGGAGGTCTCCGACGAGCCGGGCCGCTGCGACATCTGCGGCATGAAGCTGGTGCCGGCCGAGGAGCACTGGCTGGTGGGGAGCCAGATGGCGCGGAGCGAGCAGCGGGACGAGGGCACGCCCCTGGCCATCCCGACGAGCGCGCCGCTGCTCACCGGCAAGCGCGCGGTGGTCTTCGTGGAGCAGGAGGGCGCCGAGGAGCCGACGTACCTGCTGCGCGAGGTGACGCTCGGCCCGCGGGGCGACGAGTTCTACGTGGTCGCCGACGGCCTCATGGAGGGCGAGGACGTGGTCTCCGAGGGCGCCTTCAAGCTCGACAGCGCGCTGCAGATCCGGGGCGACCGCTCCGTGATGACCATGCCCACCGGAGAGCCGGACGCCGAGGGCGCCGGCGCGGAGGACCCCCTGGAGGAGCTGGCGCGGGCCATCCACGACCTGGCGCTGGACACCGACATGGGCGAGGACCCCTTCCCGCCGGACGGCGTCGAGCGCATCCGGGACGCGGTGGTGGCCGCCGGGAAGGAGGCCCACGTGCTGCGCGGACCGGTGGGGTGGCTCACTCGCGCCGAGGACGCGGAGTCCCGCGGCGTCGCCCTGGCCACGCTGGTGGAGACGGCCGGGGCCATCGAGGAGATGCCCGACATCCCGCACGTGGACCTGGCGAAGCCGGAGCGCCCGGCGGCGTTCTCCAAGGCCCTGGACCTGACGGTGAAGCGTATGGAGGCCCTGTCGGCCTCGCTGGCCGCGGACGACCTCGAGGCGGCGCGAGAGGACGGGATCGAGCTCCGCGAGGCCATCCAGCAGCTCGTCAGCGTGGACGGTCCGCCCCTGGACCCGGCGCTCCCGGAGGCGGCCGAGGAGATCGCCGCCGAGGACGCGGACCTGGAGCGGCTCCGAGCCGCCTTCGGGGACGTGGCCGCCCACGTCATTCCACTGGTGACCCTGTACCGGAGCGGCCTGGAGACGCCGTGGCAGCTCACCTGGTGCCCCATGGCCTTCGACGACGAGGGAGCCTACTGGCTCCAAGAGCCGGGTGACGTGGCCAACCCGTACTTCGGCTCCGCCATGCTCCAGTGCGGCTCCGCCGAGGAGGTGGCCGGCGACGCCGAGGAGGAGGGCTCGGAATGACCCGCTTCGCGGACTTCATCCTGGACAACCGGTTCATCGTCCTGCTGCTGACCGGCCTGGCCATCGCCATCGGCATGGCGACGGCCCCCTTCGACTGGGACCTGCGGATCCCCCAGGACCGGGTCCCGGTCGACGCCATCCCCAACTACGGCGAGGCGCAGCAGATCGTCTTCACCGAGTGGCCCGGCCGCTCGCCCGAGGACGTGGAGGACCAGGTCACCTATCCGCTGACCGTGGAGCTCCTGGGCATCCCGGGAGTGAAGACCGTCCGGAGCACGTCGATGTTCGGGTTTTCGATGATCAACGTGATCATGGAGGACGACGTCGACTTCTACTGGTCGCGCTCCCGCATCCTGGAGAAGCTGGCCAGCCTCCCCGGCGGCGCCCTCCCGGACGGCGTGAAGCCCGCGCTGGGCCCGGACGCGACCGCCCTGGGACAGATCTACTGGTACACCATCGAGGGCCGCAGCCCGGACGGGGAGACCGTGGGCGGCTGGTCCCTGGAGGAGCTCCGCTCGTTCCAGGACTTCTACGTGAAGCCGGCGCTCAACAGCGCCCCGGGCATCAGCGAGGTCGCCTCGGTGGGCGGCTACGTCCGCGAATACCAGATCGACGTGGACCCCAAGGCCCTGGACGTCTGGGACGTGACCCTCGACCAGGTCGTCCGGGCCGTGAAGCAGTCCAACCGCGACGTGGGCGCCCGCACCATCGAGATCAACCAGATGGAGTACGTCATCCGCGGCCTCGGCCAGATCGAGGACCTGGAGGACGTGCGCGAGGTGGTCATCCGCACGGTCGAGGGCGTGCCGGTCCACGTGAGTGACGTGGCGAACGTCCACTTCGGCCCCGCCCTGCGTCGCGGCGCCCTGGACAAGAACGGGGCGGAGGCCGTGGGCGGCGTCGCCGTGGTCCGCTACGGCGACAACCCCATGGAGGCCATCCAGAGGCTCAAGGAGAAGATCGCCGAGCTCCAGCCCGGGATGCCCACCAAGACCCTGGACGACGGCACGGTCTCCCAGATGACCATCGTGCCGTTCTACGACCGCACGGAGCTGATCCACGAGACCCTGGGCACCCTCGAGAACGCGCTGACCGACGAGATCCTCATCACCATCCTGGTCGTGGTGGTGATGCTCCTGAACCTGCGGACCTCGGTCCTGGTCGCCGGCCTGCTGCCCCTGGCGGTGCTGATGACCTTCATCGCCATGAAGCTCATCGGCATCGAGGCCAACATCCTGGCCCTGTCCGGCATCGCCATCGCCATCGGGACCATGGTCGACATGGGGATCGTGGTGACCGAGAACATGGTCGCCCACATGGCCCGGGCGCCCGACGACGAACCCAGACGCGTCACGCTGGCCCGGGCGGTCGGCGAGGTGGGCGGCGCCGTCCTGACCGCGGTCGCCACGACGGTGGTGAGCTTCATCCCCGTGTTCGGCCTCCAGGCCGCCGAGGGCAAGCTCTTCGGCCCCCTCGCCTGGACCAAGACCCTGGCGCTCGTCATGGCGGTGATCGTGGCCCTGGTGGTCCTGCCGCCGGTGGCCCTGTCGCTCTTCGCGAAGGCGCCGAAGCGCATGCCTCGGGTGACCTTCCCGAAGTGGACGCGGATCGGCATGAGCGTGTTCGCGGCGCTGCTGGCCGCCTTCTTCCTGGCGCGGCACTGGATGCCCCTGGGCCTGGGCGAGAGCGACCTGGTGAACTTCATCTTCGTCGTCCTGCTCGTGGGCGTGCTGCTGGCGATCCTGCTGGTCTTCCAGTGGGTCTATCCGCGGCTGCTGAAGCTGGCCCTGGACTACAAGGTGATCTTCCTGGCCGTGCCGGGGACGCTGGTCCTGCTGGGGCTGACCGTCTGGCTCGGCGCGCAGTCCACCCTGGGCTGGCTCCCCGACGACTGGACGTCCGGCGTGCAGGAGCGGATGCCCGGCCTGGAGGGCGAGTTCATGCCCAAGCTGGACGAGGGCAGCTTCCTGTACATGCCGACGACCATGCCCCACGCCTCCATCGGGGCCACCCTCGACGTCATGCAGGAGGTGGACCGGCGCATCGCCGCCATCCCGGAGGTGAAGGACGCCGTGGGCAAGCTGGGGCGCGTGGAGTCCGCCCTGGATCCCGCGCCGGTGAGCATGCTCGAGGTGGTGATCACCCTGGAGGACGAGTGGACCGTCCACGACGACGGCACCCGCACCCGCAACTGGCGGGATCACATCGAGCGGAGCGAGGACATCTGGGACGAGATCATCGACGTGGCGAAGATGCCCGAGCTGACCTCGGCGCCGATGCTCCAGCCCATCGAGACGCGCATCGTCATGCTCCAGACGGGCATGCGCGCGTCCATGGGCGTGAAGGTCTTCGGCCCGGATCTGGAGACCATCGAGGACTTCGCCATGGAGATCGAGGGCATCCTGAAGGAGGTGCCCGAGATCAGCGCCCCGTCGGTTCTCGCCGACCGCATCGTGGGCAAGCCCTACCTGGAGGTGCGCCCCGACCGCCAGGCCCTGGGCCGCTACGGCCTGCGCATCGAGGACATCCAGCAGGTGGTCGAGGTGGCCATCGGCGGCAAGCCGCTGACCCGCACCATCGAGGGCCGCGAGAGCTATCCCGTCCGCGTCCGCTATCCGCCGGAGCTGCGCCTCACCCCGGACGACATCGGCGAGATCCTCGTCGACACCCCCTCCGGCGCGCAGATCCCCCTCCAGGAGCTGGCCTCCGTGGACTACGAGCCCGGCCCGCAGCTCATCCGCAGCGAGGACACCTTCAAGGTGGGCTACGTCACCTTCGGCCCCGCCGGCGGCGCCTCCCTCACCGAGGTCGTCGAGTCCGCCAGGGCGACCATCCAGGAGCGGATCGACGCCGGAGAGCTGGAGGTCCCGCCCGCTGTCACCTGGAAGTTCGCCGGCAAGTGGGAGAGCAAGGTCCGCTCGGACGAGCGCCTCGCCGTCCTCATCCCCCTGGCCCTGGTGGTGGTCTTCATCCTGCTCCACCTCCAGTTCCGCTCCATCCCGACGACGCTCATGGTCTTCAGCGGCGTCATCGTCGCCGTCTCCGGCGGCTTCGTGATGCTCTGGGCCTGGCAGCAGCCGTGGTTCCTGGACTTCTCCGTGTTCGGCCACGACATGCGCGACGTCTTCGGGGTCCAACCCATCAACCTCTCGGTGGCGGTCTGGGTCGGCTTCATCGCCCTCATCGGCATCGCCGTCGACGACGGCGTGGTCATGGCCACCTACCTGGACCAGCGCTTCCGCCGCGACCCGCCCACGACCCTCGGCGAGATCACCGAGGCCGTCATGGACGCCGGCAAGCGCCGCATCCGCCCCTGCCTCATGACCACCGGCACCACGGTCATCGCGCTCTTGCCCATCCTCACCTCCCAGGGCCGCGGCGCCGACGTCATGATCCCCATGGCCCTCCCGGCCTTCGGAGGCATGGCCTTCGAGCTGGTGACCCTCTTCGTGGTCCCGGTCCTCTACGGCGCCTGGCAGGCCACGAAGCTCCGCTTCGCCCCCGAGCGTGAGCCGGAGCCCGAACAGGTGGCGCTGCCGTTGTCGTGATTCGGGGCCGGGTGGGGCGCTACGCAGCCGGCCGCTCGTGCCGGCACACCAATCCTCGCGCCTCCTGACCCGGATCCCGCGAGAGCATCAGACGTTCCGCGGCCGTGGGGCCGTCTACGACAGGTCTCGGAACGCCTCCACTCCCTGCTCCTCATCTCGGCACCCGTACCTCGAGCCGGTGCTGGGACGACGGACCGATCGCCGAGACGGAACCCCTCCTCAGGGGGACTGGTAGCCGGGACCGGACATCACACGCACCTGCCCCGCTCGATCCGCCCGTTGGGTGCAAAGGTAGAGGACCCGGTCGGACGCGCCAACCGCGGAGCGCGTCGGGGTTGGGATCGGGTCACGACTCGACGACCTGCAATCGTCTACCGGGCAAGGGCTGCCCGATGGGGCGATGGCCCACTGGAGGGCTGAGACAAGCACGCAAGTTGCGACCTGACCCAGAGCCCACGAAGGGCCGAGGGGCCGTCGGGTTCCGCGCCGGACCGTCGCACCTCGCTGGCCCCGACGGGGTCCGACATCGTGGCTGCGGGCGTCGTCCGCCGTCACGAGGAGCGGGCGAGGACGCCGTGGATCCGCCCCGAAGGGGACGAGGAGGTGCTTTGGGAGGGGAACTCGTCTAGGGTGCCGCTCGCTCCGGGACACGCCCGATCTCACATCCCGAGAAGGAACGCACCATGATGCCTGGAAGAAGCTTCTTCACCCTGTTCACCTGCGCGGTCGTCGCCGTGTTCGCTGCCGGATGCGACGTCATCGAGGACTCGACGGACGATGACGGGTCGCCCGATCCGGGCAGCGACCGCGAGCTGTCCGGCAGCATCAGCACCGACCTGACGCTGACTGCCGAGGGGGCGTACCGGGTGGTCGGCGACCTGACAGTCCACGACGGCGCGACGCTCACGATCGAGCCGGGGGCGATCCTCGAGTTCGAGGCGGACACCGACCTCACCGTCTCCGGCGACGGGCGGCTGTCGGCCATCGGCACCGAGGAGGAGCCGATCCTGCTCACGGGCACCGCCGAGACCCCGGGCTGGTGGGACGGCGTCGTCTTCACCGACGCCCGCCACCCCGACAACGTGCTCGACCGGGTGACCATCGAGTACGGCGGCGGGAACGCGCACCACGGCAGCACCGAGCCGGCGAACCTCACCGTGGGGCGGAGCCTCTACGACGCGAGCGTCACGGTGACCCGAAGCACCTTCCGGCACAGCGGCGGGTTCGGCCTCTTCGTCCACTCGAACGGCGCGATGCCGGGCTCCGGCGCCAACACCTACCACGACAACGAGTCGGGGCCCGCGGCGGTGCACGCCAGCTCGCTGCACAACCTCGACAGCGCCTCCACGTACGGCGGCGAGGGCGAGGACGATCCGGTCCGGGTCCAGGGAGACGGCGTCGACAGCGACGCGACCTGGCAGGCGATCGGGGTCCCCTACCGCATGGCCGGCGCGACGCAGGTCTCCGCGCGCCTCACCATCGAGGCGGGCGCCGCCTTCCACTTCGACGGAGAGGGGGCGCTGCGCTTCGGGAGCGACTCGGTGGTGCGGGCGCTGGGCACGGCGGAGGAGCCGATCCTCTTCACCGGCACCCAGGCCCAGCCCGGATGGTGGCACGGCATCTACGTGACCCAGACGCTGCACCCCGAGAACCTGATGGAGCACGTGATCATCGAGTACGCCGGCCGCTCGGCGTTCCACGGCAGCATGGAGCCGGCCAACCTGGCCGTGGGCCGGAGCCTCTACGACGCGAGCCTGACCCTGCGCGACTCCGTCCTCCGGGACGGCGCCGGCGTGGGGCTGTTCGTCCACGCCAACGGGCGCCTGCCGGACTCCGAGGCCAACACCTACACGGGCAACGGCGAGGGCCCGGTCGCGCTGTCCGCGAACAACGCGGAGTTCCTCGACGGTGCCTCCACGTTCAGCGGAAACGGAGCGGACTACGTCTGGATGGCCGGCAACGACCTGGAGCACGACGCCACGTGGCAGGCGCTCGACGTGCCCTACGGCGTGACGGGCACGGCCCAGGTCAAGGGCGCCGAGCTGACGATCGATCCGGGCGCCGTCCTGGCGTTCGACGCCGAGGCCGGGCTCACCTTCGGCACGGACTCCATCGTGAGCGTCGTGGGCACCGCCGAGGCGCCCATCCTGTTCACCGGCACCCAGCAGCAGCCCGGGTGGTGGCGCGGCGTCGCCGTCAGCCAGACGACACACCCGAGCAACGAGATGCGCCACGTCACCATCGAGTACGGGGGCGGCTCGTCCTTCCATGGCTCGGTCGATCCCTCCAACCTCACCGTGGGTCGCAGCCTCTACGACGCAGCCCTCACCCTCACGGACAGCACGCTGCGCCACAGCGCCGACGCGGGCGTCTACGTGCACGGCAACGGCGACGTGAACGGGGACATCTGCACGGCGAACACGTTCAGCGACAACGCCGGCGAGGACTGCACCGTGGAGTGAGGGCCACCTCCGGGTCGACGGGCCGATGTGGACCCGCCGGCCCCATCCCCCCTGCCGCGGAGCCTGCCCCGCTCCGCGGCAGGGCCTCGGACCCCGAACCGCGGATGCGTCGGGCCGCCACGGCGCGCACCCCGACACCACAGCCTCCTCGGGGTCGTGGCGAGCGGCCGTGATGACGAGGGAGACGCCGATTCTCTCGCTCGGTGCGCCGCTCAGTCCGGGCCGCAATACGAGTCCGCGATCACCTGGCCGTTCGCATCCACGCTCAGCTTGCAGGCCGCCGCGCCACCGGTGATGTCCTTTCCCGCGTCCAGGCGAAAGACATCCGTTCGCACGGTGACTTCGACCGTACGTCCCGGCCGGTCCGGCAACTCCCGGTAGTCGAGCCGCCACCCACGCGCTCGAATGGCCTCGTACGCGTGTCCCTCGTCGGCCCACCGGCAGAACGTCGACATCGTGGACGGGTTGGGCGTGGCGAGCGCATGGGCCGCCAGGAAGACGGCGACTGGAACGGGGACCCAGAGGGCGAATGCCCGCCACCGCATCAGTCGGAAGCGCCGCGACCAATCCACTCCGGGCCTGCGCCTCGCTCGCGCCGGGCCCCCTGAGCCCGACTCGACCTCCCCGCCGCGTGGCCACACGCGGCACCCTCCCGTCCAGGCTCCGTGTCCGCCGGCAGCCAGCCTGGCGCCTGCGCCGACGATCGGCGTCCGGGACCCCGCCATTGCCGCCGGCCGCTCTCGTCCGGGTCACGGTCCAGCCACGACCGAGGCCCCCACCGACCGTTCCACCGCCGGCCCGACGTCCGCGCGGACCCGAGCCCCTACTCGGGCTTCGGGTTCCTGCGTCGCCGCCGACGGCGCCTCCCGGATCGGTTCGCCTCGCCGGACCTCGCAGCGGGCTTCCCGTCCTGGTCGCGACCCGCGGACGGCGACCCGGAGGACTGCTGCCGCGGCTTCGCGTCCGGCGGCGCCATCCCCTTGCCGTCGCCGCGCTTTCGGCGTCGTCGGCGCTTCTTCTGCGTGCGGCCGGCTCCGCCCTTCGCCGCAGCCTCCTCGCGCGCCTTGCTCGCCTTCGTCGCCCTGGCGCGCGCCGGGGACGGGGCCACGTCCACGACCTTCCGCCCGGTGCGCCGGGCGTGCTCCTCCCGGGCGTCGTCGATGTCGCGGAGCACGCCGGCCACGTCCGCCGGGGTCGTGTCCTCCTCCACGTGCCCCGTGAGGTCCACCTCCGGGTGCAGCTCGCCCCGCGCGTACAGGTCCCAGATCTCCTTGCCGTAGCGAGCGCCCCGCAGCTCGGGCGCGAACTGCCCGAAGTACTCGGTCATGTTCTCCACGTCGCGGAGGAGCATGGCCTTCGCGCTCTGGTTGCCGGCCGCGTCCACCGCCTGCGGGAAGTCGATGACCACCGGCCCGTCCGCGTCCACGAGCACGTTGTACTCGGACAGATCTCCGTGGATGAGCCCGGCGCACAGCATCCGCACGACCTGGTTCATCATGAAGGCGTGGTGCCTGCGCGCCTCCTCGGCCGTGAACGACACGTCGTTCAGGCGCGGCGCCGCGTGGCCGTCCGCGTCCGTCACCAGCTCCATCACGAGCACGCCGTCCGCGAAGAGGTGCGGCTCCGGCACCCGCACGCCGGCCCGGGCGAGCTTGTAGATGGCGTCCACCTCGGCGCTCTGCCACGACTCGTCGAGCTGCTTCCGGCCGAACTTCGACCGCTTCGCCATGGCGCGGGCGCGGCGGCTGTTCCGCCCGCGGCGGCCCTCCTCGTAGTCGGCCCGCTGCTTGAAGCTGCGGTTGTTCGCGTCCTTGTAGACCTTCGCGCAGCGCGCCTCGCCGCCGCTGCGGACCACGAAGACGGACGCCTCCTTGCCGCTCATGAGCTGTCGCGTGACGTCCTCGACGAGGCCGTCGTCCACCAGGGGTTTGAGACGCTTGGGGATCTTCATGGCGGACTCTATACGCTGCCCGACGCGCGGATGGAACACCTGAGCCTGACAGGCGGGTGTCAGACCGCTTCCGATTCTCGGGGAGTGTCTGACACCTCATCGCAGCGTCCCACCCGGCTCCGTGGTGGATCCGGGCAGGGCGCTGGACGCTCTCCGCGTGTCGGCCAGCCCCTCTCTACGGCTGGATCGCCATGCACTGCCAGTCGCCGTCGACTCCCGGGCCGAAGTCGCCGCTGAAGAGCTTGCACTCCTCGTTGGTCTCGCAGCCGACGAACTCGCAGACGCCGCTCACGCACTTCTGGTGCCCGTAGGTACCCTTGTCACACGCGTGGCGGGACGCAAGGAACTCGGGCGCCCGGCGTGACCGCCGAAGCAACCGGCACGGACCTCTTTCAGAGCAGCCAGGTGCATGCCCCGGCTCAGGGACGCGTCCCGGTGGCTCCCCACCGCCCCGTCGCGGCGGCGCCCGTCCACGACGCGGACCAGGCGCCAGGGTGCCTCGTCCAGGTCGCAGGTCTCCTGCTCGTACTCCGGCTCCAGGCCCCGTCCCTCGGGGGGGACCTGATCTGGAGGACGCGCAGGCCCTCGGCCTTCGGAGGCGTTGAACTCGCTGTGGGTGACGCCTCGGCCGGCCTGATCAGATCTCGAGCCACATGCGCAGTGCACGGCCCAACCGGACGCGGTCCCGGCTCTCCAGCGCGCCGAGCACCTGCCCGACGGCCTTCCGGGGTACGGTGACGAGCTTGTCGACCATCACCTGCGACTGGCGACCGAGCCCGGTCGTGGAGCCGGGCTCCACGGTCAACCGAAACAGAGGCGCGTCGCGAAGCTCGGAGGTCACCAGGGCTACGGTGACGCTGGGGTGGGTGGGGTTGAACAGATCCGACTGGACGACAACCGCCGGTCTCGGCTTCCCGGAGTAGGGCCCCCGGGCCGCCACGGTGACGACGTCGCCGCGCTTCACGGGTCCGCCGGCCAGGCGGCTGCGTGCTCGATGAAGTCCGCCGCGTCCTCCTCGGCGGGGTCGGAGGCCACCAGGAGCGACTGGCGTCGCGCTTCCGCCCTCAGCTCGTCTGCCTCCAGGTAACGCTCGAGCGCCTCCCGGACGATATCGCTCCGAGTTCTGCCCTGGCGGCGGGCCAGGGCGTCCAACGCTCGTTCCATCTCCGAGTCGAGGCGAACGCCGATCATCCACGGCTCCTGTTCAACACGTTCAACAGAAGTGTAGCGTCAGGCCCACCCGGGCGGCAAGCCGCGGGAAGTTGGGGTCGGGTCACAACTCGTTGACCTGCAATCGTTCACCGGGTGAGGGCGGCCCGACGGTGAGATGAAATGCTGGAAGGATGAGACAAGCACGCAAGTTGCGACCTGACCCTGAGCCCAGGGCGCCGCACGAGGTGGATTCCGGTCCTTGTGAGCGCACGAGCGGAGGTGGACAATGCGGCTCTACGACGTGAGTGCCGCGGCGATGCAGTACCCCCGGAGGCGCTGGTGGGCGAGCTGGAGCACCGGTCGGAGGAGGCCCGCACGAGCGACTGGCACGTGATGTCAGCGGAGGCGGCTGTCGAGCGGCTGGGCTCGGCGCCGGGTGGCCTGACCGAGGAGGAGGCGTCCTCCCGCCTCGAGTCCCACGGTCCGAACCGCCTCCCGCAGCCTCCGAAGCGCAACGTGGTCGCGCGGTTCCTCGGTCACTTCCACAACATCCTCATCTACGTGCTCCTCGCCGCCGCCGTCGTGACCCTCACGCTGGGGCACGCGGTCGACACCGTCGTCATCCTCGCCGTCGTGGTGGCCAACGCCACGATCGGGTTCGTGCAGGAGGGCAAGGCCGAGAAGGCGATAGACGCCATCCGCCAGATGCTCGCTCCTCGCGCCGCGGTGCTCCGGGCCGGGCAGCGGCACACCGTCGACGGCGAGGCGCTGGTGCCCGGCGACGTCGTCCTGCTCGAGGCGGGGGACAAGGTGCCCGCCGACCTCCGCCTGCTCTCCGTGAGCGGCCTCCAGGCGCAGGAGGCGATCCTGACGGGTGAGTCCCTGCCCGTGGAGAAGCAGGTCCGGCCTGTCGCTGCGGACGCCCCTCTCGGCGACCGTGTCTGCATGGCGTTCAGCGGGACCCTGGTGACGAGCGGCACCGGCCGGGGGCTCGTGGTGGCCACCGCGGGAGGTACGGAGATCGGGCGCATCAGCGGGATGCTCTCCGAGGTCGAGACGCTCACGACGCCCATGGTCCGGCAGATGGACGTCTTCGCGCGCTGGCTGACGATCTTCATCCTGCTGGTCGCCGCCGTGCTGCTGATCTTCGGCTACTTCGTCGAGCACGTCGGCTTCGCCGAGATGTTCATGGCCGTCGTGGGCCTGTCCGTCGCGGCCATCCCCGAGGGCCTGCCGGCCGTGCTGACCATCACCCTCGCCGTCGGCGTGCAGGTCATGGCCCGGCGAAACGCGATCGTGAGGCGCCTGCCGGCCATCGAGACGCTGGGCTCCGTGTCGGTCATCTGCACGGACAAGACGGGTACCTTGACTCGCAACGAGATGATGGTCACCTCCGTCGCGGCGGGCGGCACCGTGTTCACCGTCAGCGGCGTCGGCTACGAGCCCATCGGCTCCATCGAGGCGGGCGGGAGCGCCGTCGAGCCCAGCACCGCTCCCGTGCTCCAGGAGCTCGGGCGATGCGTCCTGCTCTGCAACGACGCGGACCTGCGCGAGCGAGAGGGCGCGTGGGTCATGGAGGGCGACCCCATGGAGGGGGCGCTCCTGGCGCTGGCCGGCAAGGCGGATCTCGACATCCCAGGCTTGCGTGCGGCGTGGACGCGCACCGACGCCATCCCGTTCGATGCGCGCCATCGCTTCATGGCGACCCTGAACCACGACCACGAGGGACACGCCTTCGTCGCGCTCAAGGGGGCGCCGGAGCAGGTCCTGGGCATGTGCGACTCGCAGCGTTCGGGGACGGGGAGCCACGAGCCGATGGCGGCGGCGTACTGGCACGAGCAGGTGGAGGAGCTCGCCGCGGCAGGCCACCGCGTCCTCGCCGTCGCGGTCCGGGACGTCCCTGCGGAGAAGGCGGTGCTGGAGCTCGCCGACGTGGAGGGGGGCCTGACCCTGGTAGGGCTCGTCGGCCTGATGGATCCGCCCCGCGCCGAGGCCATCGAGGCCGTGGCCGAGTGCCATCGCGCCGGCATCCGCGTCAAGATGATCACCGGCGATCACAAGCTCACCGCGGCGGCCATCGGCGAGCAGGTGGGCCTGCAGAACAGCGAGGCCGTGCTCACCGGGGCGGACATCCACGCGATGGACGACGCGAACCTCTGCCGCGCCGTCCTGCACACGGACGTCTTCGCCAGGACGAGCCCCGAGCACAAGCTCCGGCTCGTCATGGCGCTCCAGTCCCAGGGCATGACCGTCGCCATGACCGGCGACGGCGTGAACGATGCGCCCGCGCTCAAACGGGCGGACGCCGGGATCGCCATGGGGCTGAAGGGGAGCGAGGCGGCGAAGGAGGCCTCCGACCTCGTGCTCGCCGACGACAACTTCGCCTCGATCGCCGCGGCGGTCCGCGAAGGCCGCACCGTCTACGACAACATCAAGAAGGTCATCAGCTGGACGCTGCCGACCAACGCGGGCGAGGCCATGACCATCATCCTCGCCTTGCTCCTCGGTATGGCGCTCCCCATCACGCCGGTGCAGATCCTCTGGGTCAACCTGATCACCGCCGTCACCCTCGGCCTGGCGCTCGCCTTCGAGCCGACCGAGCGCGGCACCATGCTCCGGCCCCCGCGTCCGCGCGACGAGCCCATCCTCTCGGGGGAGCTCGTCTGGCACATCGTCCTCGTGTCGACGCTCTTCGTGAGCGCCGTGTTCGGCATGTTCAGATACGCGGAGGACCGCGGCTACTCCCACGAGCTCGCCCGGACCATGGCCCTCAACACCCTGGTGGTCCTCGAGATCTTCCACCTGTTCTTCATCCGGAACATCTATGGGACGTCTCTGGCCCTGAAGACCGTCCGGGGCACGAGGACGGTCTGGGCGACGGTGCTGGCCGTGACGGCCGCGCAGTTCGCGGTGACCTACCTCGCACCCCTGCAGGCCGTCTTCGACACGCGGCCGGTCCCCTTCTGGGACGGCGTGATCATCGTCGGTGTCGGGGTGTTCGTCTTCGCCATCGTCGAGACGGAAAAGCAGATCCGACTTCGGATGGGCAGGCCGGCCAACCCGACCACGGTGCCCTGACTGGGAGTGCGGGAGGAGACCATGCCCTACGAGCACATCGTGGTCGCCAGCGACTTCTCGGAAGCGTCTCTCGAAGCCTACCGGTATGCCGCCACCCTGGCGCTCGCGTGCGGAGGGCGCGTGACGGTGCTGCACGTGGACGACACGGTCCGTGGGGACGAGGCGCAGAGCTCCCGGAGGCCCTCGCGGGAAGAAGACGCCGAGCATGCGCGTCGGGCCCTCGAGGCCCTGGGCGTTCCTGCGACGGTCGAGGTGATCCCCGGCTCACCGAAGCGCGCCATCGACGCCTGGGTTCGGGAGCACGGCGGCGACCTGGTGGTCGTGACGCAGCACGACGGCCGATCGGTGCGGGGTGAGCGGCGCCTGGGCGACACCTGCCTGGGCATGCTGATGCTCTCGGACGTCCCCGTCCTCGTGGTAGACGCGGACGCTGCCGCGCTGCCCCCGGACGCCCCGACGTCCCTCCCCGCCATCTCGCGGATCCTCGTCCCGGTGGACTTCTCCACGCAGAGCGCGGCGGCCCTGGTGCGCGTGGCGGAGCTGGCGGGCCGGCTGGGCGCGACCATCTCGGCGCTCCACGTCATCGACGTGCCCTATCCACCTGCGTTTTCGAACGCGGAGGCCGCCGCCGCGGGGATCCAGTCGCGCTTGGACGAGGCCCGACTGGACGCCCTCTTTCGCCTGGAGGACCTGAGCGCCAGGCACCTGCGCCGAGGTTTCAAGACCGACGTGCGCACCGGCCGGAACCCCTCCACCGTCATCATGGAGGCCGCGCGGGAGGAGGGTATCGACCTGGTCGCCATCGCCAGCACGGGAAGGGGAGCCGTGGCCCGCATGGTCCTCGGGAGGACGTCTCGCCGCGTGGCCCAGCTCTGCGACCGCCCCGTCCTCGTCTTCCCGGCGGCCAGCCTCGACGCCGGCGGGGTCGTTTAGCTCCGGGGGTGCGGCATGCCGACGTTCGAGACCGTCTTCCACGAGATCAGCGCCCTGCTGGCACTGGCCACGCTCGTCGGCGGTGTAGCGCTGCTCCTGCGTCAGCCGCTGATCATCGCCTTCATCGTGGTCGGCATCCTCGCGGGTCCGGCCGGGTTCGAGTGGGTCGCCGCGGCCGACCAGGTCGATCTGCTGGCTCGCCTGGGGATCGCGCTGCTGCTGTTCGTGGTCGGGCTGCGCCTCGATCTGCACGTCGTCCGCAGCGTCGGCCCGGTCGCGCTGGCCACCGGCCTCGGGCAGGTCGCGTTCACCGCCGGTGTCGGCTACCTGATCGCCCTCGCGCTGGGCTTCGCACTCGTCCCGGCACTCTACATCGCGGTCGCGCTGACATTCTCCAGCACGATCATCATCGTCAAGCTGCTGTCGGACAAGCGCGAGCTCGACACGTTGCACGGCCGGATCGCGGTGGGGTTCCTCATCGTGCAGGACATCGTGGTCGTGCTCGTGATGATCGGGCTGACCGCCATCGGCTCGGCGGAGGCGGCCAGCCCGGTGGGGCAGGCGCTGGCCGTCCTGGTCAAGGCCGCGGCGATGCTCGGGGTGCTGGCGGCCCTGATGCGCTGGGTCCTCCCGGTCCTGATGCGCCGGCTGGCGCGGTCCGGCGAGCTGCTCGTGCTCTTCGCGATCGCCTGGGCGGTGATCTGGGCGACGGCGGGCGACCTGCTCGGCTTCAGCAAGGAGGTCGGCGCGTTCCTCGCAGGCGTGTCGCTCGCGTCCAACCCTTACCGCGAGCTGGTGGCGGCTCGCCTGGCTGGCCTGCGCGACTTCCTGCTGCTGTTCTTCTTCATCGACCTGGGCGCGGGCCTCGATCTGGGCGCGCTCGGCGGCAACCTCGCCGCGGCCGGCGTCCTGTCCCTGTTCGTGCTCGTCGGCAATCCGCTCATCGTGATCGCGATCATGGGTTGGATGGGCTACCGGCGCCGCACCGGCTTCCTCGCCGGACTGACGGTGGCGCAGATCAGCGAGTTCTCGCTGGTCCTCGCGGCGCTCGGGATGAGCCTCGGGCACCTGGACCGCTCGGCGATGGGGCTCGTGACCCTGGTGGGCCTGGTCACCATCAGCGTGTCCACCTACATGATCCTGTACTCACACCGGCTCTACGAGTGGGTCGGCCCCTGGCTGACGCCGTTCGAGCGGCGCCGGCCCCGCGCCGAGGCGGGCGGAGCCCTGGATGACGAAGACGGCGCGGACGTGTTGCTCTTCGGCCTCGGGCGTTTCGGCACGGCCGTGACCCGCGGGCTCGTCGATCGTGGTGTGCGGGTGCTGGCCGTGGACTCGGATCCGCTCCGACTCCGGCGTCATCAGCACGAGGCCTTCGACCTGCGCTTCGGCGACGCCGAGGACCCCGAGTTCGTGAGCTCGTTGCCGCTGGACCGCGTCCGGTGCATCGTGAGCACGCTCCGCGATCCGCAAGTCAACCGGGTCCTCCTGCAAGCGGTCCGTCGCGCCCACGAGCAGGCCCGCGTGGTCCTGGCGGCCGATACGCCGGCGGAGGCCGAGGCGCTGCTCGAGCAGGGCGCGGACCTGGTGCTCCAGCCCTACGCCGACGCGGCCCGCGAGGCCGCCGACGGCATCGTGTCCTGGGCCGAGGTGGAAGAGGCGCCCGACTGACGACGGCGCGAGGCTGGTAGGCTGGTGTCAGACCCTTTCACACGGCGCACACGACCTGAGCGGCAACGTCTGGGTGCTGGTGGACGTCCACGTCCCGTCCGCCCGGAACAGGTACGACATGGGGATCTGGATGGCGTAGGGGATGTGGCCGGTCTCGCTGTAGGGCAGGCTGATCCCATAGTGCCACTCCGGGCCCAGGGAGGTGATGACCTTCACGTCCGGGTTCGTCAGGTTCCCCAGGACGTAGTCCGTGGTCGCGCTCAGGTCGGGGTCCCGGACCCGTGGCTCGAAGCTGCCTGGCGCGACCTGGGGGATCTCGGTGCTGGTCTCGTAGCCGTCGGCCGTCCACTTCCGGAGGCCGCCGTCCAGGACCCGGACGTCGTCGAAGCCGTAGTAGTGCAGCGTCCAGAAGAAGCGCGCCGCGCCGAAGTCGACGCCGGCGTCGTAGACCACGACGGTCGAGTCCGGCGTGATCCCCATGCCGGCGACCGCCTGGGCCACCCGCTCGGGGTCGTCCTGGAACGGGATCGGGTTGTCCACGTCTACGAACAGGTCGACGCCGCCGCCGTAGGACGTGTAGACGCCGCGCGAGGAGGCGCTCGCCTCGTCGAACGACGCGCTCACGGCGCCGGGGATGTGCTCCTCGAGGTAGGCGTTCGTGGCCCGGGCGTCCACGACGACGAGGTCCTCGTCGGCCAGGTGCTCCTGGAGCCAGGCCGTGGTGACCAGCCGCTCCGTCGGGCCGCCGTCCGTCTCGACGCCGCTGTCGTCGTCACACCCGCTCGCGGCCAGGGCGAGCCCGGCCAGTGCACCGAGCAGCCTCCACGGGAGCGGCGTGGTTCGACGTTCCAGCCCGGCCGCGCAGCGTCGCCCGCCCATGGTCGCCTCCTGTCCTGGATGAGTGATTGGACACGCCGTGCAAGCCGCATACCGCAGGGGCGGCGAACTGCCGCACGGCACTCTGCAACACGGGAATGTGCCGTGACGCGCACCGGCCTCGTGGTATCCTGGTCTGCAGGGAGGGGGGAGTGAACCGACGGCTCATCCGCCATGGATTCGTCCTGATCCTCGTCGCGCTGCTGTCCGGGCTGTTCGTCCCGGTCATGCAGATTCCGCGGCTGGGCCTGTCCGCGCACACGATCGGCATCCTCGGCGGCGTCCTGCTCATCGCCGTGGGAGCGGTCTGGCAGCACTTCGCGCTGTCGGACAGGCAGCGGCGGGTCATGTCCTGGTCGTGGCTCTACTCGAGCTACGTGAACTGGCTGGGCTGCCTGGTGGGCGCGATCTTCGGCGCGGGAAGGACCACGCCCGTCGCCGCGGACGGGGCCGAGGGGCCTGCAGGGGCGGAGGCCGTCGTGGCCGTGCTGCTCATCAGCGTCGGCGTCGCCTCCTTCGTGGCGGTGGGGCTCTCCCTGTGGGGCCTGAGACTTCGCAGGGAGTCCCAGGCCTGAGCCGCGGGAGCAGGTTGTCCGACCCGCGCCGCCAAGGGGCTCCAGCCCGGCTGTGATGGCGCGGTCCTTGCTATGTCCGCGCGTTGCAGGCCGGCCCTCCACACCGCCGGGCCGCGGAGGCGCCATGTCCGGGTTCGTGGTTCGCGTCGCGCTCGTCCTCTCGCTGGTGGCCTCCTTCGCTGCGTGCGGCGGCGGATCGGGCCTCGGGCCCGACGGAGGGGCGGACCCCGACGTCTCCGACGTGGGGACGGACGGCGCGGTGGAGACGGACGTAGCGGACAGGGACGTGGGGCCGGAGGGGACCACGTGGGAGGCCGCCGTGGCCTCGGGCGGGCTCGCGTGGAGCGACCCGGTGGCCCGGGACCTGGCGACCCGCGCTCGGCGCGCCCACGCCCTCGGTGTGCAGGCCGTGCTGGCGGCCAACGCGCTGGTGTACCTGGACGCCGCGGAGACGCCGCGCGACCTCGTCTCGGCCCGTCGGGATGCTGCCCGGAAGGCCCTGTCGCAGGCCCGGACCGAAGGCGAGGCCCTGCAGGCGGCGGTGCTGGCGGCCCGACCCGCGCCGAAGGCGGACGATCCTGGCGGCGCGGCGCTCACGGAGGGGCCGGCGCCCCTCGCGCTGCTGCGGCGGGACGAGGCCGTGTTGGAGGGCCAGGACGCCCTGGGCCGCGCGGTCGTCGCGGAGGCGGATCGCCTGGACACGGCCCTGGGTTCGCTGCTGCTGCCGCCGGACGCGGCGGGCATCCAGGCCGCGCTCGACGAGGCACGGGCCGCCCTGACCGAGGGGGCGCGCCTGTCCGTGGCGCTGCCGGGCGGGGTCGTGACGGCGGGTGGGGTGTCCGAAGCGCCGGGGTTCACGGCGCGGGGGCTGGTGCAGGTGGACGACGCCGAGGCGATCGCCGCGCGTGTGGGGGACGCCGTCGTCCTGGTGGCAGGGGGCGACGCTCCCCTGGCCGGTGGCCCCGAGGGCGGGCTGCTGATGCTCCGGACGGACGCCGGGGCCGCCGAGGACGGGGACGTGCCGGTCCTGGTGACGCCTGTGTCATCCGACACGCCGGCGGGCGTCACCCTGGGCGTATTCTTCCAGGGGGTCGACGCGGCGACCGTGTCGTCCTCACCGCTGCCGGCGGACGCGCCGTGCCTGGTCACCGGGGCGCCTTGTCCCCTCGACCCGGGAGCCTTCCCGCCGGGCGACTACCTGGGGCCGGGCGGGGTGGCCTTCGCGTCGGACGGCCTGGCCGGGGGCGTGGTGGGCCTCCTCCAGGAGGCGATCCCCGCCCACGAGCGGGTGCTGGACCTGGGGACCGGGGGCCCGCCGCCGGTCATCACGGGCATCAGCCCGGCGGAGGGCCCGGTGGGGACGTCCGTGACCATCGCGGGGAGCGGCTTCGGTCAGGATCCCGGGCGCGTCACGGTCAGCATGAACCACGGCCGCCTCGTGCACCCGACGCCCACCTCCGTGGCGGACTCGGCGGTGACGTTCACGGTGCCGTCCGGCATGGGGCCGGGGTTCCCGTACCCGTACTGCGCCTGGGACGGCGAGCAGGGCGGCCTCGCCTGGCTGGTCGTGGGCGGCGTGGAGGCGGAGTCGTCCCACTTCACCCTGACCGGCCTCCCCGCGTGCCCGCCGTCGCCGTTCTCGGCGCACCCGGCCGCCGGGGTGCCGGGGACGCCGGTGCGCGTCGAGGGCTACGGCTTCTCCCCCGATCCGGCGAAGAACCTGGTGGACCTGGACGGCGTCGCCCTCGAAGTGGAGGACTACGAGCCCGACACGTATCTCGAGCAGCACCGGGGGACCATCTCGTTCCGGATCCCCGAGGACACGGCGCCGGGGACCCACACGCTGCGCTTCCGCCGCACGGACGGCGTCGCGGCCTGGAGCACCGGGGTCACCTTCATCGTGTTCCCGGAGGACATGGTCGCCCTGGGACCCGGTGAGCTCGCGGGAGGCGCCGTGCTCCCCGGGCGCTGCTGGGACGCCGGGCTGGAGACGCAGGGCTGCGTCGGCGCGCAGGCCTCCTGGGTGCTGTCCGGAACGAACCTCCACGCGCTGGTGGGCGACGGCGACGATGGCGTGGTCGGGCACCTGGAGGTGCAGATCGACACCCCGGGCGGCAGCTTCACGGCGCACGCGTACGCCCCGACGCCGGACGAGCTGGTCATCCGGCACGTGCAGACGGAGTGGTTCGCAGGGACCTGGCCGGGCGACACGATCTCCATCCGGGTGAGCGGCCGGGAGCCCGTATCGAACGCCGAGGTGGTGTCGCAGCCCATCGTCGTGCCCGTGGCGGACGCGCTCGTCCCCAGCGGGTGGGCCCGCCTGTCGAGCTCCTTCGAGCTGGGCCCGGGTGAGTGGGAGCCGCTGCAGCTCGCCCGGGGGGACGTGCTGGTCCTCGTGGGCGCCAACACGCCGGACATCCACGAGCTGGTGGCGCCGGGCCTGTGGCCGGGCAGCCTCTCCGTGGCCGGCTCCTGCGCGTACGTGACGGGCCTGTGCTCGGATCTCGCGAAGGCGGGGACGCCCCGGACGCGGCACGTGGTCCTGGATCAGGCGGGGGCCTTCACCATCACCAACGCGACCACCGGCGAGACCCTGGACGTGGAGGTGCAGGCCGAGGGCATCTACGGGGGGGCAACCTGGCCGTGGGCGTTCGCGGAGCCCGGCGAGCCGGAGCCGCGCACGGAGGACGCCGTGGCGGAGGGCGTCGTGCTCGCGTGCGGCGGGGCGCGCCTGGTGGTGCCGCCGGGGGCGCTGCCGCTCCACGACGGGAGCGGGGCCTACCGCGTGAAGTGCTCCACGGCCTACGCCCAGACGGCGCCCGGCATCCCGCAGCTCACGGACGGCGGCTGGAGCCGCGGCGTGACCTTCGAGCCGGAGCCGCCCAAGCTGCTGAAGCCGATCCGCCTCATCCTCCCGTTCGGCGAGGAGGGGAGGAGCACGGTGCCGGACGCGGCGCTCGCCGACCCGGAGTCGGGCCTGTACTTCACGCTCCCGGCGCAGGTGGACGCGGCGGCGGGCGAGGTGGTCCTCGAGATCCCGGCCGGCACGTGGCCCCCGGTCGCGCCGTCGTACGTCCTGGCGCCGACGGGCCCCGCGCAGCCGAGCAAGTGGCCGTCCCTGGGGCTCAACTCGCTCCTGAAGAAGGTCAAGGCGGTCTCCTGGAAGTCGTCCAAGGGGACGAAGACGGACGAGGACCGGAAGCTCCAGGTCGACTGGGTGAGCGCGCCCGGCGCGACCGGCTACGTGACCGACGCCTTCGCCGACCAGGTGATGGCCACGGCCCAGGCGACCTGGGACACGCTCACGGACGCGGAGTGGCCGAAGCCGGACGGCTGGTTCGGGGGCTGGCTCGTGATCACGGTCGCGGACCTGGGCCCGGCGTCCGAGGTGAAGGGCTCCACGACGAGCGGCGTGTTCGGGCAGCCCTGGATCAAGGTGAACAGCAACCTGGCCATGGGGAGCGCGCTGAAGACCACCGTCGCCCACGAGGTGGGCCACGCCTTCCAGAGGCAGCTCACCACGAACCTGACACTCAACTGGATCGACGAGGCCTCCGCGGGCTGGGTGGCGTGGGCGACCCTGGGCTCCGAGGCGGACCTGAGCGGCGACATCACCGCGGCCAGCGAGTTCCCCGGGCTGTCGCTGCCCGACACCTTCAACGGGGGCTACGACCAGGACCAGGGGTACGCGGCCGGGGCCTGGGCGATCTGGCTCGAGAGCGCCCACCCGGGGGCGCTGCTGGACATCTACCAGGCGCTGTCGTGGAGCCCGTCGGCCTGGACCGACGGCCACGAGACCCTGACGGCGGCCACCGGCGCGTCCCTCGGGACCCTCGTCCGCGAGTTCGCGCTGGCGTACTGGGCGCAGACCTATCCCCCCATCGACGGGCTGGCCCTGACCACGAGCGCGCACGTCCGGGAGTGGAAGGACTGGGGCGGCGTCAGCCTCTCGGAGACTCGGCCGCCGCTGTCGAGCCAGCGGTTCGACGTCTCGGTGGCCCCGGCGTTCCAGGGGCACCTGGCCGGCCACGAGCTCGTGGTGCGCGTGCCCGACGAGGACGGCGCGCAGGTGTGGGTGTGGGGGGACCCGAACCCCTGCGCCGCCCCGGCGTCGGGCGACTCGATGACCGAGCTGGCGATCCTCGGCACTCTCAGCCTCGGCGAGCCCCTGGGGACGTGGAGCGTGGGCGGCTTCGGGTGCCTGCGGGTCCTGTTCGTCAACGGCCTGGAGGGCGAGGCGGCCCCCGGGAGCGCCCGGCTGTGCGCGCCGCGGATCCAGGGTCTGAGCCCGGACTCCGGGGCCCTGTCCGGGGGCTATCCCGTGACCCTGACCGGGACGTGCTTCGGCCCCGCGGGCGAGTCGTCCACGGTCACCGTGGGCGGCTTCCCGGCGGCGGTGACCTCCTGGAGCGACACGTCCGTGACGATCACCATGATCCACGCCGGGACGTCGGCCGGGGCCTGGCCGGTGCAGCTCGTCACGGCGGAGGGAGCGACCACCCAGCCCGTGGACTTCGTCTTCGAGCCCTGAACAGGCTGGTGTCAGACCCTTTCACATGACTCCTGTGAAGAAAGTCGCGCCGCCGGTCCGGGGAGCCCGGACATCGCTCTGACAGGCACCTCGTTTTGGCCTTCCGAGCTCGTGACGCTCTTCGTCGTCCCCGTCCTCTGCGGCGCCTGGCGCGCCACGAAGCTCCGTCTCGCCGCCGAGCGCGAGCCCGAGCCCGAGCAGGTGGCGCTGCCGCTTTCGTGAGCGTGAGCGGAGCGCTACGCTGCCGCCCGCTCGTGGAGCGGAACCCCGGAGCAGTCGAGCACGAAGGCTGTCACATGGACGCCGAAGCGCCGAGACAGCCCCTTGGCCTGGTCGGCGAAGAAGCTCCGGGCGGCGGCAGGCGTGTCGAAGCCGCGCGTGCTCTGGCCCTGGGCCAGCTCATCGGGCTCGAACCAGGCCACCAGGTAGAGGCCGTGGCGGGCGTCCGAGGCGGCCAGATATCGCTGGACGAGTTGCGTCTCCATGGCCTTCCTCACGTCCCGGTGCCAGATCCCCTTCACCTCGATGGTCAGCCTGACCTCCCGTCCACCCTCCGGCAGGGCCACGATGTCGAAGTCCACGTGCTCCCCGGGGCGTCCAGCAGCGGGCGGTCGTATCTCGACCTCGCGCTGGATGAGGATGCCGAGCCGAGGCGCGAGCTTCGTCCGAAGCATGTCCTCCAGCGTGGCGCAGATGCCGCGCTCGGAGTCGGGTCCGCGCGCGCGGTGGAACCGTCGCACCGGACGGCCTCGACCGCGCATTTCCCGCTGGACCTCGCAGAGCGCTGACAAGACGACCGCGTGGAGTTCCTCGTCGGACCGGATCGGCCGCCGTGCCGAATCGAGGAGCATCCCCACGACCTGCTCGGGCTCCAGCGGCACCCACGACTGACCGCGCGCTTCCTCCCGAGCCTCTCGAAGCATCCAGGGGAGCCACTCGATCTTCGGATGCTCCTCCACCAACCCTGCCAGCTCGTCCACCGCGTCCCACGTGCCGCGCCCCGCCAGCACGGAGACGAGGCGATCCCGCCAGTGTCGCAGCCAGTAGCCCCGGGGGATCGTCCCCGTCCGCCCAAGCGTCGGATCGGTTTCCGGGGGGAAGCGCCGGATCATCCACGTGAACAGCTTCGCCAGCTCGGGAGCCGGCAGTTCGGCTGCGAGGCGATCTCCCACCTCGTCGCGCTCGATGATCCGGGCGAGCAGCTCCTCTCCGAACGACGGTTCGTCCTCGAGCCGCGACCAGAGCAACGGCCAAAGCTCACCGGGGTCTTGTCGAGCGAGCGCCGCCCCCGCCTCGATGCGGAGCGCTTCGTCTCGGGAAGCATCAGCGAGCCACGAGCGGGCGAGCGTGATGGCCGACGCATCGTCGTGTGAGACCAGCCAGCCCAGGGCATCCACGCGGGTTTGGGTCGGCTGTGAGGACGACTCGCACATTCCGAGGAGGTCGGAAGCCAGCACCTCCCTCCACTTGGGGTGCAACCTGGCCAGGACCCCGGACAGGCGCGCGTCCGGACGTCGCCCCGCGCTCAGCCGGCGGAGGATCCACGCCGTGGCATCCTCCGACCATTCCATGAGCTTGCCGGTCAGACCGTGCGCCTCACCCGTCGGCAGGGTCTCGATCCACCAGACCAGGACCGGAAGCCATCGCTCCCGAAACTCCCGCGGAAGCGCTTCCAATCGCTCCGGATCCGCGGCCGAGAGCAAGCGGATCCCATAGCTGCCGGCGTGGGCCGCTCTCGGACAGGTCGTCCCGTCGAACCAGGCATCCGCCTCCGGATCCACCGACTCGAGGAAGCTCGCTGCCGCATCCAGGATCCTCTCGCGAAGCTCATCACCGGCGTCCTTCCACGCCCGCATCTCCGCGGGCGGGCCGTCTCCCTCGGCGAGCAGCACACGCAAGATGCCCGGCCAGGCGACCGACGGCTCCAACTCCAAGAGCTCCTCGAGTCGGTCTCGCGTGGCCCGCTCGGCCTCCTCGTGGACGCGAGGCGTTTCCTCGATGCACTGCTGCTCGAACTCCCAGTTCCGCTTCAACAACCGGGCTCTCTCCGAATCGAGCTCGATGGGCTCGACGACGTCGGCGAAGACCGACCCGACCTCCTCGTAGCGATCCGCCAGTGCGAGCAGACGGTTCAGCCCGTCAAGGCCTGCCGTCTGGGAGGAGAAGGCGATGCGTGCAGCCTGCGCCCATGCGCGCCGCTCGCGAGCGGCGGCGGCGTCGACGCGGTCGAGGATCCACCCCAGATCTCTCGGCTCGATGAACGCGTGAATCCGCGAGACGAGCTTCTCGGACTCGTGGGTCGCGGTGCTCGCCTGCTCGACCATGGTCGCGACCAGGGCCCTCCGATCGTCGTCCTCGTCCAATGGCCAGGGCTGCTCGACCAGCTTCTCGGCTGTGCGCTTCAGGTGCCGAGCGCGCTCCAGGCATGCCGATGCGAGCGCTTCCAGCACGTCCTGACAATCCCGATGCTCCCACGCCATCGACAAGATGCGATCCTCGAGCTGCCGCCAAGGGATCCTCTCGCGATAGGTGTCCTCGGCCCGCAGCGCTACCCAGGCCAGCCCTGGGGGGATGTGGTCGGGCTCCAGCGCCGCCGGGAGGACGATGGAGGTGAACAGCTTGTACGTGCCGAAGGGCCTGTCTCGCTTGAACGGCGTGAGCGCCTCGAACACCTCCTCGGCGCGCAACGCATCGGGCCAGAGGGCATGGAGCGCAGCCCCCTTCAGCTCGTCGTCCGCATCCTCCTCGATAGGCTCCATGGCCAGGGGACGTAGCCGGGAGCGAACCTCGACCGAGGTTCGCCGAAGGGCGTCGACCGCCAGCCTGCGCTCGTTCACCTCTCGGTCCCGGTCGAAGGCCAGCTCGACCAAGGCCTGTTCGAGCCCCGAGGCACCGCACGCTTCGAGGATGCGCAGCGCTCCGCGGCGGGCGGGGGCGGCCCGCTCGTTGGAGACCACCCAGGGCTCGAGCTGCTCGGCGAGCCCCTCGTACCGCAACGAGCGCAGGCCCGACCAGAGCGCCCGGTCCCAGTCGGGAATCTCGCCCGACTCGAGCTGCTCCAACAAGGCCTCCACGAGCTGCGACTTTCGCTCGCTGTCGAGGCTGCCGAGATCAGCCTGGAGCAGGGCCTCGGGCTGGCGCTCCAGCATCCGTCCGAACACATCCGATCGAAACGTCGAAACCCAGGCGGCGACGCCGAGGAGCTGAGGCGGGACGTTCCCTTCCGGGTCCAGTGTCATGCCGAGGAGGGCGCGGAGCTGGTCCTCGCTCGGCTCCACCGCCGCGATCGTCCAAGCGGCCAGGAACTCCTCGTAGGTGCGGTGGATCCAGCGCCAGCAAGAGTCCTCCGATGAGCGGAACAGACCGGAGTGCTGGAGAACTTCTCGCAGGAGGCCTTCCTCGACGTCGACTTCCTGGTGTCCGGACCGCACGGAGCCCCCGGCGACCCGGCCGAGGCGCACCTGCCTGTCCTCCGACCCGATCTCCGGCTCGAGGGCGATGTGGGGGAGGCCCGACAAGACCGTCACGGCCGCCAGGCGGGCGGCTCCGGCGAGGCGCTCGTCTGCGGTGTGCTCCCCCCACGTGACATCGGTGCAGTGCCTTCGACAGGCCGCTTCCATCAAGAGCCAACCGTCGTCGGGCAGCCTCTCCTCGGCCCGGTAGTGGTCGACCAGCAGCTTCAGGGTGCCCGGCCTGGATGCGAGGGGCGCGAGCCCCCGCGCGCGAATCTCCTCCAGGAACGTCCGTGCTCGCCCCCCGAACACGTGTCGTGCACATGCCTGCGCATCGTCCCACCGGAGGGGAGCCAGCTCCCAGACGGGCGGAGGCCCCCACGGGAGCCCGTCGAGCTCCCGGCCGATGTCGGTCCAGACACCCGTCCGGCAGGAGAGGACAACCCGGGCCGGCAAGGTCTCCAGGCGCTGCATCCGGCGGACGAGCGTCTTGGCGGCGACGCGGGGGCCGAACGGCACCTCGTCCAACCCGTCGAGAAGGACGGTGGGCATCGCGTCAGGCTCATCCGGCGTCGGAACGAGCGCCTCCTCCAACTCCGCGACGAATGCCGAGTCCGTCGCGAACCCGCCCAGGTCCAGACAGACCGTCGCTTGCCGGGTCGACCTGCCGCGGAGCGCCGCCGACTCTCGTCGGATCTCCGTCGTCTTCCCCATCTGGGCTTCGCCGACCAGCACCGTGACCCCGGGTTCGTCGTCGAGGAGCGCGGACAGGGGCTGGATCCGGGCGGCGGCGGATGCGAGGCGAGCCACAGTGGACCCGAGGAAGCCCTGCGGGTCCAGCCAAGGCTCCGCTCCACCGCGGATCCAGAGGCGCTCGGCGTGCCACGCGTCGAAGGCCGACATCACGACACTCCGTCGACGATGGAGCCGGCGTCGGCCAGCAGGAACTTCCACAGCGGGAGGAAGCGGATCCGATGGCCGTCCAGGACCTCCTCCCGCTCCTCGTCGTCCGTGACCATGAAAGCAGGGACCTCGGCGTGACGCTCGCCGAAGTAGCGAAGCGCGGCTTGCAGCCCCGCCACCTCCCGTGCGGGTAGGGGACCCGAGCCGTAGCAGACCTGTACCAGGGCTCGCGGGCGCTCGTCCCGCCAGACCACGAAGTCGCACTCCTGCTTGTCCCGGAAGTAGTAGAGATCGCCCAGCTCGAGACGGAGGAGCTGGTTGTGCACCAGGGTCTCTGCCAAGGGCCCGAGGTCGGGAGAGAAGCGGAACGCCACCGCGTTTCGAAGCCCCGTATCCGTCGCGTAGTACTTCCGTGGCGCCCGGCGCTGGACCGTGAGCTTCCACGCGAATCGAGAGAGGGCGCGGATCAGGTACGCCTGCTCCAGGAACTCGGTGTAGGCGCTCGCCTGGTGGGTCGCCATCCCGTAGCGCTTCCGCAGGCCGCCGAAGCTCGTATCCCGGCCGGTCTGGCTCAGGTAGTGGACCGCGAGCTGCTCCAGCTGCTTCACGGCTCGAACCTCGTGACGACTCAGGACGTCCCGATAGAGGAGGTCCTGGAACAGCCCTGCGAGGATCCTTCGACGTGTCTCGTCGGTGCCCTCCACGGGACGCTCGGTCGCGACGCGCGGGAGCCCCCCGGACCGCATGTAGTCGAGGACCGCACGGCGGACCGCGACCTCGTCATCCACGGCGATGTGCTGGGCCTCCAGGAACTCGGCGAACGAGAACGGCCACAGCGTGAGTTGGATGCTCCGGCCGGTGAGCACGGCCCCGAGCTCGGGCTCCAAAAGACGGCTCGACGAGCCACTCAGAACGATCCGGGCATCGTCGAGCTCCAAGCTGGTGCGAACCCATGCCCCCCAGTCCTTCACGTTCTGGATCTCGTCCAGGAAGAGGAAGGGCCGGGCAGCCGGCTGGAGGTACTCCCGATAGACCGCCATCAGGTCGTCGAGGAACCCCGGACGGGTCACCTCCTCGACCAGCCCGTAGTCCTCGAAGTTGACGAAGAGGATACGGCTCGGGTCGACGCGGCCCTCCTCGAGGAGGTGCCCCACGAGCTGCCGCATCAGGGTCGTCTTGCCGGCCTGGCGGAGACCGCAGATCGCGAGCGCCTGAGGGGACTCGAGCCAGCTTCGGGCGCTCGGCAGGAGCTCCCGCCGTATCCCTTGCTCGAACTCGGCGCCACGCCACCACGGATTCCAGCGCCGAAGCAGCCTGTAGAGCCTCTCTCGCTCCGAGCGGTCCATGCTCGAATTGTATTCACACATTCAACACATACAAGTGTCGAATCTCGACACCAGCTGGAAGCAAGCGAGATTGCGAGTTGTCGCCCCGTCGGGAGGCGCATGCGTCCGGGCAGCCTGCCCGGACGGTCAGACCTGCTCGGACGGTGCGTGCGCTCCGCCCCCCTGCGAGGACGAGTGCGCGACCGACGGCGACACGACCTGCGACGGGACCGACGGCTTCCTGACCTGCGGCGCCGACTTTGACGACGACCCCTGCCTCGAGTGGGGGCCGGAGGTCGCGTGCACCGGCGGTAAGATCTGCTCCGACGACACCTGCGGGCCGCCGCCGTGCGACGACGAGTGCGACACTTACGGGGCGCAGGAGTGCTTCGCCGGCGCCGTCCGCACCTGCGGCTACCACGACGTGGACACGTGCCTCGAGTGGAGCGACGCGACGCCGTGCGAGGTCGGGCTGGAGTGCGACGCGGCGGGCGAAGCCTGCGACTTCCCCCGGCTCTACAACTACGAGTGGAGCGTCCACGCCGGCGCCTCGAAGAACGACTGGGCCAAGGCGATCGCCGTCAACGGCGCGGGCGAGGCGCTCGTGACCGGCATCTTCTCCGGCTCCTTCACCCTGGGCACGGAGGAGATGACCTACGGCAACACCGACGTGTTCCTCGCCAAGGTCGCCGCCGACGGTCAGATCATGTGGGCGCGCGACATCGGCGGCTTCGCGGTGGAGCAGGCCGACGACCTCGCGCTGGCGCCGAACGGCGACGTCGTCTTCACCGGGTGGTACGACGGCAGCACCACCATCGGCGACACGGAGCTGTCGAACGACAACGGCAGCTGGGACGCCTACGTCGCGCGCTACACCACCGACGGCGAGCCCGTGTGGGCGACGAAGTTCCCGGGCGATGGCGACAACCAGGGCATCGGGGTGGCCACGAGCGCGACCGGCGACGTCTACGTGGCCGGCGTCTACGAGCAGTGGGCGACCGTCAGCTCCACGTACGCCCTGATGGGCAACGCCTTCCTCGCGAAGCTGAACGGCGACGGCGAGCCCCAGTGGAGCTTCGGCGTCGGCGGACCCGAGGTCGACCGGGCCCGCGGCGTGGCGGTCGACTCGAACGGGGACGTGCTGGTCACCGGCTCCGTGGGCAGCCTGGTCGACTTCGACCCCGGCGAGGGGGAGCACGAGGGCGGCCCCGGCCTGTTCGTGGCGAAGTACGACGCCGGCGGCCAGTACCTGTGGCACTACGTGAGGTCCGGCGCCCACGGACAGGCCATCGCGGTCGACGCCGACGGGGACGCGTACGTGGCGGGCACGCGCACGGCCGGCATCGTGGGCGGGAGCACGGACGGGTATCTCTTGAAGCTGAGCGGGACCGGCGCCTACCAGTGGAGTTCCCAGCTCGGCTCCATCGGGCACGACGCGCTCCGCGACGTCGCCGTCGACCCCGTGGGCAACGTCCTGGTCACCGGAGACTTCGGCGCCTCCACCACCTGGGAGGGCGTGGGCCTGGCCAACGCCAGCAGCCCCGGCTACGACGAGGACGCCGTCGTCGCCGAGTTCACGCCCGACGGGGCCATGAACTGGGTCGTGCGCTTCGCCGGACCGGACGAGGAGTGGGGCCACGCCGTCGCCGCCGCGCCGACCGGCCACGCAGTCTGGGCGGGTCACGTGTCGGAGACCGTGACCCTGAACGAAGACGTCCTGACGAGCCAGGGCCACGGGGACCTCGCGGTGATCCGGTTCGCCGGCACGTCCGACGGCTCGCCGGGGTGCTTCGAAGCGGCGCCGGTCTGCTCGGAGCACGGAGCCTGCCAGGAGGTCGGAGACACGCCCCAGTGCACGTGCGACGAGGGCTGGGGCGGGGGCGCCTGCTCCGAGTGCGCTCCCGGCTACGTGCTCGAGGGCGGCGAGTGCGTCGACGCGTGCGCGGACGTCACCTGCGGCGCGAACCAGCACTGCGAGGCCGGCTCCGGCGGCGCGACCTGCGTCTGCGACGCCGGCTATACGGGCGACTCCTGCGACACCTGCGCCGCGGGCTACGCCGAGCCCGACGGCTGCGTCGGCGACGCGTGCGCCTGTCTCCCCGACTGCGGCACCGTGGCGCCCGAAGGGGCGTGCGCTAACTGCGAGGGCGCGTTGGAGCTGTGGCCTGGCGACGGCTCGCTGGAAGGCTTCCTGGTCGGGGACGGCAAGAACGCCAAGGGCGAGTGCGGCGGCTACGGCCCGGACCACGCCCTGACCTTCGAGCTCACCGAGGCCACACACGTGGACCTGACGTTCGTCACCGAGTCCGCGGTCCTGCACCTGCGGCGGACCTGCGACGATCCCGAGACCCAGGTCGCCTGCGACGCCCCGACCGGCGGCGGCGCCGCCTCCATCAGCGAGACCCTGCCCCCGGGAAGCTACACCCTGTGGCTCGACACCGAGGACCCGACCGGCTCGACCTACACGCTGAACTACAGCTTCACGCCGGCCTCGTGACCGAGCGTCCACGGCGCCGTCGACCCGCCTCCCGGCACCCTCACGGGGCCTCCGCCCCTCTCCCGGCTGGCTGAGGACCGCCGTGCAGCCCCCGATCGGCGCCGTGTGGCGCCTCACGCGCGATACATCTCCTCGATGCGATCGGCGTATCCGTCCGCGATCCCCCGCCGCTCGAACTCCTGGGTCAGTCGAGCGACGGCTCGGCGCCGGTCCCGGTACGGCGTGGGCCGCGCTCGCGGCGCTGCTCCTCGCGGCTGCGTCGCGACGCCGGCGCACGGTATAGGCACCGGGGGCGGGCGCACGGTCCGCGACACGCCGGGGCGCGGCCCCGACGCGCGCGGGGTCTCTCGCTACATGCCGTACAGGCCGGCGCCGACGAGGAGGGCGGCCTCGGTGACGAGGCTCGCGTCCCCGGCGGAGACGCCGGCGCTGGTGAGGGCGTCGGCGCTCCCGCTCACCTCCGAGCCGAAGGTGTCGTAGGCGGACGCGCACGAGCTGGCCATGGCCATCGCGTCCACGCTGCCGCCGCCCGTCATCGAGCCGGAGGCCGCGGCCTCCACCGCAGCGGCGAGGGTGTCCTCCGCGGTGGCGCCCTGGGTCAGGACGCCCTCCACCGCGCCGATGGCGGCCACGTCCAGCTCGTAGGCGTCGGAGACCCAGGCCTCCACGACGCCCTCGGCGCCGGAGCCGACGGTGCCGTCGCCGATGCACGCCAGGGCGAAGTCACCGCTGGCCGACTCGATGGCCTCGGCGCTGGCGGCGGAGGCGATGGCCGCCTCCAGGTCCGCCATGGCGGTGGCGAAGCCCTCGGCCTGCGCGCTGCCGACGGACTCGAAGGCCGCCTGCAGCGCCGCGCTGGCCTCGGCGGCCGCCTGGAGGTCGGCCTGGGCGTCCGAGGCCGCGGCGGTCATGGACTCGCCCCCGGCCATCGCCTCGACGACGGCCTCGTAGGCGGCGGCCGCCTGCGCCATCGCCAGAGCCTCGGCATGGAGATGCCCCTCGCTGGAGCCCTCCATCGCGGCGGCGTGCGTCGCCTGGGCGGCGAGCGCGGCCTCCACGACGGCGGACGCCTGGCCCTCGACCTCGGCCGCGACGGCGGTCGGGGCGTCGACGAGCGACGCGATGAGGTCGCCGTCGACGTCGCCGGTGGAGCCGGCGCTCGCGGCGGCCTCGAGGAAGGCCATGGCCTCGAGCGTGCTCTCGTGGCTCACCGGCGGCGTCGCGACGGTGTCCTCGCCGTCGGCGGGTGCCTCGGTGACGAGCACGGTGCCCATCTCCGCGCCGCCCTCGCCGATCAGCTTCACGACCGCCGTGTCGGGCATCTCCTCGACCTCGGGGATCTCGAAGCTGCCCGCGGAGTCCACCGTTCCGCTGGCCAGGAGCGAGGTCGCGCCCGAGGCGTCGACGGCGTGGAGCTCCGCGGTGGCAGCGGTGGCCAGGTCGGCGACGGCCTCGCCCTGCACGAGCGCATCGGCGCCGCCCTGGAGCCCGGCCTCGGCCAGGATGTCGCCCACCACGGTCAGCCCGCCGGCGACGGTGCCGAGGTCCACGTCGAGGAGGGCCGCGGCGTCCGCGCCGGCGGTGACGCCCAGGTCGACGACGAACGCGGCCGCGGACTCGGCCATCTCGCTGCCACCGACGTCGGCCATCGCCGTCTCGGCGGAGGACTTGAAGTCCGCCCAGGCGCTCGCGCTCGCGGCCGCGACGTCCTCGGAGGACGCCGCCGCCTGGAGCGCGTCGTCGAGGTCGGCGGAGGCCTCGGCCATGGCGGCCAGCGCGGCCTCCACGTCGGCCTTCGCGTCGGCGTCGCCGGAGGTCTCGGACTCGATCAGCGCCTCCAGGACGGAGGTATGGCCGTCCGCCTCGGCGTAGGCGGCGAGCTGCGCCTGCAGGTCGGCGCGCGCCTGGGCGACGGCGGACGCGTCCGACGCGGCGTCCAGGTCGGAGAAGAAGCCCTCCCAGGCCGCCTCGAACTGGCTCTGGACGTCCGCGGACGCCTCGGAGGCGGCGAGCATCCCGGCCTGGGCCTCCTGGCTCGCGTGGCCCTCGAGCCGCGCGGCGAGGACGCCGGCGTGGTCGAGGCTCGCCTGGCTGGCTCCGGCGGCGTCGAGGGACGCCTTCAGGGCGAAGCTCGCGGCGTGCTGCGCGGTCGCCTGGACGTCGCTGGAAGCGCTCGTCGAGGCGGCCACGTCGGCCGAGACCTCGGAGTAGAACTGCGCCCAGGCGTCGGCCTGTGCCTGCTCGTCCCCGCCGGCCTGCTCGATGGCGGCCACCAGGTCGGCCCAGGCCTCGGCCTTCGCGTCGACCAGGGCACGGCCGTCGACCTCGCCCGCCAGGGCGGCGGCGGTCTCGGCGTGGGCGTCCATGGCGGCCTTCACGGAGCCCGCGAGGTCCGCGCCGGATGACGCCGAAGCCGCCATCTCCTGGCTGATGTGGGTCATCAGGCCGATGGTGTCCGCCGAGGCGTCGGCCTCACCGGAGACGACCAGCGACAGGAACGCCTCGGCCTCCGCCGAGGTCTCCTCGCTGAGGGGCATGCAGGTGACGGTCTCGCCGTCCTCGAGCTCCTGGGGCACGAGGACCGAGCCCTTGGCCTCGCCGCCGGCCTCCGCGGCGGCCTCGACGAGGAACGACCCGTCCATCGAGGGGAGGCCGGTCACCTCGAAGCTCCCGTCGGCCTCGACGTCGGCGGTCCCGACGACGGTGGTCGCTCCGTCGCTCTCGATCCGGGAGACCGACACGACCGAGACGGAGCCGGACAGGCTCCCGCCGGAGTCGTCCTCACCGGCCCCCGGGCTCCCCGGCTGGTTGCCGGAGTCCTCGGCGACGGCGCCGCGCACCGTGGCCGTGCCCTCGCCGTCGCCGGGGTCCTGGGCGGAGCCTCCGTCCCCGCCCCCGCCCCCGTCGCATGCGTGGACGGAGAGTCCGAGCGCGAGGGCGGCCACGACCGCCCCCGCTCGTCCGATCGTGGTGTTTGGCGTACGCATCTCGCCTCCTTGGTCTGGGTTGGCTTGCGTAGGCGACGTTCCTTCCATGGAGCAGCGACCGTGCCAGTCGCCGAAGCCCATTCGTTTTCCGACACTTGTGCCGCAAGGCCCCCGCTCCTCCGGCGCCGGATCGGTAACATTTTCCGGCAAGGCCTACCCGGCGACGCTCAGCCGTTCAGCCGCCAGATGGTCAGGTTCAGGGCGGTGGCGAAGCCGACCCACAGGGCGTAGGGCACGAGGAGGCCGCCGGCGAGGGTCGAGACGCGGAAGAAGGCCACCAGCGTCGCGGCGAGAGCGGCGTCCAGGACCAGGATCTCCGCGAAGGCCGGACCCGGCGCCTGCCCGCCGAAGAACACGAAGGACCACAGGCCGTTGAGCGCGAGTTGGAGGCCGAAGAGTCCGACGGCGACGCGCTGGAGGCGCGTCCGCAGGCCGCCGCGCCACACCAGATACAGGGCCACGCCCATCATCACGTAAAGGGCCGTCCACACCGGCCCGAACAGCCAGCCGGGCGGGGTCCACGGGGGCTTGTCCAGCGTCGGATACCACTCCCGGACGCTCGAGGACGGCCGTGTTCTCGGGACGTTTCGCGGCAGGCCACAAGACGCTTGTACCGCCGCGGCGACGCGTGCACCATGCCGCGCCGTCGTTCTCCGCCCATAGGGAGATCCACATGCGAAGCCTGCTCCGAGCCCTGCCTCTCTGCGCCCTCCTGTCCGGCCTCGCCCTGGTCGCCGCGTGCGACGACGGCGGCGGCGATGGCGGCGTGACCACCGACCTCACGTTCGAGGGGGAGCAGGCCGCCCTCCCGGACTACTCCTACGACACCGGCTACCTGCCGACGGAGTCCCCCATCCAGGTGCGCCTGAACGTGGAGACCGCGGGCCAGGTGGCGTCGATCGCCGAGGCGACGGTCGGTGGGAGCCCCGACTCCCCGGTCATGCAGGGCAAGGCCGGGACCGGGCAGTACACGCTCGGCATGCGCCTGGTGTTCCAGGTGCTGCTCAAGATCGACCTGAGCGCGGTCAGCTACGAGGGGCCGATCAGCGAGAACACGGACGTGGAGTTCGAGATCGGCGGCGAGGCGGCCTACGATCCCTTCCTGCTGGACGGCACCCTGGCGCAGATCGAGACCGACGTGCCCGAGACCGAGCTGGCGACCATCCCCCTCGCCGGCACCGTTCCGGGCGTCGAGGGCGACGTCGTCCTCCACATCGCGGGGACGGTGCGCTCCGGCTTCCGCGGCACCTGCGCCGCCGTGGGAGAGGGCGCCGATGCCACGGCCGAGTACGCGGGCGAGACCGTCACCAGCGCCGACCTGGTCGTGCGACCGACGGTGCACGTGAAGATCCCGCTGGTCCCCGACCAGACCCTGGAGGCCTTCGACGTCCCGGTCACCGTTCCGGAGACCACCCTGCCCATGGACCTGGGCGAGCACGTCGTCACGGCGGGCGGCGGCGGCATCGACGCGGGCGGCTCGACAGCCACCGTGGGGACCTGCGGGCCGGGCGGCGGCGACCCGGACGCCGGGCCCACCGACACCTTCGGCCCGGACGCGGGCCCCACCGACGACACGGACCCCACGGACGACTCCGGGCCGACGGACGACACGGAGCCCACGGACGACCTCGGCCCGGTGCTCCCCGACGGCGGCCCGACCGAGGACACCGTGACCTCCGAGGACGCCGAGACGCCGGACACGGTGACGCCCGACACCACGACTCCCGACACCACGGCCGATGCGACCCCGGACACCATGCCCGACACGACGCCGGACACCATGCCCGACACGACGCCGGACACCATGTCCGACACGACGCCGGATACGGCCCCGGATACGGCGCCGGACACCATGCCCGACACGACGCCGGACACCGACACGGACGCCGGACCCGACGCGGACGCCGGACCCGACGCGGACGCGGACGTCGACGCCAGCCCCGACACGGACGTCGACGCCGGACCCGACGCGGGCCAGCTGCCCTGCCAGATCGACATCGACTGCTGGCCCGGCGCGATCTGCTCCAACGGGCTGTGCGAGGAGATCACCGACTGCTGCACGCCCGACGAGACGGTCTCCTGTGACGAGAGTGCCTGCGCGGACCTCATCTGCGGCATGGACTCCTACTGCTGCGACACGCAGTGGGACGATGTCTGCGCCGATCACGCCGTCACCTACTGCGAGGTCTGCGGCGGCTCGCTGTTCCCGTGCGACGACGTCGGCGACTGCTTCGACGACGAGGCCTGCATCGACGGCTTCTGCCAGTGGGCTGGCGAGTAGGCGGAGCCGCGGCGACGACGCCGTCGCCCGCTGCTGGTGGTGCGCCGACGATCCGGCGTATCGCGCCTACCACGACCGCGAGTGGGGCTTCCCGGTCGACGACGATCGGCGCCTGTTCGAGAAGCTCTGCCTCGAAGGGTTCCAGGCTGCAGGTGATCTACTTCGCCCGGAGGCGCATCAGCAGGTCGCGGGCCTCGGCCTGGCAGGGGACCTCGCCGGTCCAGGGGGTCGCGGCGTGGTCGGCGGCGCGGCGGCGGAGGGCGCCGACGCGGCGGAGGGCCTGCTCCAGGGCGGCGTCGGGCTGCGACGCGAGGGCGTCGCGGAGGGCGCGGGCGCGGTCCAGCCGGCGGCACACGAGGAAGAGGTCGACGGTGGCCTCGAGGCCGCGGCGGGCGAGGGTCCAGGGGTCGCGGTCGGCCACGGCCGCCATCTCCAGGTCGTCGGAGATCACGACGCCGTCGAAGCCCATGCGGTCGCGGAGCAGGGGCGGGATGACGCGGGGCGAGAGGGTGGCCGGCCAGTCCTGGTCCAGGGCTTCGTAGACGATGTGGGCCGTCATCAGGGCCGGGAGGCCGGCGGCGACTGCCGCTCGGAAGGGGGCGAGCTCGACGCGGTCCAGGCGGGCGGGATCGTGGGCGAGGTGCGGGAGGGCCAGGTGGCTGTCCAGGTCCGTGTCCCCGTGACCCGGGAAGTGCTTGCCGCAGGAGAGGACGCCGGCGTCGGCGAGGCCCGCGGCGTACGCCAGGCCGTGTCGGGTGACGGTCTCGGGATCGCGGCCGAAGGCCCGGCGGCCGATGATGGGGTTGGCCGGGTTGGAGTCCACGTCGAGTACCGGCGCGAAGTCCAGGTCGAAGCCCAGGGCCGCGAGCTGGCGACCGGTGACCCGGCCCACGGCTCGGGTGAGGTCCGGATCGTCCGGGGCGGCCACGTCGGCCGCGGCCGGAAAGGGCGCCACCTCCGGGCAGGTGGGCGGCTTCAAGCGGCGCACGGGGCCGCCCTCCTGGTCCACGGCGACGAGCGGCGGCGGGCCGTCGGCGGGCCACAGGGCCCGTAGATCGCGGATCAGGCGCGCCACCTGAGCCGTGGAGGCCACGTTGCGCCCGAAGAGGACGACGCCGGCCGGCGGCCCCTCCCGGACGAAGGCGCGCAGATCCTCCGACGGCTCGAGGCCGTCGAAGCCCACCATCAGCAGCGAGGCGGCCCGGGCCGCGGGGTTGGCCGGGCTAGGGCTGGCCACCGAGCCGGATGATGGTGTTGCGGATGACCTCGGCGTCGGCCGCGCCCGGGCTCAGGCTCAGGTACTTCTTGTACGCCTCGATGGCGGCCGACTGCTTGCCCTGCTGGATGTAGATGGAGCCCATCTGACGCCAGGCTCGGACGTAGCCCTTCGAGGCCGCCTGCTTGTACAGCGACAGGGCCTCCGAGGGGTCCTTGCTCTGGAGCCGGCGGGCCTCCCGGTACAGCTCCTTGCCCGACTTCGCGGCGGCCTTGGGCTTGGGCTCGGGCTCGTCCTCCGGCTTCGGCTTCGGCTCGGGCCGGGCCTCGCGTGGCTCCGGTCGGGCCCGGCGCGGCTCGGGCTTCTTCGCCGCGGCCTTGGCGGCTGCCTTCTCGGCCGCCGCCTCGCCGCGCTCCGCGGACTCCTTCAGGGACTTCGCGCCCTCGTGGTCGGGATCGATCTCCAGGACCCGGTCGGCCACGGTCCGGGCGTCGTCCCAGCGCTCCTCCTCGATGGCCGCCCGGCCCTGCTCCAGCAGCTCGGAGACGTAGCCCGCGGTGATGGCCTTCTCCAGCTCCACGGCGCGGGCCCGGTAGGCGCTCTCCTCGGGGATGGCGCCCAGCTCCTCGATCTCGGCCCAGGCCTCCTCGACCTCGCCGTCGTTCACGAGGTCCGCCAGCCGCTTGTACAGGGCGGCGGTCTCCTTCTCGGCCTTCGCGGTCTCGATCCCCTCGAGGGCGGCCTCGTGCTCGGCGTCCACGTCGAGCACCTCACCCCACGCGGCGATGGCGTCGTCCCAGCGCTCGGCCTCTGCGGCGGTCTCCGCCTCCTCGACCAGGGCCTCCAGGTCCACGGCCTCCTCGGCCCCGGCCCCACCCTCGCCGGACTCCTCCGCGGCGGGCACCTTCTCCGGCTCGGCCTGCCCCACGCCGGTCTCGTCGAGGGGCTTGCTGAAGTACTGCTGGTAGGCGAACAGCGCGCCGCCCGCGACCAGGACCAGCGCCACGAGGATCAGCAGGCCCTTCGCGCTCCGGCCTCCGCCGGCCGCCTCGCCGGCCATGCCGGGCTCGTAGCTGAACGACTCGCCCGGGGTGACCCAGCGGAGCTCCACGTGGCCGAGTTCGAGGACGTCGCCCTTGCGGAGGACGGTCTTCTCGTAGTCCTCGCCGTTGACCCGGATGCCGTTCGCGGAGCCCAGGTCCTCGACCGCCCAGTTGCCGTCGTCGTCCCTGTAGATGCGCGCGTGGCGCCGGCTGATGGAGCGGTGATCGACGACCACGTCGCTCTCGTCCGTCCGGCCGACCACGATCTCGTCGCCGCGAAGCTCGTACTCCGAGCCGGCGAGGTTCGTCGTCAGGGCCACCAGCCGCGGCGGTCCGGCGGCCTGCTCGGCGAGACCCCGCCCGACGTGCACGACGGCGGTGGAGTCCTCCTTCGCCTTCGGCGCGTGCGCTTTGTCCGCGGCGGCCTGCTCGTCCACGTCCAGGGTCAGCTCGTAGTCGCCGATCTGGAGGATGTCGCCGCTGTCCAGCGGCGTCGGGCCGGAGATTCGGCGGCCGTTGATGCGCGTGCCGTAGCGGCTCAGGTCGTCGATGACGACGCGGCCGTCGTCCTTGACGATGCGCGCATGGCGGCGGGACACGTTCCGCTCGGTGAGCCGGATCGTGTTGCCCTCCTTGCGGCCGATCGTCACCTCGTCCCGGAGGAGGGGGACGGGCGTGGTCCGGCCCTCGTCATCACGGATCTGGAGCTTGTACATGACCCTCTCGATACCCCGTCGAGTGGAGCTGACTGACCCCCCGTGATGGTCCGTCGCGGAGGCTTTCCCGGCCCCTACGCGACGGCGACAGGGGAGGAATAGCAGAGGGTCCGGGGCGTGGCAAGCAAGCCAGCCACCACGCGGGAATTCGATTCCTCTGCCAGATTGTCAGTGGTTCGGGGGCCTCTCCGACAAATCGTCCGGTCCACTCCCCGACGGGCCCGCCCGAATAAGTTTGAACCCGAACGAACCCACGCGCGTCGAATCCGGGCGTGAGGGACCGGCAACCAGCGACGAGACGGCGCCATTCCGCGGAATCTCCGTGGCAACACGGCCACGACGCCGTGGCCGCGCGGACACGTTCGGCGGCCATGGGAACGCGTCGGTCCATGGGTTTCACGGTCTGGCACGGACGTTGAAAGAGGGAAGCGGTCCGGGGCCCGACGCCCCTCCGACCGGGAGAGGTAGAGCATGCGCGACGCCAACCACGACGCGACCGAGCACGACACCGCACGAGGCGACCGCACGTCGCGGCAGGCCTTCCGCCGGGAGGCCCTCGTGCACCTGGACGCGCTGTACGCCACGGCCATGCGCTACACGCGGAGCCCCGAGGAGGCGGAGGACCTGGTCCAGGACACCGTGCTACGCGCCTGGAAGAAGTGGCACCAGTTCCATGAAGGCACCAACTGCAAGGCCTGGATGTTCCGCATCCTGACCAACACGTTCATCAACGGCTACCGGCGCCGGAGCAAGGAGCGCGAGATCCTGGAGGCCGAGAAGGAGGGCCGCCTGTCGGAGCGCTTCTTCTCCCGGGACTGCCAGCGCCAGTGGGCCGATCCCGAGCGGGCCTTCGCCCGTCGCCACCTGTCTCCCACCGTCCTGGAGGCCCTCGACACCCTGCGCGACGACTTCCGGACGGTGGTCGTGCTGGCCGACCTGCAGGACTTCTCCTATCGCGAGATCGCCGACATCTGCGACATCCCCATCGGGACGGTCATGTCTCGCCTCTTCCGCGCGCGCAAGGCCCTGCAGAAGCGCCTCCGGCAGCACGCGGAGGACTACGGCATCGGCCTCGCGGCCACGGGATAGCTTGAATCGAACGCCTCCTCCGGCGTCTGTCTGCGGCGCCCGCGTGCGAGCGTTTCGCCGGTTCCCGGGTGGGGCTGACGAGACGGCCGCCTTGGGCGTAAGCTGCGACCTGATCCCACCCTGACGAGGAGGCGACGATGCGCGGCATTGGCCGGAAGACGACGATCCTGACGGTGGCGGTGACCCTCGGCCTCGTGCTGGCCCTGCCCGGTACGAGCCTGGCCGGCAAGAAGGGCGGCGTGACCATGCCGGACCAGGTGACCGTGGCCGGGAAGAAGCTGACCCTGAACGGCATGGGCATCCGCGAGGCGACCATCTTCAACGTGGACGTCTACGTGGCCGGTCTCTACATCGAGGAGAAGACGTCGAGCGCCTCGAAGATCCTGGGGGACACCGGCCCCAAGAAGCTGGTGCTCCACTTCGTGCGCGACGTGGACCGCGACGACATCACGGACGCCTTCGAGGAGAGCTTCGAGGAGGCGGCCGGGAGCAAGCACGGCGCCCTGAAGGGCAAGCTCCAGAAGCTCAACGGCTGGATGTCCGCCATCGACGAGGGCCAGGGGATGGACTTCACGTTCCTTCCGGGCGACGGCGTCGAGGTGCGGGTCAAGGGCAGCAAGAAGGGCACCATCGAGGGCGCGGACTTCGCCCGGGCGTTCCTCGCCATATGGCTGGGCTCGAGCCCGCCGAACAAGGGGCTGAAGAAGGGCCTGCTGGGCAAGTAGCGCCCACCGGAATCAGACGAGCTATCAGCCCTCCGGGGGCTCCTCCCGGAGGGCGCAGCTCGTCGTGATGCGCACGCCCGGCTCCAGCATCCGGGCGACCGAGCAGTACTTCTCGTGCGACAGGCGCACGGCCCGCTCCAGCTTCTTGCGCGGGAAGTCGCCGGACGCCTCGAAGTGCATGTGGATCTCGGTGAAGACGGCCGGGATGGCGTCGGCGCGCTCCGCGTCGACGATCACCTCGAGGTCGTCGACCCGGTAACGGCCCTTCTGCAGGATCAGCTGGACGTCGACGGCGCTGCAGCCGGCCAGGCCGAACAGCACGGCCTGCATGGGGCGGACGCCGGCCTCGGACGGGCCGATCTCCGGCGATCCGGAGAGGGTGACGGTCCGGCCGTCCTCGTTCCGGCCCTCGTACTGGGCGCCGTGGGTGCGGTTCAGGGTCACGCGCATGGAGGGCTCCCGGCTCAGCGGAACAGGTCGGAGGACAGGTAGCGATCGCCGCGATCGCAGAGGATCGTGACGACGACGCCCTCGTCGATCTCCTCGCAGATCCGCAGCGCGACCCACACGGCCCCGCCGCTGCTCATGCCCGCGGACAGCCCCATCTCGCGGGCGAGGCGGCGGGTCGTCTCCCTGGCCTGCTCCTGGCTCACGTCCACGGTCCGATCCACCCGCTCCGCTTCGAAGATCTTCGGGAGATAGGCCTTCGGCCAGCGCCGGATGCCGGGGATGCTCGAGCCGTCCTCGGGCTGGGCGCCGACGATCTGCACGTCCGGGCTCTGCTCCTTCAGGTAGCGGGAGCAGCCCATGATGGTCCCGGTCGTGCCCATGGCGGACACGAAGTGGGTCACCGCGCCGTCGGTGTCGCGCCAGATCTCCGGGCCCGTGGTGGCGTAGTGCGCCCCCCAGTTGTCCGGGTTGGAGAACTGGTCGAGCATCACGAAGCCGCCCTCGGCCACCTTCTCCCGGGCGTAGTCGATGGCGCCCTCCATCTCCTCCCCGGCGGGCGTCAGGACGACGTTGGCCCCGTACGCCTCCATGGCCAGGACGCGCTCCCGGGTCGCGCTCTCGGGCATGACCAGGTCGATCTCGTAGCCCTTCATGGCGGCCAGCATCGCCAGCGCGATGCCCGTGTTGCCGCTCGTGGGCTCGATGAGGCGGACGCCGGGCTTCAGGTCGCCGCGCGCCTCCGCCTGCTCGATCATCCACCACGCGGGGCGGTCCTTCACGCTGCCGCCCGGGTTGTTGCCCTCGACCTTGGCGAGCAGCCGGACCCCGGGCTTGTCCACCATCGCGGAGATGTCCGCCAGGGGGGTGCCGCCGATGAGCTTCGTCGGGTGTACGCAGTTCATGGCGCGCGATGTTGCACGATCGGCGCGCTCTTCGCGAGTCCCCGGGATCACCGGCCCAGGGCGGTCGCAAAGTCGACCGCCCTCCCTTGCCCTTGCCCTTGCCCTTGCCCTTGCCCGCCTTCGAAGGCGTAGAATCCATCGTTTCCGGGCGGGTGCCATCCGGTGCCGGGCGTCGGACCGCCGCGCGACCCTCACTTGTCCGACTTTGCGATTCCCCTGATCACCGGCTCGCGGGGGCCGGCGACGACGTCACGCGTCCCGGCTCAGCGTGCGCAGGTGCGCGGCGTCCTCCTCGGGGATGAAGCGGAGCGGGGCGCCCTGCACGACCATCCAGGCCGCCAGCTCGAAGAAGGTCGCCCGGCGGATCACGTGGTCCGGGGTGGCCCCGAGGATCACCTGCCCGTGGTTGCCCATCTGGACGACGGTCACCTCCGGGTCACCGAAGGCCTCGCCCACCGAGTCCGCGAGGGCATCGCTCCCCGGCATGTTCCAGGGCACCACCGCGTGCCGCCGGACATAGGCCGGGATCTCCGGCACCAGGTCGAGGCTGGGGGGCGGGTCCGCGTGACACGCCAGGAGCGTCGCCGCCCGGGACTGGCAGTGGAGGACGGCCCCCGCGGCCGGCCGGGCGACGTAGGCGCGTCGGTGGAGCGGTGTCTCCGTCGAGGGGCGGGGGCCGTCCAGGTGCGCCCCCGTCTCGAGGTCGACGAGGGCGAGGTCCCCCTCGGACAGGTGCCCGATCTCCGCGCCGGACGCCGTGATCAGCACCCGACGGTCGTCGACGCGCACGCTGGCGTTGCCGCAGGTGGAGTCGAGCAGCCGGGCGCGCTCGGCGTCCCGGCCGAAGCGGATCAGGGTCCGGGCCGCCTCCTGCATGGGTCTACTCCGGCCGCCGGGCGCGGTGCTCCTTGCGAAGCTGCTCGTTCAGGAGGGCGTCGCCGACCACCATCACCTGGTGATCCTCGAACTGATCGTCCTTCATGAACACCGGGGTCTGGTAGTGGAGCACGGCCTTGTCGCCGCCCTCCTGGACCTCGCACTCCACGTCCACGGGCTCTTCGAACGCGCGATCGCCGCCGCCGAAGCCCATCTTCTCCTTGTAGTAGCGGCACGACTCGCCGTCGAAGACCACGACGCCGCGATCCTCGCCCACGTAGAACGCGTCGTCCGTCTTCGCGCCGCCCGTCCCGAGGCCGATCCAGACGTCGTCGCCGCTCCGGGCGTAGGCGTGGTAGGTCGTCGACCCGCCCGTCTTCACGCCGATCTCGCCCGGCTGGAGCATCACGATCTTCGCGAGGGTCGTCTCGCCCTCCGGGTCCGTGATCTCGAGCTTGTCGCCCTCGATCTTCCAGGTGCTGTCCTCCTTCGCCCCGAAGGTCGCGCGCACGTGCCACGTGCCCTGCAGGCGCTCGAGCTCCGCCTCCAGGTCCACGTCCGGCCAGACCGGATGGGCCTCCTCGGCCTTCGCCTCCTCGGCCTTCGCCTCCTCACCCGGCTTCGCCTCTTCGGCGGCGGGCTCCGTGGCCTCCTGGCCCTGTTCGACCTGTTCGGCCTCGTCGGCGGCCTCGGTCTCATCGGTCCTGGCGCAACCCCCGACGAAGAGGGCAGCGGCGATCCCCAGCGCGATCCACTTCCTCATGGCGACTCCTTGGCGTGGTGGGAGCATCGCCCCTCTACCGCAGTCCGCCGGTCCGCGCCAGCGGCCCCGGATCGCCAGGCAGGGCGGTCGCAACGTCGACCGCCCTCCCTTGCCCTTGCCCTTGCCCTTGCCTGCTCTCGAACGCGCAGAATCCATCGTTTCCGAGCGGATACAATCCGGCGCCGGGCGCCGTACCGCCGCGCCGCCCTCACTTGTCCGACTTTGCGATTGCCCCGGATCGCCAGGAACCGGAAACGAGTCGAGCCGCTCCCCCTTCGGCGAGCGGCTCGAGATCGGACCGACGCGGGGTCGATCGCGTGGGATGCGTGTCCCTGGGCGGAACGGAGCACCATCGCCCATTGTCACCCCGTATCCGCCCAGGGAAGTCACGCAACGTGAGAGGAGGATGGCAGGCTCCCGGGGGTCGTTCCTTGCGCTGGATCACATTCCAGTGCGATGCCGCAATCTTTTTGTCGCCTCAGGGGCTTCCGACGCCCCCGACGAGGTCCTGGAGCAGGGACCGGGCCGGCTTCCTCGTCCCGTCGGGCCGCTCGACACCCCGGTACACCTCCACGGTCAGGATCACATCTCGGAGATGGCCACTCGCGAGGTCCGGGCTCTGGAACACGAAGTCCACCGCTGACTCGGAGAGGCGTGGACGCTTCCGCCACGGGCGCGAGTGGCGTAGGCTGTGCATCGGCGCGGTCCCCCCACCCGCGCCGAGAGGGCCGAGGAGCCAAGATGGGACCTTCGACGCCGCGAACCGCCGCCCGCCTCCGCCTCCTGCTGCTCCTGGTCGTGCTCGCGCTCCTCGGAGGATGCCGGGAGGAGTCGGCGCTCCTGGCTTCGGCCGACGCCAGCCGGCCGAGCCCCGGCCCGGGCGAGCGGAGGCAGCCGGCTGCGACCCCGGAACCGCGAGGCACCGACGCCTCACGGGAGGAGGCCCGGCTCGCGCGCTGCTTCGGGGACCTGCTCGACGAGTACGAGGCCCTGCGAGAGAACCTGGCCGAGAGCGACCTCGCAGGCGCCAAGCGCGCCTCGTCCAGGCTGGCCTCCTCCGCCAAGACCATGGCGGACGCCTGCGGCGGCCCGATGAAGTCCACGCTGGACCGGCTGGCCCGGGACGGGACGGCCTTCGGGGCCGCGCCGAACCCGGCCAGGGCGCGCGAGGTGTTCGGGGCCATCTCGCGGGGGGTCCTGACGGTGGCGGAGATGCGCCCCCACCTGGTCGAGGGGCTCCGGGCCTATCGATGCCCCCTGATCGAGGGCTATGACCGTTGGCTCCAGCGGGGCGGGGAACCCTCCAACCCGTACCTGGCGCCGACGGGCCCCGCCTGCGCGGAGCCCGTCGAGGTGGCCCCGTAGAGCACCTCTCTCGGCGTCAGGGCTGCGCGACCATCCCGTGGGGAGGCCGCCGGTGCGCCTGGCTGATGGGCTCGTAGGACGCCCCCACGAGGGCGCCGAAGATCAGGTGCAGCGCCGCGAAGGCCGCGACCCCCAGGACGCCCAGGTTCGCCATGAACATCCCGGGCGGGTCGAGGAACCCGGGCATGAGCGGGTGCACCATCGGCAGCGCGCCGAGGACCACGCCGGACACGAGCGTGTGCACGGCCCCGATCCCGAGGCCGAGGCCCCAGCCGGCTCGGTGGGTCACATACTCGAACACGGCCGCGTAGACGAGGCCGAACACGGCCCCTGCGACCACGTGGATGCACAGCCCGAGCACCCAGGTGCCGGTCGTGACGGACTCCGTGATCAGCGCGCCCAGCATCATCTCGAGGTTCACGGCCATGCCGAGGCCGCGGGCGATGGCCATGACGACGGTCATCACCATGGCGCCCAGCACGCCGGCGTACATCGCCTTCTTGACGAACATGGCTGTCCTCCTGTTCGGGGATGCCCCCGATCAGGAAGCAAGGACCACGCCAGCCCCGCCTCGGCAGCGGGGAGCCGGGCAGAGACGCCGCCCGCGAGGCACGTCGTCCTCCGCCCCCCTCACCGGGCATCGAGGCGAAACGCCCCACCCCGTGGGGTCAAACCTACTCAGTTCTCACTTTTTCGAGCAGGCGACGCCCGGTCACCGGCCGGCGGTCTCCCTACGACTCGTCGCCGGGGTTCGCGATGAGATACGCCTTCACGAACTCGTCGAGGGCGCCGTCGAGCACCTTCTCCACGTCGCTCGTCTCCACCTCGGTCCGCAGGTCCTTCACCATCTGATAGGGGTGGAGGACGTAGTTGCGGATCTGGCTGCCGAAGGCGATCTCCTGCTTGGCCTCCTCCATCACCTGGCGCTCGGCGGCCCGCTGGGCCCGCTCCAGCTCGTACAGCCGGGCCTTCAGGACCTTCATGGCCGCGGCGCGGTTCTGGTGCTGGCTGCGCTCGGACTGGCAGCTCACCACGAGGCCGGTCGGGAGGTGCGTGAGGCGCACGGCGCTGTCGGTCCGGTTGACGTGCTGACCGCCCGCGCCCGAGGCCCGGAACGTGTCGACGCGGAGGTCGTTGTCCTTCACGTCGATCTCGATCTCGTCCTCGATGTCCGGATAGACGAAGACCGCGGCGAAGGAGGTGTGCCGCCGGGCGCTCGAGTCGAATGGGGAGATGCGGACCAGCCTGTGGACCCCGGCCTCGGCCTTCAGCAACCCGTAGGCGTACTCGCCCTCCACGGACAGGCTGGCCGACTTGATGCCGGCCTCCTCTCCGGTCTGGAGGTCGAGCATGCGGACCCTCCAGCCCTGCTGCTCGCAGTAGCGGGTGTACATCCGGAGGAGCATCTCGGCCCAGTCCTGGCTCTCCGTGCCCCCGGCGCCCGCGTTGATGGTCAGGATGGCGTCGGAGCGATCGTGCTCGCCGCCCAGCATCCGCTCGAACTCGAGCTGATCCAGGGCGTGCTCGACCGACTCGAGGTGCTGGGACACCTCGCCCTCCACGGAGTCGTCGTCCTCCTCCTCGGACACCTCGATGAGGACCTCGGCGTCCTCGAGCAGCTTCGCGGGCTTCGCCACGCGGTCCAGGAGCGCCGCGACGTCCGTGCGCTCCTTGAGGAGGCTCTGGGCGCGCTCCTGATCGTCCCAGAGATCCGGGCTCGAGACCAGGGCGTCCAGCTCGCTCAGTCTGGCTTCCTTGCCAGGGACGTCAAAGATGCCCCCTCAGGGACACCAGACGCTCGCGGAGGGCTTCGATGCGCTCCTTTTCGTTGTCGAACATGCGTCCGTCCCTCGCGCATGCCGGTGGCGGCCCCCACGACCGCTCGGCGCCTGCGCGTCGCGCATCGTACACGACGCCGGACACCGTGCAAGCGCCACGTCCTGTTGCCTGACGCGCCCGGATGCGCTCCACTCGCACCGTCCCCCACACACGCCGGAGGAGCCTCGATGGCCGCCATGGACGCGAGCTGGAAGGTCCACGACACGAGCCCGATCCGACGCCTCGGCGACGACCTGTGGGAGGTGGACGGCTCGGTCCCGAAGATGTCACTCCGCCGCCGCATGGTGGTCGTGCGCCTGTCGGACGGTCGCCTCGTGGTCCACAGCGCCGTGAACCTCCCCGAGGACGACATGGCGGCGCTGGAGGCCTGGGGCACGCCCGCCTTCCTGATCGTGCCGAACGGCTTCCATCGCCTGGACGCCCCCGCGTGGAAGGCGCGGTATCCGGACGTGCGGCTCCTCTGCCCGGCCGCGTTCGAGGCGCGGGTCCGGGAGCGTGTCGAGGTGGACGGGCACCTGGACGCCCTGCCCGAGGATCCGAACCTGTCCGTGGAGCCGCTCGACGGGGGCAAGGAAGCCGTGCTGATCGCGCGGAGCGGCGACCGCGCGACCCTGGTCTTCAACGACACCGTGTTCAACGAGCCCCATCAGCCCGGACTCATGGGCCTGTTCCTGCGCCTGGTGGGCTCTACGGGCGGGCCGAAGGTGACGCGCGTGGCGCGCTGGTTCCTCACGGACGACCGCCGGGCGCTGGCGGCGCACCTTCGGCGGCTGGCGGACACTCCGGGCCTGGTCCGGGTCATCCCCGGCCATGGTCGGGTAGTCGAAGACGACGCTCCGGCGGTGATGCGCGCCATCGCGGCTACGGCCTGAGGCACGGGACGTCTCGTCTTGCACGTCCCCCGCGTCGTGCGCGAGATCTCGGCCGGGAGCTACGAGGATCACGCCTGCGGCACACGGCCCTGACGACGAGAGGATCATGAGCGCACTGGAAGGCAGGACGGCGCTGGTCACCGGCGCCTCGAGCGGCATCGGCGCGGCGGTGGCCCGTCGGCTGGCGGACGAGGGCGCCCGGGTGGCGGTCTGCGCGCGCCGGCTGGACCGCCTGGAGGCCCTGGCCGGGGAGGTCGCGCGGGACGGCGGCGAGGTGCTGCCCGTCCGGGCGGACCTGCGACGGGAGGACGACATCGCCAGGATGTTCGCGGAGGTCCGCGAGTCCCTGGGCGGGGTGGACGTCCTCGTGAACAACGCGGGCCTGGGTCGCCCGGCGACGCTCCTGTCGGGCGAGACCGGGGCCTGGCGCGAGATGCTGGACGTGAACGTCGTCGCCCTGTGCGTCTGCACCCGGGAGGCCGTCCGCGACATGCGGCGGCGCGACGTCGCCGGCCACGTGGTGAACCTCTCCTCCATGTCGGCCCACCGGGTCGCGGGGAACCCGGTCTACGCCGCGACCAAGCACGCCGTGAAGGCCCTGACCGAGGGCCTCCGCCGCGAGCTTCGGGAGGCCGGGAGCCCCATCCGCGTGACGGCCGTCAGCCCGGGCTTCGTGGAGACCGAGTTCGCACGCCACTACACCGGCAGCGAAGAGGGGGCGCGGGAGACCTACGACCGCTTCCCGTGCCTCCAGCCGGAGGACGTGGCCGACCTGGTGGCCTTCGCGGTGACCCGGCCGCCCCACGTCCAGCTTCACGATCTCCTGGTCCGACCCACGGAGCAGCCCACATGAGCGAGACGGAGACCTACGAGGGAGGCTGCCACTGCGGCGCGATCCGCTTCCGCGTGGACGTGGAGGAGCACCGCCTCATCGACTGCAACTGCTCCGTCTGCTCCAAGAAGGGCTTCCTCCACCTGATCGTGCCGCCGGAGCGCTTCACCCTGCTGAGGGGGCGCGAGGCGATCAGGACCTACACCTTCGGCACCCACACGGCGAAGCACACCTTCTGCGGGACGTGCGGCATCCACCCGTTCTACACGCCGCGCTCCCACCCGGACGGCGTGTCGGTGAACGCCCGCTGCCTGGAGGGCGACGGAGACCTGCTGTCCCGGTTCACCGTCGTCCCGTTCGACGGCCGGAACTGGGAGGAGAACGTGGAGCGGATCCGATGAGCACCCTCCGTGTCCGCGGGATCGCCGCGGCCCTGCTGCTCCTCCTCACCGGGTGCGCGCAGCCGGCGAGCCACGTGGTGGTCCTCCAGACGACGGACGTGGAGGGGCGCTACTCCGAGCCGGAGGTGACCGTCGACGGCACCCCGGCCGGCGGCCTTCGTCGCCTGGCGGCCCTGGTCGACCGGGAGCGGGATCGCCGCGACACGACGGTCCTGCTCTTCGACTCCGGGGACATGTGGTCGGGGACCCTCGTCTCCGACCGGAACGAGGGCGCCCTCGGGGTGTCCGCGTACGACCTGCTCGGCTACGACGCGGTGGCCCTCGGGAACCACGAGTTCGACTACGGGCCGCCCGGCCCCGCCCGGACAGACGGGCGGGATCCCTTCGGTGCGCTCCGATCGCGCATGGCCGAGGCCGGGTTCCCCTTCCTGGCCGCGAACGTCGTCGACCGGGAGACGGGGCGCCCGCCCGCGTGGACCAACCTCCACGGCTCCACCGTGGTCGACAAGGGGGGCCTGCGGGTGGGGGTCGTGGGCGTCATCACCACGGACACGCCGTCGATCACGCTGCCGCACGTGGGCCGTCGCCTCGCGTTCACCGACCCGGCGGAGGCCGTGACGCGCGAGGCCCGGGCGCTGCGCTCCGAGGGGGCCGACCTGGTCTTCGTGCTGGCCCACATCGGCGCGGGGGGCTGCCAGGCGTTCGACGACCCGTCCGATCTCTCGAGCTGTGGTCGGGGCGGCCACCTCTTCCACCTCGCGCGCGACCTCTCCCCGAGCCTCGTCGACGGCATCTTCGGGGGGCACTCCCACGAGCACGTGGCCCACCGGGTCCACGGCATCCCCGTCCTCCAGGCCGGGCAGCACGGCCGCCGGGTGAGCCGGCTCGAGATCCACATGGAGGCGTCCCCGGGCGGGACCCGCGTGGTCCTCCGGGAGCCCGAGCCGGTCACCGCCGCGCCGACGACGCGGACCGCCCGGCGGGTGGACGAGCTGCTCCGGCCCTGGGAGGCGGAGGTACAGGCCGCACGCGCCGAGGACCTGGGCGCCCGCCTGGTCCGCCCCCTGGAGCGCAACCGCGAGCACTCGTCCTCCCTGGGGAGCTTCCTGTGCGACGTGGCGTTGAACGTCCACCCTGAGGCGCAGGTCTGCCTCCTCAACGGCGGCGGCCTCCGGGCGGACCTGCCCGCCGGGCCCGTGACCTACGGACAGCTCTACGACGTGATGCCGTTCGGGAACGTGCCCGCGCTCCTCGAGGTCAGCGGCGCGACGCTCCTGGAGATACTCCGCGTGGGCACGTCCGGCAGCCACGAGGTGCTCCAGGTCGGCGGGCTGCGGGTGACCTACGACCGGGCGAAGGACGTGTGCCCGCGCGAGGATCGCGACGGCGACGGCGACGTGGACGAGGCCGATCGCCAGCGCCTCGTCCGGGCGACCCTGGCGGACGGGTCGCCCATCGATCCGGACGCGACCTACCGGATCATCACCAACAGCTTCCTGGCGACCGGGGGGGACGACCTGCGCCCGATCCTCGCGGACGTGCACCCGACGCGAATCCGGATGCTGGACGACGGCCTGCCCCTGCGCGACGAGATCGCCGCCTGGATGCGCCGGAAGCGTCCGATCCTCAACAGCCCGGACCACCCCGTGCGCGACGAGGGCCGCGTGGTGGCCGTGGGCTCGCCGCCGGACGTGGACTGCCCCGTGCTCGGGAGCGACTCGAGCGGCCGGTGAGCCGGGCCACGCCTCGACGCCGCGCGCCCGGATGGGTATGACGGTCCCTCCCCCGATCAGTGCGAGGAGGCGTCGATGCGCGCGTGGACTGCTGCCGCTCTCGGGCTGGCGGCGCTGACGTTCGCCGGGTGCGGCTCGGGCGACGGCGGCCCGGAGGGCGAGGCCCCGGCGATCACCCTGACCAGCCCACCGGCGAACAGCGTGGTGCAGTCTCCGCAGATCACCGTGGGCGGGACGGTCACGGACGCGGACGGCGAGGTGGCGCGCCTGGCCTGGACCCTCGACGGCGGACCCGAGCGGGAGGTCACGGACGTCCTCGACCCCACGGGGACCTTCTCGTTCGCGGTGACGCTCGGGCAGGGCGCCAACACCATCACGGTGGTCGCGGACGATGACGACGGCCTCCGTGGCACGGCCAGCGTGTCGGTGACCCTGACATCCCGGCAGCAGGAGGACACGACCCGCCCCGACCTGGTCATCCTGGAGCCCGCGGACGGCGCGACGGTGGAGGAGGCCGCGCTGACGGTCGTGGGCTCGGCCACGGACGACGTGGGCGTGGATCGCCTGACCCACGCGCTGAACGGGGGCGGCGAGATCGACGTGACGGACACCCTGGAGTCGGACGGCGGCTTCGCCTTCGACGTCACCTTGTCCCCCGGGAGCAACAGCCTGCTCCTCTTCGCCTACGACCGGGCGGGCAACCGGGACGTCGAGACCCTCGACGTGACCTTCGCGGACCCGGGCCGGCTCCCGGACGCCACGGTCACCCTGGCCTCGGGGGCCACCCACCAGACGTTCCGCGCCTGGCGGGCGGACGCACGGGTCGTCACCGGCGAGGGCTGTCCGCCGGCGGAGGAGTGGCGCCCGGACCTCCTCGACGCGGCCCGCGATCTCGGGCTCGACGCCCTGCGCCTTCCGGTGCCCGCCGCCGTGGAGCCCGCGAACGACGACGAGGACCCGGCCACCGCGGTCGCGGAGGGCTTCGACTTCACGGCCGTGGATCGGGCCGTCGAGGACCTCGTCCTGCCGCTCCGGGATCGGCTCGAGGCCGACGGCGGCGCGCTGCGCCTGGTGGTGGCGTACGAGGACCCCGGCGACGCGACCTTCGTCCACCGGGAGGCCCCGGCGGAGTACGCGGAGCTCGTCGCGGTGACGCTCGGCCACCTGGACGAGGCCTGGGGCGTCGCGCCGGACGCGGTGGAGATCGCCGTCGGCCCCGGCGCCGCGGACTGGACCGACGCGCAGGTCGGCGAGGCCGCGGTGGCGCTGGGCGTCCGGCTGGACGGCGAGGGATGGAGCCCGGAGATCGTCGCTCCCGTGGGCGCCCCGGCCGACGCCGCGGCCCGCCTCGAGGGCATCCTGGCCGTGGAAGGAGCCGCCGACGTGATCACCGGCCTGTCCTACGTCCGGGGCGGGGACGCCACGATCGAGACGCTGGAGGGCGTCGGGGCGGCCGCGGCCGAGGAGGACCTGGACGTGATCGCCGCGGCCCCCGCGCGGCCCGTCCGGGACCTGGACGCCGCGAGGGCCGGGACCTGGCACCGGGGAGCGCTCGGGGCCTGCCCGCCGGACGCCGCGGACGACGCGTGGCTGGCCGTGGAGCCCGGGGGGCAGGTCACCGCCGAGCCAGCCGCGGGCGTGCGCCTCCTGGCGCCCTGGCTCGCGACGGTGCGACCGGGGGACACGCTCCTGGGCTCGGACAGCGACGACCCGCTCTTCCACCCGGCCGCGTTCCTCCGGCCGGACGCCCCGCCCGCCGTGGTCGTCGAATCCGGCGGCGCCGGGAGCCTCCGGGTGGTCGGCCTGCCGGCGGAGACCTGGCAGGCGGCCTGGACGACCGCGGACGACGCCGGGACGCTGCCGCCGGAGACGCTGGATCAGGGGGATGCGCTGGTGGTCTCGATCCCCGGAGCGGGCGTGATCAGCGTGTCTCGAGCACCGTGACGGGGTCGCCGACCCGGAGCGTCCCCAGCCCGCGGTGGAGCAGGTTCTGCCCGAACATCACCCCGCCCTCCGCCGTCCGGTAGGTCGCCAGGGTCCGGAGCGGCTCCCGGCCGTCCGGCTCGCCGCTGGCCTGGTCGACGGTGGTGAGGACGCAGCGGGCGCAGGGCTTGGCCACCTCGAACGTGATGTCCCCGACGCGGATGCGGCGCCAGGCGTCCTCGGCGAACGGCGGGGCGCCCTCGATGACGAGGTTCGGGCGGAACCGCTCCATGGACACCGGCCGCTCGAGGCGACCGTTCAGATCGTCCAGGGAGCCCTGCCCGATGAGCAGGAAGGGGAAGCCGTCCGCGAAGCCCACCCGGTCGCCTTCGCGGGCGTAGCGAGGGTCCACCTGTCTCCGGGCGTGGTCGGGGATCCGCACGAGGCCGGCCGGGAAGCCGAAGAAGCGCGACATCCAGCCGTGGTCCTCCACGGCGAGGGCCTCGACCCGATCCCCCCAGATCTCCACCTCGCGGCCCGGGCCGTCGTCGCCGTAGAGCGGCACCACGAGCGAGTCCGGCATGTCCGGCGCCTCGATCCGCAGGCGGACGCCCTCCAGGCTCGGCCTCAGCAGCGCCATCCGGGGGTGGTTCCGCTGGCTGAGGAAGCGCCCGTGCTCGTCCACCGCCATCAGGCGCCGATCCCGGACCAGGCCCATCTCGTCGGCCGGCCACGCGTCCACGCGCAGCCCTCGAGCGGACTTGAGCGGGTGGACATAGACGGCGGCGAGGCGGAGCATGGTGCGCCGGAGGAAACGGCCCGACGGCCGCCCTGTCAAGGATGGCGCCAGAACCCGCCGTACGCTGCTCGTGGCGTAGTCCTGTTCCGCCTGTTCGGCGCTCCGGGGCAATCGCAAAGTCGGAGAAGAGTGGGCCGCCCGGCGATACGGCGCCCGGCGCCGGATTGCACCCGCTCGGAAACGATGGATTCTGCGCATCTGAGAGCAGGCAAGGGCAAGGGCAAGGGCAAGGGAGGGCGGTCGACTTTGCGACCGCCCTGTTCGTCGCTCCGGGGCCCGTTGCCCGACGGGGTGCGATGCGGCATCCTCGCGACCTTCGCCGGCACGGGCAGGACACGCACATGGCCATCGAGCACCTCGAGATCCTCTTCGGCCCGGACCTCGACGGCGGCACGCCGTGGCGCCATCGGCTCGGCGCCGACACGGCACGGGCGGGCTGGCTCCCGTGCGGCCCCCTGGGACTCGTGGAGCGCCTCGGGCTGGTCCTGGGCGAGCCCGTCTCGCCGGCACCCCGGGCTCTTCGCGTCGCGGCGTACGGGGCGCGGCTCCGGGCGCGGCTCGACGCGGGAACCTCACCGCGCACCTGGGCCACGTCCTGGACGCGGGATCCGGTCGGCGTCGCCGGCTACCTGCTCGGCCTGCGCGATCGGCTGCGCATGGCGGGCTGGGAGGGCGAGGCGGTGCCCCGCGGCGGGGATCGGCTCGCGGACCTGGCCGACCTGGAGGAGCCGTTCGGACCGCCCGTCCCGCCGGGGCTTCCCGACGCGCTCGTGGCGCTGCGCCGGGCTGCGGAGCAGCGGGACGACCTGCCGCTGCCCATGCGGGTCCACGTCACGGAGGCCCCGTCGGACCTGGAGCCCGCCGTGCGCGGACTGCTCGAGGCGCTGGAGGCCCGAGGGGCGCGCGTCCTCGCTCCTGCGCCGCCGCGGCCCGGGGCACCGCCGGACACGGACCTCGCGCGGCTCCAGCACGCCCTGCTCGAGGACACGCCGTCGAAGCTGAGGCTCCGGGGTGACGGGACCGTGATCGCGCTGGACGCGGAGACCCCCGCGGACGCGGCCGAGCTGCTCGCGGCCTGGCAGCGGGACCACTTCGCCGAGCGGACCACCGTCGTCGCGACCGCCGAGCGCGGCGCGCTGGCCTCGGGCTTCGCGCGGCAGGGCCTGTCCTCCGTCGGGGCCGTGTCGCGCTCCCGGTGGCGGCCGGCGCTCCAGGTGCTCCCGCTGCGGCTGGCCCTGGCGTTCCGTCCCGTCGACCCGCTCGTCGCCGCCGAGCTGCTGTCCCTGCCCGTGGCGCCCCTGCCCGGGCGGGTGCGCCGACGCCTGCTGAAGGCCCTCGGGGAGGCGCCGGGCGTCGGAGGCCCGGCCTGGCGCGAGGCGGTGGACGAGTGCGTGGAGCGCGCGGACGAACCGGAGGATCTGCGCGACCGGATCGACGCGTGGTTCGGCGGGCCCACGTGGGAGCCGGAGCCGGGCATGTCACCCACGGAGGCCTCCGCCGTGTGCGAGCGGGTGATCCGGTGGGCCCGCGGTCTCGCGGCCGTGGATCCGGACTCGGAGGCGCAGCTCCTGCACGCCGCCGGGGTGGCCGCCGACCTGCGCCGCATGCTGCACCGGGAGCCGCCCGACGAGCCCGTCGGCCGGGCGCGGCTTCAGCAGCTCCACGACGAGGCCGTGGGCGCGGGGCTGGCGTGGACGACGGCACCCCGGGAGGCCGGACGTCCGGCCGTCGTGGACACGCCTCGCGGCGTCCTGCCCGGCGCCGAGCGGGTCGTGTGGTGGGGCTTCGTGGACGGGACCACGCCCGACCCGGGACCCGAGCCCTGGACGGACTCCGAGCGGCGAGCCCTCCACGAGGCGGGCGTCGGGGTGCCGGCGGCGGGTGCCAGGCGGCGGGTCGAGGCGGCCTCGTGGCGGCGCCCGGTCCTGGTCGCGGAGCGGCACCTCGTGCTCGTGCGGTGGCGCCTGGACGGACGCGAGGCCACGCTGCCGCACCCCTTCGCCGACGAGCTGGAGGCGCGCCTCGGCTCGGACGCCCTCGCGGCGTGCCGCGTGCGGGCCGAGGACGCCGTGTCGCCCGAGGGGGCGGATCTCAGCGCGACCACGTGGACCCCCGAGGCGGGGCCGGTGGAGCCGGCGCGCCCGGTGACGCCGAGGCCCGTGTGGCGTGTCTCGCCCGAGCACGTGGAGCCGCCGCCGCTGCTGTCGCCGACCGCCGTGGAGAAGGTGTTCGGGTGTCCGCTGCAGTGGGTCCTGGCCGATCGGGCGAAGCTCCGTCCCGGCGCCGTGGCCTCCATCCCGGAGGGGGATCGGCTCGTCGGGCTCTTCGCCCACGCGCTGCTCCAGGACCTCGTGGTCGGAGACGACGCGCTGGACCTGGGCCGGGCCACACCGGACGAGGCCGCCGCCCGAGCCGGCGAGATGTTCGACGCGCGGGTCGGCGGGGAGGCGGCGCCACTGCTGCGCCCGGGCCACGAGGTGGAGCGGGAGCGCGCGCGGTCCTCCGTGGCCTCGGCCGCCCGTGAGCTGGTGGCCATGCTCCAGCGCGCCGGGTGGCGCCCGGTGGCCGCCGAGCGGGAGACGGGCGGCACGTTCGAGGGCCACCGCTGGCGAGGCTACGTCGACCTCCTCCTGGAGAGCCCGGAGGGCCGCCCGGCCGTGGTGGACCTCAAGCTGGGGCACAGCCGGAACCGGCGCGAGGAGCTGGCGGAGGGCCGCGCGCTCCAGCTCGCCATGTACGCGGACGGCGTGGCGTCCGGCGACGCGCTGCCGCCCGTGGCCTACATGACCGTGGGGGACGGCCGCTTCCTGACCACGGACGGGGAGGCCTTCCCGGAGAGCACCGCGGTCGAGGGGCCGTCGTCCGGGGAGACCCTGGTCCTGGCCGGCCGGGCCTGGCGCTGGTGGCGGAGCGTGCTCTCCGAGGGCGTCGTGCCCGCGCGGCACGACGACCTGGAGGGCTGGAAGGAGCTCTGCGAGGAGGTCGCCGGCGGACCGCCACCCGACGAGGGGCCCGCGGCGCGCAAGGCGCCGTGCTGCTTCTGCGACTTCGCGCCGCTGTGCACCCTGCGCCACGGGGAGGATCGATGAACGCCACCGTCGAGGTCGTCAGCGCGAGCGCCGGGACCGGGAAGACGTTCGACCTGAGCAAGCGGATGGCCGCGGCGCTCCTGGACGGCGGGGACCCGCCCGTCCGTCCCGAGGGCGTCATGGCCATCACCTACACGCGGCGCGCCGCCGCGGAGCTCCAGAGCCGGCTGCGGCGGAGGCTCATGAAGGAGGGGGCCTGGGAGCCCGCGGCGCGCATCCGGGACGGCTACATCGGCACGGTGCACGCCATCTGCCACCGCCTGCTCCGGGAGTTCGCGCTGGAGGGCGGCCTGTCGCCGGCGCTGGAGCCCATGGAGGAGGTGGCCGGCCGCCAGCTCCTGAGGGAGGCCCTGGACGAGGTGCTCACGGCCGACGACCGGGACCTGGACGAGGTGGCGGTCCGCCTCCACGCGGGCGACTGGCGCGCCATCGTGGGCGACATCGTGGCGAAGGCGCGCGAGAACGGCCTGTCGGCCGAGGCGCTGCACGACTGCGCGCTGGCCAGCCTGGACGCCCTGTTTGCCCTGCTCCCCGATCCCCGAGGGGAGGTGGAGGCGCGGGACCGGGAGATCGTCGAGGCCCTGGAGGCGCTGGCGCCCGTCCTCGAGGAGCAGGCGCCGGAGAGCAAGGCGGCCACGGGGCGCGCGGAGAAGGTCGCGAAGGCCCTCGCCTCCGCCCGCCGCCACGGCGGCGCCATCCCCTGGATCGATCTGGTCCGCGTGGGGAGCGCGTTGACGAAGGGCCTGGCGGCCGCCGGGCCGGGACTGCGCCTGTCCGAGGCGGTGGAGGCTCACACGAGCCACCCGCGCCTGCACCGCGAGCTGGGCGACCTGGTGGAGGGCGTCTTCGGCGTCGCAGCCCGCGTGATGGGCGTCTTCCAGGAGCGGAAGGCCGCCGCCGGACAGATCGACTACGCCGACATGCTCGCCGAGGCGGCGCGCCTGCTCCGCGAGCCCCGGGTGGAGGCGGCCCTGCGGGAGCGCCTGGACCTGCTCCTGGTGGACGAGTTCCAGGACACCTCGCCGCTTCAGCTCGCGATCATCACCCGGATGGCCGACCTCGCCGGGCGGGCGGTCTGGGTGGGCGATCGGAAGCAGGCCATCTACGGCTTCCAGGGCTCCGACCCCGACCTCATGTCCGCCGCCATGGACGACGCGCTGGCGGGGAACGACCCGACCGTCCTGAGCCGCTCCTGGCGCTCCCGGCCGCCGCTGGTGGACCTCGTCTCGGAGGGCTTCGCCCGGGCCCTGGCCCCCCACGGCTTCCCCGAGGAGCAGGTGCGCCTGACGGCAGCCGTGGACGACCTGCCCGAGGTGGCGGACGACCACGTGGCGGAGGCCTGGGTCTGCGGCGCGGACAAGGTGACCGGGCCCGACGGAGAGGCCACGAAGCCCCACCGATGGCAGGCGGTGGCCGAGGGCGTGGAGGCCCTCCTGGCCGAGGGCGGAGCAGTCCGTGTGCGAGGGGCGGACGGATTCGAGGCCACGCCCCTCCGGCCCAGGCACGTGGCGGTGCTCGTCCGGACGCACGCCCACGGCCAGGGCGTGGCGGACGCGCTCCACGCCCGCGGGATCCCGGTCTCCGTGGCCCTGACCGGCCTGACGACCACGGCGGAGGGCGTGCTGGCGCGGGCCGGCCTGGCGCTCCTGGCCGACCCGTCGGACGGGGTCGCGGCCGTCGAGGTGGCGTGGCTCACGGGGGGCGCCGGAGCCGACCCCGACGCGTGGCTGGATCGGCGCCTGGCGGAGGTGGCCGCGTGGCGCGCGGAGTGCGAGGCGAGGGAGGCCGCCGGGGAGCCCCGATCGCGGGCGCCGCTGGCCTTCGCCGACGATCCGACCGTGGCCCGCCTCCGGGATCTGGCGGGCGAGGCCCGCTCCCTGGCCCCGTCGGAGGCGTTCGACGCCGTGCTGGACGCCTTGGACGCTCGGGATCTGTGCCGGCGGTGGCCGGAGTCCGAGCGCCGCCTGGCCAACGTGGAGGCCTTGCGCAGCGTGGCCCGGAGCTACGAGGACCTGTGCCGCGTGCGCCGGCGGGCCGCGACGATCCCGGGCCTGGTGGCACACCTCGCGGAGCTGGCCGGCTCCGGCGACGAGGAGGATCGGCAGGCCCGACCCACGGACCCGGACGCGGTCCAGGTCGTCACGTGGCATGCCTCCAAGGGGCTCGAGTGGCCGGTGGTGGTGATGACGGGGCTGGACCACAAGCCGCGAGACAATACGTTCGGCCTCCACGTGGAGCCGGCGGCGGACGGCTTCGACGCGGGGGATCCGCTGGCCGGGCGGTGGCTCCGGTGGTGGCCCTATCCCTACGGCCGCCAGGAGAAGGGCGTCGCCCTCCGGGCCGCCGCCGGGGACACCGCCGCCGGGCGGCGCGTGCGGGACCGGGAGCGCCGGGAGCGCGCCAGGCTCCTGTACGTCGGGTTCACGCGGGCGCGGGACAGGGTCGTCCTGTTCGCGGACAGCACGAAGCGGGGCGTCCGCACCCACTGGCTCGACGAGCTTCGGGACGGTGCCGGGGCCGCGGCCCTGGACGTTCCCTGGGACGAGGAGGACGGCGTCCGGACGCTCCGGGTCGGCGAGGCGACCTTCCCGTGCCGGCTTCGCCGCCTCTCCGGTGCGCCGCCGGCCGAACGGCGCGGCGACGGCGAGGTCGTGCGTTGGCTGCGCGAGACACCCGGGCCGGAGCGACCGCCGGAGCGGATCACCCCCTCCTCGGTGGTCCTCGCGGACGACGTGGCGGCCGTCGTGGAGCTGGGAGAGGCCGTTCGCCTGGGCGATCGGCCGCCGCTGAAGGCCGCCGAGGGGGAGATGGAGGCCGTGGGTCGGGCCGTGCACGGGTTCTTCGCCGCCGATCCGGGCGATCGGGCCGACCGCGAGACCCGCTGCGACCTGGCGGCCCGCTTCCTGGCGCACTTCGAGGTCTCTCACGCCCTGGAGCCCTGGCGCGTGGTGGACGCCGCGACGAACCTGCGTCGACACCTGGAGGAGCGCTTCGGGGTCGGCCGGTGGTGGCCCGAGTGGCCCATCCGCTGGCGCCTGGACGGTCCGGACGGCTCACGCCTCGTAGTGGGCGAGGTGGACCTCGTCCTGGAGACGAACGACGGCCTCATCGTCGTGGACCACAAGACCTTCCCCGGCGACGCCGCGACCCGGGATCGGCGCGCCCTGGCCTACGCCGGACAGCTCGCGACCTATCACGCCGCCCTGGAGCGGGCCACGGGCCGCCCGGTCCTCGCGAGCCTGCTCCACTTCCCGGTCCGCGGCGAGATCCAGGAGGTCCGGGTCCCCCACGGCGCCTTCGAGGCCTCAGCGGCCGCCCCCACGATCCCGTAGGGCCGCCGTCCCCGGCGGTCGAAAAGTGTGAAATGAGTAGGCTTGACCCCACGGTTCAGCGCATGACGAAGAGGAGGGCGTCGTCGTGGGGGCGGGTGTGCTCCTCGAGCAGGTGCTGGGCGATGAGGACGGGGGGCCGGCGGAGGACGGCCGGGTCCTGGTCCATGCGTACGTTGGAGCGGAGGCCGTCCGTGTAGAGGACGACGACGTCCCGGCGTTCGAGGGTGAGGTGCTCGACGCGACGGCGGCGGCGGCGGATGTGGTGGGAGCCTCCCAGCACGCCCGGGGCGCTCAGGAAGCGCTTCGTCTCGAAGGGCCGGACGACCATGGCGCCCACGTTGCCCATGCCGGTGAAGGTCAGCTCGCGCGTGTCCTCGTCCCAGCCGAGCAGGCCCAGGACGGCGCCGCGGGTCTCTTCGGCGGCCGCGTCGCAGGCCTCCATGATCTCCAGCAGCGGGGCGTCGGCGTGTCGTCGGAAGGCGCCGATCACGCGATCGGAGGCCCTCCTGGCCAGATGTCCGTGACCCAGGCCGTCGCAGATGGCCGCGACGAGCCGCGGGCCCCGGCGGACGAAGGCGCCGTGGTCGCCGTTCCGGCGCTCCCCGTGGAACGGGCGGCCCATGACCCCGACCTCGCGGAACCGGCGGACGGGCCCGGCGAACTTCCGGGCGGCGATGGTCGTGCCCTCCTCGAGGCGCACGTCGAAGTCGACCTCGTCGGCCATGCGCCGCACGCCGGCGAGGCCGATCCCGAGCCCCTGATGCGATGCGCCCAACCCGCCCAGGGCCGAGGCGGGATCCCGGATGCCGCCCCCCCCGTCCGAGGCGATCACCTCCAGGCCCGGGACACCGTCACGCTCCAGGGCGTCCACCCGGATCTCGCCGTCACGTGCGTGGGCGAGCTGGTTGTTCGCCAGCTCGCTGACCGCCACGGCCAGGCTCTCGAACGCGACCTCGGGGAGGCCGATCTCCGCACCCCTCGTGCGGACCAGGTTCCGGGCCTCCGACGCGGACGCGCGATCAACGATCCGAAGTGTGGTTCCTCTCTCCAATCGTCACCGGGAAGCGGGTCCACTTGGTGATCGTCACGACGGTCCCTTCACCCACCGTCGTGTCGATGACGAAATCATCCACCAGACGCCGACTCCCCGAAAGACCCAGCCCGAGGGATCCGGCCGTGCTGACGCCCCCGCGGAGCACCCGCTCCACGTTGGCGATGCCCGGGCCGCGGTCCCGGAACTCGATGCGGAGGCCGAACCGCCCCTCGCCCTCGATCTCCTCGATGCGCGCCAACCCGCCGCCGCCGTGGACGTAGACGTTGCGGGCCAGCTCCGAGGTCGCCGTGGTGACCGCGGCCGCCGCGAAGGTGTCGAAGCCGCGCTCCTTGGCGATCGCGTGCACCTTCCGCCGGACGCGGACGATGTCCTCTTCCCGGACGACGGGGATCTCGTGCTCCGCCAGTACCCGATAGGACAAGCCGGGTCCCCCCTACGCCCCCGCCGGGAGGCGTTCGAGCAGCTCCAGGCCGTCTTCCACGTTCAGGGCCGTGAGGATGCCGCTCAGCATGTAGCCCATCTGGACCAGCGTGGACGCCACCTCCGGCCGCATGCCGACGAGCACCGTCTCGGTCCCCATCAGCTTGGCCATCCGGGCGGTGTCCGCGATGACCCGCGCGCCGAAGGAGTCCACGAGGTCCAGGGCCGAGATGTCGATCACCAGCCCCGACGTGCCCCGCGCCTCGATGGCGGTCAGGATGTCGGACTGGAAGGCGTGGGCCATGGCGTCACCCATGTCCTCCTGCACGGTGACCAGGAGGGTCCGCCCGAGCTGCATGATGGGCACCGAGCGCGCCATGGGTCAGACCCCCTCCCCGTCCGTGGGCACGATCTTCCGACCCACGGACTGCAAGGCCAGCTCCAGCCCGTCGGACAGCCGGTTGCGCGTGTCCATGGTCTCGATCTCGACCCCCAGCTCCACGATGGTCCGGGCGACCTGCGGGCTGATGCCCGTCAGGATGACCTGCCCGCCCAGGAGCCGCACGGCCGCGGTCGCCTTCAGCAGGTGATCGGCCACCTGCGTGTCCACCACGGGCACGCCCGCGATGTCGAGGATCAGGACCTTCGCCTGCTCCTCGGCCACCTTCGACAGGGTGGTCTCCATGATCTGCATCGCGCGGTGGCTGTCGATGGTGCCGACCAGCGGGAGCAGCAGCACCCGGTCGTGGACCCGGATGACCGGGGTCGACAGCTCGCGGATGGCCCGCTGGTGCCGGCCGAGGGTCTCCAGGTGGGCCGCGATGTACGTGTCGATGGCCAGGCTCATGTCGAACATCACCAGCTTCGTGATGCTCGCGAACCCCTGGATCGCCTCCTCCCGCTCGAAGTCCTCGAACAGGCGCTCCTGGATGAGCTTCAGGTACTTCGTGTACGCGCCCACGTAGAACTTGGGCGCCATGCCGTGGCGCTCGTGCGCGATCCCCACCCGCAGGCGGTCCTGCACGTAGTCCAGGTCCAGCCGCCCGTCGAACAGCCCCAGGAAGTAGGCCTTCTGCTTGCGCTTCAGGCGCGGGACCAGGTCCGGGTCGGCGGTGAGGATCTCCCGCGTCTCCGGGTGGGACAGGAGGTGGTCGTAGAACTCCTCGATGATGGCGTCGGTGTGGCGCTCGGCGAAGTCCTTCAGCCCCGCCAGGCGCTGGAGGTCCTCGTCGTGGATGTCGAAGAAGGAGCGACGGCTCCTCAGCTCCGCCTCGCCGATCTTGAGCCGAGCCATGTAGTCGGGCTGCGCCATCCGCGTACCTCCCGCGCGCCGATGCGGTCACGCCCTATAGCCCACACGGTGCCCACCTTCAAGGAGCCTTGACAGGAGGCGGGCCCGGACCAAACCTTCGCCCGATTCCCTCGAGGGCCGACGCGCGACGGCGTCGCGCCCCTCCTCCCACACCGCCGGCGGCGCATGCCCAAGCACATCTACCCAGAGTCCGCCATCGACGTGGTGGTCCGCTCGAGCCGCCTCTTCGCGGACAGCCTCGATCCCGAGGAGATCTACCCACGGCTGGCGGACGCCTCGGTGCAGTACGTCCGGGCCGACGGCGCCGCGGCGTTCCAGATCTCGCCCGAGGGCGGCATCGAGCGCATGGCCGCCCGGAACGTCGCGCAGGACGTGGCCGACTTCGAGCCGGAGACCCTCACCTGGGATCTCGGCGACGAGATCATCCAGGCCGTGGAGACGGAGTACAGCTCCGCGCGGACCCTCCTGCTCGTGAGTGGCGGCCGCCTGTTCGGCGCCCTGGTGCTGTTCTACCGCGCCGACCAGGAGGCCCTGTCCGACACCGAGGCGCGCCTGGCGGACGGCCTGGTGGAGCTGGCCGCCATGTCCCTGGACAAGGCGTACCAGTACCAGGAGCTCCTCCAGGTCAACGCCGAGCTGCGCGAGTCTCGGGAGACCCTGGCGCGCACGGAGCAGCTCCGCGTCCTGGGCCAGATGGCGGCGGTCGTCGCCCACGAGGTGAAGAACCCCCTGGCGAGCATCGCGGGCGTCCTCCAGGTGATCGGCGGGCGCCTCCCCGGCGACTCGCGCGATCGGAAGATCATGGCGAGCGTCCTCGATCGCGTCACCAGCCTCAACCAGCTCGTGGACGACCTCCTGGTCTTCGCCCGGCCCCAGGCGCCGACCTTCGTGGAGCTGAACGTCCGGGCCCTGCTCCGGAACGCCGTGGCCGAGTTCCGGAGCGATCCCGCCAGCGCCAGCGTCGAGGTGGATCTCAACTGCCCGGATCGCACGATCACGGCGGACATGAACCAGCTCCACCAGGTGCTGTCGAACCTGCTCATCAACGCGGGCCAGGCCATGGACGGCGAGGGCCGCATCGAGGTGAGCTGCGAGGGCCTCCCCGGCGCCTGCAGGATCCGCGTCTCGGACACCGGCCCGGGAATCCCGCAGGAGACCCTGGACTCCATCTTCGAGCCCTTCTTCACCACGAAGAGCCGGGGCAGCGGCCTCGGCCTCACCGTGGCCAAGCGCGTCATCGAGGATCACGGCGGGCGCATCCAGGTGGAGTCCGAGGCCGGCGAGGGCACCACCTTCGTCATCACCCTGCCCCTGGAGGCCGGGCGCCCGCTGCCGGGCTGAGGCCTCCCCCGAGAGGCTCGCGCCAGGCCGCAATGGCGCGGAGAACCCCGGGAAGGATGCAGCAGGACCGCCGTCCCCGGCTCACAGTCCTACACATCTCGGAATGCCGCGGCCTCGAAGAGAATCGCGCGCCAAGCCGCCAAGGCGCAAAGGTCAGCGAACCGCTTTGACACCGCTTTGGCTGAGACCGCCGGGTCACCGCCAGGCCCACAGCGAGCAAACCGAGCCGAAGCATGCCGTTTTCCTTTGCGTCTTCGCGTCTTTGCGCGAGCCCTTCGTCTTGCGGCATCTGACGAACTGTGAGCCGTCCGCGGCGGTCACCTCCCGGTCCATCCGCGCGGGCCAGACGTGGCGTGGCTCGTGGCTTGGGAGTGCATCGAGGGCATGCCGATCCCTGCCATCCGGCGCGCCGCGGGAGTGCCCGAAGTGTCGACCACGTCCACGTCCACGTCTCGCCGTCTCCCGGTGCGTCGCGACCGCGTGGCGGGCGGCAGCGGAAGGCGCGCCGGAGGTGTATCATCGGGCGCACTGCACACGCCCCGACGCACGCACACGGAGGGTCCCCATGTCCCGCGACGACGCCCTGCAGACGTTCCTCGATCCGCGCTCGGTCGCCGTGGTGGGGGCCTCGGCCGACGAGGACTCGGTGGGCCACGCGGTCTTCCGGAACCTCCTGTTCGGCCGCATGGCCGGGGAGGATCGCGCCGAGGGATTCTCGGGCCCGGTCTACGCCATCAACCCGAAGGGCGGCGAGATCCTCGGCCAGTCCGTGTACGCCTCCCTGAGCGACGTGGGTGAGCCCGTCGACCTGATGGTCGTGGCCATCCCGCCGCGCTTCATACCGGACGTCGTGGACGAGGCCGGCGACGTGGGGGTGCGGTCCGCGATCATCATCTCGGCCGGCTTCGGCGAGATGGGCGAGGAGGGCCACGCCCTGCAGGAGGACCTCGTCCGGCGCGCCCGGCGCCACGACATGCGCATCGTCGGCCCCAACTGCCTGGGGATCCTGCGGCCCGCGGTGCGCCTCAACGCCAGCTTCGCGGCGGCGCCTCCGCCCCGGGGACGCATCGGCCTCGTGAGCCAGTCCGGCGCGCTGATCACGGGCATCATCAGCTACGCCCGCGCCGAGCAGTTCGGCCTCTCCGCCGCCGTCTCGCTAGGGGACAAGGCGGACGTGGACGATCAGGACATCCTGCGCCTCCTGGCGGACGATCCGGAGACGCGGGTCATCGCCCTGTATCTGGAGGCGGCCCGCCATCCCCGGGAGTTCTACGAGACGCTGCGCGAGGTGACGCCAGAGACGCCCGTGGTCGCCATCAAGGCGGGGGCCACGGAGGCCGGGGCCCGCGCCGCGTCCAGCCACACGGGCAGCCTCGCGGGCTCCGCGACGGCGTACCGGGCGGCCCTGACCCAGGCCGGCGTGCAGTACGCCACCTCCCTCCGCGACTTCCTCGCGTGGTCCCGCGCCCTGGCCGATCAGCCGCCCGCCCGGGGCGATCGAATCGCCGTGGTGACCAACGCCGGTGGCCCCGGCGTGCTCGCGGCGGACGCGGCCCATCGCATGGGCCTCACCCTGGCGCCCCTGTCGGACGAGACCCGGGCGGCCCTGGACGAGGTCCTGCCGGCGGTGTGGTCGGGAGGCAACCCCGTGGACGTCATCGGCGACGCCACGCCGTCCCGCTACCGGGAAGCCCTGGAGATCGTCGGCCGCGCGCCGGAGGTGGACGGCCTCGTCGTCATCATGACCGTCCAGGCCATGACGGATCCCTCCGGGACCGCCGCCGCCATCGCCGAGGCCCACGAGGCGCCGTCCTGGACCAAGCCCATCGTCGCCAGCTTCATGGGGCTCGAGGGGACCGAGGTGGGCTGCTACCTCGACGCCCGCGGCGTGCCGGAGTTCGACGACCCCGAGATGGCCGTGAGCGCCATGTCGGCGCTCGTCCGCCGGGGTCGACGCGTGGTCCCCGGGCCCGAGCCGCAGCGTCCCGCCCGCGAGCTTCCCCCGCCGCGGCTGGACGACGCCCGGGAGCAGGTGGACGAGGCCCGCGCGGGTGGCCAGCGGAACCTGGACCTGGGGCGGGCGCGGGAGGTCCTGGCCGCGGCCGGAATCCGCTACAACCGCAGCGGCACGGCAGGCGACGTGGACGAGGCCGTCGCCGTCGCGGACGAGATCGGCTATCCGGTGGTGCTCAAGGTGCGCAGCCCGGACGTCCTCCACAAGAGCGACGTGGGCGGCGTGACCATGGACGTCATCGACGCGGACGGCGTGCGGAGGGCCTGCCGCGACATGCGGACGGCCGTCACGCGCCACCAGCCGGAGGCGCGCATCGACGGCTTCGTGGTGGAGCAGCAGGTGAGCGGCACCGAGGTCATCGTCGGCATGAGCCGGGACCGGGACTTCGGCCCCCTGCTCATGGTGGGCATGGGCGGCGTCTTCGTGGAGGTCTACAAGGACGTGAGCTTCCGGCTCGTGCCCCTGGACCGCCGGGAGGCCCTGGCCATGATCGGCGAGATCCGCGCCCAGCCGCTCCTGGACGGCGCCCGCGGACGACCCGTCCTGGACCGGGCCGAGCTCGCCGAAGTCCTCCTGCGGGTCTCGGACCTGGTGGAGGCGCTCCCGGAGATCGAGGAGCTGGACGTGAACCCGCTGGTCCTCACGAACGAGGGCCTCGTGGCCATCGACGCGCGGGTGATCGTTCGGGCCTGATCGATTTCCCCCGCAACCACCTCCGCGCGGCCGGGCTTCCGGAGGACGCGGCGCGGGCGGCCTTCGAGCGCGCCGTGGAGATCGGCGTGGTCCTCCGGCCCGACGGACGGTGGGGCCGGAGATTGTCGTTCGGGGTCGCCCGTCCTACGATCGTGACCATCCGCACGACAGGGGAGGACGCGCGATGGCACGCGAGACGAGCGATCGGCGGGGCTTCCTGGCGCGCGCCGGTGGCTGGGCCCTCGGGGGGCTGGCGCTCTGGCTCGCGCCGGGCTGTGACTCCGGCCGGGACAGTGGCCTCGAGACGGACGACTTCGGCATGCACGGTCCCGTGGAGGTGGACCACGAGATCCTGAGGCGACCGTCCGCGGCCGACGCGCTGCCGCTGTTCGCGCCCCACGACGACGGCACGCCCTTCCTGCGGCGGTGGGCCATCGCCCACGTCACCCGCGAGCGGCGCGAACAGGTCGTGGTGGTCCTGGTGGACCTGGAGACGGGCGGCCACGCCCAGCTCGGGGTCTGGGCCCGGGATCCGGACATGCGTCCGGTCGCGCACTCCGAGCGCTACGGCGTCTACGTCGACAACGGCGGCCGGGGCGCCGCGCCGACGCCGCGGCACCTCCGGCGGGTATCGAAGGAGCTCGCGCGCACGATGGCTCGCAACGAGCACCGCGTGACGCTCGCCCGGCCGGTGCCGCGCCTCCGGGACGCGCCGCCGCTGGACCGGCAGCCGGTGGTGACGGAGGCCGTGCCCGCTCCCGGCTCCGAGGAGGCGATCCCGATCGCCGCCCGCTGATCCTGCCCCGGCGGCTCTCCTCCGCGTGGTCCGGGCTGGCCCCGGTGGACGGTCCGGACGGCGCTGCCCTACGCTGATGGCCCGCGATCAGAGGAGGAGCGCATGAGCGACGACGTCGTCCTCAAGTCTCGCGAAGGCGGGATCGTCACCCTCACCATGAACCGCCCCGCGCGGCGGAACGCCCTGAGCCCCGACCTCATCGAGGCCCTCGTCGAGGCGCTGGAGCGCCTCCGGGACGACGAGGAGGCCCGGGTCATCGTCCTCACCGGCGCCGGCGACCGCGCCTTCTGCGCCGGGGGCGACCTGGGCAGCCAGGCGGGCGGGGGCGGCTTCCTCGCGCTCCACGAGGCTCGCGGGCGCTTCGTGGACCTGGTTCGGGGCCTCATCGACGTGGGCAAGCCCACCATCGCGCGGGTCAACGGCGCGTGCCTCGGCGGCGGGCTGGGCCTCATGCTCGCGTGTGACCTCGCGGTGGCCGACCGGGACGCCAGCTTCGGCACGCCGGAGATCCGCGTCGGCCTCTTCCCCATGATGATCATGGCCCTGATCTTCCGGAACGTCGGCCGGAAGAAGGCCATGGAGCTCCTCCTCACGGGCGAGCGCATCGGCGCCGAGGAGGCCGAGCGCATCGGCCTGGTGAACCGCGTCGCGGAGGACGGGGACCTGGACGGGGCCGTGGAGTGCCTGGCCGAGCGCGTCGCCTCCTTCTCTCCGGCCGTCCTGAAGCTCGGCCGCCAGGCGGTCTACGACACCATGGACATGCCCCTGGACCCGGCCCTGAAGCACCTCCACGGTCAGCTGACGCTCAACACCATGCTGGAGGACGCCGGCGTCGGCGTGCGGGCCTTCCTCACGAAGTCCAAGCCCGAGTGGAAGGGCAAGTAGGCATCACCGCCGTCCGAGCAGGCGCCGGAGCCGGGCCAGGGCGAGCCTCTCCTCGATCTGCGCCTCCACGACGCTCGCCCGCGCCCGGGTGAGGTCGACCTCGGACTCCAGGACCTCGGTGCCGGGCAAGCGACCTGCCTCGAACAGGCGCGCGGCGGCGGCGTGGGCCTCCTCGGCCGCCTCCGCGCCCTCCAGCGCGGCCTCGAGCCGGCTCCGGGCCGTCCGAAGCTCCGTGAGGCTCCGGGCCACCTCCACCCGCGTCGCGTCCTCGAGGGCCGCAGCCCGGCTCTTCGCAGCGGCGGCCTCCCGCTCGGCGGCCCGGACCTCGTGGCGCCGGACGCCCCAGTCCCACGCGGTCCACGAGAGGACCAGGGACACGTCCCACGAGTCGTGCGTCTCCGTGCGGGGCGGCACGTAGCGATCGTTGGGGTTCGCCACGGTGTAGCCGGCGCGCATCAGGACGCTCGGCCACAGGGCACCCTCCGCCGCCTCGGCCCGGCGCTCCCCGAGGCGCGCCGCCGTCCGCGCCGACCGAAGCGCCGACCGCTCCCGGAGGGCCTCCTCCGTGAGGGACGGGGCGTCCGACGACGGCCGCCGGATCACCTCCGGGCCGTCGACGGGGACGATGGACGCGCCGGCCTCCACGCCCAGCAGGACGGCGAGGCGGACCTCCGCGACGTGGGTCCCGCCCCGAGCCGTCTCCAGGCGCCCGCGGGCCTCCGCCAGCCGCGACCGGGCCCGGGATGCCTCCAAGGCGGTGGCCCGACCGGCGCGACGGAGGGCCTTCACCCGCTCGAAGTGGGCCTCCAGCAGGTCCACGGAGCGCCGAGCGACCTCCTGGAGGCGGGATGCGCGCACCAACCCGAAGTAGGACTCGGTGACGCGGAGGCGGAGGTCGTCGCGCTCGGCCTGCCGGCTCGTGCGGGCCAGCGAGACGCCGAGGTTCGCCGCGTCGCGGCTCCGCAGCAGGGACATCCCGCGGAACAGGGGCTGGGTCACGGTCGCGCGCGCCGACCACGTCTGGTCGATGGCCTCGCCGAAGCGCACGGGAGGGGTGTCCTGGTCCTCGGGCGAGGGGACCGGCAGCGTCCCGGGCTCGACGTGCTTCAGGCGGCTGTAGCGACCCTCCACGTCCACGCGCGGGAGGAGGCGCCCCCGGGCCTGGCGCTCACGCGACTCCGCCGCCCCGATCTCCGCCTCCCGGGCCTCCAGCGCGTGGCTGTGCTCCCGGGCCATCCGCTGCGCCGTCTCCAGGTCCAGCCGCAGGGGGGCGTCGGCGGCGCGGGACGGCGCGGGCAGGGCGAGGCTCCCGGCCAGGGTCACGATCACGAGGGCGGCCGCCCGCGGGGCGGGGAGCAGGCGACGACGGAGTCTCGCGAGGCTCGCGCCGGCGTCCTCCACGAGGTCGTACAGGACGGGGATGAACACCAGGATCAGGATGGTCGCCGCCGTGAGGCCCCCGATGACGGCGACGGCCAGGGGAGAGAAGCGCTCCGCCCCGAGGGCCCACTCGGCCGCCAGGGGGATCATGCCCACGATGGTCGACAGCGCGGTCATCATCACGGGTCGGAAGCGGGTGCGCACCGAGTCGAGCAGGGCCTCCCGCCGCGGCGCGCCGGCGTCCCGGGCCTGCCGCACGAACTCCACCAGCAGGATGGCGTTGTTCACGACCGTCCCCGCGAGGAGGATGAAGCCCACCATGACCGGCATGGACACGGGCTTGTCGGCCAGGGCGAGGGCCACGCCGACCCCCACCAGGCTCAGGGGCACGGAGCCCATGATCACGAGCGGGTGGACGAAGGACCGAAGCTGGGCGACCAGGAGCAGGTAGACCGCGAGCAGGGAGACGCCGAGCGCCCCGCCCAGCTCGGCCTGCGCCTCGGCCAGGTCCTCCCGCTCGCCCTCGAGGACCGCCTCGTAGCCCCGCGGAAGCTGCAGCCCGGCCACGGCGTCGGCCACGTCGCCGAGGACGAAGCTGAGGGCCCGCTCGCCGACGAAGGCCGAGACCTCCAGGCTCGGGAGGTGATCCTCTCGGGTCACCAGCGCCTGCCCGGTCGTGGGGTGCAGCGACGCCAGCGCCCGGAGGGGCACAGACTCGCCGCCCTCCGGGAACACGGGGCGATCCAGGAGGTCCGCCGGCTCGCTGGCCTTCGCGCGATCCCAGCGCACCATGATCGGCGGGGAGGTCCCGGCGTCGCCATGATAGGTGCCCGCCGGGGTCCCGTCGGTGCCGGCGCGCATCTCGCGGGCCACGGCGAGCGGAGACAGGCCCAGGCCGGCCGCCCGGAGCTCGTCCACGTCGACCCGGACCCGGCGCTGGTCGATGCGCCAGCTCCGGACCGGCTCGACGACCGAGGGGACCTCTGCGATCCGCTCCAGGACGCGCTCGCCCAGCCGGTCGAGGACCAGGGCATCCGGCCCCGACAGGCGCACCACCACGGGCGCCGAGGTGGTCGACTTCGCGGTGTTCCCGAGCTCGCGGACGGTCGCCGCCCGGATGCCCGGGATCCGCGCCAGGCCCTCGCGCACGCGGGCCTCGACGTCCCAGATGGTGTCGGTCCGATCGGTCCGCGGCGTCAGGGTCACGGTGAGGAAGGCCTGGGTCGGGCCTTGCGCGCCGGTGGTGGAGGAGACCTTCATGCCGGGCTCGAAGCCCACCTGGCTCTGGACGCGGACCACCTCCCGCTCCGCGGCGAGGAGGGCCTCCACCTCCCGGACGACCCGCTCGGTCTCGGCGAGGGAGGAGCCCGAGGGCGTCTCCAGGGACACGAAGAAGCTGCCCCCGTCCATCCGGGGCAGGACCTCGGCGCCCTGGGCCCGGAGGAGCGCCGCGCCGCCCACGAGCAGGCCCGTCGCGACGATCACCGTGAGGAGCCGCTGCCGCAGCGCCCCCCGGAGGACCAGGAGGTATCCGTCGCGGAGGCGATCCATGGACCAGCGGAAGGGGGTGACGAGCCACGCCCCCACGGCGTCGACCCGGCTGCGGCCGCCCGTGTAGATGGACAGGACCGGCACGAGGACGAGGGCGACGGTCACGGAGGCCAGGAAGGCGAACAGCAGCGTCCGGGCCAGCGGCGCGAAGGTGCGCCCCACGAAGCCGCCGAGGAAGAGCAGGGGCAGGAGGACGACCACGGTCGTGGCGGCTCCGGCCAGCACGGCCGGCCGCACCTCGTCCGTCCCGGCGACGGCGGCCTCCTCGGCGTCCAGACCGTCCTCGTCCCGGCGGCGGGACACGTTCTCGAGGATCACCACGGACGCGTCCACGACCATGCCCACGGCGAGGATCACGGCGGACAGGGTGACCATGTCCAGGTCCGTGTCCGTGGCCCGCATGAGGGCGAAGGTGATCCCGTAGGACAGGGGCATGGACACGACCGCGACGCCGGACGCCCGTACGCGGCCGATGAACAGGAAGATGATGACGGAGGCCAGCAGCAGCGCCTGCCAGACGTTGTCCAGCAGGTTGTCCACCGACTGCTCCGTGAAGGAGGCGCTCTCGTCGCCGACGAGCAGCCGCACGCCGGGGTGCTCGGCGCCCAGGTCGTCGAGAGCCGCCGTGACCCGGCGCACCACCTCCACCGTGTTCGCGTCCTCGGACTTGTAGACCTGCATGGCGATCGCCCGCTCGCCGTCGATGGCGAAGCGCGCGTCGTCGTCCAGGGCGCCGCGCCGGACCGTGCCCAGGTCGCCCAGGCGGACCCGGGTCCCGCCGGGGAGCGGGACCGGGAGGTCGGCGAGGGCCTGGAGATCGGCGGCCCGGGTCTCGACGCGGAGCGAGGTCCGGGTGCGCTCGGTGCGCAGGCTGCCGGCCGGGGCGGCGACGTCGAACCCCCGGACGGCGTCCACGACGCGAGCCGGAGGCAGGCGGAGGGCCTCCACGCGCGACCGGTCCAGGTCCACGAGCACCGCGTCCCGGGCGCCGCCGAAGACGTCCACGGCGGCGACTCCCCGGATTCGCTGCAGCCGCGGAGCCAGGACGTCCTCCGCCACCCGCCGCGCCCGCACCGGCTCGTCCGTCGCCACCCCGACGGAGATCACGGGCGTGTCGCTGCTCGACACCTTCAGGACGCGCGGCTCGGCGATGCCGCGAGGCAGGCGCCCCCGGATGCGGGCGACGGCGTTCTGGGCGTCCACGGCCGCCAGGTCCACCTCGCGTTCGTAGTGGAACTCCGCCGTCACGACGGAGAGGTCGTCCTGGGACGAGGAGCCGATGGACACGATGCCCTCCACGCCTCCGATCTCCTCCTCCAGGGGCCTCGAGACCTCGTCCGCCACGTCCTCCCCCGAGGCGCCCGGCCACGACGTGACCACGGTGACGACCGGCGGCGAGGTGTCGGGGAAGAGCTGAACCTGGAGCGCGAGATAGGAGAGCGTGCCGAAGGCCGCCGCCGCGAGCGCGAGGGCCCACACCGTGTGACGACTCCCGACCAGGCGGGCCGTGACGCTCATCGCCGATCCCTCCCCGCGGGCACGGCGAACACCGCCATGCCGTCGCGCAGCACGTCGAGGTTGGACACGGCGACGCGCCCGCCGTCCTCCAGGGGCGCCTCGAGCGCCGCGCGGCCGTCCTCGGACGCCAGGATCACGACCTCCACGCGCCGGACCGTGCCGTCCTCGACCACGAAGACCGCGTCCCCGTCGGGGGATCGCGAGATGGCGTCCAGGGGCAGGATCACGGCGTCCGGCACCTCGGTGAGCACGAAGCGCAGGCCCACGGACGTGCCCGGGCGCAGGCCGCCAGCGTGGGGCGCCCGCACCCGCACCCTGGCGATCCTCGCCGGTCCCTCGAGCGTCGGGGGCACGCGGGCGACCTCGCCGTGGACCTGCTCGTCCGAGGGTGTCGCGATGCGGACGGCCGTCCCCGGCCCGATGCCCCGCGCGAGGTCCCCTTCGACCACCGGCGCCTCGATCTCGACGCCGTCCAGGGCCAGGAGCAGGAGCGGGCGGCCCGGCGCCACGTGCTCCCCGGGCTCCGCGATCCACTCCAGGACGGTGCCGGCGGCGGGGGCGTGCTCCAGGGCGCGCTCGGTGATGGCGCGGACCTCCTCCAGCCGTGCCCACGCGGCCCGGGCGGCCTCCCGGCTGCTGTGGCAGGCCTTCTGGCTCAGATCGAGCCGCTCGCGCTCCAGGACCCCGTCCTCGGCGAGGCGCCGGTCGGTCGCGTGACGCTCGCACTGATAGTCGCGCTCCGCCCGCGCCCGGCGAAGGTCGGCGGCGGCGGCGGCCTCGCGAGCCTCCAGGTCCGGCGCCGAGATCCGGGCCAGCCGATCGCCCCGGGCGACCCTCCGCCCCTCGTCGACGGGCAGCGACTCCAGCGTGCCGGCCACCCGCGCGAGGACGCGGACCTCGCGCTCCGGGCGGACGGTGCCGACGTAGGCGAGGGTCTCCCGCAGCGAGCCCCGCTCGACCTCGACCACCCGCACGGCCTGGGGTCGCGGGTCTGCAGCGGGCCTCGCGTCCACCCGCGCCTCGCACGCCGTGAGGAGGAGGGGCGCGATGCAGAGCAAGCGAACGCTTGCTTGCTTTAGCGGCTGCGCGAGCACTTCGACGGGGTCCGTCCTCATCGGTTCACCTCCCGACCGCAGCCGGCTTGCGGATGAGATGTTCGATCGTAGACCACACCCGATCCGGGTCGGCCGCCATGCCCTCGTCGGCCGCCGCTCCGCCCGACATCGCCATGCCGACGGCGGCGCCGTGGACGACCACGAACAGGGACTCCGGATCCACGTCGTCGCGCACCAGGCCACGCCGCCGCGCCTCGCGGAACGCCTCGAGCATGAAGGTGAGGGAGCGGCGCTTGAACTGCGCGAGGCGCTCCGCCTCCGCCTCGGAGCCCACCTGCGCGAGCTGGTCGGAGAACAGCAGCCTCAGGACACCGGGCCGCTCCCGGACGATCTTCAACCGGTCGCGGACGAAGGCGCCGAGGCGCTCGAGGGGATCCTCCACCTCCTCGCCCGGGAAGGAGGCCGCGAAGCGCTCCGCCACGAGGTCGATGGCCGCGCGCACGATGGCGGCCTTGTCCGGGAAGTGCCGGAAGATGGTCCCCTCCGCGATCCCGACCCGGCGAGCCAGCGCCGACGTGGTGAACCGCCTCGCGCCGTCCCGGGACAGGATGTCCAGGGCCGCCTCCGCGATCTGGCGCTGCCTCTCCGCCGTCGGCTTGCGCGTCATGGCTGCTCCTTTGCAAGTAAATACTCGCTTGCGTCTGACGGTACGGGATGGAATTCGTCGGCGCAAGGCCCTGGCCGCGTCGGCGTCGGGCGCGGTACCGTGTCCGGGTTCCACGGAGCGTAGGAGCACGCATGGCAGGTCCATGGATCCGGTCCATCCTCGTCGCCACGGACCTGACGGAGCGCACCGACCCGGTGCTGCGGGCGGGCGCGGCGCTCGCCGAGGCGACCGGAGCCGACGTGCACCTGCTCCACGCCTTCGATCTCAACCGGCCTCCGTACATGGAGTCGGTGGAGCCGGCCTCCTTCCGGGCGCGCGTCGAGGACGCCCGACACGCGCTGCAGGCGCAGGTCACCCGCGCCCTGCCCACGGGCGTCGGGGTGACCAGCAGCGAGGTGGTCATCTACGTCGCGCACAAGGCCATCGAGGCCAGGGCGGAGGAGGTCTCGGCCGATCTGATCGTCCTCGGGCCCCACCGCTCGCGGCGCATCGCAGACGCCTTCCTGGGCGCCACGGCGGACCGGGTCGTGCGAACGGCCGAGGTGCCCACCCTGGTGGTGCGGGACGACTTCTCCCTGCCGATCCGGGACATCCTGGTACCCGTGGACCTGTCCCAGCCCGCGCAGGACGCCCTGGACGAGGGCGCCCGATGGGCGGCGGCCTTCGGCGCCCCGGATCCGGAGTCCGGCCTCCGGGACCTCCGCGTCCTCCACGTGACACCGCTGACCGAGGGGTCCGAGGACTCGGACCGCCTGGCGCCCGCGGTCGAGGAGGACGTGCGCTACATGGCGTCGAACGCCCTGGAGCGCACGCAGACGGCGGACTCGCTGCGGGCCGTACCGGAGATGGTGCGAGGGGAGGAGCCCGCGGAAGAGATCATCCGCTACGCCGAGGAGGCCCGGGCGGGCCTCGTCGTGATGGGCACCCACGGCCACGGGGCCCTCAAGCGGGCCCTGGTCGGCAGCGTCACCTCGACGGTCACCCGGCGCTGCGCGCGGCCCGTCCTGCTGGTGCCCCCGACTCCGTGGCGGCGCGGCTCACGCGGTTGAGGGACCCGGCCCATACATAGGGCAGATTCTCGGACGTTGGACCGGTGCCTGAACGGTCGGTGCGGGCCTGGATCGCGATCGAGCGTAGCCGCGCGGTGCTCCGGACGCGCTCGCTCGGAGGCGATGGCAGGGTCTCGGACGCCGATCGGGCCGCTCCATTCATACGGAGAGCATCGAGGTGCGCGCGTCTCCCGTTGGACGAAGACGCTGGGCTGGCTGCTGCCGGTCACACGCCAGGATGGGCCACGGCGTCCGGGTGGAGGTCGAGCTCGGGAGCCCTGGCGGGGGCGATGCGTGGAGGCTCGGCCGGTGGGTCGAGCTGGCGGAGGATTCTCTTCGCCTGGACGGGCGGGCGGGCCACGGCCCCAACGCCCCCGCACCCGGCCCGACCCGGGGTCGTGCCGGGACGGCTTCACAGAGGGGCCTGCTCTCGCTCGGAGCGAGTGGGTAGCAACGTTGGTGTCGGGTGGTGGTTCGAGGCGTCGGTGACGGGTTCGTCGCTCACCTGGGACCTCCCGCTCGCATCGGCATCAGCCGGCGTGCGGCTCGAGCGTCTCGCGGAGCAGCCGCAGCTCGACCACGTCGTCGTAGTCGTGCTGTGGGTCGTCCGGGTCGGCCGGCTCGCCGCGGAGCATCGCCTCCAGGGTCGCCCGGAAGGGCTGGAGCTCCTCGTGGAACCGCTCGGGCGGCGGGAGCTCGTCGGCGAGCCGGCCAGGCTCCGCGCCCTCGGCGATCCGCTGGCGTACGGACTCCACGAAGCAGCCGGTCGACTGCTGGGGCGCGCCGCCCGCGCGCCGGTACTGCGCGTAGAGCCGCACGGCCTCGCGTCGCGCCGCCTCGGCCGCCTCGGCGTCGCCGGCTGCCTGCTCCAGCCGCGTCGCCGTCCACCACTCCCGCCAGGGCTCCGCGTTCAATTCGTACGCCCGTTTCAGCTCCATGGCCCGGCGCAGGTCGGCGCGCGCCTCGTCGAGCCGGCCGAGCCGGCGGAGCGTGTCGCCCCGGTTTCCAAGGGCAACCGCCTCGCCCAGCTCGACTTGCAGCTCCCGAAAGGCCCCGGCCGCGCGGGCGAAATGCGCGACCGCCCCCTCCAGTCGACCCTGCGCATCGTACAGATGGCCGAGCTGGACGAGCGTGCTGGCCTCGCCGACGCGGTCGCCGAGCTGCGACTCGAGCGCCAGCGACTCCAGGTAGCAGCGCTCGGCCTCGGGGTGCTGGCCGGCCTTTTGCCAGGCCATGCCCTCTTGGTGCCAGGAGACCGCGACCGTCGTCGGTTCTCCGAGCGCATCGAAGGTGGCGCGCGCCTTCTGGTGAGCTTCGACGGCGTCCTGGATACGACCCTGGAGCATGCGCACGGTGCCGAGCTGGCCGCGCGCCACGGCGGCATGGCGCCTCCGTCCGGCCGCATCGAACTCTGCGATCGCGTGCTCGTAGCACGCCGCGGCCTCTTCCCGCCGCCCGAGGTCCCTCAAGCAGTCGCCACGCTCCGCGACACAGCCCGTGGCCATCCCCGCCGCCGCCTGGCTGTGGTTGGCGAGCGCCGCGAAGCGCCACCGTGCCGTCTCCAGGCGAGACAGCGCCAACTCGGGCGCGCCGGCCTTCTTCTCGACGCGGCCGAGGAGGAACGCGGCCACGGCGCGGTCGTAGGCCGCCCCCGGGTAGGTGTCGTCGGCGAGCGCCTCGGCGTCCGCGTGGAGGGCCCGGGCGCCCTCGAGGGCGCCGGGCAGGTCGCCGGCCTGGAGCCGGCGCTCCACGTCGTAGCGACGGTGCTCGAACAGGGCGTGGCTCGGCCATTCGGCGAGCGAGTCCGCGACGTGCTCTCGGGTCCCGACGACGTGGGCCAGCGCGCGTGGGCGGCCGAGGTCTTTCAGCAACGACTCCACGTCCGTCACGCCGCCGAGGGCCGCGTCGGCGGAGACGCCGCCCGAGGCCACTCGCACTTGGACCGCCTCGACCCACGCGAGGAGCTCGCCCAGCGCCAGGCGGGTCGCCTGCATCGCCTCGCGCGCGTCGGTGTGCTGCTGCTGGTCGAGGTAGCCGATGAGGTCGCGCGTCACATCGAACCATCGATCCGCCAGCTCGACGCGCTCGGCGTCGGACAGGGGCGCGTCGCCGTCGAGGCCGAGTTCCAGGGCGGGCGCGAGGGCCGGGTCGGGGAGGAAGATGCCCAGCCCGATACGGGGGATGTCGTACGCATCGCCGAGGCCCAGCGAGACCAAGCGCGCGAGGAGCTTCGCGGCCTCGTCGGGCTCGATCTCCAGGACGTGCGCAAGGCCTCGGACCTCGACGGCCTGGCGGAAGACGACGAGGCCGCGGGCGAGGCGACGCTCGCGCTCCGTGAGGCGGCGGAGGCTGAGCCGCACGCTGGCGAGGAGGCTCGACTCGCGCGTGTCCGCGTCGGAGCCGGCGCGGCGGTCCAGCGCCTCCATGAGGGGCTTCAGCTCGTCGTGGGTGGCCTTCAGGCCGCGGCGTGCGACCTCGGGGGCGAGCAGGACGAGGCTTCGCGGATGGCCGCGGACGAGCCGCACGAGGCGGTCGACCCAGGCGACGGCCTCGGTGGAGCCCTCGGCCTCATCGGCGAGGTCCTGCTCGCGGAGCACGCGCTCGACGAGCTCGCGGCCCTCGCGCGGCGACAGCGGGCCGAGGCGGTGCGCCTCGGCGTCCAGGCCTCCGGGCGCCTCGCGGCTCGTGACGAGGAGGCGGGTGGAGCCGGTCTCGGCCAGCTCGCGGAGCATCGGCAGGAGCTCCGGGTCGGGGTCCTGAAGCGCCGTCTCCAGGTTGTCGACGACGAGGAGCACCCGCCAGGCGTGCAGGATCTGCTGGATCCGCCGGACCGCGGGGATCAGGTCGCCGCCCTCGCCCTCGAGCGCGGCGACGCTCGTCCAGCCCGGGACGAGCTGGCGGCCGAGGGCGTCGAGGACGCTTCGGGCCTCGGTGTGCCGCTCCGTGCTCACCCAGGCGAGGCGCTGGACCCGGCGGATCGACAGGAGCCAGCGGGCCGATTCGCTCGCCAGGGCGGTCTTGCCCTGCCCGCCGGTGCCCAGGAGCGCCACGCTCCGGTGCGCGTCGAGGAGCCGCATGATCCGGAGGATCTCGCGGCTCCGACCGACGAAGCCGTGGGCCGGACACTCCGGAAGCCCGGCTCGACGGCGCCCCTCACCCTTTTCTACGAACTCGGCGTTCGGCAGCGGGCCGGCGGGGAGGAGCGGCACGTCGCTCGTCTCGTCCTGGAACAGGACGGGCACGAACCAGTCCTCCAGCGTCCACTCGTCCTCGCCGGAGCGGTTTCGTCGCCGGTCCAGGAAGAGCGTCCGCTGGGCCTGGACCATGGCGGTGCCGATGCGCTCGCCCTTCACCAGCGCCGGGTAGAAGGCGTCCACGAAGCGGCGTGCGGTCTCCACGAGGACGGCGTGGCTCATGGCCACGACGCTCCCGACGCCGGCGCGGAGGAGCCCGGCGGCCACGCTCGACTCGGGCGCCTCGTCGGACCGGGCGGTCTGGCAGGCCTCCAGGACGAAGAGCGGCACGCGGTGCTCGGCCAGCACGTCACCGAGCTCGTCTGCGCCGACGAGGTCCTTTCGTCGCTCCGGCCGGCCGGCGTCGTCCGGGTGCTCGAAGACGAGCTTGCCGAGCCCGTGGTTCGGGTCGTAGACGCCGTGGCCGTCGAAGTGGACGACCTGATAGGGGCGTCCGGACTCGCGGGCGGCTTCCAGCTCCGTCTCGAGGGCATTCAGGGTGGCGTCCGGGAGCACGTGGAGGTCGACCTTGTGGCCGAGCGGGGCGAGCGCCTTCGCGAGCGGCGTCAGGCTCTCGCGGGCATCGATGAAGCCGGCGTCCTCCGGCCGGGAGACGACCAGCAGCACCCGGAGCCGGTGGACGGCATCGGGCTCCGGGAGCGTCCGCCGGCGTGTCTGGCGTCGCACGACCCGGACGCTCCGCCCGTCGGCGAAGAGGTAGCCGTCCCGGTCGGCCAAGAGCTCCCAGGGCAGCGCGAGGAGCGCGGAGGAGGCCGCGTCGTCGCCGCCGGCATCGACCTTGACGACGACGCGTCCCTCGTTCGAGGACGCCCGGAACTCCCCCGCGGTCTCGGCGACCTGGCCGAGCGTGGCGTCGTAGAGGGCGCGGCCCCACTCGGGAAGCCTGTTTTCCACCTGGTCGGCGTCGACGAGGTGGCGGCCGAAGGACCAGAGCGGGTAGGTCTCCAGGTACCAGCGGAGGCGTTCGAGCTCGACGGGCCCGAGCGGGCTCTCGAAGGCGAGGCCGTCCTCCGCGCCCTCGGACGCTCCGTGGGGCTTGTGCACGACCTCCAGGTCGGAGGCCACGCGACGCTTGCCCTCCTCCTCGCGCCAGCGGGGTTTCCGGAAGCGGAGGATCAGCTCGTCCCGCGGCGGTGGCTCCGGCGCCGGCCCGCTCCAGCCGCCGACCGTCGGGAGCTCGTCGAGCGCCTCGAGCACGCCGGGCACGGCGTCCTCGACGGCGTGAGAGCCGTCGACGTAGAGGCGCCCGGACGCTTCGGTCTCCTCGGGATCCCCGACCGCCCGCTGCAGCGGCACGTCGTCCGCGCCGGCCCGGATGGGGATTACGCGAAAGCTCTCGCCGGCCTCCCTGGCCCGCCGCTCCGCCTTCAGCGCCCAGCCGATCTCCTTGGCGATGTAGCCGCTCGCCAGGGCCCTCGGCGTGCCGAGGAGCAGGAGCGCCCGGGCGCCCTGGATCGCCTCGCTGATCCTCGGATCCAGCCGATCGCCGCGCCGGAGGTTGCGGTCATCCTTCCAGACCGGGACGCCCCAGAGCTCCAGCTCGCCCATGAGCCGCTCGGCCGCCTCCCGGTCGTCATGCGCATAGGACAGGAAGACCGGGCGCGGTCGCCCGTCGCTCGTCTCGATCGCCTCGGAGACCACCACCCCACCTCGCAGCGCGTCACGCGCCAATGTCGCAGACCGGGCTTTCGAGGACAACCGCCTCGCCGGGCGCGCCCTGGGGCACAGCCCGAAACCTGCAGAGAGCTCGGCACTCCACTCGTGCCCCTGTCAAAGTCGCGCTGATTCTGTACGGTCATGGCGAAGGAGACGTGTCATGAACGCTCCCATGGAGACGCTGGAGCGACACCTGTCGCCCGAGGTGCGCCCGAAGCGCATCCTGGCGCTGGACGGGGGCGGAGTGCGGGGCGCACTTTCGCTGGAGTACCTGGCCCGGATCGAGTCGATCCTGCGGGAGCGCTCCCGGGACCCGGAGGCCTTTCGGCTGCGCGACTACTTCGATCTGATCGCCGGGACCTCGACGGGGGCGATCATCGCGGCCTCGCTGGCGATGGGCTACTCGGTCGACACGCTGCGCGAGATGTACCGGAGACTGGCGAGGGACGTGTTCCGCCCTCGCTTCGCTCTCGGTGGGCTCCTGCGTCCGAGGTTCTCGCCGAAGCCGTTGGAGCGACATCTTCGCCGCGTGCTCGGCGAGCACACCCGGCTCGGCAGCCCGGAGCTCACGACGGGGCTCCTCGTCGTCGCCAAGCGCTTCGACACGACGAGCCCGTGGCCGCTGAACAACATCCCCTGGGGGAAGTTCTACGCGGGGGAGGCGGGATCGCCGTGGATGGCCAACAGCGACTTTCCGCTTTGGCGAGTGGTGCGCGCCAGCACGGCCGCGCCGGTCTACTTCCAGCCGGAGCGCTTCGAAGTCGATTGGCAGCGGCGGAGCGAGACCGCGCCCATGTTCCTCGACGGCGGTGTGAGCCCGTTCAACAACCCGGCTCTGCAAGCGCTCATGACGGTCGGGCTGAGCGGGTACGGGCTGGGTTGGAAGCTCGGGCCGGACGACCTGCTGCTCGTGTCCGTGGGGACGGGTCGTCCGGATCCCGAACGGAAGCCGTCCCGGTGGCCGCCGACGCAGGCCGTGAGGGCGCTTCTGTCCATGATGGACGATGCCGGCGCGCTCACGGAGACGATCCTGCAGTGGCTGTCGCGGACGCCGACGCCACGGCACATCGACAGCGAGATCGAACGGCTCGACGGGGACCTGCTCGGTGGGGAGCCGCTCCTGCAGTATCGGCGCTACGACGTGGAGCTCACCACGGACTGGCTCGGCCGGCACCTGGGCGTCGGCTCGGACGACTTGCCGCGCAAGCGCCTCGCGAGGATGGCCCGCCTGGACGACGCCGCCATGGTACAGGCGCATCGGGAGCTCGGCGCCATCGCCGCACGGGAGCAGGTTCGTGACGAGCACTTCCCACGCGCATTCGACCCGTGAGGGGTCGGTCGTAGAATCGAGGCCCGCACCCGAGGTGGTTCGATGAGCTCACAGCCTCCCCCGCCCATGGTCTTCGTCGCGATGCCCTTCGGGGCCAAGCGTCCTCCCGGTCGGGACGGACCATGCATCGACTTCGACCGGATCTTCGCGTTCATCGAGGCCGGAGTCGCGAAGGTGGGGCTCGAGTGTCACCGCGGGGACCTGGAGCGTCCGGGCGGGTTCATCCACCGGACGATGTTCGAGAGCCTCCTGCTCGCCGAGTACGTCGTGGCGGATCTGACGTTGGCGAACCCCAACGTGGCCTACGAGCTCGGCGTCAGGCACGGCGGCGGCGCCCGCGCGACGATCCTGCTCTGCGCCCGGCCGTTCATGGAGCATCTCCCGTTCGACCTGAAGCCGCTCCGGGTCCACCCCTACGACCTGGCGGCGGACGGAGGGCTCGACGACGAGGCCGGGGCGCGTCTGACGGGGGTGGTCGAGGAGCAGCTCCGGGCTGCGCTCGCGGGCAAGCTGCCGTCGGACAACCCGCTGCTCCAGGTCACGAGTGCGCATCCTGACGGCGGCGTGCAGCATGAGAAGATCGACATCTTCCTCGAACGAATGGAGTACGCGAGCCAGGTGGGCGAGCGCGTCCGTGCGGCGCTGGACGACCCCGACCAGGAGCACTCGCGTGCGACCCTGCGCGCACTGGGCGACGAGCTGCTGGAAGCGCCGGGGCTCGTCCCTCAGCTCCACTCCGCGCTGCTGTCCGTCTTCCTCGGGCTGCGGGAGATCGAGGCACACGACGAGATGGTCGCGCTCTACGACCGCATGCCGCGCGAGCTCCAACGAACGCCCGTCGCGATCGAGCAGCTCGCCTTCGCCCTCAACCGGCTCGCGGAGGCGGCGGGCAAGGCCGGGGAGGGAACAAGGGCGCAGCGTCTTCGAAACGAGGCGTTCCGGACGCTCGAGGCCTTGCAGCCGGAGCAGTGGACGAGCGAGACCCATGGAATCGCGGGGCGCATCCACAAGGGACGGGCGGAGGCCGAGCGCGCGGCGGATCGCGCCGACGAAGCCGAAGCGGCCATGCAACGAGCGATCGAGACCTACGAGGCCGGCTTTCGAGCGGACCCACGGGACTACTACCCCGGGGTGAATGCCGTCATGTTGCGGCAGGATCGCGGGAGCGAGGAGGACGATGCGGCGCTGCAGCTCCTCTTGCCCGCCGTACGCTTCGCGGTGGACCGTGCACCGACTCCTCGGCGCGTGGACGAGCGATACTGGCAAGCGGCGACGCGCCTGGAGCTCGCGTGCGCCGCAGGGGACTGGGACGCGGCTGAGCACCACGCCGCGAGGGTCGCCTCTCTGAAGGTCCCCACCTGGATGCGCAAGACCACGACGAAGACCCTGCGGCGTCGTCGGAAGCGGCTCGACGACGGGACTCGGGGAGCCCGCGTGCTCGACGACGCCATCCGGAAGCTCGGATAAGACGTCCGCATCGCAGCCATGGACGTCGCCCGTGGGCTGTCCGTCCTCGCCGACGGGAGCCAGCACCCAGGATCCCTCCCTGCACTGCTGCTCCCCCCAGCCCTTGTGGAAGGTGATCCCGTCATCCGACCGGAGGGCGATCGCCTCGCTGATCTTCCGGTAGGTGCTGGCGCGGGTATCGTCGAACGCGACTCGTTGGCGGGCTGCTGCGGACATGCCGACCACCACAGGTGACGGACGCGCGGTCGTGTACTCGGTGGCGCCGAGCACCATGGGTGGTACGCTGCACCGCCACCGCCAGCAGACCTGGGAGCGTCGACGTGGTCGGGGAGCGAGAGCGCTGGGACGTCTTCATCGCGCATGCCGGCGCGGACGCGGAGCACGCGCGGGAGCTGTACGACCGGCTCGACCACGGCCGGTGTCGGGTGTTCGTGGACTTCGAGCGGGTGGAGCTCGGACAGTTCTGGGACGACGCGATCGACGGGGCGTTGGCGGCTTCGCGGATCGTGGCGGCGATCGTCACCGAGGACTCGGTCGGGGCGCACTACGTGCGGGAGGAGGTGGCGAGCGCGATCCAGTACGTCCGCGAGAGGCAGGGGACGCACCGCCTGATCCCCATTTACGTGGGATGTCGGCCGGGCGAGGACGTGAGGCCGCTCTACGGCACCCGCCGGATCCACTCGGCGTTCGTCGAAGACGAGGCGGACTGGGACCGCGTCGCCGAGCAGATCCTCCGGCTCATCGACGTCCGGCCCCGGGTGCCCCGGAGGGTGTCCGTCGCCGCTCTCCCGCACACGAGCGACACCTTCGTCGGCCGGCAGGCGGAGCTCGAGCTGCTCGACGAGGCCTGGGAGGATCCTGGAACCCACGTCGTGTCGCTCGTGGCGTGGGGCGGGGTGGGGAAGACGTCGCTGGCGACGCGGTGGGTGCACGAGAAGGCCCGGGACGGGTTCGGTGGCGCGGAGGCGGTGTTCGCGTGGTCCTTCTACAGCCAGGGGGCCCGGGAGGATGCGCAGGTGTCGGCGGATCGGTTCGTCGACCATGCGCTTCAGTTCTTCGGGGATCCGGAGCCGGAGGCCGGCTCGCCGTTCCAGAAGGCGGAGCGGCTGGCCGAGCTGGCTCGCGGGCAGCGGACGCTGCTGGTGTTCGACGGGCTGGAGCCGATGCAGCACCCGCGGAGCGCACCCGAGGTCGGCGGGCGGCTCCGGGATCCGGCGCTGGCGACGCTCCTCAAGGAGCTGGCGGGCCGGATCGACGGGCTGTGCCTCGTCACGACGCGGCTCCCGGTGGCGGACCTGGACCCCTCGAACGGGACGACGCTCCGGCGACGGGAGCTCGCACACCTGGGCGAGGCCACCGGGGCGGCGCTGCTGGCCGAGCGCGGCGTGGACGGGAGCGACGGCGATCTGCGGGCCGCCTCGCGCGAGTTCGGGGGCCATGCCCTGGCGCTCCACCTGCTGGCGGGCCTGCTGGCGACCTACTGCGACGGCGACGTCCGGAGGCGGGACACGGTCGGACCGTTGCTCGTGGACGAGGACCTCGGCGGGCACGCGCGACGGGTGCTGCGGGCGCACGAGGAGCGGCTGGATCCGGCGCATGTCGCGGCGCTCCGACTGGTCGGCCTGTTCGACCGGCCGGCGGACGCCGAGGCGCTGGCCGCCGTCCGGGCGGACCCGCCCATCGCGGGGCTGACCGCTCGACCGATTCCGTGGTGGGCCCGCTGGTTCAAGCGGCCCCAACCGTGGTTTGCGAGCGGTGCTGATTGGACACGGGCCGTGAAGCACCTGGCCGACCTCGGGCTGGTTCGGCGCGAGGACGAGGGCTCGCTCGACGCCCACCCGCTGGTACGGGAGCACGCCGCCGAGCGGCTCCGGGCGGAGCACGCCGAGGCGTGGCGCGAGGCGAACGACCGACTGTTCGAGCACTTCCGGGCCAGGCCGGACGAGGAGCACCCCGACACGCTGGACGAGATGGAGCCGCTGTTCCGGGCCATCGCGCACGGCTGTGCGGCAGGGCGGCATCTGGAGGCGCTCCGCGAGGTGTACTGGCGGCGGGTGCAGAGGGGCAACGACGCCTACCTGACAGACCAGCTCGGTTCGTTCGGCTCCGACCTGGCCGCGTTGGCGCACCTCTTCCGGGAGCCGTGGGAGACGCCGGAGCCGTCGCTGCCCGAGCACCTGCAGGCCGTGCTGCTGAGCTGGGCGGGCTTCGCTCTCCGAGCCCTCGGACGGCTCGCGGAGGCGGTGGAGCCGATGGAGGCCGGGCTGCGGATGTGTGTAGCGCGGCAGCAGTGGCCGAACGCCGCGATCGATGCCGGCAACCTCGCCGAGCTCCTGGCGACCCTCGGACGGCTCGCCGAGGCCGAGGCCCGGGCCCGCGAGGCGGTCGAGCATGCCGACCGGAGCGGCGATGACTTCCAGCGCCTCGCCAAGCGCACTACCCTCGCGGACGTCCTCCACCAGCAGGGTCGGCTCGACGCCGCGCGGGAGCTCTTCGCCCAGGCGGAGCGGCTCCAGGCCGAGCGACAGCCTCGGTACGCGTACCTGTACTCGGTCCAGGGCTACCAGTACTGCGACCTCCACCTGACGCGGGGCGAACCGGCCGAGGCGCGACGGCGCGCGGAGAGGTTCTTCGACTGGCGCGTTCCGAGCGACTCGCTCCTCGACATCGGGCTCGACCACCTGACCCTCGGGCGGGCGGCGCACGCGCTCGGCGACCTCGACGCGGCTGCCCCCTCCCTCGACCAGGCGGTGGATGGTCTCCGCACCGCCGGACAGCAGCAGGAGCTCCCTCGCGGCCTCCTCGCCCGCGCCGCGCTTCGCCGTGATCTCGACGACCACGACGAGGCCCGCAAGGACCTCCACGAGGTCCACACCATCGCCGAAAGGAGCGGCATGAGGCTCTTCCTCGCCGACCACGCGCTGGAGTCCGCCCGCCTCGCCCTCGCCACCGCGGACTGCGACGCGGCTGCGGAGCACTACGCCACGGCCCGCGAGCTCGTCCAAGCGACCGGGTATCATCGTCGCGACCCGGAGCTGGCCGAGCTGGCCGGGCTTCTCGACGAGGGTTGAGTCGACCCGCCCGCCGCCGTCACCCTGGCCATCGTCCTACGACCAGCTCTACGGAGACGGGTCCCGGTAGGCCGGTGGGAGCAAATCGGGGCTCGGCAGGCGGGGTCCCTGCAGCTCCTCCCGCGGCTCGGGCGGGTCGTAGCCGCCGTCACAGCCCTCGCGGCAGCCGCGGATGCGGCGCCAGTCCATGCGGAGTCCACGGAGAGCGCCGTACCGGATCACGGCGCGCCGTGCGTACTCCGAGCAGGTGGGCTCTTAGAAGCACGCGGGCGGAAGCCGTGGGGAGAGTCGTCGCTGGTACCACGCGAGGAGCGCCAGGACGAGGCGACGCAGCACGGCCTGGATGCTGGCGGTAACGCGCCAGGATGGGCCACGGCGTGCAGCTACGCCGCGTGGCGGTCGAGCTCGGGTTCGGGTGGAGGCCTGGCGGGGGCGATGCGTGCGAGCTCGGCCGGTAGGTGCCAAGTCAACAAATTGCGACCCGACCCCCAACTTACACCCTGGCCATCCTGGAGTTCGACGGCCTCCAGACCGTCCGGGCCGTCGCGGGACTCCTGGGCGCCGTCCTCCTCATCGGCCTGGTGAACTTCGTGGTGAGCTTCGGGCTCACCCTCGCCGTCGCCATCGAGTCCCGCAAGGTCGCCGGGGTCGACTGGCGCCTCGAGCTCCGCAGCCTGGGCCGCCTCGCCCTGCGGCAGCCGCTCCGGTTCTTCCTCCCGCTCGGGGACGACGCCCCGCCGGCGCCGAAGCGCCCGTGACCCGGCCGCACCACCGGCCCCTGCAGCCCGACACAACCGCTCTGAGTGTATAACGGCCAGATCAACCCCGTGCGGTTGAGTTGACAGCGGCCCTTTCATCCGCTAACGGTTGAAAGCGTGACTATCTACCCTTGATGGTTGATCTGAGCCGGGTGTCAGGTGGAGGGGCCGTGGAGGAGCAACGGCTGGCGGTGATCGCCGACGTGGTGCGGTCGCGGGATCTCGCGGACGCCGAGCGACGACGCCTGCAGGAGCGCGTCGTTCGCCTGGCCGGCGACCACGTGGGCTTCCGCTTCAGCGGCGGAGACGAGTTCGAGTGGCACCTCCCCGATGAGCCGGAGTCCCTGGACCGCGTGCTGCTGCTCCGCGCGCGCCTGGCAGCCGGTTCACGGGACGTCCCGGGCGTGATGACGCGCTGCGGCCTGGGTCGCGGCGCCCTCGTCGTGCGCTCGGACGCGTCCCCGTACGCCGAGGACGGTCCGGCCTTCCACCGCGCCCGGGAGGCGCTCCGCGCGGCCGCCTACCCGGCGGTTCGAGGGCGTCGCTCCCACACCGACCCGTTCTCGCCGGGGACGGCGCAGCCCCGGCTGACGGCCTTCGACGACGGTGCGCAGGACCCGGTCCGTGACGCGCTTCTCGTCCACATGGACCGGCTGTTGCTCGGGTGGACGGAGCGGCACTGGCAGACGGTCGCCCTCGTGCTCGAGGGCCTGCGGTACGAGGAGGTGGGCGAGCGCCTCGGCCTGAGCGCCCAGGGAGTCCACAAGCGCCTCGGGTCTGCGGAGCTGGACCTCTACCTCGAGGGGCACGAAGCCCTGAAGCGGGCCTGGAGGACGCTGCCGTGAGCCCGGTCGCCGAGCACCTCGTCGTGATCGCCATCCACGCCGCGGCCCTCGGCTTCAGCCTGGGCGCCGGCGGCGCCTTCACCGGGTGGCTCCTCAACCGCCTGCGCCTGGTCAACGCCGACCTGGGCGGCCCCGGCGCCCTCGGCGCGGGGCGGGTCATCGGGGTGTCCGAGCGCTTCCTCGTCTACATGGCCGTGGCCTTCCAGGTGCCCACGCTGCTCGCGGTCCTCGTCGGCGTGAAGACCATCGTGCGCTATCCCGAGGTCCGCGTCGCCGCCGAGCGCCGCCGGGACGGCCCGCCCGGCTCGGAGCCGCGGTTCGCCGAGTACTACCTCGTCGGCACCCTGGTGAGCATCGCCATCGGCGTCGCCTCCCCCCTCCTCGCGAAGGTCGCCCTCGCCTGGCTCCTCCCCGCCCCGTAAGACCCGCCAGGGTCCGACCCATCGGGGTCAAGTCTACTCACTACTCACTTTTCGCCCCCCGAGGGCCGGGCTACAGGATCCGCCAGGTGAAGCGGAGCAGCAGCCGGTGCTCCGTCTGGAGGTCGGGCGAGCGCTCGCGGTCGCTCAGCAGCTTGAAGATGTAGTCGAGCGACGCGAAGGACACGAGACGGAAGCCGATGGTCGTCTCCCAGTCGATGATGGGGTGCTCCGGGGCGTCGAAGGGCTCCAGCATCTCGAACTCGGTCGTGGCCAGGACCCAGACGCGATCGTTCGCGATCGAGCCCACGACGACCGCTCGGGCACCGGCCCAACGTCCGAGAATCCCTCTTTATGGAAACTAGCCCGGCCTTCTCACCATCCGCCGGCTGCAGCTTGGGATCCGCCCGCGTCTCCGGCGCGTGCTCCCTCCGGCGGGCTCGACGTACTGCAAATACTCCGGGTCGCTTCGCTCCCCGGCTCTTCCGGCCCTCCGGGCCGGCGCTGCGGCGCGTGGCGCCGCTAACGCCCGCCTCCAGTCCGCGCCACGCCGGATCCACGGACGCCTCCCGGCGCTTCGCTCGACGTCTCGTGAGAATCCCGGGCTAGCGGCCAGGAGGCCCATCACGCGGGCGACCGGGTTCTGCAGGGTGCCGTGGAAGTCGAGGGTCACACGGATCGCGTCGCCCTCCCGGGTGAGGGTGTGGCGCGTCCGGTAGTTCATGCCGTGGGAGTGCGCCTCGAGGAGGTAGCCGTGCGGCCGGTCGAACTCCGTGAACTCCATCTCCTCGGTGGCCTCCTTGCCGAACATGACCCGGGTCTCGCGGAAGCGCGTGCCCGCGCCCACCGGCCCGTCGGTCAGCACCTCGCAGCGGGTGATGGCCGGGATGCGCTCCGCGTGGCCCTCCGGATCCGTCATGGCGTCGAAGACGGCCTCGATCGGGGCGTGGATGGCCTCGGAGATGGAGATGTGCATGGCGTCCTCGTGGGTGGAGGGCTGCTTCTATCACCGCGCCCACGGACGACAAGTCCACCCGGGGCGGTTTCGTCGCGGCCCGCTGGGTGATCGCAGCGTGCCGGGGGTCGCGGTACGGTCCCGACGACCTGGAGGCACGACATGATCCGACTCGCCCGCCCTGCGCTCTCTCTGCTACTCCTCGCCCTGCTCGGCTGCGGTGGTGGGGAAGGCGCCGGCGAGCCCGACGCGGCCCAGGCGCAGGACGTCCCGACGGAGACGGCCGGTCCGGACGCCACCGAAGACGTGACCACCCAGCAGGACACGGGCGCCGACGCCGACGACGACGGGGTGCCCACGACGCCCGGCGGGCTGCCGCTGGCGCTTCCGTTCGAGTTCGAGCGCCCGGACGTGGGCACGCCGCTCACGGACGAGGAGGTGGCCACCTTCACCCGGCGGATCACCGGCCTGCTGGCTCAGATGGACTACTACACGTGGGTCTACGAGACGACGCACGGGACCGACGCCTCGACGGGCCTGCCGGGGTACCTGATCTGGTGGCACGACGTGGAGGCCGTGAAGACCGGCGACCTGGTCACCTTCGTCAACAACAAGGAGGACGGGGGCAGCCACAACAACGCCGTGCCGACCATGCTGGCCCTCGCGCAGGCGATCGGCGGGTACATGAGCAGCGGCGACGCGGCGGCGGCGGCGCTCGTCGAGCAGCTCACGCGGTCCATCCACGCCGTGACGCTCGGCTTCGTCCACGACGAGGACGACCCCATCGACTTCCTCATGGCGCGCAACATCATCACGCAGAATCACGAGTTCGTGCTGCCGAGCGGCAAGCAGAAGGCGGTCGACTATACCGAGTGGTACTTCCCCTACGAGGGGTGGAACGCCGACCGCTTCCGCTACGAGCACAACCCGACGTGGGGCGACATCTGGGTCACGAACAAGCGCTCGAAGGACGACGTGCCGTACTTCTTCCGGGTGGCGGCGTGGCTGCCGTACGTGGCCGAGCTGGCCCCCGACCCGGAGGTCCGCGAGGTCGCGGCCGAGGCCCTCGACCTCCTGGAGCGGTTCGCCGCCGACATCGTGGACCAGGGCTACCTCATCCGCACGAAGGACGCGGAGGGGAACCCCGTGTTCGTCGACGACCAGGACCTCGACAGCTTCGTGAACTACGTCGGGGTCTTCCCGGACGCCGAGTGCGACGCGCGGCTCGGGAGCGCGCTGCTGGGCCACGGCGAGCCCCTGGACGTGGACTGCGGCGACGGCCAGGGCAGCCCCTACGACCGCATCGCCGGGTCCGGCCACTTCTTCAACTACGACATCATCGTCCACTTCCACATCGCGGCCATCCCGCTCGCGCTCGTCCGCGGCCACGCCGACGTCGCCAGGGACCTGCTCGGCGGGCTCGTCACCCGCCTCGAGGGCTACCGCGACCCGGACACCGAGGAGCCCGGCCGGGAAGACGCGGCGTGGGAGAAGGAGATCACGCACTGGCTCATCACGAGCGCCAGCGTGGGCTACCCCCTGACGTCGGACGAGGCGCGCCAGATCCACGACCTCTACCTGCGGACCATCGACGACTTCGAGGAGTTCCCCCGCTGGGACCTGTGGGACCCGTCGGTCGCCGACGGCGTCTACAACTTCCGCGACGGCGGCCTGTACCCGGAGCACCGCGACGACCGCATCGACATCGAGTACATCGCGTTCGTGCTGGAGTACTGCTGGAGCCCGTTCCGCAACCCGGCCGGCGCGACCTTCGTCGACTGCGACGTGGTCCGCGACCCGACGCGCTGGGGGGAGTAGCGGCGGTCACGCCCCTCCGCCCGATGCCGGTTGTGGGGTGGGGGGGAGCGGGGCATGCTCCCGCCATGCTCCTCGTCCACCTCGGGCTCCATCGCCGTCCGAGCCGGAGCCGCCCCCCGGGTGCGCCCGCGTCGCCGCTGGGGTGCGCACCGTCTCGTCCGAGCCGCGCCTGCCGTGATTGACGGCGTCCCGGCGGGCGGCGACTCCGGCGGGGTCGACGCGGCAGGTCCGCCTCCCGGTCTCCGGAGGCGATACGACGTGCTGCGGCCCCTGGGGCGAGGCGCCCACGGCGTGGTGTACGAGGCCTGGGATCGGGAGGCCTACGTGACGGAAGACGCCCGCACCTCTGCGCTCTCGGCATGAACGGAGCGACGCCGATCGATGTCCGAGACCCCGCGAGCGCCCCCCAAGCGAGCTCATTGGGGCCACGACCCAGCCGCGATGGTTCGCGATAGAGGCCCAGGCCGCCCCATCGGGCACCGGCCCAACGTCTGAGAATCCCTCTTTATGGAAACTAGCCGCCAGGCCATGTCGAAGTCCGTCTCCGGGTCGTCGGCCGGACCCATCCAGAACACCTCCGGGCGGTCCGGCCCCGGCGTGAGCATGTCGCACAGGGTGGGGACGCTCTGGTTGTGCAGGTACGGGTACCGCGCCCACACGCCGTCGAGCGGCGGCGGGACGTAGCCCTGCTGGACCTCGACCACCGTGCCCATCCACTGCGAGATGGCCAGGTCGTTGAGGCGGCCCGCGAAGGCGGCCATCCCCTGGGCGCGCTGGGGGTCCGTCCCCACGTCCACCACCGGGGTCTGCTCGTGGTACCAGACGCGCGTGGTGGCCAGCAGCTCCTCGGGCGTGCGGGTGTCGGCGTCGGCGGCGTCCACCCCTTGTCGTAGGTGCCGTGGCACGTGGCGCACGTCCCCTCGAACAGCGCCTGGCCCCGCTTCGCGGCCTCCAGGTCGACGCTGTCGGCCCCGAACCAGTCGACCCACCGGGGCGCCGTCGTCGCGAAGACGGCGGCGGTCAGCTCCTCCACCAGGTGGCGGTTGCCCTGGAACCACTGCTCCAGCTCGCGCAGGTCCGTGCCCCGCCCCAGCTCGTTCCACTGGAAGTTCGTGAGCACGAAGTTGCCGGAGACGATGGACCCGTCGGACAGCCAGCGGGTCTTGTACTTGAGCGTCCACCAGACGGCCGGCTTGCTGTCGGCCACCAGGGTGCTCAGGGCGTTGTCGCGCGGGTGCTTCTCCAGCTCGTCGCTCCGCGTGGCGTACGCGTCCTCCTCGCGGCGGGACAGGCTGAGGGCGACCTGGGCGAGGGACGTGTCGAGCCCGAGCACCTGGGGCTCGCGGCTCCCCACGGCCTCAAGGCTGTCCCGGGCCCGCAGGAACAGCGCCACCTCGTCCGCATTCGCGCCCGTCACCTCGACGAAGACGTCCTCGGTGAGGGTGGGGAAGAAGCTCCGCGCCAGGTGGAAGAACTCGTTGGCGCGCGCGTGCCGGTTGGTCAGGCCGACCACCGTCCGCCCGAACAGCTCGGCCGTGTGGCACGTCGCGCACGAGAACGACAGGGCCTCGCCCCTCGACGTCTGCACCCGCCCGTGCCCCAGGTAGTCGCCCGGCTGCACCCCGGCGGGCCAAGCGACGCCGAGCGTGGCCTCCGGCCCGTCCGCGCGGGCCAGCCCGAGCCAGCCGAACATCTCGTCGGTGGTGCCGAAGCCCAGGACCTGGCGCGTCAGGCGCTGGATGTCGAGCGTGTCCTCGTCCGTCGCCGCCGGGTCCGGCATGCGCTGGAGCGGTGGCCAGGGCAGCCGCGCGCCCGACACGTCGACCGGCCGGGTGAGCGTGTGCCCGAGCCTGCGCGAGGCCACCTCCGGCAGCGCGGCACCGAGCCCGTAGATGTCGGCGCGGTCGCCCCCGGCCGGGATGCGGGCCTCGCGGCTCCAGTCCGTGCCCTCGCGGTCGCAGAAGCCGTCCCCGTCCGTGTCGAGCCCCTGCGCGCAGCCGGGCCCCGTGGCGAGGCAGGCGCCGCCCGGGCCCTCCTCGAACCCCTCGTCGCAGCCCGGCCGGACCTCCTCGCCGCCGCCCCCGTCGCACGCGACGAGGAGCAGGCAGGGCACCAGCCACGCGACCCACGGCGGGCACGGACGGACGCGGACGGGCGATGGCATCGTCAAGGGGACCTCCCGGGGCGAGTCGGAACGCGCACCATGTGGCGGTCGGGACCCGGACGCCAGCCAGGGCGCGGAACCGGCCGGTCGTGCCTCCCCGCCCACCTGTCCGGGGCGCCGGGGAGGGGCTATCCTCGAGCGCCCGTCCGCACCCACGCCTGGAGCCGTGATGCCCCCTCGAACGACCGGCGCCGACCGCGAGCTCTTCCTGGTGGACGCCACCTACGAGCTGTTCCGCTCCTTCCACGCCCTGCCGACCCTGGAGGCGCCCGACGGGCGCGAGGTGGGCGGCGTCTACGGGCTGGTGAACACCCTCATCGCGCTGCTGCGGGACCGGGAGGTGCGCTTCGTCGCGTGCGCCACGGACGACGGGGTCGAGTCGTGGCGGAACGAGCTCTTCCCGCCCTACAAGGAGGGCGTGGAAGTCCCCGACGCCCTCCGGGCGCAGCTCGAGCCCGCCGACCGGGCGCTGCGGGCCCTGGGCATGACCGTCTGGCGCATGCGGGACTTCGAGGCCGACGACGCCATCGCCACGGCCGCGGACCGCTTCGCGGGCGACTTCGACCGGACCCTCGTCGCCTCGGCCGACAAGGACTTCGCCCAGCTCGTGCGCGGCGACCGGGTGGTCCTCCTTGACCGCCGCGGCGACAGGCTCCTCGACGAGGACGCGGTCCGCGAGCGGTGGGGCGTGGCCCCGGCCTCCATCCCCGACTACCTGGCGCTGGCCGGCGACGCCTCCGACGCCATCCCGGGCCTGGAGGACTGGGGCCCCAGGTCCACCTCCGCGGTCTCGGCCCGCTACGGGCGGCTGGAGGACATCCCCGACGACCCCGGCGACTGGAACGTGGACGTGCGCGGCGCCGAGCGCCTGGCCGCGACCCTCCGCGAGCACCGGGGAGAGGCCGGCCTCTACAAGCGCCTCACCACCCTCCGCACCGACGCGCCCATCGACGACGAGGCCCCCGCCTGGACCGGCATCGACGAGGACGCCCTGCGCGCCCTCTCCGACGAGCTGGGCCTGGAGCGCCTCCTGGAGCGCGCCCTCGAGCTGCCGCGCCCAGACCACCAGAGCACCGATCGGGCGTGCGGACCGCGGGTCTCCGAGGGAAATACGCGTGGATCGGCCAGGCGCGCAGCGCCGGTGCCGCGTCCCGAAGGCGCTGCGAAGCAGCGCGGCGCTGGCCCGCCGGGCCAGGAGAGCCGGCGTCAGCCGGAATGCCAGAAGGCATGGCGCAGCGGTCGCGGCAGGCCGAGGCGCCGGAGATCGCCGGTAGCCCAACGGGAGCACGGTCGTTCGGTGCTCTACTCGTGTCCGATGACCTCCAGGACCTCGCCGCTCATCTTCCCCTCCACGGCCCGGACGTAGACGTGGGCCACGTCGGCGGCCGGCGTGCCCTTGGAGCCGTCCATCCCCATCTGCTCCATGGTCTCCGAGACCCAGCCGGGGCTGACCACGTTGATGCGCACGCCCCGCTCGGACTCGAGCGCGGCCACCCGGACGAAACCCTCGATGCCCGCGTTCACGAGGGACACGGCCGCGCTGCCCTCCATGGGCTGCCGGGCCAGCACGCCGCTGGTGAGGGTGATGGAGCCGCCGTCCGCCAGCCGCTCGCGGGCCACGCGCACCAGGTCGACCTGGCCCATGAGCTTGCTCCGCAGGCTCGCCTCGAGGTCCTCGTCCGTGAGCTCGCCCAGGGGCGTGAACCTGGCCTCGCCGGCCGCGCAGACCACCGCGTTCACCTTCCCCGCCTCGTCGAACAGCGCCTCCAGGGACGCTCGGGACGTGAGATCGGCCTGCCGATCCCCGCTGGTGCGGCTGACGCGGATGACCTCGTGCTCCCCGCCCAGCGCCTCGACGACCTCGCTGCCGATGGTGCCGGTCGCACCGATGACGATGACGCGCATGGTCGCTCCTCCGTGATCGTGTGGGTCCGTCGAGGGTAGTCCACCCCCGCCTCGGAGCACCACCAGGCGGCCGTGCTCGGGCCGCAGGTCCCGCGGAGGCTACGGTGCGGGGGCGTAGGTCAGGGTGAGGTCCACGTCCTGGTAGCCCTCCTCGGGCACGTCGTCGCACGCCGGCTCGCCGGTCCAGGCCCGGTAGACCCGGCCCTTCCGCCGGACCACCAGCTCGCCGTCCCCGACGGTCAGCGTCCCGAGGAGGCCCGGCTGCTCGTCGTGGCCGTAGCAGGTCACCTGGCAGGTCTTCACGTCCATCCGGAAGGCGTCCCCCGCCGCCACGAGGCACCCCGTCCACGTGTCCGGGTAGTCGGTGACCAGCATGCCGTGGAGCAGCCCGGTCTCCTCCAGGTTCAGCGGCTCCAGGGCCTGGTCGAAGCCGAGCATCAGGCAGTGCGCGGCGGTGACCGGCGTCGGGCCCAGGTCGGGCAGATCGGCGACGACGCCGGTGCGCTTCCAGGCGCCCACCGCCTCCGCGGGCGGCGCGTCGCAGGCCTCCTCGAAGGACCCGCACGCGGCGTCCGCGCAGGCCTCTCCGAGGGCGCAGTGCACCGACGACGCGCTGAACCGGCAGCTCCCGTCCGGGGCGCAGCCGGTCCACTCCTGGGTGAACACGTGGAGGCCGCTGGCCCCCTCCCAGCACTCGGGCTCCGGAGCCTCGATGCACAACTCGCCGTCGCACCACGGGCACTCGAAGCAGCCCGCGTCGCCGCTCTCGCAGATGGTGCGCATCTCCTCGGGCGTCACGCAGAGGCCCGGGTAGTCGCAGCCCGCGGCCAGGCAGGTGGTCCCCGCCGTCTCGCAGCCGTCCCACACGGCACCGCACCCGCACACGTCCCGCGTCGGGTCCGTGCAGCGGCCGACCGCGTCCGGCGACTCGGGGCAGGTGTGGCCGACGCACTGGCTCGTCCCGGCGCAGTCGTCGCTGCCCGCGCATGTCGACATCGGCTCTCCGGCCGGCTCCGCCGCGTCGGGCTCGTCGCCGTCCTGCGCATCTGCGACGTCGGCTGGAGGCGTCGCGTCGGGCTCGCCGCCGTCCTGCGCATCCACCACGTCCGGCTGCGGGGTCACGTCGGCCTCGCTGCTGTCCGCCGCGTCCGCCACGTCCGCCTGCGGCGTCGCGACGGCGTCACCGACGGCCGAGGTGCTCGACCCGTCGCACGCGACCAGCGCGAGCGTCGCCGCCAGCGTCCATCCGATCCAGGACCGCACCCTCTCCTCCTCGTCCGTGACAGGGGCCGCGCGCGGCAGCCGAACGCTATCCTTCGTCCTCCGCGGTGACGAGGCTCGAGATTTCGTCGCGCAGGCGGCGGGCTCGCTCTTCGTGAGCTGCAGCTCGCTCCGGCAGTAGGTGTCGAGACTGGCGTGGTCCCAGTCCTTCCAGAGCCGCTCCCGCGCGATCTCCTCCAGGTGGCCAGCCAGCTCGATCCAGCTGCCCTTGAAGTCCAGGGCCGCGGTGAGCGCGCGGTGGCGGGGCGACCCCTCCTCCGCGGTCTCCAGGAGGTGGGAGATGCGTTCGGTCGGGCTGAGCTGCTCGGGATCGTCCACGTGGTGCCCCCTGCGGTGACGGGCGGACCGCATGGCGAGCGCGCCCGGGCGACGCAACCCCCGGGTCGCGCGGCCGCCGCAGCCGGCTTCGTTTCCGGCCGCGTCCGGGTGGTGTAGGTTGGCGGCCGATCGGAGGACCCATGAGCCGACACCGCGACCGGACCCACGAGCGGCACCGCCCCGGCGGCCCGGGCTTGTCCCCGCCGGAGATCCTCGCGGACGTCCTGGAGGCCGTGCGCGGGCGGCGCCAGTCCCCCGAGGAGCGGCTGGTCCGCAAGGCCCGGGCCAAGGAGCGCGGCTGGAAGGGGCACCTGCGCGCCTTCTCGGTCGTCAACGCCGGGCTGGTGGCGCTGAACGTCCTCACCGAGATGTCCCAGCCGGGCGCGTTCGAGCCGTGGTCGCTCTACGTCATCGTGAGCTGGGGCATGGGGATGGGGCTCCACACCCTCGGCTACCTCGGCTGGAAGAAGGAGCACGCCGAGGAGATCGCCCGGGCGGAGGAGGTCCTCGACGAGGAGCGGCTGATGGAGGCCGGCGTCGAGCATGCGACCGGCGCGGCGTCCGACCCGGCGTGGGCGGCGCTGAGGCGTCGGTGCCGCGAGGCGGTGAAGCAGGCGCGCGCGGCCCTTGCGCCGCTGGAGGACGCGGAGCAGCCCAGGCTCCAGCTCGAGTCGGGGCTGCAGGACATGGAGCGCCTGGTCGACGGCGCGACGCGCATCCGCGGCGTGCTGCTGGACCTGGCCCCGGGCGGCGTGCGCGAGCTGGACGCGACCCTGGCCGAGCTGGACGAGCGCGTCGCCCGCGCCGACGACCCACGCCTCCAGCAGGTCTACGAGACCAACAGGGACCTCCTGGCCGCCCGCCGCCGCAAGGTGCGCATGCTGGAGGACGAGCTGACCCGCATGAAGGCCAGCGCCGAGGGCTTCGCCCTCGCGGCCGAGAACGTGCGCCTCGACGCCGCCCGCCTGGACGCCGCCCACCTGCCAGCCCTGGGCGACCACCTCGCCGAGCCCGTCGAGCGACTCGGCGAGGAGGTGGAGATCCTGCGCCAGGTCGAGGAGGAGCTGGAGACGCTGCCGGGCTGAGACGCCGCCACGAGCCGAGCCACCATGTCCCCGCCAGCACTCCCTGCTTCGCCGATATGGAGCGCTCACATCACCCCTGCGATGCCGCAAAGGCATCCCCGGAAGGACCAGGACAGCGACACCCTGCCACGCAACGCCATCGAAGGCCGTGTGTGGCTTACGCTGTCGTACATTGGTAGCGACTCCGACAACGCACTTGCCGCCGTGGCGAGCCGGAGGAAGGGGGGCGTCCTCGTCCTTCGCAGAACCGGCAGCACGACCCGGTGTCATCGCCCGCAAATGCCTGCTCGCTGCCCCTCCTCCTATCCCCTACGCTGCACCCACGGATCCATATCTCGTCGTGTGAAACCAGACGGAGGAAGGGATGGCCAAGGCGGACCAAGCGAGGAACGCAGCGTACAACGCGATGGCCAAGGCGGACCGCGCGATGGCCAAGGCGCGCGAAGCGATGTTCAAGCCGGGCGAGGCGATGACGGCGGAACACGCGAGGGCGAACGCGGCCGAAGCGGTCTGTCTGGCGCGCGAAGCGATGAAGATGGCGGACGAAGCGGTCGCCGGGGTGGACGAAGTCACGGCGAAGGTCGAGGTGACGAAGGCGGACGCAGCGAAGGCCGAGGCGGACGCAGCGAAGGCCGAGGCGGCCGAAGCGAAGGCCGAGGCGGACGCAGCGAAGGCCGAGGCGGCCGAAGCGAAGGCCGAGGCCGCCGAAGCGGAGACGCAAGACGCGGCGACCAAGGCGCGCACGGCGACGGTAGCAGCGCGCCGAGCGAAGACCGAGGCGGACGACGCGATGGCCAAGGCGGGCGCCGCGAGGGCCGAGGCGGGCGCCGCGATGGCCAAGGCGGGCGCCGTGAGGGCCGAGGCGGCCGAAGCGAAGGCCGAGGCGGACGCCGCGAGGGCCGAGGCGGACGAAGTGATGGCCAGGGCCCAAGAAGCGGTGACGAAGGCGGACGACGCGATGGCCAAGGCGGACGACGCGACGGCCAGGGTGAAACAGACTGTCGTATTGAGGCGGACGACCCTCCTCCGAGCGCGTCTGCACGCCGCGGCCGGCCTTATCGTCTCCTTAGTCCTCTTACAGCCATGGGAGTTCTTCGATTGGTCACTATTCCCCGAGTTGTTTCCCGAGCTGATCATTCGGCTGTTTGGTGATGTCACCACCGAATCCTTGCACGCGACCAGATGGCTGCTGGGCTTGTCCGCCGGCGTATACACGGCGTGGGCGTTCGGCCATGTAGTCAGCGCCGGCCGGATCCCAGAGGATGCCACTCTCGAGCAGGTTCGCGAACAGGCCCGGAGGCTCGATAGGTTTTCCAGCCTCACCCTCGGAGCTGCGCTCGGCGCCTCCATTGTGGTCGGCGCCATCGGCGATGGTCCCTTCTGGATGCCGACGGCCATGGCCGTGGGGATGGTCGGGTATCGCCTCGGGAAGACCGCTCTCGAATACCCGGGCAAGCGGGCCAGGGAGCGCGCTGAGGAGAGGCGTCGTGTGCGCAAGGAGCTGGAGGGTATCGTCAAGTCGAACCTCTCGGACGACCACAAGGAGCAGCTGTACCAGTCGACGATGGCGGAGACGTTCCGCACGGATCCTTACGACTTCGACTGATCAGCGCCTGCAGGACGAGCGCACGCAGCGTCCCGCGCAAAATCGAACCGCCGCCCCCCGCGGCCCAGGTGCGCCGTGCATGGTAACAGGGGGTGATGCCCCAAGCGGTGCGTGACCGCACTTCAGCGCCGCGATCGTCTAGGGGGCAGCCGGCCGGCCGGACGCAGCGCTCAGAGCCGCCACTGCATGGGACCGTCGCCCTCGGGGTGGTGCCGCTCGGACTTGGTCAGGCTCTCCTTGAGGAGGGAGTTGACCTCGCTTCCGGCCATCTGCAGCGCGTGGTTGAAGTGGATCTGGCGGTCGTTGAAGTCGTCGTAGAGGTAGTAGAGCTCGCGCACCGTGCTGTAGTAGCCCCGCCGCTGCGAGTACATCTCCTCGCTCCTGCTGAGCCGCTCCAGCGCCAGCCGTCGGATCCAGGTCTGCTCGCGGCGGGTCTTGGAGGGCAGGTGGAACCAGAGCAGGGCGAAGGTCGACCCGGTGAGCTGCGGGGTGAAGTGGAGCGGGGCCTGGAGCAGCTCGCAGCCCCTCGCGAGCTGATCTGCCCAGCCGAGGAGGGCCTCATCGGACACCCCCGTTGCCGAGCCGTGCAGCGCCGTGTCGTCGATCAGGAGCTTCAGCACGTGCAGGCGGTTCAGCATGGGGAAGCTGTGCTGCTGCAGGTTGGCCTCCAAGATGTCGCGGAAGAATGCCTGGCCGGTTCCTGGGGCTCGGGACCGGGTGGGGGCCTTCCAGCGCTCGAGGAGTTTCCGCATCGCGGATGAGATCCGAGGCCAATCTCTGCTGTGTGCCACCAACCCCAAGCCGGCGGCGAGAGAGACCGAGCGGACGGGAATGACGTCTCCGATGACGAGGGCGTCGTCCTTCGGATCGCAGTCGACGGCCTGGGGACCGTGCTTTGAGCGGCTGCGTCGGAACAGTCGGTCCGCCCGCTCCAGGGCGTGCGATGCCACGCCTGCGAGGAGGTAGAAGACACCCTGTGTGCCGGGGGAAGGGGCCCCGCCGGTGGCTTTTTGGAACAACCCGGGCCAATGAAGCCTGTCGAACCATGTCTTCAACGGATCATCGGGCTCCGGGTCGGAGGCGTCGGGCTTCGCGTCCGAGACGCCTTTGCTCGTGCGGACGATCACTTCGATCGTGCGCCACCACCAGAGCAGCCGGTTGGCGGTGTCCGCGACCTGGAGCAGCTCGCGACCTGCGTCCTCGAGGTAGCCGCCGTCCTCGAGGAGTCGCGCGCCGGCGAGACAGCTCCCGAGCGACAGGATGAGTCGCTGCAGGTCGTTGTGATGAGCGTCGCGCCCTTCGAACTTCACCGGACGCAGCTCGCCACGGGGGTCCTTCTGCTGCCCCGAGGTCCACTCGCCGAGCCAGCCGGAGATCGAGCCGAGCTCGAGGCTCGTTCCGGCGAGCGACACCCGGATGGCGTCATCTGCTGACCGCTCATCCGGATCTTCCCGTTCGTCCGACGTCTGGAGCCAGTGACGAACCCGGCCGGTCATCTCCAAGGCCAGCTGTGCGGCGTCCCGCTCAACGTCGCCGTTCTCGATGGAACCGTCGTCGAGGCGTTCCCTGAGATCCGCGAACAGGCCGAGCAGCGAGACCCGAGCGTAGCCCGCCTCGGCCATGTCGTTCAGGTTGCTTCCTGCCGTGCGGAAGACGTAGTCCGGCAGCCCGTCCTGCTCGATCGTCTCCCACGACGTATGTTCGTGTTCGCCCTCGGGCGTCAGGGGGTTGAGCTTGTACGGTGAGCACTCGCGTCTTCTCGCCGCGAATCGACGGACCTCGTGGAGTCCGACGCAGTAGTGATAGTGCGCCTTGAGGAGGTAGCCCTCCCCACCCTGGGACTGCCGCTCTTCGGCGTGCGGGCTTCGCCCCCGCTCCGCCCACTCCTTCAGACGCGCTCGCTGATCCTCGGTACGGGTCCGCAGGACCTGGCGGCCCTTGAAGAAGTAGAGGTCGCCGGCCTTGTTGTGGAGCTCCGCGGCCACGAGGGCGAAGTTGGTGTGCCGGACGTTCATGGCGTCCGTGTCGGCCAGGGGGCGCTCGTCGTCCGTAGGCCGGAGGAACGGAAGCTCGCGCCGGAGCCGCCACAGCTCCTGCTCCACGAGGGTCGTGCTGGTGTCGACGGCGGACTCCATCTTCTCGGCGACCCAGGCCTCGGCGAACAGCGGCTGGAACACGACGTGGAGGTGCTTGAGGAGCTGGAGCCTGAGGCGTCGCCGGGATGGGTGGAAGCGATGCTGCTCCGTGCCGCCGACGTTGCTCAAGCGCGCCCAAAGGTCGCGTCTGGGATTCTCGTCTCCATCCGCGCCGAGCAGCGCCGCGATCACCCTGCGGGCGAGGGTGCGCGCGTTCCGGTAGGTGGCGGCGGCGCGCTCGTGGTTGCGCTCGCGCTCGTAGGTCATGCCCACCTGGAGGGTGAGACGGAGCCGCTCCACGCCCCAGGTGATGTGGCGTCGGACGTCGTCCGGTCCGCGGTCTTCGCCTCGGAGAGCCCGAGCGACCGCCCGCGATTCGGACGGGCCGGGACGGCGACTCTCGAAGTGGCGGGTGAACTCCTCGTCCAGCTTCTCGATGGCCTGGCTGTAGTAGTGCCGCGCCGTCTCGAACTCCTGGTCGAAGTCGTAGAGCTCACCCAGGGCCGCGATGATGTCCGACGTGGCCGTCTCGCCCATGCGCTCGAGCGTGGCGTGGTACAGGGTCTTCAGCGCCTGGGACTCGTCCAGGGTGAAGTTGAAGGCGGCGCGCTCCTCCTCCGACTGGCGGGAGATATAGCCGATCTCGGCGGCGAGGTCGCTCCGGAAGCGGAAGTCGTACATCCCGTTCAGGATGGGGTGGAGGAGCTCCTCGGACCACCGGCCGATGATCTCCTCCACCACGCTCCGGAGGTCGGGGGCCCGGTGCACGTCCACCAGCTCGTCCACCCGCTCGACGTTGGCCCACGCGAACGCCTGGCGGTGGAACTTGAACATGAAGTCGGACAGGTAGAAGACCGAGGTGGTGAGCTTGTCGTCCCGGTTGGCGAGCCGCGTCTCGAGGCCGGCGGCCAGGGAGCGGTAGACGGACCCGAGGAGCTGGATGCGGAACCGCTCACGGTCGTTGAACCGCAGCACGTCGTCGCAGTCGAAGGCCCTCCACCGGACGTCGTGCGCCGCGACGCTGTGAACGGGCCGCTGGAAGCGCCAGACGAGGTCCCGGAGGCGCTTCGGGTTGCCGAGGCTTCGGTACGTGAGGAACCGCACGAAGTCCCGCTTCAGACGCCCTGCTTCTTCCGGGGGCACTGGCTTGCCGGTCCCGCAGTCCAGGACGAGCGCCTGCGGCGGACGGCTATCGGAAGATGCGACCGCCTGCTCGTCGAGCACGTAGGTGGGCGGCCCTGTCTGCTCCAGGGGGAGGGCATGCCACGGCAGGAGACGCTTCGTCCAGGTGCGCACGTACGAGAAGTTCGCGCGGAGCTCGAGCGCCGCGAGGTACTCCTCGATGCGAGCCGACCAGCCTACGCGGCCGCCCGAGCCCTCCGGCCCCGCGTGGGTGTCGGTGAGGAGGGACGGGAGGTAGACCTCGGCGTTGAACACGTTCGTCAGCAGCGGGCGCCGGGCCGTCTGGTCGGCCAGCCACTCGTCGTGCAGGTTCCGGCCGCCGACGAAGATGAACCGGGCCGGCGCCGAGGACAGCACGTTCTTGAGGTCCGCCAGCAGCTCGTGGACCGCGTAGGAGCGCCGGCGCTCGGTCCTGAGGATGTGGTGCTCGTCCCCCGTGCCGGCCGGTTGGTCTGCCGTCAGGTGGCGGGTGCCCACCTTGTCCAGCTCGTCGAAGATGAAGATGAGATCCGGCGCAGGCAGGCTGACCCGGTGGTGGTGCCCGCCGGGGAGCTGAAACGACGACTCCTGCATGTCCTGCAGGATCCGGAGGAAGGCGAGCTCGACCACGCGGGGGTCGGCCGGCTCGGTGTGCTTCTCGCGGATCGTGTCGGGCTCGGCGAGGGGGCCCAGCCAGCGGGCCAGCTTCCACCCGGACCGGCTCGTGCGGCTCCCCTGCCGCGACGTGAGCTGGTCCAGCACCGAGTCGATCTCGCGCTGGACGAGCGCGTACGGGAAGATCGGCAGCCGCTTCAGGACGAAGCGGGCCAGCAGGAAGATCAGCACGAACAGGATCAGGTGGTAGACCTTGAAGTAGATGAAGTAGGCCCCCGCCTCGCTGTCCGAGGGAAGCAGGTGATGGAGAAGGTGGTCCTGGCGGAGGGCAGCGTAGGCGCGATACGTGCCGCTGCCGGACGAGAGGAGATCGAACTCCAGGCCCGCCACCAGGGAGGGTGCGCCCCACTGGCAGAGCAGCTGCTGAACGGGGTGTGGGCCGCAGTCCCCTATACCCGCCGCACAGAAGAAGTCCTGGACCGGACCGGTGTCCAGCTCCGCACAGGTGGCCGCACGTTGCTCGTCTCCGATGGGAGCTCCGAAGAAGGCGTTGCCGACGACGGTGGTGAGCATGAGGACCAGCAGGAACAGCACCAGGCGTCCAGCCACCGCGAGCGGGCTGTTCCAGGCGAGGAACGTGCGGTGATAGCGGTCACGGAGCGCCGCCAGCATGGCCTGGATCACGCGCTGATGCCCCAGCTTGTCGAAGCCGAGGTTCACCGGGACCTCCAGCACCGGGAGCCAGAGGTGCTGGAGGAGCCAGGGGAGCGTCTGCTCGACCATCGCCATGTGCTCCTGGCGGGGTGGCACGGATAGCCGCGAGCCGGTGCCCCGGTCGGGTCTGCGATCACCGCTGCGGTGGCGGGCGTAGGGGCGCACGATCCACTCGTACTCGATGAAGAAGATGAGCAGGATCACCGCGAGGAGGCCGATGAGCCACTGGATCTCGTCGCCCCGATCCTCGAAGAGGGTGGACACTCCGCCGGCATCGACCTTGGCACGAGCCTCCTCGAGCGAGGCGGGTCTCGGGCTGGAAAGGTCGTCCAGGGATGCCTTCAAGGCAGCCAGCCGCTTGCCGGTCGTCTCGTCGGTCTCCTCGAGCTCACTCGCCAGAGTGTTCCGCAACGACCTCGCGTCGTCCCACTCGCGGTTCAGCAGTGCGAGCGACAGCGCAGAGAGCGTCTCACCGGGCGAAGCGGGCTGCTTGCCGGCCGACGGTGAGGCCTGCTCCTCGGGCTGCTCTCCGAACAGGAGAGGAATCTGCTGGCCTCCGTAGACGACGGCCGGAAAGAGGAGCTGGGCGAACACCACGAGGCCCACGAAGGCCTTCATGAAGACGATCACGTTCGGAGTCGGCTTCAGCCGTGGCGACGTCGGCTCCAGTGGCCCGCTACGCAGCGTGAGGTGGCGTAGCACGCCGAGAGCCAGAGCCACCAGGCAGGCAAGGAGGCCGAGGATCACCGCCGGCAGGACGCTGGCCAACGTCTGCCAGCTGAACTCGTGGGACACGGCGGCCTCGAAGAGGAGCCAGCCGAGGACGAGCCCGACCCCGGTGAAGAGGTAGGAGTTCGCCGCCGTCCTCACGCTCTTGCCCAGGGGCGACCGGGCGCGCGTCGTCTGGTTGGCGGTGTGGGCGCGGAGGCTCCGGATGGTCAAGCCCAGGAGAAACAGGAACAGGGCGACGCGCACGTCGTTCCAGAATCGCAGCGGGCCCGGCTCCACGCGGTCGGTGAACCACAGCTCGGGCCCCAGGACGCTGAACAGGATGCCTCCCAGCAGGACCGTGAACGTCGCCAGGAGCTCGAAGAACTTCTGCGAACGCGAGCCCTGCGGAGGCTCCTCGTCGGGAGCGGGATCCGGATGGTGGGGCACGCGCTGCCGAAACGACAGCAGCGCCGTTCCCCCCAGGTACACCCAAGCGACGCCTACGAGGGTACGGGCCATGCCCAGGGATGGGTTCCCGAACGATCCCCACCCCCAGATCATCGCCAGGAGTCCGGACACCAGCGCGACCAGCCACAGATAGAGGCCGCGAGGCGGGACGCGATCCGCGACCTCCCGGGCGACCGGAGACGAGCCGGTGCGCCTCGGGGAGGCGCCCCGCGATTTCTTCGCGCGCCGCTCTCTCGGTCCGAACACCCAGACGAACCAGAGGTAGCGCAGGGACACGAACAGGACACCGCCCGCGTAGAGCAGGGGGAGGAAGCCCAGGAGCACGATGGGGATGGCCAGGAGCAGCGCCGGGGCCTGCGGTGTCTTTCCAAGCCCGAGCAGGAACTCGAGGGACTCGGAGAGGAGCAGGGCGACGAAGATGACCACCGCGAAGAGGAGCAGCACCACGAGGCGATCCCAGAAGATGCTCCGCCCGACGGGGGAGCGGAGGAACCGCTCGTGCACGCTGGAGCGATAGTCGGCGACGCACTGGTGGACGAAGCTGGTCTTGCCCGCCCCGCGGTGGCCGGTGACCAGGTAGGCCCCCTTCCGGCCCAGGCTCAGGAGCTGCTGGACGAGATACCCGCGCTGCGCCCGGCGACCGACGAGGATCTGATCGCCCGGCGGTTCGACGGGGCCGTCTCCGTCGTAGCGTCCGAACGGGATGGCGAGCACCCGATCCTTGCCCGTCACATCGTCTTGTCTGCCCACGATCGCCTCGCTCTGCGCATGGCGGCGTCATGATGGGCGTTGCTCCTATGTGCGCAACGCAAGGATGGAGCGGTGAGTAACCCGGACCGCCATCCGGCACTGCACATGCAGCGTGCTGAGCTGGCGGCCCTGCCGCAGCGAGGTGCTATCTTGCGCGTCTCTTCGGTCGGGCGCACCCTCACGTCCGGATCGTCTGAACGCGAACGCGAGGGTTGACGTGGACTCGGAGAGATCAGCAGAGGCTGCGACCGGAGGGTGGCGAAGCCGGCTGCACGAGGTCATCTTCGAAGCCGACACGACCGCCGGGAAGCGCTTCGACGTGGCGCTCCTCATCGCCATCGTCGTCAGCATCGTGGCCGTGATGCTCGAGAGCGTCCCCGCGGTAGCGGCACGTCGGAGCTGGGCCGTGGGGCTTCGGCTCGTCGAGTGGGTGCTCACCCTCGCGTTCACGATCGAGTACGTCCTCCGGCTCGCCGCCGTTAGGCGCCCCGGGAGCTACGCCACGAGCTTCTTCGGCGTCATCGATCTCCTCGCGATCCTCCCCACCTACCTGTCGCTGCTCATCCCGGGCTCCCAGGCCTTCATCGTCGTCCGGGGGCTCCGGCTCCTCCGGGCCTTCCGGGTCCTGAAGCTCCTCCACCTGCTGGTCGAGGCGAGGAGCCTGCGCCGGGCCGTCGTGGCCACCTGGCCCAAGATCTCCGTCTTCCTGATGACCGTGGTCATCCTCATCACCATCGTCGGCTCGGCCATGTACGTGATCGAGGGCCCGGAGTCCGGCTTCACCTCCGTGCCCAAGAGCATGTACTGGGCCGTCGTCACCCTCACCACCGTGGGCTACGGCGACATCGTCCCCCAGTCCGCCGTCGGGAAGGGCCTCGCCGCCCTCATGATGATCTGCGGATATGCCCTCATCGTCGTCCCCACGGGGGTCCTCAGCGCCGAGCTCGTCCGCCCCTCCACCGCCCCGATCTCGACCCAGTCCTGCCCCGCCTGCAGCTCCGAGGGACACGCACCGGGCGCGAAGTTCTGCAGCGACTGCGGGCACGCGCTCTGAGTCAGTCGAGGCGTATGAATGGGCCTGACACCGGACCCGTCAACCCGAGCGCGTGGGGCGGATGGGGCTCGAGCCCGGGTGAGCGTCACCGCGGGTCGACCACGCCTCCCACGACCCGTCGAACAGCGCGACGTCGGTGTTGCCGAGGAGGTGCAAGACGAACGCGGCCGCCGCGGCGCCGACGCCCAGGCTGCACGTCGCGACGCTCGGCGAGAGGGGGTCGATTCCGGCAGCTTGGACCACCTGACGCAGCTCCGCCTCCGGGAGGAGCCGCCCGTCGTCTCGGGTGACGGCCCCTGACGGAAGATGAAGCGCGCCTTCGAATCGCCCGGGTCGTCCGCTGGCCGGGGACTGGAGGTGGGCGAAGAAGTCGGCCTCCCCGGAGTAGAACTTCGCTGGCCGGGCATCGATCGTCTGGACTCCCGACTCCGACGCTCGCTCGAAACCGGCCACGTCGCAGAAGAGAGCGTCGCGCACGGTGGCCGTGAATCCGCCTGGCGCGGGGTCCGGGACGTCGGTCGAGAGCGGTCGCCCCTCGGCGCGCCACTGCGCCATTCCGCCATCCAGGATGGAGACCCGATCGTGTCCGAAGAGCCGGAACAGCCAGAATGCGCGCGCGGCGCCGGAGAACGAGCCATGCGAACAACAGACGAGGTGCTCGTCTGTGAGCCCGAGCACGCGTGCGTAGGCCTCGAAGACAGTGGCGGAGCAGACCGTGTCGTGGAGCGGGCTCGGGTCGTCTGCGACGCGACGGAGATCGAAGTGCCGAGCCCCCGGAATGTGCCCGTCGCGATACCGGGCGAGCGGGCTGTCGGGGCCCTCGTGGTCGAGTGCCCAGGTCGTATCGAGCACGACGACGGGAGCCCCGGCCTCGAGCCAGGCCGCGAGCTCGGTCGTGGTGACGAGTGGTCCGAAAGAAGCTGACATCGAACTCTTCTCCGTGGGGGAGTTCCCGCGCACCGGCGCGGTCGATTCATCCGTCGTGCACGTGCTCGCGCGGGACCGCGTCCCACTTCGAGACGTCGACCGCCTGCCCACGTCGAGAGAGCTCGGGCCGACGCTCAGTCGCGTGGTTCGCTCACCACGCGAGCCTGTGTGAACTGTCGATGGCCGTCCGGGCCGCTGTGAAAGCCGTAGCCGGACTCTCGAGCGCCCACCCACGGCGCACCGGGCGCGTGGGAGAGGCCCTGATTGACGCCGACCATCCCCGCGTTCAGCCGTCGGGCGACGCGGCGCGCTCGCGCGGACTCGCCGTAGACCACCGCTCCGAGGCCGAAGGGCGAGTCGTTGGCCTTGCGGATCGCGTCCTCCTCGTCCGTCACGGCGACGAAGCACGCCACCGGCCCGAACGTCTCCTCGCGCGCGATCCGCATGTCGTGCGTGACGTCGGCGAGCACGATCGGTGCGATGAAGTTGCCGCTCGGCGCCTCGCCGCGCCACGCGATCCTCGCACCGTCGGCCACGGCTTCCCGGACCTGAGCCAGCACGTGGTCTCGTTGCTCCTCGCTCACCATCGGGCCGACGTCGGTCGCCTCGTCCATCCCGTCGCCGACGGTCAGGGCGCGGGCGTTGTCGATCACCGCGTCGAGAAGCTCTCCGGCCACCGATGGCAGGGCGTAGATCCGCTCCGTACTGATGCACACCTGACCGGCGTTTCCGAAGGAGTTGCGCGTCGCGAACCGCGCCGCGTTCGCGACGTCGGCGTCGTCGAGCACGATGAGCGGGTCCTTCCCGCCGAGCTCCAGGATCACCCGCTTGAGCGCTTTGCTCGCGCTGGCCACGATGTGCTTGCCCGCCTCGGCCGAGCCGGTGAACACGATCAAGTCCACGTCCGCCGCGACGAGCGCCACACCCTGCGCGTCTGCACCGTGCACGACCTGGAGCACCCCCGCGGGGAGCACCTCCATCAAGGCGTCGGCGTAGGCCTGGCCGGTCAGGGGCGTATGCTCGGATGGCTTGAAGACGACCGCGTTCCCGGCGGCGAGGGCTGGCAGGATCTGCTGGTGAGGCATCAGCACCGGGAAGTTCCACGGGGCGATGCACGCGACCACCCCGTAGGGGTCGCGGTAGACCGTGGAGCGCACGCTGTCGCTCTCGAGGACGGTGGGTCGCAGCGCGGCCACGATCTCCTCCACCGTCCGCGGGAACGTGCTCGCGGCGTGGCGAGCCTCGCCGCGAGCCTGCCGTAGGGGCTTCCCCATCTCCTGGGTAGCGAGTCGACCGATCTCGTCTGCGCGCTCCTCGAGGATGGCGCCGGCTTCGAGCAGGATCGATGCCCGCTCCTCTACCGGGAGACCGGCCCACGCCGGCTGTGCGGCGCGAGCTGCCGCGACCGACGACTCGATCTCGGAGAGCTCGGTGATCGCGACGCTACCCACCGTCTGTGACGTGGCGGGGTTTCTCGAAGTGAGGTCTGCCATGTCTGGACTCCGTCGTGTCGTCGAACATGTCCGGGTCCACCGCGCGATGGGGAAGCCCGTCCGGGACGCTGACTACTTCTGCTTGCTGAGGTGACGACCCACGTCGGCGAGCTCGCCGAGGAAGCGGTCGCGGTCGTAGTTCCTGCCGTTGAGGTACGTGCTCCACCCTACACCGAACTTGGCGAGGTGGACCGCCTCCTGGACCTCCGCCTCCGCCGCGCCGTGGAACCGGGCGAGGTCGCCATGGAAGTTGGTGCAGTACCAGCAGTGGGTCGCGGCGGCGACCGCGACGCCGATCAGCTCGCGGTACTTCAGGGGGATCGTGCTGTCGGCCAGCTCGAACCGCTTGAACAGCCCCCACTCCCCCTCGAGCGTGTCCGCGGGCAGGTCCTCGAAGAAGCCCGGCACCAGTCCCAGCGTGTCCTTGATCTCGGCGAGAATTGCGTCTCGTGACATGTCTCTCTCCTCATTGGGCTCCAGGTGGAGCCGTGGGGTGTGGAGAGGCGTCTTGCAGCCCCCGTGCCAGAGGCGCGACAGGTCGGCCAGACCCGCATGGTTACTGGTCCACGCGCACATCTGCCCCGCGACGGCACCATCGGGTCCCGGGGCCGAGCCCACCGTATCCGGTGGGGAGCCCACGGTTCGCCGTGGGCACGTGCCGTGGTACCGTCGGATCATGCCCGCCCCCCACGATCCAGCGGAGCCCGCCGCTTCCGAGCGGCGTTTCCGCGACCTCATCGAAGGGTCCATCCAGGGGATCCTCGTCCACCGCGACTTCCGGGTGTTGTTCGCGAACGACGCCCTCGCGCACATCTGGGGCTTCGCGTGTGCCGAGGAGATGATCGGTGTCGACCTCATCGACCTGCTGCCTCCCGACCACGCGGACTTCTGGAAGGAAGGCTACCGCAACGTGATCGAGGGCGGCCCGGTGCGGAACCCGCGCGAGGTGCAGATCTTTCGGCCGGACGGCGAACCGGTCTGGGTGGAGCGTATCCACCGGCGCGTGCTGTGGGACGGGGAGCCCGCCTTGCAGGCCACGGTCAGCGACATCTCCGTTCGAAAGGCGTCCGAGCTCGCCCTGCGAAACGCCCTCGCCGAGATCGAGAACCTCAAGGATCAGCTCGAGAGCGAGAACCGTTACCTTCGGGCCGAGATCCGGTCGGCGCAGAGGTCCGGTCGCATCCTGGGCGAGAGCTCGGCGATGAGGTCCGCGCTCCACCGCGTCGACCGCGTCGCCCCGACCGACGCGACCGTGCTGATCCTGGGCGAGACCGGGACCGGCAAGGAGCTGCTCGCGCGGGCCGTGCATGCGGCCAGCACCCGCAGCGACCGACCGCTGATCAACGTCAACTGCGGGGCCCTGCCGTCCGAGCTCATCGAGAGCGAGCTGTTCGGGCACGAGCGCGGAGCCTTCACCGGCGCCCACCAGCGCCGCATCGGGCGCTTCGAGCTCGCCGATCGCGGCACCTTGTTCCTCGACGAAGTCGGGGAGTTGCCGCTCGATCTCCAGGCGAAGCTGCTGCGGGTGCTCCAAGAGGGGGAGATCGAGCGACTCGGCGGAGACCGGACGCTCACCGTGGACGCGCGCGTGATCGCCGCCACCAACCGCGACCTCGAGCAGGACGTCGCAGCGGGGCGCTTCCGCGAAGACCTGTTCTACAGGTTGAACGTCTTCCCGATCCGCGCGCCGGCTCTGCGAGAGCGTCTCGAGGACGTCGCGCCGCTGGCCCACCATTTTGCCGCCCGGTACGCCGAGCGGATCAACCGGCCCGTTCCGATGATCCCTGCGGACGTCCTTCGCCGGCTCGAAGCGTACGGATGGCCCGGCAACGTTCGCGAGCTCCAGAACGTCATCGAGCGCTGCATGATCATCACGGAGGGTCCCGAGCTCCAGCTCGACCTCGACCTCCGACTCCCCACGTTCGAGTCGTCCGGCGCCGCGCCCCGCACGATGCGAGAGATCGAGCGCGCCGCGATCCTCGACGCGCTGAGACGCTGCGACTGGGTCATCGAAGGCCCGAGCGGCGTCGCGCGACAGCTCGACCTCGCGCCGAGCACGCTGCGCGGACGAATGCGCAAGCACAGGATCAAACGGGACTGACCTGCTGACGGACAATGCCAAGACATGGAGGTTCGGGATGGACCCGCTGGACGGACTGTCGGAAGCGATCGAGCGGAGCGCGCTCATCAGCCTGCACGAGCACTGCCCCGCGAAGACCCGTGAGGTGCTGGGCCTTCAGCTCCTCGAGTTCGGGGACGCGTTGGCCGCGATCGCAGCCCACGACCCGAGCATCTTGCTCAATCGAACGCTCGGGCTCGGCACCCTCCAGACACCGGAGCCTCGCCAGGTCGCCGACGTGGCGGCTGCGTACGACGAGGCGGGGGTCGGTCGATACTTCTTCCACGTCTACGAGGACGAGGTGCCCTCGGGCGTTGTAGACGCGTTCCGGGCGGCGGGCCTGGAGCGGGTGCGCGGATGGATGAAGTTTCGACGCGCGGGCGATGCGCCGGTCGAGGACCGCCCGACGGATCTCGAGGTGCGCCTCGTGGACGACGAGAGAGGAGCCAGCGACTTCGGGCGAATCGTGGCCGAAGCCTTCGGCATGACCCGGGAGGCGGGCCCGCTGCTGGCGGGACTCGGGCGTGACGATCGCTGGTATCTCTTCGTGAGCTACGACGGAGACGAGGCCGCAGGTGCCGGCGCGCTGATGGTCGACGACGGCGTCGGCTGGCTCGAGTGGGGCGCCACCTCGCCGGCGTTCCGGCGTCGCGGCAGTCAGGGCGCGATCATGGCCGCGCGGCTTCGGAAGGCGCAGGAGCTCCGGTGCAGCCACGTCTTCACGGAGACCGGGGAGGCCAAGCCCGGCGACCCTCAGCATTCGTACGGCAACATCGAGAAGGCGGGATTCGCGGAGTCCAGGCTTCGTCAGAACTTCGCCCCGGAGCCGCAGTGAGGAACCCCGACCCGGAGTCGTTTCCGGGGTGGGGGTGAGGCGGGGTCTCGGAGGGGCAGGAAACCCGACCCGGGGTCGCTGGAAGTGTCCGTCATCACGGGTCGGAGTTCCGACTCACAGGGCTCAGCCCAGATATTCCCGATCGGGCACAGGACGTCACCCGAGTCCCACGATTCGCGGCCAGGCCCAGCCCCAGATCCCGATCGGGAGTATTTCGTTACCGTGGCCCCGTGAAGACGCTACTCTCCTCGCTGCCATGTCCGATCGGGAATACGACATCGGGGCCTTCGTCCGCGAGCGGCGCCGGGCCCACGATCTCACGCAACGCCAGCTCGCGGGGCTCGCCGGCGTCGGCACGCGCTTCCTCTCCGAGCTGGAGCGCGGCAAGTCCACCGTTCGGCTCGCCGAGGTCTCCGCCGTGCTGGCGGTCTTCGGCAAGACGGTCGGCGTCGCCGTCACCGCCAGAATCTCCGGAACGGGCGCCGACAGAGTTACTGGAACCCACAATTGGTAGAGCTCGTCGAACATCGCGCCTGCCCCGTGCGTCGGCCGCGCATCCTGCCGGCCCCGTGCCCCGCCTGCAACACGGAGCCTGGCCTGGATCTGCCCGAACGGGCGGGACGCGCTACTGGCAGACGTTCGACGCGGAGCACGTGCCCGACGATGCGCCCAGGGGGCAGCTCTGGCCCTCGAGCGGGTCGTGGACGCAGCTCGAGTCCACGCAGTCGTCCGAGAGGCAGGCGCTTCCGTCCGTGCACGCGGCCTGGGACTCGGAGTCGCACCCCTCGCCGTCGCAGGTGAGGCGGCCCCAGGCGTTGAGCGGGACGACGGCGCCCTGCCAGTCGCGATCGTACAGCCCCAACCAGCCCCGCTCGCTGGTCAACGGGGCGCCGAGGAGCACCCGGTCGCCGAGCACGGCCGCGCTCCCGCCGAGCTGACTGGCGCTGGCGTCCTCGATGGTCGTCACGTGGGCCCATCGATCCCCGCGGCGCTGGAAGACGAAGGCGGCGTTGGTCATGGTGTCGCCCACGAGCGCAAGGTCCTCCCACAGGGCCACGCTGCTCGGGTAGCTGGAAGATGCCCCGGTCGGTCCGACGGGCAGCAGCGCGGCGTCGTGGCGCCAGGCGCCGGCGTCGCGTCGGTAGACCATGACGGGCTCTCCGGAGCGTTGCCCGACCAGGATGGTGTCCCCGTCGATGGCCACGTGGCTGCCGAAGCCCTCCGGAGAGCCCGTCGGGTGGAGGAGCTCCGTCACCTGGGTCCACGCCGCGTCCGCCGTCGGTCCACGCTCATGGACCCAGACCCGGGTGCTGCCTCCCAAGCCGCCGACGCCTCCGATGACCGCCGTGTCGCCGTCGATCGACAGGGACGTGCCGAACTTGCTCACGGTCCCGCTGCTCGGCTGGAAGGGCGTCCCCTCGGTCCACCCGTCGCCCAGGTCGTACCACACGTGGACCTGGCCGCTGTCCGAGCCGGCCGGGCCGTCATGTCCGGGGGCGCCCACGAGGATGGTCTGGCCGTCGCCGGTGATGCCGACGGAGGCGCCGAGCTGGTCCTGGTCCGCCGTGGTCTCTCCGACCAGGGCCGCCACGTGCTGGTAGCCGGTGCCGTCGTCCTCGAAGACGTGGGCGCTCCCGGCGACCGGGCCGAACGTGAAGCCGCCCCCGCCGGCCACGGCGAGCGGGCCGCGGAGGGCCACCGAGGCGCCGAAGCGCGCGTTGGCGGTGGGTGTCGGGGGACGCAGGAACTCCCGTACCGGTGTGCCTCCCGCGTACCTCCAGATGACCGCCTGCCCCTCGTCGTCGGCCAAGGGGTTGCCCGCCAGGGCCACCGGGTGGCCGTTGGCGTCGGGCAGGGCCGACAGGGCGACCGCGCGGCCCAGGTCGCCGGACTCCGGGTCGCCGAAGAGGGAGCCGACGCGGGTGTGCACGGGCAGGGCGGCGATGAGCTCCACGGTCTCGTCCTCGCGCGGCGCCGCCGAGACGCCGAAGGCCGGGCGGCCCAGGTCCACCGTCCGGCGCCAGTGGGTGTGCCCGGAGGTGCTGATGCGGACCGCCGCGAGCTGCTCGGTGTCGGGGTCCTGGCCGAGGAGCGTGAAGAAGGACTGCCAGTTGTCGCCGAAGTGGAGCTGTCGCCCGGCGGCGCCGTTTCGCCACATGAGGTCGTCGACCGGGCGCTGCCAGTTCACCGTCCCGCCGAAGACGTCCACACTGGCGGCCCACGTCCCGGAGCCGTCCGCGGTGCGGGCGATGGCCAGTACCGCCTGGTTCGCCCCGTCGTAGTCGATCTCGTAGACGGCTTCGGGCGTTCCCTCGCCCCCGGTGAACTCGAGGGACACGTCCCACAAGATCTCACCGTTGCTTCCGAAGAACCACAGGCGCGGCTCGTCTCCCTTCCGGCCGCCGAGGATCAGCCCGTCCTGGTCGAACGCCAGGACCGCACGTGCCACTCCGTCCTCCGCCTGGGAGAAGGTGTGCTGGAACTCGAGGCTCCCGCCGTTCACGGTGCCCACGTAGGGCTGCCGCGGCGTGGTCTGCGTGTAGCCGGCCACGAGGCAGCTCCCGGTGCGGCCTTCGACGCCCAGGAAACGGACGTTCGCGTCCAGGTCCTGGAACCCGCACGTCTCGCCGGCCGAGCACACCTCGTTGAAGGTGAAGAAGCCGTCTTCGCCGTCGACCTCCATGACGTGGCGGTCGTCGCCCAGGACGCACCAGCTGCTCGCCGAGGTGCGGCTGGCGGCGGTGAAGGCGTCCCAGGGTCGGGTCCCGTGGTTCCACTCCCACGCGACGTTCCCGCTGGCGGTGAAGCCCAGCATGTAGGGCTCGCGGACGCCGTCGACCACGCTGGCGCCGAAGACGGTGTACTCCGCGGCGTAGGTGGGTCCGAGGGTCGTGCGGTGGCCACCGGCCATGGCGCTGATGGCCTCGTTCTTCGAGTCGACGGGGGCGAGCTGGAGCTCCCCGGCTCCCGCCACGCCCTCGCAAGAGCCGGCCGAGCACGCGTCGAAGCCGGTGCAGGCGTCGCCGTCGTCGCAGGACGTGCCGGCCGGGGCCGCCGGGTGCCAGCAGTTCCCGCTCCAGGGGGCGCAGAGGTCCTGGGTGCACGGATCCCCGTCGTCGCAGGTCGCCGGGTCGAAGTCGTCGCCGGCGCAGGTCCCGGAGGCGTCGCAGCGGTCGTCGGTAGTGCAGGGATCGCCGTCGTCGCAGGGGTCGCCCGCCGCGATCGGCGTGCTCACGCACCCCTCGCCGGGGACGCAGGTGTCCTCGGTGCAGGGGTTGTCGTCGTCGCAGACCGTGGGCGTCCCGCCGGTGCAGGTGCCGGCGCTGCAGGTGCCGTCGGCGATGCAGCCGGTGCTGCACGAGGTCCCGTCGAGGGCCTCGTTCGCGCAGCCGGCGTCCGGGTCGCAGGTGTCGGCTGTGCACGGGTTGTCGTCGTCGCAGTCCACCGACGAGCCCGGCTCGCAGGTCCCCCCCTGGCAGGTGTCCGGATCCGTGCAGGCGTCGCCGTCCTCGCAGTCCTCCCCGTCCGGTAGCGGCGCCTGGGCGCAGCCGGTCTCCGGGTCGCAGCTCTCGGTCGTGCAGGGGTTCCCGTCCGCGCAATCGATGGGCGCGCCGTCCGCACACGAGCCGCCGGAGCAGGTCCCCTCGCCCGTGCAGGCGTCGCCGTCGTCGCAGGGTACGTCGTCCACCGGGTCCCGGGTGCAGCCCTCCGCCGGGTCGCAGGCGTCCGAGGTGCACGGGTCCCCGTCGAAGCAGTCCGTCTCGGACGCCTGGGTACAGGTCCCGCCCACGCACTCGTGCTGGACGCACGCGTCGTTGGTCCCGCAGGCGGCCCCCTCGAGGCTCGCCGTGTCGTATGTGCAGCCGGTCTCCGCCTGGCAGCCATCCGCGGTGCAAGGGTTGTCGTCGGCGCAGCTCGCGCTCGCGTCCTCGTGGGTGCACCCGGTGAGCGGGTCGCAGGCGTCGTCCGTGCAGAGGTCCTCGTCGTCGCAGACGATGGGGGCGCCTTCGCACGCGCCCGCCTGGCAGGTGTCCTCGCCGGTGCAGGCGTCGTCGTCGTCGCACGGCGCGCCGTCGGCGAACCCGTCCGCGACGCACGCACCCGTCTCCGAGTCGCAGGCCTCCACGGTGCACGGATCGGCGTCCTGGCAGTCTACCGGGCTCCCCGACACACACTCGCCCTCTGCGCACGTGTCCCCCGTCGTGCAGAGGTCCCCGTCCTCGCAGGGGGCCGTGTTGAAGACGTTCACGCAGCCGGTCTCGGGGTCGCAGCTGTCGTCGGTGCAGGGGTTGCCGTCGTCGCAGTCGGCCGGCGAGCCCGAGACGCACCCGCCGTCGACGCAGGTGTCCCCTTCGGTGCAGGCGTCGCCGTCGTCGCAGGGCGCCGGGCCGCCGGGCTCGCAGGTGCCGTCCTGGCAGGAGTCCCCGATGGTGCAGGGGTCCCCGTCCTCGCACGGATCCCCGTTCGCCGGCGAGCCGGCGACGCACTCGCCGCTGTCCGGGTCGCACACGGCCTCGTAGCAGGGGATGTCCGAGCACTCCACGCCTGCCCCGACGCAGGCCCCGCTCGAGCAGACGTCCCCCGTGGTGCAGAGGTCGCCGTCGTCGCAGTCCTCTCCATCGGCGAGCGTGACCACCGTGCAGCCCCCCTCCGCCGGGTCGCAGACCCCGGCCGTGCACGGCCCGTCGGCGGGGCACTCGGCGGGCTCGCCGGGCTCGCAGGCGCCGTCCACGCAGGCGTCTCCCACCGTGCAGGGGTCCCCGTCGCTACAGGTCCCGTCCGTCGGGGTCGCCGTGCAGCCCGTGAGCGGGTCGCAGCCGTCCGCGGTGCAGGGGTTCTCGTCGTCGCAGGTCAAGGGGTCGCCGGAGCACGTCCCGTCCGGCTGGCAGGCGTCCCCGGTCGTGCACGCGCTCCCGTCGTCGCAGCTCGCCGTCGTGTCCGGCGTGTGCTGACAGCCCGAGCCCACCACGCACGTGTCCACGGTGCAGGGGTTCTCGTCGTCGCAGTCGCCGCCGCCCGGAGTGAACACGCACCCGGTCTCGGAGTCGCAGGTGTCGACGGTGCACTCGTCTCCGTCGTCGCACTCCGCCGCCACGCCCAGGCAGGTGCCCACCGCGTCGCAGGCGTCTTCCTCGGTGCAGGCGTCCCCGTCGTCGCAGGGCGCGCCGGGATCCGGGGCCTGGACGCAGCCGACGCCGGGCTCGCAGGTGTCGGCGGTGCACGGGTCCCCGTCGTCACACGCGCCCACGGGGAGCGGGGTGTTTTCGCAGCCCTGTCCGGCGACGCAGATGTCGTCGGTGCAGGGGTCCTCGTCGTCGCACGCCCCGGCCGGGAGCGCCTCGTGCGTGCAGCCCACGGCGGGCGCGCAGGCGTCCACGGTGCAGGGGTCGCCGTCGTCGCAGCCGTCGGCCGGCAGCGGCTCGTGGGTGCAGCCGACGCCCGGCACGCAGGTGTCCTCGGTGCAGGGGTTTCCGTCGTCGCAGCCCGGCTCGCCGCTCCCGCAGCCCTCGTCCGCGTCGCACCAGGTGGGGGTGCACGGGTCGGCGTCCTCGCAGTCGGCCACGGTCAACCCGAAGCACGCCGAGAAGGCGTCGCATGTCGTCTCTCCCCAGGCCCCGAGCCACCGGGCCCAGGCGTCCCGGCTCCCACCGTCCTCCCCCCCGGACCAGCCGCCGACCAGGACGCGGGCGTCTGCTTCGCGCCACGCCACGGCCGAGAGACCGGTCCACCCGGAGTCCTCCTCCGCGTCGAAGGTGCGGGTCCAGACCGTCGCCCCCCATCGGTCCACCTGTCGGGCCCAGGCACTCCCCTGCGCTCCCTGGCCCACCAGGATCCAGCCGAAGTCTCCCGTGGCGGCCATCGCGGTCACGCGGCCGTCGCCCACGTCGGCCCAGGTCCGCTCCCAGGACACGGTCCCGTCCGGGGCCAGGCCCGCTGCCCAGGGCGCCGAGCCGCGTCGCCCGCCGATCGCCAGGGCGTCTCCCGGAGCCGCAGCCGCGGCGTACGCCGCCGACGGCTCGAGGTCCTCCCACGTCTTCTCCCAGGAGAGCGCGCCCTCCTCGTCCACCCCGCGGGCCCATGCGCCCAGCTCGCCGTCCTCCCGGACCCGGTACCCCGCGGCCACCACGCCGCCGAGCGCCGACGGCGCCACCGCCCAGACGCGCCCGCGCCCGACGGCCTCGAAGTCGTGCTCCCAGCCCGCGCCACCCTCGGAGACGCTCGCGAGCCAGGGGCGATGGTCGGACGGCGCGTCCTCGTCACCGCGCCAGCCGGCCACCACCACCGTGGCGTCGTCCAGCGCGACGAGGCCGCTCGCCGTGAGGCTCGCCGGCGCCGTCAGCTCGTGCGTGCCGTCCGGCGTCCCGGCGCCGTCGAAGCGCTCGAGCCGCACCGCCCGGTCGCCCCCTTCGCCCCCCGGGCCATCCCGGGACGTGGCCACCCAGGCGCCGTCGCCCGCCGGGGCGAGCGCCGCGATCAGGTCGTGGCCGGGCTCCCCCCAGGTCCGGCTCCAGGTGACGTGGCCGGCCGCGTCGAGCCGCATCAGCCGGGCGTCCCATCCCCCGGCGCCCTCCGAGGCCGTCGAGGCCCCGACCAGCGCGCCACCGTCCGGGAGCAGCCGAATGCTCTCGATGCGGTCCCAGCGAGGACCGCCCCAGGTGCGGCTCCAGAGGACGCTCGCCGTCGCGCACGCGTCCTCGTCGCAGCCGGCGACGGTGCAGGGCGCGTCGCCCGGGCAGTCGGCCGGGTCACAGGTCGGGCGCGGCGCGACGTCCACGTCGTCGTTGCTCCCGTCCGGGGACGTGGTCTCGGCGTCCCGAGTGTCCGCGTCCGGAGAGCTGTCGCCGGCCGCATCCGTCGCGGCGTCGGTCGGGACGTCGGCGTCCGGGTCGGACGTGCCTCCCGTCGACTCCCCGCAGGCCCCCAGCGTCAGCGCCAGGAGGACGGGCACGACCCGCCGGGCGGCCCGCATCAGGGCGCCTCGCAGCGGCCGGCCTCGCAGACCTGCCCGTCGGGGCACTCGGCGTCCAGCAGGCAGGCCGGGCAGAGGGTCGGGTCCACGCAGATGCAGCGCTTTTCGCCCGGGGCGGGGTCGAAGGGCTCGCAGGCCCAGCCCGGCCCCAGGGCGCCGTCGCAGTCCACCTGCTCGAGGCAGCCGACCCCGGACCAGCACCGGGGCTCGTCCTCGAAGGCGGCGCAGGCCGCCGCGGCCGGGCAGTGGCACCCGGCCGGGCCGCCGCAGAGGCCCTCGTCGGGGCCGAGGAGGACGCACTGGCCGGAGGCGCAGTCGGCTCCGGTCTCGCACAGGGCGCACTGGTCCCAGACGCCCCCGTCCCCGTCGTCGCAGTCGGATCCGTAGGGGCAGGCGAGGGCGAAGAATCCGTCGTCGTCCCCGTCCTCGCAGCAGGCCACCTGGCTCGGCGTCGCGGCGAGGCAGGTCGCGTCATCCGCGCAGGAGGCGCAGGTATCGCTCGCGGCGCACCCGCCTGTCTGCACCGGCTCCTCGGCGCGGAAGACGCAGCCGAAGCCGTCGGGGCACTGATCGTCGGCGGCGCAGGGGGCCAGGCAGCGGTCCGCCACGCAGACCCGCCCCTCCGGACACCCGGTGGCGCCACACGGCGCGGCGCAGACGCCCAGCGCCTCGGCGCAGCCCAGACCGTCCGGACAGTCCGAGTCCGAGGCGCAGGCGACGGTCCCCACGCACTCGCCCTGGACGCAGACCTCCCCGTCGTCGCAGCCGGCGGGGCAGTCCGGGCCGCACACCCCCGCCTCGTCGGTCCCCCCGTCGCAGTCGTCGTCCAGGCCGTTACAAACCTCCTCCGCGGGCTCCACGTCGACGCACGGAGACCACGCGCCCCCGGTGCAGGTGCGGCGCGAGCAGGAGGCCTCGCAAGGCGCGTCGAAGTCGTCCACGACGCCGTCGCAGTCGTCGTCGAGCCCGTTGCAGACCTCCGGAGCCCCCGGGTGCATCGCCCCGACGTTGGCCCCGCAGTCGTCGTCCGAATAGCCGTCCCCGTCCAGGTCGCCGGTCGCCCGCCAGGGCTCGGCGGCGTAGCGTGCGGACTCGCCGGCCTCGGCGACCCACGAGACCCGGTAGGTGAGGGCGGCCCCGCCCGGGAAGGGGCGTGCGTCGCGCCAACTCGGCGCGTCGCCTTTGTTCGGCTGCTCCAGGTCGACCACGAGCTCCGCGGCGCCGTCTCCGACGCTTCGGTACACGCGGTATCCCACCACGGCGTCGGAGGCGATGCGACTCCAGGTCACCTCCAGGGCGCCGTCCCGCCAGGCCACTTCGGGGTGCGGATCCAGGTCCACGGCGGGCTCCTGCCGCTGATCGAAGGGGTTGTCGCGCGCCGGCGCGTCGCTACAGGCGACCCCGGTCAGCGCGGCGAGGGCAACCGCGAGCGGGGCCCCGAGGAGGAGGTGTCTTCCCACACGATTCTCCGGCGCACGTGACCTCTGCAATCTGCGGAATCCGGGGCGACGCGTCAACGCCCGACGGGCGCCCCTCCCGTGGTGGGCTGTCGTCCCCCGCAGCGTCTTTCCTCCGGTCAGCCGGCGTGCTACCAAGTAGCGGGCGCGGTGCGGACCGCGCTCCCGTCCGGTTCGAGACGAGCGCGGGCGCTTCATCCCTCCACATACGGTTCGGTCATGCCGCATCCCCTCAGGCTCCCCACGGCCGCCCCGGCCTGCGGCGCGTTGGTGCTCATCATCCTCGCCTCCCCGGCCGCGTCCGCCTGGCAGGATCCCGCCCTGGAGGGCATCGCGACCGAAACGGCCGAGGCGTCCGAAGCCGCGGCGGAGGACGCGGACGCCCAGCGTGAGCGCGTTCGGCGTGCGCAGGACGCGGTGCAGCGACAGGAGCGCACGGTCCGAGTGGCGAAGGAGTCTCGCGCCGGCGTCGAGGCCCGCGTGGAGCAGGCCGACGACAAGCTCGAAGACGCACAGCTGAAGGCGAGCTCGGCCGAGGCCGCCCTCGAGGGCGTGCTGAAGGCCCGGAATGCGGCGGAGGACGCCGGCACGCCGAACCCGGCCTTGGATGAGGCCGTGGCCAGCGCCCGAGCGTCCCTCGCCGATGCGAAGGCCCGGGTCGAGGATGCCCGCGAGGCCCTGGAGGCCGTCCGGGAGACCCGCGCGGCGGAGCGGGAGCGGCTGGCGGAGGCCGAGGCGGCCCTGGAACAGGGAGCAGCTGCCGCGAACGCCGAGGAGCGCCGGCTCGCGGAATTGGAGGGAGCCGCGAGAACCCTCGCGACCCTCGGGACGGCGGCCGAGCACGCCGCTCGGGGCGAGTGGTCGGAGGCAGCCGATTCCCTGCCCGACGCCGCCGCCCTGGAGACCGAGCGGGTCGCGGCGCGACGACTCCTGGCCTGCGTGGCCTTCGCCGAGCAGCGCGACCTGGACGGGGCCGAGCGGGCGTGCGAGGCCGCAGCGGCGGACCACCCGAGCGCGCGGCGGCACCTGGGCCTGGCCCTCCTCCGGGCCGGTCGCCCCGACGACGGGCTCCGACGGCTGGAAGGCGTCCGCCTGGCGCCGGACGACGCGGAGGCCCATCGGCTGGCCGGGCTGGCGCTGGCCGAGGCCGGTCGTTGCCAGGCGGCGCTCGATCACCTGGAGGCGGTAGAGGCGGCCGGGGCCGCCGACGCCGAGGCGCTCCACGCCCTGGGGCGGTGTCGCGAGGAGCTGGGGCGCCTCCCGGAAGCCGTCGAAGCCTACGAGGCCGCCTACCGCCTGGCTCCCGACCGCCCCGGGCTGGCCTACCGGCTCGCGCGGTACTACGAGGAGCGGGGCGAGCGGGACCGGTCCCAGCAGCTCCTCCGCGCCTGGCTGGGTGACGAGAGGGCGTCCGCGGCTTGGGACCGGGGGCTGGCGCGATGCTCCCACGACGGCTTCCACGAGGCGCCGTTCGGCTTCCATGCGTCGCTGCCGGGTGCCCCGGACCGGGCCGCCGGTCACGTCTACCTGGGCGTCCAGGCGGCGGAGGGCGGTCGGGTCGGCGAGGCCGCCCACCAGCTCGACCTCGCGCTGCGGCTCGCCCCGGACGACCCCCGGGTTCGCTACAACGCCGGCGTGCTCGCCCTCGGCGTCGGGGACTACGACCGGGCGCGGGAGCAGCTCGGCGCCGCCCTGGAGGCGCGACCGGGATGGACGGCGGCTCGCGTGAACCTGGCCCTCGCCGAGACCCGACAGGGCGATCACGGCCGCGCGGTCGAGACGCTGTCCCCCGCGGCCGAGCGCTCGGGCGCCGACCCGCGTGTGCACCTGACCCTCGGCGTGGCCCTGGCTCGCGCCGGAGAGCCGGAGGAGGCCCGGAGGCGGTTCACCCAGGTGCCCTCGGACTCGTCCCGGGCCGCCGCGGCGGCCCACGGCCTGGCGCTCCTCGAGCTGGAGGCGGACCAGCACGACGAGGCGGCGCGGCGGGTCGAGGCGCTGGACGCCACCTTCCCGGAGCTTCACTTCCTGCGCGGCACCCTGGCCGGCGCCTCCGGAGACCCGGCGAGGGCGGCCGGTCACCTGCGGGAGGCCCTGGCGGCCGAACCCTCCTACCTCAGGGCCCGGGTCGAGCTGGGGCGGGCGCTCCTGGACGACGGCCGGGCCGAGGAGGCGGCCGCCGAGCTGCGGCGTGCCGTCGCCCTCGACCCGGCCTGCGCCGAGGCCCACGCGGTGCTGGGAGCCGCGCTCGGAGAGGCCGGGGACACCGACGGCGAGTCCGCCGAGTACCGGAAGGCGCGCGCCCTCCGGGAGGACCGGCGCCGCCGGGCCCGAGAGGCCGCCGGCGAGGGGGAGGCTGCGGACGCGCGCCGGGTGGCCGTGGTGGAGTTCGACAACACCACGGGGGATCCGAAGCTGGACTGGCTCCGTCTCGGCATCCCCGAGGCCCTGACCACGGACCTGCGGAAGCTCTCGCGGCTGGTGGTCGTCGAGCGTGGGCAGGTGGCCAAGCTCACCCGCGAGATGAAGTTCGCCTCCATGGACTTCGTGGACCCGGAGACCGCGCCCGAGCTCGGCAAGCAGCTCGGCGCCGACGCGCTGGTGGTCGGGAGCTTCCAGTCCACCGGCGACCGGGTGCGATTGCTCGGGCGGCTCGTCGACCTGGAGACCCGCGAGGTGCTCCAGGAGGGGGAGGCCGAGGGGGCCATCTCGGAGGTCTTCGACCTGCAGCGCTCCCTGGCGCTGTCGCTGGTCGGGGACTACGCCCGCCTGACCGAGGAGGAGCGGGAGCGCGTCGCGGAGGCCCCCAAGGGGTCGGTGAGCTCCCTGGAGAAGCTGGCGCTCATGCGGCAGAAGATGCTCCAGGGCGACGAGGCGGCCGCCCGCGCGGCGTATCGGGACGCCGTGAGCCGGTCGCCCGACTGGGCCTCCGACGTGGAGGACCTGGCCGAGGCCTACGAAGACGTCAGCGCGACCCTGGCCGTCATTCCCCTCCGGAACCTGTCCGGGGCGGCCCAGCACGACTGGCTGGGGGAGGGGATCGCCACGTCCCTCGCCGGGGACATGCGGCGCATCGGCCTGCCGGTGGTCGAGCGGTTCGAGGTGGCGAAGGTCATCAAGGAGCAGAAGTTCGGCCTGGTGGTGGAGCCGGACCGCGCCAGCGAGCTGGGCCGACACGTGGGCGCGTCGGTCATCCTCATCGGCGGCTACCAGGTGCTCGGCGACATGCTCTCCATCGACGCCCGGATGGTGCAGGTGGAGACGGGCGCCGTGGTCCTCACGGAGCGCGTCACCGGGCCCCTCGACGACCTCTTCGAGCTCCAGACCCGCCTGGCCGAGGCGATGGCGGAGTCGTTGGAGCTCCAGGTGAGCCCCGAGGAGCTGGCTTCGCTCACGGAGGACAAGCCGGACTACGAGGACTTCAAGGACAGCGTGGCGAAGGACCGCCTCTTCGTCGTGCGTCAGCCGTCGGAGGGCGCGACGGCGGGCGCTGACCGCAAGCCGTGGGCCATCGTGGCCGGCGTGACCAGCCTCGTACTGGCGGGGAGCGGGGCGGCCCTGTACGCTGCGGGGAGCAACGCCCGGAGCGACTCCGACGCCGCCCTTCGAGCGTACCAGGGGACCCTGGACCAGGACGTCATGGACGAGGAGTACGCCCGCGCGAAGGACCTGGACAGCCGGTCCGGCGCCCTCCGGACCGGCGCCTGGGTGGCCTGGGGCGCCTCGGCGGCGGCCCTGGGCTGGGCGGCGTGGGAGATCTTCGCCGACCATGGTCCGTCTCAGGGACAAGGCTCGGTGGATCTCGCCCGGCCCCGGCTGAACGCGACGCCCATGCCGGGGGGCGCCGCGGTTCAGCTCCACACCCGCTTCTGACAGACCGGCCGGAGGCCCCATGGACACCACGAACCCGACTCTCCCACGGCTGGGCCTGCTCTGTGCCGTGGTCGCCCTGGGGATCCTGGCTCCGACGACCGCCCGGGCCGGGGCGCGGGTGATGGTCCTGCTCCAGGAGCGCGCCGACGGCGTCGCCGCCACCTCGCCCACGGCCGAGGTGCGCCTGTCCGAGCAGATGACCGGCGCGGGCGTCGACGTGGTCGAGCGCGTGGAGACCGAGGCTGCACGTCAGAAGCTGCCCCTGGACAAGCTCCTGGGGGGACAGGTGGTCGGCGAGGTCACGGCCCTGAACGCCGACCTGCTGGTGGTCGGTCGGGTCGACGCCACGCGGGAGGAGATCCCCTACGGCGTAGGCGACGTCGAGGCGACGAGCGCCGAGTGGACCGTCCGCGTGCTGTCCGTGGACGGCGGCCGCGTGGTCGCCGCGAAGTCGGGGCGGGCGTCCGCGAGCGGCACCAACCGCCGCGCGGCCTTCGCCGACGCCTCCCGGAAGTCCGCGGACGCCATGTTCGAGGCCATCCGGGGCGAGCTGAAGCGGGGCGGACCGGCCGGCGGGACCGTGGGCCTGGCCATCAGCGGCCTCCAGGAGCTGGCCGAGGTGGACCGGGTGAAGGCAGCCCTCGCCGAGGCGCCCGGGGTCGAGGAGGTCACGGTCCGCTTCGTGTCGGGAAACGAGACACGCATCGACCTGGAGGTGGAAGGGAAAGGGACCTACGACATCGCCGCGGCGCTCAAGACCCTGACCGGGGGTGCCCTGGAGGTGGAGCGCCTGTCCGCGTCGGTGGTCCATGCCCGCTACAACCCCCACGCCAAGGGCCGGGCCGTCGTGGTGGCCGCCTTCCTGAACGCGACCGGGTCCGCGCGCCACGACTGGCTGCGCGGGACGCTCCCGGAGGTGTTCGAGACGGAGCTCTCCAACTCCCGCTACCTCAGCGTGAGCCTGCCCGAGGTGCGCCCCGGGGTGGCCTCGGCCCGCCCGGACTCGGACACGGTCGAGGACGTGCTCGACGAGGCGGACGCCGACCTTCTCGTGACCGGGAAGATCGCCGCGGCCGGGGGCAAGTACCGCCTGAGCCTGGAGGTCTTCCGGCGGGAGGGCGGCTCCCGCGTGACGGCCGCCAACGTCTTCGCCGCGGAGGGCGAGCTGCTGGACGCCACCGAGACCCTGGTCTGGGAGGTCGACAAGAAGCTCTACGAGAAGCTCTACGAGAAGTCCGGCCTCGGCGAGTACCAGCCGGTCATCCTGTCCCGAGCCCCCACCGGGTCGAAGAGCACGGGAAGCGCTGGTGGGGAGCGCCTCCTCGTCGAGAGCGTGACCCTCGACGACCTCTACCCGTCCCGCCTCCCCATCTACGCCGAGCAGCCCTTCGGCCGCGTGGTGCTCCGGAACCCCTCGGACCGGCCCATGACCGGCGTCCGCGTCCGCGTGCAGATCCCACAGGTCGCCGCCGAGCCGGCCGTCCTGCGTGCGGACGACGTGCCGCCCGGGGAGGCCGTGGAAGTGCCCGTGACCATGGTCCTGGACCGCGCCAAGGTCCTGGCCATCCGCGAGAACACCCCGGCTCGAGCCGACCTCGTGGTGACCTACCAGAACGGCGAGGGCGAGGTGACCGACGCCTTCACCCAGTCCCTGGTGGTCTTCGCCAAGAACGCCATCGACTGGAGCGAGGCCGAGAGCGTGGCCGCCTTCGTCACCCACAAGGACCCGGCCATGGAGGCCTTCGCCTCCCAGGCCCTCCGATCCGGCGTCGAGGTCCCGGAGCATCTGGCGAAGCCGCTCCGTACTCCGGCGCTCCTCTTCGAGGCCCTGGCCACCCTGCCCGTGCAGTACCAGCGGGACGCCGCCAACCCGTTCAGCCGGAACACCCTCGACTCCGTGGCGTTTCCGGGCGAGACCCTGAAGCGCCGCGCGGGCGACTGCGACGATCTGTCGGTGCTGTACGCGGCGCTGTTGGAGAGCCAGGGCGTCGGCTCGGCCTTCCTCCTCACCCCCGGCCACATCCTCGTGGCCGTCGACACCGGCGTGTCCTTCGAACGGGCCCCCGGCCTCCTCGGGGTGAAGGCGGCCCTCCTGATGGAGCGCGACGGGCGCGCCTGGCTCCCGGTGGAGGTCACCCGCCTCACCGATACCTTCTTCCCGGCCGTCGCGGCCGGGGCCGCCGAGGTGAACCGCCACGCGGGGACCGACGGAGGCCTCGAGGTCATCGACGTGGCCGAGGCCTGGAAGAGCTACCCGCCGTTCCCGGGCCCGTTCCCCGACGTGGCCGACCCCTCCGTGGACGGGGAGGCCGTGGCTGCCCGCCTGGCCGACGCACCCGCCGGCTCGGGCGGGGCGGCGATGGACCTCCCGGACCCGGACACCCTCACGGACGTCGCCACCCTGACGCGCCACGGGGTCAGGCTGGCCGAGCGAGGCCGAGCCGAGGAGGCCCTGCGCTACCTGGAGCGCGCCGCCCAGCTCGCCCCGGGGCGGGCCGAGGTCGCCTACAACCTGGCCAACGTGCGCGTCATCCAGAGCGAGCTGGACGCGGCGGAGCTGGCATATCGACGCCTCCTGGACGGCCGAGGCTACAAGGCCCGCAGCCACCACGGCCTCGGCGTCGTCAGCTACCTGCGCGGCGATCGAAAGGCCTCTCTGGCGGCCTTCCGACGCTCGGGCCTGCCCGATTCCCGGGCAGCCATGAAGCGCCTCGGCCTGGTGAAGCAGCCCACACGCAAGGTCCGAGAGGACGAGTCACGAGGCGAGGACCACGGCGACGCCGATCGGGGAGGCCACGGCGAGACCGGCGGCGACGAGGACGACGGCCCCACCTCGAGCGGACGCTTCAAAGGCCTCCGGGCCTCGGACGGAGTCCCCGTCCTCGAGCTCCTCGTCTGGGCCAGGTAGCCCCTACTCCTGCTCCGCTGGCACCTGCACGGGGAGCCCGTCGATCCGATAGGGCTCGGGCTTTCCCAGATCCAGGTCGAGCTCGGGGAGCGGCGCTGCCTCCCCTGGATCCTCCGTGGGGCTGTCCGTTGGAGCCGGCTCGGACTCCGGGCTTCGACCCAGGAAGAGGGCGCCGGCGATGGCCGCGACCGCGATCAGCCCGGCCATGCCGGCGACGAGGGGCCAGCGGGGCTTCGAGGTGCCCGACGCCGGACTGTCCCCCTTCGCCGCGACGGCGTCCAGCGCGGCGACCAGGGCGGCCATGTCCTCGAAGCGCTCGGAGGGGTTCTTGGCGAGGCATCGCAGGACCACGGCCTCCAGGGCGGGGGGGAGCCCCGCGTCCGGAGCGACCTGGCCGGGGGGCTCCGGTGTCTCGGTCAGGTGCTTGGTGATGAGGTTGGCCATGGTGTCGCCGCGGAAGGGCACCCGCCCGACGAGCATCTGGTAGAGGACCGCGCCCAGGGCGTATTGGTCGGTCGCCGGGCCGACCTCCTTGCCCTCGAGCTGTTCGGGCGCCATGTACGAGGGCGTCCCGAGGACCGTGCCCGTGGCCGTCAGCTTCTGGTCCGCGGCGTCGCGGAGCTTGGCGATGCCGAAGTCGAGCACCTTCACGAAGTCCGGATCGGTCCCCCGGCGAGTCAGCATGATGTTCGCGGGCTTCACGTCGCGGTGGACGACGTGTCGGGCGTGGGCCTCCGCAAGGGCCTCCGCGACCTGGCGCATGATGTGCACCGCCCGCCGCCAGGGGAGTCGGCCGTCGCTCCTCAGGGCGTCGCCGAGCATCCATCCTTCGACGTGCTCCATGACCAGGTAAGCCGTGCCGTCGTCCGAGTATCCGAAGTCGTGGATCACCACGACGTTCGGGTGAACCACCCGGCTCGCGGCGCGCGCCTCGAGGAGGAAGCGGTCCACCATCTCCTGGTCCGATGTCAGGTCGGGGCGGATGACCTTGACGACCACCTTCCGGTCCACGAGCTGCTGGTGCGCCGCGTAGACGGTCCCGCACCCGCCCTGGCCCAGCTTGTCGGTCACGAGGTACTTGTGGGCGATCACTCGTTGGGTGTTGCCGTCGTCTTCCACGCCGCCGTCGAGGATGTCGCCGTTCTGCTGTCCCTGGTGGTTCGTCATCGGTCCAAGGCGGCTTCGGCCGCGGCCAGGTGGGCGGTCAGGGCGTCGGGCACGGGGAGGTTCGGGATGGTCTTCGTGGCTCGCGCCACGAATCCGCGCCAGGTGGCCAGGGCCTCGTCGGCCTCTCCGGCCCGCCAGAGGGCGGCGCCGAGGAGGTTCGCGGTGCGACCGGAGCGCGGGTCGATCGCCGCCGCCTCCCGGAGCGCGACGACGGCCTCGTCCCGGCGGCCCTGCGCGAGGAGAACCAGACCCAGGTTGTGGAGCGCCCACGAGGCGCGGGGGTTGAGGTCCGTGGCCGTTCGGTAGGCTGCCTCCGCGTCCTCCCAACGCTCGGCATCCTGGTGGAGCGTCCCGAGGTCGAACCAGGCTTCGTGGTCTCGTGGGTCGCGGCGGGTGACCTCCTCGAGGAGGGTCACCGCGTCCTCCGGGCTCCCCTCGCGGACGTCGAGCAGCGCCAGGCCGCGACGGGCCACCGGGAAGGACCAGTCCTCGTCCGCGTCGATGACCTGGCCGTAGAGGACCCTCGCCTCCTCCAGTCGGCCGAGGGCCGCCAGCGCACGGGCCTGCGCCACCCGCGTGCGGGCCGCGGTGTCCGACGGAAGGCGATCGGCCTCGAGGACGCTGGCGAAGGTGCGCTCAGCCTCCTCGAACCGCCCGGCCACCAGCTCACCGAGCCCCTTCTCGTAGCGGGCTTCGAGGCCCAGGGCGTTGAGGCCGAGGATGGGCTCGAGCACCGACAGCGCCTGGTCCACCCGGCCGAGGCGGTTCAGGGCCTGGGCCTTGGCCAGGCGGACGTGGGGGTCGTAGTCCGAGCCGTCCGGCACCGGCTCCAGGGTCGTGAAGGCGCCGGAGCCGTCGCCTGCGGCCACGTACGCGATGGCCAGGTTGATGCGGGCGATGATGGAGCCCCGGTCCAGCTCCAGCGCCTCGCGGAGCGTGGCGAGCGCTTCCCTCAGCCGCCCCTCGCCGAGCAGGAGCATGCCATGGTTCGTCCGGAGGTCCCCGAAGCCCGCGTCCAGCTCGGCCGCCGTGCCGTACGCCTCGATGGCCTCCGCGGTCTGTCCTTGCAGGTCATGGGCGAGGCCCAGGGCCCAGTGGGCCTGCGCGAGCCCCGGCGCCGCCTCGACGGCGCTCCGGGCGAGCGGCAAGGCCTCGTCGGAGCGTTCGAAACGGGACAGGAGCTCGCTGTGAAAGGCCAGCGCCCGCGGCGAGTCCGGCGCCGCCTTCGTGGCCGCCTTCGCGAAGCGCAGTCCTTTGTCCATGGCCCGCGTCGAGCTCCGGTCGAAGTGCTTCCGTGCTTTCGCCATGGCCGCGCACGCCTCGGGTGAGGTCGGGTAGTCCACGACGCCTCCGGGCTCTTCCCCGGCCCGGCGGAGGAGCTCCGTCTTGGACAGGACGGCGTCCACCAGGAAGCCCAGGGTCTGCTCCGGGGCACCCGCTCCAACCTCGGTGGTGGGCAGCTCGGCCCGGCGCCCCTTCCGGACGTCGTAGACGTGCAGCCCCAGCTCGCCGTCTTCGACGCGGCCGCCGATCACCACCGACGCCGACAGGGCCTTCGCCGCGTTTGGGAGCTGGGCCGACGGAATCTCGCCGGGCGCCGCAATCCGCGTCTCGCGTCGGCGCACCTGCGTGCGACTCAGGACGGCCCAGCGGGGCTCCACCACCTGTCCGAGCCGCTCGGCGAGCAGGTCCGACCATCGATGGGCCTGGCACAGGGCCGCGTCGTCGTCCGGCGCCTCGAAGGTGAGGACCGCCACGGTCGAGCGGGGAGCCGCGTCGGGCTCTCGCGACGCGGCCGGGTCGACGCCGACGGCCAAGGCCAAGAGCGCCCCGACCGCGCCAGACCACCTTCCGATACCCATCGTCTCCCTCGCGGGTCCGGCTCGCACGACCGGGCTGCTCTCCGTCGTCGGCGTCCGGGCCGACGTAGTCCGTACCCATCCAGGCTCTACCGCCGCCCCACGGCCAGGTCAACCTGCAGCGCCGCTCGTAGGAATGCCGGGTGCGGGCGCCTCCCGTCACGTAGACACAGGCGCTGGGCTGGCTGCTGGTCGGGCCGAAGGCCTTGATGCGGAGGGACGACGCGCAGCGACGCCGGTTACAGGTCGAGCTCGGGATCGGGTGGGGCCCTCGCGGGGGCGATGGGTGGCGGGGCGGCCGGGAGGGCGAGGTGGCGGAGGATGCGCCGGGCCGTGATGGGCGAGCGGATGAGGGCGAGGACGCGGCGGCGTCCGCCGCAGAGCGCTTCCCGCACTCCTCGGAGCGCCTGATCTGCCTGCTCGGCCGGGTGTCGCGGCGACATGAGCAGGAATGTGGGCGGCCCTCCGCCGCCAGGGCGGGCTGGAGGGCCTCGGGGACTGAGCGGCGCTCAGTTGCCGGACGGAGGACGCGGCGGCGCGGACGGGCGCGGCGGCGCGGACGGACGCGGCGGCGCGGCGGCCCGGTCGGACTCGGCCTCCCCGCCCTCTCCGGAGCCGGACTCCGCGCTCGCGCCGGCGTCGGGCTTTGGGGCCTCGTCGGGCTCCTCCGCCTTCACGGCGGCCTGGGTCTCCTCCGCCTCGTGGGGCGCGCCGGCCTCCGGCTCGGCGGCGCGCGTCCCCTTGCGGAGCCGCACCGTGGAGTCGCGCTCGGGCTCTGGCGCCGTGTCCTCCTCGGCCTCGGGCGACGCCTCCTCCTCGGGCTTCGGGGCGGCCTCGGTCTCCTGGGCCTTCACGGCGGCCTGCGTCTCTCCGGCCTCCTCCTCGGCGGTCGCGCCCGTCGGGGCCTCCTCGGCCTCGGAGGTGGCGGCCTCGGTCTCCTCGGTCTTCGCGGCCTCCTCGGTCTCGGCCGCCTCCACCTCGGCCCGGGTCGCCTCCTCGGGCTCCGGAGCGCCGGGGAGCTCGATGGGCTCGGCGTCGGCCGGCGGCGTCACCGCCTCCTCGCGAGGCTGCATGGTCTGGCGCTTCTCGTGCTTGGCCGCCATGCGCACGGGGGGCTTCTCGCCGTGCTTCAGCTCGTAGTTCTCGTCCTGGAGGAGATCGAGCTGATGCTGGGTCACGAGGTAGGCCCGGCGGTTGTGCTCGTTCTTCCGCTGCAGCGCCCGGAGATCCGACGTCTGGGCCACGAGCCGCTTCCGCATCCGCTCCACGGTGTCGGCGAGCTTCTCGCGCTCCCGCTCGGCGCGCTCCAGGTCCCGCTCCAGCTTGGTGAGGGACGTCTTCCGCGGCGCCTCCTCGGGCTCGACGGGCTCGGCGGCCGCCGCCGGCGCCTCCGCTTTCGGGGCCTCCTCGGCGGGGGCGGGGGCCGGCGCCTTCCCCTCGGCGGCCTTCAAGCGCTCGCGGGCATCGGCCAGCGCCTGCCGCGTCTCCTCGCGGTCGATGCGCACCCGGTTCAGGTCCGAGGACAGCTCCTTGACGCGCTTCCGGCTCTTGTCCAGGTCCGCCTTCACGGACTGCAGGTCGTCGGAGAGCTGCGCGATGCGCTGCTTCCGACCCTTGGCCTTGGTGCCCTTCTGCGAGGCCTCCTGGGCCTTCTTCTGGAGCTTGTTCTTCTTGGAGTCGAGCTGGCCCTGGACCTTCTTCATGTCCCGCTGGAGGGTGCTGACCTCCTCGCGGAGCCGGTTGTTCTCCGTGGTCTGCTCCATCGAGCGCATCACCGCCCAGAAGGTGGCGATGGCGAACACGACGGCGGCGACACCGAGCGCGATTTCCATGGATGGGTCCTCGTCGAATCGGGAGGGGTGGACCATGTGGTGCCGCGGCGCGTCCCGACGGCGCGCTCCCGGCACGGGGCCCCGCGAGCGCGGGTCCCCGGGAAGACGGTGGGGCAAGCTAGCACATCACCCGGCGCGGGCGCACGATCGCGACGCAACCCTGCGTCAGCCCTAGCGATCCGAGTAGATCCAGGCCTCCCAGCGCTCCACGTCCGTGCCCAGGGCCTTGCCCGAGATCTCCTGGAGCGCCCACGCCGCCATCTCCTTGACGCGCTGGTCGCCCCGCCGGAGGGCCTCGAGGAGCGCCTCGCTCGCCCGGTCGTCCGCCAGCCGGCCCAGCGCCTCCGCCGCCCTGACCACCACGTCGGGATCCTCGGCGCGGAGGAAGGGCTTGAGCGCCGTGACGGCCGCCTCGGAGTCCAGGCTCCCGACGGCCCAGAAGGCCTTCTCCAGGACCTCGTCGCCGTGGCGCCGCTCCTTCAGGACCCGCATGAGCGCCTGCAGCGCCTCGGCGTCCCCGATGGACCCGAGGGCCGTGGCCAGCGCCAGGGCGAGCTCCGGGTCGTCCTCGCGGAGGAGGAGGGACAGGGCCGGGACGGCCCGCGGATCCTCCAGCCGGCCCAGGGCCTCGATGGCCGCCAGGCGGACCTCGTCGCGCGGATCGCCGGTGGCCTGCAGGAGCATGGGCACGGCGTCGCGGTGCCCGATGCGGCCGAGGGCCTCCGCTGCCGCGACGCGGGCGGGCCAGCGCACCGTGGGATCGGCCAGGAGCGTGGCCAGCGGCAGGACCGCCCGCTCGTCCTTCAGCACGGCCAGGGCGCGAGCGGCCGACGCCTTCACCTTCGGGTGGAAGTGGTCCAGCACGTTCACCAGGGGCGTCACCGCGCCGGGGGAGCCCGTCTCGCCGAGGGCCACGGCGGAGATCATCTTCTCGTTCACGTCCGACGCCCCCAGCGCCCGGGCCAGCGCCGGCACGGCTCCCTCGGGGCGAAGCTCGCCGACGGCCGCGATGGCCGCGAGGCGGACCCGGGACGCGTCGTCGTCCAGGAGGTTCAGCAGCGCGGGGCCCGCGTCCCGGTGTTCGATCCCCCCGAGGGTGGAGGCGGCCGCCGCACGTACGCCGGCCTCCTCGTGGTCCAGGAGGTCCATCAGCGCGGGGGCCGCGTCCGCGCCCAGGTCCTCGAGGGTCGCGAGGGCCTCGCACCGCGCCGGGTGCCGGATGCGGCAGTCGGCCGCCGAGCGCGCCAGGCGCTCGATCTTCGCCGGGTCGACCGGCTCCGCGCCGGCGCTCGACGCGGGGAGAGCGAGGAGCAGGGCCAGCGCCAGGGTCGACGCCGTCTTGGAGATGTTCATCGGGCAAACCTCGGTTCGGAGCGAAGCGATTGTCCGGAGCCGTCGGCGCGCGGTCAAGGCGGGCACCCGATGGTCCCTGACCCGGGCGCCCTGCGACGCTATGCTGCGCACGCGTCAAACGTCTGCCCGGAGGTTTCCATGCCCGGTCACGTCCCTCGAAACCGCCCGTGGGTCGCGGCGACCGCCGTGATCCTGCTGCTCTCCGCCGCGGCCTGCGGAGGAGACGAGGCGGGTCCGATCACCGTGGAGCCCGCCCCGGACGAGGGCGGCGAGGACGCCCCGCGTGTGGCCGACGCCCCGACCGACGGCGGGGACGACGCGCGCCCGCCGTGGCAGCCGCCCGGCGGGGACGGCGACGGGCACGGGGTCGTGGTGGAGACCGCCGACGGGGTGCTGGTGGGCGCCCTGGTCTCCAGGGGGAGCGACGACAGCATCTCGGGCCGCACCATCTACGACACGGTGACGGTCTTCCACCCGGACAGCGGCCTCTTCCTCACGGTCGGCATGGCGGACGGGTCGGTCCGCCTCCCCGCGACCGTGTTCTTCTCCGGGAGCCAGTGCGGCGAGCCCGTCGGCCTGAGCGCCGGAGGCTGCGGGGAGTGCCGCTCGGGCTACGGCCTGGGCTTCCCCCACGGCGGGACCTGGTATCGCGTGCGGGGCGGACGGACCTTCGAGCGGACCACGGCCGGGTCGACGATGACCGACGGCGTGGACCCCGCCTGCATGGCGCACTCCGTGGACAACGCGAAGGTCTTCCCGGTGGAGGTGGTCACGGGGCCGACGCCCCCGACCGACATGGCGGCCCCCCTGCGCTTCGCCTGGCGCTGACCCGGCGCGGGCGGACGTTGACGGTCGCGGGCGGACGGGCCACGGTCGGGGCCGACTCGCGAGGGGGATGTCCGCATGCCTTGGCTCAAGACGCTGCACGTGTTCTCGGTGTTCCTGTGGGTCTCCGGCCTGCTCCTGGTCAGCCGGGCGCTGGCGGTCCAGGTGCGGGAGACCGTGGACGTCCAGCGGCGCATGGGAGCCCTGTCGAGCCGGCTGTACTGGGCGTCGACGTTCCCCGGCCTGGTCCTCTCCTGGGCCCTGGGCCTCTGGATGCTGGCCCGCCGGCCGGACCTGCTCGACGCGGAGGTGTGGGGCCCGTTCTTCCACGTGAAGCTGGGCCTCGTGCTCGTCCTGACGGTCCTCACGGTCGTGCTCCAGCGGCGCATGGGCCGCGTCCGGAAGGACCCGGGGACCCACCACGAGCCCGGGCCGTTCATGGCCGTGCACGGGATCTCCGGGCTGCTCCTGCTCGGGGTCCTGTACGCCCTGTACGTGATGGGCGGACGCTGAGCCTCCGGTCCTCCTGCTCGTCGCCAACCCCTGGCCTTGCTGCTACCATGCGGGGAGCGATCCATGGGAACCCACTACCACGGTGACGAGGACGTCCGGCGAGCGCTCGACGCCTACATCAAGCTGATGCGGGCCGCCGAGACCATCAAGTCGCGCCTCGGCCGCGCCCTGGCGGAGCACGGCCTGACCATGAGCCAGCTCGGGGTGCTGGAGACGCTCCTCCACCTGGGCCCCATGTGCCAGCGGGACATCGGCCGCAAGCTGCTGGTGAGCGGCGGCAACGTGACGACCGTCGTCGACAACCTCCAGAAGCGGTCGCTGGTGCGTCGCCAGCGCGGCGAGCAGGATCGGCGATTCGTGACCGTGCACCTGACGGACGAGGGCAGGGGCCTCATCGAGGGCGTCTTCCCGCAGCACGCGCGGGAGATCCGCCGGCTCATGTCGGGGCTGTCCCTCGAGGAGCTGGATCAGCTGGGGGATCTGTGTCGGAGCCTGGGGCGGACGGCCGCCGAGGTGGACACCGAGGAGTAGGGACGGCGAGGCGAGCTTCGTCACGGGCCAGACCGTCTGCGTGGACGGGGGATACACCGCGTCGTGAGCAGGCGGTGATCAGCAGGGCAATCGCAATGTCGGAGAAGCGTGGGCCGCGCGGCGGTACGACGCCCGGCGCCGGAATGCACCCGCTCGGAAACGATGGATTCTGCGCGTCTGAGAGCAGGCAAGGGCAAGGGCAAGGGCAAGGGCAAGGGCAAGGGCAAGGGCAAGGGCAAGGGCAAGGGCAAGGGCAAGGGCAAGGGCAAGGGAGGGCGGTCGACTTTGCGACCGCCCTGCGGTGATCAGCAGGCGGGCTTGATCCGTTGCCCCGTCCGGATCCACCTTGTGGACTGGCTCATCGTGTACCCGCCAGACACCGAGGTCCGAAGCATGCCTCGTCCGCCGAATCCAGAGCTGCCGCGCCTGCTCCTCGACGCCGCCCTGGAGCTATTGGACGAGCGAGCCAGCGTCGACTTCTCCATGCGCGAGCTGGCGGGGAGGGTGGGCTACACGGTCACGGCCGTCTATCGCTGCTACGAGACCCGCGGCCACCTGCTCCGGACCCTGGCCCTGAGGCTGTTCGGGATGCTCGCCCGGGACCTGGCCGAGCCCATCGACGAGGACCACGTGGCCGATCGGGTGGCGGTCGTCGGTGAGCGATACCTCGCCTGGGCCGTCCGCCACCCCGGGCGCTACAAGCTCATGTTCCAGCTCCAGGACGAGGAGGCGATGCCGAGCGATGAGGAGCAGGAGGCCGCACGGGCCAGCCTCCAGTTCCTCGAGGAGTTGCTCGTCGAAGGCGCCTCCGACGGCGTGGAGCGCGACGAGGCCAGGGCGCTCGCCACGGCCATCTTCTCCTTCCTCCACGGCATGGCCTCCCTGGCCATCGCCGACCGCCTCCGCGGCACAGGGGCCCACGACGTCGTGGAGTTCTACCAGCAGAACAGCCGCCCCTGGCTCCGCCGGTTCCTCGCCGCGGGCGGGTAGCAGGACCGCCGTCCGCGGCTCACGGTCCCATGAATCTCGGGATGCCACGGTCTCGCGGACAATCGCGCGCCAAGCCGCCAAGCCCCAAAGGCCAGCGAACCGCTTGCACACAGGCTCGGCTGAGATCGTCGGGTCACCGGCAGGCCAACAGCGAGCACACGGGGCCGAAGCATGCCGTCTTCCTTTGCGTCTTCGCGTCTTTGCGCGAGCCCTTCGTCTTGCGACATGTGACGACCGGTGAGCCGGCCCCGGCGGTCAGGGCACGTTCCGGGCCAGCCACGTGCCCGTCCGGGAGCCCTCGGCGCCGACGAGGCCCGCATAGGGGCCCTGGTAGCACACGCGCCCGCCGTCCGGGCCGCCGCCGGGGCCGAGGTCGATGATCCAGTCGGCCTCGCGCATCACGTCGGGGTTGTGCTCGATGATCAGCACGGTCGCCCCGGCGTCCACGAGGCGATGCACCACGTGGAGGAGCTTGGGCACGTCGGCCATGTGGAGCCCGATGGTCGGCTCGTCGAGGACCAGCACCGTGTCGGAGCGATCCCGGCCCAACAGCTCGCTCACCAGCTTGATGCGCTGGCTCTCGCCCCCGGACAGGGTCGGCGACGGCTGCCCGAGCTTCAGGTAGCCCAGGCCCACGTCCTCCAGGAGCTGCAGCGGCCGCTTCACCTTGGACACCCGCTCGAAGAAGTCGCGCGCCTCGGAGGCGGACATCTCCAGGACGTCGTAGATGGAGGCCCCGTTCCACGTCACGTGGAGGGTCTGGGACGTGTAGCGCTTGCCGCCGCACACGTCGCACGGCACGTAGGCGTCGGGGAGGAAGCTCATCTCCAGCTTCACCTCGCCCTGGCCCTTGCAGGCCCCGCAGCGCCCGTCCTTCACGTTGAACGAGAAGCGGCCGGGCTTGTAGCCGCGGAGTCGCGCCTCCGGCGTCGTGGCGAAGAGCTTCCGGATGTGGTCCCAGACGCCGATGTAGGTGGCCGGGATGGAGCGGGGGTTCTTGCCGATGGGCTTGTCGTCGACCCGCGCGACCCGCTCCAGGCCCTCCAGGCCCGAGACACTCGCCCAGTCGCCGCCGCCCTTGCTCGGCTGCACGGCGTGGGCGAGCACGTCGTGGACCAGGGAGGACTTCCCGGAGCCGCTCACGCCGGTCACGACGGTGAGCCGCCCGCGGGGGACGCGCACGTCCACGCCGCCGAGGTTGTGGTGACGCACGCCCTCCATGTCGATGAAGGCGGCGTCGTCCAGGGAGCGGGGCTCCGGCCGCACGCGGCCCCGGGGCTCCCGGAGGCATCGCCCGGTCACGGAGCGCGGGTCGGCCAGGACGGCCTCCAGGGAACCCTGCACCAGGATCTCGCCGCCCTCGCTGCCGGCCCCGGGGCCCATGTCCACGAGCACGTCGGCGGTCCGCAGGGTCATCTCGTCGTGCTCCACCATGAGCACGCCGTTGCCCCGGCCCTGCAGGCGGTCCAGGGCCTCCAGCAGGATCTCGGTGTCCGTGGGGTGCAGGCCGATGGTCGGCTCGTCCAGCACGTAGAGCACGCCCGACAGGTGCGCCCCGAGCTGCGCGGCCAGGCGGATGCGCTGGGCCTCGCCGCCCGACAGGCTCCGCACGCCCCGATCCAGGGTGAGGTAGCCGAGCCCGACCTCCCGGAGGAAGCTCGCCCGCTCCCCGATGGCCTTCATCGGCCCCTCGGCCACCAGGGCGTCCCGCGTCGGCAGGTCCAGGCGCTCGAGGGCGTCGAGCAGCTCGGGGGCGGTCAGCGCCAGGTACTCCGGCAGGCGCCGGCCGCCGAAGCGGATGGAGCGCCCCACCGGGCCCAGCCGCTCGCCGTCGCAGGCCGGACACGGGATGTCGTCGTCGTCGTCCAGGGTCCCGCGACCGCCGCAGCGGGGGCAGCGACCCACCTCGGTGTGCGGCGAGAACAGGCGCGGGTCGAACTGGGTGCGCTTCAGGTGCGGCTGACCGGGCGGGATCACCTCCCACGGGCCCTCCAGCTCCCGGCCGACGATGACCCGGACGCGCCCCTCGCCCAGCAGCGCCGCCCGGTCGACCACCTCCGTGAGGGCGTCCACCCGCGAGGCCTCCAGGCGCCCCATCACGTAGTCGATGGAGTGCAGCCGGTTCCTGCGGAGCCGCGGCCTCGGCCTGGGCGGGCGCAGGGTGCCGTCCACCAGGACCTCGTCTACGCCGATCTTCTCGGCCTGGGTGAACACGGGCTTGTGGAAGCCCTTGCGCGAGCGCACGACCGGCGCCAGGACGCGGACCTCCCGGTCGCCGTACGTCTCCGCGAGGCGCTCCGCCATCTCCCGGGGCGACAGGCGCGGACGCCCGGTGGCGCTCCCCTCGCCCAGCCGCGCGAACAGCAGGCGGAGGAAGGGCTCGATCTCGGTCACGTTGGCGACGATCGAGCGCGCGCCGCCCCGCGTCGTCCGCTGCTCGATGGCGACGGTCGGTGGGATGCCGGCGATGCGATCCGCGTCCGGGCGCCCGAGCTGGGTGATGTACTGGCGCGCGAAGGGCGACAGGCAGTCCAAAAACCGGCGCTGCCCCTCCGCGAAGACGATGTCGAAGGTCAGCGACGACTTCCCGGAGCCGCTCACGCCGCTCACCACGGTCCGGCCGGAGCGCGGGAGCCGCACGGCGACGTCCTTCAGGTTGTGGACCCGGGCGCCCTCCACCTCGATGACGTCGGGGTCCGCCGGGCGGCTGGCCTCCGAGGCGTAGGCGAGGGTCCGCTCGGAGACGACCGCCTCGAGGCCCGGCGCGGCCTGGTCCAGCGGCCGGATCCCCTCGAGCCAGCGCCGCAGGTGCCGTCCCGTGTGGGTCTCCCCGCGGGCCAGGGTCGCGGGCGGCCCCGTGAAGACGACCTCTCCGCCGCCGTCGCCGCCCTCCGGACCCAGCTCGACGACGTGGTCCGCCGCCGCGATGACGTCCAGGTGGTGCTCCACGACCAGGACCGTGTTCCCGGCGTCCGCCAGGGCGCGCAGGTTGTCGATGAGCCGGTCCACGTCCGCCAGGTGCAGGCCCGTGGTGGGCTCGTCGAGGAGGAACAGGCCGCCGCTGGTCTTCGCCAGCCCCAGGTGGTGCGCCACCTTGAGCCGCTGCGACTCGCCGCCGGACAGGGTCGCCAGGGGCTGCCCCAGGGTGAGATAGCCGAGGCCCACGTCCTGGAGCACGCGGAGCAGCTTCGAGGCCTTCTGCCGCTTCGGCAGCACGTCCACCGCCTCGTCGACGGTCAGGTCGAGCATGTCGGCGATGGTCCGGCCCCGCCACTCCACCTCCAGCACCGCGGGGACGAAGCGCTTCCCCTCGCAGAGCTGGCAGGTGAGGAAGACGTCGGAGAGGAACTGCATCTCCACGCGCTCGACGCCGGCCCCGTCGCAGGCCGGGCAGCGCCCGTCCTTCGTGTTGAAGGAGAACGTCCCGGGCGTGTAGCCGCGGGCCCGGGCGAGGGGCTGCCGGGCGAAGATCTTCCGGATGCCGTCCCAGGCCTTCACGTAGGTGGCCGGGTTGGCCCGCGGGCTGGCGGCCGGGGCGCCCTGGTCGATCCAGACCACGTCCGTCACCCGGTCCAGGCCCTCGATGTCGTCGTGGGGACCGGGCGGGTCCGTCACGAGCCCGCGACGGCGCCGGATCCCCCGGTGGATGACCTCGTCCACGAGGGTCGACTTGCCGGAGCCGCTCACGCCCGTGAGCACGGTCAGCCGCCCGGAGGGGATCGTGACGTCGACGTCCTTCAGGTTCCAGGCCCGCGCCCCGCGCACCGTGAGCCCGTCCTCGCCGGAGCAGTCCTCCGCAGCCGCCCCCCGGGGGCGCGACCGGGCCTCGAGCGCCCGGGCCGTGATCGACTCCTCCACCGCGTGCAGGCCGCCGGGAGGGCCCTGGTAGACCAGCCCGCCTCCCGCGGCTCCGGGCCCCGGGCCCAGGTCGACCACGTGGTCCGCCACCCGCAGCATGTCGGGGTCGTGCTCGACCAGGACGACCGTGTTCTGCCGATCCGTCAGCTCGGCGAGGAGGTCGGCGAGGCGCTCCGTGTCCCGGGCGTGGAGGCCGATGGTCGGCTCGTCCAGGACGAACAGCGTGTTGACCAGGCCGCTGCCCAGGGCGCTGGTGAGGTTCGCCCGCTGCACCTCGCCGCCGGACAGGGTGCGCCCCTGCCGATCGAGGGTCAGGTAGCCCAGGCCCACGCGCTCCAGGTAGCCGAGCCGGTGGTGGAGCTGATCCAGGACCGGGGCCAGGGCCTCGTCCGCCGGGGAGGGCGGAAGACCGTCCAGCCACGCCCCGGCCTCGTCCACCGACAGGCCCAGCACGCCCGCGATGGTGTGCCCGCCCAGCCGCCACTGCAGCGCGTCGTCCTTGAACCGGCGGCCCTCGCAGTCCGGGCACGTGAGATAGGCCCGGTAGCGCGCCAGCAGGATGCGGACGTGCATCTTGTAGGTCTTCCGCTTCAGCCAGCGGAACCAGCCCCGCACGCCGCCGGCGGTCCGCCCCGTGCGCCCGGAGCCGTGAATCACCAGGTCCTTGTGCTCGTCGGGCAGGTCGCGCCACGGCGTCGTCATGTCGATGCCGTGGGTGGCGCACAGATCCCGCAGCCACCTCCGCTCGCGGCTCCGGTTGCCCTTGCTCCACGGCTGGATGGCGCCGCGGGACAGGGACTTCGATCCGTCGGGGACGACCCGGTGCAGGTCGATGTCCACGACCCGCCCGAAGCCGTTGCACGTCTCGCAGGCCCCCAGCGGGCTGGAGAACGAGAACATCCCCTCGCGGGCGTGGGGGTAGCGCTCGCCGCAGTGGCGCAGGTCGCTGGTGACCGTCCGGGCGTCGAAGGTGCGATCCTCGCCCTCCACGTGGAGCGTCGCCTCCCCGTCGCTCATGCGATAGGCGACCTCCAGGCTCTCCACGAGGCGCTGCCGATCCCGCTCGCGCAGGACCGCCCGGTCCACGATGACGTCCAGGCGACCCACGCCCGCCTCGGGGTCCAGGCTCTCCAGGCGCACGGTCCGGCCGTCCCGGAAGACGCGCAGGAAGCCCTCGCGGGTCAGCCACGCCAGCGCCACGCGCGCGTCGTCCCCCTCGCCGGCGTGGAACGGGAACGTCAGGACGACGCGCCGCCCGTCGCGGGTCTCCAGCAGGTCGTCCACGACGGCGCCGGGGAGATCCGGGTGCACCGGCTGGTCGCAGTGCCGGCAGTGGAGCGTCGCCCGGCGGGCGAAGAGCACCTTCAGGTAGTCCGTCAGCTCCGTCAGGGTCCCGAGGGTCGAGCGGGCCGAGCGGATGGTGTTCCGCTGCTCGATGGCCACCGCCGGCAGCAGCCCGTCGATGCGGTCCACGTCCGGGCGGTCCATGCGCTCGAGGAACTGCCGCGCGTAGGTGGAGAAGCTCTCCACGTAGCGGCGCTGCCCCTCGGCGTAGAGGGTGTCGAACGCCAGGGAGGACTTTCCGGAGCCGCTGACGCCCGTGACGACCGTCAGCCGCCCTCGGGGGATGCCGACCTCCACGTCGCGCAGGTTGTTCTGCCGCGCGCCGTGGACACGGATCTCGCCCTGATCCTCGCCCCGCCGGGGACCCCTCGTCCGCTCGTTCATGCTCCTCCGACCCCTCTCACCGATCAGCGCACCGTGACGGCCCCGCGGAGGAAGATCAAGGGACGGGGGCAGAGGGGATAGGCCGCCCCCTCGTAGGCGCGGGTCGTGGCCTCTGCGGTCGCGCCGTCCCCCACGAGGAGGTGGTCCCGATCGGGGATGGCGATGGGGATGCCCGACGCGTCCCCGAGCTGGTAGAAGACGTCGCTGGTCAGCACGGCCCGGGCGGCGTCGTAGCCGTCGCCCAGGTGGACCTCGGCGACGTCCCAGGGCACCTCGGCCCGATGGTAGAGGTTGGAGCGGGCCCCCGCGTCGACCGTGCCGGGGGAGATCCCCCAGCGCTCCACCTGGTCGCGGGTGACGGGCTCGAAGCGCCAGCCCTCGTCCCGGACGTAGACCACCGAGAGGCCGGCGCCGAAGTCCCGGGCGTGGATCTGCTCCCCCTCCGCCGCGTCTCGCCCCCGGAGGACGGCCGTGTAGGCGTCGACGTAGCTGCGCCGCTCGATGCGCGGGAGAAGGGCGCCGCCCCCCTCCACGAACGGCTGGTCCACCGTCCGGCCGGGGTACTTCACCGCCGCCTCGATCCCGGCGGCCACGGCGATCAGCTCGGCCCGGCGCGCCTCCGGATCCAGGTCGTCCAGCGGGAGGGCCGGGACGGGGTGCCGCTCCTTGTCGTAGCCGACGATCCAGCCCCCGTCCGACTCCTCCAGGGTGAGGCGGACGCTCTCCAGCAGCGCTCTGAGCTCTTCGGGTGGGCGATTCTGCATGGACCGGAATGTAGTGGATCCCCGCCCGCCTTGCGAGCCCCGGTCAGCCGGCGCGGTAGGCCGTCACCAGGCGTCCCATGAGCTCCAGGAGCAGCAGGTGACGGGCCTTCGGATCCCCCAGGTGGGCCACGGCCGAATCCAGGTGCTTCAGGGCCTGCTCGTGGAGCACGACCACGTCCCCGGATCCCGCGCCCAGCCTCCGCAGTGACACCGCCAGGGAGGCCAGGCTCTCGGCCCGCTCCTGCCCGCCCAGGGCACCTCGGGCGTCGGCGGAGAAGATCTCCACGTACTTGGTCACGAGCTGCTGGAAGGGCTCCGCCGAGGGGTCCTCGAGGTGACGCTCCATGGAGTCGCGGAGGCCGTCGATGCGGGTCGCCGGCTCGGGAGGGGCCGGGCGACGCCCGTGACGGCTCACCGCGTCCACGATGGCCCGGCGCAGGGTCGCGTCGTCCATGTGGGCCTTGAGCAGGTAGTCCCGGGCGCCCAGGCGCACGGCGCCGACCGCTGCCTCGGGGTCGGACTCGCCGGTGAGCACGAGGACGGGGACGTGCGGAGCCTCGTCCAGCACCCGCCGCAGGGTCTCCAGGCCGCTGCTGTCCGGCAGGCCCAGATCCAGGACCAGGGCGTCCACCTCGGCCACGTTCAGGTGCTCCAGGGCGACCTCCAGCCTGGTGACGTGGTGCACGTGCATGGTCGGCTCGCCCAGGTCGGCGAGCCACGTCCGCACGAGCTCCGCGAGGGGAGCGGAGTCTTCGACCAGGAGGACTCGGAGGGTGTCTTCGTGCATGTGCTGGAACCGCTCGTCATTATCGGGCGCCGGGGCCGGACCGCCAAATCCCCGGCCCTCGGCCCGCCGGCGGGGTGCGGATGATGGGCGATCCCGGCTCACGCCGCCAGACATCCGGTCTCCGCCCGCTCCGGGTGGCGGTGCCTCCAGTACGACCAGCCCGTCCGGAAGCAGATGAAGCCGAAGGCGAACGGCAGGAAGACGGCCAGCACGGCTCCGAATCCGTGGGTCCAGGGGGCGACGGACTCGATGTGCCAGAGCCCGAGGGGGACGCCGGCCACCGCGACGGCTCCCGCGAAGCCCACGACGCCCAGGACCATCAGGACGAGCCCGACGGCGGCGCGCACCTTCAGGTATCGCGCCAGCCGGGCCTCGCGCCGGCGGAGCGCGGACTCCAGCGCCTCGAGCTCGGGATCGGAGGTGTGGGAGGTCATGTCCCCATTGTAGCGGGCACACCCCGACGGGCGTAGGGCGAGGCGCGTCTTCCGCTTGGGAGTCCACCGTTTCGGCTGCGGGGATCCCGCCGTCCCGCTATACTCCCGCCCGCACACCACACCCGCCACGAGGAGGAAGAGATGCTGGTGCTCCGCGCCCGGACCATCGCGTCCGCGCTCGCCGTGCTGCTCGCCACGACCACCGCAGCCCACGCCCTGGAGCCGGCCTTCGTCCCCACGGAGGAGGACGTGAAGGCCGAGGAGGCGGAGAGGGACGGCTGGGACGGCCTCCTCGAGATCGGCGCGAACATGGCGTTCGGGTCGAACAAGGACGTGGTGGGCAAGCAGAACGGCGAGACCTGGACCTTCGGGCTCACCCTCGACAGCGGCCTGCGCTTGTCCCGGAACAAGCACGACTGGCGGAACACCCTGAGCATCCAGGAGACCTTCAGCCGGACGCCGGTCATCGACGAGTTCGTGAAGACGGCGGACACGCTCGACGTCCAGAGCATCTACTATTTCCTGGCGAAGCCCTGGATCGGCCCGTTCGCGCTGGTGGCGCTCGACGCCCCCCTGCTGCCCGGCTACGACTATCGGCCGGAGCCCAGGCACTACGACCTGATCGACGGCGACAGGCTGAAGACGGACTCCGAGAATCTGCGGCTGACCGACTCCTTCCAGGTGCTCACCCTCAAGCAGTCGGTGGGCGCGTTCGTGCGCCCGGTGCGGGAGGACACCATCGAGGTGGAGGCCCGGGCCGGCTTCGGCGCGCGGGAGGTGTTCGCCGACGGCGCCCTGGCGGTGAACGACGACGACGCGACGCCCGACACCATCGAGGTCCTGGCCCTGGACAGCTACGCCCAGGGCGGCGCCGAGCTGGCGGCGAGCCTCGTCGGCTCCCTGAACGAGGGGAAGGTCACCTACAAGGCGTGGGGCGAGGCCCTGTTCCCCTTCATCCACGACGCCGAGGGCGACAGGAGCGTCGCGGAGCTGACGAACGCCGAGTTCGGGGCCAGCCTGTCCTTCCAGCTCGTGGAGTGGGCGTCCCTGAACTACCAGTTCAAGGCCGTCCGGCAGCCCCAGCTCATCGACGAGTGGCAGATCCAGAACAACCTGCTGCTCAGCGTCGGCTACACGTTCATCGATTGAGCCTGAGCTCGCTCGTCCTCCGGGGGCTCCGCGACGACGACGCGATCGCGGCCCAGGCGCTTGCCCTCGTACATGGCCAGGTCGGCCGCGTGGGTGAGGGACTGGACGCCCTCGAAGGTCGGGTAGTCGGCGACGCCGGCGGAGAAGGTGACCGTGAAGGACTCGCCCTGGGCCGTGTGCCGGATGCGGGAGAAGCGCGCGGCGATCTCCTCGATGACCTTGCGGGCCCGCTGCGCGTCCGTGTCCGGGAGGATGACGCCGAACTCCTCGCCGCCGTAGCGCCCGATGCTGTCGCTGGCCCGCAGCCGCCGCTGCATCAGGTGCGCCAGGCCCTTGAGGACCCGGTCTCCGCTTGCGTGGCCGTAGCGATCGTTGATCTGCTTGAAGCGGTCGATGTCGATCATCACGTAGCTCAGGGGCACCTCCCTGCGGCGGGCGTGGGACAGCGCCGCCACCAGCCGCTCCTTGAGCGCCGTGTGGTTCAGCACGCCCGTCAGGCCGTCCCGCGTCAGGAAGGAGCGGAGCGTGCGCGAGCGCTCGACCCGGGCCGCCACCGACGAGACCAGGTGGTCCAGGGCCACCGGCTTCGTGACGAAGGCGTCGCCGCCCTTCTGGAGGGCATGTAGCTGCTTCCGGGCGTCGGTCTCCGCCGAGAGGAAGACGATGGGGATGCCGACCCACGCCGACTGCTGGCGGATGACCTCGGCGAGCTCGAGGCCCGAGCACTCCTCCAGGTACAGGTCCATGAGGATGAGGTCCGGGCGGAGCTCGACCAGGGCGCCCATCAGCTCCCGCGGATCGTGGACCACGCGCGTGATGAAGCCCGCGCGATCCAGGGTGCGGGCGTAGACCTTCGCCTGGGCCCGGTCGTCCTCGACGATGAGCACCCGGTGCGGCTCGGCCATGGTCCGCCGCGTGAGGGGGTCCAGCTCGTCGACGATGGCCGCCGCGGAGACCGGCTTCACCAGGTAGGCGTCCCCCCCCGCGCGCACGGCGGCCATCCGCGCCTCGATGTCGCCCCGCGCCGACATGAACACGATGGGGAGCTCCCCCCCGCCCGCCTCGCGGAACTCCGACGCGAGGTCGATGCCGTCCAGATCCCCGCCCGGGAGCATCACGTCGATGACGAGGGCGTCCGGACGCTCGCGGGCCATGGCCCGCCGGAGCGCCTCCCCGCTCGGCAGCACGCGCACGCCGTAGCCGAACTGGACGATCTGGTGGGCGAGGCGCTGGCCGAGGATGGCGTCGTCCTCCACGAGATAGACCAGGGGCTCGCCCTCCCGCGGCTCCGGCAGGGGAGGCGGTGCCTCGTCGGTGCGCAAGCCGGCCTCCTCCGGGTCGGGGAGCACGTCGAGGAGCCGGTGCAGGAGCCGCTCGACGGTCTCCTTGTCCGTGTCTCCGAGCTCCGACTCCCGGGCCTCCATGCGGGTCAGCAGGTCCTCCAGCTCCCGGCTGCGGAGGCTCACCTCCTCGAAGCCGAAGGTGGTGCCGGAGCCGGTGAGGGCGTGGACCTGGCGGCGGAGGTGGCGGAGCCGCCCTGGATCCCAGCCAGTCTGTCGCACCGCCGCCCACGCCGTGTGGAGGGCGGCCAGGCGATCGGGTAGCTGCCGCAGCCACGCACCTCGGAGGGCGTGCGCCGCCCGCGCGTCGTCAGCCATGGCGCCGCGCTCCTCTCTGCGGCTCCGGAGCGTCCGTCGTCATCGGCACCTCCTGGGACTGCCGAAGCGTCGTCCGCTCCGGCGTTCCACTCATAGCAGAACGCGCGGAGGGTGCCGAAGAATCCACGATTCGGCGGTTGAACCCGTCGCGGTCCGCTCCCTCCGAGAGCCGGCCAAACGTGGGCGTCCACGAGGTCATCTTGCCGAGATGTGTATGTTCGACAGGAAGGAGGCCCGCCGTCCCAGGGCACGCGACCGGCGCCCCCGACGGAAGGAGAAGCTGGGCGCCCGCGCAGGGACGTCAGGCCTCGTGCAGTTCCGCCATGGCCTCCTCCAGCACGGCGGCGTCCTCCTCGGAGAACGCCACGAAGGAGACGCGCTCGGGGAGGTCGTGCTCGGAGAGGAACCCGGCGACCGTGCGCGTGGCCACGCGGGCGGCGCGGTCCTCGGGATAGCCGTACACGCCCGTGCTGATGGCGGGAAACGCCACCGTGCGGAGGTCGTGCTCCGCCGCCAGCTCCAGGCTGCGCCGATAGCAGCCGGCCAGCAGGTCCGGCTCCCCCTGGTCGCCGCCCTTCCAGCGGGGCCCCACGGCGTGGATCACCATCTTCGCCGGGAGCTTGTAGCCGTCGGTGATCTTCGCGTCGCCCGTGTCGCACCCGCCGAGGCTGCGCGTCTCCTCGAGGAGGTCCGGCCCGGCCGCCCGGTGGATGGCGCCGTCCACTCCCCCGCCGCCGAGCAGCGACCTGTTGGCCGCGTTCACGACGGCGTCGACGTCCATCTTCGTGATGTCGCCGCGGCGCACCTCCATGCGCTCCAGCACGCTGGCGTCCATGCTCCCCTCCCTGGCTGTGGAGATCCCCCCGACCATGCCCCGGGAGGCGGCCGCCCCACAACCCCACCAGGGCGGTCGCAAAGTCGACCGCCCTCCCTTGCCCTTGCCCTTGCCCTTGCCCTTGCCCTTGCCCTTGCCTGCTCTCAGACGCGCAGAATCCACCGTTTCCGAGTGGGGGCAATCCAGCACCGGGTCGTCTCCGAGGTCACGCTGCCGGGGGCTCCGCCCGGTTGTGGCGCCCGGTGGCCGGCTGCTATGACCGAGGCCCCGTCACGGAGGCAGCCCGATGCCGTATTCCCTGTCCGGACGTCACGCCCTCGTCTGCGGCGCCAGCGCCGGGATCGGACGCGCCGCCGCCCTGGCCCTGGCCGCGCAGGGCGCCGAGGTGACCGCCCTGGCCCGGAGCGCCGATCGCCTGGCCGCGCTCGTCCCGCTGCTTCAGGAGGCCGGGGCCCCGCTCGCCCGCTCCCTGGTCGCGGACCTCGACGACCGCGACGCGCTCCGCTCGGCCATCGGCGATCTGCTCGAGGAGCACGGCCCGGTCCACGTCCTGGTCAACAACAGCGGCGGACCCCCTCCGGGCCCCCTCCTGGAGGCCACGGACGAGGACTTCCTCGCCGCCCTCGGCCGGCACCTGCTGGCCTCGCACCTGCTCGTCCGGCGCTGCCTCCCCGGGATGGAGGAGGCGGGCTACGGGCGCATCGTCAACATCATCTCCACGTCCGTGAAGGAGCCCATCGACGGCCTGGGCGTCTCCAACACCACCCGCGGGGCCGTGGCGTCCTGGGCGAAGACCCTGTCTCGCGAGCTCCCGCCCGCGATCACCGTCAACAACGTCCTGCCCGGCTTCACCGACACGGAGCGCCTGGGCGGCCTCGCCGCCTCCATCGCCGAGCGGAAGGGCGTCGGCGTGGCCGAGGTCCGCGAGGCCTGGCGCGCCGACGTGCCCGAGGGCCGCGTCGGCCGCCCCGAGGAGGTCGGCGCGGTCGTCGCGTTCCTCGCCTCCCCGGCCGCCTCGTACGTGCGGGGCGTGAGCCTCCCCGTGGACGGCGGCCGCTCCCGGAGCATCTGATGCCTCGCCTCGTCGTCGGCGCGCGCTGATCCGGGCGACTCCGGCGGACTCCGGAGTGCACCGGACGGCGTCCCCGGGTATCCTGGGATCACTCTCCCAGCCCCAAGCATGATGGGCCCGCCCGGCTCCCGGGTCGGACCCCGGAGGATGCCTGCGTGCTCGCCCGAGGCTCCGCAGCGGCGGACACGATGCCCTCGACCTGGCCCGACGACCGCGACGGCGGCGATCGCCGCGAGGCGCCCTGGTGGCGGCGCCTGTGGGAGTACCTCATCGAGCCGGCGGCCGGCGTCCGCGAGGTCGCCGATCGCCAGCGCGCGAGGCTCCTGCGCGCCCTGCTCCTGATCGCCTTCCCCCTCGGGGTCGTCTCCGTGACGGTCCACCTCGTCACGTGGCCTACTGTGGACGTGGCCCGCGCGGCGTGGCTGGCGGCCCTGCTCACCATCGTGCTGATCTCCTGGATCCTGAGCGCGACGCGGCACTTCCAGGCGGGCGCGGCGCTCCTCACGGCGGTGTTCTTCCTGGGCCCCTGGATGGTCGCGGCCACGGAGCACGACGCGATCCGGGCGGTGACGGTGGCCATGCTGCCGGTGATCGCGGTGTTCCTCTCGGCCATCTTCTTCTCCATGCCCACGACGCTCTTCGTCGGCGGTGCCCACCTGCTGGCGTCGGTGGGGCTGGCCCTGACCCACCCGGCCCTGAACCGCTCCGAGGCCGTGCCCTTCCTGACCGCGGCGGTGTTCCTGCTGCTGATCGTGCTGACGGCCAGCGCCACCCTCCGGCGGGTCCTGCGGGCCCTCGAGGGCCACGCCCGGGACCTGGAGACCCGCGAGGAGCGCTACGAGCTGGCGACCCGCGGCGGCACCGAGGGCGTCTGGGACTGGAACCCGGCCACCGGGGAGGCGTGGTTCTCCGCCGAGTGCTACGCCCTGATGGGGGGCCGGCCGCCCGAGCCGGGCAGCGCGGACCTGGGGACGTGGCTCGGCCGGGTCCACGACGACGACGTGGACCGGGTGCGCGACGCCCTGGCCCAGCACGCGGTGGGCCGCAGCGCCTCCTTCGAGGCCGTCCACCGGGTGCGGGGTCGCGACGGAGAGCTCCGCTGGCTGGTGGCGCGGGGCCAGGCGATCCGCGACGACACGGGCCGCGCGGTGCGCATGGCCGGCATCCTCTCGGACATCACGCGCCAGAAGGAGGCCGAGGATCGGCTCCGCCACGACGCCTTCCACGATACCCTGACCGGAGTGGCGAACCGCGCGCTGTTCGAGGATCGCCTCCGGCAGGCCCTGGCCCGGAGCGACCGCCTCTCCTCGGCCCAGTGGGCGGTGCTCTTCGTGGACCTGGACCACTTCAAGCGCATCAACGACACCCTGGGCCACGAGGCCGGGGATCGCTTCCTCACGGACGTGGCCCATCGGCTCAGCGGTTGCGTGCGGCCGGCGGACACCGTGGCCCGCCTGGGCGGCGACGAGTTCGCCGTGCTGCTGGATCAGCTCGCGGGCCCCGAGGATGCGGAGCTGATCGCGCAGCGCATCCAGGAGGCCCTCCAGGAGCCCTTCGAGTACCGCGGCCAGCGCGTGCACGGCAGCGCGAGCATCGGGATCGCCCCGGGACGCCTGGACTACGAGACGATGAGCGCCGTCCTCCGGGACGCGGATCGGGCCATGTACCAGGCCAAGAGCGAGGGCCGGGGGTGCTACAGGATCTTCGGGCTCCGCACGCCGCAGCCTCCGGAGCACGAGCAGATCACGGAGGCGGAGCTCCGGCGCGCCCTGGACCTGGGGGAGCTTCGGCTGCGATATCAGCCCGTCGTCGGGCTCCTCGCCGGGCGCATCGTGGGTTTCGAGGCCCTCGTGCGGTGGGAGCATCCCACCCGGGGGCTCCTGGAGCCGGAGCAGTTCCTCCCCATCGCCGAGCGGAGCGGCCTCATCGACGACCTGGACCGCTGGGTGCTGGAGCGGGCGAGCCGCGACGCCGGGGCCTGGCAGCGGCTCGCGATCGGGACCCGCCCGACCCTGTTCGTGAACCTGAGCGGGCACGACCTGCAGGATCCCACGTTCGCCGCGTGGCTCCTGGAGGTGCTGGCCGACACGGACCTGGCGCCGGAGGATCTGCGCCTGGACCTCACCGAGTCCGCCGCCATGGGGGACATGCCCGGGGCCGAGCCCACGCTCTCGACGCTCCGGGAGGCCGGCGTCCGCCTGTGCATCGACCACTTCGGCACCTGGTACACGTCCCTGCCGCGGCTGAGCGACCTGTCGTGCGACACGCTGAAGATGGATCGCTCGCTGCTGAGGACCCTGGACGAGGGGGTCCGCGCCGAGGTCGTGGAGGCCATGGTGGCCTTGAGCCACAGCCTGCACCTCGCCGTCGCCGCCGAGGGGGTGGAGACCGAGGCCCAGCTCGCGCGCCTGAGAAAGCTCGGGGTCGACCTGGCCCAGGGCTACCTGTTCTCGCCGCCGGTGGAGTCGGAGGCGGCCGCCGACCTCATCGCCCGCAACCCCGGCTGGTAGGGCGTTGCGCAGTCCGGTGCAGTCGGGGGCCCCCTGCGGAGCCGGGCGATCAGCCGCCGACCACCAGCACCACGGTGATGTCCGCGCCCTGGCGGCTCCGATCCTGGAACACGCCCACGCCGACCCGGTGATAGCGGGACTCCAGGACGTCGCGGGGGACCTCCAGGTGCGTGATGTCGTGGAGCGTGGCCACGGAGGCCCAGCCGCCGCGGGGCAGGACACGCTGGGCGCCGTCCAGCACCGCCCGCGGGCTGGGGGAGCGATCCCGCGCGTGCCGCCCTGCGAGGGTGGCCAGCCGTCCGTCGGCCCGGAGGGGATCGAGCCCCGCCTCACGGCGCGCATGCTGCAGGGCGTCGAGCACCTTCCGCCGGGCCACCTCGGGTTCGATGACGGGCGACGGCTTCGCGAAGACCTGGGTGAGCACCCACTGCCGCGGGCCGTGCGCCCGCGTGGCCACGACGCCCACGCCCACCCGGGTCGCCTCGGGAGAGAGGATGTTCCGCCGGTGGCCGATGCTCCGCATCAGGCCGGACTGTGCGTCGTGGATCGTGTCGTTCCGGGCGATGTTCTCGGCGTGCATGCCGGACTTGTAGCCCACGGCGCCGAGCCGGTCGCTGACGCTCCCCGTGGTCGGCGAGACGTGCCCGAAGAAGCCGTTTTCCGCCATGTCCGCGCTGTGGGCCCGGGCCACGGCGTCCAGGCGAGGATCGCGCTCGAGCGGCGGCAGGCCGAAGCGTGCCCGGTCGGCGTCCACGAGGTCGAACGCCAGCTCTTCGGCGGCGGCGGCGTCCTCCACGTCCGACTCGTCCGGCGGCCACGTCGTGCGGATCCGCTCGGGCACGGCCTCGTCCACGTGGAGATCGAGCTGGGCCAGGGGTTCGGGGCCGGAGCCCGCCCGCGCGATCAGCTCCACGGCGAGCGGACCCGGCGTCTCGCCCGTGGGCACGTCCGCGCGGAACATCGTCCCCGACACGTCCACGGGGACCTCGCGCACCTCCAGGTCCGGATCCATGGCGAGGACCTCCAGCTCCGCGACGCTGTCCGGCAGCGTCCCCGACACCCGCACCGTCGAAGACGCGGGCACCTCGCGCGGCACCGGGTCGAGGCCCAGCTCTCCGTGGGCCACCAGCGCGGCCACGTGGCGGCGGGGCGGGCGCCCGAGGCTCCAGCTCTCGCCGATTCCGACGCGGGGCGGCGGCTGTCCGGGCTCCCGGGAGTCTGCGACCTGCTCCAGGAGCTCCCGGAGGGTCCCGTCGCCCTCGGCGCTCGTGACCCGGATCTTCTGCTCCACGCCCCACTCGGCGGCGCCCCCCGCGTCCAGGAGGAAGGGGAGCACGATCCCCGGCGCCAGCTCGTGCTCGACGGCGTGGAAGCCCGCGAGCTCTCGGGCGGCGTGGGCCAGCGCCGGGTCGTAGCGCAGCCCGCCGACGGTGCGGGCGATGCGGCCCAGGTACCGATCGGACTCCGCCCACTCGTGCTTGCCGTAGTAGCGGGCGGGGGGCTCCGTGAGGGTGACCTCCAGGGCCTCGCCCGGGACGGGCGCGGGCGGACGACCCGGAGCGTCCGTCCCCGTCCGGCGGCGGCCGTCCCGGTCGAACAGGGGGATGCGCTCCTCGCCGACGGGCCCCTCGACGGCGATGTCCTCGTCGGGCTGCGCGAGCGACTCGAGGTCCCGCGCCACGTCCGCCCGGTGCTCCCACAACCACCCGGCGCCGAAGGCCATGGCGACGAGCACGAGCAGCTTCGGGAGGGCGCGGCGCATGGCGTTCAGCGCTCCAGGGAGGACCAGTGTGCGATCTCGGAGACGAACACGAAGAGGAAGGCGGCCACGGCCGCCAGGGCCGCGATCCGCACCAACCAGCGAACCACGCCGGGTCTTCCGAGGCGCTGCGCGATCCCCGGAACCCGGGCCACGGACCAGGCGAGCAGGGAGGCGACGGTGCCGTTCAGCAGCACGCCATAGTAGCCCATGATGACGGCGCCCTCGGGCGGGTCGTACGTCCAGCGCTCGACGACCGGGAGATAGCGGACGGCCGGGAGGACGCCGCTGTAGCTGGCCAGGTAGACCCCGAGGCCGACCAGGAAGGCCACCAGGAGCGCCGGCCCGTCCGGGTGGACGGTGACGTGATCGGGGGGCGGGGTCTTCGGGCTCATACGGGTCGGATGGCGGTGAGCGCGAGGCCGACCAGGACGGCCCAGACGACGGCCGCGGCCAGCAGGACGCTCAGCAGGTGGTACAGGGCGCTGTCCAGCGGAGGCACGTGGTCCCGGGCCAGCCGCGCGCTCGTCGGCACGAGGTAGGCGAGCATCAGGGTGCCGAGCCCCAGCCAGTGCTCCTTGATCTCGAAGAGGCTGGTCGCCAGGGGGAGGTTCGCGTCGAGGGAGGCCGCCCGGACGTCCACGCGGAAGGTCGGGTAGATCCACAGGCCGAGGCCCAGGGTGATGATCCAGGCGACCCCGATGATCTTCGGATAGAGGCGCTGGAGCCGCAGGTTCACCTTGCGGCCCTGGATCCAGTGGCGCCACGCGAGGATCCCGTTGTGGATGGAGGCGCCCGCCAGGACGCCCGCCGCCACGGCGTGGAGCAGCAGGAGGAGCTTGACCCAGGTCAACCGGCCTCTCCTCTCAGGATCCCATGTCCATGAAGCGGGCGGCCATGGCAGCGTTGAGCCGCCGCGGGCCGAGGCGCGTCATGAAGGCCATGACCTTGTTGAACCAGCCCGGGACCACGCTCGGCTTCCCGGCGGCCATGGCGTCCAGGCCCGCCCGCACGACCTCGTCGGCGTCCTGGAAGGCCAGGCGATCCCGGAAGCCGCTCGTACCCGACATGCCGGCCACGTCCAGGAACTCCGTGCGGGTGGGGCCGGGGTTCAAGACCGTCGCCCGGACCTTCGTGCCGCGAAGCTCGTAGGCCAGGGCCTCCGTGAAGTCCCGCACGAAGGACTTGGTCGCGGCGTAGACGGCGAAGCCGGGCACGGGCTGGTACGACGCCGTGGAGCCCACGTTGAGGATGTAGCCCGGACGCCCACGCTCGATCATGTGGAGCGCGAAGCGGTGGCTCAGCTCCACGAGGGCCTCCATGTTGAGCCGCATCATCGCCCGCTGGCGGTCCAGGGGCCCGTCCACGAACTGCTCGTACAGACCGAAGCCCGCGTTGTTGACCAGGACGTCCACCTGGGCGCCCCCCGCCGTGGCCTCCTCGAAGAGCCGCCGGGGACCATCGTCGTCGGCCAGGTCCAGCGCGACCACCGTCGCCTCGACGCCGTGGCTCCGGCGCAGGTCCTCGGCAAGCTCCGCGAGGCGCTCCTCGCGCCGCGCGGTCAGCACCACCTCCGCGCCGTCCGCCGCGAGCCGGCGGGCGAACTCCTCGCCCAGGCCGCTGGACGCGCCCGTGATCACGGCCCGCATCCCCTTCCACTGCGCCATGGTCGCCCTCCTCCCCGGTGTGCGGGACGGATACCAACCCGCACGCCCCGAGGCAATGGGGTCAAGCCTACTCATTTCTCACTTTTCGACGCTGGTCAGACCTCCATCCGCACGCGCTTGACCTCCTCCATGCCCTCCACCTCGCGTCGCTCGCCGCGCTCCGCCTGCCGGAGGAGGCGCCGAATCCAGCCGCCGAGGGTGTCCAGGTCCGTCGAGGCGTACTGCTCGCCGCCGAAGCGGCGGATGGTCTCCGTCTGCTGCCGGAGGATCCAGGCGTCCTGGCGGAAGATCCACAGGGCCACGGGCGTGAGGATCGGCCGTATCAGCCAGGCGGGGATGCGGAGCCGGAAGCTCACCGTGGCGTAGAGCGTGGTCCGGAAGTCCGCGTTGGGCGTCCCGATGGCCGAGACCAGCAGGTGGGCGTCGTCGCCGATGCGGTACTCCACCTCGGCCACCGAGGGCAGGCGGAAGCGGTCCCAGTGCTGCACGACGCCGCCGCCCGGGGCGAGGATGCGCCCCGCGATGCCGGACGGGCGTGGCTCGCCGACGTACTCGCACTCCACGACGTCCGACCCGCGCCGGACGACGGCCTCGATCTCGTTCCGCTCGCCGGAGCCCCGGAACAACCCGGCGTGCAGATAGGCCGTGTGTGGCACGTCCAGGGCGTTCTCGATCGTCGCGTGCAGCGTGGCGTCGGCCCGCACCACCTGCTGGACGGAGGCATACCCCCTCTCGCCCAGGTGCGGCGGCCGATAGGGCTCCGACTCCGGCTCCACGTCGGGCGTCGCGTAGATCCACACGTAGCCGTCCTGCTCCCGCGTGGCGAAGGCCGGCGCCCGGCGGCCCGGGCTCTCGGCCGCGCCGCACAACCCCGGCACGTGGCGGCAGATCCCCGCGCCGTCGAACTCCCAGCCGTGATAGCGGCACTGGAGGCGCCCCTCCGCCACGCGCCCGAGGGACAGCGGGACGTTCCGGTGCGGACAGCGATCCAGGAGCGCCGCCGGCGCGCCGTCCCCGCCCCGGAAGAGCACCAGCGGGATCCCGAGCACCTCCCGCTTCAGCGGCTTGCGCTTCAGCTCCCGCGAGGTGCAGGCGACGTACCAGGCGTCCTCGATCCGCGCCACCGACACGTTCGGCTTCGTCTCCGGGGGCGTCAGCGTCGGCACCAGGTCGTTCATGGCCCCAGTATACCGCCCGCGCTTGTGGTCGGCCGCCCCCACCCCGATAATCGGCCCATGGCGCACGCGGGACATCCCGGAGCCGAGACCGGCCCCTACACCTGGGACGACTTCGTAGCCCTCGAGGAGGACGATCCGCGCGAGCTGTTCGAAGGCTGGCTGGAGGAGGTGGACGTGCCGACCGAGCAGCACGAGTTCGTCGTCGCCCTGCTCGTGCACTTCCTCGTCGCCTGGGCGCGTCCACGCCGCGCCGGCCGCGTCCACGCTTCGGGCTACAAGGTCCGCGTGTCCGAGCGGCGGGGCGTCATGCCGGACGTCCAGTTCTACCGCAAGGACAACCCGGCTCGCCTGGGAGCCCAGGGCCTCGAGCAGGGGCGACCGGACCTCGCGGTGGAGGTGATCTCACCCACCAGCCGGCAGCGGGACCGCGTCGAGAAGCTCCGCTACTACGCGTCCATCGGCGTCCCCGAGTACTGGATCGTGGATCCCGAGGGCCACACGCTCCAGCGCCTCGTGCTCGAGGGCGAGCGATACACCATCGCCGACGCGCTGGGCGGTGACGACACGTTCCGCCCGGACTCCTTCGAGGGGCTCGAGATCCCGCTGTCGGAGCTCTGGGAGCAGCCCGGCGCCGACGGGTAGGCGCCCCGGGGAGAGCTACAGGTCGACGGCGGTGACGGCGGTGACGTCGGCGGTGGGGAAGAAGGTCCGGCCGACCCGGGCGAAGCGCTCCGGCGCGTCCGTGCAGAAAAACGAGCGCCGGCCGGCGCGCTCGGGGGCGGCGAGGCCGCGGTCCTCGAGGAGGTCCGAGAGCTCGGTGGTGACCGCCTCGGCGGAGTCGACCAGGATCAGGTCGTCCCGGCCGAAGGACTCCGCCAGGACGCGGCGGACCATGTCCTTGAACACGGGATAGTGCGTGCACCCCAGGACCAGGGTGTCCACGCCTGCCAGGACGAAGGGCTCCAGGTACGTCTCCAGGGTCAGCCGCGCGACCTCGTGCTCCACCCAGCCCTCCTCGGCCAGGGGCACGAGCAGGGGCCAGGGCCGGGCGACGATCTCCACGTCCTCCCGGAGCGCCCGGACGGCGTCGTGATAGGCGCCCGAGCGGATGGTGGCCTCGGTGCCGGCGATGCCCACGTGGCCCGTGCGGGTGGCCGCCGCGGCGGCCCGGGCCCCCGGCTCCACCACGCCGATGACGGGGAGCTCCGTGAGGGCGCGCAGCCTCGGGATGGCGTAGGCCGACGCCGTGTTGCAGGCCACGACGACGGCCTTGACGGGGTAGCGGAGGAGGACCTCCGTGGCGCGCTCGGCGTACCGAGTGACCGTGGTGGCGCTCTTGGTGCCGTAGGGCAGGCGCGCCGTGTCGCCCAGGTAGATGATGTCCTCGTGGGGGAGGCGGCGGGCGATCTCGGCCGCCACCGTGAGCCCGCCGATGCCCGAGTCGAAGATGCCGATGGCCGCGCGGTGCATGGACCTACTCCCCGGCGCCGCCGCCCTGGCCCAGGATCTCGTCGACCATGGCGTCCACGACGGGCGCGGGGCGGGCGCCGTCCACCCGGTGGCCGTCGACGAAGAAGATCGGGGTCCCGCGCACGCCGTGGTCCAGGCCGAGGACGATGTCGTCCTTCACCGCCCGGAGCGCGTCGTCCGAGTCGAGGCAGGCGCCATAGGCCTCCAGGTCCATGCCCATGGCCTTCGCCTCGCCCTCGATGTCCTCGCGGGTCGCCGCCCCTCCCTGCTCGAAGAGCCAGGAGGCCATGGCGTCGAAGCGCTCCTGGCGGTGCGCGCACTCGGCCGCGACGGCCAGCCGGCAGGCGTCGCGGTGGAACGGGCGCTCCAGGGAGGGGTTGCAGGCGTCGTCCAGGGGGAAGTGCACGAAGGTCACGCGCACCTCGCCGGGCCGCCCCTCGCGCACCTCGTGGAGGGCCTCCCAGAGGCTCCGGCAGTGGGGGCACTCCAGGTCGGCGAACTCGACGATGTGCACCGGGGCGTCGTCGGGCCCGACGGTCGGGCGCTCCGCCACGTCCAGGGACACCGTCTCCGTCTCCTCGATGCCCTTCGCGCGCTCGAGCTGATCGGCGCGGTGCTCGGCCCGGGCCTCCAGGATGGGCTGCACGTAGGCCGCATAGCCGGCGCCCAGCGTCGCCAGGAAGACCAGCAGCGCCACCAGCCCCGGCCGGCGCAGGATCGCCCTGGGCGCGTTGCCCAGCGCCGACAGCAGGGGCTCACCCCTGCTCGCCCACGCCACGATCAGCATGGCGAGGTTCACCCCGTAGAGCACGGTGCAGTAGGGACAGAGCTGATCCTGGATGCGCAGGGTCACGTACGCCAGCAGCGCCGAGTACGCGACGGACCCTCCCGCGACGACCAGCAGCAGCCGGGCCACGTCGCGGTCGTGGGGCCGCCGCATCCGCCAGACGCCGAGGACGGCGACGGCCAGGTAGCAGGCCAGGCCGATCAGCGAGATCGGCACGCCGGGAAGCTCTCCGCCGAGGCGGATCTCGCTCCAGGACGAGTAGCGGCTGATCTCGCAGCCCGCGCCGCGCTCGCAGATCCCCGTGGCGCCGGTCGGATCGACCTGGAAGACCAGGTGATCCCACGTCAGGAAGCCGGCATCCACCATCCCGCCCAGGGCGAGCACGAGCAGCAGGATCCCGGCGATGCGAGGCTTCACCGCTCCTCTCCCCCGTAGCCCGGCGCGGGGGTAGGCGTCGGCGCCGCCTCCTGGAGCGACCGCACGTAGGCGATCACGTCGCGCAGCTGGGGTTCGGACAGGGGCACGGGGGGCATGTTCGGCGGTCGACCCTCGACGATGATGCGAGCCAGATCCTCGTCGGACCACTTCTCGTGCCACACCCGGCTCGTGAAGTCGACGTCCACCGCCGCGGTGGTCTCGGTCCCCTCGCCTCCGGGGCCGTGACACTTCGCGCAGTTGGCCTGATAGAGCACGCGCCCCTGATCGAGGTCCGCGTCACCGCGCTGCAGGCCGCTGTGGAACATGGCCTCGCTGCACTGGCCCGCGGGGACGCAGCGTGCGACCGGCTCGTGGCCCACCGAGCCCTGCTTGCAGGCGGCCAGGAGGAGCACGAAGCCGATGGTGACCGAACTGGTGAACAATCGCCCCATGACGGCCGGCGGAGTACCACGCGCCCGTCCCGTCAGCAACACGTCGGCCCCGGGAATCGGCGGACGCGCACATGTCCCGTGGCGCAGAGGTGTTCGCCCACCTGGATCGTGACCTCGTAGCGATCGTCGCCCTCGGCCGTCGCCACGAACGTCGCCGTATCCCCCGGCCGGAGCTCCTCGCGAAAGGCGAAGCGATCCCAGGCGACATGTTCCAGACGCTCCGGCCCCTGGACTCGGTGGAGGGATCGGACACGGGGCTGGCGATGGTGCGGAAGATCGTGGGGGCGCCCGGAGGCCGGATCGCCGTGCGTTCGAGCGACGCCGGGTGTGGAACGGCGATCGCTTCACCCGGCGCGAGCGGTGGGACAGCCCCCGGGCGGGACCGGCGACTGAGCGCCCACGATTCCGCGCCTTAGATGCGTGAATTCGTTGATCTTCCGGATCATGGCTGCCTAGGATGCGCGCATGACGCGCGCGGACCGGCTCGCCCTCGTCTGGGCCGCTGTGACGGGGGCGCTTGCGGTGGCGATGGGCCCCTCCCTCCTCACGCTGGGGCTGCCGGCGGCCGTCTTCGCTGCGCTCCTGGCCGACGGCGTGGTCCGCCCGGCGTCGAGCGTCCTGGTGTCGACTCACACCCGGGGACGGCGGACGGGGCGCGGCGTGGCGATCACCTTCGACGACGGGCCCGACCCCGAGCACACGCCGGCCATCGCCGACGCCCTGGCGGACGCCGGAGCCAGGGCCACCTTCTTCTGCATCGGCGAGCGCCTGGAGGCCCACCCGGACCTGGCCCGCCGCCTGGTCGAGGCCGGGCACGAGATCGGCAATCACTCCCACTCCCACCCGCGGACCCTGAACTTCCGCGGCGTCGGCGCGATGGAGGAGGAGATCGCCCGGGGCGCCGACGCCGTGCAGGCCATCACGGACGAGAGGTCCGAGCCGCTCTATCGTCCCCCCGTCGGCCTGAAGAACCCTGCGCTGGCGAGGATCGCCCGCCGGCGGGGCCTGCGCGTGGTGACCTGGTCCCTCCACGGCCGCGACACGGGCCAGCGCGACGGCCGGGCCATCGCCGACCGGGTCCTGGAGCGGGTGCGGATCGGGGACATCGTGCTCCTCCACGACGGCTCCGACGCCGAGGGTGTGGATCGCTCGGCCACGGTGGAGGCCGTGCCCATCATCCTCGACGGCCTGGCCGCCCGCGGCCTCCGCAGCGTGACCGTCTCGGAGCTCCTGGCCCACCAGACGTGACCCGCTGGGAGCACCGGAAATGACCGGGCGCCGCGGCCGAACCCGCCTCTCGACGCGACGGGGCGGGTCTGGCACCTTCCGCACCATGCCGTTCGGGCGCCCGATCGAAGCCGTGACGTTCGTCGCCGTGGACCTGGAGACGACGGGCCTGTCGCCCGGCTTCGACCGGATCACGGAGTTCGGCGCCGCCAGGTTCCGGGTCCGCCGGGACGGCACGATCGTGACCGGGCCGACCCTGGAGCACCTCGTAAACCCGGGGCGTCGGATCCCGCCGCCCGTGGCCCGACTCACGGGGATCACCGACGAGATGGTGGCGGATGCGCCGCCGCTGGACGCGGTGTGGGCCGACATCGAGGCCTTCCTGGGCGCCGGCGGCCCCACGGTCCTCCTGGCGCACAACGCCCGCTTCGACCTGTCGTTCCTCGTGGCCGGGGCCGAGCAGATCGGCCGCGAGTGGCAGGGCGCCCCCATGGCCTGCACGGTCCGGGTGGCCCGGCGATCGCTGCCGGACGCCCCGCGCTATGGCCTGGAGCCGCTGGTGGCCTGGCTGGGCTGCTGTGGCGACGAGGCGCACCACCACCGGGCCCTGGCGGACGCCCTCCACGCACGGAACGTCTTCGGCCGGTGCGTGGCCGCCCGACGGCCTCGCACGCTGGACGATCTCGGCGTCCCCCCGACCCGCGTCCCGCGCACCCGCGAGCTTCACGTGGACGTGCCCGATCGCCTCGCGCCGCTGATGGAGCACATCGAGGAGCGGCGCCGGCTCCGCATGCGCTATCGCGGCGGCAGCAAGGGCAAGATCAAGCGCCCCGTGACCCCCCTGTCCTTCTACGAGCGCGACGGGATCCTGTACCTGCGCGCCTGGTGCCACCTGGACGACGTAGCGAAGTCGTTTCGGGCGGATCGCATCCGGGAGTTCTCTTACTGATCGGGGACTTGTGAGATCCCGCGACCCGATGCTTGCATGATTATGCAGCGCTGATGCATAAACATGCCCCATGAAGACGCGGCGGCGACACATGATCCTCCGCCTGGTCGAGACCCACGAGGTCGAGAGCCAGGATCAGCTCCAGGCCCTCCTGAGCGAGCACGGCTTCGAGGTGAACCAGGCCACCCTGTCGCGGGACCTCCGGGCCCTGGGTGTCATCAAGCAGCCCGTGGCCGGCGGCGGCGCCCGGTATCGGAAGGCGCGGCCGGGGCCGGACCGGGCCGTGGCCACCGGCAACCTCCGGGCCTTCCTGCGGGAGATCGTCCCGTCGGGCAACCTCCTGGTGCTCAAGACCCGCGTGGGTGGGGCCCAGCCGGTCGGGCTGGCCCTGGATCAGCTCCAGGTGGAGGGGATCATCGGCACCATCGCCGGAGACGACACCGTCCTGGTCGTCCTCGCCGAGGACGCGGACGCCAAGCACACGATGGGCGCGATCTGGGCGCTCATGGAAGAAGCAAGGAGCGGCACGTGAAGCAGCCTCCGAAGCCCCCCGTCGAAGTCAAGAAGTGCGTCCTGGCCTACTCCGGTGGGCTCGACACCTCCGTCATGCTCACCTGGCTGAAGGACACCTACGGGTGCGAGGTCGTCTGCTACACGGCGGACGTCGGACAGGAGGAGGAGCTGGAGGGCCTCGAGGACAAGGCCCGCGAGACCGGCGCCTCCGCGGCGGTGATCGAGGACCTCACCGAGGAGTTCGCCCGGGACTTCATCGTCCCCGCCGTCCAGGCCAACGCCGTCTACGAGGGCGTCTACCTGATGGGCACGTCGCTCGCGCGCCCCCTCATCGGCCGCCGCCTGGCGGAGGTCGCCCAGGAGCACGGGGCCGACGCGGTCGTCCACGGCGCCACGGGCAAGGGCAACGACCAGATCCGCTTCGAGCTGGCCAGCTACTCGGTGAACCCGCACATCCGGGTCATCGCCCCGTGGCGCTACTGGGAGTTCGAGGGCCGCAGCGACCTCATCGCCTACGCCAAGGCCAGGGGCATCCCCATCACGTCGACCCTGGAGAAGCCCTACTCCATCGACCGGAACCTCATGCACGTGAGCTTCGAGGGCGGCGTCCTGGAGGACCCGTGGGAGGCCCCGCCGGCCGAGACCTACCTCCTGACCACCCCGGTGGAGGACGCCCCGGACGAGGCCGAGGAGATCACCATCACGTTCGACAAGGGCGTGCCGGTGGCCGTGAACGGCGAGGCGTTGGAGCCGGCCGCCCTGGTCCGCAAGCTCAACGAGATCGGCGGGCGCCACGGCATCGGCCGCGTGGACCTGGTGGAGAACCGGTACGTGGGCATCAAGTCCCGCGGCGTCTACGAGACCCCCGGCGTCACGGTCCTGCACACCGCCCACCGGGCCATCGAGTCCCTGACCATGGATCGCGAGGTGATGCAGCTCCGGGACTCGCTCATCCCCAAGTACGCCGCCCTCATCTACCGGGGCTACTGGTACTCGCCCGAGTGCGATCTCATGCGGAAGATCGTGAGCGAGACCCAGGAGCCGGTCAGCGGCACGGCGCGGCTGAAGCTCTACAAGGGCAACGCCATCGTCACCGGCCGCAAGAGCCCCAACAGCCTGTACTCCTTCTCCTTCGCCACGTTCGAGAAGGACACGGTCTACGACCAGCAGGACGCGGAGGGTTTCATCCGGATCAACGCCCTGCGGCTCCGGCTGCGCGCCCTCAAGGAGAGCGGGCTGGAGTAGCCCCGACGCAACGACGCGGCGGCCGGGCCCTCTCGGGAGGAACCCGGACCGCCGCGCCGGCCGTCGCCCACCTGGTGAAGAAGGGGCGCCGCTACTCGGCCTCGGCCTCGCCCTTCAGCTCGGCCTCGGCCGCCTCGATGTCCGCCTCGAGCTTGTCGATGGAGTCGTTCAGGCTCTGCTCGAACTCCTCCCAGTCGACCTCGGCGGCGTCGCCGATGTCGTCCATCTTGGCATCCAGCTCGTTCAGCTCCTCGTCGAGGTTCTCGATCGCCTCCTTCGTGGAGGCCTCGACCTCGTCGCCGGCCTCGTCGGCCTTTCGCTGGAGCTCCTCGATCCGGCGGGACAGCTCGTTGCGCGTCTCCGTCGTCTCGCGCTGGAGGTCGGATTTCATCTCCTCGAAGCCGGCCTCGGCCTCCCCGGCGGCCTCCTCCATGGCCTCGCCGGCCTCCTCGGCCGCCTGCTCCATCTCCTGGCCGGCCTCCTCGGCCATGCCCTCGGCCTCGCCGGCCATCTCCTCGGCCTCGCTCTCGGTCTTCTCGGCCATGCGCTCGGTCTGCTCGGCGGCCGGTTCGGCGCGCTCGCCGGGCTGCTGCTCCTCGCGTTGGCACCCGAGCAGCGCAGTTGCGGATAGCGTCAGGCTCAACAGCAAGGTGATCGCGGTTCTCATGGTGTGTCCTCCTTGCAGCCGGGCGGCACGGGGCGCACCGCACGGACTCGCGCGGCCGACGGAGCAAGACGGGTGCCAACTACAGGGGGCTCCGAACGGACGGCCGCCGAAGGCCCGCGAGGACGTTCGATGATCCGTCCGAGGAACACCGGTGGCGAGGGCGGGACGTGGCGATCCTCCCCGACCGGGGCATCCTGACTCGTACCCTTGCCCTTGCCCTTGCCCTTGCCCGTGCCCGTGCCTGAAGGAGCGACTCCCGCCGGAGTATCCGGTGCGCGGGCGGGGCTCTTCATCGAGCTCGGGGCGCCGACGAGGACGCCTGTCCATTGTGCACATCTCGCCGAGAGCCCGCGAAACGTGGTCGTGAACGGTCCCACCGGCCAAGGCGCTCCGGTCTCATCGGGAGTGCCTCGGGATCGGGAACCGACCGCCGGGGACGGCGGTCCTGCTGCATCTTCCCCGTGTTCCCCGTGCCCTTGCGGCTCGGCGCCCTGGCGCGAGCCTTTCGGAGCTGGGGGCCCTCAGCGCTGGGTGAGGCGATCGACCAGGTCCATGAGGTCCGTGGGGGTCCACGGCTTGGTCAGGACCTCGTCCACGGCGTCGTTGGCCGGCACGTCCCCGTCGGTCCAGCCGGTGGTCAGCACGATGGGGACCCCGGGATCCAGGGCGCGGATCTCGCAGGCCGCGGCGATCCCGTCCATGCGTGGCATCGTCAGGTCCAGCAGGACCAGGTCGATGCCGTGACCCGCCGAGCGGAAGGTCTCCACCGCGTCACGGCCGTCCCGCGCGAGGCGGACACGGTAGCTCGACTCCTCCGCGACGTATCGCGCCAGCGTACGTAGGATCTCCTCGTCGTCGGCGAAGAGGATGGTCCCATGCGTCTGGAGCGACCGCGCGGGGGCGGACGCCGGCCCCGGCGTATCGAGCGACTCGTGTTTCTGCATGCCGGGCATGGTAGCGGGGCCCGGCCCGGCGATCCAGTACCCGAGACGAGAAAAGGCACGCCGTGTCAGCGATCCCGCAAGCTGACGCGGATCTCCGCCTCGAGGCGATCCAGGATCCCGTCGGGCGCGATGGCCGCTCCCGACTCCCGGGCGAGCGTCGTGATGCCCATTCCACGGGCGCCGCAGGGCACGATCGCGTCGAAACCGGAGAGATCGCACGAGACGTTCAACGCGAACCCGTGGGTCGTGACGCCGCGGTGCACGTGCAGCCCGATGGAGCCGAGCTTCCGCCCGTCCACGTACACGCCCGGCCGATCCGGGTCGTAGACGACGCCCGGCACGCCGAAGGCCTCGGCCGTCGCGGACATCACCTCCCCCAGCAGCGCCACGAAGTCCGTGATCCCCAGCCCGCGGCGTCGCAGGTCCACGATGGGATAGCCCACGACCTGGCCCGGCCCGTGCCAGGTCGCGAGGCCGCCGCGATCCGCCCGAACCACCGGCGTGTCCAGGCGCGCGAGGGCGGCCTCGTCCCACTCCCCGCCGCGCCGGCCGAGCGTCACCACCGGGTCGTGCTCGAGGAGCAGCACCTCGTCCGGCCCCCCGGCGCACACCCGCTCGCGGGCCTCGCGCTGGAGATTCAGCCCCGCCTCGTAGGCCACCCGGCCGGGGCGTCGCACGATCATGCGCCCACCCTCGCGGGCCGCAGGGATGCCGTCGCGTGGGGGTCCGCGTAGGGCACGCTCACGACCTCGGCAGGTGGAACAGGGCCGGCGGCCGGCCGCGCAGGTGGCGCACGGGATCGTCGACGGGCACGGCGCCGCGGACCCGGAAGGGCTCCCCGTGGGATACGCCGATCATGGCGCCGTGGTGACGATCGCGCGCCTCGAGGGCGCTCAGGTTCAGGGGCGCGTTCGCCAGGGTCGGCGTCTCCGCTCCGGCGCGCCCGACCTGGCTGCCGTAGCACGCGATGGCCCGAGTCTTGGCCTCGTAGGCGTCCGTCACGTCCACGACGAAGCTCGGCTCGAACAGACCCCGCATCTGGTAGTGGATGAGCGCGTCCGGGACGAAGCGCTCCGCCGACGGCGCCGTCTCGTAGCGCCGCACCCCGGCGAAGAAGACCGCGCGCGTCACGATCTCGCTCGTCGCCTCGTGGTCCGGGTGGCGAGCCTGGCGCCACGGCGCCAACACCAGGGCGGGCCGCAGCCGCCGGATGGCCTCCACGACCCGGGCCACCTGCTCGGCGGCGGGCGTCAGACCTCCGTCCGGCAGGGCCAGGTTCTCCCGGTGGACGAGCCCGAGCGCCCGCGCCGCCGCCGCGGCCTCCTCGGCGCGCTCCTCCGGCGTCCCGTTGCTCGCGAGCTCTCCTCGGGTCATGTCGACGACGCCCACCCGGTGGCCCGCGGCGGCCATCTTGGCCAGGAGCCCGCCGCAGCACAGCTCCACGTCGTCCGGGTGCGGCCCGAACGCCAGCAGATCCAGCGCCTCGTCGCTCATGGCTCCACGTCCTCCGGCTCGGTCGGGAACGGCTCGCAGGCGTCCATCACGAGCCTCCGGAACGCCTCCACGCCGTAGCGCGCCGCGAACGCCGGAAGCCCGAACACCCGCTCCTGGGGCCCGCCGCCCGGCGCCAGCGCGCCGACGAGGCGGTCCACCCGCCCCGCCACGACCTCGTCACGCTTCGCCAGGGTCCGGCGGTATCGGTCGATCAGCTTGCCCAGGCTCTTGTCGAGGGTGCCCTCGGTCCGCCGCACCGCCTTCGCGAAGCCCGGGTCCAGCTCGCCTGCCGCCTGCTCCAGGGCCCCCAGCTCCGCCCGCAGCGGGTCCAGCAGGCGCGCCTCCAGCGCCTCGGGGTCGGGCTCGTCCGGCCGGCGCGCGCGGCCCCCCACCTCCGCGAGGAGCTCGTGACGCGGCCTGGCGGCGTCGGCCGGCTGCAGGCCGAGCTGATGGCAGACGCGCCGCTCGCGCGGTCCCACCACCCGGAGACGATTCCGCGGAATCGTGAGCGGCATCGACCGGCCCCACGCCTCGTACAGCGGGGGCGTCTGCGCCAGGTAGGCGATCTCCCCGGGCCCGCCCACGTAGCCGACCGTCGGCAGGAGCACGTCCTGGATCAGCGGGCGCAGCAGCGCCGACGCGCTGAAGCGCTCGGGCTCCTCCTCCAGCCAGCGGCGCACCGTCTCGTCCGGCAGCACCCGGTCGTCGCCCACCAGCGCCCAGCCGTCCGGGTGGGGCTCGACGCGATACCGCGGCCCGTCGGGCCCGTCCGGGTGCACGAAGGACAGCGGCGCGCCCGGCCGCACGTGGACCGGGACGTCGAACCCCGCTGCCTCCAGGTCCGCCGCTCTGGCCCGCAGCGCCTCCGAGACATCCCCGGCGCGCTCGAACGCCCAGCGGTGCACCGGGGCCGCGGCCCGCATCAGCGCGGGATCGCGCGGGTGGACGATCACCAGGCCCTCGCTGCCGAGCAGACCGCCCAGCACGCCCTCGAACGCCTCGCCGAGGGTCGCCTCCGGCCGGTAGTGACGCCGCAGCAGCGCGAGGACCTCCCCGGCGTGCGCCAGGCCGTCCAGGGCGTCGTCGAGCCCCGCCAGGGCCTCCTCCACGCTCGGCCCCATGCGACGATACGCCACCGGGATCGGCCGCTCGTCCGGGACGTCCAGGGAGAGCACCCGGGCCCCCGGTCCGTCGCCGGGCACGCCGCACGTGGCGGCCTCCGGGAGGTCATGGTCCTCCGTCGCCATCCAGAACACCGGCACCACGTCCCGGCCGGTCTCCTCGGCGATCACGCGGGCCGTCACCACGGCGCTCGCGGCCTTGTAGAAGGTGTACAGGGGCCCGAGGAACAGGCCCACCTGCTGGCCGGTCACGACGGCCAGGCTCCCCTTCGGCACCGCGTCCGACCGGGGTTCGGCCTCCGCCGCGGCGCGCACGGCCTCGGCGCGGGTCTCCGGGGTCCAGGGGTGGTGCGGAAGGAGGCGCCGCGCGGCGGGCTCTCCGGCGATCCAGGCGTCGGTGAAGGCGCGTGTCATGGGTCCCGCCTGATACCACCTCCCGCCCGGCGGTGCGAACGTCGCGCGGCTACGGTCGGCCCAGCGCCTCGTTCAGCCGCCGCCGGGCGCCGACGCGGGCGCACTCGTCGTGGCGGGACAGCGCCCAGGACGTGAGGCAGCGCTGCACCTCCTCCGGCAGGCTCCCGCACGCCTCGAGGTACTCCGCCCGCTGGTCCTCCATCTCCTCGGGCGAGGGGGTCGCCATGGAGGGCTGCGCGCTGAAGAAGACCCACGCCCGCTCGCAGTACGAGCCACCCTCGGCGTAGCACGCCTCGAAGCCGCGCCAGAACCGCTCGGGCTCCCGGGGAAGCTCCGCCACGTACTCGCCCCGCCGCAGCCCCTCGTAGATGCTGCAGTCCACCTCCGGCGCCTCGGGCTCGTCCCGGCACGCCACGGCGATCAGGGCGAGCAGCAGCACCGTCGTCAGCGTCCGCGCCATGGCCGCCTCCCGGGGCAAGTCGGCGTCGCGACACCGTAGGGTCCGCCCCCGACTCGCGCAACCACACGGAATTCGTCCGGGCGGTTACCGGCCGTCGTGATGGACGCTTCCGCCGGGGTCGTTTTGGAATACTCTCCGGACCGGGAAGGACAGCGGAGGCCGTCATGGGGATGAGGTGGTGGGGTGCGTGGGGGAGGACTGGGCTCGCGCTCGCGGTCGCGCTGCTCGCGGGCTGTGACAGCGGTGGCGGCGAGGGCGAAGCGGCCGACGCGGACACGGCGCAGCACGGCGACGCTCCGGGAGCCGACGGAACGAGCGGGTCCGACGCGCCGGAGCCGGACACCTCGCTCGAGGACGTCACGGACGGAACCTGCGCCGCGGCGAGCGCCGAGTGCGAGGGCGAGGTCTCCACGGTCTGCGTTCCCGGGGAGCCTCCCGAGGTAGCCGACTGCGCCGCGCTCGGCCTCGTCTGCCGGGCCGGCACCTGCCAGACGCCCCTCGAGGCCGTGGAATGCGTGCAGTTCCGCCGGCTTCGCCCCGTGCAGACCAACACGCCGCTGCCGGGCTCGGTGGTCATGGCCTTCGCAGTGGACTCCTGCGCCGAGGAGGGCGAGCTCCCCGTGCCCATCGTCGGGCTGCGGCTCGACGACGAGCGGGCGGACTTCGAGATCCTCGAGGACGGCGAGCCCGTCTCGGTCTTCGAGAGCGCCGCGCGGGTGTTCAACGACCGGCGCGCGGAGGTCTACCTCACCATCGTCATGGACAACTCGCCGTCGGTCGCCGACTCCGGGGCGCTGGAGGAGGCCGTCGGAGCCGCGAAGGGCCTCGTCGACGAGGTGATGGGCGGGGATGCCGGCGACATCCGCGTACGCGTCGCGTTCTTCAGCAAGAGCTTCGTGGTGGAGCAGGACTTCACGGCAGACCCGTCCCTGGCGAAGGCCGCCCTCGACAGGCTCCTGACGGACGACACGGGCTCCAACACGACGAACCTCTACGGTGCCCTCATCGACGCCGTGGGCCAGAGCGAGGCGACCCAGGTCCAGCGAGTGGACGACATGAAGGACGGCGTCTTCACGCTCGGGCAGATCGTGCTGTTCACCGACGGCTCCGACCAGGCCGCGCTGAAGACCCTCGCGGAGGCCGAGTCGGCGGTCCAGGGCACCCGGGACGACGTCTTCCTCCTCGCGCTCGGCGGAGAGCTGAACACCGACGTCCTGTCCGGCCTCGGCAAGAGCGGCTGGGGGCTCGCCGCGACCGCCGGCGAGCTCGCGGACGAGTTCACCGCCCTGGCCCAGCGCATCAAGCTCCTCCAGAAGCGGGTCTACGTCCTGGGCTACTGCTCGCCCAAACTCGCGGGGAGCCACAGCCTCACCGTGCGCGTGACGGGAAAGGACGGCCAGTCGGCGCCGGTGTCCTTCGACGCCTCGACCTTCGACCAGGCCGGCGAGACCTGCAGCGCCGAGGCCTTCGAGGTCGCCTGCGACGGCCGGGACTGCGGCGGCCTGCTCTGTGGAGGCTGCGCGGGAGAGGGCCTGTGCACCGAGGAGCTCCAGTGCGTCTGTCCCGACGACCACCTGGCCCTCCCCGACTGCACCGAGTGCGCCGAGAAGTTCACCGGCGAGGACTGCACCGAGTGCGCCGATCCCCGCTTCACCGGCCCCGAGTGTGACCAGTGCGCGCCGCCGTTCTTCGGCGAGGGGTGCCAGGAGTGCGAGCCGCAGTGTGACGGCCTGGCATGCGGAGACGACGGCTGCGGCGGGACCTGTGGCTCGTGCGGCGCGGGGGAGGCCTGCTTCGACGGCGCCTGCGAGTGCGCCCCCCAGTGCGACGGGAAGGACTGCGGGGCGGACGGCTGCGGCGGCACCTGCGGCACCTGCCCGGACGAGGCCCCCTTCTGCCTGGACGACCAGTGCGAGGCCTCCTGCGACACGGACTGCGACGGCAAGGACTGCGGCCCCGACGGCTGCGGCGGCACCTGCGGCACCTGCCCGGGCGCCGCTCCTTGGTGCGTGGCTGGCAACTGCGCCCTGACCGAGTGCCCGGACGGCTGCGAGGGCCAGCAGTGCGCCTGCGACGACGACTTCACCTGCGTGGACGGCGCGTGCAGCCCCTGCGGCCCGGGGTGCGAGGGCGAGCAGTGCGGGTGCGGCGACGACGAGGTCTGCCACGATGGCCTGTGCTGCGCTCCCATCTGCGATCCGCACAGCAAGCAGTGCGGCCCGGACCTCTGCGGGGGAACCTGCGGGTCGTGCGAGGACGATCGGCCCTGCGAGCTGGACGGCTCCTGCTGCGTCCCGAGCTGCGGGGACAAGGAGTGCGGCGACGACGGCTGCGGCGGGAGCTGCGGCTCGTGCCCGGGGGTCGTACCGTTCTGCGACTCCGGCAAGTGCGCGGCGGAATGCGGCGAGGGGCTCACGGAGTGCGACGGGGCGTGCGTGGACCTGGCCTCCGAACCGAAGCACTGCGGGGCCTGCGGCCACACCTGCGGCATCACGTGCGACGAGGGGAGGTGCCTGGAGCTGACCCACGTGAAGCCTGTCGTGGGAGGAAGCGCCTCCATGGGCTTCACCTCGCCGACCGACGACGGGGGCCTGGTGGTGGCGGGCCGCTACACTGGAGCCTTCATGCTCCGTGAGACGCCGCTCGCGAGCGAAGGCGACGGTCTCTTCGTGGCTCGTCTCGACGGGGCCGGGGAGACCGTGTGGAGCAAGACCTTCGCAGGCGAGTCCGTCGGCCAGCTGGGGGTTCGCGCGGGTGGGGTCGACGCCGACGGCAACATCTTCCTGGCCGGAGACCTCGAAGGCTCCTTGGATCTCGGCGGAACCACGATCCAGAGCACAGCGGAAGGCGACCGCGACATCTTCGTCGTCAAGCTCGACTCCACCGGAGACCACCTCTGGAGCCACATGTACGGCACGGCGGCCGACCAGGTGGTGCAGGCCGGGGCCGTGGCCAGCGACGGGAGCTTCGTCTTCGCGGGCCGCTTCGAGAACACGCTGAACCTGGGCGGGGATGTCCTGAACGCCTGGTCGTCCGACCACTACTACGAGCTGTTCGTGGCGCGTCTGGACGCCGCGGGCGGTCACGTGTGGAGCAAGGCCGGCTCGTCCAAGGTGCCGGGCCACGGGTACATCAAGACGACCGTCACGAGTCTGGCGGTCGACGGCGCGGGCAAGGTCGCCGTGAGCGCGGACGTGGAGTCCTGCAACAGCGATTGCCGCTTTGAGTTCGACGGGATCGGCATCGCCACCCACGACCAGGAGTCGTTCGTCCTCGCGCTCGACGACGCCGGGGACTACCTGTGGCGCAGGACGGTGAAGTACAGGAACTACGACGGCCTTGGCTTCGACGGCTCCGACGCGCTCGTCGCCATGATGACGTACTACCAGTCGGAGCAGCGGGTCCAGAGGTTCGAGGAGCCCAACGTCCCCTCGTGGACCACGGAGCTGATGGTGCCCAGCCTGACCGGCCCCGCCGTGCTCCCCGGCGGCTCGAGCTGGGTGGCCGGCGGCTTCGACAAGTGGTCGACGCTCGATGGAGAGCCGCTCCCTCTGCTCGTGCCCGAAGAGGAGGACGCCGTCCTCGTGAAGCTCGACTCCGAAGGCGGGATCGCTGTCGCGACGGCGCTGGTCGGCGGTGGGGTCAAGGACATGCTCGACCACGTGGTCGTCCACGCGGACGGCAGTCCGACTTTGATCCTGCGGTCCAAGGGAACCCTGGTCACGCCCGCCGGCGTCTTCGAGCTCGGCCCCGAGTGGAGGAGCCACCTGCTCCGCTTCGCCTACGAAGACGCCCCGTAGCCCACGTCGCCGAACAGGCTCCCGAGCGACCCGGGACGGAGGGGGTGGCAACAGACGGACCGGCTGGTAAGGTCTCGCGCCATGCGAAACATCCCCATCGCCCTCCTCGCATCCCTGTTCGCCCTCCCCGCCGCCGCCGCCGAGCCGAGCACCCCGCACGCCGGGGAGCTCCAGGCCCGGATCGAACGGCTGTCGAAGGTGGGGCGCGTCCTGTACGTCGCCGCGCACCCGGACGACGAGAACACCCGCCTGCTGGCGCACCTCGTCGGCGAGCGGGACCTGCGCGCGGCGTACGTGTCCCTCACCCGCGGCGGCGGCGGCCAGAACCGCATCGGCCCCGAGCAGTCGGAGCTCCTGGGGGTGATCCGGACGCTCGAGCTCCTCGAGGCCCGGAAGATCGACGGCGCCGAGCAGCGCTTCACCCGCGCCCGGGACTTCGGCTACTCGAAGACGTCCGCGGAGTCCCTGGAGGTCTGGGGCCACGAGCGGGTCCTGGGCGACCTCGTCCGGGTGATCCGGCGCTTCCGGCCCGACGTGATCGTCAACCGCTTCGCGACCGAGGGGAAGACCCACGGCCACCACCTGGCCTCGGCCATCCTGGCCAGGGAGGCCTTCGAGGCGGCGGCCGACCCCGAGCGCTTCCCGGAGCAGATCACCGACGAGGGCCTGGAGCCCTGGCAGGCCGACCGCATGCTGCGGAACGTCTCCACGTGGCGCCTGCCGGACGACGCGGACATGAGCCCCTACCTGGAGGTCGACGTGGGCGGCTACAGCCCGCTCCTCGGCGCCTCGTGGGGCGAGATCGCGGCGGCCAGCCGCTCCATGCACAAGAGCCAGGGCTTCGGCTTCCCCTCCGAGCGCGGGCCCATCCAGGAGTGGTTCGAGCCCCTGGCGGGCACGAAGCCGACCGGCGACCCCTTCTCGGAGGGCCTGGACCTCGGCTGGTCGCGCTGGGATGGGACCCGGAAGCTCCGGAAGCTGCTCGCGAAGGCCGCGGAGGAGTTCGAGCCCGAGGCGCCCCACGGCGTCCTGCCGACCCTGGCGAAGGCCCGGGAGGCGATGGCCGCGCTCCCGCCGAGCCCGCGTCGGGACGCGAAGCTCCGCGACCTGGAGCGGATCATGGTGGACGCGGCCGGGCTCTGGCTGTCCGCTCGCGCGGAGACGCCCGCCGCCACGCGCGGCCAGGACCTCGACGTGGAGGTGGCGGCCCTGAACCGCTCGCCGGCCGACGTGACGCTGGTGGCGCTGCGCCTCCCCGACGGACGGCGCGTGGAGGTCGGCGACGACCTGGCCGAGCACGCCCCGCTGGAGCGGGAGGTGGGCTTCCGGGTCCCGGAGGACGCCCCGCCGGCCATCCCGCACTGGCTGGAAGAGCCGCCGTCGCCGAGCTTCTACGGGACGGAGGACCCGGCGCGGATCGGGATGCCCGACTGGCCTGCGTCGCTCCGGGTGGGCTTCGAGGTCGAGGTGGGCGGCCGCGTCCTGACGGTGGAGCGCGACGTGGTCCAGGCCTGGACGGATCGGGTCCGCGGAGAGCTCACGAGGCGGGTCGAGGTGCTCCCGCCCGTCACCGCGACGGTCGCGGAGGACGTGGTCGTCTTCCCCAACGGCCGGGCGGCGACGCTCCACGTGACGCTCCGGGCGAGCGCCGGGGCCGAAAAGGGGCGCCTGCACGTGGAGGTCCCCGACGGCTGGAGCGCCGCGCCGTCGAGCCACGCGTTCGCGTTCGAGGCGCGCGGCGACGAGCAGGAGGTCGTGGTCGAGGTCACGCCGCCGGAGGGCGACGCCCCGGCCGGCCAGGTGAGGCTCGTGGTGGAGACGGACGCCGGGCGGTCGTCCCGGCAGCTCGCCTCCCTGGAGTATCCGCACATCCCGATGCGGTCGGTGCTCCAGCCGGCCACGGTGAAGGCGGTCCCCCTGGACATCGCCGGGACCGACAAGGCCGTCGGGTACGTCCCGGGCTCCGGGGACGTGGTGGCCGAGAGCCTGCGCCAGGTGGGCTTCGACGTGACGGAGCTGGATCCCGACACCCTGGCGGACGCCGACCTGTCGCGCTTCGACGCGGTCGTCACGGGCGTGCGGGCCTTCAACGTCCACCCGCGGCTCCGCTTCGCCCACGACACCCTCATGGAGTTCGTAGAGCAGGGCGGCCTGCTCCTGGTGCAGTACAACAAGAACAACCGCTGGAACCCGATGGAGGGCCCGCTCGGCCCGGCGCCGCTGGAGATCGGCCGCGGCCGGGTGACCGACGAGACGGCGGCCATGCGCGCCCTGGACCCGGACGACCCGCTGCTGAACACCCCGAACGAGCTGACCGCGGAGGACTACGAGGGCTGGGTGCAGGAGCGCGGCCTGTACTTCGCGGAGGAGTGGGACGAGGTCTATCGCCCGGTCTTCGAGATCGGCGACCCGGACGAGGAGCCTCTCCGCGGCAGCCTGCTGGTGACGGAGTACGGCGAGGGCACGTTCATCTACACGGGTCTGTCGTTCTTCCGTCAGCTCCCCGCGGGCGTCCCCGGGGCGTATCGCCTCCTGGCCAACCTGGTGGCCCATGCGGATTGAGGTCCCCGGCGAGGAGGAGCCCAGGGCCGATCTGGATGAGACGCCTCCCCTGATGGGCTCGTGGCCGAAGCTCTACGCCCTCGTGGTGGGGAGCCAGGCCGTGCTGGTGCTCGTGTTCTACCTGCTGACCCGCCTGTACTCATGACCGGACTCGACTGGATCGTCCTGGTCGCGACCATCGCGACCATCGTCGGCGTGGGGATCTGGCGCTACCGCGGCGCCACCACGATGGCCGGCTACCTGCGGGGCGGAAACGAGCTCCGCTGGCCCACCATCGGCCTGTCCATCATGGCCACCCAGGCGAGCGCCATCACCTTCCTCTCGATGCCCGGCCAGGCGTACGAGGACGGGATGCGCTTCGTGCAGTTCTACTTCGGGCTGCCGCTGGCCATGATCGTCATCAGCGCCGTCATCGTCCCCATCTACTACCGGCTGCGCGTCTACACGGCCTACGAGTACCTGGAGACCCGCTTCGACCTGAAGACGCGGATGCTGGGCGCCTTCCTCTTCCTGCTCTCGCGCGGCCTGGCCACCGGCATCACCATCTACGCGCCGGCCATCATCCTGTCGGCCATCCTGGGCTGGTCGCTCCACTGGACGAACCTGGGCATCGGCGTCGTGGTCATCGCCTACACGGTCCTGGGCGGCACCAAGGCGGTCAGCCAGACCCAGAAGCAGCAGATGGTGGTCATCCTGACCGGCATGTTCGTCGCCGCCGGCATCATCCTCTCCCGCCTGCCCGAGTCCGTGGGCGTCCACGAGGCCGCCAGCCTCACGGGCGCCCTGGGCCGCATGAACGTCGTCGACACGGCCTTCGACCCGTCGAACCGCTACAACGTCTGGTCCGGCATCGTGGGCGGCTTCTTCCTGGCCATGGCCTACTTCGGCACCGACCAGTCCCAGGTCCAGCGCTACCTCACCGGCCGCTCCGTCGCCGAGAGCCGCCTGGGCCTGATGTTCAACGGGATGCTCAAGATCCCGATGCAGTTCGTCATCCTGTTCATCGGGCTGCTGGTCCTGACCTTCCACCTGTTCGTCCAGCCGCCGGTGTTCTTCAACGAGCCCGCCTGGGAGGACGCCAAGCAGAGCGCAGAGGGCCCTCGCCTGGAGGCCATCGACGCCCGCTGGGAGGAGGCCTTCGAGGCCCGCCGGGGCGAGGCCGAGGCCCTCGTCACCGCCATGGAGTCGGGCGATGAGGCCGCGGTCCAGGCCGCCGAGACGCGGCTGCGCGAGACCCAGGCGGCCATGCAGGGCATCCGCGCCGAGGCCAAGGAGGCCATCGTCGAGGCCCGCCCCCGCACGGAGACCGAGGACACCGACTACATCTTCATCGGCTTCGTCATCGACCACCTCCCGGCGGGGCTGGTGGGCCTCCTGGTGGCCGTCATCCTGAGCGCCGCCATGTCGTCGACGGCCAGCGAGCTGAACGCCCTGGGCTCCACCACCGTCGTGGACTTCTACCGGCGTGGCTTCCGCCAGGGCGCCACGGATGCGCACTACGTCCTGGCCTCCAAGCTGTTCACCATCCTCTGGGGCTGCGTCGCCGTGGCCTTCGCCACCTTCGCCAGCCTGCTCGACAACCTCATCGAGGCCGTGAACATCCTCGGCAGCATCTTCTACGGCACGGTCCTCGGAGTCTTCGTGGTCGCCTTCTTCATCAAGCGCGTCCAGGGCAGCGCCGTCTTCCTCGCCGCCCTCGTCGGCCAGGCCACCGTCGTCACCCTCTTCTTCGCCTCCGACCTGGGCTACCTCTGGTTCAACCTGGTCGGCTGCGCCGTCGTCGTCTTCTTCGCCCTCCTCTTCCAGGCGGTGCTGCCTTCCCGCCAGTCGGAGGCTTGAGGCACGGCTCTACTCGGCTGCAGACCGGCACGCCCGATCCGGGCCCTTCGAGCCGCCCGAACGGGTGCCCACGAAATGGGCACTCCAGGCGTCTTTGGGAAGAGCTTTGGGAAGACCTGTGGCGGTCGTCGAGCGTCGGCGGGCCTGTGGCGCACACCAGCATCCAGCCCAACGGGTACGGACGTGAGTGCTCTACGGCAGGCCTGACGACGAGGCGGGCTTCACGGCAGTCACGTCAAGCCTCGTCATCCTCCGCTGGCAGGACTTCGAGGCCCGTGGCCTCGCGCAACCAGTATCGCCGCCGCTCTCGTTGGAGCGTACCCACGAGACGCACCTGACGCGCCTCCCGGTGAGCGTCTACAGCTTTCTGGTAGTGGTCCGGAGACAACTCGACCCAGACCTTCGAGGTGCCCGGCCGATCTTCCAGCGTAGTGACCAGCACGACCGTACCAGGGCGGGCGGCGTCATCGGGCGGCTCCCGATCGAGACGCTGCACGTAGCCTTCCAGCTCGTAGTGGGGGCTCGGCGTCTGCTCACGCAACGCAGTCGCGGCCGACGAGAAGGCAGGAAACACCCCCTCCTCGAACCGCACGGGCCCCATGGCGTCGCCGGGCGGTCGCCGAGCCCGTGACCACCGCACACCGACCTCCAGAGAAGAGCGCTCGCCTTGCGGCTGAAGCTCGGCCAAGGCTCGCAAGAAATTGGCCGACAGACCGCACTGCGCCCGCTCCACGAGTGCTTCGAAATCCCCTCGATGCGCGAGCTCGTGCGCTTCGGCCAGGGCCCGTCCCAGCATCCGGGTCACCTGGCGGCCGAACGGGTCTTCCAGCGGCAGCTTCCCGACGCCGGGCTCCACAGGCACCAGGATGCGTGTGAGATAGCTTCCCCGGGCGGTCTGGCCCTCCCGGCAATGACCAAGGAGCTCCATCGGCTTGGCCTGCGACATCCTCGGAAAGTGCGGCCGTGGCTCCAGCACCGAGTGGGCCGCGGCCAGAAGCAGGTTCTTCTGAGCCTGGCGAATCCGAATGCCATCATCCACCGGTATCGTGCCGGAACCCACGAGGTCGGACTGGAGTCGAAACTGGACGATGTCCGCCGGTGGTATCGAGAGCTCGTCTACGAGATGAGGCAGCGGGGTCTTCTCGACGGCCGCGAGTATCTCGACGGCCTCGCCGAGGCGCTTGGCATAGTCCGGGAGTCTCGTATTGGTCGGGAGCTCCAGCGGGATCTCACCGTGACCATTCAACTCTCGCGTGTACACGAGCACCCCGTGAGAGCGCTCCTCCGCGAGCTCCCAACCTCGGGAGCGCAGGAACTGCTGGACATCCGAGGGGCGGATGGCAGCGAGACCCGGCAGGTCCACGACGTTCACGGCGTCTCTCCCTTGCTGACCATCTCCAAGATAGCCTCCAGACCCTTCGGACCGAAGACGTTGGACAGGGGGACCGACACGACCTTCGTCTCACCGTCGGCCGGCGGGGCGCCATACAGGCTCACCCAATACGCGCAGCGCCTGAGGATGAGCTGCTCGACGCTGTGTTCGATCCACTCGTCCTCGTCCTCTGGCAACAGGAGGACCACGAAGACGATCGGGACGGTGCGTTCAGCTCGAAGGTGGTCGTAGTGGCCCCGCTCGAGCTGCCACGCTATCCGGTCCTCCCGGAGGACATCGTCCCGGCTGGTTGCCTTGAGCTGCACGTCCACCTTCGGCCCGGCCAGCACCCCGGAGCCCACGGGATGGGCGGCCCCGATCGTGACGTCCACACAGCCGTGATCCTGGCTCCACTCTCCAATCGCGAAGCCGCATCGTGCGGCCACCGCGTGGACATAGGCCTTGCTGACCTCTTCCTTTCGCTGCTCTGGCGTCACCGCGCTCCCTCACACGCCACGGCCCCCTGTCTCGCACGGTTCAGACCGCCCCGCAAGTCACCAACCGGCCCGATTCATTGCGGATCCGAGACCCCCACGATCGCCGCGACGATCCTCTGACGGAGGGGCTGGACCAGGGGGACCTTCCGGAAAGCCCGCTCGAACGCAGCGGATTCGATCGGCGTCTTCCGGAGGGGCTTCTCGAGGCGATCGAGGCGCCAGAGCTTCGTGCGCCGTCGTCGCTGCGCAAGAACCCGGCGCTGGACGGGCCGAAAGACCTCGAGCCAGGCGTCGGCCACCGCCCGGAGGTCCGGTCTCGGAGCCTGCCCATCGCCTACATCGAGCAGCGCTCGAACGCGCGACAGCAGCTGGAAGCGGCTCTCGTCGCCGGAGCGGCGTGCGGCTTCGAGCCAGAACGGAAACACCTTCTCCGCCAACGCGAGGGCGCGTTGCCGTCGCATGGGAAGCAACGCCCGCTCCTCGGCTTCCAGGTTCTCGACAAAGCCGCTGAGCACCCGGCCCGCCGCTTCGTCCAGGTCCCGGGTCGGCGTCTCCCGGCTCAGCAGACGGCGCAAGGCCCACGCTACCTCCGCCAGGTCGGTCCGCGGCTCGCTGGAACGGCCGTCGAAGAGGACCCAGCGTGGCGCGATCCTCTGCGCGCCGCCGACGGCGAAGAAGGCCCAGGACCGGTCGCTCTGCACCACGCTGACGCTCGAGATGGTCTCCGCCTGGCTGGTCCGCATGATCGCGTAGACGGCCTCGTCGAGGAGGCCCGCGGGCCCCACGAGCTCCCGCACCGGGCGGAAGGCATCGAACCAGGCCTCGGCCACCTCCGGCCGCTGGATGTCCGAGGCTTCCACGACCTCCTCGATGGGCAAGTCGGCATCGGAATCCGAGGGCAACGTGATATTGGCGCCGATCAGATCACTGACGATCTCGTGTCTCTCTCTCAGCAGATCTCGGCGCCTCGGGGCGAAGCCGGGGGGATCCCGCGGCCACCAGAGGGCGATCTCGTCGTGAGGGCTGTCCATCCGATCGACGCGTCCGGCGCGCTGCTCAGCGTCCCGGATGACCGTGGGCGTGTCCAGATGCACCACCGCGCCCGCCGCCTGCAGATTGATGCCCTCGCTCAACGCGTCGGAGCACAGCGCCACCATGTGACGGCACGCCGAATCGAGCCCCAGAAGCTTCGTCGCACGTCGCTTCCCCGCCGACCCGGAGCTCCCCGTGAACAGGTCGACAGGGACGCCCCGCTCTACGAGGTGCGACCGGAACACGCTCAGGGACAAGACGTGGGCGTCGAAGCCCAACAGCAGCCGATGCCGTTCGGCGAGGGATTCCAGTAGCTCCACCTTGACGAGCTCCCGCGCATCGGAGAGCTCCAAGGCCAGCTCGCCGATCTCCTCGTAGACGCGGGCTTCGCTCCGACACGCTACCCCGTGCGCCACCGGGTCGTGGACCCAATCCGGCACGGCGCTCCGAGGGAGCTGCTTCAGACGCCACTTGGGTGGACGTCCGGCGAGTTCACCCAACCTGCCCACGACGTCCCCGGTGGAAGACTTCGCGTTCCCATCCACGCCGGGAAGCAGCGTTCCGATCGCCGCTCGCGTGCCATGGACGTGCTCGTACAGGGCCGCGATGGAAAGGTCCTCCGCCGGGCTTTGGAGCTCGTAGTAGCGGGCCCGGTGCCGCGGATAGCGAGCCGCCCGCCCCGTCGGCAGCCGATAGGCGTCGGGTTGTGCGTCGGCGATCCGGTTCAGTTCCGACCGCGTCCGCCGCACGAGGAAGCGACGGATCTCCGCGCGAATGGGCTCGAGGTCGTCGTCCGCCCCGCCTCGCCCCAGGCGCCGCAACCGGTCCAGACGCTCGAGCCGCTTCAACGTCTCATCCGCGAAGTGGTCGGCACCGAGCAGCTCGACCATCCCGAGCAGGTCCGCCGCCGGCCGGTTGATGGGCGTGGCGGTGAACAACACCGCCGAGTCGGCCTGATTCGACATCAGCCGATTCGTGCGCGTTAACACCTCGCCGCCCTCGTCGGCCAGGCCACCGTCGTCACCCTCTTCTTCGCCTCCGACCTGGGCTACCTCTGGTTCAACCTGGTCGGCTGCGCCGTCGTCGTCTTCTTCGCCCTCCTCTTCCAGGCGCTGCTGCCGAGCACCGACGCGTAAGGGCTTCAGATCTCGGGGGATCTCCATTGGACGGGATCCCCGGCATTTCCTATGATCGATGCGCGTCGTGGGGTGCACTCGGGAAATTGCGACCGGACACCGGGTGTTTCCAGAGCGAGTCAGCGTAACCAGGACCGCCCAGGAGCACGGCTTGGCCGAGGGACCGACGTTCGAGCGCCCGCCCCTCGTGGAGGTGGCCGCCGGGGTGCAGTTCCAGCCCATGGAAGGGCTCTCCATCGAGACGATGGCCCGCTACTGGGAGCTCCTGAGAGACCGCGAAGAGGACGCCTACCCATCCTGGACGCAGCATCCGCCACTGCAGCCAATCCTCGAGTCGTTCGGAGCCGGCCGCTCCGTCGAGGTGACCTTCGACGTGCGCAGTGTTCCGCCCGTGCGCTCGATGTTCACCGACGTCAGCGGAACGCATCTCATCCAGGTGCAGCCCGACCGCTTCGTCCAGAACTGGCGCAAGCAGGGGGACCGCGACACCGCCTACCCGCGCTACCCGATCGTTCGGGACCGGTTCGAGCGCTCCTTGGAGGAGTTCGTGGCCTTCCTCCGGGAGCGGGGCGCCGAGGAGTGGATCCCCACCCTCTGCGAGCTGACCTACGTCAACCACATCGAGCCCGGGGCAGTGTGGAGCGAACACGGGGAGGAGGATCAGGTCCTCGCGCCCCTCTCCGGAGCCCATAGCGACGACTTCCTCGGGGCGCCGGAGGGTGTCGACCTCAATCTGCGCTACCGGATTCCCGGCGCCGAGGGAGAGCCGGCTGGCCGCCTGCACGTCGTGTCCCGACCAGTCTTCCGCCGTGCCGATGGCGCGCCGATGCTGCGTCTCGATCTCTCCGCGAGGAGCCCGTTGCAGGGCGGCGTGCGGGAGGTCTCGTCGACCCTCGACCGCTGCCACGACTTCCTGGTGCGGGCGTTCCAATCCGTGACGACCCGCCGGATGCACGAAACATGGGGGTTGCGAAATGACGGCTGAGACAGCTCCCCACAGTGCCCGGCGCCTCGCCGGAACTCCATCCGCATGGGACTGGTCGCGACAAGGCGAGGCGAGGTTGTCGGATGAGTGGATCGAGAGCGCGGAGGTCGAGCGCCTGCCATCCGATGCCGCCGAGTTCGCGACGTCCGCTGCGTCCCGGGACGAGCCCATCGCCCTGACGGTCAGCTCCATGGGTGACCTGAGACGACTCCTCCCTGTCGTCCGGTCGTGCCAGGCCCTGCTCGAGCTGGGGCCGGATTGGGATTCGTATGGTGCCCGCCCGCCCCGTCCCGATCTCGTGGGCGCGGCGATTCAACTGATCGGTCGGCTCATGGCGGAAGGCGCACCGGCGCCGCACGTTCTGCCCACCAACCGCGGAGGCGTGCAGCTCGAGTGGGCCCGAAATGGGCGCGAGCTGGAGGTGGAGGTCCTGGAGCCGGACCGTTTCGAGGTGCTGTACGAGGAGGAGGGCACGGACGACGTCTTCGAGGGCGAAGTCGACGGGGACATCCGCCCCATCCTGGCGCAGGTGAGGAAGCTGATCGCCGCCTGAGCGAGCGCCTTGGAGACCCCGACGTGGCGGACGACTCGTACGAGGACGACCCCAGCATTCTCGACGAGTGGACCCTGTGGCGGCGCATCCCCCTTCGTCCCAGCCATGTCGTCCCGGACGTCCAGGGTGGATGCCGCCCGTCCTCCGCTGCCTTCCAGAACGACCCCGACGGCGGGCCCATGTCCGTCATCGTCGCGGAGCTCGGCGGGAGCGTGGAGCGGGCACTCGAGGGGCACCCGAACTTCGGTCTGGTGGCCTTCCCTGTTCGGGCGGTCCGGGAGCGCGGCCAGAAGGTGATCCGCGACCCGGTCGACGGCGAACCCGCTCATGCTGTCGTGGTGGGCAAGAAGCCGAAGAGAGGATTCTGCAAGCGAATCGCGAAGCAAGCCGGGTGGGTCGTCGGACCTGACGACTCCGAGCGCCAGGTGTGCCGCGGCCGCCAAGGGGGTACGCCACCTTCCCCGTAGCGGATGCCCCTTTCGGGGAAACCGAGCTGGACCGGCGAATTTCCCAGCTGTCATGGCGACCGCGGCGCGCCGACGATCGCGCAACGACACGCGACGGGCAAGGGCGAGTCCGGCCGGGACCTTGACGGCGTGGCCGCCCGACCCGATGTTCATCATCATGGGTATGAACAAACGCGTGCAGGTCCCGGTCGCAGAAGACGACGCCGAGCTCTTCCGAGCAGCCGCTCGCAAGGCGGGGATGCCTCTGGCCCAATGGGCGCGCCAGCTCCTTCGCCGGGAAGCGGAGTCGGTCCTCGGGGAGTCGCGCCGCTCACCGAGGGAGGCGATCGACGAGCTGTGCTCCCTGGAGGCTCCGGTCGCCGACGTGGAGACGATGATCGCCGAGTCCTACGCGGAGCGCTACGGGTGATCTTCCTCGACGCGAACGTCTTCATGTACGCGGCAGGCGCCGACAGCCCGCAGCGCGCACCGTGCCAGCGGCTGCTCCGTCGTGTCGCCTCGGGCAGCTTGCCGGCGTGCACGAACAGCGAGGTCCTCCAGGAGATCCTCCACCGCTACCGGGCGATCCGGAGGCCGGAGGTCGGCTTCCGCCTCTTCGACCTCGTGCTCGACCTGCGGCTCCCGATCCTGGCCGTCCGCGAGGAGGATCTCGTCCGGGCGCGGCAGTACGTGGAGGAGCACCCGCGCCTTTCCACGCGGGACGCGGTGCACCTCGGGACGATGCGCGGGCACCGCGTCTCCGAGCTCTACTCCTACGACGCCGGGTTCGACGCCGTGCCCTGGGCGCGTCGCCGCGAGCCCGAGGCGTAGGCCCGGTCCGCACGTCCGGCGCCGCGGTCGCCAATGGGGTACGCCACCTTCCCCGTAAGAGTGTGCCCGCTGCCAGGGCGGGATCACCCAACTGGACCGGCGAATTTCCCAGCTGTCATGGCGACCGCGGCGAGGACGATCCTGCCAGTGCCCTGCGTGCGCCGCAACGCGCGAGTCCGGGCGTGGTAGAGTCCCGCCGCCATGTCCGACGCCTCACCCAAGATGCCCGGCTGTCCGGAGTGTCACCGCAAGGACGCGGTGACGGCCTTCGATCCCGCGCAGGCGCCGCCGGAGCCGGCCCGGGTCTACGAGGAGCCCAACTTCCTCTGCACGTTCTGCGAGATCCCGTTCCGCTACGACCGGGCCGATGGCCGGTACGCTCCCTTCCGCGTGCGAAGCGGCTTCGGCGAGGTCTCGTCTCACGTCTTCGACCCGCGCCTCGGCCCGGGCGACGCGCCCATGGCCTGGGCGAAGGCCGAAGAGCGAATCCGCTGGGCCCGCGAGGCCGACGCCGGTGAGAGTCCCTTCGACTGCTTCGGGAGCCTGAAGCGCGCGGGGACCTGGATGATGAAGGGCGCCCTGGCCGCTGCGGGCCACGCCCCGGAGGTCCCGTGGCGCTACGGGGAGACGATCTTCCATCTCCTCTACTACGTCTCCTGGGACGCCCACGCAGCGATGTCGGACTTCGGGGGCCGCGTCACCAGCCTGCTCTACGGCCGGCCCATCGACGATCACGAGCCTCGACGCTTCGGCGCGCCCCAAAAGGAGCTCCCCGCGGACACCCTGCGCGAGCTGGCCGGGACCCACATCGCCGAGGCAGAGATCCTCCTCGCCCACCTGCGGGACGGCGGCCCGCTCCCCGAGTCCGCCGCGCCGTACCTGCGGGGCTACCGCCGTGGTGCGCCCCGCGGGCCCCAGCCGTGGCCGCCGCGCATCGACCTTTCCGCCCCCGAGGAGCCGCTCCCGGACACCACCGTCGCCCTCTATCGGGCCAGCCGACTCTTGTCCAAGCGCGCCGCGCGCCTGGACTTCACCGTGGACGCCCGGGTGATGGCCGTGGGCGCCCCCGACGCCGACTCGTGGGATGGTCCCATCGTCGCCCTGCGCGTCCCCGTCAACGGGCTCTGGTGGGAGGAGGACGCGAGCCTCACCAGCGCCCCGCATCGGCCCGAGGACGACGAGGGGCACTACGCCGACGTGGTCCTGCGCTGGGGCACCCGGTTCCCGGCGCCGGAAGCGGGCGCCTGGGTGCGCGTCCGCCCCTTCGACGCCCACGGCCGGATCGAAGCGGTCCAGGCGGAAGCCCCGGTCGCGCGCGAAGCCTGGCTCCGGAGCCTCGAGCCCGCCCCGCGGCCAGCTATCGCGCAAGAGGACGAGCGCGTCTGGTACGAGGCCGTCCCCATCGCGCCGCTCCGCCCTCGCGTCGAGTGGGTCTGCTTCCACGACGGGGTGAGCAGCCGCCGCTTCGGCTCCCCGGAAGACGACGGCAACGCCCAGAACACCCTCTGGCCCGTGTTCCCGGACGACCCGCTCCTGTCCGCCTTCTTCGGCGAGCCGGGGCACTACGTGGGCGGCGGCCCGACGTGGGGCCCTCCCGAGCGCGAGGCCGGACGGGGCGTGCGCGGCCTGCTCTACCAGTGCGAGTGCGGATACCCGGACTGCAGCTCCGTGGAGGCCCGGGAGTGGCTCGACCCGGTCACCGGCCTCGTCATCTGGTCCGACGTCGTCCTCGTCACCAGCGACCGCCTCCACCTCGGCCCCGACCTGGCCTTCGACGCCGACCACTACGCCCGCGCCGCCCACGCCCCGGACCGTGTGGTGCGCAGCCGGTGACTGCCCGGGTCGGGTGCCGTGGCCGCCAAGGGGGTACGCCACCTTCCCCGTAGGCACCGAACGCGTAGGAACTGCGCAACTGGACCGGCGAATCTCCCAGCTGTCGTGGCCGCCACGGCGCCCTGATCGTGCCCGATGCGCCGCGTTGGACACAGTGGGCAGCGCGCAGGGCAGTCTCCCCATGAGTACGGACCAGAGAAACTCGAGGCCGATGGGCGAGGGGAGTGCTCGGGACGCTCTTGACGAACTCAGCGTCTTGCAGGCTCCCGTCGCCGACGTGGACACGATGATCGAGGAGTCCTATGCCGAGCGCTTGGAAGGGGCCCCTGCTCCCGGGGTGCGCCGCCACGAGCCGGAAGCGTAGTCCGTCATGGCGACCGCGGCGCGTCGATCGTGCCCTCGGAAGCGCTCGGGTGGTCCTGCCGGGAGGCCGCGTCATTGTCCACGGACGGCGTGACGGCCTATGGTCATCCCATCGCGGAGGTGCCCAGATGCTGCGCAAGACCGATTGGGGACACATCGTCATCGACAACGACGGCACTCCCGTCATCGCCGGGACGAGCATCAAGGTCGTGGAGGTCGTCCTGGACCACGTCGCATACGGATGGAGCCCCGAGGAGCTTCACTTCCAACACCCGCACCTGAGCATGGGGCAGATCCACTCGGCGCTCGCGTATTACTGGGATCACAAGGCGAATTTCGAGCGGGACATCGAGCGGCGCCTCGAGCGCGTGGAAGACCTGCGACGCGCTGCGGCCGGCCGTTCGTCGCTGGCCGAGCACTTGAAGGCCCGCGGGGCGCACTAATGGCCCTCGGCCTGTACCTCGATCATCACGTCCCGCGAGCCATCTGCCTCGGGCTGCGCCTTCGCGAGGTGGATGTCGTCACAGCCTGGGAGGACGGAGCGGACGAATTGGACGACCCGGCCGTGGCCCTCACTCGTGCTGGTGGAGCCGCACCAGGAACTCCACGTCCGCAAGGTCCTTCAAGCGACCGGTCGAGCGCTTGTTCTCGAGCAGGCAGTCCAGCCCGATCATGGGCACGTCCATCGGATGGGGAGTTCCTTCGAGGGGGACTTCGCTTCGGGAACGCCAGGCCTCCTCGAAGGTTACTCCGCTGATGGAGGCCAGAAGGTCCACGCGGTTTGGTGGGCGTCCGAACTGGACCACCAAGTCCGCTTCCATCAATTCCTCGGGTCCCCCGAGCTCCGGGACGTCACCACCCCAGAACGCTTCGAGGGCCGCGAACAGGCGCGCGGTGTTCGCCGCGGTACGCTCGTAGAACACATCGACATCACCGGTCAGCCGCGGGTAGCCGTGATAGATGACCGCCTGGCCTCCCACGAGGAGGTAGCGCACCTGGTGCTTCGCGAGGAGGCCGAGAAGCTCCTGCAGGTCCGCCGAGAAGATGCTCGCCTTCACCGGATCTCGCCGAGCCGCGTGCGCCTCGCGATCCGCCCCGTCCTCACGTCCGGACTGTCGGCGCCGTAGACGCGCACCCGCAGCACGCGGGCGATCTCCTGGCGCTCATGGAGCGTCAGCCCGCGATACTGCGCCACGTCCCAGGCTTGTGCCTCGTCCGACGAACGCGCCTTGTGTACCACCCGATCCATCGGCTCCACCATACCACGGCGATGCCGGGGGAGGCCTGCATCCAGCACGTCGCGGGACCCGGGTGCCGCGGCCGCCAAGGGGGTACGCCACCTTCCCCGTAACCGCTGCTCCCCGAAGGGAGAAACGCAACTGGACCGGCGAATTTCCCAGCTGTCAGGGCGACCGCGGCCCTGCGATTGTCGGCCGGGAGGGCGCGGGCATCAAGCCTTGGTGCCGCGGCCGCCAAGGGGGTACGCCACCTTCCCCGTAGGCACCGTTCCCGTAGGAACCGCGCAACTGGACCGGCGAATTTCCCAGCTGTCATGGCGACCGCGGCCCCTCGATCCTACACGATGCGTGGGGCGAGGCGCTCGAAGATGCGCGCGACGCAGCGCTCGTCCTGGCGGAGCAGCGTCGGGTGCTCGGCCTCCAGGTCTCTCCAGGACTTGTTCACGAAGAGGTGGCGCGGCTCGGTGCTGGACAGCACGAACCCGGACAGGCGGATGCGCTGGGCCTCGAAGTCGGGCCTGTCGCTGAGGGCGGGCAGGTCGTCCCGGAACACCTTCAGCTTCTCGCCGTTGGGCGTCCCCTCCGCCAGGCCGCCGTGGACCAGGCCGTGGGGCTCCAGGAACACCACGTCCGTCCAGCCGGTCCGCTCGCTCTCGAGCCACAGGACGAAGTCCGGGTTGAAGCCCACGCCCCGGAAGAAGCTCACGCCGCCCTGCGACGGGTTCCGCAGGACGTGCAGCGCGCACTGGCTCCACGGCTCCTCCGCCGCGTGGTCCACCCACCAGTCTCGGAGCATCTTCAGCAGCTCCGCCTCGTCCGGGTTGAGCCCCGGCGGGAACAGCGTCAGGGAGTCCATGCGGTCGTCGTCCGGCTCCAGGAGCAGCGGGTCGAACAGGTGCCGATCCAGGTGCAGCCGGCGCAGGCCTCCGTCCAGGTCGGTGTCGTACAGCGCCTCCGGCCGGTCCCGCAGCCGCCTCACCTCGTCCAGGAGCTTCGCGTCGTCGGCCCGGACCCGGACCCGGTAGGCCACCTCCGGCTCGCACAGGCGGAGCTGCTCCGGCACCAGGTGCTCCGACTCCAGCCGCCGCCGCTTCCTGCCGGCGAAGCGGTCCAGGGCCCGACACAGGAGCTGCGTCGCCGCGTGCTGGAGCACCTCGGGGTCCGTCGCCTCGTCCTTCGGCACCAGCAGCGCGCACTGCTCCGCCAGGATCTCGCGCATGGCCCCGAACGGCAGGAACACGTGGTGCAGCCCCTGCCGCGTCTTGTGCGCCAGCCAGCTCGCGTACAGCGCGTTCGCGTCGACGAGGTTCCAGTTGCGGTCCAGCCTGAAGTCCACGGCCTCGGACGCCGTGGCCTCCTCGACCACCACCTCCCCGTTCCGCACGCGCTGGAGCCGCGGCGTCCGGTCCAGCGAGACGTGGAGCCCCTTCACCACCTCGTCCCGCGCCGGGTCCAGGGTCCAGGTCTCGCCGTCGGCCCGGAACCCGTCGGGCTTCGCCGGGGCGTAGAGCACCTTCCCCTCCGGCATCCGCACGCGCGCCGGCAGGGTGATCTCCTCCATGACCCCCTCGTCCTCGATGGCCCCGCGGAAGTGCTCCACGTAGTCGGCGTTCCACCCGAAGATGGACAGCCGCTCCAGGGCCGCCAGGGCCTCCCGCTCCGCCTCCGTCCCCGGCCGGTCCTCGGGCGGCAGGTAGGGGCTCCGCTTGAGCGACATCCCCAGGCCCTTCAGCCGCACCCCGCGCCCGAACAGCTGGATGACCAGCGACCCCTCGTTCTTCCCGATGTTGAGCAGGCCCATCATCGACACGCGCCAGCTCGACCAGCCCTCCACGAAGCGCCGCGCCCCCACCAGCAGGTTCACCGTCGAGCGGTCGTCGTCGACCTCCCGGAACAGGCTCGCCCCGAACCGATCCGTCTTCACCTCCAGGCCCAGGGCCTCCTCCGCGTGCTTCTCGAAGGAGCGCACGTCCCCGATGTTGATGACCCCGAACCACGGCGCCTCGCCCGGCCGGTCCGGCGCGCTCGTCCGCAGCCCGATCTCCCCGTCCGCGTCCGCCACCTCCCACAGCTCCAGCGCGCCCCGGCCGTGGAACATCCGGCTGCAGATGGCCTCGTAGAGCGCCTCCGCGTCCGACTCCACGAGGCCCCCCAGCCGCTCCCGGAACCGGTGCCCGTCCACGAACTCCGACTTCGGATCCAGGCACCGCCGGATGGCGTCCTTCGCCCAGCCGGGCTCCTCCAGGAACGCCCGCAGGAACGCCACCACCGTGGCCACGTCCGAGCGCTCCTGCTTCCCGGCCTTCGTGTTGTCCGTCTTCCCGGCCTTGCTGACCCGCGTCCCCAGGAACACCCACAGGGGCGGCGCCACCTGGAAGCGCCGGAACAGCGCCGGGTGCCGGTCGTACAGCAGCCGCTGCCGGTAGAACAGCAACAGCCCGCCCAGGAGCAGCTCCCGGGCGTGCGCGTCCGTCCCCCGCTGGAGGTTCAGGACCTCGAAGTCCTTGCCGTGCCCGTCCGCGTGGAAGTGCCGGAACGAGTAGTCGAACACGATGTGCCGCCCGTACTCCCGGGCCAGCTCCGTCCGGGCCTTCTTGGGCGCCGCGTTGACCGCCTGCTTGAACGTCGCGCTGTACTCCAGGAGGAAGCCCTGCTCGGCCAGCCTCTGCTGGCGCTGCTTCCAGACCTTCGCCTCCGAGCCGGCCCCCTTGTGCCCCTCGTCCACCAGCACCAGGTTGTGCCCGCCCAGGCTCTCCAGCGCGATGGACACCCCCTCGCCCGAGGCCTCCTCGGCCAGCTTGTGGATCTCGACCACCTTCACCAGCGCCTCGTCCCGCACGAACAGGTCGCTGGTCGCCCCCGGCTGCTCCACGAGCCGCGCGCCCCGCAGGAACGGCGTCCGCGCCAGCTCGTCCAGGTGCTGGTCGCTCAGCCCCTCGCCGGGGGTCACCAGGATGACGTTGTCGAACAGCCGCCGCCCGTCCAGGGCGTCCACCAGGGCCTCCGGGTGCCGCCCGTGCTCCAGGTGGTGGAGCACCTGCCGCACCTGGGCGTGCATCATCAGCGTCTTGCCCGAGCCGGTCGCCATGAACAGCGCGAGCCGCCGCAGATCCTGCTCCTCGAACGCCCCCTCGCCGGCGAACGCCCGCAGCTCGGCCAGGAGCCCCTTCGGGTCCGCCACCAGCCGGGTCAGGTAGACCTCCGTGTAGAGCAGCGCCAGGTACTGGAAGTACCGGAACCGGAACCCTTCGCCCCGGCCCGCCGCGAAGTCCGCCTCCAGGGCCATGACCCGCCCGTCGGCGGCCTCCAGCAGCTCGGCCGACACCCGCCGCCCCTCCCGCTCGATCAGCGGCTGGAGGAAGTGGCTGGCCCCGCCCTCCTCGACGCGCCCCTCGGGCCGCCCGGCGAGCAGGCTCCGCAGGTCCTCGAGCCCGTGCACCCCCAACTCCCGGTGGAGGAAGCGCTGGAGCACCAGGTGCTGCTCGAAGCTCATCGGGCCACCTCGGCCACCTCGCCCACGAGCCGGCGGAACAGGCCGTCGAGGGACCGCGTGCCCTTCGCCGCGCAGTCGCCGTTCACCAGCACCTCGTCGGCCTCCACGCCGTCGAGCCGCTCCTCCAGGAACGCCCGCTCCACGGCCGGGTCCAAGTCCGACATGTCGCGCCAGACCACCACCACCCGCCGGAGCCCGTCCCCGTCCCGCCGGTCGCCGCGCACGACCCGGTAGGTCCGGCCGCCGTCCTGGGGATTCTCCCATCGCTCCACGCTCCGCACCCGGAGCCCGTAGAGCAGGTTGAACGTCTCCACCAGGTCCACCGGCGCCTCCACCGGCCCGGCATCCGTCAGGCGCTCGATGGCGTAGTCGAACGGGTGGGCCAGCCGGTCGAGCTGGAGGAACACCGGGCTCGCCTCCGCGTGGAGCCGCGCCACGTATCGGAGCGGGTAGGCGTTCTCGTCCGCCGCCTTGTGCGCCTCGGCCCGAGGCGTCGCCCGCCCCCGCGTGTCCTCGGTGGTCAGGTTGTGGAGCGCGTCCTCGTAGCTCTCGATCCGCACCACCTTCACCAGCCGCGGCGAGCGCTCGGCCTCCTCCGCCGTCGCCTTCCGCTTCGGCTCCCCGTCCTTCCACTCCGGCGAGTAGATGACCTTCGCGATGCGCGGCAGGAGCACGGTGTCGAAGTAGTCCGCGTGCTCGACGAGGAGGAAGCGGCGCCGCCCCCCGTCGTCCCGGTTCAGGTTGATGACCGCGTGGCCGGTGGTGCCGGAGCCGGCGAAGTAGTCGAGGACCCGGCCATCGGCAGCACTACTGGCAAGCTCGAGAACACGTGTGAGGAGACGCGTCGGCTTCGGGCTGGAAAACGGATTCCCAGGGAACAGCGCCTTCAGCTCGTCACGGGCCTCGTGATTATGACCGACCTCTTTGTGCGACCAGATCGTGATAGGCGTGACGCCTTGCTTGGCATCACGCAGGAATGTCTTTCTGGCCGGCGTAGCTGAACCGTCCCGACCGAACCAGATCTCATCGCCGGCTTCCAGTCGTTGCAGCGTTGCCTCGCTATAGCGTGGATATGTGCCCGCAGGTGGAGACCAGGTCACGCCGTTCTGGAACGTGTAGGAGAAGTTCCTTGCGGAGCCGCTCTTGGCGTGCAGCGGCGTGGCCTTCCACGGTCCCTTCGGGTGGTCGTCCGGGTTCTTGTAGGCCTTGGTCTGCTCGGAGTTACGAGGTTGCAGGTTCAGGCTTCCCACGGAGCGGTCCGCAGCGAAGACGAGAACGTGATCATGGTTGTCAGAGAACCACGTCGCATCATTCGCTCGGGTGTACTTCTTCTCCCAAACGACGTTGGCAACGAAGTTCTGCTCGCCGAACACATCTGATGCGGCAAACCGGAGCCTATGCACCTCTCCATCATCGATCGTGCACCAGTAGGTACCGTGTGCTGCGAGGAGCGTCCGTGCTGCGCGCATTCGCTGCGTGACCATGGCGAGCCACGATGAGTGCTGATACCGGTCTCGATACAGAAACCCGTCTCCGCCGGTGTTATATGGAGGGTCGACGAACGTCGCTTCCACCTCGCCGCCGAACCGCCCCTCCAGGAGTCGCAGGGCCTGGTAGTTCTCCCCGTGGACGAGGACCCCGTCGGTCTGCTCGTCCAGGTCCTCGATGGACTCCAGGACGCGCCAGGTGAAGTCGCGGTCGAACAGCGCCGTCTCGACGACCAGGGTCGGGTGGTCGCGGAGGAAGGCCTCGTTGACCTCGCCCTCGGGGTTCAGGAGGTCGCGCTCGGGCTCCAGGGCGTAGAGCTCCCGCCAGCGGGCGAGCTGGCGGTCGTTGGCGCAGACCTCGGGCCAGAAGGCCTCGGGCAGGTCCTTGACGGGGACGAGCCAGTCCGTGCGGAGGACGAGCTTTCGCTTCTCGAAGAGCGCGAGCTGCACGTCCTCGAGCTGGGCCAGGAACGTGACGAGGTCCTCGGCCACGGTCTTCAGGACCCGGACCTCGCGGAGCTTCGCCGCCAGGCCGTCCGGCCCGGCCTCCAGGTCGCCCAGGCCGAGCACCGCGTCCTTCAGGTAGAACTCCAGCTCGCCCCGGAGGAAGCCGCCCAGGTCCTGGTGGACGAAGTAGTCCGTGGTCCGGCGCCGGATGAAGCGGTTCATGTGGCGCCGCAGCTCCGTGGGCGCCTCCTCGGACTCCCGGGCGGCCAGGGCCTGCTTCAGGGACGACTCGGGCACGGCGTCGAGGAGCGGCGACTCCGCGGAATCGAGCACCTGGGTCGGGTCCAGGCTCCGGCCCTTCCCCCAGCGCTTCGCCTCCTCGACGGAGGGCAGGCGGAAGCCGAAGGGCACGCGAAGCTCCCGGGCCTCGGCGTCCCAGGTCACGCCCTCGGGGCGGGGGAAGTAGTAGCGGCGGTCGCCCTTGGTGTTCCCCGGCGGCTCGGTGGCCTCGTCGAGGACGAAGCGCACCCGGGCCTCAGGCCCCCCCCCGAAGAGGACGGGCACGGCGAAGGCGTAGTCCCGGAAGTTCTCGCCGGTCTTGACGTAGTGCTGGCCCTTGTTGGCCCAGTGGAGCACCACCTCCTCGCCGTTCCAGGGGACGGCGTAGGTCTCCCGGCGGCCGAAGCGGCGCTTGGGGATGAAGTCGCCGTCCTCGTAGTAGCGCGAGAAGAAGGCGTAGAGGTGGTTGTAGACCCGCTCCCGGGCCTGCTCGGAGACGCGCACCGCGTCCAGGCGCTCGCCGGCCGCCTCGTACCTCTCCACCAGCTCGCGGATGACCTTCGCCGGGATGCCGCGGGTCTGCTCCGTCACGCTGCCGTCGGCGGCCAGGGCGTCGGGCCCCACCTGCTCGCGGAGCTCGCCGGCCAGGCGCTCCACCTCGGCCACCAGCCCCTCACGCTCCTTGCCGGCGCTGGCCTGGAACGCCTTCTCCACGCTGTCGGGAAGCTGCTCGCCCAGGAAGCGCTCGATCTCCTCCCGCTCCAGCCGGAGCAGCTTGTAGATCCCGAAGTCCAGGTCCGACAGGTCGAGCTGGAACAGGTCCCTCAGCAGCGCTTGCAGCCGCGCCAGGGAACCACCGCGAGCGGGAGACGTCGACATGGCCCCTCCTTCCTCCAAGGCCGCGCCGTTCTTAGCACGGACGCCGGGAGGGTAGCCACGCCGGCCACGCACACGGCGCACTGAACATCCGTATGAGACGCGTCGAAGGCCCAAGCGAGAACAGAGGAGCGTGCGGTCGTACTTGCCGCGCCCTGTTGCCCAGCGTGCGCTCGGCCGTATGCTTGCACCCAGGTCGAGCGGAGCGTTCGGCCCGCGTACGCCGGAGCACCTGATGAGCACCAAGTCACTCGAAGAGACCGCGCGGGAGTTGGCGTCGGCCCACAAGGCCGAAGATCCGGACACGCAGGCCGTGTATCTCGTAGCGGATCCCAGCGGGCAGGAGATCCGCTTGATCGAGGTCACCGGCTCGGTGGGGTCGGTCGGTGAGCTGTTGCCCTATCGCTTCGAGGCCGCGCCGGACCAGGGCGTCGCCTACCCCACCGTCGTCGTCCTGCTGAGCCCCGAAGAGTGGGACAAGGTCCGGCGCGGGGAGCTGGCGCTGCCCGAAGGCTGGGAGAGCGAGTTCACCCCGGTCGACGCCGCAGCGTAGTGGCGAGCCGGCGGGACTGGGCCGACGCCTACCTGGCGCAGGCGGAGGAGGACTTGAACGCAGCCCGGCTGCTCCTGTCGCGGCAGGGCGCCACGTCGGTCGTCTGCATGCTCCTGCAGATGGTCTTCGAGAAGGCCTCGAAAGCGGCGCTGCTGCGGAGCGGCCAGATCTCCGTCAGGAAGGCGGTGAGCTCGCACGCGTCAGCGTCGACCCTCGTGAGCATCTTGAAGCGGCAGAGGCGCTATCTGCACACGCTCGGTGGCGGAGATCCGTTCCGGTGGGCGGGTGTGCTTCCGCTGGTCCAGGAGCTCGAGCGGGCGCACCCGGTCCTCGCCGCGCCGGGACAGCCCCAGCTGGAGTACCCGTGGGAAGATCCAGCGACGGGCGCCGTGATGTGGCCGGGGCGCGACCTCCCGCTCGTCGTTCGCCTCAAAGACCCCCGGAACACCAACGCCCCGCGCCTGATGAACCTCGCGGCCGTGCTCGTGCGCCTGGTGCCGGAGTTGTTCTAGCGCCTCGGGGGCAACCGCACCCACACCTACTACGTCAGGGTCGGCTCGATCCCGGAGGTCGAGGTCATCGTCGCCCGCGGCGCGAACGGGAAGTACCTCCGCACGGACCCCGACAAGACCACCACCAACAACCTCCTCGAGCTGCCCGACTGCTAGCCCTTCGGGCAGGCGAGCAAAGGAGACGAGGCGATGGCCAGACGCATCACCAGCAGCCAGCTCCGGCAGGCGCAATCCAAGATCCGGCAGGCGCAGAACAAGCTGAAGCAGGACCTTCGCCGCGCGCAGCAGAAGCAGCGCGTGGCGGCAGCCAAGCTGAAACGGGCGCTCAGCGACCTCGAGGTCGTCCTCGCGTGCACTTGCGGCTACAGCAAGACGTTCAGCCGGGCCGCCTGCCCATCGCGTTGTCCGTCGTGCGGCGCTCCCGTCGAACGTAACAGCTGAGGGAACCCGCGGCTCGGCGTGCGGCGTCAGCCACCGCACACCGCGCGACGCCAGCGGGCGAGCAGCTCCTCATCCGAGGCACGGAGGGCCCGGGCCAGCAGGGGCATGTGATGGTCGAGGGTCTCGAGCGGGGCGTCGCCCTCGAGGAACCTGCGGAACCAGACCGCGCGGTATCGGATGAACTCCTCGCCATCCCGGAGGTGGAGGCGCCGGAGGGTGTACTCGGCTCGGGCGCGGAGGTGGTCAGTTCAGGGCATCGCCCCGGCTGCTCCACGCCTGACGTTCCAACGCGACACGGCCGTTGTCGAGGTCGAGCAGGTGGAGGGCGTCTTCGTCCGGGTCGAAGGCCGGTTCCAGGGACGCCAGCACGAGGGGCGAGTGGGTGGTCGCCAGGACCTGGACCCGCATCGACGCGTCGCTCCGCAGCCGCTGGATCACCTTCAGAAGGGCAGGGAGGATGGCGCGCTGCCAGCGCGGGTGCAGGTGGGTTTCGACCTCGTCCCAGAGGATGAGGAAGCGGTCTTCGGGCTCGTTGCCCAGGAGCTTCGACGCCTGGACGTGCTCGTACCACGTCCACACGACGAGGTACGCCAGGGCCGTGATGCGGCGGATCCCGGCCGAGGCGAGGTGGACCGGCACGGTGCCGTACGTCTCCAGCGTCGGATAGTCCCGCGCTCCGCCACCCAGCACGCGGGTGAGCTTGCCGGGCTTCAGCCGCTCGGCGGGATCCGCGGAGAGGCCGTCGAGGGCCTCCGTCAGGATGGCGAACGGATCCGTGTCCTTCGTCTCGTCGGCTTTGGAGCTTCGCTGCCAGCTCACCCAGTCGCGGAGCAGCCCCTCGCAGATGGGGGTGCCGTCCTCCGTCGAGAGACCGTTCCAGACCTGCTGCCGGTCGAAGTGGTAGGCGTCCGGGCGGTCGGGGTTGTCATCGTCGCGGGCCTTCCACTGCCGCCAGTAGTTCCGCGCCGGGTCCCAGACGCTGAAGCTGCCGTCGACGCGGGCGTACAGCACGATCCCGGGCATCGGAGGCCGCCGCCCCGGGCGCCTCCAGACCGGAACCTGTGGATCGTAGGTGCTCGTCTTCGTTTCGGACGAGCCGGTCTTCCCCTCGGCCACCCATCGGATCTTCGCCTCGCGAGCCGGAACCGCGTCGGGGATGAGCCCAGGGGTTGGCGTCGCAGGCTACTCGGGCCACGACCCCGTCAGCGTCCACCAGGTCACCTCGAGCAGGAAGCTCTTGCCCAGCCCGTTGTCACCCGTGAGCACGTTGAGGCGGCGGGCGAGATCCAGTCGCAGCTCCGCGGCCGGCCCCACGCCCTTCGTCGCGATCCACTCGAGCAAAGCCCGGACTCCCGTCGTCGAGGTGGCCCATGGACAGGTCGGACTGTAGGCGCGTTTCCGGAGCTTGGCCAATCCTCCGGGCCGCGGGGCCGGATCGGCCGGGTCGGCTGCTGCGTCGTCATCGCCTGCTCGACGGTGTTCGAGGCGGTGCCGCCCTCCCAGGCTTCGCGGGCGACCTCAGCCACACGGGATCAGTACAGCGTCGAGCTGGAGAGCCTGTCGAGGAGGCTACCGTCCCCGTCGAGGACTTGAACGGCGAAAGAAGGCTCGGCGCCGCCCCAGAGGCTCGAGCCCTCGAAGCTTCCGGCCGGGCTCGGAGCGTTTCCGGGGGCGGGTGGGGTCGGGCGGAGCCGGGCGGACGGGCTCGGCCCGATCGGGGGGACGCAATTCGGACTTCGAGAATCCGCCTATGCTAGGCTGGGCGACTATCATCATTCCAGTCGTCCATCAGGCGGGGGTGTCGATGACGACGAAACCAGTGGACGAGCGCATTCGGCTGACGGAAGAGGAGTCCGCGGGGATGCGGGACTTCTTCGAGGTGCTCGACGGGCACCGGGAGGAGGCCCGGAGCGCCGTGCTGGCCGTCGTCGAGCGGCTCCCGATCCTCGCGAGGGTCGTCTCGCGGCTGGATCCCGAGGCCGAGGAGGCGCAGAGGCGCCGCAACGACGCCCTCCAGAAGGCCGCCCTGCTGGACGGCGAGTGGACACCGTACCTCGACGAGCTTCGAGCGCTCGGCGCATCCTACGCGGACCAGGGCATCCCCTTCGCCGACTGGTTCGAGCTCGTCCACGCGTTCCGCGCGGGGCTGATGCCACGGGTCGTCGAGCGTTTCGGGACCGACGTCCCGCGCTTGAACGGGGCGATCGCGGGCATGCAGCGCTTCCTCGACGTGGCGTTGGAGGCGCTCGCCCAGGCCTACCTCGAGCGGAAGGAGTCGGCCCTTCGGCGGCACGTGCGCGAGCTGGAGCGCTCCAACCGCGAGCTGGACGACTTCGCCTACGTGGCGTCCCACGACCTGCGGGCGCCGCTGCGGGACATCTCGAACCTCGCGGGGTGGATCGTGGAGGACGTCGGCGACGGCCTGCCGGCCGAGTCGGCGCGTCACCTGGAGCTTCTCCAGAGCCGGGTGGGCCGCATGGAGCGGCTCCTGGACGACCTCCTGCGCTATTCGCGGGCGGGCCGTGAGGCCACCCGACCCGAGGAGGTGGACACGGCCGCGCTGGTCGCGGACGTCGCGGCGCTGCTGTGCGCGGACGGACGCTTCCGGGTGGACGTGGCGGGCGAGATGCCGGTCGTGGAGACGCCCAGGGCGCCGCTCGAGCAGGTGTTCCTCAACCTGGTCGGCAACGCCATCAAGCACCACGACCGCGAGGAGGGGCGCATCACGGTCGCGGGGACCGTCGAAGGGTGCTTCGCGGAGTTCACGGTCACCGACGACGGGCCCGGGATCGAGTCCGAGTTCGGCGATCGCGTCTTCCACATGTTCCAGACGCTGCGGCCCCGGGACGAGAGGGAGGGGAGCGGCATGGGGCTCGCGCTCGTCAAGAAGCTCGTCGAGGCGAACGAGGGGAAGATTCGCCTCGAGCCGGCAGGGGACGAGGGCGGGCGTGGCGCGCGCTTCCGCTTCTCGTGGCCGCTTCGGTGGAGCCGGGAAGAACCAGGGGAGAAGGCGCCAGGGGAGAAGGCGCTTGGGGAGAGCACATGACACACGGGACCGTGCAGGTCCTCCTCGTCGAGGACAACGACGTGGACGTCGAGGCCGTGCGCCGGGCGTTCCGCAAGTATCGCATCGCCAACCCCATCCGCGTGGCGCGGGACGGAGTGGAGGCCCTGGAGATCCTCCGGGGGACGGAGGAGCGCCCTCCGCTGGAGCGGCCCTACCTGATCCTCCTCGACCTGAACATGCCGAGGATGGACGGGGTGGAGTTCCTCGGTCACCTCCGGGCGGACGAGGATCTCCACGACAGCATCGTGCTCGTCCTGACCACGTCCAACCGGGACAAGGACAAGGTCGCCAGCTACGACAAGCACGTGGCCGGCTACATCGTGAAGAAGGACGTGGGCCGGGGGTTCATGCGGCTGCTGGATCTGCTGGACTGCTACTGGAGGATCGTGGAGTTCCCGCCCCCGAAGGAAGGAGGGCAGAGTTGATGACGAACGCACTGAGGCTCCTCCTCATCGAGGACAACGCCGTCGACAGGGAGGGGCTCCGGAGGATGCTCGGCCCGGACTACGAGATCGCGGACGCGGACACCGCCCGGGGCGGCATGGACCTGTGCCGGACGAGGCGTCCGGACTGCATCCTCCTGGACTATCGCCTGCCGGACGCGGACGGGACCGAGGTGCTCGACCAGCTCCGGCCCATGGGCGTGGCCACGGTGATGCTCACGGGCCAGGGCAACGAGCGGATCGCCGTCGAGGCCCTCAAGCGCGGGGCAGAGGACTACCTCGTCAAGGGGGGCCTGACCCGGGAGGCCCTGCGACGTGCCATCTCCAACGCCGTCGAGCGGGTGCAGCTCCGCCGGCGGATCGCGCGCCAGCAGGAGGAGCTGGAGGACCGGCTGAGGGAGCTGGAGGAGCAGCGCCGGGCGCTGGAGGACAAGAACGAGGCGCTGCGGCGGAGCGAGGAGCGCATCCGCATGCTCCTGCGGCAGCTCCCCGCCGTGCTGTGGACGACCGACGAGTCCCTGCGCCTGACCTCGCTGACGGGGCGGCTGCCCCCGGAGGGGACCCCGTCCCTGGAGGAGCTGCTCGGATCGCGGGTGGACGCCGTCGGCTTCGAACCCCGGGGCGAACCGACCCCCGCCGAGGCCCACGCGGCGGCCCTCGAGGGACGCTCGACGCGCTTCGACTTCGTCTGGGCCGACCGGGTCTTCCAGGGGAGCGCCGAGGCGCTGTCCGACGCGTCGGGCGAGCGGGTGGGCGTCGTGGGCGTGGCCATGGACGTCACCGAGCACAGACACCTGGAGGAGCAGGTCCGCCACGCCCAGAAGCTCGACGCCATGGGGCAGCTCGCCGGCGGGATCGCGCACGACTTCAACAACCTCCTCACGGCCGTGAAGAGCTTCGCGGAGTTCGCCTCCAAGGGCCTGGACTCTGCGCATCCGGTCCAAAGCGACCTGCGGCACATCCTGCAGGCGGCGGGGAGCGCCGAACGCCTCACCCGGAAGCTGCTCGCGTTCTCGCGGCGGGAGCCGATGCACCCGGTGGTGGTGGACGTCCGCGAGGCCGTCGAGTCCGTGGAGCGGATCCTCCGGCGGCTCGTCCCGGAGGACATCGAGCTCTGCATGGATGTGGACGCGGACGCGTGGCGGGTGCGGGTCGACGGAGCGGCCCTGGAGCAGGTGCTCCTGAACATGGCGCTCAACGCGCGCGACGCCATGCCCGACGGGGGCCGGCTCACCGTGGAGGCGAGCAACCAGACCCTGGACGCCGCCTGGACGGACGCCCTGGGCGAGCACGTCCCGGAGGGCGACTACGTCATGCTGTCCATCGGGGACACCGGCGTCGGCATGGCCCCGGAGGTGCAGGACCGGGTCTTCGAGCCGTTCTTCACGACCAAGGAGGCCGGCAAGGGGACCGGGCTGGGGCTGGCGACCTGCTACGGCATCGTGCGACAGGCCGAGGGATTCCTTCGGGTCTACAGCGAGCCGGGGAGGGGCAGCATCTTCCGGATCTACCTGCCCCGGGCGCACGGGGAGGCCGAGGCGCCGCCCGCCCGCCCCGTCGAGGAGGCGCACGGCGGTCACGAGACGGTCCTCGTCGCGGAGGACGAGCCCCAGGTGCGACACCTCGCGGTGCGCGCCCTGCGGACGTTCGGATACGACGTCCTCGAGGCCTGCGACGGCCAGGAGGCGCTGGAGCGCCTCGACGCCCACCCGGGGCGGGTCGACCTGGTGCTCAGCGACGTGGTCATGCCGCGCCTGGGTGGCCCCGAGCTCGCGGAGGCCCTCCATGCCAGGGCCTCGCCCCCGCGCATCCTGTTCATGTCCGGGTACACGGCCGGGAGCCTCGAGCAGCGCGGCACGGTCGAGAGCCGGGTCCAGCTCCTCCAGAAGCCCTTCGCCCTGCGGGACCTGCGAGAGAAGGTCCGCGAGATCCTCGACGAGTCCGACGTCGACGCGTAGGCGCCGGCGGACCGCGGATCCCGCAGAGCAAAGGGCTTCGGAGGACGCCCGGCCATTCCCCGGGAACGCCCTCGTTCCCGTTCCCGCTTCCGTTCCCGTTCCCGATCGAAGAGCCGTTCCCCTTCCCGAGCGACCGGCTCTGGCCGGCATGGCGGCTGCGCGAGCAGCAGGAGGCGGTCGCATGGACGCCGGCGGGGACGGCCGTCCTACCGCATGCGCTGTTAGGGCCGATGGACCGGGAGCTGACCGCCGAGGACGGCGGTGCCACTGCACCTTGCCCGTGTTCTCCTTGCCTTCGCGGCTTGGCGGCTTGGCGCGAGCCCTTTCGGAGTGGGGAGATGTGTATGATCGACAACCGTCAGCCGTCGCCGGCGGCCCCGCGCCAGTGGTGCCGCTGCACCCGGCGCCGCACCGCCAGGGGACCCACGATGGCGTCCACGAGGCCCTCGGCGTCCGCGTCCGGGTTGCAGAGGTAGAGGTCGAGGCTGACGTAGTCCGCCTCGGGCCACGTGTGGAGGCTGAAGTGGCTCTCGGCGAGGATGAGCACGGCCGTCGTGCCCTGGGGCTCGAAGCGGTGGACCGCCTCCCGCATCACCGTCAGGTGCTCGCGGGCCCGGGCGAGGAGGCCCTCCACGAGGTCGTCCGTCAACGGCTCGTCCAGCCAGAGATCGACGGTGAGGTGGCGGGAGAGCGTATCCATGGTGGCGACGGCCCGGGCGTTGGCTAGAAGAGGAACTGGCCCATCAGGTTCACCGCGACGACGTTCGGCTCGGTGTAGACCCGGAGCGCGTGGCCGAGCTCGTTGCGCTCCACCTGGGTCCGGTTGTTGTCCCGGCCGTAGAGCACCTCGCCGAGCACGGCGAACTCGCGGGCAGGGTGCCACTTGAAGCCGAGCTCGGCCCACCACACGGCCACCGCGTCGTCCCCGGACGGGAGGATGAACCAGCCGCCCGCGTCGGCCTCCGACACGACCACGGTGCGGATCCCCGCCGTGCCGGGATCCTCGCCCGTGCCCTCGGGGGAGGCGCCGTCGTAGGTGGCCGGGAGGCGGAGGCCGCCGGTCAGCGCCAGGGTGACGTCGCCCAGGTGGTGGTCCACGGACAGCAGGCCCTGGATCTCCGGCGACGTCTCGGCGGTGTTCGGCAGGGTGGTGTAGGGGAAGAAGCCCGGGACCTCCGCGGTGATGTACGAGAGGCTCCGGAGGCGGCCCTCCGCGTGGAACCGGGTGCGGCCGGAGCGGACCTTGAAGCCCAGGTGGCCGGCGTAGGCCCACTCCAGGTCCGTGGAGCCGGGGTTGTCGTAGTCCGACAGGGTCTGCACGCGCGCCGTGCCCTCGAGGGCGGTCTGCCAGGCGACGCCCGAGTCGTACTCCTGCTCCTCGACGACCTGCGCGCCGACGGCCGTGCGCTGGTAGAGGTTGGAGTCGATGCGGAGGCCGATGGGCAGGCCCTCGCGCCAGGACAGGCGCAGGGAGCCGCCGCCGGAGAGGATGTCCTTGCCCAGGACGCCCTCCTTGGTGAGCGTGCCCTTGTGGAAGAAGCCGCCGTTGGCCTCTATGGCGGGGCCCTGGTCGGCCGCCCAGCCCAGGCCGCCGAGCACGCCGTAGAAGGTGCGGGTGGAGAACAGGATGCGGTTGCCGATGGTGCTCTCCAGCTCCACCTCGAGGGGGCTCTTGATGAGGGCGGACTTGGCGCCGGCGAAGACGTAGAAGTCGCCCAGGTCCAGGCCGAGCTTCAGGCCCGGGGCGAGGCCGCGGCGGAAGTTCCGCGGGAACTCGTCCTTGGTGCCCCACTCGATGTCCGAGTGAAAGCCGAGGGTGAGCGGCCGCGCGTCCACCGGATACAGCTCCACATAGAGCTCGTCCCGGTCGCTCGGGCCGAAGGCCTTGCCCACGCGCACGTAGGAGCCCAGGTCGAAGAGGTTGACGTTGCCGGCCTGCGACGACTCGGGGTCCGTGTCCACGCCCAGCCCCAGGACGAGCGCGCCGGAGGCCGTGAAGCCGTCGTCCAGGTCGACGCCCTTGTACAGGCCGAGCCGCGAGGAGCCCTCGGAGCAGTCCTGGTGGGGGACGCCGTCGATCTGCGTGCGGCTGCACCGGCTGAAGTTGGGCTGCGGGCTCGACTCGCGGGTCTCGCCGGCGCCGATGAGGAGGTTGTCGTCGCCCCAGTTGAGCTGGATGAGGACCTTGTCGAACATGGCCTTGCGGCTGCCCTTCGCGTCCTCCGGGGAGTCCTCGGAGAGGACGGGGGTCGGCGGTCCGGCCTCTCTCCGGGCCACCTCCGCCGGCTCGTCGTCGCGCGGCTGCTCGGCGAGGGCGGGCGGGGCGAGCAGGAAGAGCGTCAGGGCCAGCGGTAGCAGTCGGCACATCTCGGGGCTCCGTCGGTTCACTCGGCGACCTGCACGTCGCCGTCGAAGCGGGGGTCGATGACCCAGAACTGGAGGTCGCACTGCGTCTCGTCGCTGCCCTCGCCACACAGGTAGATGTGGCGCAGCGATCCCGTGAGCGACTCCAGGGTGAGGGGCGGGCAGACGTACTGGACGAACCCGTCGTCCGTGGGCGCCAGCTCGCAGCGCCCCTGCAGGTCCGGCCCGCCGATGTAGTCGATGTCCAGCGGTTCGAACTCGTCGGCCAGGGCGATGGACCCGTAGATCTTCTTCTTGCCGTCCACGACGCCCGCGTACTGGCTGAACTCGAAGTACCCCTCCAGGTCGGAGCAGAGGGGATCCTCCTGGCAGGCGTCGCGGCAGGTGTCCTCGGGCCCGAAGGAGATGGTGCCGTTCCCGTCCCGGTCGCACGCGATGAAGCGCTCGCTCACCGCCACGTTCCGGAAGGTCACCAGGTTGCCCTCGTACCGCTCGAGGAGCTTGCTGTTGGCGTAGACGTCCTCGAGGTAGCTCGGCGAGGTGCGATCCTCGGCCGCCAGGTCGTCGGTGACGTCCCAGGGGTCGGGGACCTCGGCGTCCGGGTCGAGGCCGGGGAAGTCCTCACAGGCCGGGTTGTCCGGGTGATACGGCTCGAAGCTCGGGAACACGACCTGGGTCTGGCCCACGTGCTCCTGGACGGCGCCCGACACCCCGCAGACGGTGTCGCCGAAGTCGATGCCCTTGGGCTTCGAGAAGGTGAAGACGAACAGGGAGTTGAACAGCCGGTCCCCGACGTTGTCCTGCAGGTCGACGACGTAGAAGCCGTTGGCGACCACGTTGGTCACGACCAGGGTCCCGGCGGTCACCTGGACCTGCTGGCCCTCCAGCGGGCTCGTGGATAGGGCCTCCGTGTGCTGGATGTCCCGGATCCGGGGGTCGTCGAACCAGAGGGTCGGCGACACGCCCGTGGCCAGGCCGACCGGGGCCTCCAGGTCGTCGGTGGGGTCCTGGCAGCCCGGGTCCGCCATGTCGATCCGGCCGTCGAGGTCGTTGTCGATCCCGTCGCTGCACTGGCTGTAGTCCTGACCGTCGGGGCGCGGCAGGTAGCCGTCGGCCTCGAACCAGACGTGGCTCCGGCCGATGCCGCGCATGACGTGGACCTCCACGCCCTCGGCTCGGCCGCCGTCCATCATCATCACCTGGGACGAGTCGGCCACGGCCCCCGGCGTGAAGCGCATGTGGATCGGCCCGCGATACGGGAACGGGTGGCCGTCGCGGCCGATGGCCTGGACGTCGAACGTCAGGCGCATGGCGCAGACCCCCGTGGGGCTGCACGCCTGGCCGTCGGGGCAGTCCGAGTCGCCGGCGCAGAGGCCGCCCGCGACGTACTCGAGGGGCTCCTCGTCCGTCCCCGTCGCCTGCTCCCCGGCGAGGGAGACCTCGAAGCTCATCAGCTCGTTGGCGCGGGGATGCTCCTCCACGCAGCCGGCCAGCAGCCCCAGCAGCAGAGGGCCCACGGCGGCGATCCAGCTGGAGCACCGATCGGGCGTGCGGACCGCGGGTCTTCGAGTGATTTCCGAGTGGATCGGCCAGGCGCGCAGCGCCGGTGCCGTGTCCCGAGCCATGCCAGCAGGCATGGCGCAGCGGTCGCGGCAGGCCGAGGCGCCGGAAATCGCCGGTAGCCCAACGGGAGCACGGCCGTTCGGTGCTCTAGATCGGGACATCGTCGGGGTCCTCGTCGGAGGGCAGGTCTTCCAGGTTCTCGGGCAGGATGCGCCGGATGCGGCCGTCCGACTCCGCCGTCGGGCACGGCACCTCCAGGCAGCGCTCCAGGGCCTTCCACTCGCCGAACAGGGCGCAGGCGTCCCCGCGGGGCATCGGCTCCGTGCACTCGGCCGGGACGCAGTGGCCTGCGGGCGTACAGACGGCACCCGGCGAGCAGTCGGCGTCCCCCTGGCAGCGGGCGCGGCAGCGGTGGTCGACGCACACGGACACCGGCGTCACGCAGGCGCCGTCGACGCAGAGCTGGCCGGGCTCGCAGTCCGCGGAGACCTCGCAGGTGGCGCAGCCCCCGTCGGAGCAGACCTCCTCCACCCCGGTGCAGCCCGCGTCGTCCTCGCAGGGGGCGCCCTCCCGAGGCCGACAGACGCCGCCGACGCAGAGGGACTGGCCGCCCTCGCCGACCAGGTCGCTCCCGGGGCAGTCGGCGTCCGTGGCGCACCCGCGCTCGCAGCGGCGATCCTGGCAGACGTAGTCGGTCCGGGTCTCGTCGCCCGCGCGGCAGTCCTCGGCCGAGAAGCACTGGGCGCCCGGGTCGACGGGGCAGTGGGAGGCGACCTCCGCCTCGCCCGGCGTGGTCTGCGTCACGCGGCGGCAGCGGCGGGTGTAGAACTCCGCCAGGTCGGTCACGCAGTCCTGGTAGGCCGTGCAGCCCGCGAGCATCAGCCGCCCGTCCTCGGCGCGGCACTGGTTCGAGCACCTGGGGCTGCGGATGACGTTCTCCAGCACCGCGTCCCGGAGGGCCACATCGGTGATGATCTGGGTGTTGTTGACCTTCAGGACCGTGAAGCCGGAGCCGCCCTCGGCGATGTAGTCGTTGGTCGCCATCTCGTAGACGGCGCGCTCGTCGAGCGGCACGCGCTCGCAGTCGGACTTGTCGGCGAGGGTCGGGTCGCCGCAGTCGGTGAAGTGGATGTCCCGGGCCACCGGCGGGTCGGAGGAGCAGTCCATCACGTACTCGACGCCCGAGACCTGGATCTGGGTGGCGCAGCCGCGGCCGGCGCTCCGGCGCGTGGCGAAGTCCAGCAGGGCCTGCACGTCCGCCCCGGAGAGGTACATGGTCGTGACGTAGTTGTTGAACGGGAAGATGTTGTAGAGCTGATCCAGCGTGATGGCGCCGGGGTTGATGTCGGTCCGGATGCCCAGGGAGTTGGTCATCCCGAAGTCGGCCCGGGCGTACTGGCGGATGGCCTCCGCGACCAGGTTGCCGAGCGGCGAGTCGCCGCCGTCGAAGCCGAAGCGCCGGATGAGCTTCGAGGAGTAGCCGTACACGGAGTTCAGGTCGATGAGCTGGTGGAGCTTGCGGCGGTAGGGCTCCAGGAGGTTCACCATCTCCGGGTCCTCGGGGACCGACGAGTCGATGGGGAAGACCTCGTAGTCGTGGGCGATGACGTCTCCGTCCCGGACGACCACGTCCAGGCGGCCGACGAACTTGGTGAACGCGCCGGAGTGGGCCAGGACCACCGGCCGGCCCGCCCTGTCCTCGATGACCTTGGGCGGGTTCAGGACGATGTGGAGGTGCCCGCCCATCACCAGGTCGAGGCCCTCCGTGTGCTGGATCATCTCCTCGTCCTCGCCGAGGCCGGCGTGGCTCACGGCGACGACGAGGTCCACGTGGGGCTCGAGGATGTCGATCCAGTCCTGGACCGTCTGGTGGATGTCCAGGGGCGTGAGGTTCAGGGAGTTGCCGATGTCCGTGATGGAGGAGATGGACGAGAAGTTCGCCACGCCGATCACGCCGACCTTCAGGCCGTCGACGTTGAGGACCTCCACCGGCTGGGCGATCTCGCCGAGCGGCTCGCCGGGCTCGAAGAGGTAGTTGGCGGCGATGACGGGGTAGGTGGCCCAGCGCTGGAGCTGCTCGACGTAGTTGCGGATGCCCTCGTCGAACTCGTGGTTGCCGATGACCACGGCGTCGGGGCGCATGAGCGACAGGGCGCGCTGCTCCACCTCGCCCATGAAGGCGTTGAAGATGGGGGCGCCCTGGAAGCAGTCGCCGGAGTCCACGTACAGGGAGCGCGGCGCCTTCTGTCGCTCCCGGCGGATGATGTGGGCCATCCGCGCGATGCCACCGAACGGAGCCTCCTCCGGGTCCAGGCCCAGGTCCCTGTCCCCCGCCAGCGGCGTCATGTCGTAGGGGAGCAGCCGGGAGTGGATGTCGGTGGTGTGGAGGAGCGTCAGCCGGACGTCCTTCCCCTCGGTGACCGGCGCCGGATGTCGCTCGGCGCAGGCGGCCACCAGGGTCGCCATCAAGAGCACCGCCGCTGTCGTTCGGGCCACGGCCCCACCTCGTCCCAGAGCGGACCGCGGCTTAGCACACGGTCACGAGCGCTCACAAGGCAGAGGTTTCCGCACCCCGGCGGAGCCCATGGACCCGCCGGACGCGCCCTGGCACGTTCGGGCGAGGACGGTCGCGGACGGAGGGGAGTCGTGGGTCCACGGATCGATCGGTGGGGTGGAGCGGTGGTGTGCGCGATGGCCGTGCTGGTCGGCGCGTCGAACGCCGGCGCGCACGGGATCCAGGGCCACGTCCACGTGACGGGCTGGGCCATCGAGAACCTGCCCCCGAGCGATCTCCGGGACTTCTTCTCGGACCCGGAGGTGATGAACGCGGCCCTGTTCGGCGCGGCCTTCACGGACTCGGGCTACTGGCCCCAGGGCGGAGAGCTGGCCGACAAGGCCCACGCCTACGGCGAGCACACCCACTGGGAGCCGTTCGTCCAGGACTTCGTCGCCTGGATCCTGGAACACGACCCGCCGCCCTGGACCTCGCTCGAGTCGCGGAAGCGCGTGGCCTTCCTCATGGGCTGCGCCTCCCACGGCCTGCAGGACGAGGTGTTCGACAGCCTGTACCTCTACCAGGTGAAGGAGCACGACCACGGCGGCCAGGACGTGGCCGACCCCGGCACGGACGGCTTCCTGGCCCTCGACGGGCACATCCGCTTCGCCCCCGAGGTGTGGATGCCCATGGACACCCTGCTGGAGCTGTACTCCGGCCTCGACCGGGAGATCACAGCCGACGTCATCGAGGACGCCGTGGGCGTCATGGGCCTCTTCTACCTGGGCGAGGACGCCGAGGAGGTGGCCCTGGGCCTGGGCGAGCGCCACCGGGACGCCCTGCCGTGGACCGAGGACCACTATCTGGACCCCGCCATCCCGGGCAGCCTGCGGGCCGAGATCGCACCCACCATGGCCTACATGGAGGCTCTCTGGGCGCGCCTGCACGGCACGTTCGAGCACGAGGACCTGGTCATCCACGCCTACCCGGAGCCTCCGCGGCGCCTCCACGGCCGCGACGCCGGCTCGCCCGACAGCTGGGTCACCCTGGTCACGGGCGTGGGCATCGAGGCGGGCACCGCCACGGTCACGTGGACGGACGAAGGCGGCGCGGACGTCGCCTTCACGAAGAAGGGCTCCCGCTGGCGCGGCCTGGGCTTCTGGGGCCGGCTGATCCGGCTGGTCCCCTCCGAGGACCCGCAGCCCGGCGCCTGGTACACCGTCGGCTTGGAGCCGGGCGCCTCGCTGGTGGACGGGGGCACCCTGGACGCCTCCTGGTCCTTCGACTTCCAGGCCCCGTGCGAGGAGCCCGACGCCGAGGCCTGCCCCGACCTCGGGCACCTCCCGATCCCGCGCATCGACCCACCGGCGGAGCCCGAGCCGGAGCCGTCTCCGGAGCTTCAGCCGGAGTCGGGCCCCGAGCCCACTCCGGACGCCGGCCCGGAGCCGCAGCCCGAGCCCTCTCCGGAGCCCGTGTCCGACGCCGGCCCCGAACCGGACGCCGCCGAGCCGCCGGCCGTGACGACCGACCCCGGAGAGGGCTGCGCCGGCGGGCCCGGAGGCGGGGTCGCAGCCCTCGTGGCGGCGCTTGCGCTTCTGGCTGCTGCGGATGGCAGGACCCGGAGTCGGCGCCCCACCGGGATAAGGTGACCGGCGCGGACACGGTGCGACTTCCCACCGGGCTCCGGGATGCAGTGGGGGCGCCGTCGACGGCGGTCGAAAAGTGTGAAATGAGTAGGCTTGACCCCACTCGTGCTACAGGGCGCGCTGGAGGGCGCGGACGCCGCCGAGGACGCGGCGGCCGATGTCCTCGAGGGGGGTGCCGCGGGCAGACTCGCGGGCCCAGCGGCCGGCTCGCTCGGGGAGATAGCCCAGGAGGAGTGCACGCGGGCGGCCGGCCCAGCCGTGGAGGGTCTGGTAGGTGCGCCAGCGCATGTTCCAACGCTCGTAGAAGGCGTGGTCGGTCATCATGTCGACCTCGCGGAGGCCCTCCTCGAAGGCGCGCTCGATGCAGGCCTCCAGGAGCAGGTTGCCCGGGGCGCACTTCGAGTCGCCGTCGCGGTAGCCCAGCTTCCACAGGACGACGCGGCCGCCGATGCGGACCGCGAGGTTCGCGGCCAGGTCCCGCCCGTCGGCCTCCAGGAACTGCCACTCCAGCCAGCCGGCCTCGGCGAGGCCCCCGACGAGGTCCCGGTAGAACGCCACGAGGTCGGGCGAGCAGGCGATGGCCGTGCCCTCGCGGCCCTTCCAGTTGTCGGCCTCCACCTCGAGGAAGCGATCCAGGTCGGCCGGGTCGGCCCGGTCGCCGTGGAGGAACGAGTACCGCACGCCGTCGAGGCGATCCAGCTTGCGCCGGGCCTTGTTCAGGTTGCTCCGGAAGTTGCTGCTGAGGTCGGCGCGATAGCCCTCGAAGTCCCCGCGGATGGCGAGATAACCGCCCCGTCCGGCCGCGTGCCGCGTCCAGAGGACGGGCCCGGTGCTCGGCCGGGCCAGCGCGACGGTCGGCGAGGTGCTGGGCACGCGCTCCAGGTCCAGGCGGGCCGCATCCGGCACGGCGTCCAGGGCGGCCTCCACCAGGGCGGGCAGGATCTCGTGCTCCCGTCCGGGGGCGGCCAGGGCGTCGCCGCAGATGGTGTGGGGATCCCGCGGCGCCGTCAGCACGCGGAGGTGGGGCCACGGATCCTCGCGGGGACCGTCGATGAGCGGGAGGACACCGACCAGGTCGTCCCCGTCGAACGCGAGCACCGCCAGCCAGGACTCCTCCGGCCCGAGCCTGTGGCGCAGGTACGCGGACACCCACGCCCACGAGATCATGGGGACACCCTGGGGCGCGCGCTCCGCGAGCCGGTTCCAGGCCTCGCCGTGCTCGGCGAGGGCGTCGAGGTCTCGGACCGTCCGGATCTGCATGGTCCGTTCGCCTGGTGGGAGGGGCTACAGGATCGGGTCACACCCTCGGCAGGTCAATCTGCGGACCCCAGGCGCTCGACGGTGGCGACGAGGGTGTGCGCGATCCGCTCGGGGTCGAAGCGCACCCGGACGTGCTCGCGGGCCTGCTCCCCGAGGGTGCGCGCCTCGTCGGGGCGGAGTCGCGCGAGGGCGTCGATCCACTCGGCGCGGGTCTCGGCGCGGACGTAGTGCCGGTTCGGCTGGAGATCCAGCCCCTCGACCCCCAGGGCGGTGCTGATGCAGACGCGCCCCAGCATGCTGGACTCGATGGCCTTGACGCGGGTGCCGCTGCCGAAGAACACCGGGACGATGGCGGCGGCGCAGCGCTCGTACCACGGGAGGATCTCCGGGACGCGGCCGTGGAGCTGCACGCCGTCGAGCCCGCGATAGGCCTGAAGCCAGTCGCCGTTGCCCGAGCCGACGATGTCCAGGCTCAGGTCCGGGTTGCGCCGCTTCGCGGGGGCCCAGACCTCGTCCAGCAGCCACTTCAGGCCGGACTTGTTCGGGGGCCAGTCCAGGCGCCCCACGAACAGCAGCGCGGGCCGATCCGGCGGCGGGGCGGGAGGCTGGCTGGGGGTCGGGAAGCCGATGGGCAGCGTCACCAGGCGCGTCCCGGTGGTCCAGCGCTCGAACTCGGCCCGGTCCACGTCGGAGACCGGGAACACGGCGCGGGCCCGCGACATGACCCGGCGCTCGAAGCGCTCCACCAGGCGCCCCTGGACCTCGAGGAGCACCTTCATGGCCGGGTTCCAGGTGTCCGCGGCGCCCCGGAGCCACAGGTCGCGCTCGACGTTGTGGGCGCGGTAGTAGGTCGCGGGCAGGTGCGCGGCGGCGTCGTCGTCGAGGGTCCACGAGGCGGCGTGCAGGCCGTCGAAGACGATGGGCGTGTCCGGGTGCGCGTCGATCCACCGGCGCACGCCGCGCACCACCCCCGGCGCCGAGTAGGGCGCGAAGGTGATCGGCGTCGTGGGGCGGAGCAGGGCGTTCCGGGCGTGCCGCACGGGGCTCGCGGACGCCCGGCGGACGACACGGGTCGAGACCACGCCGAGGTCCCGGCGGGCCTCCTCCTCGTCGACGTCCTCGCCTTCGGGCACGAGGGCGCAGAGGTGGATGCGCACCCCGGCGTGGGCCAGCGGGCGGAGGAGATTGCGGGTGGCCACGCGCGCGCCGTCGTTCGCCGGAAGCGGCCACTTCGGCACGATCCACAGGAGCTCTGTTGTGTGCATGACTCCTTTGCACCACGTCCGGCCGCATCCTTCAAGCGCCCCGCGACGGCGGAGCCCCGGGCCTCGCGTGGCCCGATCGGAACGAGGCGCTACCGGCGGGTAACTCCCGCGGGGCAGGGATGGCCTCCCGCCCGCGCGGGGCACGGCTCGCAGGGCGCGCCGACCGTGGCGTGAACGTTGCACTGCGATCGCGCTCTCCCGGCAACACGAGGACGGAGGACAGCATCATGCGTCGGATCCCCACCCGGCACCTGCGCACCGTATCGATCGGTCTCGGGCTCGGAGGGCTTCTCGTCGGGCTCGCGGTCGCCAGGACGCCCGAGGAGCCCCCCCGGGGCAAGACGAGCTACATGAAGGTCGCGGTCGAGGAGGACTTCGCGACCATGATGAAGCGCGACGTGAAGGCGAAGGCGAAGCAGCAGAAGGAGCAGCGGCGCCTCCTGGAGCGTCGGTACGACCTGGGCGATCGCCCCTCCGACGTCATGATGTCCGGCGGCCGGAAGGCCGTGCAGGAGGGTGTCCGCGTGAAGCTCCCCGACGGCGTCGACTCGTGGGAGGCCCTCGCGAAGATGAGCCCGGACGAGATCAAGGAGGAGAACCTCTTCCCCATGGGCTTCCGGCCGCTGCCCCACGCGAAGCACGAGACGGGCGGCCAGGTCTTCCCCGACAACCAGATCGAGGCGATCCGCGAGGCCGAGGCGCGCAACCTGGAGCGCTTCGACATCGCCTTCGATCTGCCCGATCACCTGACCCCGGAGTTCCCGCCGCCCATCTTCCTGACGAGCCGGCCGGACCTGGGGGACGTGTCCCAGGGCGAGGTCCTGACCATCGAGAACTTCCACGACATCATGGGCGGCATCCTCACGCCGGTTCAGCTCAACGGACTGCGGCTGCTCCTCACGCCGTTCCCGCAGCAGCAGTTCAACGCGACCGAGGATCGGAAGGTCGAGGAGCCCAGCCTGGGCGTGACCTGCCTGGACTGCCACGTGAACGGGCACACCAACGCGACGTTCCACCTGAACCCGGACACGCGCCCCAACACGGCCCGCTTCCGCATCGACACGGTGAGCCTGCGGGGCCTGTACAACCAGCAGATCCACGGGTCGAAGCGCTCGCTGCGATCCGTGGAGGACTTCACGGAGTTCGAGCAGCGGACGGCCTACTTCGACGGGGACCACGTCATCGCGGCGAAGAAGGGCGTGCACCTGCCGAACCGCAGCGACCAGGTGTCGCTCATGGCGCAGATGCAGAACCTCTTCGACTTCCCGCCGGCGCCCAAGCTGGACGCGTTCGGCCGCCTCGATCCGGACAAGGCCACGCCGCTCGAGATGAAGGGCGAGGAGGTCTTCTTCGGCAAGGGTCGCTGCAACGAGTGCCACCAGCCGCCGTTCTACCTGGACGACAAGATGCACGACCTGCACCTGGAGCGGTTCTACGAGCCGCGCACGGTCAACGGCCAGTGGCAGACGCCGGACGGTCCCATCAAGACGTTCACCCTGCGGGGCATCAAGGACTCCCCGCCCTATCACCACGACGGACGCCTGCTGACCCTCGAGGACACGGTCGTCTTCTTCGACGTGGTGCTGGGCCTCGAGCTCACGGCGGAGGAGCGGGAGGCGCTGACGGCGTTCATGCGCTGCCTCTGAGGCGTCCGGCGTGATGGGCTGCCCCTCCGTCGCTCCCGGCACGACCCGCCCCGCGGGACCGAGGAGGGCAGCCCGCCGAGCACGCCGACGCCGTCCTGGATTGCCTGCGCGCAGAGCCGCCGGGCCGGGACGGCGCGCCGATCGGCACGGTCACGGGCGATCGCCCGGCCCCGCAGCTCGTCCGCGCGGACCCGGCCCCGCAGCTCGTCCGCGCGGACCCGGCCCCGCAGCTCGTCCGCGCGGACCCGGCCCCGCAGCTCGTCCGTGAGCACATGGAGTCGTCGGGCGGTCCTCGCCCGCGCGGGCCCGGCGGTTCGCGAGTGCTCCATCGGCCCCGTGGCGAGCTTCTGCCGCGGATGTGCGGACTCCGAGGCCGGCTCGCCCCGCCCGGCTCGCCCCGCCCGGCTCGTCCCGCCCGGCTCGTCCCGCCCGGCTCGTCCCGCCCGGCTCGTCCGGCTCGGCTCGGCTCGCCCCATCGCGCGCGGGTGGACCCACCGAAGGGGCAAGGGAGAGGGCAATGAGGGTCCTTCGCCCCATCGCGCGCGGGTGGACCCACCCCCACCCGCCCTCCTCCTGGTGACGGGTTGGGGCCGAAACGTTGCACGCGATCTCGCGGAGGGCCCGCCGTCAGCGCATCGCGGCGCGGGGCTCCGTCAGCCGTGCCGGCTCCTCGACCACCATGGCCGCGTGTCGCCGGGTGCTCCGGATGACGGAGGCGGCGAGCCCGACGGTCGGGGCGAACCACACCAGCGTGGCCAGGACGCCGACGACGGTCTCGAGCATGGGAGCCATGGGTCACCTCCTCTCGATACACGCAGGTTAACCCATGTTTCGGGGCGTGTCGCACGCCGGGGTTCGATCGCCCCCGGCCATCCGACCGACAGGCCCTCCTCCCCTCGGCTTCGGTCGAGGATCCGGGCTTCAGTCGGACGGAACGGGGCCGTCCGGGAGGGACGGGACGGGGCCGTCCGGCACGGTCAGCGGCCGAGGCTCGCACTCGTCGATGAACGCCGCGTGGCGACGGGTGGTGCGGATGACGCAGGCGGCCAGGCCCAGGGTCGGGGCGAACCAGAGCGCGGTCACGGCGATCCCCAGAGCGATCTCGAGGGACGGGAGCATCGAACACCTCCAATCGCCGCCTGTCGCGGCGTCACGGATCCCCTTCGCACGTGGCGTGCCAGCCGACGGAGACCCGGAGGTGCCCGGAATCACGTGCCGGGCGAGGTGAGGCAGTGTTGCAGTCCGTGTAGCGGCCGCAACACTGATGCTGCAACAGTGCAACGGTCGGAAGCGCTCCCGGGGTCATCCGCCGCCTGCGCTCCTTGTGGTGTCTTGTTGTGTCGACGGCACCACCTTGGGCATCTTCCCGCCTCGAACCCGAGCCCGGCGGTCCCGCCCATGTCGTCCCCCCTCCTCCTCGCGGCCTCCCTCCTGCTGCTCACGACCCCGCTCTTCGCCTGCGAGGGCGTCGACCCCGCCGGGGCAGACCCGGACGCCGGGGACACGACGGACGACAGGGGCACCGTGGACGAGGACGGCGCGGCGCAGGACGCCTCCCTCCCCGACACCTCCGAGGACGGGACCACCGAGCCCGACGCCGCGGCGCAGGACGCCGACGACGCCGGCGACACGACGGATGACGGCGGCCCCCAGGAGGCCGACGCGACGCCCGACGTGCCGGAGGACGCGGGCCTGGAGGACGTGACCTCCCACGACGGGGGCGATGCCGAGGACGACGCGGACGCGCACGCCGACGCCGTCGACGGGGAGGACGCGCCGGAGCCCTACGAGCCTCCGTTCGATCCGACCGTCTGCGGCGCCGAGCCCCACACGTGGCTGCCTCCGCAGGACGTGGGCGGCGTAGTCATCTGGGAGGAGATGCTCCTGAGCGGCCTGTCGCCGGAGGACGTGGACAACCTGCTCATCGAGGCGGGCCTCGAGGAGGCGACGCCCGTGCCCTACGGCGTGCGCAACTTCAAGCTCCGCTACGTGACCCAGGACCGGGGAGAGCTTCGCGAGGCGACCGCCATCGTCGGGGTTCCCACGGGCATCGAGACCGGCGCGCCGCGCCCCACCGCCCTGTGGCTCCACGGCACCTCGGGCTTCTCCGACGACTGCGCGCCGTCGATCAACGACCTGGAGGGGGCCGCGCCGACCGCCCTCCTCGCCGCCTTCGGCTACTTCACGATCGCTCCCGACTACGTCGGCATGCTGGGCTTCGGCGAGCCCTCGGAGCCCGGCACCATCCACCCCTATCTCGTGGGTGAGTCCGTGGCCCTGTCGTCCCTCGACGCGGTCCGCGCCGCCCTGAACGGCGTCGAGGAGGCGGACGAGGAGGACCTCGTGGCCGGCGACCCCGAGCGGCTGGTCCTGCTGGGAGGGTCCCAGGGCGGCCACGCCACGTTCTTCGCGGAGCTGTACGCCCCGTACTACGCGCCCGAGCTCGACGTCGTGGCCGCGGCCGCGGCCGTCCCGGTCACGGACGTGGTGGACCACGGCACGTACGGCGCGCAGGTCTGGGGCCCCACGGGCATGACCCTGAGCCCCGTCCTGGTGGCCATGCGGGCCTGGTACGGCGCGCCCGAGAGCCTGGAGGGCGTGCTGACGAACACCGAGCCCCACTACTTCGCGGAGACGATCCCCGAGCTGATGGCGTCGACCTGCTCACCCAAGAAGAGCTTCGACGACGTGGACTCCCTGGAGGACCTGTATCCCGCCGACTTCCTGGAGACCGCCGCCGCCGGCGGGTGGGAGGACCTCCAGCCCTGGGGCTGCTACCTGGAGGAGAACAGCGTGGGGCGGACGAGCGTCCCCCGCATCACGGACACGCCGTTCCTGGCCACCTTCGGAGAGCTGGACGACCTGGTCATCACGGAGCTCGAGCGGAAGGACATCGCCCGCCTGTGCGAGGACGGCTATCGCATCGAGTACCTGGAGTGCGCCGGCGAGGGCCACACGGGCGGCGCCGTGGCGTCCCTGCCGTACATGCTGGCCTGGGTGGCCGATCGCGTGGCGGGCGAGCCGTGGCCGGAGGACGAGGCCTGCACCATCGACGCGCCCGTGGAGTGCGAGTTCGACCTGGGCGACGTGGTCGCGCCGTAGGGCCCGGTCGTCAGGGCGCTCCGCAGAAGCCGCCGCCGGGAGGCAGCGGATCGGGCCCCCGAGCCCGTCGCCGAGGCGATCGCGCCCGTGCCGTAGGAGCCTACTCCGCCGCCAGGTCGACCAGCCGGTCGTGGTACGGGCCGTCGCCCATGAGGTCGAGGCTGCGGGCCAGGCGCCGGCGATCGGCGGGGCGCTCCACGCGCTCCAGGGCCTCGAAGAGGGGCTCGGCCTGCTCCGGCCGGACGGTCCCGGTGAGCGGGTGGCCCAAGCCCATGACGTACTTGGCGCGCTGGAGGTCCGCGAACGCCCCCGGGTCGTCCTGCATGGCCAGGAACAACGCCGTGGCCGCGCGCTGCGAGGCGGCCACCTCGTCCCAGTCGCCGCGCTCGGCGGCCTCCAGGATGTGGAGGTACTGGTAGACGGCCAGGGACATCAGGCCGGAGGTGACCCCCGCGCGTTGGCGTCCCTCCGGATCGTGGAGCGGGCCTTCGCGGAGCGCCCGGGCGAGGTGTGGGTCCCAGCCCTGGACGATCTTCAGGTGCGCGAGCCCGGGGTGAGCCAGGAAGCGGGCCGTGCTGGCGTCGTAGTCCGCCTCGGTGATCTTGATCGCCACCACGTGATCGCCGCCGGGCCCGTGCACCAGCCGCGCGGCGGCGTCGGCGTCCAGGGGCACCCCGCTCACGTCCGGGATCGAGTAGAGCCCGACCGCGAGGTCCCGGGTCGCGGCCGCCTCGACCAGGGGCGCGAGGTCGTCGCAGACGGCGCGATCGTCCGCCCCGGCCGGAAGGTCCGTCCCCGGCCGGAAGAAGACGACCGGATAGCCGAGCTCCACGAGCAGGTCGAGGAGCCGGGCGTTGGCCTCCTCGCCGTCCTCGGGGCGCAGGAGGGCCATGGGGACCGTCGCCCCGAGGCGGGCCCGGGCGGCGCAGCGGAGCCAGGTCGTCAGCTCGTCGACGGTGCGCAGGTGTCCGTGGCCGGTGGAGGAGGCGATCAGGACGGCGGGCACGCGCAGCGTCGCCAGAATCTCCAGGAACTCCCGGGTCCGCGCCTCGTCGAGCCTCCGGCGGGGGAGGGCGCCGCGGGTGGGATCGAAGCAGGCCACCGTGGCGCTCGGATAGCGCCCCACGGGGTCCGTGCAGAGGTCCGCGCTCGTGAGTGCCATGGCACGACCGTTTCTGTCGGGGTCTTCAGGGCGTATCGTAGCTCATGAACCCCTACATCACGAACCCGACGACCAAGGCGAGGGAGGCCTCCATGAAGGGCCTGGACGAGGCGCTCGAGGAGCTCGGGCTGCCGTCGCGCGACGGCTATGACCTGCCCACCTCGGAGCGGCGGTTCCCCGACGGCGGGCACTACCGAATCGAGATCTCCGGCGTGGAGCGGGTGTCGGCGCTGGAGACCCTGCTGAAGGAGGCGGATCGGCTCTCGGTGCCGGTCCACCGCATCATCGCCACCGTCGGCGGCGCCACCTACCTCACGCGGTCGGAGCTCCGGGACCTGGCGCAGCTCGCGCGGGACCATCGCATCGAGGTGGTCATGACCCTCGGTCCGCGGCGGGCCTGGGACAGCGGCCGCCAGCTCGTCACCGAGGAGGGCCTGGTCTCGGGCATGCGGCTCCGCGGCATGGACCAGCTCCGCTACTGGATCCGCGACTTCGAGCGCTGCCTCGAGGCGGGCTTCCGGGGCGCGCTGGTCGCCGACGAGGGCGCGCTCTGGCTGATGGACCGGCTCCGGGACAGGGGCGTCATCCCGGCGGACTCGTTCTTCAAGCTCTCGGTCTTCGCGGGCCAGGCCAACCCGGCGGGTGCGCGGATCGCCCAGTCGCTGGGGGCCGACACCTTCAACCCGCTGGCGGACCTGACGATCCCCATGCTCGCGGCCATCCGGAGCGCGATCCACATCCCCATGGACGTGTACCTCTGCCTGGTGAGCGCCATGGGCGGATTCGTGCGCTTCTACGAGGCGGCGGAGATCGCCCGCGTGGCCGCGCCCTGCTACTTCAAGATCGAGCCGGGCACCTCCGAGGCGGAGATCTACGCCCCCTGGAACCCGCCCGCGCTCCACGACGACATGATCCGCGAGCGGGTGCGCAACGCGGCCGTGGCCATGGAGCTGATCGAGCGCGAGAACCCGGAGATCGTCTGCTCGCCCGCCGGGGCGGAGGACCTGACGATCCCGCACCCGGCGTGAGCCCCCGAGCCAGTCGTTCCGGCTACAACCAGCCCCGCTGGTGGACGGCCAGGCCGATGCGCTCGAGGGCGTTGATCCAGGCCCCCAGGCGCAGGGAGTCCGTGGTGTGCCGCGCGGCCGTCTCCGCGGCCTCCCGGTACGCCCGCACGAGCCGCTCGCGCCGGAGCCGCTCGATGGTCTCGGCGTCCCACCAGTTCTCGTACAGGCCCTGGCTCCGCTCCATCTGGCAGACCTGCACGCTGCCGGCGTTGGCGAGGATGTCCGGGACGATGGTCACGCCGCGCTCGCGGAGGAGCCGGTCGGCCTCCACGGTGATCGGCCCGTTTGCGGCCTCCACGATCATCCACGCCCGGACGCGCGGGGCGTTGTCGGCCGTGACGACCCCCTGCACGGCGGCGGGCACCAGCACGTCGCAGTCGCACGTGAGGAGCTCGTCGTTGCCGATGGCCTCCGCGTCCGGGTAGCTCGACACGCGGCCCGTCTCCTCCTTGTGGGTCTGCAGCGCGGCGACGTCCAGGCCTTCGGGGCCGTAGATGGCGCCCCGGCTGTCGCTCACGGCGACGATCCGGCAGCCCGCCTCCTCGAAGCACGTCGCGGCCACGGCGCCCACCTGGCCGAAGCCCTGGATGGCGACCCGGAGCCCGTCGAGGTCCCAGCCCTCCTCCGAGGCCACCTCCCGGAAGACGTCGAAGACGCCTCGCCCGGTGGCCTCGTAGCCGCCCAGGGATCCGCCCAGGATCGGCGGCTTGTCGTTGATGGCGGCCGGCGCGTGACCGCCGGTGATCTCCTCGTACTCGTCGAGCATCCAGGACATGGTCTGGAGATCGGTGCCGATGTCCGCGCCGGGCACGTCGAAGGCCGGGCCGCCGCCGGAGCGCAGCCTCCGGATGTAGGCCCGGCAGAGGCGCTCCAGCTCCGCCTCGCTCAGCTCGCGCCGGTTCGCCGCGATGCCGCCCTTGCCACCGCCTGCGGGGATGTGGCCGGCGGCGTGCTTGATGGACATGAGGAGGCCGAGGGCCTTCACCTCGTCCAGGTCGATGGTCGGCGAGATGCGCGTGCCGTCCCGGGAGGGCCCGAGCGCCCGGTTGTGGCTGACCCGGTAGGCCTCGAAGATGCGCCGCCTCCCGTCGTCCATCTTCAGGGGGATGCGGAAGGCCATCAGCCGGGACGGGCCCGACAGGAGGTCGATCACCGCCGGGTCGATCCCTCCGAGCTCGCCGGCCTCCCGGAGGATCAGGTTGGCCTGCTCGAGGAAGTCGTACATGGGTCCCCCTCGGCTGTTCGGTATCCCCTCCAGGGTACCACGACGGCAGCCCCCCCGGGGCGCCCTGTGCTGGCCTCCGGGCCGATGATCCGGATCGCCCCGGGCCTCCCGCTCCTCCTGCTGCCTGGTGGCGGGGCTGGTCGCCCTCGCGACCCGGCGCTACCCTGGGCGCGGCCGCCGGAACGCGGGAGCCTGACGCCGCCCGAAGCCCGGGAGAATCCGCCATGGACGCGACGACGCTGACGCCCTCCGAACGCGACGCCCTCGTCCGCTTCCGGCCGGACGACGACGCGGGCCAGGTGGAGAGCCTCTTCCTGAAGCTCAACCTCCCCGAGGGCCGGGCGCTGTGGCTGAAGATCACCTTCCTGAAGCGCACCTTCGGGCGGCGGGAGGCCCTGGCCGAGGCGTGGGCCATCGCGTTCGGTATGGGCGAGGGCGGCGGGCACGTGGCGCTCAAGTCCACCTGGCCGGCCTCGGAGGCCTCCTGGGAGGAGGACTGCCTGTTCGTGCGAGTCGGCGACGTACAGCTCTCCCAGGGCCGCGCGGTCGGCGCCCTGGACGACGAGGAGACCGGCGAGCGCATCTCGTGGGACCTGACGTTCACCACGGAGCACGAGGGCTTCCGGCACCTTCCGGCGGACTGGATGTACGAGGGGCCGATCCCCAAGACGAAGCCCAATTCGCCGCAGATCGACGCCCGCTTCGACGGCACCCTGACCGTCGGCGATCGGACGACGAAGGTGGAGGGCGCCCCGGGGATGTTCGGCCACAACTGGGGCAGCCAGCAGGCGGAGTCCTGGACCTGGGTCCACTGCAACCGCTGGGAGGGCGTCGAGGGCGTCGTCTTCGAGGGGGTCACCTCCCGCGTGAAGATGGGCCCGGTCACGGCGCCCCTGGCCACGGTGCTCCACGTCCGCATCCCGGGCGAGCGCATCACGATCAACGGCTTCCTGGACCTCTGGACCACGAAGAGCGAGCCGGAGGGCCTGGGCTGGCGGTTTTCGGGCAGGAAGGGCGACCGGAAGGTGGAGGGCTGGTTCCACGCGCCGCCGGAGCGCTTCGTCGGCGTCGACTATCACGACCCAGACGGCCGCATCGCGCACTGCCTGAACACGAAGATCGCCGACGGGGAGCTCGCCGTGTACGGCCGCGGCGACAAGGGCTGGTCCCCGCTGCTCACCGCCGTCTGCGACCGGAGCGCGGCCCTCGAGGTGGGCCTCCGCGGCAGCGACACCCTCGGCGTCCCCATCCGCATCCGGTGACCGCCGCGGCGACCGTCGACACGCTCGGAGAGCGGGCCCTCATCGAGCGCATGGCCGCCCGGGTCCCCCACGCCGCGAGCCCGGTCGGGCCGGGGGACGACGCCGCGGTGCTGGCTCCGTTCGGGGGAGCGCGGGTCCTCACGACCGACGCGATGATCGAGGGCGTCCACTTTTTGCGCGCCCACCCGCCCCGCTGGCTCGGCTGGAAGCTGCTGGCCGCGAACCTCTCGGACGTGTCCGCCATGGGCGCCCGGCCCGAGGGCTTCACCGTCACCGCGGCCCTCCCCCCGGACCTGCCCGTGCGCTGGTGGGCTCTCCTGGCCGACGGCCTCGGCGACCTGGCGAGGGAGTCCGGGTCCGAGATCGCCGGCGGCGACGTGGTACGGACCGACGGCCCCGTGTCCCTGAGCGTCACCGCGTGGGGCCGCCTGGACGGCGAGGAGGCGCTCCTGCGCACCGGCGGACGCCCCGGGGACCTGGTGATGGTGCGGGGGCCGATCGGCCGGGCCGGCGTGGGGCTGGCGCGGTGGCTGGCCCGGGACCACGGCGACGCCCGAGCCCTGGAGACGCCGGAGGAGACGGACGCGGCGGTGCGGTGGCACCTGCGGCCGGAGCCTCCGCTGGACGCGGGGCCGTTCGCCCTGGCGCACGGCGCACGAGCGGGCATGGATCTCTCCGACGGCCTCGCCGCGGACGGGGCTCGACTGGGCGTGGCGAGCGGCGTCCGTGTCGTCGTTGACCTCGACCGCCTGCCGCCCGATCCTGCCTGCGGTGGATCGACGGCGGACCAGAGGGTGTCGGGCGGCGAGGATTACGGGCTGCTGGTCCTGGTCCCGCCGGGCCGGCGCGAGGCATTCCGGGGCCGCGGCTTCTCGGTGGTCGGGCGGGCCGAGGACGGTCCCCCCGGGGTCGCGTGGCGCCGCGAGGGTCGGGAGGTCGACCTGGAGGGCGCGTCCTTCGAGCACTTCTCCACCGGCTGACGGGGCGCCGCCATGCATCGGCTGACCCGGGTCCGCGGCTTCGTCCGGCGCGCGGCGACGGAGGAGGAGATCCGCGCCTACGTGGCGGGGTGCGACGGGTCGGCGCGCGTCCGGCCGGGGCTGCTGTCGAACCCGATGGCGCGCGCCAACTGGCGCTCGGTGGGCCACGATCGGCTGGTGCCCCTGCTGCCGGACGAACTCGCGGCCGTGAGCACGCCGTCGCCGAGCGACCTGCCCTGGGCGCTGGACTACCTGCTCTTCCAGCGCGGCTGCAACGTCCTCGCGGTCAACGGGGGCGACGGCACCATCCACCACACCGTCCACGCGGCCCTGGAGGTGTGCGACAGGGCCTCGGCGCGGCTGGGCGAGGACGTGCCCCTGCCCACCTTCCTGCTGCTGAACGGCGGCGGGATGAACATGCTCGCGAGGGTGTTCGAGACCCGCGGGCACCCGGTCCGCACGGTGCGCCGCTTCCTCGAGGCGGCCCGCGGCGCGCGGCTGGGGACGCTGGAGACCCGGAGCGTGCCGCTCCTGGCCGTCGAGGAGCCCGGCGGCGTCGTCCGCCACGGCTTCATCTTCGGCTCCGAGCTCGTGCTGAACGCCCTGACCATGTACGAGCGCTTCGGCCAGGGCTACGCCGGGCTGGCGCGCTTCCTGTGGGAGGTGGCGATCGGCTACGCGCTGAAGACGGACCTGTGGCGCCGCTACGGCCACCTCCTGGACCCGCCGGACACGCCCCTGGTCGTCGACGACCGGCGGTGGGAGCGCTACACGTGCGTGGTCGCCAGCACGGTGCCCATGCAGCTCGCGCGCGGCGTCGTCCAGACCATCGACCGCACGGCCGAGCGGGGGACCCTGGAGGGGTTGGTGGTCACCGAGACAGACCCGGGGAGGGTCATCCGGCTCATCCCGCGCCTCATGCGGGGGAGGCCGGGGTCGGGCGTGGAGAGCGTCCACCGGGCCCGCCGGATCGAGCTCCGCGGGCCGTACACGCTGGACGGCGAGCTGATATCGCGCATCGGCGGCGACGAGAGCGAGGACGATCGGGTCGTCGTCCGGGGGACGCACCGGGTGGTGCGCGGCGTCTGGCCCCACCGGTAGCCCCGGCCCGGACGCAAATTTGCCAGCGATACCGGGCCACCTTACGCTCCGGCACCATGAAGATCCGTCCCCTCGTCCTCGCCACGATGGCGCTGCTCCCGGTGGCCTGCCAGGGGTCCGTGGAGGAGCCGTCCGCGGAGCTTCGGGCGGTGGGGCTCGGCCCGCTCGTGGACGCGGACACCTCCGAGACCACGCCGGCCGCCGTGGAGGCCGTCCGGGGCGCCCGCGGGGACGATCCGGACGCGCGCATCGGCCTGTCCTGGTCCTTCGAGCCGCCCGCGCTGCAGGTCTACCGCTCGACGGCGGTCCACTTCCGCCTGGACGAGGCGCCGGAGGGCCACGAGTCCGCGAGCTGTACCTGGAAGTTCGGGGACGGGAGCACGGCCGAGGAGGGCTGCAACGTCTCCCACACCTTCCACGGGGGCCAGGCCGACCAGGTGGTCACGCTCACCCTGCGGGACGGCGACTGGTCCTGGACGTCGACGAAGACGGTGCCCCTGGAGCGCCTCCCGGTGGTGGAGGGCCTCCTGGAGGACGAGGAGCAGGCCCTGGACGGCCTCCCCGCGCCGCCCGAGGAGGGCGAGACCAGCTTCCGGTTCGCCGTCGTCGCGGACTCCGCGGCGAACAACGGCGTGCCGGCCGACGTGGGCGAGGCGGTGGACATCCTCGCCGAGCAGGTGAGGCCCGGCCTGGTGATCCACGCGGGCGGCGTCGTGCTCCCCGAGGCCGGAGACGAGGCGTGGGACGGCGTGCGCGGCACCCTCGTGCGGCCCCTGCAGCACGCCGACATCCCGGTGGCCTTCGCCACGGCCGCCGGAGACCGGCAGGCCGACGTGGACCTCCCGCGGCCCGATCTGCAGATGATCGACGACCGCCACTATCCGGAGCGGTACACCTTCACCCACAAGGGCGCGTTCTTCCTGGTGTTCTCCCCGGGGGAGGACGGCGTCCCCGAGGAGACCCTCGTGTGGATGCGGGAACAGCTCTCCAAGGCGCGGGTCTACGAGGCGCGCTACGTGGTGAGCCACCTGCCGCTGCACAAGTTCGGCGACGAGCACCTGGGCTCCCTCGACAAGAAGTTCCGCCTCTACGAGCTCTTCCTCCGGGCCCGGGTCACGACGTTGTTCAGCGCCGGCTACCGCGTGTACTTCAAGGGCCGCTACGGCGCCCTGCCCGTGGTGAGCGTGGGCGCTCTCGCCGCGCCCGGCGGCACCCTGTCCGGCGCGGACTTCTCCCAGCCGCCGTCGTTCGTGGTCGTCGACCAGGTGAAGGGCGCCCCGGAGCGCGTCTTCGCCGTCGTGGGCCCCACCTTCGACCTGACCCTCGACGAGTCGACCCTTCCGGAGACCGTCGAGGTCTACACGCGTTAGTCGGCCGGAGGCCGACTCCCGTTCCCGTTCCCGTTCCCGTTCCCGTTCCCGTTCCCGCTGTCCGACGACCGGCGAGGACGCCGGTCCTAGCGCCCGCTACCGGGTCCTGGCGACTGTGACCTCTTGATCGGCGTCTACGTCCACTACCCGTACTGCCGACACCACTGCGCGTACTGCGACTTCAACGTCGCCACGCCGCGCAACGTGCCGCAGGCCGCGTACACCGACGCGCTCGTGCGAGAGCTTCGGCTGCGGGCGCCCGGGGTGGACGGGCCGGCCGGGACGCTCTACGTGGGGGGCGGCACGCCCAGCCGGTGGACGGACGACGGCATCGAGCGGTTCGTCGAGGCCGTGGAGGGGACGCTGGGCCTGGCCGAGGGCGCCGAGGTGACGCTGGAGGCCAACCCCGAGGACGTGACGACCGCCCGCCTGGAGCGCTGGCGGGCCGTGGGCATCAGCCGGGTGTCCCTGGGCCTCCAGTCGCTGCGGGCCGAGCGCCTCGCGGCCATCGACCGGCGCCACGACCCCGAGCAGGCCCTCGACGCCGTGCGGGCCGTGGCCGAGGCGGGCCTCCGGAGCTGGACCCTGGACCTGATGTTCGGCCTGCCCGGGCAGTCCGTGCCCGAGTGGGAGGAGGACGTCCACCGGGCCGTGGACCTGGGCCCGCCGCACCTGTCCGTCTACTCGCTGACCGTGGAGCCTCGGACCATGCTGGCCCGGCAGGTGCGGGACGGGCGCGTGCCGGCGCCGGACGACGCCCTCCAGGCGGAGATGCTCTTCGCCGCGCGGCGCATCCTGCGAGGCGCCGGCTACGTGCACTACGAGGTGTCGAACTACGCCCTCCCGGGCCACGAGGCCGTCCACAACCGCGCCTACTGGGAGTTCCGGCCCTACCTGGGCCTGGGCCCCGGAGCGCACAGCTTCCTGCCGCCGCGGCGGCAGGTGAACGTCCGCCGCCCGAGCAAGTGGATCGAGGCGGTGGAAGCCGGCCGGCCCGTCGCCGAGACCGAGCACCTCGACGAGGCCACCCTGGCCTTCGAGCGCGTGATGACGGGCCTCCGCGACCTGGAGCGGGGCGTGGACCCGGGCGAGGACGCCGACCGCTTCGAGCCGGCCCTCTCCGAGGAGATCGCCGCCGGCCGCCTCGAGCGCGTGGGTCCACGCGTCCGGCTCACGGAGGCGGGTCTCCGGTTCATGGACGACGTGCTGCTGGCGCTCCTGCCGGGCTGACCGCCGGGGACGGCTCACAGCTCGTCAGACTGTCGCAAGACGAAGGGCTCGCGCAAAGACGCGAAGACGCAAAGGGAAACGGCATGCTTCGGCTCGGTGTGCCCGCTGTTGGCCTGCCGGTGACCCGGCAGTCTCGGCCGGAGTGGTGTGCAAGCGGTTCGCTGGCCTTTGGGTCCTGGCGGCTTGGCGGCTTGGCGCGCGGTTCTCTTCGACACCGCGGCATTCCGGGATGTGTAGGACTGTGAGCCGGGGACGGCGATCCTACTGCATCCCGGCGACGCGTGGTAGACAGGAGGGACTTGCGAACGAGGAGCACCACCATGGCCGACCTTCCGAAGCCTCCCTCCACCTACAAGGCGTTCGTCAGCAGGTTCCCCGAGCTCGGGGAGGCCTGGCAGAGCATCCGCGAGGGCGAGGGCAAGGGGCCGCTCGACGAGAAGGCCTCGCGCCTCGTCAAGCTCGGCGTGGCCGTCGGAGCCATGCGCGAGGGCGCCGTCCACTCGGCCGTCCGCAAGGCGAAGGCCGCCGGGGCCACCCGCGAGGAGATCGAGCACGTGGTCACCCTGGCTGCGAGCACGATCGGCCTGCCTTCGAGCGTCGCCGTGTGGTCCTGGATGACCGACGTCCCGGAGTAGGAGCGCCGTCCTCGGCGGTCGGTCGGGTCAGTCCGCCTCGTCCCCGACGTTGTCCTCGGGGGCGTGGTCGGCGTCGATCTCGAAGCGGCCCGTGGGCTGGCGGCCGACCCAGCGGCGCAGGTGCAGGACCACGACCTCCCGGTCGACGGGGTCGTCGGGCATCGGCACCACCACGGCGTCCACCGAGTCCAGCGGTGTGAAGCGCGCCCGGCTCGTCAGCTCCGCGCGGGGGAGCGGCTCGCCGCACATCTCGATGCGCCGGAAGGATCGCAGGTCCCAGATCCGCGGCGTCCCGAGCTGGCGGATGTGCAGGGAGTGCCCGTCCAGCGTGACGTCGGTGGGGAAGAAGAATGGCGCGAGGCCCGCCACGGCGCCCAGGAAGACGAACGTCGCCCACAGCGGCGAGCGGAAGGCGAGCCAGGTCGCCACGGCCAGGCCGACCGGCACGAGCGCGGCCACGATGGTCCGCATCGGGTGCCGTCGGACCGGCCAGATCCGATAGCGGATCACGCCTCCGGTGGTCGCCGGACCGACGTCTCCCTCGAGGTGCGACTCGGCAGCGTTCTGCACGCCTCGTACGTTAGCCCCGCCCCGGGTCGCTGACAAGGCATCGGCGGCGCGAACCCCCCGGAATCCGGGGCCATCGCGCGTCCCGCGCGGCCGGAGCTCCACTTGACATCCGGGCCGCCCGGCGGATAGGTCCCCAACTTCATGTCCGCTCGGCTCCGCCCCACGATCGCCGCCGCCCGACGCGGCCTCGCGCCCCTCGCGGTCGCGGCCATGGCCGTGCTCGGCGGCTGCGGCGTCGACGAGGCGCCGGTGGTGCCCCTGGTCGAGGTTCCCGAGGGCGAGCAGGCCGGTCTGGCGCTCGGGACGGGAGAGGAGGCGCGAGGCGCGGCCGAGGGGGCGGCCACGGCCCGGGGCGCCGAGGGCTACGCGGGGCCGGAGGACGTCGCGCGCTTCTCGGCGGAATGCGAGGCGCTCCAGCCCGAACCTCCCGGCGACGGCGAGGCCGCGAGCACGGAGGGCTACGGGGCCCTGTACCGCGGCAAGAAACCGCCGCCGGACCCGGGCCCCCCGCCGGAGGACGGCACGTTCGTCTGGGTCGAGGGCAACGCGGAGTTCCTGGACCCCAACCTCATCAGCGAGAGCGCCGGGACGGCCCTGGCGAGCCAGATGTTCGAGACCCTGCTCGTCACCGGGCCCGGCAACGGACCGCCGGTCCCCGGAGCCGCCGAATCGTACGAGGTCTCCGAGGACGGGCGCACCTACACCTTCCACCTCCGCGCGGGGATGGTCTGGAGCGACGGCGCGCCGCTGACCGCCCGGGACTTCGCCTACGGGTGGATTCGCGGACTGACGCCGGCCACGGGCTCCAAGAACGCCCAGCAGCTCTGGTTCATCGAGGGTGCCCGGGCCTTCAACCGCGGCGAGACGGACGACCCGGAGAGCCTGGGCATCGAGGTGGTCGACGACCTCACCCTGCGCGTGACGCTGGACAACCCGGCGCCGTTCTTCCCGCACCTGGTCACCTACATCGCCTACGCGCCCATCCCGCGCCACGCCGTCGAGGCCCACGGCGAGCAGTGGATCCGCCCCGGTAACGTAGTGGTCAACGGCCCCTACGTCATGACCGAGTGGAAGCCCCGCGACCGCATGGTCATGGAGAAGAACCCGCGGTACTGGGACGCCGACGCCGTGTCCATCGAGCGCTCAGTGGTCCGCTTCACGGACGACGAGTCCCGGAACATCCGCCTGTACCAGTCCAACCAGGCGCACTGGGTGAAGCCGGTCCCGTCCGACAAGATCCGCGAGTACATCGCCGCCGGGCGGAGCGATCTGCGCATCGACATGCAGATGTGCACCTACTACTACGTCGTCCGGACGCTGCGGCCGCCCTTCGACCATCCGCTCGTGCGCCGGGCCATCCACCTGGCCATCGACAAGGAGCGGATGACGAAGCACATCCTGGCGAGCTTCCAGGTGCCGGCCACGAACCTCGTGCCGCCGATGTTCGAGGACACCCTCGGCTACGTCCCCCCGGAGGGCGAGTCCTTCGACCCCGAGCGGGCCCGGGCGCTCCTGGCAGACGCGGGCCATCCCGACGGCGTGGGCCTGCCGCCGCTGGAGATCGTCTACAACACCTTCGAGAGCCACCGCCTCATCGCCGAGTTCGTCCAGCGCAACCTGCAGGAGAACCTGGGCATCCGGGTGACGGTCAACAACATGGAGTGGAAGTCGCTCCTCAAGAAGGTCCACGCCGGGGACTTCGAGATCGCCCGGACCTCCTGGTGCGCCGACTATCCGGACCCGACGACCTTCCTGACGGTCTTCCACTCCGAGAGCGCCAACAACTACGCCGGCTACGACAACCCGGCGTACGACGACCTCCTGGACCGCATCGCCCGAGAGCGGGACACCCGCGCCCGCAACGTCCTCATGTGCGCGGCGGAGAAGGTCCTCGTCCGCGACGTCCCGGTGATGCCGTTCTACTTCTACACCGTCTCGTATCTGGTCCGGCCCTTCGTGAAGGGCCTGGAGCCCCAGTACCAGGACCACCACCTGCTCGAGTACATGAGCATCGAGCAGCCCTGAGCCTCCACGCATGCTTCGTTTCGTCCTGAGCCGCCTGTTCGGCGCGGTGATCGTCCTCTGGATCATCGTGACGATCAGCTTCTTCCTGATGCGCTTCGCGCCGGGGAGTCCCTTCGACGCCGACCGCCGCCTCCCGCCGGCGGTGGAGGCGAACAAGTGGATCGTCTTCGGCATGGGCCGGGAGGTGCAGGCCCCCGTGGCCGGCGAGGTGACGGAGGTCGCCGACGTGGAGGCCGGCCGGCACTACGAGGAGGACCGGTTCCTCCTCACCCTCACGGCCCCGGACGGCGAGGCGCACCGCGTCACCATGCCCACCGGCGGCAAGCTGGTGTCCTTCGGCGTGAAGGAGGGCGCCCGCGTGGAGCCCGGCGACCGCCTGGCCGTGGTCCCCAAGTCCCTGGCGGCCCAGTACGTCTCGGCCCTGGGGAAGTACGTCCGGCTCGACTTCGGGGTGACCATCTCCTCGGACGGCCGCGAGACGGTCCTGGAGAACCTGCGCCGGGGCCTTCCGGTCTCCCTCGAGCTCGGCGGCTGGGCGCTGCTCCTCGCGCTGCTCCTCGGCGTGTCGTCGGGGCTGTTCGCCGGGCTGAAGCAGAACACCTTCGGGGACTACACCGTCATGTCCTTCGCCATGGTGGGGATCTCGGTGCCCACCATCGTCAGCGGGCCGCTCCTCATCGCCCTGTTCGCCGGCGGGCCCACGTCCCTGGTCTCGGGGATCTTCGACTACGGCGAGTGGGACTCCTGGGACGACCGCGTCCTGCCGGTCGTCACCCTGGGCCTGGTCTACACGGCCTCGTTCGCCCGCCTCACCCGCGGCGGCATGCTCGAGGTCATCCGCTCGGACTACATCCGCACGGCCCGGGCCAAGGGCCTGCCGGAGCGGACGGTGGTCACGCGGCACGCCATGAAGGGCGCCATCCTGCCCACGGTCACCTATCTGGGGCCGGCCATCGCCCGCATCGTGACGGGCTCCATCGTGGTGGAGGAGGTCTTCGGCCTGCCGGGCCTCGCCGACTACTTCGTCACCCCGGCCCTGAACCGCGACTATCCCATGGTCATCGGGGTGGTGGTCCTCTACTCGGCCCTGCTCGTGCTGATGAACCTGGCCGTGGACCTGGCCTACACCGCCCTCGATCCCCGCGTGAGCTACGACTGATGGACGACGCCCCCACCCCGGAGGCCCAGAAGGGCCACAGCCTGATGGCGGACGCCTGGAAGCGGCTCCGGCGGAACCGGCTCGCCGTGGTCAGCGCCGCCCTCGTCCTCGGCATGGCCGTGGCCGGCTTCGCGTCGCCCTGGGTCGCCGCCCACATCACGCACTTCTCCCTCGACGAGCAGCACACCCGCCTCGCCTTCCACCCGCCCGGCACCGCGGACGTCTCCTTCGACCACCCCAGCTACGACGGCGACGTGGCGGCCTTCGACGCCGTGGACCTGAACGGCGACGGCGTCATCGCCTGCCGGCGGGTGGCCCAGGAGCGGCTGGCCCTGCCGGGGCTGAGCTTCCTCGAGCGCAACGCCCCGAGCCTCCACGCGCAGGTCCTGGAGCGCCTGGACGCGCTGGACCGGGACCTCCCCATCAAGGCGATCCTGGCCCAGGCCGTCGGCCGCCTGGAGTGTCCGGAGCTGGACGAGCTTCGGCGCCTGTCGCGGTTCTTCGACTTCCTGTTCGACGGCTACGACGTGGCCTCGGGCGACGAGGCGCCGGAGCCGGGGCGCATCGAGCCGGACGGCTACCTCACCTGGAAGGAGTATCCCCACACGGACGCGGACATCGACCCGGTCTATCGCGATCGCGGCCTCGCCGGCGTGGAGGCGTTCCGCGCCCTGGACGTCAACGGCGACCACGTCGTCAGCCAGTGGGAGGTCACCGAGCGCACCCGCTACATGCGCTACGACAAGGACCACCTGATCCGGCACCACGACCGGGATCACGACCTGGCCATCTCGAAGGCCGAGTTCCCGGGCGCGCCGGAGCTGCATCCCTTCGTCGCCGGCACCGACGGCAAGGGCCGCGACGTCTTCACGCGCCTGTTCTATGGCGCGCGCATCTCCATCCTCATCGGGCTGGCCGCCACCCTCGTGAGCCTCTTCATCGGCGTCACCTGGGGCGCCATCGCGGGGTTTCTGGGCGGCCGCGTCGACAACGTGATGATGCGCATCGTCGACGTGCTCTACGGCCTGCCGTTCATGTTCATCGTCATCCTGCTCATCGTCATCGTGGGCCGGAGCACGGTGAACCTCTTCATCGCCCTGGGCGCGGTCCAGTGGCTCAACATGGCGCGCGTCATCCGCGGGCAGGTCATCAGCCTCAAGCACCGGGAGTTCGTGGAGGCCGCCCGCGCCATCGGCGTCCGGCGCCTGGGCATCATCTTCAAGCACCTCATCCGGAACACGGTGGGGCCGGTCATCGTCTACTCCACCCTGCTGGTGCCCGGCGTCATCCTGCTCGAGGCGTTCCTGAGCTTCCTCGGCCTGGGCGTCCAGCCGCCGAACCCCTCGTGGGGCAACATGATCACCGAGGGCGCGGACAAGTTCCAGGACTACACCTGGCTCATCCTGTGGCCCGGCGGCGCCCTGGCCGCGACCCTGTTCGCCATGAACTTCCTGGGCGACGGCATCCGCGACGCCCTCGATCCCCAGATGCAGAAGGACTGACCCCGGACCGATGCCCGAGACCTCCCACAGCGAGCCCATCCTCTCCGTGCGCGATCTGGTCGTGCAGTTCCGCTCCGAGGACGGCTGGGTCACCGCCGTCGACGGGCTGAGCTACGACCTCCGGCGCGGCGAGACCCTGGGCATCGTGGGCGAGTCCGGCTCGGGCAAGTCGGTCACCAATCTGGCCGTCATGCGCCTCCTCCCGGAGCCCCCGGCCCGCATCCCCGAAGGCCGCATCCTCTTCCACGGCGAGGACCTCCTCCAGATGCCCCCGGGCCGGGTCCGCAGGCTCCGCGGGAACAAGCTCTCCATGATCTTCCAGGACCCCATGACCTGCCTGAACCCGTTCCTGCGGGTCTCGACGCAGCTGGCCGAGGTCCTGGACATCCACCAGGGCCTCCGCGGGAAGGAGGCGACCCGCCGCTGCCTGGAGATGCTCGAGCGCGTGGGCCTGCCCGACGCGAAGCGCCGCTATCGCCAGTATCCCCACCAGTTCTCCGGCGGCATGCGCCAGCGCGTGATGATCGCGATGATGCTCCTGAACACCCCGGAGCTCCTCATCGCCGACGAGCCCACGACGGCCCTGGACGTGACCATCCAGGCGCAGATCCTGGACCTGCTGAAGCACCTCCAGGACGAGTTCCACATGGGGATCACGCTCATCACCCACGACCTGGGCGTGGTGGCCGGCACCGCGGACCACGTCCTGGTGATGTACTCGGGCAAGACCATGGAGGCCGCCCCCACCGACGAGCTGTTCGAGCACCCGGCGCACCCCTACACCCTGGGGCTGCTGCGCTCCCTGCCCCGCGTCGACGAGCGGGAGCACGAGCGCCTCTACTCCATCCCCGGCAAGCCGCCCGACCTGGCCCACCGCCCACCGGGCTGCCCGTTCGAGCCGCGCTGCGCCTTCGCCCGGGACGTCTGCGCCCGCGAGTTCCCGCCGGAGACCCGCGTCCGGCCGGACCACCGGGTCTACTGCTGGGCCGCCGACGACGTGCAGGAGCTGGTCGCCACCGGACGCCACCTGGAGCCGCCGCCGACGGAGGCCTCCGGATGACGGATCCGAACGCCGAGCCGCTCCTCCGCCTGCGCGGCCTGACCATGCACTTCCCCATCTACGAGGGCGTGCTCTTCCGGCGCACGAGGGCCGTCGTCCGCGCCGTGGACGGCGTCGACCTGGACATCCGCCCCGGCGAGACCCTGGGCCTCGTGGGCGAGTCCGGCTGCGGCAAGTCCACCACCGGCCGGGCCCTCCTGCGCCTGCACGAGCCCCACGAGGGCATCCGGGGCGGCGAGATCCTCTACGGCGGCCGGGACCTGAACACCCTGACCGAAGACCAGCTCCGCCCGCTACGGAAGGAGCTGCAGATCATCTTCCAGGACCCCTACGCCTCCCTGAACCCGCGCATGACCGTGGGGCAGATCATCGCCGAGCCCCTCCTCCTCCACGGCCTGGCGAAGAAGGGCCGCGAGGCGGACGCCCGCGTGGCCGGGCTGATGGACGTGGTGGGCCTGTCCTCGCGGATGATCAAGCGCTACCCCCACGAGTTCTCCGGCGGACAGCGCCAGCGCATCGGCATCGCCCGCGCCCTGGCGGTCGACCCGAAGTTCATCGTCTGCGACGAGCCCATCAGCGCCCTGGACGTCTCCATCCAGGCCCAGGTGATGAACCTCATGGAGGACCTCCAGGAGCGGTTCCACCTCACCTACCTCTTCATCGCCCACGACCTGGCCGCCGTCCGCCACATCTCCGACCGCGTGGCCGTGATGTACCTGGGCCGCCTCGTGGAGCTCGCGGACGCCGACGACATCTACAAGGCCCCCCAGCACCCCTACACCCGCGCGCTCCTGTCGGCCGTCCCCATCCCGGACCCGAAGGTCGAGCGCACCCGCAGCCGCATCCTGCTGCAGGGCGACGTCCCCAGCCCCATGAACCCGCCCGCCGGCTGCCGCTTCCACACCCGCTGCCCCTTCGCGGAGGACATCTGCCGCCGCGTCGAGCCCCAGCTGAAGGACTACGGCCGCGGCCACCAGGTCGCCTGCCACCTCATGGAGCGAGGCGGCATCGACGCCGTCCACCCCCCGTCCCCCGCGGACGCCCGGCCGATCTGACGATTCTAGGCGATCGGGTTCCGCCACTTCAGCTGTCGGAAGCGCCCGAAGTCGGAGTCGGCCGAGCAGAGCGTTGCGCCGTGTTCGATGGCGAGGGCGCTCGTGGACAGCCGCAGGAAGGCCAGCAGCACGACCCAGGGGAGGCCGACGAGCTCGTCGGCGCCCAGCGTCGCGTCGAACCAGGTCTTGGCCCTCGTGTGGTGCGGCAGGTCGCGGTTCGTCGCGTACAGGAGCAGGTTGACGTCGAGGATCCGCATCGTCCGCTACTTCCGGGCCGTGAGCTTCCGGGCGATCTCCTCGTCCTCGAGCGTCGCTGCGAGCGCCAGGGCCTTGTCGAGGTTCGGCACGCGAGCCTCGCCCATCGAGTACGTCGGCGTCTCGTAGGGCTCGGCCTCGGCAGGCTCCCGGAGAGCATCGAGCCCCCGTACGAGGGCCTGGTTGACGACCTGCTTCAGCGGCACGCCGGACCGATGCGCCAGCTCCCGGAGCTCCCGCATCACCGTGTCGTCGACCGTGAGCGTCGTGCGCATGGACACATCATAGCGTCATGCCTTGTAGCATCAAAGCATCAAGCTCGTGGCTCACCCGCAGGTTGACAACAGGTTGCGCCGCTCCCAGGATCGAGGCCTGAGAGCGGAGGTGGCGGCACCATGACAGTCCAACTGGAAGAGGCGGATCCGAGACGGCTGGCCCGCGCCATCCTGGAGGCGCACGAGGGCGAGAGCGGCTGGCTCGACGCGTTCTCGGAGGCCCTGGAGGCGGAGCGCGCGGGCCAGGACCTGCGCCGCGTGCTGGCGGTCTGGGGCCTCACCCAGGCGGACGCAGCCCGGTCTTTCAGGGTCAGTCGGCAGGCCATCGGCCGATGGCTGAGTCGGGGCGTGCCCCCGGCGCGCGTGGAGGCGGTGGCCGACCTGTCCGCCGCGACGGACCTGCTGGTCCGCTACCTGAAGCGGGAGCGCATCCCGGCCGTGGTCCGTCGCGAGGCGTCGGCGCTGGGCGGTCGGTCCCTCCTGGACCTGCTTCAGGCCGGGGAAACCCGCGGCATCCTCGAGGCCGTGCGGGCGATGTTCGGGTTCGAGGCCGTCCAGGCGTGAGGAGCGAGGTCCTGCCGAACGGCCACGTGTGGCTCCGCATCGCCGACCCGGCTTGGGAGGACCCGCTGGATCCCGGCTTCGCGAAGGTCCGTGGCGGGCGCTGGAACCCGCCCGGGAGCTTCCCCACCCTCTACCTGAACGAGGACCTCGTCACCGCGCGGATGAACCTCCGGCTCTTCATCGCCGGCTGGCCGTACGAGCCCGAGGACCTGCGGGACGAGTCCGCGCCGGTGCTGGTCGGGGCGACGCTCCCCCGCGACCAGCGGGTGGCGGACGTGCACTCCCCCTCGGGCGTCGCCTCCGTCGGATTGCCGGCGACCTACCCCTTGGACGAGCGCGGCGACCCGGTGGGCCACGAGGCCTGTCGGTCCGTCGGCCAGCAGGCCAAGGACGAGGGCCTCCGGGGTGTCCGCTGCCGCGCGGCCCGATCGCCGGACGGTGCAGGTCGCGAGCTTGCGTGGTTCCCCGCCACGACGCGCAGCCGCGCGAGCCGGGAGAGAGTCGTGGCCTTCTCGGACTGGTTCTGGAGCTGACCGGAGCGGAACCGCTCCGGCGGGTGGGCATGGCATCGTTCGGGAATGCCGAACGGTTATATCCCGATAACCCTGATTGTGTGTACGCCCGGGCATGGCTAGCGTGGGGGTCCATCGCAGGGAGGGAGTTCCAATGACCATCGCCTACAGAGTGCTTGCCATGTGTGCAGCAGCCCTCGTCCTCGCAGCGTGCGGAGGCGGGGGATCCGAAGACCCGAGCTTCACGGGCCCGGACGGGGGCGGGGGCACCGACCTGCCGTCGCAGGGTGACGCGGCGCCGGACACGGATCCCGCGCAGCCGGACGCCGGGCCGGACGTGGGGGAGCCGGAGCAGCCGACGGGCTGGTGCGCGGCCGGGCCGCCACAGCTGTCGAGGGACCTCGCTCCGGACCTGCGGGAGTGGGTCCTGGCCCGGGAGGAGGCCGGGTGCGCGCTCCAGGCCATGGAGGTGGACGAGGGGCTGGACGGCTCCGTGGACACGCAGGAGGCGTTCCCGTCGAAGCCCTGCGGGGCGGACTGCGCGGAGCAGCTCCCCGGGTTCGCCGTGGCCTGGAGCGAGGAGTCCGAGTTCGCGGGGCAGCGCGAGGACCACCGCCGGGGCGTCGTGGAGGCCTGGCGGCTCCAGGACGGGTCGCTGGAGGCCGTCCTCGTGACCCGCCGGGAGAGCTCGAACGCCACGGAGCGCCTCGAGCGCCGCTGGGACGCGGACGGGCGCCTCCTCGAGGAGCGGCACTGGTGGGACGACTCCCTGTGGCGGGAGCTGACGCAGACCTGGGACGGCGATCGCCTCGTGGGCGCCACGGTCGTCGACCACGTGAACGGCACGGGCGCGTGGGAGTACGCCTGGCAATACGGAGACGCGAGGCTCTTGAGCGCCACGCTCGCCCACGAGGGCGAGACCGCGTCGGTCACCTGGGAGTACGACGACCAGGGCCGCCCGCTGCACGTGGAGCGACGCGTCGACGACGAGGTGTGGCTGGAGCAGTCCTGGTCCTGGGACGAGGCCGCGTCGGGGCTCGGGGTGCTCGCCGAGCGGACGTCGTCGTGGCGGACGGGCCTCTCCAGCAACATCCGGGCGCTCGACGATCACCAGCCGCGTCACGCCTCCCCGCTGGCCCCGGCTCCGTGGACCGGCTCGCTCCCACGGGAGGTGGGATCATGCGAGCGCGTGCCGACGGCGATCCTGCACGGCTACCCGGAAGCGGAGGGGGTCTGGGACCTGGGCTGGCCGGTCGGCGAGCGACCGCACGGCATCGGGTTCGACTACGGCTACCAGGGCTACGCGTACAACTACGGAGACGACGCGTGGTTCGGCCACGGCGGCGTCGGCGGGGCCGGAGACCTCCGGGAGCCCTCGCGGCGAGGCGAGACCACCATCACCTATGACGCCGGGGAGCGGTTCGCAGGGGCCGAGACCACGTGGCTGGACGAGGACGGCGAGGTCGTGGGCGAGGCGATCCGCACCCGGACGCTCGACGGCGACCGGGTCGTGGAAGACCGCCTGGAGCGCACGATCGCAGGGGGCGAGCCCCTCGTCACGGCCTTTGCGTTCGCGTGGGATGCCGAGGGGCGCCTCGCCGAGCGCTCCTATCGGTACGAGGGCGCCGAGCTGGCCCGGCACACCTGGGCGTGGGACGCGCAGGACCGGATCATCGCGCACGGCATCCGCTGGCACGGGCTGAGCGAGGGAGCCGCGGCCGCGCTGGCCCAGGAGTGGTTCCACGAGGGCTGGGGCGTGGACGTGCCCTCGGACCTCCCCGCCGCGCCGCCACTCGTGGCCACCCACGAGCGCGTCTGGTCGGACGACGGGAACGAGGTGACCTGGCAGCGCGTCGACGGGCCCACGGGCGACGTCTCGGTCTTCCGGAGCGTCACGACCGAGCCGGGCCCGGACGGCCTGGTGGTGGAGACGGCGACGGGGGGAGCCGTGACCCGGACGACCTTCGACCCGGAGGGACGCAGGCTCTCGCAGGTGACGGAGCACGGCAACGGGGAGACCTGGACCTGGAGCTATGAGCCCCGTTCCGAGCCGATCCCTGGCGGCCTGGTCCTGGCCGGCTGGACCCTCGACGCGCCGAGGGCCGTGGAGGAGGCGACCTTCACGTACGCCTGCGAGGGGAGCTGAGCGGAGGCTCAGTCCAGCTCCCAGGGGCGGAGCGCCGTGCCCGCCTTGCAGCCGTCGTCCAGCGAGGCCGTCGGGTCGTCCAGGAAGGCGGCGATGAGCTCGGAACCGCAGAGGGTGTCCGGGGTGTGCCCCTCCCCCCGTAGCTCCACGACGCGGAGGCGATCCATGGTCTCGGCCAGGTGCCGGCCCCACCGCACGCCGCAGCAGGGGTCCATCTGACCGTGGATCGACAGCGCCGGCACGTCGGAGCGCACGCGCGTGGAGTGCTCCGGGGGTACGGCGCCGTCCGTGTCCCACCATCCGCAGACCCACGGGGGCTCGAAGCCGAGGAGGGCCGGCTCTCGCCGCACCATGGCGAGGGCGTCGTCGCGGGTCGGGCGGTGCGCCCCCATGTCGTGGCAGACGTGCGCCAGGAAGTACCCCAGGGCGTAGCGCGGCGTCTCGGGCTCCGGGTCGAAGGCGTCCAGCCGGAAGAACTCCGGGAGCGAAGAGTAGTCCCCCGCCGGCACCTCGCGGACGATGCGGGGCAGCCGGGCGTAGGCGTCGGGTAGCGTGAGATAGAGCGTGTGCAGGAACGCGGCGCCGTCGAGGTAGACGGTCCGCTCCGGTCCGTCGTCCCCGCCGACGGTCGTGACGAAGGGCCGGTCGTCCAGGGCCCGGCGGGTCCGCCCCACCGCGCGGAGCCAGGCCGGCAGCCGCTGGCGGCAGTCCGCGCTGTCCTCCACGCACAGGGAGAGGACGTCCGTGAAGGCCTGCTTCGCCGTGTGGAGCTCGTCGAGGGGGGATCGATTGCGGAGGCTCTCGAACCACGGCGAGACCACGACCACGGACCGCACGTGGTCGGGGAAGTACCGCAGGTAGGACAGGGCGGTCCCGCCGCCGGTGGAGCGCCCGTAGAGGTCGATGCGCTCGTGGCCCAGGGCGCTGCGGATCGCGTCGACGTCCCTGGCGACGGCGTGGCTGTTGTACTGCGCGAGGTCGATGCCCTCGTCCGCGAGCCCGTCGTGGCAGCGCTCGACGGCGTCGGTGATGCTCCTCCTGCGCGTCCGGGTGTCCAGCGAGCCCGACACGGCGGAGGCGAAGACGGGGTTGTGATAGGGCGATACCTCGGCGTAGTCGGGGCACCGAAGCGCGGGCTTCGCGTGGATCATCCCGCGGTGGTCGAGGAGCACCAGCGGCCGATCGCCCACGTCCTTCCGGTACTGAGCGATGAGGTCCGGCGCCCCGAGGATCGAATAGCCCGGCCCTCCCGGGAAGAAGAACACCGGCGCCGCGGTCGTCTCGTCCGACGCCGGCTCGAGCACGGCCACGGGAAGCTCGATGACCCTACCGTCCGCCGCCGCGCGGTCTTCCCGGGCATAGAAGCTGTAGCAGTCGGCGCCCGCGTCACGCAGCGCCTCGGTCACGCAGGAGGATCGCTCGAGCCGCGGCGTCCCCTCGCCCGGAGGCTTCCCCTGCGCGTACCCCGGGGTCAGCGCCAGGGCCAGCGCCAGGAGGATCGCGGCGGACACGGCGGACACGGCGCTCCTGCGCGGCTCCCGATGGGGCGCTCCGTCCATGCCCCGAGCATAGCCCCGCTTCCGTCGCCCATCGACCCGCAGCCGCACTCCAGGCCCGGTGACCTGCCACATGGCGGAGCGCTTCGGGCTCGAAGGCACACCGCATGTGTCGGTCCGGACCAGGGCGACGCCCGCGCCGATGCCCCGCTCGCCGGCGGCGACGCTCGACTGCGAGCGGACGGCGCGAAGTCGCTCGTACCGCGACCTGGCCGTTCGTCCACGGGCTGTTCCGCCGCAGGCCGAGCGGACCATGGGGGTCAGTTGACCGGCGCGTGCGCTTCGCCCGGGGGACGGATGAGTTCGGCGACGTTCTCGGCGAGAAATCGCCCGATGCGCACGTGCCCCCGGACGTTCGGGTGCGTGACGTCGAATCGGTCCTCGGGCTTGAGGTAGTCTTCGTGGTCCTCACCGGCAAAGGCGTCGACCACGCGGATGGCGTCGAACTCCTGCTCTCGGGCGATCTGGCCGACGCGGTCGTACGCCTTCAGGCAGTCCGGATCCGAGAAATCCTCCACGACGGGAAGCGTGGCGACCGCGACCTCGAAATCGTGCAACTCGGACAGGAGACGCAGGCGCTCGAGGGAGCGCCGGACCACGTCTTGGAAACTGTAGCCCCGGTTCATCTCCTCGAAGGTTGGGCAGCTCCCCTGGCCGGCCAACCCCCACGCGATCATCGGGAGGAAGCGGAACAGGAAGAAGCTGTTTCCGAAGCGCCGATAGCCGCCATTTTGGATGAACGGGTCGTTCAGCACATACGCGACGAGCACCAGGTCCGGCTCGTAATCGAGGCCGACCTTCTCGAAGAGTCGAACCTCCTGGGCGGTGTTGTAGCCCTCGCACGACACATTGACGACCTCGACGCGCTCGTCGCGGATACCCGCCTCGCGAAGCGTCTGCCCCATGACCCGATGGAAGCGCTGATCCTGTGGGATCGTCGGGTCATTGGGGACCGAGTCACCCAGCACCGCGATCCGATAGACGTCCTGCGGCTTGGGGATCTCGTACTCGTCGTCCCACAGGCCTCGGCTGTTGATGCCCTCCGACTCCGGGCGGTAGTGGTAGCGCAAGAGGATATCGTCCGAGATCTCGATGCGCTCGGACATGATGTCCCGATCCCGCTCCTTGAGGTAGACCTCCATGCCGAGGATGAAGACGATCGGGGCCACCACGAACACCACCCGCACGTTCATCCGCCAGAAGGGGGACCGGATCCATCCCGAGAGCACGAAGCTCACGATGGCGTACACGGCGACCCAGGCGAACGGGTTGGCGAGCGGAAAGTCCGGATCCTTGGCGACCTCGGACCAGATGGTGAGCAGGAGCAGCAGGCTCAGTAGAATGAGCGTCCACGGCCTCGTGAGGCTCCACTTGCGGGACCGGCCGGAAGCTCGCTGATCCGTGGTTCCTCGCTCGGGATCACGGACCGTCATGAGATATCACGCACCGTCTTCCTCCCGACTCGCAGGCGAGCGGGAGGTTAAGGAGGCGTTCGGGCTGGAGTCAACGCTCGTCGCGTAACCGCCTGACGGCGGCAGAACTCCTCCGTGCAGCGGGCCCACGATGAGCAGGGCGACCATCGCTTCTCGTCGCGCGAGACCCGTCGGTCCTCAGGCCTCTCCGGGTACGAGGGACTCAGGGAGAGCTCCCGGGCGGAGCGCGAGGGTGGTGAGGGCGCCGGAGAGGAGCTCTCTCGGAG
>JBNJGB010000007.1:0-19537 GCA_051747385.1 Myxococcota bacterium
AGGAGGTCCAGCTCAACCCCGAACGCCAGCCGAACCTGCGGCACCAAGTGGCCGCGTAGTGATCCGTATCCAGGCGACAACTACCTTGACACCTACCGACCTGTTGGTCGAGGACGCGGCCGCCGAGCTCGGACGAGCGATGCGTCACGTCCTCGGTGTGCACACGCAGCGCTTCAATCGCCGGCATGGACGCGACGGGCCGCTGTTCCGTGGACGTTTCCGATCGCGACTGGTGCAGCAGGAGCGCTACCTTGCAGAGCTGGTGCGGTACATTCACATGAATCCTGTGGACGCCGGTCTGGCTGGGAGAGCGGGCGACTACAGGTGGTCCAGCCACCCCCACTACCTGCGAGGGGTGGCGCCGGACTGGCTGGTGACTGGCGAGGTGATGCGACGCTTCGGCCACGACCCACGTACGCTCGACGGGTTCGTGCATGCGCGGCTGCCGCCGGAGCGCCGTGAGGAGTTGAGGTGGACGAGCAGCCCGACGATCGTCGGCGACGAACGCTTCGTGTCTGCCTGGCGGAGCCGACTCAGGGACGAGATCGTGCCGGCGCCGGACTCTGTGGCGCGTGAGGCGCGTCAGTGGCTGGCGCTCGACTGCGCCGAGGTCCTGGAGGCGGTCTGCGCCCACTTCGACGTCTCGTTGGAGGAGGTGCGAACGGCCCGTCGTGGTCACGTGAACGACGCGCGCCAGGTGGCCGTGATCATTTGCGTCGACCACACGCCCCACGCGGCCCGCGTCGTCGCCGATGCGTACGCCATCAAGCCTCGCAGCGTCGGCGCCCTCGCGAGCCGCTACAGGAGGCGGCTCGAGACGGACGCGGCGTTCAGGTCCGACGCGCAGGCGATCCTGGACGCGCTCTGCGGCGGGGCGGGGTAGGGGGTAGTGAAGAGCCCGGAGAGCCCGGAGAAGTATGCAAGTTGCGACCCGACCCCCAAGCCCCAAGCCCACGGACCCCCAAGCCCCAAGCCCCAAGCCCACCGCGGAGAAGTATGCAAGTTGCGACCCGACCCCCAAGCCCACACCGAGGCTTCCAACCCGTAGAAAGGCCTTCTTTCTCAGGAATCTGAAGTTGCGACCCGACCCCCAAGCCCCAAGCCCACCGCGGAGAAGTATGCAAGTTGCGACCCGACCCCCAAGCCTCTTTCTCAGGAATCTGAAGTTGCGACCCGACCCCCAAGCCCCAAGCCCACCGCGTATGCAAGTTGCGACCCGACCCCCAAGCCTGGACGCGCTCTGCGGCGGGGTGGGGTAGTGGAGAGCCCGGAGAAGTATGCAAGTTGCGACCCGACCCCCAAGCCCCAAGCCCCACCGCGGAGAAGTATGCAAGTTGCGACCCGACCCCCAAGCCCGACCCCCAAGCACGTGCTCCTGCCGGGCCGGAGCTGAGCTACAGCCGGCAGACCTGGAGGAGCGGGCATCGGCCGCAACAGGCCGGGGCGCGCCGGGTCGGGCAGTCGCGCAGGATGCCCAGGCGGCTGATGGCGAAGTCGAAGCGGATGGGATCCTCCGGGTCGATGGCCCGGAGGCGCCCGGTGATCTCCTGGACCGTCGCCCGGCCGCTGGTCTTGCGATCCGTCAGGCCGATGTAGCGCGAGATCCGGGCGACGTGCGTGTCCAGGGGGATGAGGAGCTGGCGGGGGCCGGCGCTCCGCCAGAGGCCCAGGTCCACGTCCCGGTCGCGCACCATCCACCGGAGGAACATGTGCAGGCGCTTCGCCGCGCCCTGCCCCGTCGGGTTCGGCAGGAGGTAGCGCGTGCCGCGCCGGGAGGCCTCGTCCTCGTCGAGGTGGGACCGGAGGCCGTCGACGAGGGAGGCGGCGCCGGGGCGGACGTCCGGGGCGTCGGCGGCCATGCCCTCGGCGAACAGGGGCTCCAGGCCGCCCGCGTCCCGGAGGGCGCCGCCCAACATGACGTAGAGGTTCGCCAGGTCCGGGGCGAAGACCCAGCGGTGGTTGAAGCCCTCGGCCCAGCGGGCGGCGGCGGCGCGGTCGATGCCGTCCAGGGCGCGGGCGGGCCGGTCTCCGAGGGGTGCGAGGGCCCGGTCGACGGACCGGAGGATGGCCTTGACGTTCCCGAAGGCCAGGCCCGCGGCGACGAACCCGACCAGCTCACGGTCCCGCGGGTCCTCGTAGCGCCAGGGGACGCTCAGGGGGTCGCTGGGCAGGTGGCGCGGGTCGGCGTACCGGGCGTAGGCGTCCTCGAGGAAGGGGGCGAGGTCAGCGACCATCCCCCTCCTCCTCGCGCCGCTTCCGGAACCAGCGCACGCGCTCGGCCAGGTGGCGCTCGTAGCCGGCCTCCTTCGGCTCGTAGAACCGGGTCCCCCGGAGGCGGTCCGGGAGGTAGTGGTCCGGGACCCAGCCGCCGTGGTCGTGGGGATAGCGGTAGCCCTCGCCGTGGCCCATCTCCTTCATCAGCGCCGTCGGGGCGTTCCGGATGTGCAGCGGCACCGGCAGGGAGCCCTGCTTGCGCGCGGCGTCCAGGGCGGCGTTGATGCCCTCGTAGGAGGCGTTCGACTTGGGCGCGGTGGCCAGGTAGGTGCAGGCCTGCCCCATGACGATGCGCCCCTCGGGCATGCCTATCATCTCGTAGGCCTTCATGGCGTCCACGGCCACGGACAGGGCCCGCGGGTCGGCGTTGCCGATGTCCTCCGAGGCGAAGATGACCATGCGCCGGCAGATGAAGCGGGGGTCGTCGCCCGCCTCGATCATCCGCGCCATCCAGTACAGGGCCGCGTCCGGGTCGGAGCCGCGCAGGCTCTTGATGAAGGCGCTGATGACGTCGTAGTGGGCGTCGCCCGCGCGGTCGTGGCGCAGGCTCGGGGCCGTCACCGCCTCGGTGGCGATCTCACGGGTGATGGCCGACTCCGATCGGGCGGCGTGCTGGGCCACCTGGTCCAGGAGGCTCAGGGCCCGGCGGGCGTCCCCGTCGGCGGCGCGGGCGAGGCTCCGCAGCACGCCCTCCTCCGCCTCGAGGCCCAGCTCGCCGAGACCGTGCTCGTCGTCCTCCAGGGCGCGGGCGAGGAGGGATTCCAGGGCCACCTCGTCCAGGGGCTCCAGGCGGACCACGCGGCACCGGGACAGGAGCGCGGAGTTCAGGGCGAAGCTGGGGTTCTCCGTGGTGGCCCCGATGAGGGTGAGCGTGCCGTCCTCCACGTGGGGGAGGAACGCGTCCTGCTGGCTCTTGTTGAAGCGGTGGATCTCGTCGACGAACAAAATCGTTCGCCGGCCGCCCATGCGCCGCTCCTTCGCCCGGGCGACGATCTCGCGGACCTGCTTCACGCCGCCCAGGACGGCCGAGAAGGGCTCGAAGGAGGCGTCGGTCGAGCGGGCGACCACGCGCGCGAGGGTCGTCTTGCCGCTGCCGGGCGGGCCCCAGAGGATGAGGCTGGGGATGGCGTCGCGCTCGATGGCCAGGCGCAGGAAGCTGCCGGGCCCCAGGACGTCGCCCTGGCCCAGGATGCCGTCGAGGCTCCGGGGGCGCATGCGATCGGCCAGCGGGGCGCCGCCGCCCTGGCCGCCCCGGCTCTGGAAGAGGTCACCCGTCACGGGGTCACGCGTACCACATCGCGCATCGGAACGGAGCCTTGTGGCGCCCTGCCACTTCCATTAGCCTCCCGCCACCCTTCCACCCGCGGCCCTCGCCAGGCCGCGCCCAGAGCCGTCACGGGGGTTTCGCCATGCTGCCAGAGTCACTCACGGAAGGCCTGACCTTCGACGATGTCCTGCTCCTGCCGGGCTACAGCGAGGTCCTCCCCGGCGACGTGTCCCTCCGGACCCGCCTGACGCGCGAGATCTCGCTGAACATCCCGCTGGTGTCCGCGGCCATGGACTCCGTGACCGAGGCGGGCATGGCCATCGCCATGGCGCGCCAGGGCGGCCTGGGGATCATCCACAAGAACCTCTCGCCGGATCGGCAGGCCGCCGAGGTCCGCAAGGTCAAGAAGTACGAGAGCCGGATGGTGGTCGACCCCGTCACGGTGCGGCCGAGCCAGCCGCTGCGCGACGCCCTCGACACCATGCAGCAGCACGACATCTCCGGGCTGCTGGTCACCGAGGGCGACCACCTCGTGGGTATCCTGACCAACCGCGACGTCCGCTTCGTGGAGGACACGAGCCGATCCGTCGAGGACCTGATGACCCGCGACGTCGTGACCGTGGCGGAGGGCACCACGTCCGAGGAGGCCCAGCGCATCCTCCACGAAAACCGCGTGGAGAAGCTGCCCGTGATCGACGACGAGGGCCGCCTCCTGGGCCTGTTCACCATCAAGGACATCGAGAAGGAGGCGAACTACCCCCACGCCGCCAAGGACAGCCGGGGGCGCCTCCTCTGCGGCGCGGCCGTCGGGGTCGGCGCGGACTGCGAGCGCCGGGCCGCGCTCCTCGTCGCGGCCGGGGTCGACGTGCTCGTCGTGGACACGGCGCACGGCCACTCACGCGGGGTCATGGAGGCCGTCCGGTCGGTCCGGAGCGCGTGGCCGGACGTCCAGCTCGTGGCCGGCAACATCGCGACGGCCGACGCGGCCGAGGCGCTCATCGAGGCCGGGGTGGACGCGGTGAAGGTGGGCATCGGCCCCGGCTCCATCTGCACCACGCGCGTGGTGGCCGGCGTCGGGGTCCCCCAGATCACGGCCATCGACAACGTCCTCCAGGCGACCCGGCGGCACGACATCCCGATCATCGCCGACGGCGGCATCCAGTTCTCCGGCGACCTGGTGAAGGCCCTGGCCGCCGGCGCCCACACCGCCATGATGGGCAGCCTGTTCGCGGGCACGGACGAGGCCCCGGGCGAGCGCATCATCTACCAGGGGCGCTCCTGGAAGATGTACCGGGGCATGGGCTCCATCGGCGCCATGAACGACGGCTCCAAGGACCGCTACTTCCAGGCGGACGTGGAGAGCGAGCACAAGCTGGTGCCCGAGGGCATCGAGGGCCGCGTGCCGTACAAGGGCAGCGTGGAGGCGGTCATCTTCCAGCTCGTGGGCGGGCTGCGCTCCGGGATGGGCTACGTGGGCGCCGAGGACATCGAGGCCCTCCGCCACGTCGACCGGTTCGTGCGCATCAGCCCGGCCGGCCTGACCGAGAGCCACGTGCACGACGTGGTCATCACCAAGGAAGCGCCGAACTACAACCGCTAGAGCGCCGCCAGGCCCCTCCCTCGCCCATGTCCCCGGAAGGCCGATGGAAACCCCCGACCGCATCCTGATCCTGGACTTCGGCAGCCAGTACACGCAGCTCATCGCGCGGCGGATCCGCGAGCTTCGCGTGTACTGCGAGATCCACCCGTGCACCGTGTCGGACGACTTCGTCCGGGACTTCGCGCCGCGGGGCATCGTGCTGTCCGGCGGGCCGGCCAGCGTGGACGGCGACGGCGCGCCCTTCCCGCCCGACGCGGTCTACGAGCTGGGCGTGCCGGTGCTGGGCGTCTGCTACGGCTTCCAGGCGATGACGGTCCGCTTCGGCGGCGAGGTCGTGGCCAGCGACAAGCGGGAGTTCGGCCGCTCCGGGCTGCGCGTGATCCGGCGCGACGGCACGGCGGGCGATCTTTTCGGGGAGCTGTCCGACGACACGTTCCCCATCGGCGTGTGGATGAGCCACAGCGATCGCATCGCCAGGCCGGGCGACGGCTTCGTGGTGACCGCGGAGACCGAGTACGGCGTGCCGGCGGCCATGGCCCACACCGACAAGCCCCTGTACGGCGTGCAGTTCCACCCGGAGGTGAGCCACACGGACCACGGCAAGGAGGTCCTCGGGGCCTTCCTGTTCGAGGTGTGCGGGCTGGAGCCCACGTGGACCATGGCCGAGTTCGTGGCCCGGACCATCGAGGAAGTCCGCGCGAAGGTCGGCCCCGACGAGGAGGTCCTCTGCGGCCTGTCCGGCGGCGTGGACTCGTCGGTGGTGGCCCTGCTGCTGCACAAGGCGCTGGGCGACCGCCTGCGCTGCATCTTCGTGGACAACGGCGTGCTGCGGAAGGGCGAGGCGGAGCAGGTGGTCCACACGTTCCGGGATCACTATCACATCCCGCTGCAGGCCGTGGACGCGAAGGACCGCTTCCTCTCGGCCCTCGAGGGCGTGACGGAGCCCGAGGAGAAGCGCCGGCGCATCGGCCACGTCTTCATCGAGGTCTTCCAGGAGGAGGCCGACAAGGTCGCGGGCGCGAAGTGGCTCGCCCAGGGGACGCTCTACCCGGACGTCATCGAGAGCGTGTCCTTCAAGGGCCCGTCGGCCACCATCAAGACCCACCACAACGTGGGCGGACTCCCGGAGGAGATGAACCTCGACCTCATCGAGCCGCTCCGCGAGCTGTTCAAGGACGAGGTCCGCGAGGTGGGCATCACCCTCGGCCTGCCCGAGCACATCGTCCACCGGCAGCCCTTCCCCGGCCCCGGCCTGGCCATCCGCATCCTCGGCGAGGTGACGCCCGAGCGCGTCGCCCTGCTCCAGGAGGCCGACGCCATCATGCGCGAGGAGATGGAGCGCCTGCCCGACTACCGCCAGATCTGGCAGGCCGGCGCCATCCTGCTCCCCGTGCAGTCCGTGGGCGTCATGGGCGACAACCGGACCTACGAGAGCGTCTGCGCCATCCGCGCCGTGTCCTCCGTCGACGGCATGACGGCGGACTGGTACCCCCTCGACCGCGGCTGCCTCGCCCGCATCTCGAACCGCATCATCAACGAGGTGCGCGGCATCAACCGGGTGGTCTACGACATCTCGTCGAAGCCCCCCGCCACCATCGAATGGGAGTAGGACCGCCCCCGGCGGACGCCGCCTCCCTCGTCGGCGCGGACGGCGGCGACACGGGTCGGGCACCCGCGAGTCCGCGGGAACGTCTCGGGACGGTTCCAGCCCAGGCGGCGAACGGGCACGCCCGGGTCTTGCGAGATGGGCACGGCCTCGGCATCCTCCGCCGACGCCGCGCAACCCGGAGACTCCCATGAACCCTCGCCTCCGACGCACCTCCCGAGCCCTGCTCGCCGCTGCGATGGCGGCAGTCCTCGTCGCCGCGTGCTCCTCGCCCGGCGGCTCGCGCGGTCCCGGCATCGGTACGCCCGACACGAGCACGACGCCGGACGTGGCCCCGGGCGACACCACGAGCGGGGAGGACACGCCCGGCGCCCCGGACACGGAAGCGCCCGACGTGGCGGACGACGTCGCCCCGGACGCGGGAGGCACAGACGCCGACACCGCCACGTGCACGCCGACGACGTGCGCGGCGGAGGGGCGGACCTGCGGCGCCCTGCAGGACGGGTGCGGCACGCTGTTGGACTGTGGCTCGTGCGGCGACGGGCAGGCGTGCGTCGACGGGGCCTGCGAGGACATCGACGGGGCGTGTCTGGTGGGCGATGTCCGCTGCTCGGAGGGCGGCTTTGGCGTCCAGGGCTGCGGCCCCGACGGGGACGGTGAGGCCGCCTGGGGCGTCCACGTGCCCTGCCAGGCGAACATCCCGTGCGTGGCCGGCCGGTGCCAGCGCGAGGACTGCCTCCGCGGCGAGGTCATCGTCCTGCTGGACCGCTCGTCGAGCATGATCCAGAGCGAGGCCTGGGAGTGGGTCCGGGACACCACGCTGGCCGCCATCGAGGCCCGCCACACCGTGAACCTGTTCGGCTTCCGGCACTTCCCGGGGGCCGAGGCGTGCTCCACGGGCGAGGTCGTCCCCCTGTCCGAAGACGCCTACCCCGCCATCGAGGGCGCCATCGTGGAGCCCACCGCCACGTCCGCGACGCCCATCGCGGCCGCCCTGGACGGCCTGACCAAGCGCTTCGGCGATCCCAACGACGGACAGGCGGTCATCCTCGTCACCGACGGCGACGAGACCTGCGACACCCAGGCAGGCGCCCGGGAGCACGCCGGCCACCTGTTCCACGAGGGCATCCCGGTCCACGTCCTGGCCGTGACCACCACGGCGAACAAGTCGTTCCTCGACAAGCTCGCGGCGAGCGGCGGCACCTCCCACAGCCACCTCGTGAAGGACCCGGCGGAGATGTCCGCGGCCCTGGGCACCGTCTTCGACGCCATCGGCGCCTGCGAGACGTGCCCGGACGGCATGGAGCCCTCCTCCTGCGACGGCGGCACGCTCACCTGGTGTGACTACTGGAGCGAGGACGAGGTCGTCCGCGAGACGTCCTGCGCCGCCACGGGGGCCGCCTGTGGCGAGAGCGGGACCACGACCGGCCTGGACGTGCGCTGCCTCAGCCCCGAGGGCGAGCCCTGCCCCGGCGCCGACGACCACGACTTCGCCTGCGCGCCGTCTTCCCCGGTCTGCCACCAGGGCACCTGCTGCGCGCCCGACTGCGCCGGCAGGGAATGCGGCCCGGACGGCTGTGGCGGCACGTGCGGACCCGCGTGCGAGTTCGGCGAGTGCGTGGACGGCCAGTGCGACTGCACGCCGGACTGCGACGGGAGGGAGTGCGGCCCGGACGGCTGCGGCGGCACGTGCGGACCCGCGTGCGAGTTCGGCGAGTGCGTCGACGGCCAGTGCGAGTGCGAGCCCGACTGCGCCGACAAGCAGTGCGGCGACGACGGGTGCGGCAGCACCTGCGGCACGTGCACGGACGGCTTCTCCTGCGACGAGAACCAGCAGTGCGTGTACCCGTGCGGCGAGATCACGGGCGCCGGCTGCTGCGACGACCAGCAGCTCTACTACTGCTACGACAACAAGCTGCACACCGAGGACTGCACCCAGAACCACTCCTGCGGGATCAACCTGAACGAGTTCGCCTACAGCTGCGGGACTCCGGGCTTGGGCGACCCCACCGGCCTCTTCCCCAAGGAGTGCCCGGAGGCCTCGCTGCCCCCGTGACCGGGTGGGGAGGGCAGTCCGCTGGCCGGCGAGCACACCGGTGGCCCGAGCACAGTGGGCAGACCGAGCGACGCCGGCCTCGGCGGCGCCTGGGAGTTCAGTCCTGCTCGGCGATGGAGTCGGGGTTCGGGCCGACCGTGGACAGCGAGCGCTCGTTGGTGCTCCGGCGGGATATGCCCCTCGGGTTGTCGTCCACCTCGGCGAGAGAGCGCAGGTGGCCGCTCGACTCGCTCATCTGCCGCGCGCGGGAGAGGTGATCCGCCGGGCGATACTCGGCCAGGTCGCGGTGGGACGCCTCGGGCACGGAGATGATCCGCTCCCGGAGGTCCTCCGGCAGGGCCTGCAACGTGGGCTCCAAGGCCTCCTGTCCCACGGCCTCCACCAGGACCCTCCACACGCCGCGGAGATGACGGATGGCTCCGCTTTCGCCGTGGCCGTTGCCGAGATGCTCGGCGAGCCGCTCCAGGAAGCCGTCGCCGTCGGGCGCCGGATCATACGTCGCGCCCTCCAGCACGCCCGCGGAGTCCGGCGGTAGTCGCCGGACGAGGCCCGCGTGCTCCTCCTCGGTGGTCTGCCTGGCCACGTTGACGAGGACGGCCGTCAGGCTCTGTCGCGCGGCCTCCTCCTCGGGGAGGCCGACGGTGCGCATGACCTCGCGCACGATCTGCTTCTGATCCATGGGGATCTCCTGTATCGCTGCGCTGCGTGTCCGGGAGGCCTCAGCATGGCACACCGCCCGGGCCCGGCCTACGTCCGAGCCCGCGACGGCGCGCGCCTCCGCGGGGAGCCGTTCAGGCCGTACCCGCCGCCTCGCGGCCGCCCCGCCCAGCCGTAGACTCCGGCTCGGGCCCGTGGGGCTCGCCGTGCACGTGCCCCTCACGGCCGACGTACGTGGCGCCGAGCGCCCGGGCGATGTCCTCGAGCTCGTCGGCGATCTCGTCGGTTCGGGCCTCGAAGGTCAGCAGCACCTGCCCCTCCTCGAGCTCCTCGGCCAGCTCCTCCATGTCGTGGTGCGGACTGCCGGCGCCTTGCAGCAACCCATACAGCGCCGCGTACACGAGCCCGGCCCCCGCGCCCATGGCGACGCCGGCGCCGAGGCTCACGGACAGCAGGCCGAGGGGCCAGACCAGCAGAGCACCGAGGACGGCCCCGATGCCGGCGCCCAGCGCGCCGGCCCACAGCAAGCCCCGGCGCGCCTCCGTCTCCGTGAAGGGGAACTCGTCCTGGTGCGGCTCGCCGGGGTGATCGATGACGCCATACCCGCTGTCCGGGATCTTGTGGGACTCCCGGAGCGCTTCGAGCGTCGCCTCGGCGGCTGCGCGATCGTCGAACTCGGCGAATACGAGGTGCGTCATGTGCCGAACCTCCGTGCGGTCACGGCAGGATGTGTGCCGTGTCCACACGTGAGGGCAAGACGCGTTCCATCCTGCATCTCGCGCGTTCTCGCGGCGTTCTACGCCCTCCCGGCAGACCTCCCACCGGCCCGATCGTGGCAGGATGCCACGGCGGGACGGGTCGCCTGGGCGATCTTCCGCTCGGGCATCCGCCGCGGCAGGGGCAGCCGGATGCACGCCACCGTACCGCCGGCCTCCGGGCAGCGGATGTCCACCGAGCCGCCGTGGCCCTCCACCGTGCGCCTCACCGTCGGCAGGCCCAGGCCGGTGCCGCGCGACCGCGTCGTGAAGAACGGCTGGAAGACGCGCGCCCGGACGTCGTCCGGCATCCCGGGCCCGTCGTCGGCGACGCGGATGACGTAGTCGGACTCCTCGGAGCGCGCCGTGACGCGGATCCGGCCCGTCCCGTCGAGGGCCTGCGCGGCATTGAGCAGCAGGTTCAGCAGCGCCTGCGAGAGCTGCTCCGGGTCGACGTAGAGCGACCGGGACTGTGCGTCGGCGACGACCTGGACGCCGGTGAAGCGCTCGTCCGAGTCCAAAAAAGAGGCGCAGCGGCCCACGAGGCTCCCCATGTCGACCGATCGCAGCCTGGGCTCCCTGGGCCGGGCGTAGGTGAGGAGGTCCTGGATGGCGGCGTCCAGCGACTGGATGCGCGACTGGATGCTTGCGATGACCCGTCGCTCGGAGGCGTCCTCCGGCAGCCGGCGGTCGATGATCTGCAGCGCCCCGGAGATCCCCGTCAGCGGGTTCTTCACCTCGTGGGCGACGATCGCGGACATCTCGCCGAGCTGCGCCAGGGCCTCCCTCTCGCGGAGCCTGGCCTCCGCCTCCTTGCGGGCCGTGATGTCCGTCCGGATGGTCAGATAGCGCTCCGGCCGTCCCTCGCGGTCCACGAAGGGCACGATGGTGGTGTCGACCCAGAAGGCCTTCCCGGCGCGATCGTGGTCGCGGATCTCGCCTCGCCAGACCTCGCCCTCCCGGATCGTCTCCCAGAGATCCGCCATGAACTCGGGCGGGTGGTGCCCGGAGTTCAGGATGGCGTGATCCTCGCCGATCAGCTCGCCGCGGTCGTAGCCCGTCAGCTCGCAGAAGCGCTCGTTGACGTCCGCGATGCGCCCGTCGGGCCAGGTCACGTCCACGATGCAGGCCTGGTCGATCGCCTCCTTCAGCTCTCGGAGCTCGTGGACGAGGCGCTGCTTGACCAGCACGGCCAGGGCCGTCGCCCAGAGGGCCCCCACGGCGAGCAGCCGGTTGGCGACGGGCTTCAGGGTGGACTCGCCCGGCTCGGACAGGGCGTAGCCGACGAGCGTGAGCACGGTCCCGGCCACGGCCGCGGTCCACGTGTCCCGGCGCCGGCTGCTCGACAGCATGAGCAGCACCATCCCGACGTACGGGACGGCCGCGGCCACGCCCAGCTCCGACCGGAGGTCCAGGGCGAAGGTGCTCGCGGCCACGAGGGCCGCCAGGAGCCAGAGCGTACGCCGCGAGGGCGCCCTTGGGAGGTAGCGATGTGCCGAGCGAAGCATGAACCGGGCCCCTGCAATGACGGTGCCACCTGGTGGCATGCCCCTTGCTTCGCCGGGCCGGCATCCGAAGCCGGAAGCGCCTTCCCTCTCGCCCGAGGATCGCCCATGGAGCCCCCCCGCGTTCTCGTCGTGGACGACGAGCAGCTCATCCTCTGGTCCCTCGCCGAGTGCCTCGGCGACGCGGGCTTCGAGGTCCGCCAGGCCGACTGCGGCGCCGGCGCCCGTGAGCAGTTCGGAGACGGCCTGTCCCTCGTCTTCCTCGACCTCCGCCTGCCCGACACCGACGGCGTCTCGCTCCTGCGGGAGTTCCGGGCGGCGAGCCCGAACCTGCCTGTGGTGCTGATGACCGCCCATCACACGCCGGAGGTCGTCGAGGCCGCCCGCGAGGCCGGCGTCGTGCAGATCGTGGACAAGCCCTTCGACGTCACCGCGATGGTGGCGCTCGCGCAGGAGATCGTGCGGAAAGACGCAGCCGCCCGTGCCTAATCACCCAACCGCCGGGTGATTGTGCCCAAGGACAGGGTTCGGCGGCCGTCCGCATCGGGACGCCGGCGACGCCGCCTGGCGACGCCTTTCGGCGGGCGGGGCCGGCGAGGGGTTCAGCCGGTCTCGACGTCGATGCCGACCACCGAGTCGTCGATGACCGTCGGCTTCAGGAGGTCCTCCTCCTCGTGCCTCATGTCCTCGCGCATCAGCTCACCCAGGACCATGATCTCCCGAGTGAGCTCCTGCGCGGGGGTGTGATCCTCGGCGAGCATCTCCCGGAGCTTCCGCATCTGCTGGCGCTGCTCCCGGTGATACCGCTCCAGCTCGCGTGTGCAGATGTAGCCCCAGTTCGTGTTCTCGCGGAGGGCCGGGACGAGCACGTCGTCCTCCAAGGCCATGTGCCCGACGAGCCTGTCCAGCATGGTCCGGGCACGGGATCGCAGCTCGCCCAACACCGACTGCAGCTCCGACGGCGAGCGCCGACACAGCGATTCGATCTCGTCGAGCTGCTGGCGCATCTCCACGTGCTCCTCGAGGATGCGTTCAGCCACCTTGCTCGTCATGGATACCTCCTGCACGTCCACCAAGACCATGCATATAGCACGGATCGTACCAACTTCTCGGAGCCCGCCGATCGCGCATCCGCGTGGGATTCGGCCGGGCGATCCCGCCCACGGACGCGTCATAGCGCCCACAGGGCACCACGTCCGTGCGATGCCGCACATGGGCCGCCCTACTTCCGCGGCGATCCGGGAGACGCCGGGGTGCCCTTGGCCGCTCCCTCGCCGGACCGGGTGGGCCGCGCGTCGTCCTCCGGCTTCTTCTCGGCAGCGCCGGTGGATTTGCCGCCCTCCTTGGAGGCGGGGCGCTCCTTCGGCGGCGCCTTCTTGCCGGGCTTGCGTCGACGCGCCACCCAGAGGACCACCGCCACGACGATCGCGCCGGCGCTCTCCGCCGCCAGGAGCATCCAGATGACGGGGTTGTCCGGCTCGTCGAGGACGACGCCCAGCACGCGCCCGGCGGCCAGGCCCGCGCACACGAGCCCGATCGCCACGAGGCCGGCCACCAGCCAGCGGCGCAGCACGACGCACAGGAGCAGGAACGTCGCGAACCCGACCTGGAGTCCGCCGTACATGGCGCGGATCTCCGTGCGGGTGGCGGGGGTGTCCGCCGTGATCTGCACCTGGTTGGCCATCTCCGTCGGCCAGCCGAGGAAGAAGGCCCCGAAGCCACCGAAGATGAGCGCCGCAACTCCGACGGCCACGCGCCGGAGCGTGTCCGGCCGCATCCCGGGGGCGTGCTGGTCGTGCTGGTCGGTCATGATGCTCGTAGTGTACACGATCTCGCGTTCGGGGTGGCCGGAAGCGCTACGTCCGGCGCCGATTGTCGTATGATGGGAGAGGCACGTCGTCGCGCGGCGCGCCTCCGATGCGCCGCGGGGCCAAGGAGGAGCGGAGACTTGAGACGCGACCCACGACTCACCGGGCTGTCCTCGGACCACCACGGCTCCCTCGTCCTGGCCCGACGGATCCTGCGGGTCTGCGACGAGGGGCCGGTGGAGGACGACTTCGCCGACGCCGTCCGCGGCGTCTTCGAGCGCGAGCTGGAGCCCCACTTCCGGGTCGAGGAGGACCACCTCCTCCCGGCGCTGGAGGCCGCCGGCGAGGTGGAGCTGGTCCGGCGCACGCGCTCCGACCACGCGCGCATGCGCGAACTCATCGCCTCCCTCGAGGACGACGGCGCGGACCAGGGCGCGGTGCTCCGGGAGTTCGGCGAGACGCTCCGGGGCCACGTGCGCTTCGAGGAGCGCCAGCTCCTGCCGGCGTCGGAGGAACGCCTGGACTCCGACGCCCTGGACGCCATCGCGAAGGCGCACCCGCACCCCGGCCGCTTCGTGTCGGGGGAGGGGCCGTGATGCGTGGGCTCGCCGGACCGCTCGCCGTGCTCGTCCTCCTGAGCCTCCCCGCTCCTGCCCGGGCGGACTCCCTGCCGGAGGAGACGGAGCCGGAGGCCTCCGCGCCCCAGAGCTCCGAGGAGATCGAGGATCTCCAGGAGGGCCGCGAGCCGCTGGACGGCGACCGCGCCCAGCTCGCGCCCCACCTCCACTTCGGGTTCGGCGGCCGGGGCGAGGTGGAGCAGGGGGACCTGGGAGGCCGCTCCGACCTCGTGGGGACGTACGGCCTCGGCGCATGGATCGATCTGCCGCTCGGGCGGAACATCGCCATCGGCCCGCTGCTACGCGCCGGCCTGTGGAACTCCGAGCGCCTCCGGGACGCCGACTTCGGGCGGCACATCTTCGTGGACGCGGACGTCCAGGTGCGCCTCCGGGCCCCGCTGTTCGGCGGCGGCGTCGAGGCCTACCTGGCGATGCCCGTCGGCTTCAGCCTGGGCGTGCTCAACGACGTGGTCGGGGAGGACATCGGCCTCGGCTGGAACATCGGCGCCTTCGCCGGTCTCAAGCTGTACGTGGCGCGCACGTGGGGGATCTTCGCGGAGGCCGGCTGGCACCACCACCGGTGGAACCACGACGCCGACGTGGACGACCGCGGAGAGCCCCTGGACCAGGAGCGGCGGGTCGCGGCGCGCATGCAGCAGTTCGCGATCCACGTGGGCCTGCTCTTCGGCCTGTAGCCCCGAGGAGGGGACCGCGTTTCGTCGAGCGGCCGCGGGCGCTATGCTCGCGCGCGACGAACGAGGAAAGGCCACGACGCGAGGTCCCCATGATGCGCTCCACCCCCACCGTGACGGCGCTCGCCGCCGCCCTGACCGCTCTTTTCTGCGCGCCCGCCGCGGCCGACTGGACCGTGGAGGTCGTGCGCTCCGGCCCGCACGTCCAGAACCCCTCCCTCGCCTGGGACGACGAGGGCATCCTCCACATGGCAGCCCAGTACGACGGCGCCGAGGACCAGGTCGTCGGGCTGTGGCGCCACGAGGGGTCCTCCTGGACCGACGAGGTGGTCGCGGAGGACGGGACCTGGTGGTCGCCGTTCCTGGCCATCCCGTCCGGCGAGGCGCCGCGGATCATCCTCGAGCGCTTCTCGCCCCAGGCGGTGATGCTTGCCGGGCCCGACGGCGCCGGCGGCTGGGCCCTCGACCCCGTGGACAGCGGCGTGGCCCTGAACGATCCCCGCCTGGTCGCCCACGGGGGCACGCTCCACGCCGCGTGGGTCCAGCCGCGCAGCGACAGCCCCAACGATATCCGTTACGGCACGGCGCCGATCGGAGGAGCCTGGAGCACCGAGGTCGTCGAGGAGGGGGCGGACGGCGGCGCGGACTGCGTGGACGGCGAGTGCACGTCCGACGGCTCCTCTTGCTTCCAGCAGGACACCAACTGCCCCGACGGCATCGAGCAGGTGACCCGCCCCCTCCTGCTGGTCTCCGAGACGGGCGAGGTCCACCTCGTCTATCGGAAGGGCGACGCCGTCCGCCACGCCTGGCAGGACGGCGGGACCTGGGCGCACGAGACGGTGGCGACCCAGCCGGGCCTCGGCTCCGGGATCGCCGCGGACGTGGACGCCGACGGCGCGCTCCACGTGGCCTGGACCGCCGGCGAGGAGGCCAGTGAGCCCCTCCGGTATGCGACGAACGCCTCCGGCGCGTGGGTCCAGGAGGAGCTCTCCGATCACCTCGCGTGGAGCACGCCCGTCATGGATCTCCTGGTCGTCGACGGCGTCCCGCACCTCTTCTTCGTGGGCACGACGGAGACGGGCTGCTTCCAGGAGGTCCGGCACGTCTGGGCGGGCGGCGGGAAGTGGCTCCAGGACGACGTGGCCTGCGCGACGGTCACGGACACACCGCCCGACCGCATGGCGTCCACCGTGGACGACGAGGGCCGCCTGTTCCTGGCCTACTACGACCACACCCTCGGAACACGGGGCCTGCGCATGGCCCGCCGCCTCCCCTCCGAGGGGGCGGACGTCTCCGTGACCACGAACGTCAGCCCGTCCGAGGAGGTGCCGGCCGGCGGGACGATCTCCGTGTCCGCCCTCGTCCTCAACGAGGGCCCGGAGAGCCCCGTCGAGGCCGCCCTCGAGGTCGCCTTCGAGCCCGCCGACCTGGTGGAGGACGTGACCATCACCAACCCCGGGGCCGACGACTCCTGCAGCGCGCCGGGCGCCACCCTGGAGTGCACCCTGGCCGGCCTGAGCGACGGGGTCCCGCGCACCATGTTCGTGTCCGCCGACCTGAAGTCCGACGCGTCCGGGACCCTCACGGTCACGGCCTCGGCCTCCACCGTCACGGCAGAGGATCCGATCCCTGAAAACGACACCGCGGCGCCCACGAGCCTGGAGGTGCTGTCGGCCGCGGCCAACGTGAGTATCGAGAAGTCCGGGCCCGAGACCGCGCCGCTCGGGGGCACAATCGGCTACACCCTCCGGTGGGAGAGCGACGGCGCCCTGGACGCCCAGCACGTCCAGGTCGTGGACACACTGCCCGAGGGCGTCGAGTTCGTGGGCGCCACCTTCGAGCCCGAGTGGAACGAGGAGGCGCGCACGCTGACCTGGGATATGGGGGCCACCCCGACCGGCGTGGACGGGGAGTTCGAGGTCTCTGTGACGCCGTCCCAGGACGCCACCGTCGGCGCCGAGATCGTCAACGAGGCGGTCATCACGACCACGAGCGACCAGGAGAACACGGAGGACGACTCGTCCGCGGTGACCACGACCCTCACGGAGCCCACGACGACGCCGGACGCGGCGCCCGACGCCTCCGAGGCCGACGCGGTCGCAGACGTCCCGACGACGGACGCCGCGACCGACCCCGGCCCGACCGCGCCGGACACGACGGCCGACACGGCACAGGGCGGAGACGCCGGCGACGAGGACGCCTCCGACGGAGGCGGGGGCGGCGGCTGCAGCGGCGCGGGCGGGGACGCCGGCGCGCCGCTCGCCGGGCTGGCCCTCGTCGCGCTCGCCCTGCGCCGCCGCCCGTGGCGCTACTTCTGGGGGTAGACGGCGACGTCGTCGAAGAGGACGCCCTCCATCCCCCAGGCGTACAGCGCCACCGGGCCGCCCGGGAGCGTCCCGTCGACCGCCTGGGAGACGAGCTCGCCGTCCACGTAGACCTGGTGCAGCTCGCCGGTGCGGACGATGGCCACGTCCAGCCAGGTGTTCAGCGGCGGCCGATACGCCAGGTCTTCGGCCAGGACCGCGAACTCGCCCTCTACGGACCGCACGAGGCGGGCGTAGCTCCGCTCGCGATCCATGCTGAACCGGTACCAGGTCTGCGGGTCCTGGAAGCCGTACTGGATCCCGAAGCCGTCGTCGTCCACGGCCCGCACCCGGAAGCGCAGGATGCCCTCCCCGAACCAGGACTCCAGGCCCAGGAGCGACGTCCCCCGCTTCTCGACGACGGTCTCGTCCCCCTCCACGTCGTGGCAGTTGCCGAGCTCCGCCGCGGCCGGTGAGGAGCCCTCGTGGTCGATGACCCAGTTGGACGCCGGATCGGCCTCACACTGGTCGATGACCTGCCAGGCCTCCGGCACCTCGTGGTAGTCGAAGGGCTCGTAGAAGGTGGCCGTCTCCGCGGGGATCTCCCAGCGCCAGACCGTGCGCTGCAGCGGCATCTCCAGGGACGGGGTCTGGCCGCCGAAGGCGAAGAGGCGCCGCGAGTCCGCGCCGAGGGACGTGATCGCCGTGGTCTCCCCCTCGTAGGGATAGAACAGCTGGTGGATCCGCCACGCGGCGGGCTCCGCGAGCTTCTCGGGATGCACCGGCGCGTGGGCGAGGATGTGAATGACCTCCTCCTTCGGGCCCGGGTACGACCCGAGCACGAAGACCCGGCCGTCGAACTCCACGACGTCGGTGAAGCTCGTCATGAACTGGGGCTCGAAGCCCGGGAGCTCGATGTGCACCGCGTCCGTGCCGTCGGACACGAAGAGCAGGCCCTCGTCGCCCGCACCCACCAGGGTCGCGGGCAGCGCGCCCTTCTCCGCGCCCCCTCCGACGGAGGTGAAGGCCCGCAGCGGGCGGCCGTGCGTGGGGACCTGGAGGCCGACGTACCATGCCCCCTCGGCGGGATCGCGGCGGAGCACGTCGACCCCCTCCGGCGAGTCGTCGGAGCCGTAGTTGGCGGCCACCAGCGGCGCGCCCTCGAAGAACGTGACCGCGGCCGGGTACTCGGGCGCCAGGCCCGGGACGGGGTCGTCCATGCAGGCCCACGGGCAGGGCTCCCCGCAGTCGTCGGGTGACTGCAGGCAGTAGCGGATGGCGAGGCCCTTGCCGTCGCCCGTCCGGCCGGCGCCCACCGTGATGTTCGGGGCGCCGGTCACGGGGAAGTCCTGGCCGACGGCGCTCCACGAGGGCGGGATCTCGGTCGCCCCCGGCCACGCCGCGCCGAGCGTCCCCTCCTTCTGCTGGATCGTCCAGGCCCCGTCGACCCGCTCGTAGAGATTGTCGCCGAAGGCCGCGACGCGCTCGCCCAGGGCCCAGTCGCCTCCCGGGAAGCCCAGGGTCGACTGGCTCCCCTGGAGCGTCGCCACGAAGTTGTCGACCATGACCACCTCGCCACCCCAGGCCTCGAAGGCCGCCTGCGCCCCCGCGCCGAGGGCGGCCGTGCCCTGGGTGTACACCTCGTCGGAGGACTCGCTGACGGGCGGCTGGGCCTGGACCTCGAAGCCGCCGCAGGCGCCGGCGTAGCACCAGTCGCCCACGGTCGCGGCGCTCCCGTCGTCGCACGCCGCGAAGTCCTCCTCGGCGGTCCACCCCTCGGGGTCGGTCGCCGGATCGCAGGCGAGGCAGGGGCTCTCCGGATGCGTCTGCCCCATCTCGGCGCACTGGCCGTCGATCCAGCACGCCCCCGACACCACGGTGGTGTCGCAGGTGCCGGAGGTCGTACAGGAGGCCTCGAGGCACCACTCGGCCGGCTCTTCGCAGGTCCCGCAGGATCCGCCGCAGCCGTCGCCGCCGCACTGTTTCCCGCTGCAGTCGGGCACGCACACGCACTGGCCGGTCTCGTCGCAGGTGAGCCCGGAGGAGCAGGTCCCGCAGGACCCGCCGCATCCATCCGGCCCGCACACCTTGCCGCTGCAGTCCGGCTGGCCGGGCGTACACGAGTCCACCACCTCGCCCCCTTCGCACGACGTCACGCCGCCGGACGCGCACGCCCCCGTGCCGCACGTCGTGTCCACCGGCGCGTAGTCCTCGTCCGTCGAACCGTCGCAGTCGTCGTCCACCCCGTCACACGTCGAGTCCCCGTCCGACGCGGACCCGGGCGTGCACGAGTCCACAACCTCGCCCCCTTCGCACGACGTCACGCCGCCGGACGCGCACGCCCCCGTGCCGCACGTCGTGTCCACCGGCGCGTAGTCCTCGTCCGTCGAACCGTCG
>JBNJGB010000007.1:19637-55588 GCA_051747385.1 Myxococcota bacterium
GCCGCCGGACGCGCACGCCCCCGTGCCGCACGTCGTGTCCACCGGCGCGTAGTCCTCGTCCGTCGAACCGTCGCAGTCGTCGTCCACCCCGTCACACGTGGCATCCGCCTCGGCCCCCTGGCCCGGCGTGCACGTGTCCACCAACTCGCCGTCCACGCAGGTGATCTCGCCCTCGGCGACGCACGGAGCCGTGCCGCAGGTGGTGGCCTCGCCGGCGAAGTCCTCGTCGGTCTCTCCGTCGCAGTCGTTGTCCTGCCCGTCGCAAGCGTCGTCCACGCCCTCCGTGTAGCCGGGTACGTCCCCGAGGACGCAGAGCCAGACCGGATCGTCACCCGGCCCCTCCGCGGGCTCGCAGCGCGCGCTCAGGCTGTCCCTCTGCGCCGCGCAGACGCCCTCGAGAGGACAGGCCTCCTCGACGCGCGCCTCCATGTCGACCCCGTCCTCCGGATCGAACTGGTCGGCGATGCAGTCCTCGTCGGCGTCCTGCTCCGCGTGCTCCAGGGCGTCGTGGAGACCGTCTTCGTCGCTGTCCGAGGGGTTCGAGGGATCACCGACCTCCTCGGCGTCCGTCATGCCGTCGCCGTCCGTGTCCTCGTCGAACGGATCGGTTCCGAGGCCGATCTCGACGGAGTTGATCAGGCCGTCCCCGTCCGGATCGCCCTGGGGGTCCAGGCACTTGCCCGTGGCCAGGTAGCAGATCCCTGTCTCGCACGGCGTGTCCTCGCTGCACGTGGGCAGGACGCGCCGCCCCTCCTCGTCGCAGCCCCAAACGGTCGCCAGCGCGGCCCAGCCGACGGCGACGATCACCAGAAATCGGGACGACATCATGATCCCCTCCCCTGCAGCTCCGTCCATTCCCCATGCGGTGTGCGCGCACCTCACCACAGGTGCGCCCCTCGATTCCAGCGCCGCCTGCGGCGAGGCGACGGAAGGAGGTTCGTGGCCGCACGCGAGCGCGGCCCAGCCGCTGACCGATTCATGTCGCGTGTCGCGCCGGGACGCGCCCCGCGCGGGGTGCTCACCACACGATCTGCGAATACGGGCACTTGGCCTCGATCGCGTCGGGATCGCACGGTGCCGGGGGCATGCAGTTGAAGACCTGCGGGCACTCGGCGCTCTGCTCGCAGCCACACCCGCAGTCGTTCGTGAAGCCCTGCGTCGCGTCCGGGCACCCGAAGTCGATCACCATGCAGGTCTGGGGATCCGTCGCCACGTACTCGCGGTACCACTCCTGATCGGGATCGCAGGCGCAGGCCTTCTCCGTGCAGGACACGGCGCCGCCCTCCTGGCAGGTGCACTCGTTGCACCCGTCCTCGGCCGGGAAGGAGGTGCCCGCCGGGTGCCAGGCGCCGCCGTACCAGCAGCCCTCCTCGCAGGGCTGCTGCTCGCACTGGACCTTGCCGCTCGCGTCACACCAGCAGACGGCGCAGCCGCCCTCGGCGTCCCACTCCTCGCCCGGCGCGAAGAACTCGCCGTTCCACTCGCAGCCCTCCGGCGGACAGGCCATCTTCGTGCACGCCACCTGACCGTCGTCCATGCAGGTGCACGTGTTGCAGCCGTCGCCGGCCGGGAACGTCTCGCCCGGCGCGTAGACCTCGCCGTTCCACTCGCAGCCCTCGGGCGGGCACAGGGTGTCCTTGCAGTGGACCTCGCCGTCCTCGCCGCAGGCGCAGACGCCGCAGCCGTCGTCCATGGGCCAGTCCTCGCCCGGGGCGAACCACTGGCCGTTCCACTCGCAGCCCTCGGGCGGCGGGCAGCTCGCGTCGTCGCAGTGGACCTCACCGTCCTCGCCGCAATAGCAGACGCCGCAGCCGTCCGGAGACTCGAACTGCTCGCCCACGGGGATCCGCTCGCCGCTGTCGAGATAGCAGCCCTCCGGCGGGCAATACGCCAGGGTGCACTGGACCTCGCCCGAGTCCGTACACCAGCAGGTGTTGCAGCCGTCGCCCGCCGGGAACTCCTCCCCGGGCTCGTGGGGCTCGCCGTCGTACCAGCACACGCCGCAGTCGGCCGCCGTCTTGCACTCGACCTCCTCCGGGCCGACGCACACGCACTCTCCGCAGCCGTCGCCCGTCTTCCAGGCGCCCCCGATCGGGACCCACTGGCCGTCGGGCCGCGTGCAGCCCTCCTCCGGCGGCGGACACGCCATCTCGGTGCACGCGACCTTCCCATCCTGCCCGCAGAAGCAGGTGTTGCAGCCGTCCCCCGCCGGGAACGAGGCGCCCGAAGGCCAGGTCTGCCCGCCGTACTCGCACCCCTCCCCGCCGCACGGCGTCACGGCACACGCCACGGCGCCGTCCTCACGGCACTCGCAGGTCTTGCAGCCCTCCGGGGTCTCCACGTCGAAGCTGGAGCCGATCTCGTACGGCTTCCCCTGGAACCAGCAGGTCCCGGGCGGCGGCGGGCAGGCCATCTCGGTGCAGGCCACCTGGCCGTCCTCGCCGCAGAAGCACTCGTTGCAGCCGTCCCCCGCCGGGAAGCTCTCGCCCGGGGCGTAGGCCTGGCCGTTCCACGTGCACCCGTCCGGGCACGCCTCGTCGGTGCAGGCCACCTGGCCGTCCTCGCCGCAGAAGCACTCGTTACAGCCATCCCCGGCAGGGAAGCTCTCGCCCGGGGCGTAGGCCTGGCCGTTCCACGTGCACCCGTCCGAGCACGCCTTGTCGGTGCAGGCCACCTCGCCCGTGTCCAGGCACGTGCACGTGTTGCAGCCGTCCTGGGAGGGGAACGTCTCGCCGGGGTCGTAGACGGCGGCGCCGTAGGAGCAGGTCTCGGGGCAGGCCATCTCCGTGCAGGCCAGCGTGCCGCCCTCCAGGCACTCGCAGGTGTTGCAGCCGTCCCCCGCCGGGAACGTCTCGCCCACCGCGTGGCCCTGGCCGTCCAGCTCACAGCCGGGCTCGCACACCTTCAAGGTGCAGGCCACCGTGCCGTCCGGATTGCACGCACACGTGTTGCAGCCGTCCCCCGCCGGGAATTCCTCGTCCACGGCGAACGTCTCGCCCTGCCAGGTGCAGGCGTCGACGCACTCCACGATGGTGCACGTCACCTCGCCATCCTCGTGGCACGTGCAGGTCCCGCACCCCTCGGGCTGCTGGAACGTCTCTCCGGCCTCGAAGGCCGCGTCCTCGACGAAGCAGTCGGCCTCTTGCGGGTCGGAGTCGCAGTCGTTCGCGCCGCCGGCGATCGTGGCCGCGGCCAGGAGGAGGGCGGACAGCACGAGGCGGGACGGACGGGGGCCTGTCGTCGTGCGGCTCATGAGACGCTCCAGGGGACACGGGGGTGCGAGTGCGAGGCCCACATATGATAGGCGTCAGCCTTGCCCGATTCCACCACGCTCCGCGACGGGGACACACCATGGCGGAAACCGAGCAGTCACACCGCGAGGCACGGACGTCCGGGCTCCAGGTGGGCCAGGCCTCCGTCGACATGACGCCGGCGGTCGGAGGCCCGCTCGCCGGCTCGGTCACCCGCCACGGCCGGTTCTCGACGGCGATCCACGATCGCCTCCACGCCCGGGCCATCCACCTCGTGGGCCCCGACGAGGAGATCACCGTCCTCGCGGCCGACATCCTCGTGATCACGCCGGAGCTGCACCGGGCCGTGGCCGCGGAGGCCGGCGTCTCCCCCGAGCGCCTGCTGGCGAGCGCCACCCACACCCACTCCGGCCCCGGCGGCTACTGGGCGCACGACCTGCCCCAGCGCTTCATGGGGCCGTACGACGAAGGCACGTTCCGGTGGCTGGTGGAGCGCCTCGCCGCCGCCGCGAAGGCCGCCCGCCGGGAGGTCGCCCCGGCCTCCGTCTCGGCCGCCTCGAACCCCGTGCGGGCCGCGTGCAACAACCGCCGCCGGGAGCGCGGGCCGGTGGACCCGGAGCTGACCCTGGTGCGCTTCGACGTCGAGGGCGCCGCGCCGGTGGACCTGGTGGCCTTCGGCGCCCACCCGGTCATCGGCTCCGAGACCGCGCCCCACCTGGTCACCGGGGACTTCCCGGGCGCGATCTGCGCGCGCCTGGAGGCGTCCGGCTCCCGGCCGCTGTTCTTCCAGGGAAGCGTCGGCGGCACGAGCCCCCTCTTCCCGGAGCTTCCCCTGCCCTTCGAGAGCCACCTGGCCCTCATGACGGACGTGCTCGAGGGCGGCGTGCGCGAGGCCGAGCGCGCCCTCGAGCCCGTGCGGGTGGAGGGTCCTCGCGCCCGGATCGTGGAGGTCCCCCTGCCGCCCGTGCAGTGCCGCGTGTTCCCGCCCGAGGTGCCCCTGTCGCCGGTCGCCGAGGCGGCCACGATCCCCCTGCGACGGTGGATGCGACACCGCGGCGAGGAGGCGCTCCCCGCCGATCGGCGAGCCCCCCTCCACCTCGTCGAGCTCGGCGACGTGGTCCTCGTCGGGACGCCCTGCGATCTCGGCGTGACCGTCGGCCTGGAGATGAAGCGCCTCCTCCGGGAGCGCGGCGTGCGCCACCCCCTGCCCGGCTCCCAGGTGGACGCGTACGTCGGCTACGTCCACCTGCCGGAGGACTACGCGCGGAAGCCGGAGAAGGGCTACCGCTTCATGGCCTTCTACGAGAACGCCATGAGCCTGTCCGGCTGGGAGATCGGGCGCCGCTTCGTGGAGGCGGTGGACCGGGCTACGATTCCCGGAGGAACGGCCTGATCGACGGCTGGTCGTCGGCCAGGTGGGCGGGCCGGTGGATCAGCTCCACCACGTGCGCCGCGAAGTCGGCGGCGTCCATGGCGTGCGCCCCGTCCTCCCGGCGGCCGGGGACGTCCAGGAACCACGGGTGGTCGGGACCGATGGGGTCCTCGTACCGCACGCGCCCGGCGTCGGCTCCGACCACGCGGACGCGGTGCGAGATGGCGCCGTGCACCCCCCTGCCCCGGAGCGCCGGCGCGATGGCCCCGGGCGGCCCCAGGGTCGCGAAGAGGCTGTCCCGGGCCGCCACGGTCCGCTCGACGATCTCCAGCACGTCGTCCCCGAGGCCGGGGAGGACGCCGGGGTCGGCGCCCTCGCGGGCCATCCGCCGGGCCAGGCGCGACGGCGTGCCGGACACCGTGTCCCACGTGTCACCGGTGACGTCCTCCAGCAGGCGATCGAACGCGTGTCGGCTGGCGACCGGGTCCTCGGCCACGTCCGAGTCGAAGCGACAGGCGACGATCTGATCGAAGGTCAGCTCCGGCCACGCGCGCTCCATGCACGCCACCTGGAACAGGCGGCTCAGGGGGCGATCGCGGGCCTCGTCCTCGGACCAGCCCAGCACCGCCTCGTCCCGCATGACAGGGGCCCCCTGCGCGGCGCCGGCGCCCGCCTCCGGACGCAGCAGGCCCGTGGCGAGGCGCGCGTAGTCCGCCGGCCTGTGCTGCGCGAGATATCGCTCGACGCAGGTGGCCGCGCACGTCCCGGGCCAGGCCAGCCCGATGCGCGACGGCCGGGCGACGTTCCGGATCAGCTCGCCCAGGAGGATCGCGCGCCCGGGGCGGTGGTCCAGCCGCTCGTCGATGCGCTCGTGGACCAGCCAGACGAGGCGACCGAGCAGGGTGCCCCCGGCCGAGTCGCGCCGCTCCAGGGTGTGCGCGCCGTACAGGCGTCCGAGCGCGTCCCGGCAGCGCGCCCGCCAGTCGCGGGGGGACTCGCCGTCCACCGGGGTCCTGCCCGTCAGAGCCTGCTCGTCGATCGCCTCGAGCAGACGGGTGAGCTCGGCCTCGTGCCTACCCTCCAGGCTCATGCGTACCTCGCCGAATTGGAATTGTGGGGTGGAGGAGAAATATACCGCCCATACCCGGCAGAGTCACGCCACCCCACGGAGACAGGCCCAGCGACACCGGGTGCCACGACGTCGGAGCGTGGCGCGACGCCCCCCACACCGCAGACGCGACACGCCATGTTCTCCCATGATGCCAGGCCAACCCGTCCGCACACGCACACCCCTACCGCACCGCCGCAGCGATTTCGATCGGCCCGAGTGGCGCGACCCGGCGAAAGCGGTGGCCTCCCGCCGAGCGGCGCTCCCGGACGCCGGGTGTGCATGTTCGGCCCGGAGGCGCCATCATGGAACCCGATCCCGACGCGAGAGAGGTCGCCCATGGGAACCGCGTGGAAGATCGTCCCCGCCGTCGTGGCGCTGGCGACGCTGGGCATCGTGCTGTGGCAGCAGCAGATGATCGCCGACCTGCGCGAGCGGGTGGACGCGGTCGCCGAAGGGGCCGAGCAGGAGGCGCGAGCCGCCGAGATGGAGCCCGAGCCCGCCCCCGCGGATCTCGCCCGGCGGCCGGCGCCCGAGCCCACGCCCGAGGCGGCGCCCGCACTCTCCGAGGAGGACGCGCAGCGCCTCCGGGACCGCCTGGAGGCCGTCGAGGGACAGGTCTCCCTCGCCATGACCCTCCTCCAGGGCGTCACCTTCCGGCCCGGCGAGGAGCTGGTCGCCGAGGAGATGGAGGCCGCCGAGGAGGAGGAAGAGGAGGAAGAGGAGGAGCCCCTGTCCGAGGAGATCGCCCGCCTTCGGGAGGACGTGGACCGGCTCCTGGCCCAGGAGGAGCTGACCGCGGAGGAGCGCGAGAAGCTGGAGGAGCTGATCGCGGAGGCGGAGCGCGCGCCTTCCCAGCGCTTCTACGACCGCTGGTCGCGCCTCGAGGAGGACCTGGACGGCGTGTGGGTGCGCAACTTCGGGCAGATGGCAGGCCTGTCCGAGGGCCAGCAGGTGCAGGTACGCGACCTCGTCGATCGCCGGCGGACGGCCCAGCGCGAGGCGCTGCAGGCCCTGCGCGAAGGGGAGCTGTCGCCGGTGGACGTGCAGGTGGAGCTCACGGAGCTGGACCAGGAGCTTCGCCGCGAGCTCCGGGACGTCCTGGACACCGATCAACTCGAGCGCTTCCGGCGGCGCCTCCAGCAGTACGAGAGCACCTGGATCGGATACCGGTAGCAGGGCACGGCCGGTGGGGATAGGCTTCGCGCCGTGAGCACGCTTGGAGCCGGAGAGCCGCTGACGACCCTGGAGGGCGTGCGGGTGGGCTACGACGGCCGGGCGATCCTGCCGGCCCTGGACCTCTCCGTGCGCCGGGGGGAGGTCTGGGCACTCGTGGGCCGCAACGGGAGCGGCAAGACGACCCTCATGCGCACCATGCTGGGCCTCCTCCGGCCGGTGGAGGGCCGGGTGCGGACGGCGCCGGGCGTCCGGGTGGACCACGTCCCCCAGCGGACCGAGCAACCGGGCATCGTGCCGGCGCGGGTGAAGGACATCGTGAGCGCCGGCGCGGACCGCGGGTGGTCGTTCCTCGTCCCCGGGATCCTCCGACACACCCGGGACGCGGTGGAGGAGGCCATGGGGGCCACCGGCGTCCGCGACCTGGCGCGCCGCTCCTTCGCCACCCTCAGCGAGGGCCAGAAGCAGCGCACCCTCGTGGCCCGGGCCATCGTGTCGCGACCCGACCTGCTGGTCCTCGACGAGCCGACGAGCGCCATGGACCCCATGGCCGCGCGCACCGTGTTCGAGCTCCTCGACGGCCTGCGCCGGGAGCGGGACCTGGCCATCGTCCTGGCCAGCCACCAGGTGCGCTTCGCCCCGGACTACGCGAGCCACGCGGTGCTGGTGGACGGCGACGACGGCGTGGCCCTGGCCGGCGCCTTCGAGGAGGTGGTGGCCACCCGGGAGTTCCAGGAGCGGTACGGCGCCGTCATGGGCTCCGCCATCGCCGCGCGGGAGGCGCGCCATGGGGGCTGAGGGCGGCGCGTCCCTGTCGACGTTCTTCGAGGCCTGGGGCCTGTTCCGGGCGCCGACGCTCACGGCCACCGTGGCCGCGGCCCTGCTCGGCGTGCTGGGCGTCTACGTCGTGCTGCGCCGCCTCGTGTTCCTCAGCGCGGCCGTCTCCCAGGCCGCCGGCCTCGGGGTCGCCCTGTCCTTCTACGCGAGCGTGCACCTGGGCGCCGCGGGGATCCTCGGGGATCCGGTCCTCGGCGCCACGGCGGTGACCCTGCTCGCCGTGATCGTCGTGGCCGGCGACCGCAGCGTGGTGGGCGCCCGCCGGGACATGCTGCTGGGCCTCGTCTTCCTGGCCGGCGCCGCCGGGACCCTGGCCCTGGGCACGCGCATCGTGCAGGAGATCCAGGACATCCAGAGCCTGCTCTTCGGGAGCGCCGTGGCGGTCCTGCCGGAGGACTTCCGCCTCGTGGTGGGCGTCGCCGCCGTGATCCTCGCGCTCCACCTGTGGGCCTGGCGCGGCTTCGCGGCGGTGTCCTTCGACCGGGACGGCGCCCGCGTGCGCGGCCTGCCGGTGCGCCTGTTGGATCTGACGCTGTACGCGACGCTGGCCGTGGCCATCTCCGTGTCCACGCGAGTGCTCGGGGCGCTGCCCACCTTCGCCTTCAGCGTCCTGCCGGCCATGGCCACCGTCCGCCTGTCGGTGAACGTGCCCATGGCTCTGGTGCTCGCCGGCGTGGTGGGGGCGGCCATCGGCTTCGTCGGCTACGTGGTGGCCTTCCTGCAGGACCTGCCCGTGGGCGCCGCGCAGACCCTGGTGGGCGTGGCCGTAGTGGCCGTCGTGGAGATCCTGGCGCGGATCGTGCGTGCATCACGGACGGGTCCGGCCCGCGACGAGGACTGACGACGGAGGACCGATGGGCGGCGAGGGTCACGGGCGCGAGGACGTCATCGGCTGGCGGGAGTGGATCGCCCTGCCGGCGCTCGGGATCCCGTGGATCAAGGCGAAGACCGACACCGGCGCCCGCACGTCGGCGCTCCACGCGTTCGACCTGGTGCACTTCGAGCGCGACGGCCGCCCCATGGTACGCTTCGACGTACACCCCATTCAGAGGGACGCCACCACGAGCGTGACGGCCGAGGCGGAGCAGATCGACGTGCGCCCCGTCCGGAACTCCGGCGGGCGCGAGGAGCACCGTCCCGTGATCGCGACCGACATCGAGCTTCGCGGCCAGCGGTGGCGGGTGGAGATCACCCTCACCCGCCGGGACCTGATGGGCTTCCGCATGCTCCTGGGGCGCGAGGCGGTGCGCGGCCGCTTCCTGGTCGATCCGGGGCGCTCCTACCTGGCCGGCGTCCCGCCCGAGGTGCGCGCGCTGAGACGGAAGAGGCGCCGGGAGCGGCGGCTGCGCGCGGCCGAGGAGGGAGGAGACACGTCGTGAAGATCGCCATCCTGTCCCGGAAGCCGTCGCTGTACTCCACGCAGCGCCTCGTGGAGGCGGTCCGCGAGCGGGGCCACGAGGCCCTCGTGGTGGACTACCTCCGGTGCTACATGGATCTCACGTCGCGGCGGCCCGCCGTCCTGTACCGGGGCATGCCGCTCAAGGTGGACGCGGTGCTGCCGCGCATCGGCGCCAGCTACACGTTCTACGGCTCCGCCGTCGTGCGCCAGTTCGAGATGATGAGCACCTTCACGGCGAACGCCGCCGAGGCCATCACGCGCTCCCGGGACAAGCTGCGCGCCATCCAACTCCTGGCCCAGCGGGGCCTCCCCATCCCGGTCACCAGCTTCGCCCACTCCACGAAGGACATCGAGGGGCTCATCGGGGTGGTCGGCGGGGCTCCGCTCATCGTCAAGCTGCTCGAAGGGACCCAGGGCAGCGGCGTGGTCCTCGCCGAGACCCGCAAGGCCGCGGAGTCCGTCATCGGCGCCTTCCACCAGCTCGACGCCAACATCCTGGTGCAGCAGTTCGTGAAGGAGGCGCGCGGGGAGGACCTCCGGGCCTTCGTGGTGGGCGACCGGATCGTGGCTGCCATGAGGCGCACGGCCCGGGAGGGGGAGTTCCGCGCCAACATCCACCAGGGCGGCACGGCCGAGGCCGTCACCCTCACGCCGAGCGAGGAGACCCTCGCCCTGGAGGCGGCAGCGACCGTCGGCCTGAACGTGGCCGGCGTCGACATGCTCCAGGGACGCGAGGGGCCCCTGGTCCTCGAGGTCAACTCCTCGCCCGGCCTGGAGGGCATCGAGGCGGCCACGGGCCTGGACGTCGCCGGGGAGATCGTGGACTGGGTCATCGCGCGCGCCGCACGCGGGGGCGCGTCGTGACTTCGAAGGCGACGCGGGCGGAGCCGCTCGAGTTCCTGGACGAGACCATCCGCCCGGGTACCCGCAAGCGGCTGAACATGTCCGTGGCGCGCCTGCCCGTCGGCATGGCGAACGTGGCGATGCCGGTGATGGTCCTCCACGGCTCGCGGCCGGGCCCGTCGGTGTGGATCAGCGCGGCCCTGCACGGCGACGAGGTCAACGGCATCGAGATCGCCCGCTGTGCCGTGGAGCGCCTCCGGCCGAAGGAGATGGCCGGGACGGTCTACGTCGTCCCCATCGTGAACGTCTACGGCTTTCTGGCCCAGGACCGCTATCTCCCGGACGGGCGGGACCTGAACCGCTCGTTCCCGGGCTCGCGCCGGGGATCCCTGGCCTCACGGGTGGCCCACCTGTTCACGCGGACCATCGTGGATCGCTGCGTCCTCGGCCTGGACCTGCACACGGCGACCCAGCACCGGGAGAACCTCCCCCAGATCCGCACCGACCTCACGAACCCCGTGGGCCGCCGCTGCGCCGAAGCGTTCGGGGCGCCGGCCATCGTCCACGCGAAGGTGCGGGACGGCTCCCTGCGGAGCGCCGCGGCGAAGCGGGAGATCCCCGTGCTGGTCTACGAGGCCGGCGAGGCGCACCGCTTCGACGAGCGCGCCATCCACGTGGGCGTCCAGGGGGTGCTGCGGGTCCTCGCCGAGCTGGGCATCCGCGAGCGCGGGCCCGAGGAGGAGCGCCCCGGCCACTCCACGCTGATCGAGCGCACCACATGGGTACGCGCCCGGCGGAGCGGCATCCTGCGGCCGGAGCGCCACCTGGGCGACCGCGTCGACAAGGGCGACCTCCTCGGGCGCATCGGCGACGCCTTCGACGCCGGGCGCGTCTTCGTGAAAGCCCGGGTCTCCGGCGTCGTGGTCGGCCGCACGCAGCACCCCCTGGTCCACCAGGGGGACGCCCTGTTCAACCTCGGCGTCCCCGGGGACCCGGCCGCCGAGTAGATGGGCTCGCGCGATGGCGCCGGACCGCAGAGGCGCGGAGGATACGGACACGACGCAGCAGGCTCGCCGTCCGCGGCGGGCGCCTACCGCGAAAAGTGTGAAATGAGCAGGCTTGACCCCAGTCAGATGCCGGCGCCGTTTTCGAAGCGGGTCTCGCGGGCGGTGGCCTGGGTGATGCGGGCGCCGGGGGGCACGTCGCGGGTCACCCAGACGTTGCCGCCGATGACGGCGCCGGAGCCGACGGTGATGCGCCCGAGGAGGGTGGCCCCGGAGTAGATGATCACGTCGTCCTCCACGATCGGGTGGCGCGGGATCCCCTTGATGGGGTTGCCGTCCTCGTCGAGGGGGAAGCTCTTCGCGCCCAGGGTCACGCCCTGGTAGATGCGGACCCGCTTGCCGATGCGCGACGTCTCGCCGATCACCACGCCCGTCCCGTGGTCGATGAAGAGGCTCTCGCCGATGGAGGCGCCCGGGTGGATGTCGATGCCCGTGGCGCTGTGGGCGTACTCCGCGATGATGCGCGGGATGAGCGGCACGTCCAGCAGGTACAGCTCGTGGGCCAGGCGGTGGATGGTGACGGCCGCCACGCCCGGATAGCTGAAGATGGGCTCCTCGGGCGTCGTGGACGCCGGGTCCCCCTCGTAGGCCGCGTGGACGTCCAGGGCCAGCATGTGGCGCACGTCGGGCAGCCGCGCCAGGAACGCGTCCGTGAGCCGCGGCGCGGCGGTGGTCGGATCCTCGCAGGTCGCCTGGTCGTGCTCGCACGCGAAGGCCAGGCCCCGCGCGATCTGCACCTGCAGGCGCCGCCGCACCCGGTCCAGGGTCGCCCCCACGTGGAAGCGCCGGCCCACGCCGGTGACCTCGGAGTCCCCGAAGTAGCCCGGGAACAGGACGGTCCTCAGCTCCTCCACCAGGTGGATGAGCGACGTGCGCGACGGGAGGGCCCGGTGATACGGGGCGCTGCCGTCCGGGCGCACGAGGCCGTCGTGGGCGTCGCACAGGGCCACCGCGAGGGCGTCCAGGTCCAGGGGCTCGGTGTCGTCCTTCATGGGTCTACCCCGCGTCCACGTCGTCGAACAGCCACGTGCTCAGGTAGCGCTCCCCGGTGTCGCAGGCGACGGTGACGACCATCCCGCCCTCGTTGTCGGGCCGGGAGGCCTCCTGGAGGGCCGCCCAGACGTTGGCGCCCGCGGAGATGCCGACGAGCAGCCCCTCCTCGCGCGCCAGCCGGCGCGAGGTCTCGCCCGCCACGTCGTCCTGCACGGTCACCACCTCGTCGATGACGCTGCGCTCCAGCACGTCCGGCACGAACCCGGCGCCGATGCCCTGGATGCGATGGGGCCCGGAGGAGCCGCCGGAGAGCACCGGGGAGTCCTCCGGCTCGACGGCGATCACCCGGGCCTCGGGCTTGCGCTCCTTGAGGAGCTGCCCGACGCCGGTGATGGTGCCGCCGGTCCCGACGCCGGCCACGAAGGCGGTGATCTCGCCGTCCGTGTCCCGCCAGATCTCCTCGGCGGTGGTCCGGCGGTGCACGTCGGGGTTCGCCGGGTTCTGGAACTGCTGCAGGATCAGGTAGCGGTCGTCCTGCTCGGCCATCTCGTGCGCCTTGCGGATGGCACCGCCCATGCCCTCGCTCCCGGGGGTCAGGATCAGCTCGGCCCCCAGGGCCGCCAGGAGCTTGCGGCGCTCGACGCTCATGGTGTCGGGCATGGTGAGCACCACGCGATAGCCGCGCGCGGCGCCCACGAAGGCCAGCGCGATTCCCGTGTTGCCGCTGGTGGGCTCGAGCAGGATGGTGTCGTCCCCGATGCGTCCGTCCCGCTCGGCGGCCTCGATCATGGAGAGGCCGATGCGATCCTTCACGCTGGACAGGGGGTTGTGGCTCTCCAGCTTCACGACGACGCGGGCGGGCAGGCCCTCCGAGAGCCGGCGAAGCTCCACGAGCGGCGTGTCGCCGACGAGGTCGGTGATGGTGCGGGCGATGCGTGCCATGACGGACTCCTTGGACGAGGGCTGGCGTCAGTGTGCCCCCCTCCCCCCGAAGTCCGTCAAGGAGTCGGCGCGTGCGGGCCATCCGTCGCCTGCGACCGGGCGCCTTCGGGAGGAGACCGCCCGAAGCCGCCGAGGCCCTCCTCCCGCCGGCCCCGGCCGGAGCCCGTCGCCTCTCAGCCGTTCGCCTGGCGCTCCTCGACGGCGCAGTCTTCGGCCGCCCCGTCTTCGCCCGCCGCCTCGTGCGCGCACGCGAGGCGGTCGTCCCCGTTGCCGCTGAGAGGACGGAGCGTGTCCCGCCGGAGCCGGATCACCCGGGCCTCGGCGCCGTCCGCGACGACGGGCCGGGACAGCGGCCGCGAGTCGGGATCCCCCGCCAGGTCCTCCATGGCGGCGACCTCCATGGCCTCCACGACCCGCGGTTCGAACCAGTCGCAGGGCTCGGTGCGCCTGCCGGACAGCAGGGAGGCGTCGAACGGCAGGTTCGCGCAGCGGCGAAGCTCGGCGAAGGCCTCGTCCATGGACAGGGGCGGACGATAGGGCCGCGTCGAGACCATGGCGTCCAGCGTGTCCGCCACGGCGAGGATCTTGGCGAGCAGCGGGATCCGGTCGCCGGTGAGCCCGTCAGGATAGCCCGAGCCGTCCTCCCGCTCGTGGTGCATCCGGACGAGGCTGGCCACCTGCTCGAAGCCCGAGATGGGCCGCAGGATGGCCGCGCCGTAGGACGGGTGCTTCTTGACGAGGTCGTACTCCTCGTCCGTGAGACGGCCCGGCTTGTCGAGCACGGCGTCCGGGATGCGGAGCTTGCCGATGTCGTGGAGATAGGCGGCGAAGCGCAGGACGTCCAGGTCCCGCTCCGGGACGCCCAGCCGGATGGCCGCGGCCCGGGCGTATCCCCACACGCGCCGGCAGTGACCGTGGGTGTACGGGTGCTTGGCCTCGATGGCCGCCGACAGCGCCAGGACGGTCTGGACGTAAGCGTCCCGCAGCCCTTGGGTCCGGGCGGCGACCTCCTCCTCGAGGAGATCGATGGTCCGGCGCCGGGCCAGGGTCTTGTCCCTGCGGATGGTGCCGAGGGTGCCGAAGACCCAACCGAGCAGGAGCGGGAAGCCGAACATGAAGTGGTCGATGCCCGAGCCGAGCATGCCGTCGATGACGTGCTCGAGCCCCAGCCCCGCGTCGTTGTGGGAGAGGTGGTGCAGCAACAGGATCGCCGGGAGCCCCAGCCCCCAGAGGACGCCGAATACGACGTAGCCGTTGCGCAGGGGGTTGAGGGAGTAGGGCCTCGTGCAGGCGCGGAGGAACTCGCGTACGGTCTCGCTGCTCATGGCGTCCTTGTCGCTCCGTGGAGGGGAAGACACCCGGTCGGGCTGCGCCGGCCCGGCTCTGGCTGCCCGTCACAGCGTCCATCGGTCGGCTCCACGGCGTCCTTGAGGCGATCCTGCGCCAGGGAGGGGCCTACTGCTCGGCGGAGAGGCTCCGCAGGCGGTTCAGCGCGGCCGCGATCTCGAAGCGGCGCACCTCCGCGAGATCCCCGCTCCGGCCCCGTGCGAGCAGGTCCAGCCCCTCGCGGGCGAAGCCGTCGTCCAGGAGGTCCAGGGCCTCGGACAGGGTGCGCTCCCCGTCCAACAGGTGATCCCGCAGGTACACCAGGGCCTGCCCGACGGTCCGCGTCTGGCACGGGTCCACGAGCTGCTCCACGGCGGACAGATCGAGGTCCCACTCCCCGAAGCGGATGTGGTCCAGCCCCCGGGGCTGCACCTTCACCGGCCGCTTCCCGCGCCTGGGATCGATGCTGGAGGGCGCGGGCCGGCGCGGGTGGACGTCGCCGAAGACGTCGCCGCCCTCCGACACCCGCGGCTCGCCGTGGCGCTCCGCGATGCGCTTCGCCTCGGCGGTGGCGTCGCGCGGCTCGTAGGTGTCCATGAGGATGACCGTGTCGGCCACGTCGAAGTAGTCCCCCGCCCCGCCGACCACGATGACCGACGAGACCCCGTGGTCCCTGTGGAGCTGCCGGACCTTGTCGATGTACGGCGTGATGGGCTCGCGATCCTTCGCCACCAGCGCCTGCATCCGGTGGTCGCGGATCATGAAGTTCGTCGCGGACGTGTCCTCGTCCATGAGCAGCACGCCCGCGCCGACCTCCAGGGCCTCGGCGATGTTGGCGGCCTGGGAGGTGCTGCCGCTGGCGTCGTCGCTGCGGAAGGCCCGCGTGTCCCGCCCGAACGGCAGGTTGTCGATGAAGGGGCTGATGTCCACGCACTCCACGCGGCGGCCGTCCTCGGCGCGGATCTTCACCGTGTCGGCGCGCGCCGCGACCCGCTCCCGCCCGTCGCCCGGGACGTGGTTCCACACGCCGAGCTCCACGGCGTTCAGCAGGGTCGACTTGCCGTGATACCCGCCGCCCACGATCAGGGTGACGCCCTCCGGGATGCCCATGCCCCGCACCCGGCCCGCGTGGGGGAGATCCACCTCCACGGCGAGCGCCTCCGGCGCCTCGAAGGGCACCACCTGCCCGGTCAGGGGTCGCGGGTCCACCCCGCTCCGCCGCGGGAGCCTGGAGCCGTCCGCCACGAAGGCCACCAGCCCCCGATCGGCCAGGGCCGCCCGCAGGGCCTCCTGGTCCTCCACCGCCTCCACGTGGCGCCGCACGGCGTCCGGATCCAGGGCCTCGAACAGGAGCGAGCGCCGGGCCACCGCCGGGACGTCCTCCAGGAGCTGCTGGGCAGCCTGGCGCCCGAGGACCCTGCGTCCCCGCGCGGGGAGCCCCGCGACGAAGCGGGCCTCCACGTGATCCGGGTGCACCACCACGCTCGTGCGCCGGAGGATCTCCTGGGTCGGCCGCTCGATGCCCAGCAGGCCGCTCTTGCCGCTGCCCCGCCGGAGCTGTCCGAGGGCGGCGACCGCGTCGTCGAAAGCCCGGGTGAGGAGGTCCGCGAGGGCGTGGCGCGCCACCCCGCTCGTGGCCCACGCCGGGAAGGCCGCCTCCCCGGCCGGCACCTGGAGCCGGAGTCGGCTGGGCGCGGCGAAGGGATCGCCCTGGACGTGGTCCACGCACAGGGTCCAGCCGCCCAGGCGATAGGTGCCCCGGATGTCCTTGTAGGCCTTGTAGCCCCGCCCGTCGATGCGGCGGAGGGTCTCTCGCAGGTCCTCGGCGTCGCGCATTCGCGTTCCTCCCCCGCGCGACCGTAACGGAGCCCGCGCGGGCGCCGCCACCCCCGGCCGACGGACAGGGCCGACTCGCAGCCCGTCCCCTCGCCGGAGAGCGCCGGGTTGTCCGACCGCCCGGTGCGGGAGGCCTGCGACCGGGCCGGCGTCTCCGTCTCGCCGCCACCTGCCCTCCGAGCGCTCCCTGCGCCACGTGGGCCAGGCCGGCGCCGCCTCCGTCGATGCGGCTACCCCTGGTCCCAGCCGCCCTGCCGGCGGAGGGCCTCCACCTCGTCCCGGGCCTGCTCCTTGAGCGTCACGTAGTCCGTCTTGGACACACGGTTGAGCGGGAACTCCCCGTGGTCGAGGACGACGTAGTGGAGCGGGCGCATGTAGGAGGCGATGCCGCGGGCGTGCTCGTGCAGCTCGTCGTGGGACAGGTCCGCGCCGGGCTTCTTCTCGACGAAGGCGACGATGCCCTCGCTGAAGACCTCGTGCTTCACGCCCACGACGCCGACCGAGGCCACCTTCTCCTCCAGATCGGCGAAGTGCTCCTCCACCTGGGCCGGGAAGACCTGGTAGCCCTTCGGCTTGATGACCAGCTTGGAGCGGCCGGCGAACTGGAGGCCCGCCTCGGTGCGGCTGCCCAGATCCCCCGTGTAGAGCACGCCCTCCTTCGAGATGGACTTCGCGGTGGCCTCGTCGTTGTTGACGTAGCCGAGGAAGACCTGGGGCCCCTCGAAGCAGACCTCGCCCACCTCGCCGTCCGGGAGCACGTCGCCCGCCGTACCGTCCTCGTTCATGGGCGCGCGGATGGTCATCGGGGTGACCGGCATGTCCTGGCCCACGGAGGCGAGGATGTCGTCGACGGTGCCGTTGAGCGGCGTGTAGGTGACGAAGCCGGCCATCTCCGTGAGGCCCAGGCCCGTGCCGAAGCGCGGACACATCTCCTGGAGCTTCTCCAGGAAGGGCCGGGAGACCTGCTGACCGCCGTACAGGGCGAAGTTCAGGCTCGACAGGTCGAAGTCCTCGTAGTTGGGCAGCCGCCACTGCAGGTTGAACAGCGCCGGGATCTGCCCGAAGTCGGTCACCCGGTAGTCCTCGATGGCCTTCAGGCTCTTCTCGGCGTCGAAGATGTGCAGGATGACCGCCGTCCCTCCGTAGAAGAACGGGGTCATCATCTGCTCGGTCTGGCAGCCCACGTGGGACGGCGGCAGGTTCACCAGCATCCGGGACCGGTCGTCCATACCGAACGCCGCGCCCAGGCACATGTTCTGGCAGGTGGCGTTCCGGTGGGAGAGCAGCGCCGGCTTCGGGAACCCGGTGGAGCCGGTCGTGTAGATGACCAGCGCGCCGTCGCGCTCGTCGATGGACCCCGTGATCTCCTGGAAGCGCGCCAGCAGCGCCGAGCCGGCGGGATCGGCCATGGCCTCCTTCGCGAGGCGCTCGGCGTCCGCGGCGACGCTGAAGGCGGAGACGGCGCCCTCGATCTCCTCGCCCGGGGGCACGAACTGGATGAAGTCCCGGATGTACGGGCAGCTCTGCTGCACCGCCCGCCCCAGCTCGGAGAAGTCCGCCACGGGAGTCTCGCCGAGGAACGCGAAGCCCTTCGGCTCGATGAGGCCGAGGCTCCGGATGACCTCCGGCCCCTTCAGGCGGAGGTCCAGCGGCGCCATCACGACGCCGATCTTGAAGCAGGCGTACTCCAGGAAGATGTGCTCGGGGAGGAGCGGGAGCGACGTGGCCAGGAAGTCGCCCTTCTCATAGCCCATGTCGAGGAGCTTCAGGGCCATCGCCGTCGTCGTCCGATCGAACTCGGCGAAGGTCCACGCCTTGTCGGTCTCGGCGTCGATGATCGCCGGCTTGTCCGGCGTCTCCTGCGCCCAGCGCGTGATCACGCCGTGGAGCAGGTGGCGATCCGCGAAGTCCTCGTCGAAGTGCCTCCGCGTGAGCTGCGGCACACCGCCCTTCCTCTCGACATCCTCGAACATGGTGCCCCCCGTCGGGTCATGGGTCCTCGGCGGGGGACCCTAACGCGCCGCGGGCGGCGTGAAAAGGCGGCTCAGGGCTCGATGCAGAGATCGCCGTCGCACGCCAGGGGCGCCGGACAGGGGTCGCCCCCCACATCATCTGGCTCACTGGCACGACGGGTTCTCCGCGCCGGGGGTCCCGAGCTGACCGGTCCCGAAGGGCGTGGTGGCGTCGCACCAGTTGGCCCCGTCGTCGTTCAGGTCGGCGTCGAAGGCGGCCGGGTCCAGGCTCAGGGCCTCGCCCTTGGTGTCGGGGAAGTCCACGGGGTCGTAGGTCACGGAGTCCACGGTCGTCCCGTCGCAGGCGATGGTGAAGGTGTCCGAGTTGTTCCCGAGCGTGAGCGCGGACCAGACCCAGGCCACGTCCACGCCGCCGTTGTCCCCGGTGGCGTCGTTCACGCCCAGGACCACGAAGTCGCCGGGGGCGAGGATCAGCGGGCCTCCCGTGTCGATCGTCTCGTCCGGCTCGATGGGGCTGGAGACGACACAGCCGTTCACGTCCACGTCCGCGTCGGAGGCGTTGTACAGCTCCACCCACTCGCCGTTCGAGTCGAGGACGGGATCGGGGTTCTTCATGATCTCGGTGATGACGACGTCGCCCGGGCCCGGCACCGCCGCGGCCTGCCCCGGGTCGACGCAGGCGCCCGACTGGCAGACCTGGCCGGTCTGCGTGCAGTCCGTGGTGCCGGCCACGCCGTAGATGCACTCGCCGTCCTCGCAAGTGCCGTTGGAGGAGAACTCGAGGACCGTATCCCCGTCACAGGCCGGCGAGGGCTGCTGGTCGCAGACCACGTCGTCGCAGGCGGTGGGGCACGGCGGGTTCTCGGCGCCCGGGCTGCCGGGATCGCCGCCGCCCGTGGCCTCCGTGGCCATGCACCAGCTCTCCACCAGGTCGTTGGCGGCCGCGTCGTAGGCCCCCGGGTCGAGCTGCAGCGACGCGCCGTCGGCGTTCGGCCACCCGTCGACCTCGGACCACGCCACCTCGTCGACGAGCACGCCGCCGCACGTGAGGGACACGCTGTCGCCGTCGTTGCCGAAGAAGAGGCCGTCGTAGACGTAGTCCACGGGCGCGCCGCCGTTGGTCTCCGCGTCGCCGTTCACGGCGAAGACCGCGGTGGCGCCCGGGCCGATGGACAGGGACGGCTCGGCGTCGATGACGTGGTCCGCGTCGTTCGTGCTGCCGATGGCGCAGCCCTGCAGGTCGAGGGCCTCGCCCGTCGTGTTGACGACCTCGAACCACTCGCCGTCCGCGTCGTCCACGGCGACGGGGTCGTACATCACCTCGGTGATGACCACCTCGCCCTCGGCGGGCAGGACCGGCACGTCGGCCGCGTCCACGCACTGCCCGTCGAAGCAGGCCTGGTCCGTGGCGGTGCAGTCCGTGGTGTCGGCCACGTCGTAGAGGCACGCGCCGTCCTCGCAGACGCCCTCCGTCGCGTAGACCTGCACCACGTCGCCGGCGCAGTCGGGCGCGGGCGGGGCGTCGCAGGTCACGCCGACGCACGGGTCGTCACAGGCGTGGTTCTCGGCCCCCGGCGTGCCCGTGTCGCCGTCCCCGAACGGCAGGAGCGAGGCGCACCAGGCCTCGGCCTCGTCGTTGAACTCGTGGTCCGACAACGCCGGGTCCACCTGGATGGAGGCCCCGCTCGTCAGCGGGAACGTCGAGTCCCAGAGGATCACGTCCACGACCACGCCGTCGCAGCGGAGAGCCAGCGTGTCCTCCATGTTGTGGAGCTGCAGCCCCGCGTAGACGTAGTCCACGGTCACGCCGCCGTTGGTGCCGGCGTCCCCGTTGACGCCGAGGACCAGGTAGGCGTCGGCGCCGAGGGGATACGGGCCGCTGCTCTCGATGGGCTGGGCCGTGTCGCCGTCGCTCTCCAGGACGCACGCGCTCAGGTCCACCGGGCCGGCGCCCAGGTTGACGATCTCGAACCACTCGCCGTCCGCGTCGCTCACCGCCGCGGGGTCCGCCATGACCTCCGTGATGATGACCTCGCCGGCGGCCGGCGCGGGCGGGACGCTGCCCGGCTCCACGCAGGCGCCCTGGTGGCAGACGTCGCCGGTCCCGGTGCAGTCCGTGGTGCTCGCCACGTCGTAGACGCACTCGCCCTCCACGCACGTGCCGGCCGCCTCGTACTCCTGCACCACTTCGCCGTCGCAGTCGGGCGCGGGCGGGGTGTCGCAGACCGCGCCGACGCACGGGTCGTCACAGGCGTGGTTGTCGCCCCCCGGGGTGCCGAGCTCTCCGTCGCCGTAGGGCAGCGCCGCCGCGCACCACGCCTCGCCCTCGTCGTTCAGCTCGAAGTCCAGGAAGGCCGGATCGAGCTGCATCGAGGCGCCCTCGGTGTCGGGGAAGGTCGCCCCGCCGTCCCAGGCGACCTCGTCGACGACCAGGTCGCCGCACTCGAGCCACAGGTTGTCCGACCCGTTGCCCAGGGTGAGGCTCTCGTATTCGTAGTCGACGGCCACGCCGCCGTTGGTGGCCTCGTCGCCGTTGATCCCGAACACGACCAGGGCGTCGGCCGGCAGCACGACGCCGTCCGCGCTCCACGGCGAGTCGTTGTCGCTCCGGATCTCGCAGCCGTCGAGGACCACCTGGTGGCCGGTGGTGTTGCGCACCTCGAACCACTCCGCGTCGATGTCTCCCGGGTCGTCCGGGTTCTGCATGATCTCGTTGATGACCACGTCGCCGGCCTCGGGCGGCAGGGGGACGTCGCTCTCGTCCATGCAGGCCCCGCCGAAGCAGACCTGCCCGCCCAGGGTGCAGTCGGTGGACTCCGCCACCTCGTAGCTGCACTCGCCGACCGCGCATGTGCCCGTCTCGGCGTACGTCAGGAGCGTGTCACCGTCGCACTCGGGCGCGGGCGGCGCGTCGCAGACCACCCCCTCGCACGGGTCGGGGCACGCGTCGTTCAGCGTGCCCGGCGTGCCGAGGTCGCCCGCCCCGTAGGCGCTCGTCGCCTCGCACCACGCGAGCCCCCCGTCGTTCGAGTCCGCGTCGAAGGCGCTCGGGTCCAGGCTCAGGGACGCGCCGTTCGGGTCCGGGAACGTGCCGCCGTCGTCCCAGGCGACCTCGTCGATGACCTGGCCGCACACGAGGCGCAGGACGTCGTCGCCGTTCGCGAGGGTGATCCCCGCGTAGGCATAGTCCACGGGCGCGCCGCCGTTGGCCGCGTCGTCGGCGTTCGCGCCCAGGACGAGGAAGTCTCCGGAGGCCACGAGGAGCGGCCCGCCGGCGGCGATGGTGTGGCCGGGGTCGTTGGTGCTCTCCAGGCTGCACCCCTGGAGGTCCACGGCGCCGTCGCCCACGTAGGTGACCTCGAACCACTCCCCGTCCCCGTCGGACACGGCGGCGGGGTTCTTCATGATCTCCGTGATGACCACGCTTCCCGGCGTCGGGCTGCTGCTCACGCCTACGCACGAGCCCGCCTCGCAGGTCGTGCCGAGGTCGGCGCAGTCCTGGGTCTCCGGCGCGTACTCGCACGAGGCGGCGCCCTCGACCACCGCGCAGGTGCCCTCGAACGGGTACTTGTCCAGGACGTCCCCGTCGCAGGTGTTCGCGGGCGGGTCGTCACACGGGTTCGGGACGCACGGGTCCTGGACCACGGTGAGGTCGCCCGCGTTGGCCGACTGATAGCCGTCCTCCGAGCCGTCCGCCCCCTCGCCGGCGTCCAGGTCGCACACCGTCCAGGACAGGCCGCCGTCGGCGGAGAAGCGGTAGGCGACGTCCCAGGCCCCCTCCTCGGGCGACGGGAACTGCCGCACGTACTGGTCATGGCCGGGCTCCTCGGCGTCGTCCCAGGTCTCGTCGGGCTCGGCGGGCAGCCACGTCCACTCGGAGTCGAGGGCCTGCGGGTTCGAGGAGTCGGGGCCGTAGCCCACCTGCGCCTGCAGGAGCGGGGTCACGTCCGTGGCGGAGGTGGCGTCCGTGAGGCCCGCGGCCCGCACGCGCCCGGTGAACGACACGTCCTCGCCCACGAAGCCCTCCAGGACGGCCGGGCCCTGCAGCCGGCAGTGGTCCACCGGGGTGGCCTCCGGACAGGCCGGGTTGTCCGCGCCCGGGGTCCCGTAGTCCCCGTCTCCGTAGGCCTCGAACGCGCCGCACCAGTTGGCGGCGGCGTCGTTGTCCACGGGGTGGTACGACTCCGGGTCGAGCTGGATCGCGGCGCCCTGGGGTGCGAGCCAGGAGGCGTCCCACTCGACCGCGTCGACGACGGTGCCGCCGCAGGCCAGCGTGATGGCGTCCGCGTCGTTGCCCAGGGTGATGTCCTCCCAGGCGTAGTCGACGCTCGCGCCCCCATTGGTCGCCGTGTCGGCGTTCGGCCCCAGCACGAGCAGCGCGCCGGGCTCGACGACCAGGCCGCCGTCCGCCGCGATGGTGTGGATGGCGTCGTTGTCGCTCTCGAGGAGGCAGCCGTTCAGGTCCGCGGCCTCCTCGCCCAGGTTGATCACCTCGACCCACTCGCCCTCGGTGTCGGCGACGGCCTGCGGATCGCGCATGATCTCGACGAAGACCACCTGCCCCGGCACCGGCTTCGGGGTCTCCGTGGTGTCGGGCTCCGCGTCGGGCACGTCCGGGCCCTCGTCGGGGCCGGCGTCGGGCGTGCCGTCCGGGTCGACGGGCACGTCGCCCGGCGCGTCGGGGAGAAGATCGCCGCCCCCCACGTCGCCCGGGGCGTCGGTCTGCACGTCGGCTTCGCCGCCGTCCCCGCCGCCGTCGTCGCCGCAGGCGGCGAGCAGCAGGGCCAGGGCACAGGGGATGAGGAGTCTCGAAGGTCGGCTCGGGATCATGACGCGCTCCATTCGACACGAGGACGTCCGGCTGTGCGACCTAGCACGACCGCGCCATCGCCCCAACCCGAAAACGACCCGGCCCGCCTTGCCGCGCGACCTCCGGCGGGCCTAGGCTGGCCCTCGCGTCATGCGTCTCCCGGTCCCGATCGCGGTCCTCGTCCTCCTCGTCGCCTGCAGCGGGGACGGCGACGATCGGCACGCGGCCCCGGCCGACGCGGACGCCGACGCGGCGCCGACCGCCGACGCTCCGGACCCGAGCGCCGACGCGGCCGACGACGCCGAGCCGGACATCCCCCTGCCGGATCACGGCCCCGAGACGGGGGACGGCGGTCTCGCGGACACCGCGGCCGACGAGATCCCGGCGCCGGACGCGCCCGTCGACACGGCGGACGGAGACGCCGGGCCGCAGGACGCGGACGCTGGCGAGATCGCGCCGTGGCGCAGCGCCCTGTACCCGGAGGACTGGGCTCCCGGCTTCGCCACGGAGGAGGGCCACGCCCTGCAGGACTTCTCCTGGGCGGGGTACCGGAACGGCGAAGGCCCCCTGGCACAGGACGTCCCGGAGGCCACATTCGACGTCCTGGAGGGCTTCGGTGCCGACCCCACGGGGACGAGCGACGCCACGGACGCCCTCCAGGCCGCCGTCGACGCCGCGGAGGAGGCCGGCGGCGGCGTGGTCCTCGTCCCGGCTGGGCTCTACCGGGTGGACGGGACGCTGCGGGTGGAGGGCTCGCGGGTCGTCCTCCGCGGCGAGGGGCCGGAGGACAGCCGCCTCTGGTTCACGAGGCACGAGGGGCTGTCCTACCAGGCCCACGTCATGTTCTCCGGGGCGCCGGAGGTCACCGCCGAGGCCGCCCTCTCCTCCGACGCCGGGGCCTTCGACACGGTCCTCGAGGTGGAGGACGCCTCCAGCTTCGCCCCCGGCGACGACGCGGACGTGGGCCAGGTCATCACCGAGGCGTTCCAGGCCGAGCACGGCATGGTCGACACGTGGCAGGCCTTCGACGGCACGTGGCAGCCGTTCTTCCGGCGCGAGGTCATCGCCGTGGACACGTCGACCACGCCCCACCGGATCACCGTGGACGTGCCGCTCCGCTACGCCATGAAGACCGCCCACGGGGCGAGCGTGCGGCGCGTCACCGGCCTCCTGCGGGAGGTGGGCGTCGAGTCCCTGGGCCTCGCCAACGCCGTCGGCTGGCAGGAGGCCTGGGCGCAGGACCAGGTCAGCGTCCTGGAGATGCGCCACGTGGAGGACGCGTGGATCCGCGACGTGGCCTCCTTCCCCTCCCCCGGGGCGCCCGAGGAGGGCGACGGTGCCGGGGCGCACCTGCAGTCGAACGGGCTGCTGGTCCGGGCCTCGAAGCGCGTCACGGTGGCCGACAGCACGCTCGCCCTGGCCCAGAACCGCGGCGGCGGGGGCAACGGCTATCTCTTCCAGGTGCGCACCTCCAGCGAGATCCTCTTCCGGGACCTGATCGCCGAGGCCGGCCGCCACAACTTCATCCAGAACTGGGGCTTCGGGCTGACCGGGTGCGTGTGGCTCCGGGTGGTCAGCCGGGACGGCGCCACCGTCCAGTCCCCCGACTTCCCCTGGACGACGACGGGCCTGTCCGAGTTCCACCACTCCCTGGCCACGGCGAACCTGATCGACTCCGCCGTGCTCGAGGACGGCTGGGGCGCCGTCAACCGCCGGGACTGGTCCAGCGGTGCGGGCCACACGGCCACCGAGAACGTCTTCTGGAACACGACGGGCCCCGGCGCGCTCCACTCGCGCCAGTACGGCGACGGCTACGTGGTGGGCACCGGCCCGGACCTCCTGGTCCTCACCTCCCTCGACGCCGCCGAGGCCGCCGGCACCGCCCCCGAGGACTACACCGAGGGCCTCGGCGCCGCCGCCGCCTTGGAGCCGCAGTCCCTGTACGAGGACCAGCTCGCCCGCCGCCTGGTCCGTTGACTCGTGTAGCTCCGCGGCGCGAGTGGGGTCAAGCCTACTCATTTCACATTTTCTCGGCCGGCAGGGTCGCGTGCGTAGCACGGGCCCGGGGTAGCACCCGCCCCGCGCGGCGCCCCGGGTCCGGCCCCGGTCGCAGGCCGCCGGGAAAAACTCCTCAAGGCTCGCCCGTCGCGTGCCGAAGAGGGAGATCGGGTCCCGTGAATGCGGTCGGATCCGCCGCGCCGCACGGGCACGGGGGACCGGGGAGAGAGACGATGCGCAAACGACTGAAGCTGTCCTTCGGGCTGATCGCCTTCAACGCGCTGCTGTTCATGGTGGTCGGCGTGGCCGTCGCGGGACCGCCGTTCCACGTCGCGCTGGCCGGGCTGGGCGTCGTGCAGGTGGCCTTCCTGCTGCTGCTCACGCGGGGGAGCAACACCGCCCATCGCATGCTGGTCGCCCTGAGCTTCCTCACCGCCGTGGCCGGCGCGCTCATGGTCGTCGCCGAGCTGGCGTCCGCCGCGTTCGCGCTGGCGGTGCTGTACGCGGCCATCGCGGCCTTCGACGGGTACCTGCTCCGGGTCCTGATGTCCTGCACCGAGGACGTCGACTGGATCGCCCGCCAGCGGCTCCAGGGCGCCGCGGAGCACCTGGGCTCCGAGGCCACGGCCTCCTGACGAGCCCCCTGGAGCACGGCGCAGGGCACCCCGATGGCCTGCGCCGTGCTCCGGGTTGACGCCCGCGCGCCGCCCGCCCACCATCCGAGCGCCATGGGCGAACGCGACGCGAAAGGAGCCGAGCCGGAGCATCCGCTGGAGCTGCGCGGGGTCACCAAGCGCTTCGGCGGGTTCACGGCCGTGAACGGGGTGGACCTCAGCGTCCGGGACGGGGAGATCTTCGCCCTGCTCGGGCCCAACGGCGCCGGAAAGACGACCCTCATCTCCTGCATCGCGGGCCTGTCGCGGCACACGTCCGGCGACATCCGCGTGTTCGGCCACGACACCCGGCGCGACTTCCGGACCACCCGCCGGCTGGTCGGCCTGGTGCCGCAGGAGATCAACTTCGACCCCTTCTTCACGCCCCTGGAGAGCCTCGAGATCCAGATGGGCTTCATGGGCGTGGAGCCGGACCGCGACCGCTGCGAGGAGCTGCTCCGGCTGTTCTCCCTGTGGGATCACCGTCACGCCTACACCCGCCACCTCTCCGGCGGGATGAAGCGGCGGCTGCTGGTGGCCAAGGCCCTGGTCCACGACCCGAAGCTCCTCTTCCTCGACGAGCCCACGGCGGGCGTGGACGTGGAGCTCCGGAAGGACCTGTGGAACGTGGTCCGACAGCTCCGGGACCGGGGGACCACCATCATCCTCACGACCCACTACCTCGAGGAGGCCGAGGAGCTGGCGGATCGCATCGCCATCATCCACCGCGGCCGCATCGTGACCGTGGACGAACGCGATCAGCTCATGGGGCGCCACCGCGAGGGCCACGTCTGCATCACCTTGCCCGACGACGTGGACGGCGTCCCCGACTGGGCGCCCGCGGGCACGACGCTGGACGGCGCGCGCTGCCTGGTCGTCCCCTGGCACGACGCCGCGGAGCTGGAGCAGGCCATCCACGTCGTCCGCGAGCGGGTCGAGCCCCTGGACATCTGCGTGCGCCAGACCACCCTCGAGGAGATCTTCGTCGACCTGGTCCACGCCGCCGACGAGGGGGAGACATGAGCGCGCCGGCGACCACCCGCGCCCCGCGCGTCAACTGGACGGGCCTGCGCACGCTACTCCGCAAGGAGATCCGCCGCTTCACGAAGGTCTGGCTCCAGACGGTGCTGTCGCCGCTGGCGACGACGAGCCTGTACTTCCTGGTCTTCGGCGTGGCCCTGGGCAAGCGCCTGGCCACCATCGACGGGGTGCCCTACATCGAGTTCGTCGTGCCGGGCCTGATGATGCTGGCGATGATCAACGCCTCGTTCCTGAACTCGGCCTCGAGCCTCTTCCAGTCGAAGATCAACGGGACGACGGTGGACTTCCTCGTGGCGCCCCTCGGCCCCGCGGAGCTCCTGGTGGGCTACGTGGGGGCCGCCGTCCTCCGCGCGGCGATCGTCGGGGTCCTGGTCTGGGCCGTCGCCGTGGCCTTCGTCGGCCTGGAGATCCGGAGCCTCGCCTACACCATCGGCTTCGCCCTGGCCGTGAGCGCCGCGTTCGCCACCCTGGGGCTCATCGTGGCCATCTGGGCGGAGAAGTTCGACCACCTGGCCATCGTCCCGAACTTCGTGCTCACGCCCCTGACCTTCCTGGGCGGGGTCTTCTACTCCATCGACATGCTCCCGGAGCCCTGGCAGACCATCAGCCGCTTCAACCCGATCCTCTACATGGTCAACGGGCTCCGAGACGGCCTGCTGGGCGTGTCCGACGTACCCCTCGGCGCCAGCCTGGCCGCGGTGCTGGGCATGCTCGTCGCGCTGCTCGCGGTGGCCTGGCGCGTCCTCTCCACCGGCTGGAACCTCCGGAGCTGACCGGGGCGATCCGCCACGGGCGGGGGCGTTCTGCCCGCGGCTCGGCTCGCCGTCAGTCCACGACGAAGGGGATGCGGACCGTGTCGATGGTCCTGCCGGTGGCCGCGTGCACCACGTCCATGGTCAGCGTGGCCTGCTCCGCCCCCTCCGGGAGCTCCTGGAAGTAGACGAAGCCCATGACCCGGCCGCCGGGCTCCACGACGCCCTCGGGCAGGGCGCGGCGGATCATGTCCGGCGTGGGCAGGTCCACCCGCCGCAGCGCAGGGTAGTGGGTGTCGTAGTAGACGCGGTCGACCAGAAAGCCGCCGGCCCACGCCTCGTGCTCGGGATAGTAGTGGGCGCCGTAGGGCGCGACGTAGAAGCCGGACCACGAGTAGGGGACCGACTCGACGGGCTCCACCTGCTCCTCGTCGAGGGCGAGGGGGGGAAGGGCCGCGAGGCGCACGCCGTCCTGTGTGGCCAGTCCGATCTCGGCGTAGCGGACCCGCACCGGCACGTCGCCGTCGTTGGCGACGGCCAGGAGCAGCGGCGTCACCTCGTCCAGGGTCTCCGGGAAGCCCGACCAGGCCCCGGCGCGCGCCTCCACCGTGACGCCGGCCGCGCTGGCCCGGGCCCCGGAGCCCGGTCCCGAGGCGAGCTCCTCGGCACCCGGAGCCGGCTTCAGCTCGGGGCGGGACGCGCAGGCGGAGAGCACCAGGCACGCGAACAGCGACACCGTCCAACGAGCGTACATCGTCTCCTCCTCGGGCGTGAGCGTGCCGTGTAGGGCAGCAAGATCGGTTCCACCGGGACGCGGCGCTGGGGCGGGCACGCACCTTGCTTCGCGGCCGAGCACCCCCTTCCCCTCCCGGACGGGAGCCCACGATGCGTTCGAAGTCACGGCGAGACGTGCCTCCGCCGCCTGGTGACGACTTCGAGGCCCGCGCCGACGTCCTCTTCCTCGCCTTCAGCCTCGGGCTGCTGACCCTGACCCTGGCCCTGTCGCTGGCCGTCCTCGTCTGAGCGCGCGACGGCCGCCCCTCCCGGCGGCCGTGGACCGCGCCGGGATCTCGAAGGCTCGGACGGCCAGGGCCAGGGCGCCGGCGATCAGCACCGCGTCGATGGCCACGCCCAGGCGGAGCGCTCCGAAGACGCCGTACAGGAGGCCGGCCGCGGAATACGACCCACCCACGCCGTCGTTCGCCGGGAGGACACCTCCGCGGTTGGCCCCGGGCGGCCGTGGAGGCATCATGCGTCGCCCCACCCGGTAGGAGAGCCCATGAAGCACGTCGCCGCGCGCCTGTTGCACGCCGCCCTGAGCCTCGGCTTGGTCGCCTCGATCGCCGGGCCGGCCCGCGCCGCGTCCCCGCTGTCGCCCTCGGAGACCGCCCGCGTCCTGGCCGGCATGTCCGTGCCGGAGGCGAGCCTCGACGCCGTGGGTCGCGACCGCCTGGGCGGCTTCCTGGAGCGCATCGCCACGCACTGGGAGAACTTCGAGCGGCGGCTGGGTACGCCCATGCGAGACTGGGCGAGGGATCGCCTCGCCTACGAGGAGGGCGACCTCGTCTTCTACCCGTTCTCGGGGCCGGACTTCGCCACGATCCACCGCTTCTACCCGGAGGCCGACCGGTACGTCATGGTGGCCAAGCAGGACGCCGGCCGGGTGCCCGATCTCACGGCCCCGGAAGCCCCGCTGCGGGACATGATGCAGGTCTTCGACGCGGCGACGAAGCACTACGGCCGCAGCGGCTTCTTCAAGACCAGGAAGCTGTACGAGCGCTTCGACAGCCACACGGCCCCCATCGAGGGCCTCACCATCGTGATCGCCGTGATGGCGGAGCGCGAGGGCTTCGACGTGACGGACGTGCAGCCCATCCGCATCGGCGACGACGCGCGGATCGAGCCGCACCCCGGCGCCCCGGACGACGTCGGGACCTGGTCCTCGGTCCGGCTGAAGCTCGAGCGCCGCGCCGACGACCAGCAGGTCCTGGTGGACTACGTGAACCTGGACCTGTCCGACGAGAACCTGGAGACGGACGAGGCCGGCCGGAAGTGGCTGGAACGCGTCTCGCACGCGCGCGTGGTCTTCAAGGCCGCCTCCCACCTGCCCCAGTGGCGCACCTTCGACGTGGTCGCCGGGATCGTCCGGGATCGCGCGCTGTCCATCGTCCAGGACGAGACCGGGCTGGAGTACTCCGAGCTCACGGAGCGCTTCGACACGCGGCTGTTCGGCAAGCTCGTGCGCATCTCCGAGGGCTTCAACCCGGACTACCAGCCCGACATGCGCCGCGCCTATCGGAAGCGCGACGACATCGGCCCCCTCCCCTTCCGCTACGGCTACTGGAAGGACGGGGACTTCGCCCTGGTCATCGCCGAGCCGAAGGGCTGAGCCCCCGCGGGGCAGTGACCGCCGGGGACGGCGGTTGTACTGCATCTTCCCGTGTTCTCCGTGCCTTTGCGGCTTGGCGCCTTGGCGCGAGCCCTTTCAGACCGGGGAGATGTGTATGGTCGACCGGCGACCCCGCCGGCGACGGACCGGCGACCCCGCCGGCGACGGAGGCTACTGCCGGCGGTCGATGGGCCGCGGCGCCGCGCGGTGGGCGAACCAGTCCGACGCCAGGCGGCGCGACAGGCACGACGCCAACAGGCAGTCCCGGAGGGCGTTCTCGCGCCATGGGACCTCCTCGTGCTCCAGGTCCCGCTCGAGGAGCGCCACGCGGCTCCGCACGAGCTGCCCCCTGCCGATGCGGTCGCCGGGAGTCTCCCGGACGAAGCGCAGCCGGGCTTCGCGGAGCAGGCGGATCAGGTCCCGGTGGAGCCGGACCACCGTCTCCTCGGCGTAGAAGCTGACGAGCTTGTGCCTCCGCCGGGAGGATCGCGCGTGTCGCCGGGCCCCGATCCAGTCCACGAACGTCTCCAGCTCGCCGTACAGGGCGTCGAAGAGGTAGACCTCCCGGACCGGATAGCCGCCCACGTCCAGGCAGCGCGCCGCGACCTTGTAGCCGCCCGAGTGAACCGACAGGCAGACCAGCCCGACCCGGGCGCGGGGACGAGGCGCGCCCTCGCCCAGGATCTCCACCACCTCGTCCGTCTGGAGCGTCCGGCGGACCTCCGCCAGGAAGTAGAGGAAGCCCTTCGGACGCTCCAGCTTGCCGCCGCCGGAGTCCACCGCCCGCACGGGGCCCTGGGGGATCACCAGGATGGCGTTCTGCAGGCTGTCGACGAGCTGCTCCCGGAGGCGGTGGTGGCGCATGGCCTCCGGGGCCGTCGTCCGGTGTCCGTGGAAGTGGACGACCAGGTCCACCAGGCCGTCGCGAGGGCGGAAGTGCCGCGGCACGAACACCACGGTCGTCGCGTCCTGGTACGGCGCGTCCCGGCACGGGAACGGCCCGTGGTCCAGGTCCAGGTACAGCGTCGTCCCGTCCCGACCACGATCCACGCTGCGCAAGCGCCCCGGGCCGATGCCGGCCCGCGCGGTGCGGCCACGACCGAGCAGCGGAAGCGCCGCCGCGGCCCCGAGCAGCAAGCGCCCGAGGAACCCCCGGCGCGTCGACGTCGCTAGGAGCCTGTAGCGCATATGCTCCCGTCGCGATTCCCGGCCGCTTCCGCCCATCTCGACGCTCGAGAACCCTCCGCCGAACCTACTGGTTCGACTACAGAACCGTCGAACGCCGATCTGGACGAAATCGCCACGGGCTCGCTCGGTCCGCAATACCCTACAGGCTCCTGGACTCCGCGCGAAGTCCTCGAGTTCCAGGTCCAAGTGGTTTGCACGGCCTCCGGGCACGGTCAAGACCGCGGCGTGCTGGCACCGGGTGCCGCCAGGCGGTAGATTCCCCGCCGTCACGACGCGCGGGAGCAGAACGATGAGACGAGCGCTGGCCCTGTGTTTCCTCGGAGCGGTCCTGGTGGCCTGCGACGACGGTGGCGACCCGGCTGCGCAGCCGGACGCGAGCGGCTCGGAGGACGCGGCTACGCCCGACTCCACGGACGACGCGGGAACGACGCCGGACGCGACGACCGACGGCTCCACCGAGGAGGTCGACGCGAGCCCGCCCATCGCCTGGTGCGAGGGGGACACGGCCTATCGCTGGGATCCCGTGGCGGGCGAGGACCTGGAGACCTTCCCGGACGACTTCCACACCCTGGACGCGCCGGACAGCCCCACGGGCCTGCGGCTCCACTACACGGAGGCCAACGCCCCCTGGATCCCGGACATGCCGGACCTCCTCCGGGGCTCCTTCCAGGACATGAACCTCCTGTCGGGCTTCGGGCGCAACGCCGGCGCCGTCCTGCGCTTCACGGCGCCCCTGGCGGAGGTCCCCACCGGCGCCGAGGCGTCCGTGACCTCCGACGCGCTCATGCTCCTGGATCTGGAGACCGAGCCGCCGACCCGCGTGCCGTACGAGGCGTGGCTGAACGAGGACGCGAAGAACATCGTCCTGTGGCCCCTCCGCCCCTTCCGACCGGGGACGCGCCACGCGGTTGTCGCCACGACCGGCCTGCTGGACGCCGAGGGCGGCTGCGTCTCCCCGTCCCCGGCCCTGCGCGACGTCCTCACGGGGCAGGCGGCCGACCCCGCCCTGGAGCGCCTGGAGGGCCGCTACGCGGACCTGCTCGAGCGCACCGGGCTCGACGCCGCCGACATCAGCGCCGCCACGGTGTTCACGACCCACGCCGATCTGGGCGTCGTCCTGGAGGCCGCGGCCGACGTGAAGACCCGGGACTACGCCTGGACGGCGCCGCCCACCTGCGAGGACGAGGGCGATCGCATCCGCTGCGAGGGCACGTTCGAGGCGTTCGACTACCGCGACGGGCGACACGTCGAGACGCCCACGCCCGAGGCGCCCTGGGAGCTTCCCGTGAGCGTGTGGCTGCCCGCCGAGGGCGAGGGGCCCTTCCCGGTCGTCCTGGCGGGGCACGGCATCAACGGCCGCCGCGGGCACGGCAAGACCGTGGCCGGGATGGTCGTCCCGGACGGCTTCGCGGTGGTTGCGGCCGACGCCATGGAGCACGGCGATCACCCCAGCAACGCCCCGGAGGAGGACGACGAGCTGGACGCCATGAAGTTCCTGGGCCTGAGCCTCGAGAGCCTCACCGTCGACGCCCTGGCGCTGCGCGGCAACTTCAACCAGACGCTCCTGGACCGCCTCCAGGTCGTCGAGCTGATCCGTGACGCCCCGGACGTGGACGGGGACGGCGAGCCGGACCTGGACGTGTCCCGCCTCGGCTATCACGGCACGAGCCTGGGCGGGATGATGGGCCCGCCGTTGCTGGCCGCCACGGACGACGTGGACGCGGCCGTGCTGACCGTGGCCGGCGGGCGCCTCCTGGTCTTCGCCACCGACACGGAGCAGGTGAAGCAGTTCGAGGATCTCATCATCAACCTGGTCGGCTCGCGGGCGCTGTTCGAGCGCCTGCTGGTCGTGGGCCAGACGGTGGTGGACGCCGCCGATCCGGCGACCTTCGGCGCGCACGTGCTGACGGATCGGCGCGTGGAGGGGAACGTGCCGGACGTCCTCTTTCCGGTCGCCATCGAGGACGAGACGGTCCCGCCGGCCGCCGGCAAGGCCCTCGCTCGGGCCATGGGCATCCCCCACGTGGGCGAGGTCCTTGACGAGGTGGCGCTCCTCCCGCGGGACACGCTGCCCGTGGAGGCCAACGTCGACGGGAGCGGGACCACGGCGGGCTTCTTCCAGTACGACCGCGTCGGCGGGGGCTCGGGCGCCACGGCGGCCACCCACGACAACACGCCCTTCAGCCCCGAGTGCCGCCTCCAGTCGCGCCACTTCTTCCGTACGTGGCTGGACACGGGTACGGCGGAGCTTCTGGATCCCTACGAAGAGCTGAGCACGCCCCCCCTGCCCTGAGGGCCGAGAGAAGCATCACGCGGTGACCCCAGGCTATCAAGCGAGTAGACGCTTGACACCCGGCCGGCGTGCTGGTCCGCTTGCGCCACCGGACCCGAGAGCCACGCCTACGCCGGGAGGACGCCATGTCGTTCAAGTCCGTGTTCATCGCGGTGTTCATCGGCACCGCCCTCATCGTCGCCGCCCTGCTGCTCCACGGCGCCCGCCCCGAGCGCGACCTGCGCCAGCCGGCGCCGGAGTTCGTCGAGGCGACCGGCAAGTGCGCGACGTGCCACCGGAACGAGACCTCGGCCGTGGTGCACCAGTACGAGCGCAGCAGCCACGCGGCGAACGGCGTGACGTGCCTGGACTGCCACCGGCCCATGGAGGGCCAGGAGGGGGTGGAGCACCGGGGCTTCACGATCTCCGAGGGGCTCACGGCGGCCAACTGCAAGCAGTGCCACGTGACCGAGTACGACCAGTATGCGCGGAGCCGCCACGCGGCGCCGGCTTGGGCCGCGGTCCGGGGCGCGGAGGACTTCACCGAGGAGCAGATCGCCGACGCGGAGCGCTACCACCCGGGCACCGTGGAGCGCCCCGCCAACAAGCTGGCCCAGATGGAGGGCGCCGGCGCCATCGCCAAGGGCTGCGGAACGTGCCACTCGGTCGGCAAACCCAACGACGACGGCTCCATCGGGACCTGCACCCACTGCCACTCCCGGCACGACGCCTCCGTGGCCCTCGCCCGGCAGCCGTCCACGTGCGGTCAGTGCCACATGGGCCCGGACCACTCCCAGCTCGAGATCTACATGGAGTCGAAGCACGGCGCGCTGTTCGAGGCACAGAGCCACTTCATGAACCTGGACGCGGACCCCAAGGAGCTGACGACCGCCGACATGCCGGTGCCCACCTGCGCCACCTGCCACATGAGCGGCCTGGAGGGAATGGGCGTCACCCACGACACGACGGAGCGCCTGTCCTGGTACCTGTTCGCGCCGGTCTCCGAGAAGCGGCCGGCCTACGCCCGCGGCCAGGACGAGATGAAGCAGGTCTGCACGAAGTGCCACACCAAGGAGCCGGTGGACCGGTTCTTCGAGGAGGCGGAGACGGTGCTCCACACGACCAACGAGAAGGTCGCGGCCGTCAACGACCTGGTGGCCTCCCTGCGCGAGGAGGGGCTGCTCACCCCGGAGCCCTTCGACGAGCCCATCGAGTTCCAGCACTTCGACTACTGGCACTACTACGGCCGGACGGCGAAGCACGGCGCCTTCATGGGCGGCGCGGACTTCGTGCAATGGCACGGCAACTACGAGCTCCTCCTCCTGAAGGTGGAGATCGAGCACATGGCCGAGGAGCTCCGGGCCGGTCACGGCGGCGGGGCCGCGCCCCACGCCGAGGAGCCCGCGGAGGCCCCGGAGGAGACGGCCCCCGCGGAGGAGCCCGCGGCGCCCGCCGAGGAGGAGTGAGATGGCCGGCGCGACCCACGGCGACAAGCGTGGCCGGGCGCTGCTCCTCGAGCTCTTCGTGGTGGCCAACCTGGCGTTCCTCGCCGCCGACATCTACCTGGCCCACTCCATCAACCAGTTCGCCCACGCCGCGGAGTGGGTGCCGGTGGCCTTCTCGGCCGTCGCGCCGTGGCTCCTGCTGCCGGGCCTGCTCCGGGAGGGGCGCCGGTTCGAGCAGGGCTTCGGCCGCGTGCTCGGCCACCTGGTCGGCTGGGCGTCGGTGGCGGTGGGCGTCGTCGGCATGCTCCTGCACATGGAGAGCTCGTTCTTCGCGCGCCAGACGCTCCACTACCTGGTCTACACCGCGCCGTTCGCGGCGCCCCTGTCGTACACGGGCCTCGGCCTGCTGCTCCTCATGAACCGCCAGGTGTCGGCGGAGTCCCCGGAGTGGGGCTGGTGGGTGGCCTTCCTCGCCCTGGGCGGCTTCATCGGCAACCTGGCCCTGTCCCTCGCCGACCACGCCCAGAACGGCTTCTTCGAGGCGACGGAGTGGATCCCGGTGATCTCCAGCGCCTTCGCCGTGGGCTTCCTGGCCAGCGTGGTGACCACGCGCACGGGGCCCCGCTTCCTGAAGCTGGCCCTGTGGGTGGTGGGCCTCCAGGTGCTGGTGGGGATCGCGGGCTTCCTGCTCCACCTCTTCGCCAACCTGGAGTCCCAGGCCGCCTTCGCCCCCAGCTTCATCTACGGCGCGCCCATCTTCGCCCCCCTGCTCTTCCCCAACCTGGCCATCCTGGCCGCCCTGGGGCTGTGGCACCTGAAGCAGCAGGCGGAGGCCGCCGCCGAGTAGCATCGCCGTGCCCGGCGGTCGGCTCCACAGGGGAGATGCAGCAGGACCGCCGTCCCCGGCTCGAGGTCCTACACATCTCGTGGTGCCGCGGTCTCGCGGAGAATCGCGCGCCAAGCCGCCAAGACGCCAAGGCCAGCGAACCGCTTGCGCACAGGTTCGACTGGCACTGTCGGTCAGCGGTAAGGGAACAGCGAGCACACCGGGCCTGAGCATGCCGTTTTCCTTTGCGTCTTCGCGTCTTTGCGCGAGCCCTTCGTCTTGCGACGAGCTGTCAGCCGTCCCCGGCTGACAGCTCCACAGGGGAGATGCAGCAGGACCGCCGTCCCCGGCTCGAGGGCCTACACATCTCGTGGTGCCGCGGTCTCGCGGAGAATCGCGCGCCAAGCCGCCAAGACGCCAAGGCCAGCGAACCGCTTGCGCACAGGTTCGACTGGCA
>JBNJGB010000007.1:55688-218428 GCA_051747385.1 Myxococcota bacterium
AGGGAACAGCGAGCACACCGGGCCTGAGCATGCCGTTTTCCTTTGCGTCTTCGCGTCTTTGCGCGAGCCCTTCGTCTTGCGACGAGCTGTCAGCCGTCCGCGGCGGTCGGCTCCCGATCCACCCGCGGCCCCGCCGGCGGGCGGTCGTGTGTAGAGGCACAGACCCTCCGTTTCCTTCCGGTGCCACATCACACGACGCACCGCGGCGCACACCCCCGATCCCCGCCGCGCAGGGGCTCCCGGCGACTGGTACGGCGGATGCAGGTAATGCCTGCATCCAAAAAACTCAACGGTCGCGCCGGGGCCCGAATCCGCTGACCGGGCCGGGAGGACACCATGGGCACCGACGAGTCGTGGCTCACGCGAGCGCTCCGCGAGCGCGGGGTGAGCCGGCGGAGATTCCTCGAGTTCTGCGGCGTCGTGGCGGCCTCCGTCTCGCTGCCTCGCTCGGCGGCCGCGGAGATCGCCGAGGCCGTGGAGAAGAAGCCGAAGCCCACCCTCGTCTGGCTCGAGTACCAGGACTGCGCCGGCAACACGGAGTCGTTCCTGCGCGCCGGCCAGCCCACCGTCGCCGAGATCCTCCTCGACGTGGTCAGCGTGGACTACCACGAGACGATCATGGCGGCCGCCGGACACAAGGCGGAGGAGGCGCTCCAGTCCACCATCCACGCCCACGAGGGGGCCTTCATCGCCGTCGTGGAGGGCTCCATCCCCACCGCGGACGGCGGGGTGTACTGCACCGTCGGGGGCCGCGCCGCCGAGGACCTCGTGAAGGAGGTCTGCGGCAAGGCCGCGGCCACCATCGCCGTCGGGACGTGCGCGACCTACGGGGGCCTCCCGGCGGCTGCGCCGAACCCCACCGGCGCGCAGAGCGTCGCGGAGGTCGTCCCCGACGTGAAGAACCTGGTGAACATGCCGGCCTGCCCGGTCAACGCCGAGAACCTCACGGCGCTGCTGGTCTACTACCTGACCTACGATCGCTGGCCGCCCCTGGACCGCCTGCGGCGCCCGCGCTTCGCCTACGGCAAGAACATCCACGACAACTGCGAGCGCCGCGCCCACTACGACGCCGGCCAGTACGCCGAGGCCTGGGGCGACGAGGGCCACCGGCGCGGCTACTGCCTGTACAAGCTGGGCTGCAAGGGTCCCGCGACGTGGCAGAACTGCCCGGTCATCCGCTGGAACGACGGGACCAACTGGCCCATCGGCTGCGGTCACCCCTGCATCGGGTGCGCGGAGCCGAACTTCTGGGATCGGATGACCCCGTTCTACCAGCACCTGCCCGACGTGGAGGCCGCCGGCATGGCGACCCACATCGACACCATCGGGATGTGGGGCACGGCCGGGGTCGCCGCCGCCTTCGGGGGCCACGCCGTCGTGCGCTTCGCCCGCACGAAGATGGCCCAGCGCATCGAGGAGCAGAAGCGCAGGGAGCAGGCCGAGCAGGCGGCGTCCGGCGAGGCGCCGCCACCCACCGGCGAGGAAGGAGGGGCGTCGTGAGCCACATCGTCGTCGACCCGGTCACCCGCATCGAGGGCCACCTCCGCGTCGAGGCGCAGGTGCAGGACGGCTCCGTCCGCGAGGCGTGGTCGTCCTCCACCATGTTCCGGGGGATCGAGATCATCCTGCAGGGGCGCGATCCGCGAGACGCCTGGGCGTTCACCCAGCGCATCTGCGGCGTCTGCACGACCGTCCACGCCATCGCGTCCATCCGCGCCGTGGAGCGCGCCATCGGGGCCACGCCGCCGCCCAACGCCCGGCTGCTCCGGAACATCATCATGGCGTCCCAGATGATCCAGGACCACGTGGTGCACTTCTACCACCTGCACGCCCTGGACTGGGTGGACATCGTCTCCGCCCTGGAGGCCGACCCGAAGGCCACGGCGAAGCTGGCCCAGAGCCTCTCGGACTGGCCCAACTCCAGCCCGGCGTGGTTCCGCTCGGTACAGGACAAGGTCCACGAGCAGGTCCAGCGGGGCCAGCTCGGGCCGTTCGGCAACGCCTACTGGGGGCACTCGGCGTACAGGCTGCCGCCGGAGGCCAACCTCATGGCGGTGGCCCACTACCTGGAGGCCCTGGACTGGCAGCGGGAGTTCATCCGCATCCACGCCGTGCTCGGCGGGAAGAACCCGCACCTCCAGAGCTTCGTCGTGGGCGGCATGGCCACGCCCGTGGACCCGAACGAGCAGTCGTCGCTCAACATCGGGACCATCGCGGAGCTCCGGAAACTCGTCGACGGCGCGAAGGCCTTCGTCCGGAAGGTCTACATCCCGGATCTGCTGGCCATCGCCGGCTTCTACAAGGACTGGGCGGCCATCGGGTCCGGCGTCGGCAACTACCTCGTCTACGGCGAGTATCCGGAGGACGACGAGGTCACCCCGACCCTGTACCTCCCGGGCGGCGTCATCTGGAACCGGAAGGTGACCGCCGTGGAGGACCTGGACCCGGAGAAGATCACCGAGCACGTCCGGCACTCCTGGTACGAGTACGACGGCGGCGACGACCGGGGACTCCACCCGTCCGAAGGGCAGACGAACCCGAAGTACACGGGCCCGAAGCCCCCGTACGACCGCCTGCACACGGACGGGAAGTACAGCTGGCTCAAGGCGCCGCGCTACGACGGCCAGCCCATGGAGGTGGGCCCCCTGTCCCGCATGCTCGTGGGATACGGGCGCGGCCACGAGCGGATCCGCGAGCTGGTGGACGGCGCCCTCGAGCACCTGGGCGTCGGCGTACCGGCGCTCTTCTCGACCCTGGGTCGCGTGGCCGCCCGCGGCCTCGAGACGCAGCTCCTCGCCGAGAAGATGGGGGACTGGATCGACGGCCTCGCCGCCAACATGGGCTCCGGGGACCTGCGCATCGCGGACAACGATCGCTGGGACCCGTCCACCTGGCCCGACGACGCCATGGGCGCGGGCTTCCACGAGGCGCCCCGCGGCGCCCTGGCCCACTGGGTGCACGTCAAAGACGGGCGCATAGCCAACTACCAGTGCGTCGTGCCGAGCACCTGGAACGCGGGTCCCCGCGACGCCGCAGAGCAGGCCGGCCCCTACGAGTCGGCGCTCGTCGGCACCCCGATCGCCGACGAGAGCGAGCCCATCGAGATCCTCCGCACCATCCACTCCTTCGACCCGTGCATGGCCTGCGGCGTCCACGTCGTCGACGCGGAGGGCCGGCCGGTCATCGAGGTACGGACCCCATGAGCGTTCACGACGAGCGCCTCCGCGAGCACCCGGAGCGTCCACCCCACGCCGGGGCGAGCATGCGCCCGGGGGAGCGCGCCCCTCTGCACGCTCCGAGGCCCGGCTGGGTGCGCGTCCGGGTGTGGGATCGGGTCGTCCGCACGACCCACTGGCTCATCGTCTTCAGCATGGCGTTCCTCTTCGTCACCGGGCTGTACATCGGCAATCCGTTCATCACGGTGTCCGGCCCGGCGCGCGAGAGCTTCGTCATGGGCACCATGAAGATCGTCCACTCCTACTCGGCGATCGTGTTCACGCTGGCGGTCCTGTCCCGCATCGTCTGGATGTTCGTGGGCAGGCGGCACGCCCGCTGGACCGCCTTCGTCCCGACCACCCGAGCCGTCCTCCGGGACATGAAGGACACCTTCCTCTTCTACATCTTCGTGAAGCAGCGGCCGCCCATGGCGGTGGGGCACAATCCCCTCGCCGGCGCCACCTACGCGGTGGTCTTCGGCCTGTACCTGGTGATGATCGCCACCGGCCTCGGCCTGTACTCGGTCAGCGCCCACGTGGACTCGCCCATGGGCTGGTTCGGCTTCCTGCTGCCGGTCTTCGGGGGCGTGCCGGGGGCCCGGCTCGTCCACCACGTCGCCATGTGGCTGCTGGTGGGCTTCGCCGTCCACCACGTCTACAGTAGCGTGCTCATGTCCCTGGTCGAGCGGAACGGGACCGTCGGATCGATCTTCACCGGCGACAAGTGGGTGCCGCCCGACCTCGCAGACAGAGAGCCCGAGGAGACCCGCTCATGAGCCTCCTACCCGTCGACGCCGGTGGCCCCGAGGTGCTCGTCATGGGCCTGGGCAACGTGCTGTGCGCGGACGACGGCGCCGGCATCGTCGCGCTCGACCGCCTCGCGCGGGCCTGGACCGCGCCGCCCGACGTGGAGCTCCTGGACGGCGGGACCCTGGGCCTGGCGCTGCTGCCCCTGCTCCGCCGGGCCCGGCGCGTCGTCCTGCTGGACGCCGTGGCCGCGGACGCCCCGCCGGGGACCCTTCTCAGGCTGGAGGGCCGCCACGTGGGCCCCGCGGTCGCGCGTCACCTCTCGCCCCACCAGGTGGGCGTGGCGGACCTGCTGGACGGGGCCCGGCTGCTCGGCGGGCGACCCGAGCAGATCGTCCTGCTCGGCGTGGTGCCGGCCTCGCTGGATCTGGCCGTGGCCCGATCACCCGAGGTGGAGGCCGCCCTGCCCCGCCTCGTCGACGCCGCGGCCGCCGAGTGCGCGCGGTTCGGTCACCCGCTCGCGCTGCGCCCGCAACCCGGGACCGGCGCTGCACACCGCGCCCTGTTCGAGGACGAGACGGACGGCGGGCTCGGGACGTGAGGGCCGGGGCGCCGACCCGGAGGAGCCGAAGACGATGAACCGGAGGAGGTGTGCGCGATGTGTCTAGGAGTCCCCGGCCGCGTGACCGCGGTGGACGGGATGGTGGCCCAGGTCGACTTCTGGGGCGTGCAGCGCCCCGTGCGCCTGGACATCGTCGATCGCCCCGTGGCGCCCGGCGACTACGTGCTGAACCACGTCGGCTACGCCATCCGCCGGATCCCGGAGGAGGAGGTGGAGCTGACCATGGAGCTGTACGACGAGCTTCTCCGGGCGGCCGAGGCGGAGGACCTCATGGCCGCCGACGTGCGCCAGGAGATGGCCGCCGGCGGGCCGCGCGGGGAGGTCCCCGATGACGACTAGCGCCTCGAGCGGACTCCCGGCCGGGGCGGAGCGGCTCCAGTTCCGCGACCCGGTCCGCGGGCGAGAGCTGGCGGAGGCCCTGGCCCGGACGACTCGCGAGATCGGCCGGGAGCCCGTCTCGCTCATGCACGTCTGCGGCAGCCACGAGCAGGCCATCGCCCGGTTCGGGCTGCGCGCGGCCTTCCCGCCGGCGCTGGACGTGATCATGGGGCCGGGGTGCCCGGTCTGCATCACGGACACGCCCGAGGTGGACGAGGGTGTGGCCCTGGCGCGGCAGGGCGTCCTGGTCCTCACCTACGGCGACATGCTCCGGGTCCCCGGCACGGCGGGCTCCCTGGCGGACGCCCGGGCTCGCGGCGGGCGGGTGGACGTGGTCTACAGCGTCTCCCAGGCCGTCGACGCCGCCCGGGAGACCACGGACGAGGTGGTCTTCTTCGCCACGGGGTTCGAGACCACGGCGGTGGCCACGGCGGCCGCGGCCCTGGACGACCCGCCCCCGAACTTCTCCATCCTGTCGGCCCACAAGTACATCCCGCCGGTCATGGAGATCATCGCCGAGATGCCCGACACCCGCGTGGAGGGCTTCCTCGCGGCCGGCCACGCCGCCACCATCACCGGCTGGGGCGTCTTCGAGCGGTTCGTGGAGCGGCACGGCCTGCCGGTCGTGGTCGCCGGGTTCGAGCCCCTGGACATCCTCGCGGGGCTGGTGGGCCTCCTCGAGCTGATCCGGGACGGCCGGCAGGAGGTGGTCAACCTCTTCCCCCGCTGCGTCACGCGCGAGGGGAACCGGAACGCCCAGGAGCGCCTCTGGCGGGTCTTCCGCCCCATCGGCGGGCGCTGGCGCGGCATCGCGCACATCCCCAACGGCAACCTCCGCCTGCGGGACGAGTTCGCCCACCTGGATGCCCGGCGGCGGTTCCGCATCGACGTCAACTCCCTGTGGGGCGAGAGCCGGCCGGCCCTGGCCGCCCGATGTCGCTGCGGCGACATCATGGCCGGGATCGCGACCCCCACCGACTGCAGCCTCTACGGCCGCGAGTGCACGCCCCGGGACCCGGTGGGCGCCTGCATGGTGAGCGCCGAGGGCACCTGCCGCATCTGGCAGATGTACGGCGGCCACCCCGACCTTGGAGGTGCGACATGACGGGCCCCCTCCGACGCCAGACCATCCGCCTCGCCGAGGGCGCCGGCGGCGGCGCCATGCGCGAGCTCATCGAGGGCGTGTTCCTGCGGGGCGCGGCCGAGTCCCCGCGCGGCGGCGTGGGCCTCCGCGAGCTGGACGACGGCGCGGCCATCCCCGTCGGCGATCGCTGGCTGGTCGTCACGACCGACACCCACGTCATCCACCCCATCTTCTTCCCGGGCGGCGACATCGGCCGCCTCGCCGTGGCGGGGACGGTGAACGACCTCGCCATGATGGGCGCCACCACCGCCCTTGGGCTCACCTGCGCCGTGGTCCTGGAGGAGGGCTTCCCGCGGGCAGACCTGGAGCGGGTGCACGCCTCCCTGGTGGCGACGAGCGCCGAGGCCGGCGCGCCCATCGTCACGGGCGACACGAAGGTCATGGGCCGGGGCGAGGTGGACGGCCTCATCGTCAACACCACCGGCGTGGCCCTCACCGCGCGCCTGGTCACCGACGCGGGGCTCCGGCCGGGGGACGCGGTGATCGTCACGGGGAGCATGGGCGACCACGGGCTGGCCATCATGGCCCACCGGCACGAGCTGGACCTGGAGGGCGACCTGCGCTCCGACGTGGCTCCCATCGCAGACCTGGTGGCCCGCGCCATGGAGGCCGGCGGCGACGCGATCACGGCCATGAAGGATCCCACCCGGGGCGGGCTGGCCAGCGTCCTGAACGAGATGGCCGCCAAGGGCGGGGTCGGCGTCCTCCTCGAGGAGGCCCGCGTCCCGCTCACCGACGAGGTCCGCGCCGCCTCGGAGCTGCTCGGGATCGACCCGCTGCACGTGGCCAACGAGGGAAAGGCCGTCCTGGGTGTGCGCCCCGACGTGGCCGACGCCGTCCTGGAGGCCATCCGAAGCCACCCGCTGGGCGCCCGCGCCGCCGTGGTCGGGCGCTGCATCGACGAGCACCACGGCCGCGTGATCCTCGACACGGGCTTCGGGCGACGCCTGCTCACCGAGCCCGAGGGGGAGCCCCTGCCCCGCATCTGCTGAACGGAGAGAGCCATGAAGCACATCCGCGTCACCCGTGACGGACCGGTGGGGACCCTGACCATCGCGCGCCGGGAGCGCTTCAACTCCCTGGACGTCCCCACCGCGAGGGATCTCCGCAAGGCGGGCCTCCAGCTCGCCCGGGACGAGTCGGTGCGGGTGTTCGTCCTCCGTGGGACGGACGGCGTCTTCTGCAGCGGGGCCGACCTCAAGTACATCCGCGAAGGCGGCGACGGCGAGGACCTGGGCTACCTCCACCCGGAGACCCGGGACGTGCCGGAGGGCCACGGGGAGATCTTCAAGCAGATCCTGGAGTATCTCCACAGCACCATCTCCGAGATCCGCCGCGCCCCGAAGCCGGTCATCGCGGCGGTGGACGGCATGGCGGCCGCCGGCGGGCTCGGGCTGGCGCTCTGCTGCGACCTCGTGGTCGCCTCGGAGCGCTCCACGTTCGAGTACGCCTACTTCAAGACCGGCCTCAGCGGGGCCGAGAGCACCACATGGTTCCTCCCCCGCCTCGTCGGCCTACGTCGCGCCCTGGACCTGGCGTTCCTCAACCCGCGCCTGGAGGCGGACCAGGCCCTGGCCATGGGCCTCGTCAGCACCGTCTACGCCACGGAGGACTTCGACGACGAGGTGACGCGCCTCGCCCGGCGGCTGGCGGACGGGCCGACCGCCGCCTACGCCGAGGCCAAGCGCCTGATGGACGAGGCGGCGTGGGGCGAGCGCATGGACGTCCACCTGGACCGCGAGCTGGACGCCCTCGTCCGGGTCGCAGACGGCCCCGACTTCGCGGAGGGCCTGCGCGCCTTCTTCGCCCGGGAGGCCCCCTCCTTCCAGGGGCGCTGACATGCACGAGTACGCGATCCTCCAGTCCCTGCTCGACCGCGTCCGCGTGGAGGCCGCGCGTGTCGGCGCCACCTCCGTGCGGCGCCTGCACCTGCGCGTCGGCGAGCAGTCCGGCGTGGAGATGGACCTCCTGCGGACGGCCTGGGACGTCCTGGGGCGCCAGGGGCTGTGCGCGGAGGCCGAGATGGACGTGACGGCGGTCCCGGCGGTGTGGGTCTGTCCGACCTGCGACACGGAGATCCCCCGCGGCGCCGTCCTCCGCTGCGCGTCGTGCCGGACCCCGGCCCGCATGCGCAGCGGCGACGAGATCATCCTGGAGCGACTGGAGATGGAGGTTCCCGATGTGTGACACGTGTGGTTGCGGCGATCCGGAGGTGATCCCCGTCGAGATCCAGGCCCACGTCATGGCCGACAACGACCGGCGGGCGGAGCACAACCGGCAGCACTTCAGGGCCGCGGGCGTCACCGCCGTCAACCTGATGGGCTCGCCCGGGGCCGGCAAGACCGCCCTGCTCGAGGCCACGGCCCGTCACCTGGGCGGTCGCGCCACCCTGCGCGCCGTGAGCGGCGATCTCGCCACCGCCCGGGACGCCGAGCGCCTCGCGGCCGCGGGCATCCCGTCCCGTCCGATCACGACCGGGTCCGCGTGCCACCTGGACGCGCGCCTCGTCCACCGGGCCCTGCACGGCTTCGACTGGGAGGGCGCCGACTACCTGTTCATCGAGAACGTCGGCAACCTGGTCTGCCCCGCCATCTACGACCTGGGCCAGGCGGCCAACGTGATCGTCCTGTCGGCGACCGAGGGGGACGACAAGCCGGAGAAGTACCCCGTGATGTTCCGGGACGCGGACCTGGTGATCCTCTCGAAGCTGGACCTCGCGCCCCACCTCCCCGGCTTCGACCTGGCCCGCCTGGAGGACTCCCTGGCTCGGGTGATGCCCACGCCCCGCTGGCTCGGCCTGTCCGCCACCACGGACGACGGGTTGGACGCGTGGGTCGACTGGCTCCACGCCCGTCGTCCCCGCGCCGCGCAGCACGGCGACGCCGCCACCCCGAGGTGATCCCATGACCGGCGTGGCCCTGGACGTCCTCCTCGTGTCGACCCTGACGGTGGCGGCCGTGCACACGGTGGTCGGCGTCGACCACGTCATCCCCTTCGTCGCGCTGGGCCGGGGGGAGCGGTGGTCCCTGCGCCGGACCCTCGGCGTGACCGCCCTGTGCGGCGTAGGGCACGTGCTGTCGTCCGTGCTCCTGGGCGTGCTGGGCGTCGCCATCGGCCTGAGCGCGGAGCGGCTGGCCTGGGTGGAGGCCATCCGCGGCGACACAGCAGCCTGGATGCTCGTCGCCCTGGGCGCCGTGTGGGCCGCCTGGGGCTTCTCGCACGCGCGCCGGAGGCTCCGCCGCCCCGAGGGCGACCACGATCACCACGGCCCGGGCCCCGTCGGCCACGGCGCCTGGGCGATCTTCCTCGTGTTCGTCTTCGGACCGTGCGAGCCGCTCATCCCGCTGATGATGGCGCCGGCCGTGGGCCACGACTGGGGCGCCGTCGGCCTCGTCGTGGGCACCTTCACGGTGACCACGGTGGGCCTCATGCTCGCTTTGGTGGCCGTCGCATACGTGGGCGCCGGGCTACCGTCGTTTCCGGCCGCCCGGCGCCACGTACACGTCCTGGTGGGACTGACGCTGTCCGCCACGGGGCTGGCGATCCGATTCCTGGGAATCTGATCGTCGGCCCGCGGCGGAAGCGCCCCTCCCCGGCGCCGCTACTCGGCGGCGCCGGCCTCGATCCACTCGACGATCGCGTTCCAGTCCTCGCCGTCGACCTCGAAGATGGCCCCGCCACCGTGGGAGGTCTCGCCGGCCCCCTTCTGGAGCAGGTCGCTGGCGGCGGGATCGTCCGCGTCGATCAGATCGAGCGCGTCGTCGTAGCCGAAGCTGTGGCAGGCGCCGCACTCGGAGTCGATGATGGGCGCGATCGTCTCGGCGAACGAGATGGTCGGGGCCACGTCCTCCTCCGGAACGTCCTGTGAGACGTCCGGACCGCCCAGGTCGCCGCCCACGTCGGCGACGACGTCGGGCTGGGGCTCGGGCACGTCGGGTTCGGGCTTCTCGCCGCGCTCGAAGTCGGCGCACGCCGTCAAGAGCAGGCCGGCGAGTACGATGATGTGGAATTGTCTCATCTTAGAACTCATAGGTGGCCGTGATCCTGAGGAAGTCGTCGTCCTGCTCGTCGAACTTCTCGAGCTGCCAGACGTGCTGGGCCGACAGGGAGAACCCGTGGAACGTCGCGGTCACCGACAGGCTGTGGGCCGACTGGTCGAGCTGGTCCTCGCGCCGGTCGTCGTAGAACGCGCCCTTCCGGTTGTCGTGCGTCCGCAGACCCGTCCGATACTGGAACCAGAGCCAGTCCAGCGGGTAGTAGCGAAGCTCCAGGTAGTCGCCGAAGTGGTAGTAGTCCGGCGCGTCGCCGCCGGTCACGTCGGCGCGCATGAAGCCCAGCGTAAGGGCCAGGTCCTCGACCACCGGGATGTCGCGGAGACGCCAGATGGTCAGGTCCACGGCCTGCATCACGAGGTTCCGATCGAAGCCCAGCGGGTTCACGTACAGGGAGTAGTACAGGGCGATGGGGCCCCACCCCGCGGACAACCGCGACCCGAACGCCGGCTTCACGTCGGTGCCGGACGAGAAGTCCGACTTCAGGTCGAGGACGTCATCCTCCTCGCCGAGCTCGTGGCCCTGGACCACGTAGGTGTCGGCGCGCAGGCGGACCGGCCCCACCCGGTACGTGAAGTTGGTGGTCAGGCCGAACTGTGACCAGATGATCGGCAGGATCTCCTGGTCGAAGCCCGACAGGCCGCCGTAGGCGTTGTGGAACAGCGGATCGGCGCCGAAGGGCACCATCAGCTTGCCGGCCTTGAAGGTGAAGTTCCACGGGCCGCCGTCCGGCCCGAACTTCCCGCCGAACTCGTAGAACGTGAGATCCACGACCTCGGCGCTGAAGAACCACGGATCGGACTTGTCCTTGCGGCTCAGGAACAGGAAGTGGTGGTAGTTCCTGAGGAAGTCGTCCCCGTCGCTGAGGTTGTCGGAGTAGCCCCGGCGCTCGTAGGACACGTCGAAGCGTCCATTGAGTTGGAGCCCTCCCGGAAGAGGCACGCCCCCATGGCCCGGCCTCGCCAACGCGCTGGACGCGGGCAGGGACAGGGCCAGGGCGAGCACGCCCAGTACGGTCTTTCGGATGCCATTCGGTATCACGCGCTCCCCCCTCACCAGAGCTCATCCGTGTCGATGTCTTCCTGCTCCCCGGACGGGATGTGGCAGGTCTCACACTCGACGCCCTCTCCCTTGGGCGCCCAGACCCGCTCCCCGTCGTGGCAGGCGCCACAGTACTCACCCTGCTCCATCTCGGCGTGGGTGAAGCCCTGCGGCCGCTGCGGGAAGATCGCAGGGTGGCAGTTGTAGCAGTAGTAGCCGTCGTGCTCCCAGTGGGAGAAGGTGGCTGCCTCGGGCGGCGCGCCGCTGCCGTGGGGCTCGACCGGCGGGATCGTGATCTGGTCCGGGGCCGCGAGCGCGACCACCGGCAGGGCGACGATCGCCCCCAGCCACATCCGCCATCGCCGAGTCCGTCCGGCGGGCTTGCGCGATCGCCCGTCCTTCCGACTCCAGGTCGTCGATGTCCTTTCGCTCACTGTACGTCCCCCTCGGTGTAGGACGCCGGCCCCGTCTGCCAGATGCGTGCCAGCTTTCGCGAAGCAGGGACGGCGCGTGTATTTCTCGTACCTTCGAGCGGGGTTCGCCCACCTCGGACGGCGACCTGCCGGGCTTCGTCCGTGTGGCTTCCCACAACATGTGTAGCTTCCCACACCTCGGAGCGCAACCCGCCGTGTCTTTACACACGCCCCGGAGTCGTGGATCCTTGGAGCGCGGGTCGGACACCGTCTGACTGAGTGACCATTCAGGGACTTGGAAGCTCGGACGGAGAACGGCACGGAACTTGCGTGGGATCAGCGGAAAGCGGGCTCACGCATGGTGCGTCGGGCCCGCTCTGCTGAAGTTAGGAACAGCATCGCTCCACCACAGGGAGGGGGATCGTGCGACGCGTCATATTTCACTCAGTGATCGTATCCGCGGCGGCCGCGCTCGCGGTCGCCGGATGCGCCGATCCGGAAGCCGAACTCGCCCCGCAGATCGACATCACGGGTCCGAGCGGCGTCGAGGTCGGCGGGACCATCCAGCTCACGGCCGAGACCATCGAGGACAGCGACTCCGGATACGAGTGGACGAGCGCCGACGAGGCGATCGCCACCGTGGACGACAGCGGTGTCGTCACCGGCGTGGCCTCCGGCGAGACCACCGTCACCGCCACCGGCGTCGACAGCGGCCTCAGCGCCGACCACAACGTCGTGGTGTTCACGGACGGCGTGCAGCCGGACGTCGTCGACGACGTGCCCGGCGACGTGCCCGGCGACGTGGAGCAGGACGTCGAGGAGGACGTGCCCGTCGGCCCGAACGTCCCGAACCTCGAGAAGTGGGAGGGCTCCGGCCACGCCGACCAGGAGGCCGAGGCGTTCGTGCACTGGGACGAGGACGGCGAGGTCCCCGCGGGCTGTGCGCGCTGCCACAGCACCCCGGGCTACCTGGACTACCTCGGCGCCGACGGCTCCGAGTTCCAGGTCGTCGACGAGGCCGCACCGCTCGGCACCACGGTGGAGTGCCAGGCGTGCCACAACGACGTGGCGGACACCCTCGACGTGGTCGAGTTCCCCTCCGGTGTCGAGGTCACGGGCGTCGGCGACCAGGCGCGCTGCATGACGTGCCACCAGGGCCGCGCCTCCACGGTGCAGGTCGACGAGGACATCGCGGCCGCCGGTGTCGACGTGGACGAGGTGCACGAGGATCTGCACTTCCAGAACATCCACTACTACGCGGCCGGCGCCACGCGCTTCGGCGGCCAGGTGATGGGTGGCTACGAGTACGAGGGCAACGGGTACGACTGGGAGTTCAAGCACCCGGAGCCGTACAACACGTGCAACGGCTGCCACGATCCCCACAGCCTCGACGTCCGCATCGACGAGTGCGGATCCTGCCACAAGGACGCCGACGGCAACCCGAGCCCGGTCTTCCGGGACTATCGGATGTTGACGTCCATGGGGCAGGACTACGACGGCGACGGCGACACCTCCGAGGGCATCTTCTACGAGATCCAGACCCTCCAGGAGCAGCTCATCACGGCCATCAACACCTACTCCGGCGAGGTCGTGGGCCAGGCCATCTGCTACGACAGCGCCAACTACCCCTACTGGTTCAAGGACACGAACGCGAACGGGGAGTGCGACGGCGACGAGGCGCAGTACTCCAACCAGAACGACCAGTGGACGCCGCGCCTGGTCCGGGCGACCTACAACTACCAGGCCTCGCTCAAGGACCCGGGCAACTACGTCCACAACGCCAAGTACACCATCCAGATGCTGCACGACTCCCTCGCGGACCTCGACGAGGTCGTGGACGTCCCGGCCGAGTTCGCGGACGCCGTGCGCAACGACCCGGGCCACTTCGACGGCTCCGGCGAGCCCTTCCGCCACTGGGACGAGGACGGCGAGGTCCCCGGGAGCTGCTCCAAGTGCCACAGCGGCCAGGAGGGCTACCGCTTCTACCTCGAGTTCGGCTCCACCAAGGCCGTGCACGACCTGCCGAACGGCATGGAGTGCGGCACGTGCCACACGGACGTCGGCGGGGACTTCGAGGCCCTGGTCGAGGTGGCGGACGTGACCTTCCCGGGCGGCAACACCGTGGCGGTGGGCGACGACACGACCAACATGTGCAGCACCTGCCACAGCGGGCGTGAGTCCAAGGCGACGGTCGACGAGGCCATCGCGGCGGACGACCTCGGGTTCAAGAACATCCACTACCTGCCGGCCGCCGCCACCAAGGCGGGCGCCGACGCGGGCGTGGGCTACGAGTACGACGGCAAGACGTACGCGGGGCCGTGGACCGGGCACCCGGGCGGCGACGAGTGCGCCTCCTGCCACGTGCCGGTCGGGACCCAGCACTCGTTCGACGTCGCGGATGCGTTCGAGGACTCCTGCTCCGGCTGCCACGGCAACGCCGACAGCGTGGAGGACATCCGCATCGGGAGCGCGGACGACTACGACGGCGACGGCGACTCCGACGAGCCGCTCGCCGACGAGATCGCGGCGCTGACCGACGCGGTGCTGGGCGAGATGCAGGCCGTGGCCAGCGCCAACGGCACGCCCATCTGCTACGACGGGCACTCCTACCCGTACTTCTTCATCGACACCGACGACAGCGGTGTCTGCGAGGAGGGCGAGGCCAACTTCGGCAACCAGTACGACGCCTGGACGCCGGACCTCATGCGGGCTGCCTTCAACTTCCAGTTCGCCAAGAAGGAGCCGGGTGCCTGGGCCCACAACTTCGACTACATGGCCCAGCTGCTCATCGACACCGTCGAGGACCTCGGCGGCGACGTGAGCGCCTTCACCCGTCCGTAGCGGACGGCGACATGGCTCGCGGGTCGTCCTCACGGCGATCCGCGGGCATCCCTTCGAGCCCCCCGGCGAGTCCACCTCGTCGGGGGGCTTCGTGTTTCTGCTATCGTCCCTCGCGAACGCGCGGAGGGGACGATGACGCGAGCGCACTGGACGATCATGGCCCTGCTGGTGGCGGCGACCCCGGGGAGCCCGGCCGCGGCGGGCGGGGGGGAGGACGCGGCGAAGCGAGCACGCAGCGTGCTCCGGGAGTCGCCGCTCGTCGACGGGCACAACGACGCCCCGTGGCAGGTGCGCGAGCGCGGGAAGGGCCGGCTCGACGCGGTCCCCCTCGGGCAGGACACCACGACCCTGGACCCGCCCATGGACACCGACCTGCCGCGCCTCCGCGAGGGCATGGTGGGCGGCCAGTTCTGGTCGGTCTACGTGCCCACGAGCCTGGCGGGCCCGGAGGCCGTGCGCGCCACCCTGGAGCAGATCGACGTGGTCCACCGGATGGTGGCGCGCCACCCCGAGCACCTCGCCCTCGCCCGCACGGCGGACGACGTGGAGCGCATCTTCGCCGACGGTCGCATCGCGTCGCTCATGGGCATCGAGGGCGGCCACTGCATCGGGGGATCGCCGGGCGCGCTCCGGATGATGTACGAGGCCGGCGCGCGGTACACGACGCTCACCCACTGGCGGACGACGGACTGGGCGGACGCCGCCACCGACGCCCCGCGCCACGAGGGCCTGAGCGACTTCGGCGAGGACCTCGTGCGCGAGATGAACCGCCTGGGGATGCTCGTGGACCTGTCCCACGTCTCTGCCGAGACCATGCGGGACGCGATCCGGGTGTCCGAGGCGCCCGTGATCTTCTCCCACTCCGGCGCCCGGGCCGTGAACCCCCACCCGCGCAACGTGCCCGACGACGTCCTCCGCGCCGTCGGCAGGCACGGCGGCGTCGTCATGATCGACTTCTTCCCGGCCTACGTCTCCCAGGAGGTGTGGCGCTGGGAGGCCGCCGAGTCCGCCGAGGAGGCGCGCCTGGAGGTGCTGCACCCGGGCGATCCCGACGCCGTGGAGGGCGGCCTGGCCCGGTGGCGCGAGGACCACCCGCGCCCGAAGGCGACCCTGAAGCAGGTGGTGGACCACATCGAGCACGTCCGGGACCTGGCCGGCGTGGACGCCCTGGGGATCGGCGGGGACTTCGACGGCATGGCCCACGCCCCGGAGGGCCTGGAGGACGTCTCGACCTACCCCGCTCTGCTCACCGCCCTCGCCCGCCGCGACTGGTCGGACGAGGACCTGGCCAAGCTCGCGGGCAGGAACATCCTCCGGGTCATGCGCGAGGCCGAGGCGGTCGCGGAGCGGCTACGGGAGGAGCGTGAGCCGCTCGTGCGCCCGGTCCTGCAGTAGGGCATCTCCGCACATCCGAAGGGCTCGCGCCAAGGCGCCAAGCCGCAAAGGCGCGGGAGGGGATGATCGCCCCGGTGTCAGTGTCGTCCGGTTCGCTGCGGGAGGGGCCGGTCCGTCGACCACGTCCACGTCTCGCAGCTCTCGGGGAGTCGTGGCCGATGTGCGGGCGTCACTGCCACCGGAAGGTCCGCAGGGCCACCGCGAACCCCACCACGCCCCAGGCCGCGAGGATGCCCACCTCGGGCAGCACGCCCAGGAGGCCGGCGCCGTCGTGGTAGACCGCCCGGAGGGCGTCGTTCAGCGCCGTGAGCGGCAGCGCCCGGATGACCGGGTGGAACACCTCCGGGAAGCGCTCCCAGGTGAAGAACACGCCGGACAGCAGCCACATGGGCATCATCACGAGGTTCATGAGGCCCGAGACCACCTCCACGCTGGACGTGCGGGCGGCCACGAGCAGGGCCAGGCCCGCGAAGCTCATGGCGCCGAGCATGCTCAGGCCCAGGAGATCCACGATGGAGCCCTGGAGGCGGACGTCCAGCGCCAGCCAGCCGAACAGGGTCAGGACGCTCACCTCGAGGACCACGAAGGCCAGCCGCGACAGGCCGTGGGCCGCCAGGAAGTGGCTCCGCCGCATGGGCGACACGGCCAGGACGCGCAGCAGGCGCCTCCGACGCGCCTGGACCAGGTCGTAGCCGATGGACCACATGCTGCTGCCCATCAGGTTCAGCCCGATGAGCGCGGGCAGGAGGAAGTCGATGTATCGGCTGCCGGGGGCGACGCGCGTGTCCACCTCGACGGCGGCCACGTCCTCGCGCCCGAGACCGCGCTGGACGGCGTCGTCGACCACGAAGCGCGCGACGCGACTGTCCGGGCGGGTGGGATCGTAGCGATAGCGCACCCGATCCTCGCCGAGCAGGCTCACGACCACGTCCACCCCGCCCTCGTCGAGGGCCGTGGACAGGGCGTCCGAGGGCAGCACGACGGCCTCCACCCGGTCCACGAAGCCGAGGATCGCCTCCAGCCGCTCCGCCCCGGGAGCCTCCGCGCCCACGCCGGCCCGGACCGGCTCCGGCGCCTCGTCCCGGAAGGCCACGCCCAGGGAGATGGCCAGGAGCACGGGGAAGCCGAACACCCAGAACAGGGCCGCCGGGTCGCGGACGTGCTCGAGCAGGCGCACCCGGATCAGCTCGACGAGCGGGTGGGGCCCGCGGCCGTCACGCATCGCGGAGCCCCCGTCCGGTCAGGTGGATGAAGACGTCCTCCAGGGTGGCGCGGTGCGTCTCCAGGGACGCCAGCCGCGCGCCCCGCGCGCCCACCACCTCCAGCAGGGCCGGCATGACGTCGGCCGCCTCGCGCGCCGCGACCCTCAGCCCGTCCGCCGTGCGCTCCACGGCCGTCACCCCGGCGATGTCCTCCAGGTCCGCGGGCTCCAGGGGGCCGTCCGGCACGAGATCGATGATCTGGTCGGCGCCCAGGGCCCGCACGTGCCCCTCCGGCGTGTCGAGGGCGATGATGCGCCCGCCTTCGATGAAGGCCACCCGATCGCAGAGGCGCGTCGCCTCCTCCATGTAGTGCGTCGTGAGCAGGACGGCCCCGCCCGACGAGCGGAACGACTCCACGATCTCCCAGATGTGACGCCGCGCGGCCGGGTCCAGGCCGGTGGTGGGCTCGTCCAGGCAGAGGAGATCCGGCGCCCCGGCCAGCGAGCACGCCAGGGCCAGCCGCTGAGCCTGCCCGCCCGACAGCCCCCGCACCCGGCTCCGGCGCTTCGCCTCCAGCCCGACCAGGGCGACCAGGTCCTCCACCATGCGGCCGCGCGGGTAGAAGCTGCGGAACAGGCGGATCGTCTCGACCACCGTGAGGCGCTCGCTGAACTGGACGTCCTGAAGCTGCACGCCGAGCCTGCTGCGGAGGGCGTGATCGCCTCCCCGGCCCCACGACCGCCCGAAGATGGCCACCGAGCCCTCGTCGGGCCGGGTGAGCCCCTCGATCATCTCCACGGTGGTGGTCTTCCCGGCGCCGTTCGGCCCCAGCAGGCCCAGGCACTCCCCGGCCCGCACGTCCAGGTCCACGCCGTCGACCGCCACGACGTCGCGGTAGCGCTTCACGAGGCCGCGACAGCGCACCGCCACCTCGGCTCCCTCCGGGGTCGTCACCGCCTGCATCGCCGCCATGGTCCGGCCCCGATCGCGGGAGCGCAAGGCCGGATCGGGGGGCTTTACAGCCGGGGGACCGTTCCGCATAAGAGGCAGCCGTGCGTGCCCTCGTCCCGATCCTGCTCCTGCTCGCGTGGCTCGCCGACCCGGCGACGGCCCATCCTCCCGCGGAGGTGACGGGGGGCGCGGCCCCGCGATCCGGCCCGATCGTGATCGACGGGCGCCCCGACGAGGCCGCCTGGGACGCCGCCCCGGCGCTGGACGACTTCGTCGAGCGCACGCCGAACCTCCGCGCCGAGCCCCCCGTGCGCACGGTCGTGCGGGTGCTGTACGACGCGGAGGCGCTCTGGGTGGCCGCCTGGTGCTACCAGCCGGAACAGCCGGTGGCGCGCGTGCTGAACCGGGACACGTTCGACATGTTCTCGGACGACGCCATCAGCCTGAAGATCGACCCCGCGCACGACCACCGCACGACCCTGGGCTTCGCGCTGAACGCCGCCGGCGCGCGGATGGACTATCGCGGCGTCAACGAGTCCACCTGGCAGCTCGAGTTCGACGCCGCCTGGCAGGGGCGCGCGGCGGTGGTAGAGGGCGGCTGGACCGCCGAGTTCCGGATCCCGCTGACGGAGCTGGGCCTGTCCCCGTGGGACCCGCCGGAGATGATCGGCCTGAACGTGAGCCGGGACCACAGCCGGCGCAGCGCCACCTACGACTGGTCCGTGATGCCGCCGCCGTTTTCGCCCATCTCGTCCAGCCTCTACGGGCACCTGACGGGCTTCGAGGCCCTCCCGGAGCTCGCGGCGGGGAGCGCAGTCGACCCCGGGCCTGTCCTCGCCTGGTACACCGAGCCCTGGGTCCTCGCCGGCGTGACCCGGGATCGCCCCGACCCCTCGGCGCCGCTGGACACCGACGCCGAGCTGGACGCCGGCGTGGACCTCGGCCTCCAGCTCCGCTCGGGGTGGTCCACGCACCTCACGGTGAACACCGACTTCGCCGAGGTGGAGCTGGACGACCAGGTGGTCAACCTGACCCGGTTCAGCGTCTTCCTGCCGGAAAAGCGCGGCTTCTTCCTCGAGGACGCGGACCTGTTCGCGTTCGGCCACCCGGAGGACAGCCAGCTCTTCCACAGCCGGCGCATCGGCCTGGACGAGGGCCGCGAGATCCCCATCCTGACCGGCGTCAAGGCGGTCGGCCCGGCGGGCGACCACGCGCGGCTGGGGGCCCTGGACGTGATCACGCGGCCGGCGGGCGACCTCCCGTGGACCAGCAACCTGGTGGTCCGCGGCCAGGGAGAGCTGGGGCGGGGCTCGAACCTGGGCGTGATGGTCACGCAGCGCCAGTCCCTGGAGGACGCCGGCGACTGGAACCTGACGGCCGGCCTGGACGGAGCGTGGCGCGGCGGGGGCAGCCCGCTCCTCGTCGAGGGCTTCGCGGTGGTGAGCGGCAACGGCCCGCGGGTGGGCGAGGCGACCGGCGAGGTGGCGTCCCCGGACGACCCCGAGAGCCCGGAGGAGGAGGAGGCGACGGGCCTGGGCGCCGCGGCGGCCGTGGACCTGAGCTGGCGTGGAGAGCTCTTCCGTCCCGCGCTCGGCTACGCGTTCTTCTCCGAGGACCTCCGCGCGGACCTGGGCTTCTTCCGGCGCCGAGGCATCCACCGCTCCACGGCCTCCTTCGCCGTGCAGCCGCGGGTGGAGCGCCGGGGCGTGGAGACCGTCACGTTCCAGGCCACCGGCTCGGCCGTCGCCGACGAAGGGGCCACGGAGCTCCTGGACTGGAGCGGCGGAGGGAGCGTGACCGTCGAGGGGCAGCAGGGCTGGACCGTCGGCGCCTCCGGCGACGAGCGCCGCGAGACGGTGCGGGAGGCCTTCACGGTCGGCCCCGCCGTGGAGATCGCGGAGGGCGCCTACCGCATGACCCGCGGGGACCTCTGGGGGGCGACCCCGGGCACCGCCGCCGTGGGCCTCGACGGCTCCCTGTCGTGGCAGGAGTACTACGGCGGCGAGATGCTCCGGGGCGGCGGGAACGTCTTCGCGCGTCCCGGGACCTGGCTCCGGACGACCGTGGGGACGGACATCCGGCGCGTCCGCTTCCCGGACGATCCCCGCGAGGACTTCACGAGCGTCGCCGTGAACGGCGAGGCCTGGATCGGCTTCAGCCCCGACCTGAACCTGCGCCTGGCGGCCCAGTGGAACCGCATCGCGGCCCTGGTCCGCCTCCAGGCGCGCCTCCGCTGGACGTGGCGCCGGGGCAGCGATCTCTTCGTCGTCTACCAGGGGGACCTGGAGGAGGCGGAGGGCTGGTCGAGCACGTTCCAGTCCGTGCTGGTGAAGCTCACGCTGCAGGTCCCCTGAGCCCGACCGGCGACCGGCGGAGCAGGAAGGAGGCCCAGCCGCGCTCGCTGCGCCGGTCTCTTCAGCCGCGGGGCAGGTACGCGTCGAGCTGCACCACGCGGAGCGAGGGCAGGCCGGGCAGGCCGAGGTCGTTTGTCAGGAACGTCGGGCAGCCGTTGGCCATCGCCGAGGCAAGCTGCACCCCACTGAGGTCGAAGACGCCGACGAAACCAGCCCAGAAGGACGGGTCCAGGTCCCGCAAGGCTCTGGTCGCTCGTCGGCATCGCTCGGTCATGGGATCCTCCTGCGCACTGGTGGGCAGGCTACCAGCGTCGACGCTGGGTTCCACATCACTGCCCCTACCCGACCGGAAGGCCAGCGAACGCCACGCGCCACAGGCGATGTCGGATGATGTGGTAGAAGACCGGTGGGACCGGAGGGCCGCTCCGGGCCCTTTCCGCGATCGACACCACGAGACGGGCCCTCCTGTCGCGCAACATCCGAAATGGAGCCACGTGAGATGAGCCGCGTTCATCCTCCGGGGTGGTGTACCCTCGGCCTCATCCTCCTCGTCGGGGGCTGCTTGCCGCAATCCGCCGACGAGGCGGACGACGGCACCACGACGACGCTCGCCGACGAGTGCGGTGATGTCACCTACGACGGCTACTGCGACGAGCTAGGCCGGCTCGTCTTCTGCAACGAGGGCCGGCTGATCCGCCAGGACTGCTTTCGACAGGGCAAGGTATGCAGGCCGGGCACGGGCGATCCAGGGTACTTCTGCCTCGAGCCGTGCGACGGGGTGACGCTGGCGGGCGCCTGCGACGGGAACGAGCGTCTCCGCTGCCGCGCCGGATCTCTCCACACGCGGGATTGCAATGACACCGCAGACGATTTCGGCGCGGACAGCACCTGCGCCTGGGTACCGGAACGCTGTCGCTACGAGTGCGTCGGTTGTGGCGACCTCCCCGAGGGGGGCCGGTGCGACGGCGATCGCTACGAGTACTGCCGGGACGGGAGCCCCTCCTACATCGACTGCGGGGCACACGGGAGCCACTGTGGCACGGACCCCGACACCGGAGAGACGGGCTGCTTGAACGACTCCGGCACCTCGTCGTGCGACCCGGGCACGCCAGACCGGTGCGAGGACGGGCTCTTGTGGTGGTGCGACGGCGGCCAACTGCGCTGGTACAACTGCCGATACTTCGGGCTGCGGTGCGTCGTCGACGAGGCGACGGGGCGCGCGGGTTGCCAGGGCTGCGACGTGCCGTGGTGGGACGACCGCTGCTACGACGGCCAACGCCACCTCTGCGAGGACGACCGGCTCGTCACCGAACCGTGCGCCGAGACATGCGAAACCCCGCGATAGCCCCGTCAGCGTCCGAGGATGGATCGCCCCACGGTAACTCGCGGTGTATTGCAGGATGGACGACGGCCCCGTAGCGTCGCCGGACACACTCGGCCCTCTCCGCGCGACGTCCCTGGTTGGCTGATTGGGAACCCCGCGCCGTCGGGGCTCCGCCGGCCGCTCCCGACGGGGGCCGTGCCGGATGAACAGTCACCTGCGAACGACGGCGGGGGCGTGGTCCTCGCCGGAGGATTGCGGCTGAACATGAGCATGAACACCTCTACAGCACTCGGAGCGTTGGGAGTAGCCGTCGCGCTCCTGTCCATGGCCTGCGACGGACCGTCCGGACCGTCCGAAGACGATGGATGCCCACCGGGCCAACTTCGATGCACCTCGGACGGCCAGCGGGTCCTGGAGTGCGTCGTGGCCGATTCCGGCCAGAAGTCCTGGCAGGTGACGGAGACCTGTCCTTGTTCGAACGGCGCCTGTACCGGTCCGACTGACGCCGACTGCACGCCGGGGGACTCCCGGTGCAGTCCTGACGGAAGCCAGATCCTCGTATGCCAGCGCACCTCGGGCGGCGCTCCGGCCTGGGCGCTCGCCACGCAGTGCGTCGGCGACTCCTGCGAGGATGGACAGTGTGTCGGCGACGGCAGGCACCACGCCTATCCCCTCGGGGAGGTCGTCAGCAGCGATCGGGTCACCGTCGAGAGGCACACGAGCGACGTCCCGGAGGTCTTCGCCGCGGACTCCGGGAGCGTCCGGGTGCTCACGCCACGCACCGCGCTCGAGAGCGAGGAGTCCGTCGACATCTCCGTGACGCGACAGGAGATCGAGCCGGGCAACACGGACGTTCGCACGGACGGGAACGGAGGCCGCGTGGAGACCGTCCATTCGAACGCCTTCGTCTTCGAGCCCGCCGGCCAGACGTTCGACGACCCCATCGTCGTCGAGGTCGAGCTGGAGCCGTCGTCCCACGGTCTCTCGGCCGAGGCGCTCGAGGAGGACCGGATCGTCGTCGTGCCGCTCTACTACTGGCGATGGGGCACGACGTGGTCACCCACCGGAAACGAGCCGACCGGAGCGAACGGGGAGTGGGTGCGCGCGACCCTCCAGTCCGAGGAGGCCACCGAGGGGCAGGGCCTGAGCACGGTCCGCGTCGAGGGCGGCCGGGTCTTCGTGTCGCTCCTCGTCGACCACTTCAGCGTCTACACCCTCCCACGCCTCGACGACTCGGCCGTCATGGAGACCCTCGACTACGGCTTGATCCTCTTCGAGACGCTGCCCGTGACCGAGGACTTCTCGATGCAGGTCCCGGGCGGCCTGTTCGCCAACTCCGCGCTGGACTTCCTCACCATGAAGAGCACCTCCAAGAGGCGGAAGCGATACGCGCAGGTCTTGAAGGAGCTGGTGTGGGAGACGTCCCGCCGAAAGAACGAGCTCGTCACCTCGGTCCCGGCCGAGGCGATCAACCTCGCCGTGTGGGAGATCCTGGGCTGCAAAGGTCCCGCCCTGTGCAAGACGTTCGACGACTTCGGCAAGTGGGTGGGCGCCCTGGACGACGCCGGCAGCTTCTACAAGGACCGGATGGCGGACTCCGGCCAGATGACCGACGCCGTCGCGGACGGCTTCGAGGACTTCTCGGATTGGCGAGGCGACCTGGACGAGCAGATGGAGGACATCGTCGGCTTCGCGGAGTACGAGGCCATCTCCAAGTGCTTGATGAACTCCTTGGCGACCACGGCGCTCTACATCTGGTCGGACCAGGCGGAGACCCAGCAGAGGTGGGCAGCCATCGAGGACAGGCTCCGCGCCTCGGACCTGTTTCAGCGGGACCCGGCGTTCGAAGCCGCAGTCGACGAGGTGGACGCCTTTGCCGCAGACCTGCGGGACGACTCCCTGGGGAGCCTCCTCGAAAACGCGACGAGCATCTTCGCCGACAACGTGGTCGGCGCGCCCGACGGATGCACCCTCGAGACCCTGGATCTCGTGAGCAAGAGCCTCCTCGACAAGCTGAAGCTCAGCGGTCCGGCCGGGGCACTGATCGGCAAGAGCATCGACATCGTCCGGGAGTACGTGAAGAAAAACCTCGCCGAGGCGACCTACAACGCCGAGCACCTGAGCGCCCTGGGGACGATCCTCACCCAGGGCAACCTCGTCGACTACGACGAGCTCGTGGTGAAGGAGACCGACTACACCGAGTTCATCGAGGTCCCCTCCTCCATCGCCTACTACGACGACGCCAGCCGGGACCGCTGGTACCGCCTCGCCATGGCCATGCGAGCCGCCGAGCTGGTGGCCGAGACGGCCCAGAAGACGCTCCGCCTGGAGGACGTGGGCTGGGTGACGCAGAAGTTCACCTGGATGTCCGACCACCTCTGCGTCGACTGCGTCTCCGCGGGCTACTACCGGGACCTGCTGGCGGACCAGTACGAGGACAGGCACGCCCAGTACGCGGCGCTCCACGATGCGGTGTACGCGGCGATGAACGACGCCGGGCCCCACGGCGGGCCGAGTCCGAGCGAGGCGTGCGAGGTCTTGGGCTGTGACGACGGCCCGTGTGAGCCCGACTGCGCCGGCAAGGACTGCGGTGGCGACGGGTGCGGGGGCTCGTGCGGGAGTTGCGCCGACGGGGAGACCTGTGACGGGGCGGCGCAGTGCGTCGAGGAGGGGGCCGATCCGTGCGGCGGCGTGACCTCTGAGGGCTGCTGCGAGGGAGACACGCTCCGGTACTGCGAGGACGGTCAACCCGAGAGCCTCGACTGCGACGCGGGGACGTGCGGCTGGAACGCCCCCGCGTCCTTCTACGATTGCAGCACCGATGGAAGTGCCGAGCCGAGCGGCACCCACCCCAAGGCCTGCGAAGGAGGATGCACCCCCGACTGCGCCGACAAGGAGTGCGGCGGCGACGGCTGCGGCGACACCTGCGGGACGTGCGGCGGCGACGAGAGCTGCGTGGTGGGACAGTGCCAGGTGGACGAGGACTGCGGCGACGTCACCTCGGAGGGGGTCTGCGACGGGGACGTGCTGACGTACTGCGCGGGCGGGATGCTCTTGCAGGAGGACTGCGCGGCGTCGGGGATGTCGTGCGGGTGGAGCGACGTCAACGAGGTGTGGACCTGCGTGGAGTCGGACCCGGGCGGCGGGTGCTGGCCGGACTGCCCGGAGATGGTGGAGGTGCCGGGGGGGCCGTTCCTGATGGGGTGTAATGAGTCTGTGGACGCCGATTGCGAGTCGGACGAGTACCCTCAGCACGAGGTGGACGTGCCCTCGTTCGAGATCGACGTGACGGAGGTGACGAACGCGTCGTACGCGGAGTTTCTAAACGCGCACGGGAACGTCTGTGACGGCGAGGAGTGTGTGGATTCGGACGACTCGGACCTGCGGTTGGAGCAGTCGGGTTCGGTGTGGACGGCGTCAGCGGGCTACGGGGACCACCCTGTGGTGGAGGTAACGTGGTACGGGGCGTCCGGGTACTGCCAGTGGTCCGGGAAACGTCTGTGTACGGAGTCGGAGTGGGAGAAGGCGGCCCGTGGTACGGACGGCCGGAAGTACCCCTGGGGGAACGCGGAGGCGACGTGCGAGTACGCGGTGATGGATGACGAGTTCGTTGGCGCTGATGGCTGCGGGACAGACGAGACGTGGCCGGTGGGCTCCAAGCCGGCCGGGGCGAGCCCGTACGGGGTGCTGGACATGGCGGGGAACGTCTGGGAGTGGGTGGCGGACCGGTATCACAGCGACTACGAGGGAGCCCCGACTGACGGGTCTGCCTGGGAGGCGGGGAGCAGCTCCTACCGCCCGGTACGCGGCGGCGGCTTCGTCAACTACCACACCTACGACGTGCGCGCCGGCCATCGCTACATCGCCTTGCCCGACGACTCCGGCGCCTACTCCGGCTTCGTCGCCGGCTGTCGCTGCTGCAGTTCCACGGAGTAGCTGTTCCCCTGTTCCACTGACAGAAGAGAGAGCCCGACCCGGGGTCGTGATCGGGAAGACCCCGACCCGGGGTCGTGATCGGGGGCGGCGCTGGCCGGGCTCCCGAGGCGGGATATCGGTGGGCGCGGTCAGGGGATCGTCGCCCTCTCGGGGTGATCGAGGGGCGCGAAAGCGGGCGGCGGGGGCGGTTCGGACGGGCTGCGGAGACCCCGACCCGGGGTCGTGTTCGGGGCGGCGCTGACCGGGGCTCCCGAGGCGGGATATCGGTGGACACGGCCAGGCGATCGTCCGCCTCTCGGGGTGGTCGAGGGACGCGCGGGTGGGCTCGGGGGCCGTTCGGACGGGCTGTGGACGCACGGGTGCGTCTCGCCGTCGGTGGCGACATCGACGCGGTCTGGTGGGCGCTGCGCGTCGTCAGGCTGCGGCGGAGAGAGCGCGCGGTGGTGGGCGGCAGCGTGCTCCGTGCTCGTGGACGAGCTGGAGGGTTCCGTAGGGGAAGACGACGCCGTGGTCCCCAGAGCGCCAGGCCTCGCGGGCTTCGCGGTACTCGGTGCGGAAGGTCGCCAGGGCGTCCAGCTCGGCGAGGCGCCGGTCCTTCGTAGAGCAGGCGAGTGTGGGGTGGCGACCGCGGCGTCGGTCGGAGGTGGCGGGGCGCTTGTCCCGGCGCTGCCGGAGGACTTCGCGCGGGCCGAGGAAGGTTCGGCCTTCGCGGCGGGCCTGCTCCTGGAGCTCGCTCTCACGGGCGCGGACCCGTCGGCGGAACTCCTCCACGAAGACCATCGGGGGCTGGTCCGCGAAGGCGGGCGGGATGGTGATGGGGAGGTCGACCGTCGCCGGAAGCTGCCCGTCCTCTCGGAAGAAGTGCCGGGGCCGCTCGAGGCGCATCGGGGCGCCGAGCGCCGAGGCGGGCTTGGGGAGACCCCGACCCGGGGTCGTGATCGGGGGCGGCGCTGACCGGGGCTCCCGAGGCGGGATATCGGTGGACACGGCCAGGCGATCGTCCGCCTCTCGGGGTGGTCGAGGGACGCGCGGGTGGGCTCGGGGGCCGTTCGGACGGGCTGTGGACGCACGGGTGCGTCTCGCCGTCGGTGGCGACATCGACGCGGTCTGGTGGGCGCTGCGCGTCGTCAGGCTGCGGCGGAGAGAGCGCGCGGTGGTGGGCGGCAGCGTGCTCCGTGCTCGTGGACGAGCTGGAGGGTTCCGTAGGGGAAGACGACGCCGTGGTCCCCAGAGCGCCAGGCCTCGCGGGCTTCGCGGTACTCGGTGCGGAAGGTCGCCAGGGCGTCCAGCTCGGCGAGGCGCCGGTCCTTCGTAGAGCAGGCGAGTGTGGGGTGGCGACCGCGGCGGCGGTCGAAGGTGGACGGGCGCTTGTCCCGGCGCTGCCGGAGGACTTCGCGCGGGCCGAGGAAGGTTCGGCCTTCGCGGCGGGCCTGCTCCTGGAGCTCGCTCTCCCGGGCGCGGACCCGTCGACGGAGCTCCTCCACGAAGTCTGCCGGAGGCTGGTCCGCGAAGGCGGGCGGGATGGTGATGGGGAGGTCGACCGTCGCCGGAAGCTGCCCGTCCTCTCGGAAGAAGTGCCGGGGCCGCTCAAGGCGCATCGGGGCGCCGAGCGCCGAGGCGGGCTTGGTGTGGAAGCCGGGCCAGTCCTCGTGGCGGCGGATGAGGCCCGCGGCTACGGCGTTGGTTGCGACGTAGACCAGACGCTGCATCACCGTCTCGGGCTCCACGAGGCGCACCAGCGACGGCCGCTGGCCGGACCAGACCGCGTCCCAGCGCCCGTAGTGGGCGTTGAGCGCCCGGGCCGTCAACGCGTGGAAGTCGCGGATGAAGCCGCTGATGTGGCCCTTCGGGTCGGTGACGACGCCGTGCCAGTGGTTGCTGAGGGTCGCGGCGGCATGGACCTGGACGCCGTGGCGCTCGGCGGCGACGGCCAGGCAGTAGCCGAACACTTTGGGGACCTGACCCCGGGGGACGAGGAGGAAGCGGCGCTCGAAGCACCGGCGGGTCACGAGGTAGGTAGCGCCGGGCAGGACGCGGCGGGGCAGGGTCATGGAAGCTCCGGGCCGCGCGGAGGCCGAACAGACCGCGCGTCCACCTACCTCGTGACGCCGAAGGCTCCATTCGTTGCGCGAGCCCGCTCCCGTGGCGCCCGTTTCCGTCGTCACCACAGCGTCTTGCCACGCTCCCCGGCGAGGCTGCTGCCGCTGGTGAGGCTGCTGCCGAATCGTTGACCGCCAGCTCGGCGGGTCGTATGGATCGGGGTGTATTGGAGTTCCACACAGGAGGGACCCGTGCGCCAGACCGTGGCCATCAGCCTGACCGAGGATCTCGCCGAGGAGCTCGACGCCCTCGCATCCCGCGAAGGGGCGTCCCGTAGCCAGGTCGTACGCGATGCCCTCCGTCGGTACCTCGCGGTGCGCGAGTTCCAGCGACTTCGCGAGGCCACGCTCCCGTATGCCGAAGCGCAGGGGATCTTCACGGACGAGGATGTCTTCGACGTCACGTCGTGAGGGTCGTCCTCGACAGCAACGTCCTCGTCGCGGCCCTCGCGGCTCACGGCACGTGTGCCGAGCTGTTCGAGTACGTCCTGGCCGACCACGAGTTCGCCATCGATGACAACCTCGTCGGCGAGGTGGAGCGCGTCTTGCGAGACAAGATTCGCGTCCCGGTGGATCGGATCGAGGCCTTCACCCGCCTGCTACGCCGTCGCGGCGTTCTGCTCGACGCCGCGCCTCCGTCCGAACCGGCGTGCCGCGACCCGGACGACGATCGGATCCTCGCCCTGTGCCGGGCGTTCGAGGCCGACATCCTGGTGACCGGCGACAAAGACCTGCTCGTCTTGGATCCATGGGAAGGCATGGGCATCGTGCCGCCTCGCGACTTCTGGTCGTTCGAGCGGCGCACCTGAGGTGGCCAAGGCTCCTTCAATCGTCCGGCAGGTACGCGTCGAGCTGCACCACGCGGAGCGAGGGCAGGTCGGGCAGGCCGAGGTCATTTGTCAGGAACGTCGACCAGCCGTTGGCCATCGCCGTGGCGAGCTGCATTGCGTCGGGTGTCTTCACCCCGGTGACGGCCCGGAGGCGGGCCGCTGCGCGGAGGATCGGCCGGGTCTGTCGCGGGTGTCCCCCTGCCTCGAATCCGGCCATCCGGCAAAGGACTACATGGCCTCCAGGGTCCGACGCACGGCCTCCCGCAGCGGGGTGTGCGGGACCTCCGGGAGCGTCGCGCGGAGCCTGCTCCCGTCCAGGCGCACGGGCTCGTCCCAGAGGTAGCGCATCTCGTGAAGCTCGCGCATGAACGGCGAGAACGGACGCGCGAGGCCCACGGCCCACCACGGGAAGCGCTTCACCTTCCGTCCGGGGTCGTCCACGGCCGCCCGGACCGCGTCCACGAACGCGTCCCGGTCCACGACGTGGCCCTCGAAGTGGAACGTCTCGAACGCCCCCAGCTCGTCGGCGCGCTCCACGAGGTCCGCGGCCACCCGCGCCACGTCCGGCAGGTAGGCCCACGCATGGGGCACGCCGGGCCTGCCCGGATACACGATGGGGCCGCCGCCCGGGACCTTGCCGGTCACGACGTGGAACCACGAGCTTCCCGCCGGGGCGTCCGGGCCGAAGAAGTCCCCGCAGCGGACGATGAGGAACCTCCCACCCCGCCGCGAGGCCTCCTCGAAGAGGTCCTCGATCCGGTTGCGGAGCACGCCCTTGCGGCACGGGGCCTCCCGCGGCGCGTCCTCCGCGAGGGGCGCCTCGAAGTCGGGCCCCAGCCCGTACACATTGCCCGGGAAGAGCACCAGCAGACCCCGCCGCGCGGCCACGTCCGCCACGATCCGGGCCGAGTCGACGACCTTCGGGTCCCAGTCCGGGTACGGGACGTTGAACGAGTTCACCAGCAGGTCCGCGCCCTCCACGGCGCGCTCCACGTCCCCGGCCACCAGGGCGTCGCCCCGGATCAGCTCCACCTCCGGCAGGCCCGCCAGGGCCGCGCGCGCCTTGTCCGGATCCCGCACCAGCGCCCGCACCCGCCAGCCGCGCCCGACCAGCTCCCGGGTCACCGCGCCGCCGAAGCTCCCGGTCGCTCCGATGACCGCCGCCGTCTGCGTCTGCTCCACCATGTCGTCTCTCCTCGGGCCTCGCTCGGCCCTTGCCTGGGTTCTCCCCCTCATCCAAACGAAGTCCGCACGGTCTTCGACGCGCTGGCGGCATTCTTCGGGCGCCTCGTCGGCTAGGAGACGCCCTCGACGAAGGCCCGGACGGCGTCGAGGGCGGCCGCGTCCGCGTCTTCCTGCGTCTCGCCGGTGGCCTTCGTGTGGCGCTTGGTGATGCGCAGGGAGTGGTCGCCCTCCTCGACGACGTGGAGGTCGGAGGGCGCCGTCATCCGGGCGCGGACGTCGGACAGGAGGTCCAGCGGGCAGAGGCGGTCGCGCGTGCCCTGGACGAACAGAATGGGCGTGTCGAGGGCCAGGAGGACCTCGTCGCGGACGGTCTTCTTCTTGCCGGGGGACTGCAGCGGATAGCCGAGGCAGACCAGGGCGTCCACGTCCACGTCCGCCTCGTTGGCCAGGTGGCAGCCGACCCGGGAGCCCATGGACTTGCCCACGAGGACGACCGGGCCGTCGTGGTCGGCGCGGGCGGCGACGAGGGCCTCGCGGTGGGCCGCGAGCAGCTTGGGGAGGCGATCGGGGCGCTTCCGCCCCTCCCGGACGTAGGGATAGTCGAAGGTCACGACCCGGCCGAAGGCGGAGAGGCGCTCCGCCCAGGCCTGCATCCAGGGGTGCGACGATCCGGCGCCCGCGCCGTGGGCGAACAGCAGCAGTGGGGTACTCATGACGCCGGAGCCTAGCAGCGCCCGGGAAAACTCTCCACGTCGCGGATGCCGGCCGCTTCCACCAGCCTCGACGCCCGAGAGCCCTCCGCCGTACCGCCTGGTACGGCTACGGAACCGTCGTGCGCCGATTCCGGCAAAACCGGCTCGGCCCCGCTCGGTCCGACTTTCCCCGGACGCTGCTAACCCCGCCGGCGATTGCGTCCAAGCCCCGCCGTCTCCAAGATGGGCGCGCGCACGCTCGGAGGCTCCCATGGCACGCTCGCACCACGCCCTTCCAGTCCTGGCCGCGCTGGCCGCCCTGCTCCTGCTCGCCTGCGGGAGCGACGGCGACGCGTCCACGCAGCCGGACGCCGACGCGGCTCCGGATACGACGGCACCGGACACCGCCTCTACCGACGACGCGAAGGGGGACGCCGGGGAGCCGGACACGGCCCCCGACGTGGAGCCCGGCTGCGAGGACGGCTCGTGGACCTGCAGCGACGACGCGAAGGTCCTGGAGCGCTGCGAGGACGGCGAGCTGGTGAGCGAGGACTGCGCCGCGCAGGGCCGCCTCTGCGAGGAGGGGGCGTGCGTGGTGGCCGCGCGCTGGGGATCGCCCGAGTGGAGCACCTGCCCCGACGGGCCGAGCACGCCCGAGAGCCTCGCCGACAAGGCCGCCTACTACGACGACGTCGCCTGGAGGCTGCACGTCCACCCCGAGCTGAAGTTCGTGGCGCGCGTGGACCTGCCCAAAGAGAAGGTCGAGTGTCCGGAGGGCTGGGACCCGCCCTGCTACGAGCCGACCATCGCCGAAGAGGACGCCACCTGGCAGGACGTGGAGCGCTTCGACACGGACAACAACGACGGCCTCTGGAACGCGCTGTACATGACGTCGCAGGCGTATCGGTACGCGACCACGGGCTCCGCGGAGGCCCTGGAGCACCTGCGCGTCCTCATGGAGGGCGAGCGGGATCGCCTGGAGATCACGGGCGTGCCGGGGGTGTTCACGCGGCGCCTCATCCCGCCGGGTCTCGACGCGGTCCAGTGCCCGAGCGACAAGGCGTCGTACGAGCGGATCCCCGCCAAGGACTCCAACCAGTGGGTGATGATCGGCGAGGGCGGCTGCGCGCGCTACGTGGACCCCGAGACGGACGAGTGGGTGACGAGCGACCACTGCGGCCTGGACGACTACGCCGGCTGGTGCTTCGTCGACAACGTGTCCCAGGACGAGTACGCCGGGCACTTCTACGCGCTCGGCGCCATCATGCGCCTCGTGGACGACCCGGAGATCCGCGCCGAGGCCGCCGACATGCTCGAGGAGGTGGCCGTCCACATGATGGAGCACGAGCTCCGCTTCGTGGACTGGGACGGCCGCTTCACGGAGCACGGGCTCATCGGCTCCCCGCCCATGATCCTCGGCTGGGTCAAGACCGCCGTGGACGCCGGCGACAACGCCGAGCTGGAGGCCTGGTACCGGGACTGCCTGCTCCAGGAAGAGGACGACAACGAGGGCTGCATCTCCTGGATGTCCGGGGGCCTCTCCCTGCTGCCGGTGCACGAGCAGCTCGGCTTCCTGCCCCTGTTCACGGGCGAGGACGGGTGCAAGACCAACTGGAACAACATCTCCATGGCCGTGACGGCCTTCCAGAACGTCCTCTGGTCGGCCTCGGACCCGGAGATCCGCGCCCTGGCCCAGCAGGTCGTGGGCGAGCAGATGGTCCACGCGAACCACCCCAAGGCGCTGATCCACCAGCAGAACCCCTGGTATCACTTCACGTGGGCGGCCCAGAAGGACCTGGGGCCCGACAGCACCGGGCCGGCCCACGAGGCCGTCGAGGACGGCGTCTGCGCCCTGCGCCGCTTCCCGACGACGCGCGCCTTCGTGGGGCTGGACGCCACGCAGATCTACGAGAAGCACTGCGAGAGCCGCCTGGGCGCGCCCCTCGCCGAGGACCCCATGCCGCCGGAGCACCGCTGCCCGACCAAGTACCTGTGGTGGAACAGCCTCTACGAGATCGAGACGTGCAAGCCGCAGCCGTGGCGCATCTATCACCCCACGGACTACCTCCTGCCCTACTGGATGGGCCGCTACCACGGCTTCATCCCCGAGGACCTCTGAGCGGACCGCCTCCGAGGCCGGCCGCCGCGGCGCGTCAGAAGGTGTAGTGCACCCCGAAGACGGCGCCGAGGCCGCGCTGGGCCTTGTCCGCCGTGAGCACGACGTCGTGCTCCAGCTCGAAGGTCGCCCGCGGCGGGATGCTCGACACGAGGCGCACGAGCGCGCTGGTGCGCGAGGGGCGACCCCACAGCATCCGCACGTCCGGCTGCGTGGAGGCTCGCAGCGCGCCGCCGTGGAGCCTCTCGCTCGACGAGACCAGGGTCGTCAGCACGGCGTCCCGGCCGCCGTACAGGATCGGGGCAGCGAGGCAGAACGCCACGTCCGTCGACCGGACCCGGGACTGCGGCACGGACACGCGGTCGGCGCACGAGGAGGCGGAGACGACCGACGCCGGTCGCGCCACCTCGCCCGCGGGCCCGAGGAACCGGGATGCGGCCGCGGCGGCCCGCTCGCAGGCCAGCCCGAGCAGCGCCAGCACGACGCACAGACCGCACAGGCTGCGAAGACACGGCGCGACGACGGGACTTCGGCGCTTCATCACCCCCAGTGCATTCAAGACGCGTTCCCGTCCACCGGCGTGGCCCTTGCGTTGCGCCCATGGCGTGCTGCCCGCACCTGCCCGGGGAGGCCGTCCGGCCGGGCTGTCGACCGGGGAGAGCCCATGCGCATCACCCTTCACCGAACGCAGCCGCCCACTGCACGCTCCACGACACGCTCCACCACCCGCCGGAGAGCGAGACACGGGTGCGGCGCGAGTAGCGCGCCTCCGAGGATCGCCTTGAAGCCCTGCGGAGGAGCGTCGACCATGGGCGCATGACCGATCGAACCTGCCACGTCTACCTCGTCCCCGGCTTCTTCGGGTTCCAGTCCTTCGGCGCCTTCGACTACTTCCAGCGGGTCGCCGACGTCCTGCGGGAGCAGCTCGAGGCGCGCGGCCTGTACCCCCGCGTCATCGAGTGCTCCACCCAGCCCACCGGCTCCATCCGGAACCGGGCGGACCGGGTGCTCCAGCAGGTGCTCGAGTCCGGGGGTGACGAGGCCGACGAGCTGCACTTCGTCGGCCACTCCACCGGCGGCCTGGACGTGCGGATGCTGCTGACGCCGGGGGTCGTCCTGCGCGGTCGGCGGCTCGAGTCCGACGTCGCCCAGCGCGCCCGGACCGCCGTCACGGTCGCGACGCCGCACCACGGGACCCCGCTCGCCAACTACTTCACGTCCATGCAGGGCCGACAGCTCCTGGAGCTGCTGGCCACCCTGTCGGCGAGCACCCAGGGCCGGCACCTGCTGTTCCTGACGGCGCGCATCACGGAGCTGGCGGCCCGGATGGACGACCGGCTGGGGCGCGATCGGACGTTCCTGGACGAGCTGTCGGACCGGCTCCTCCGCCACCTGACCCTGGATCGGGACGACCCCGTCTGGGCGTACCTGGAGGAGGTGGCCAGCGACCAGGGCGCCGTGATCCAGATCACGCCGGAGGGGATGCACCTGTTCAACGCCGCGGTGACGGATCGACAGAGCATCCGCTACGGCTCCGTCCTGACGGCCGCGCCGGGCTCCTTCGCCCACCGACCGACCGACGTGCTGCACCCGCGCAAGCTGGCCACGGCGACGCTCTTCGCGCTCCTCCACCAGCTCGCGGGACGGGAGCACCGCCACTATCCCTATCCGCCGCTGCCGTCCCACTTCGCCGAGGCCGTCCGCGAGCAGCTCCCGTTCGAGGTGGACCGGCGCACCAACGACGGCGTCGTGCCCACGTGCAGCCAGGCCCACGGCGAGGTCGTGGACGTGGTGGTCTCGGACCACCTGGACGTCGTCGGGCAGTACGAGGGCGCCGTGCCGGGCCGCATGAGCGACTGGCTACCGTCGGCATCCCGCTTCGACACGCGCCGCTTCCGGCAGGTGTGGACCCGGGTGGCGGAGTTCATCGCCGCGTCGAGCGGGTGACAATGCGGCGTCGGCGGAGACGCCCCCGCGCCGCAGCAAGAGCGTGCCCGCCGCCTGCCTCACGTGACACAACGCCACGTCCGTGGGCAGTTCGTCACGTGCAGCGCGCGGTCGGGCCCCGCCAGGTGGCGGCGTTGGTGGCACGCGGCTTGCTGCCGTTCTCTCACGCAAGCCACGGAGGACGCACTTGCCCGACCCCACGAAGGCTGGTGAGCCGCGGCGTCGCGAGGTCGAGCGCGGCTGGTTCATCACCTGCGACCACCGCGTGGTGGACGGCGCGGACGCGGCCCGCCTCCTGCGCTGGATCGCCGAGGTGATCGAGGAGCCGATGCGACTCACCGTGGAGCCCTGAGCCCAGGGAGGAGCCCACCATGTCCGTCTACGAGGTCCCGCCGTCCGACTGGGCCGGATTCTGCGAGCGCTTCACGAAACGGCACCGTGGGGACGCCATGTCCCTCGAGCGCGTCCGCCAGCGGGACGGCCGGGACGTGGAGCGCGAGGTCCTGGCGCGCGACGTCCCCCTGCGCGATCTCCGCCGGGTGCACCGGGAGGGCATGGACGAGCTGATCGTCCGGACGCAGGAGGCCCCGCCCGCCGGGAGCACCTGGGTGGTCGGCGAGCCCACGGGCCTCCGCTTCGAGCAGCACGGCGAGACGGCCCGCGGGCGGCTGCGGATCACCGCCGCGGAGGAGCCGGACCTGGTGCTCGGGTTCACCCGCCCCCTGGTCCCCGGCTATCTCGACGGCCTCCCCGCATGACAGGATGAATCCCACGGGTCACACCCGCGCTCCCGCCGGGAGCGCCACACGCTGGAGGTTCCCCATGCAGGTTCCCCTGGACACCCACTTCCGCGGACTCACCGACTCGGAGGCGACCGAGGCGCGCGCCGTCATCGAGCGCGACATCGCCAAGATCGAGCGGCTGACCCCCAACATCATCAGCTGCCACGTCGCCGTGGAGCGCCTCCAGAGCGCGCAGCGCTCCGGGAGCCCGTATCGGGTCCGGATCAAGATCAACCTGCCGCCGGACAGCGAGCTGATCGTGGACAAGAAGCCCGGCACCCACGACATGCACGATCCCATGACGCGGGTCATCCACGACGCCTTCCGGGCGATGCGCCGGCAGGTCAAGGAGGGCCTCGAGAAGCGCCGCGGCAACGTGAAGACCCACGACGAGCCGCGGGCCTTCGTCGTCCGGCTGTTCCCGGAGGAGGACTACGGGTTCCTCAAGACGCCGACCGGCGACGACGTCTACTTCCACAAGAACGCCGTCCTCCACCACGACTGGCAGCGCCTGACCGTCGGGACCCAGGTCCGCTTCGAGGAGGTGATGGGCCAGAAGGGGCCGCAGGCCTCCACCGTGCAGATCATCGACAAGCCCGGCGCCGCTGCGGAGCCCACGGGGGACGAGGAGGTCCCGCTCGGGTGGGAGGCCACGTGATCCCCCGCACCGCCATCCCGGTCGCGCTGATCCTGGCGCTCGCCCTGGCGCCCGCCTGTCGGAGCGGCTCCGACGAGGTGACGCGCCGGGGCGAGCCCGAGCGCCGGACGGAGGGCGCGGAGCAGGCGCCCGAGCCCGCGGAGGGGGCCGCGGAGGCGGCCGCGGACGAGGAGTCCCGCCCCCCCGAGGAGGAGGTCCGGACGCGCTTCGAGGCCCGGGCCGACGAGCGGGGCGAGATGGTCGACGCCGACATCGCCGCGCGGGGCGTCCGCGATCCGGAGGTCCTCGCGGCCATGCGGGCCGTCCCTCGCCACGCGTTCGTGCCGGACCGCCTCGACCGCCTCGCGTACGCGGATCGCCCGCTGCCCATCGGGCACGATCAGACCATCAGCCAGCCCTTCATCGTGGCGAAGATGACGGAGCTGGCGGATCTCCAAGCGGGAGACAAGGTCCTGGAGATCGGCACCGGCTCGGGCTACCAGGCCGCCGTGCTCGCGGAGATCGCCGACGCGGTCTACACGATCGAGATCGTGCGGCCCCTCGGGGAGCGCGCCCGCGAGACCCTGGCCCGCCTGGGCTACGACGACGTCCACGTCCGCATCGGCGACGGCTACCAGGGCTGGCCGGAGGAGGCCCCCTTCGACGCCATCGTCGTGACGGCCGCTCCGCCGCGGATCCCCGCGCCCCTGAAGGAGCAGCTCGCGGTCGGCGGCCGCCTCGTCATCCCCGTGGGCGACCACCGGCAGGAGCTCCGCGTCCTGACGAAGACCGAGTCCGGCATCGAGGAACACACCGTCTTTGGCGTACGCTTCGTCCCGATGACGGGCGAGGCGCAGGAATGACGGAAGACGAAGGCGCGCGAAAGCTCACGACGATCCCGGCCGCCGCCCTGGTGGTCGCCAACATGATCGGCACGGGCATCTTCACCACCACCGGCTTCATGGCCGGAGAGCTGGGCGACCCGCTCGTCGTGCTCGGGGTCTGGGTCGCCGGCGGCGTGTTCGCCCTCAGCGGGGCGGCCGTCTACGGAGAGCTGGGCGCCATGATGCCGCGGGCCGGCGGCGAGTACGTCTACCTGCGGCGGGCCTTCCACCCGGCCCTGGGCTTTCTATCCGGCTGGGTCTCCCTGTTCGTGGGCTTCTCGGCCCCCGTGGCGGCGTCCGCCTACGCGTTCGGGGCCTACGTCCACGCCGCCTTCCCGACCGTGCCCCTGCTCGCCGCCGGGGCCTCCGTCATCGTGCTGATCACCGCCCTGCACATGGCAGACGTCCTCTGGGGCGGCCGGGTCCAGACCCTGCTGTCCGCCTACAAGGTGCTCCTCATCCTGGCCTTCGTCGTGGCCGCGCTGGCCTTCGGCGAGGGGGACTGGAGCCGCCTCACGGCCCCGGAGAGCACGGCCACCCCCACCTCGCTGGGCGTCTCGCTCGTCTTCGTGGCCTTCGCCTACTCCGGCTGGAACGCCGCCGCCTACATGGCGGGCGAGCTCCGCGATCCGGGCCGCACCCTGCCCCGATCGCTGCTGGGCGGGACCGCCATCGTCCTGGTCCTGTACCTCGGCCTCAACGTCGTCTTCTTCTACGGGGCGCCGGCCGCCGACCTGGCCGGGAACGCCGAGGAAGTCGGCGCCGTGGCGGCCCGGGGCCTGTTCGGCACGGCGGGCGGGGACACGTTCTCGCTGCTCATCGCCCTGGCCCTGGTCTCGTCCATCAGCGCCATGGTCATGGCCGGCCCGCGGGTCTACATGGCCATGGCCGACGACGGGCTGTTCTTCCGGGCGCTGTCCCGTCGCAACCGCCGGGACGCGCCCTGGGTGAGCGTGGCCCTGCAGGGCCTCATCGCCCTGGTCATCATGGCCACGGCGACCTTCGAGGACCTCCTCACCTACATCGGGTTCACCCTGAGCCTGTTCAGCGGCCTCACCATCATCGCGGCCTTCGTCCTCCGATGGCGCGAGCCGGACGCGCCGCGGCCCTACCGGGCCCTCGGCTGGCCGGTCACGCCCCTGCTCTTCCTGGGCCTGTCGGCCTGGATGATCATCTGGTCCATCAAGGGCAGGCCCGTCGTGACGCTGTTCGGCGGCGGCACCCTGGTGCTGGGCCTCCTGTTCTACGTCGCGTGGAGCCGGTTCGTGCCGCGACGCTGAGTCCGCCGGCCGACCCGCAGCCGCCCCGTGACGCCACGATCGGGGCAGATCGGCCCGCCACACCCGCCCTCTTCCGCCCAAGCCGTCGGGGTTCGGTGGCATGCGTGTTGCTTCATCGACGCGGTGCAACGCGCGCACCACGGACAGGGAGCACCGACATGTTCGGCACCGGCATGAACCTGGGGCGCCTCTTCGGCATCCGCGTCCGCGTGGACGCGAGCCTGCTCATCATCTTCGCCCTCGTGGTCTTCAACCTGGGGGCCGGCGTCTTCCCCCACTGGCACGCGGACTGGGGGCTCGCCCTGACGTGGGGTGTGGCCCTGGGCGCCGCGATCCTGTTCTTCCTGTCCGTCCTGGCCCACGAGATGGCCCACTCGCTCGTGGCCCGGGCCTACGGCATCCCCGTGCGGAGCATCACGCTGTTCCTCTTCGGCGGCGTCTCCGACATCCAGCGCGAGCCACCCAGCCCCAAGAGCGAGTTCGTCATGGCGGCGGCGGGCCCCCTCACGAGCATCGGCCTCGGCTTCCTGCTGCTCTGGCTGGCCGGCCTGGCCTCCAACGTGAACATGGCCGACGTGGAGCAGGCGCAGGAGGCCTTCGCGGCCCTCGGCCCGGGGGTCACGCTGCTGGTGTGGCTCGGGACCATCAACATCATCCTGGGCTTCTTCAACCTCATCCCGGGCTTCCCCCTGGACGGCGGACGCGTCCTGCGCGCCATCCTCTGGGGCGCCACCGGCGACCTCATGAAGGCCAGCCGCTGGGCGGCGATGATCGGCCAGCTCACGGGCTGGGCCTTCATCGGCGTCGGCGTGGCCATGGTCTTCGGGATCCGCGTCCCGATCTTCGGGACGGGCCTGGTGAGCGGCCTGTGGCTGGCCTTCATCGGCTGGTTCCTCAGCCGCGCCGCGGCTGCCAGCTTCGGTCAGGTGGTCATCCGCAACGCCCTGGAGGACGTGCCCGTGGAGCGCGTCATGAGCACGGACGCCGCCCGCGTCCCGGCCGGCCTGAGCCTGGAGGACCTGGTCGACGACTGGATGATGCGCACGGATCAGCGCGCCTTCCCCGTCGAGGACGAGGACGGCCACGTGGTCGGGCTGGTCTGCCTGGACGACGTGCGCAACGTGCCGCGCGGCGACCGTCCGGACACGCGCGTCCGGGACGTGATGACGCCGACGGAGCGCCTCACCACGCTCACGCCGCGGGACTCGGCGGCAGACGCCTTCCTGGAGCTGTCCCGGAACGAGTTCGGACAGATCCCCATCGTGGACCGGGGCCAGTGGCGCGGCTTCGTCCGCCGCCAGGACATCCTGCGCTGGCTGGAGCTGCACGCCGACATGCCCGGCCCGCTGCGGCCCGCCGGGAGCCACTGACCGGGGCGTCAGTGCGCGTCCTGGCGCGTGTCCGGGCGGCCGTCCCCGGTCACGCCTCCCACCATGGGCACCGCCATCCTGCGCATCCGCGCCGCTTGTCGGTGGCACACCGGTTGCTACGGTGTGGGGGCAGTCCCCACGCCGAGGTCGCCATGGCACGCCCCGCCCGCTCGATCCCACTCCGCGCCGTCGTCGCAGCGCTCGGCGTGCTCCTCGCCCTGCCGCTGCTCGGGGCCGCGTCGCCGTCGGCGGCCGGGGACGACCTGCCCGGCTGCATCTCCTACCGCGAGGACGTCCGGGATCGCGCCGTCGGCTACGATCACTGGGTCGTCATCCGCAACGACTGCGAGCAGGACGCCGCCTGCGAGGTCACCACGGACGTGAACTCGGATCCCACGCCGGCGACCGTGGCGGCCGGCGAGACGGAGGAGGTCCTGACCTGGCGAGGCTCTCCGGCGCGCATCTTCCGCGCCACGGTCCGCTGCACGCTGCAAGACGCCCCGGACTGACACGGCCGGAGGGCCCGGGCCTTGCGAGGGGCAGGCTCCTCTCCTAGCTTGACCGGCATCGCCCACCCGGCCGGCCGAGCAGCACCATGACCACGATCCCCGCGGTCCGACCCGACCTGATCCTGGAGACCGACGAGAGCCACCCGCGCCTCCCGTGGGTGGTCACGGACCCGGCGCTGGCCCGGCGCGTGCGCCTCGACGAGCGCACGGCGGGGCTCCTCCGATCCCTGGAGACCCCGCGCTCCCTGGAGGACCTGGCCGAGCGCGCCGGCCTGGACGAGGCGACGGCCGCCGACATGGCCGGCCGCCTGGAGCGGCTGAACCTCCTGGACACGGAGGTCGCACGCACCCTGGCGGCCGACTCCGAGCGCGCCCAGCAGCACCAGGTCGACGGCCGCCACCGGGCGCCCCTGCTCATCCGCGACGACGCCCGCTTCACGTGCACCATGTGCGGATCGTGCTGCACCTCCCAGAACGTGGGCCCGGTGATGGAGGACGTGCTGGAGGGCCTGGAGCCGCACCTCGACGACCTCGCGGAGGAGACGGGCACCGTCAAGGGCCTGTTCTTCGAGGTCTCGGCGGGCGATCGGGCGACGCCCGACAAGCACGTGCTCTGCCACTCCAGCGACGGCGCCTGCGTCTTCCTGGACGAGGAGGGCCTCTGCCGCATCCACCGAGCCCACGGCGGCGAGGCGAAGCCCCGCATCTGCCGGCTGTTCCCCTACGAGTTCATGGCCACCCCGCGCGGCGTCGCCGTCAGCGTCAGCATGGAGTGCCGCGGCTACGTGGACGCCGGCCGCGGCAAGCCCCTGCGCGAGCGCAGCGACGAGATCCGCCGGCTGCTGGACCTGGCGCCCCAGCTTCACCGGGTGCGGCCCGAGATCCGCCTCGCCGGCGGCGCCCCGATCCCCTGGTCCGAGTACGAGGCCCTGGAGGAGGCCCTCCACGACGTGGTGGACCGGGAGGGGGAGGCTCCCTCCGCCGCGCTCGTGGCCATGCGCGACGAGGTCCGCAAGCGCGCCGGGGTCGACGGCCGCCCCGACATGGACGTGGACTCGCTCCGGGAGGACCTGGGCCTCTTCACCGGCGCCCTCGCCGAGCGCCTCCGGGAGATCCGGGAGGTCTGCAGCGGCGAGCGCCAGGGGATCGTGCTCCACGCGGACGCCCTCGACCAGGTCATCGACGCCGTCGAACGCCTCGCCCCGGACTGGCCGCGGGTCGTCCGCCCCCCGCAGCGCCCCGCTCAGCGCGCCCTGTTCCGCGAGTCCATGCACCACCTGCTGGTCCAGAAGAAGCTGACGGCGCCCCTGACGGTCACCCAGGGCCTGGCCCGGCTGACCCTGCACTGGTTCCTGGCGCGCTCCCTGGCCATCCACCGGGCCCGCACGGCGCGCCGCCGGCACCTGATCGCCCAGGACCTGATGGACGCCCTGGTCACGATCACCTACGTCTTCCGCACCCGCGACCTGGAGGAGCTCCTGGACCGCGGGTTCTCGGAGGCGGTCGCGGACCTGTTCCACGAGCGCCTCCCGGTCCTGGTGGCCCACGCCCCGGAGATCCCGGAACCCGACCGGGCGACGCACATCTACAAGTTCTAGGAGCCTGTAGGGTATTGCGGACCGAGCGAGCCCGAGGCGATTTCGCCCAGATCGGCGCACGACGGTTCCGTTGGCAGCGCCAAGCGCTGCCGCGCTGGCCCGAAGGGCCAGGAGAGCCGGCGACCGCAGGGAGCCGGAGAACCAGCAGGTTCGTCGGAGGGTTCTCGGGCGTCGAGATGGGTGGAAGCGGCCGGGATTCGCGACGGGAGCATATGCGCTACAGGCTCCTAACAGCTCGCGCGGCGCAGGTCGCCGTAGCGCAGGACGACCTGCGGCAGGTGGGCCGCGAGGCGGCTCACGGTGGCCTCGATCTGGCGCGCACCCAGGTCGTCCACCCGCCCTCGCAGGGCCTCCGCGTCCAGGCGCTCGCCCGGGTGGAGCCGGCGCAGGACGTCCGGGAGCCACCGGGCCCCCACGTCCCGCACGTGTCGGACCGCGGGGCGGTGGAGCATGAAGACGCTGGGCGCGCCCTCGCCCGGCTCGAGCACCGGCGCGGCCGTCTCGGGCTCCGCGGACTCGTCCTCGTCGACCACCACCACCGCCTCCTCCTCGTGTACGCCCTCCAGCACCACGAAGCGGACGTCCGGCTGGCCCTCCCACAGGCGCACGAAGATCGCCCGGAGGAGGTCCTCCAACAGGCCGAGGCGCACGCCGTAGGCCTCGGGCGCCTCCGCCATGGCCCGGAGGTGGCCGCAGCCGATGTGCTCCGGCCGCACCAGGTGGACCAGGAGGGGGACGCGGCAGTGGTTGGGCGGCTGGCGCACGAAGGACTCCGGAGCGCCGACCTCGTCCACCTCGCACCGGAGGGCATCGTCCTCCCGCAGGGCCCGGCCCAGGCGCTCCAGGGCGTCCCGATCCGTGTGCAGGTAGAACGCCCCGCGGCGCTCCAGGTGGTCGTCCACCAGGGCCTGCACGTCGTCCGAGCTCAGCGGGCGACCCCGCAGGGCCTCCGCCGCCGCCAGGAGCAGCACGAGCTCGCCCGCGTCTCCGCCGGGCGCCCCCAGGACGCCGTGAGAGTGCCGTCCGTCGATGCAGGCCAGCTCCTGGGATCCCTCCAAGGCGGACAGGGAGACCCAGCGCACCCGGGCGTCCCTCAGCAGGTCGTCGATTCGCCGATCCCGTGCCATCGCGCGTCCTCCTCCTCACATCCTCGGCCTGCCAGAGCAGGAACCGTGCCAGGCCCGACGGCCCGGTCGGGTGGCCGATCGCCGGGTGCTCGCGGGTCGGGCGTACCATCGCGGCCACAACGCACGTGTCGCGACACCCGGGACACCCGAGACGCTCACGGCAGGCCGGACACCATCGGGTCCATGGGGTGGACCGTCCACGCGGCCTCGCCCGAGGCCAGCTCGCTCCCGGCGCCGTCCACCAGGGTCACGACGGCGCGGACCCCGTCCTCGAGCGCCGCGGCGGCCTCCTCCGTGGGCGTGAAGCGCAGGCGCCCCCCGGAGCCCGGCCCGAGCTTCACGCGGACGTGCCCGTGCGCCCGGTCCTCCTTCACGATCACGGCGTGGACCGCGCCCCCCTCCGGCAGGGTGCCGCGGTCGACCCGCAGGACCAGGGCGGGGAGCCCACCGGCCCCGGCGCCGACACCCTCGATCTCCATGGTGGGGACGGGCTCGGACGCGCCGCCCACCAGGCGGGGGCCCGACTCCCGGTACAGGGCCCACTCGAACCTCGCGAGCTGGGCAGCGAAGACCCGGGCGCCCCGCGGTCCCTGCGCCTCGTCCAGGATGGAGCGCTGAAGCGTCACGGCCTGCTCCAGGTCGCCCAGGCGGTAGTATAGCGTGGCCAGGGTGTCCTTCAGCTCGGCCGTGCCGACGTCGTCGCCCGCCTCTCCCACCTCGTCCAGGACCGCGGTCATCACCTCGCGGGCCCGGCGAAGATCCCCGTCCGTGGCGCCCTCCAGGGTGGCCAGGTGCCAGGCGGCGTTGTTCTGCAGCGCGGGCGAGGCGTCCGGATCCTCGAGGAGGTGCTCCGCGATGGCGGTGGCGCGCTCCTTCGGGGCCACGGCGGCGCGCCCCATCACCCAGCCCCCGACGCCCACGAACAGCGCCGCGAGGAGGACGGCCGCCGCCTTCACCGGCACGCGGGTCCCGCGCGTCATGTCCCGGACCGACTGCCCCCACAGGAGCAGCCCGGTCGCCAGGAAGCCGCCGGCCAGGCCCCCCGCGTGCCCCGCGTGGTCGATCTGCGGGATGAGGAACTCGGGGAGCAGCAGGTAGAACGCCATGATGAGCCAGGCCCGCCGGGAGATCACCGACGGCGTCTCGTCCCGGCGGCGCCAGTGCAGGAAGATGAAGGTGCCCAGCAGGCCCATGACGCCGGTCGAGGCGCCCAGGGCCACCGAGTGCGTCGTCAGCAGGGCCGAGGCCGCGGCGCCCGTGAGGCACGCGGAGAGGAAGATGGCCGTGAAGCGCCACGGCCCGACCAGGGGCTCGCACAGGCGCCCCAGGATGTAGAGCGCGTAGCCGTTGAAGGCGATGTGGAGGATGTCGGCGTGGAGCAGGTTCGCCGTGATGATCCGCGTCCAGTCGCCGGCCTTCACCAGGGACGCCGAGTTGGCGCCCAGCACCAGGAGCCTCAAGGGCTCGCTCAGGGCGCCCGAGAGGACCTGGCCCGCGAAGACCGCCACGAGCGCCATGACCAGCACCCGGGCCGCCTTCGCCTCCCCGAACATCATGAGCCGGGCGCTGTGACCCCGGCGGTCGATGGACTCGAGCTGACGCGAGCCCCCGGGAAGGTCGCGCACCGCCCGGCGGACGCCCTCGACGATGGCTCGCGACGAGCCGGGCCGCTCGAAGGCCATCTCGGGGATGGCCATGGGCGGCCGCCCGTGCACCCCGAGCAGCAGGATGTCCATGCCGTCCCTCTGGACGACCTCGGCGACGTGGACCTCCTCCCAGGGCACGTCCCGGGCCGTGCTCGCCCCGGCCACCGCCGGAAGCCGCAGCCCCTCCGGACGAAGCTCGATGGGAGCGGCCTCCCCCTCGCGGGAGCCGGTCCGCATCACCACGAGGGTGACGACGATGCTGGCCGCGCCGGCCAGGATCCACACCTCCTGGGACGGCTGGCGCCCCTCGATGAGGAAGCCGGCCGCCAGGACGAGCATGCCCACGAGGAGGCCCATCATCACGCCGAGCCGCAAGGCCATGGCGCGGCGATCGGGCGTGGCGATGGGAAACCGCCGGACCTCCTCGGCGTCCGGGGCTCCCCAGGGCGTGGGCCTGTCGCCCGACCCCTGGCCTGGATCCGTGCTCCTCATCTGCAGCGACCATAGACGGCCGGCGGTCGGAAGGCCAACACGGATCGCCCCGCCCGAGCCCGGTTCAGGCCTCCAGGGGCGCGATGGCGACGACGGCGGACGCCCAGATCAGGTGGCTCAGGATCGGCACGACGAGGCTGTCGGAGTGCACGCGCTGGGCGCCCCACACCACGCCCCACGCCAGGGCCAGACCCACGAGGACCACGGAGCCGTGCGCGGAGACCGTAGCGGCGTAGGCCACGGCCGCCAGCAGGATCGCGGGCCCGGACCGCATCCTCAGGCGCAGGGCCTCCAGGAAGACGCCCCGCCACAACATCTCCTCGCCCAGGATGATCAGGACGGCCAGGGGCGCCGCCTCGGCCGCGCCGATCGGCCCGTGGACGATCCCGTAGAGCCGGCGCACGTCGTCGGCCACGAACGGAAAGGCCTCCGCGATCGGCGGATAGAGGACCCAGGACGCCACGGCCAGCGCCAGTCCGCCCAGAGCCCCGCGCAGCGCGTCACGACGGCGGGCGCGGAGCAGCCGTTCCATCCAGCGCCCGTAGACCCACAGGGCGCCGATGGAGATCAGCCCGGCGTAGACCCCGAGCGGCAGCCAGAAGTCGTGCTCCCCGGCGGCGTGGACGATGGCGAACCACCCGAGGCCGAGCAGCAGGGGCACGAGGAGCGGTCGCGTGGCGAAGAAGCCTCTCACACGCACTATCTACCACGGCGTCACGTCGCGCCGCGCCAGGGATCTGGCATCCAGTGCCGGGAGCGCGGTATAGGCGGGGTGCGCACGAAACGCAGGGGTACACGATGCGGATGCAGATCGCAGCAGGACTGTGCGCCGCGGCCCTCGTGGCCTGCGGGGACGGCGGAGGAACCCAGGGCGAGCCGGACACCACGGGCTCGCCCGAGGTGTCGCGGGACGCCGAGCAGGGCGACGCCGGAGACGGCCCGGAGGTGGGCGGCTCGCCCGACGCCGAGGAGGACGTCGACGAGGCGTGCCCGGCCGGAACGCCCTGCGGGGACGACGATCCCTGCGTGGTCTGCGATCCGGGCGGAACCTGCGACGGCACCCCCGTGGACTGCGACGACGGCTTGGACTGCACCGAGGACTCGTGCGGCGCGGAGGGCTGCGTCCACGAGGTGAAGCCCGGCTTCTGCCTCGACGAGGGGGCCGGCGAGGTCCCCGTGTGTGTGGACCACAACGACCCGCGGCCGAGCAACGACTGCCAGTTCTGCGAGTCGGCCAGCGGGCAGCCCCCGGAGTGGAAGCTCTACGCCGCCGGCGCGCCCTGCGAGGACGGGGACCTCTGCACGGTGGACGACTACTGCGACGTGGGCGAGTGCAAGACCGGCAACGCGAGGGACTGCTCCACGGACAATCCGTGCGTGGAGACGTCCTGCGACCCGGCGGAGGGCTGCGTCGAGACGCCGATCGACGCCGCCTGCGACGACGGGGACGTCTGCACCGAGGGGGACGCCTGCGCCGACGGCGAGTGCCAACCGGGCGAGCCCATGGAGTGCGACGACGGGGACGCCTGCACCCTCGACGTCTGCGATCCCGAGGAGGGCTGCGTCTTCAGCCCCGACCTGAAGTGCGACGACGGCGATCCCTGCACGGAGGACACCTGCCACCAGGACGGCTCGTGCACGAACGAGCCCTTCGAGGGCCCCTGCGAGGACGGAGACCTCTGCACGGGCGGCGAGACCTGCGTCGAGGGGACGTGCTCCGGCGGAGAGCCCGTGGACTGCGACGACGGCAACCCGTGCACCCAGGACTCCTGCGACCCGGCCCACGGATGCCTCAACGAGCACCTGGACGTCGAGTGCGACGACGGCTTCGGCTGCACGGTGAACGACACGTGCGTGTCCGGGCAGTGCATCGGCGTGAAGCAGTTCTGCATGCCCTGCCCGGAGCCGGTGACGGACCACGCGCTCAAGGTCACCGAGATGCTCGTCAGCGGGGACGGCGAGGCCGGGTCGGGGCTGGACATCGACGGCGATCCGGAGACCTGCGCGCCCGAGGGGAGCTGCAGCGGCGGCGTGGACAACGCCCTGTCCGTGCTCGCGGGCGCCATCAACGACCCCTTCTCCGAGTCGTTGGTCAACGGCGCCGTGTTCTACGTGGTGGACCTGGATCAGGCCACGTTCGACGGCCAGGAGTGGCCCATCGCCGTGTACGACTCGGACCTCACGCAGCAGTCCATCGACGACGGCTGCGACTGGCAGGCAGAGGAGTGCGCCTACAGGGCCAGCCAGTTCAGCTTCGGGCCGGACTGCGAGCCCTACTTCGGCCTCTCGAACGCCACCATCGAGGGCACGGAGCTCACGGCCGGCGGCCCGGGCCACACCATGACCATCGCCCTGGCCCTCGGCGGCGGCGCGTTCATCCCCATCACCCTGATGGACGCCCGGATCGAGGCCACGGTGACCTACGACGAGGACCAGACCGAGGTGGTGGCGCTGCAGGGGCACATGGGCGGCGCGGCGCCCAAGTCCCAGATCATCGACAGCATCGAGGCGCTCCCGGAGCAGGTCCTGCCCGTGGACAAGGCGGCGGTCATCTACCTCCTCGAGGAGCTCATCGACAACGACATGGACCTGGACGGAAACGGGACGAACGACGCCGCGAGCGTCGCGCTCCGCGTGCAGGCCATCCCCGCCGACCTGGAGTAACGGGAGCCCCCGGCCCCGGCCTTGAGCCGGCATCTCCGGTCTGGCTAATGTCCGGCGCATGTCGAACGCTCCCACCGGCGAGATCCGCTTCATCTCCGGCCCGAGGCTGTACCTGGAGGCCCAGCGCCTGATGTTCGGCCGCGTCGTCGGGAGCCTCCTGGGGCCCCGGCCGGCGTGGCTGCTCACGGCCCTGGTCCCGGCGGTGCTCCTCGGCGTCTTCCTCGCCGCCGTCGGCCGCCAGGTCGCGCTGGCCCCGGAGGCCCACGATCCGGCGATGCTGACCCTCGGCTGCGCGGCGGCCTCCGTCGTGGCCCTGGTCGCCTCCATGGGCCCGCTCCTGTGGCCCCACCGGGACGCGGTCCCCGCCCTGCTCCGCTGGCGCATGGGCAGCCTCAGGCTCCACGCCACCGCCGCCGGCCTCGAGATCGGGCGCGGCCCACAGGTGGACCTGCTCCCGTGGCGCCTCTTCGACGACATCACGGAGCACGGCACCGCGGTGGCCTTCTGGCTGGGCCCGCTGCCCGTGGCCGTGGTGCCCCGCGCCGCTTTTTCGGGGCCCGCGGAGGCCCGCCGGTTCACGCACCGGGCGCGCGTGCTGCGCGCGCTCGCGACGCGGGACGCCCGGGCACAGGTCAGATGAACTTCGTGCTGGCGTCCGCAGGCTGCCGAACGTAGGTTCCGCCGCCCACGCACATCGAACCGACGCCGAACGGAGGGGACGCATGTCACCCGCGCGACCCGTATCTCGTCTGCTCCTCGTGGCCGCCTTCGCCGCCCTGGCGGCGTGCGACGACGACGCCGTCCCCCAGAACGACGCGGGCGGCACGCCGGACACCGCCTCCTCCGACGGCTTCCAGACGCTCCCGGACGTCGGCGAGGACACGGCGCCGGGGGACACCTTCGTGCCCCTCCCCGACCCGGGTACGCCGGACGCCGAGCAGGACGCCCCGGCCGATCCGGACGCGGCCGACGCGGCCGACGACGCCGACGACCCTCCCTGCTTCGGCTGCAACTACGGCCCCTGCGAGGACAACGACGACTGCTACAGCGGGTTCTGCATCGAGGGGCCGGACGGTCGCATCTGCACCGATGTGTGCAGCGCGGAGTGCCCGGCCGGCTTCTCCTGCCGTCCCGTGGGCGGCTCCGGCGGCGATCCCACCTTCATCTGCATCTACGACCACGTCCCGCTGTGCCGCCCGTGCGAGCAGGACGGCGACTGCGCGCACCCGCTCGCCTCCGGGGGCGACAACCGCTGCGTCCCCCACGAGGACGGCTCCGGGTCGTTCTGTGCCACCGCCTGCTCCGACGGCGGCGAGTGCCCGCCCGGGAGCGCCTGCGAAGACGTGGCGCTGGGCGACGAGGTCGTGAGCCTGTGCCGCCCGGCGGACGGGGCTTGCGAGTGCTCCTCCCGGGCCATCGAGGAGGCGGCCTCCACGACCTGCTCGATCAGCAACGACCACGGGACCTGCGCCGGCCGCCGCGCCTGCTCCGAAGACGGGCTGACCGCCTGCGACGCGCCGGAGCCGATGGCCGAGGCCTGCAACGACCTGGACGACGACTGCGACGGCGAGACCGACGAGGGCTTCGAGGAGCTCGGCCAGCCCTGCGACGGGGAGCAGGACGAGGACGCCTGCGAGGACGGCGTCTGGACGTGCGAGGCCACCGGCCTCGTCTGCGTGGACGACGAGGCGTCGAAGGTCGAGTCGTGCAACGGCCAGGACGACGACTGCGACGGCGAGACCGACGAGGACTTCAAGGCCGGGGGCGAGCACACGTTCACGGACGCGGACGGCACGGACGGACTGGTCCTGGGCGATCCCTGCGGCGTCGGCCACTGCGCCGGCGGCGAGGTGGTCTGCACGGCCGACGGGGCCGGCATGGTCTGCTCCAGCGCCCTGGGCGGCGCGGTGGAGACGTGCAACGGCGTGGACGACGACTGCGACGGCGAGACCGACGAGGACTTCAAGGCCGGAGGCGATCAGGTCTACGTGAGCCCCGAGGGCGAATCGATCCCGCTCGGCGAGCCCTGCGGCCTGGGAGCCTGCGCGGGCGGCGAGGTCGTCTGCGGGCCCGGCGGCGCGCCCGTCTGCTCCACCGCCGACCTGGCCGACACGGAGACCTGCGACGGCACCGACGAGGACTGCGACGGCGAGACCGACGAGGCCTACGAGGCTGGCGGCAAGTTCACGTTCACCGACCTGGACGGCGCGGACGGCCTCGTCCTGGGCGACTCGTGCGGAGCCGGCGCCTGCGACGGCGGCTCGGTGGTCTGCGATCCCGACGGGCCCGGCCTGGTCTGCGACAGCCACGCCCAGGCCTCCGCCGAGGACTGCAACGCGGCGGACGACGACTGCGACGGACAGACCGACGAGGACCTGCTCCTGTCCGACGACGTCCCGGCCCTCGACGCGGCCGGCTGCAAGGTGGCCGGCGTGTGCGGCCTGCCGGGGGCCACCGTCGCGACCTGCGACGCGGGCAGCTGGACGTGCGACTACGTGAGCGAGCACTACGAGGCGGACGAGACCCGCTGCGACAACCGCGACAATGACTGCGACGAGGAGCTGGACGAGGTCCCGGCGGTCGACGACGCGGAGACCCTGGCCGAGCTGGGCTGCGCCACCCAGGGCGTCTGCGGCTCCCCCGGCACCACCAGCGCCACCTGCACCAACGGGACCTGGAGCTGCGACTACGGCCACCCGGCCTGGGAGCCCACGGAGACCCGCTGCGACGGCTTCGACAACGACTGCGACGGCCAGACGGACCCGGACGGCATCCAGGAGTGCCAGCAGGTGTACGCCGACACGGACGGCGACGGCTACGGCGACCCGGACGCCGTGTCCTGCCAGTGCTTCCCCGGCACCGGCTGGGAGAACAACGACGACGACTGCTGGGACGGCTCCGCCCAGGTGAGCCCGGACCACACGTCGTGGCACACCTCGAAGCACGGCGGCGGCAGCTTCGACTGGGACTGCGACGACAAGGTCGAGAAGCGGTGGACGCAGACGGTGGGCCGCTGCCAGGCCAAGGTCTCCGCGGATGAGGAGACGATCGAAGCATGCATCGCGGAGTTCGGCGACTCGTCAGGCTGGCGTGGGTCAGCCCCCACCTGCGGCGAAGCCGGAGACTGGCACGACGCGGCGGACTGCCAACCGAAGTGGGGTGTCCTGGAGTCGGAGGTCGACTCCGACGAGGAGGCCGTGTTCTGCGCTTTCGGCGCTTGCGTCGGGGCCTGCGTGTGGACCGACCCGACCCCGAAACCCCAGGAGTGCCGCTGACCTCCACTGCGTCTGCAGCTACGCGGAGCGTCCCGATCGGCGTCCGAGACCCCGCCATCGCCCCCCGGGAGAGGCCGTCCGGGTCACGGCCGCGTCACGATCGTTCGCGATCGAGGCCCGGGCCGACCGTTCGGGCACCGGCCCGACGCCCGAGAATCCGTCTTGTCGCGGCCAGCGGCCGCGGCCGGTGGCCCACCCCCACCCACCCACCTGTGACGCCTTGGGGCGCGAACGTTGCGCAGAAAGTCACGCCCTCCCCATCCCGGCGAGGCCTCGTCATGATCCTGGCCCCGGGCCTGAACCTCGTCTTCTACGAGCGCGCCGTCCGCCGCGGCATCACGTCGGCGGACCGTGTCGCCCTCACGTGGATCGGCGCCGCCCTGCTCGTCGCCTACCACCTGTGGGTCGTCGCCGGGCTGCCCGGCGTGGAGGTCTCGTGATGCCCGACGTCGTCTCGCCGGACGCCCCCTGGGCCGCCGCCCCGTCCGCCACGCTCGAGCTGGCCTGCCTGGCCATCGTGGCGCTCTACGTCCTCACGCGCGCCCCGAAGGACTCCGATCCGCGCGGCTTCCTGGTGCGCCTGGCCGCCCTGATGGCCGCCAGCTGGCTGGCCGAGGACGCCTGCATCCGCCTGTACGGCTTCTACGGCTACTCGCCCCACTGGAGCCTGTTCGTCGACAAGGTGCCGCTCCTCATCGTGACCATCTGGCCCGTGGTCATCCACTCGGCCTGGGACCTCGCCCGCCAGCTGGCGCCGCGGCGCGCGCTCGTGCCCCTGGTCGGCGCGGGCATCGTCCTCACCGACGCGTCGCTCATCGAGCCCATCGCCGTCCAGGCCGGCCTGTGGCGCTGGTACGAGCCGGGCCTGTTCGCCGTGCCACCCGTCGGGATCCTGGGCTGGGCGCTCTTCGCGCTGCTGGCCCTCGCCGTCCTGGAGCGCACGACGGCCGACCCTCGCCCGGGGACGCCGCGGCTCGCGCTGGCCTCGCTCTTCCCGATCGCCGGCGTCGGCGTCCACCTGCTGCTGCTGGCCGCGTGGTGGGGAGCGCTCCGCTGGGTGAACCACGAGGTGCCGCCGTGGCCGGTCGTCGGGCTGGCCTGGGCCGTGTCCCTGGGGCTCGCCGCGCGCGCCCTCGAGACGGGAGCAGGACGGGGGATCCCGCGGTTCGAGATGCTCCTGCGCGTCCCGGCGGCGGTCTTCTTCTTCGTGCTCCTGGCGCTCCACGGCGCCGAGCAGCCCGCCCTGATCGCCTACGCCCTGGCCTTCGCGCCCCCCTACCTGGTCCTGACCGCCCAGGCCTGGAGCGCCGCCCGGCAGCCCGCGCCGGCCACCGGCTGACGCGGCCCGGCGGACGAACGGCGAACGGGACCGCCGCCCGCCGGCCCGCGCCGACCCAGGCATGAACACGTTCCATCCTGTGTCGCGTTCTGGCATGTTCCGGCGATGCACGACCTCACGACTCGCCTCCTCCTCCTCTCCCTGGCCGCCGGGCTCGCCTGGGGCTGTGACGACGACCCCGCGGCCGGTGCGGCGGACGCGGCGCCCGACGTCGGTGTCGCAGACGTGGCCACGACGCCGGACGCCGGCGACGACGTGGACACGGCCGGCGACACGCTGGAGGACGCCGGGAGCGACGCCACGGCCTACGAGCTTCCGCCGCCGCCCGAGGACGACGGCATCCACGGCTACGCGCACGCCTGCGTGGCCGTCCAGGGCTTCGACGGCTTCGACACCCCGCGGACCCTGGCGGTCTCGGACGACGGCGCGGCCTACGCCTTCGCCGAGGAGGGCTCGCCGGCGGAGTCCCGCTTCCGCATGCAGGCCGCCGACCTGGGGACCTTCCTGCTCTACGACGCCGAGGAGCACTACCTCACGGCGGTCCCGGACGACGACGGCGGCTGGCGCTTCGAGCGGGCCGCCAGGCTCGAGTCCAGCCTGGAGCGGATGGACGACGCCTGGGTGTCGCGGGGCGAGTGGAACCTGGAGGCCTCGGCCCGGGATCCGGAGCGCTACCACCTCCGCAACCGCGCCTCGGGCCGGTACCTGACCCTGGCCGGGCTCGCGGAGAACGTGGACGACGCCGCCATCGTCACCCTCCTCCCGCGCGAGGGGTGCGCGACGTTCCCCGAGCTGACCCTGGACGCCACCGGGACGGTCACGCCCCGGACCTTCGAGGACGGCGACCTCTACGGGATCGCGGAGATCCACTCGCACATCCTGACCAACTTCGGCTTCGGCGGCGGGAGCATCTTCCACGGCGCGCCCTTCCACCGGCTCGGCGTCGAGCACGCCCTCCCCGACTGCACGCAGTGGCACGGCGAGGAGGGCCGCCGCGACATCGTGGGCTACTTCTACGAGGGCAACGTGGGCTTCGAGGTGGACGCCCTGCTGCCCATCGTCGCCGAGGGGCAGGTGGACGAGTTCAACCACCACACGGAGGGCTACCCGCACTTCACGACCTGGCCGGACGTGCGGGACAGCACCACCCACCAGGCCATGTACCACCGCTGGATCGAGCGCGCCTGGATGGGCGGCCTGCGGCTGATGGTGCAGCTGGCCACCGGCAACTCGGTCCTGTGCGACCTCGTCATCGGCACCGACGCGCAGGACGTGCGCTACTCCTGCAACGACATGGTCAGCGTGGACCGCCAGATCGCCGAGGTCCGCAACATGGAGCGCTACATCGACGCGCAGTCCGGCGGCCCGGGCAAGGGCTGGTTCCGCGTCGTCGAGACCCCGGCCGAGGCCCGCGAGGTCATCGCGCAGGGGAAGATGGCCGTGGTCCTGGGGATCGAGATCTCCAACCTGCTCGACTGCTTCTCCACGCCGAAGGAGGGCTTCGAGACGTGCACCCCGGACCTGGTGCGGGAGCGGCTGGATCACTACCGGGACCTGGGGATCCGCGTGATCTTCCCGGTGCACAAGTACGACAACGCGTTCTCCGCGGGGGACGGCAGCGGCGGCATCATCGAGCTGGGCAACTTCGTGAACACCGGGCACAACTCCGCCTTCGTGCAGGACTGCCCCGGCGTCTCCACGACGTTCGACAAGGGCGGCGTGACCTTCGGCGACCTGAACGAGCCCCGGGAGCACTACGACGACCCGCCGCCCCACGACCTGAGCGACTTCGGCCTGGACCTGGTCGGCACCATCTTCCCGCACCTCGACGCGTTCACGGGCCCGAGCCTGCCCGGGGACTGGTGCCAGAAGTTCGGCCTCACGCCGCTCGGCGAGACGCTCCTCCACGAGATGATGGCGCGTGGCATGATCATCGACGTGGCGCACCTCCCGCAGCGGGCGCTGGCCCGCGCCTACGAGATCCTGGAGGCCGCGGGCTACCCCGCGACCAAGACCCACGGGGACAGCAACGGCGGGCGCCTCTACGAGCTCGGCGGGATGACGGGCGCCGGCTTCGGCGGCTGCGGCCACCCGGACCAGCCCGGCGGCATGGTCCAGGGCTTCAAGAACAGCGTCGAGCAGCGGCTCAGCCACGGCGCCTACCCGTCCGAGGCGCTGGGCTTCGACATGAACGGCTTCGCCGGCGGCCGCGGCCCGCGGTTCGGCGAGGACAGGGTGTGCTCCGGTGAGCAGGCGAACCCCGTCGGCTGGCCGTTCGACTCCTGGGACGGCGACGTCACCTTCCTGCAGCCGCAGCTGGGCGAGCGCACCGTGGACTACAACACCGAGGGCCTGCTCCACATCGGCCTCCTCCCCGAGCTCCTCGAGGAGGTCCGCCTCGACGGCGCCACCGACGAGGAGCTGGAGCCCCTGTTCCGCTCCGCCGAGGCCTACGTCCGGCTGTGGGAGAAGGCCGAGTCCCTGGCCGCACCCCGCGCGCGGTGACGCGACAGCTCCGCTCCGGGCTGCGCCGGGGACTTCCCGGGCTCGGGGCGCCCGTCCTCGCACCGTGGGCTCGACGGACCCGGCAGGGCTCGCGCATGACATGGCCAGGGAGAGAGACTCTCGCCGTGACGCGGGCCCTCACCGCGTGCCCCGGCGGTGACGGGGCCGCAGCGGAAGACACGATGCGCCGACTCGAAGGGGAGCCGGAGGAACGGAATGCCGGGCCCCCTTGGCTGACGCCTGATCGGTGCCCCGCTCCGCCCATGGAGACGAGGCGCGCAGGCCCCGGCTCAACCGATGCGGTACTCGCGCATCTTGCGCCAGAGGGTGGAGCGGCTGACGTCCAGGAGGTCCGCCGCCTCGCCCTTGCGACCGCCGGTCTGGGCCAGGGCACGGAGGATGCGCTGGCGCTCGGTCTGCTCGCCGGGCTCGTGCCCGCGGGCGGAGCGCGGCGGGGGCTCTCCGCGCAGCTCCGGGGTCAGCTCGGACAGGGTCAGGACGGGGCCGTCGCCGATCGCGTAGGCGTACTCCACGACGTTCCGGAGCTCCCGGACGTTGCCGGGCCAGTCGTAGCCGAGCATGGCGTCCATGGCCTCGGAGGAGATGGCCTCGATGGCGCGCTCGCCCCGCTGGTTGAAGCGATCGATGAAGTGCCAGGTCAGCGCGCTCACGTCGCAGGTCCGCTCGGCGAGGGGCGGGAGATACAGCGGCACGACACGGATCCGATACATCAGATCTTCGCGGAAGCGGCGCTCGGCCACGGCGTCCCGGAGAGCCTGATGGGTGGCGGACAGGAAGCGGACGTCCACCTCCACGTGATCCGTCCCGCCCAGGGGAATGAAGTCCTTCTCCTGGAGGACACGGAGCAGGCGCGCCTGGATGTCCAGGGGCATCTCCGCGATCTCGTCCAGGAAGACGGTCCCGCCGTCCGCCAGGCGAAACAGGCCCGGACGGCTCCTCACGGCGCCGGTGAAGGCGCCCTTCACGTGCCCGAACAGCTCGGAGGCCAGCATCTCGCCGGTCAGGGTGGCGCAGTTGATGGCGCGGAACGGCCCCGACCCGCGCCGGCTCAGGGAGTGCAGCGCCCGCGCCACCAGCTCCTTGCCGGTGCCGGTCTCGCCCCGGATGAGCACGGGCGCGTCGCTGCGTGCGACCTTGACCATGAGCCGGAAGAGGTCCTCCATCTCCGGCGAGGTCGTCACGATCCCGTGGAAGGTCGTGACCTCCCGCTTCGGACGCTTGATCAGGTCGGCCATGGGTCCTCCGCTTGTTGCAACGACACGTAGCAACCGCCTCGCTATGTTGCAACACCCCACGTCGCCGCCGGTGCGGCGTGATCGGGGATCGGCGGACGGCCCGGCCCCGCATCGCCCCGTGAACGCCATGAATGCACCCCGGCCCCAGCGCTTCCACGCGTCCACGGAGGCCGGTTGGCGCCGGGCTCTGCGCGTCCATCGTGCCGCTGGTCGTCTACGCAGCGTTCGGCACGTCCCACGCGCGTTGCAGTCCATGCAACATCGTCCCGACACCCGCAACAACGAGGCGGGCGCGGAGCGGCCACGCCGGCCCCCGACGCCGGCCCCGAGCCCTGTCATGCCGGGCTTCTCGGGCCTCGCCGGCCCCGGTGGCACGCCCCTTGCTCGGCATCGGGGAGAGGACCGTGCGGCTCGAGGGCCGTGGAGCCGGGCACGCCCCGCAGGACAGTGCAGAGGAGCACGCCATGGACATCAAGGCCTTCTTCGACGAGGACACCTTCACCCTGACCTACGTCGTCTGGGATCCCGAGACCCGCGACGCCGTCATCATCGACCCGGTCCTCGGCCTGGACACTCGAGCGTGGCGCATCCACGAGACGCCGATCGGCGACGTGGACCGCTTCGTGCGCGACAACTCGCTACACGTCCGCTGGATCATGGACACCCACGCCCACGCCGATCACATCAGCGGCATGGACGTGTTGAAGGATCGCTTCGGCGCCCCGACCGCCATCGGCGGCCGCATCGTCGACGTGCAGCGCGTGTTCAAGGACGTCTACAATATCGACGACGACACGGTCCCGGCCGACGGCAGCCAGTGGGATGAGCTGCTCGAGGACGGCCAGTCCCTGCGGGCCGGCTCCCTCGAGGTGGAGGCCCTCCACACCCCGGGCCACACCCCGGCCTGCATGACCTACCGGGTCGGCGACGCGGTGTTCACCGGCGACGCCCTGTTCATGCCGGACTACGGCACGGGCCGCTGCGACTTCCCGAAGGGGAGCGCCGAGGACCTGTTCGACTCGGTCACGAACAAGCTCTACACCCTGCCGGAGTCGACCCGCGTGTTCGTGGGCCACGACTACCTGCCCGGCGGCCGCGAGCTGAAGTACGAGACCACGATCGGCGAGTCCAAGGAGCGCAACGTCCAGCTCCGCGCCGGCACGAGCCGCACGGACTTCGTGAACTTCCGCAGGGATCGGGACGCGACCCTGGAGGCGCCGCGGCTCATCCTCCAGAGCCTCCAGGTGAACATCGACGCCGGGCGGATGCCCGAGCCGGAGGACAACGGCCGCCGCTACCTCAAGATGCCGCTGAACTTCCTGGGCAGCTGACGTCGCCCGCCGCCTCGAGCGGGGTAGCGGATTCCGGGACGCGCGGGCTCCTTGCCCCCGGAGGGCGGTGGGGATACCGTCCGGGCGTCGCGGCTGGCACCGCGGCGCCGACACGCGTTACGCTTGGATCGTGACGACCTTGGACGGAGCCAGCGAATGGCGATAGACCGCCAGCGTCCCGCGACAGCCGACGAAGGGAAGCACGCTTCCCCGCCCGCGCCGGACGACGACGAGGCCTCCCGCGAGGGGGGCCGGAAGATCCTCATCATCGACGACAGCGTGCTGTTCCGCGCGCTGTTCGTCGAATGGCTGAGGGACGGCGGCTACCGGACCGTCCAGGCGGACGACGGGGACACCGGGATCGAGGCCGCGCGGAAGGAGGATCCCGATCTGGTCCTCTGCGACCTGCGCATGCCGCGGGTCGACGGCCTGGAGGTCCTGTCGACCCTGACCGAGGAGAAGCCGGACACGCCGGTCATCATCGTCAGCGGCTCGGGCGAGATGAAGGACGCCATCCAGGCGCTCAAGCTGGGCGCCTGGGACTACCTGCTCAAGCCGCTGGACGACATGGCGGTGCTGGACGTGGCCGTGCAGCGCTCCCTGGAGCGCGCCTCCCTCCTCGAGGAGAACCGCCGCTACCGCGCCCACCTGGAGCAGGCGAACGCCGAGCTCGCGGAGAGCCTGCGCCGCCTCCAGGAGGACGAGGCCGCCGGCCGGCGCGTGCAGTTCGCGCTGATGCCGCCGCGGGACAAGGCCTTCGGGGAGTACCGGTTCAGCCGCCGCATCCTGCCGTCGAGCTATCTCAGCGGCGACTTCGTGGACTACTTCGCCCTGGACCGGGATCGCCTCGCGTTCTTCATCGCGGACGTCTCCGGCCACGGCGTGTCCTCCGCCTTCGTCACGGTCCTGCTCCACGACTTCGTGAACCAGTCGCTGGACGCCTACCGGGAGGGGCGCGACGACCTCATCCTGCACCCGGCGGCGTTCTTGTCGCGGCTCAACGAGCACATCCTCTGCCGGAAGCTCAACAAGAGCCTCACCATCTTCCTGGCGGTCGTGGATCGGCCCGCGGAGCGCATGACGTTCTGCAACGCCGGTCAGTTCCCGTATCCCATCTTCCACGACGGGAGCGGGGCGCGCCTGCTGGAGAACCGCGGCTTCGGCGTGGGCCACTTCCCGTTCGCCGAGTACGAGGCAGTGGAGATGCCGCTTCCCCGCGAGTTCACGATGACCTTCGTGTCCGACGGCATCCTCGAGGTCCTCGACGACGAGTCCCTCGCCGCCAAGGAGGACAGGCTCCTCGAGCAGGCCGGCGCGAACTCGGGTCCGGACGCGACCATCGAGGGCCTCATGGCCGATCTCGGGCTCGGGAGCCAGCGCGACCTCCCGGACGACATCACCTTCCTGATGGTGCGGCGAAGGGGCGCGTGATGGCCGACGGCGACATCCTGTACGCCACGCACGACGGGCTGTGCATCCTGAAGCTGATCGGGGACATCCGGTACACCACCGGGCCCGCGGCCGTGATCAGCCGCTCCCTGAACATCTTCCTCGACAACCTGTTCGAGCACGAGGAGTTCGACCACGTGCTGGTCGACATGACCGAGACCACGGCCATCGACAGCACGAACCTCGGCGTCCTGGCGCGCCTGGTCACCTACATGCAGGAGCGGGACGCCGAGCGCCCCACCCTGCTGTCCACGCGCCCCGACATCACGCGGACCCTGGAGAGCATCGGCTTCGACCGCGTGTTCACCATCATCGAGGAGCCGCGCGACCTGGATCACGAGCTGGAGCGCCTGCCCCAGGTGGAGGGCAGCCAGCGCGAGATGCTCGAGATCGTCCTCGACGCCCACCGCCGCCTGATGGAGCTCAACGAGGACAACCGGGAGATGTTCGCCCCGGCCGTCGAGCTCCTGGACGCGGAGATGGAGGACGCCGACTCCCACTAGCCTGGGTTTCTCACAAGACGTCGAGCGAAGCGCCGGGAGGTGCCCCGTTGGAGATCCGATCCCTGGGCGCGACCGGCGCCGTCACGGGCTCGCGCTTCCTGCTGACGTCCGGCCGGATTCGTCATCGGCCCGTGGAGGTCCTTCTGGTACACGGGGAGCCGACCGCGTCGGAGGCGCCGAGGCTCCGCGTCGAGGAGGACCCGGGCCGGCCCGCGCGGATCCCGGAGCACCTGGAGACAGTGCCACTCCAATGACCTGACGGAGCCCATGCGCCTCTCCGACCTACGGAAGATCCTGACCCTGGAGACACGCCAGATCTGGCGGACCCTCGGCATCTACAGCCTGGTGGGCGTGGTCGCAGGGCTGGCCGGCGTGCTCTTCACGGAGCTGGTGCACGTCACGGGTACGCACGTCCTCCTCGCGTTCACGGGGATCGATCCGACGCAGAGCGGCTTCGACGCCACCCCGGCGCGCGTGGGGCTCCCCGGCGCGAACTGGTACTGGCTCCTCCTCGTGCCCACGGGCGGCGCCCTGCTGTCGGGCTGGCTCTGCGCCACCTTCGCCCCCGAGGCCATGGGGACGGGCACGGACAACGTCATCAACGCGTACCACCGGTCCGGCGCGAACGTGCGGCGGCGCGTCCCCCTGGTGAAGGCCGTCGCGAGCGCCCTGACCATCGGCAGCGGCGGCTCCGCGGGCGTCGAGGGCCCGGTGGGCTTCATGTCGGCCGCCGTGGGCAGCCTCATCGGGCGCTTCCTGAAGCTGTCGCCGGCGGAGCGGCGGGTGATGCTCATGGCCGGGTTCGCCGCGGGCATCGGCGCAGTGTTCCACGCCCCCATGGCCACGTCGATCTTCGCCACCGAGGTGCTCTACCGGCAGCTCGACATGGAGCACGAGGTGCTCCTCCCCGCGGTCATCGCCTCCACGCTCGCCTACGCGACCTACGGCGCCCTGTTGGGCTGGGAGAAGCTGTGGGTCCTGCCGCCGATGTCCTTCGACGGCATCGTCGAGCTCCTCCCCTATCTCGTCCTGGCGCTGGCCCTGGCCCTGGGCGGGCGCATGTTCGTGCGCCTGTATCAGACCGTGAAGAAGCACGTGAAGCGGTCGAGCCGGATCCCCCTGTGGCTCCGGCCGGCCATCGGCGGGCTGGGGATCGGCGTGGTCGCCCTGTTCGTGCCCCAGGCGCTCGGCGTGGGCTACGGCATGGCCCAGACCGCCATCGGCCTGCAGGCGGGGATCCTCACGCTCGTCGTCCTGGCCCTCGCCAAGATGGTCACCAGCGCCCTCACGGCGGGGTCGGGCGGCTCCGGCGGCCTGTTCGCCCCCTCCCTGGTCATCGGAGCGGTCATCGGCGGCGTCGTGGCGTCGGCGACCCGGCAGCTCGCCCCGGCGCTCGACATCGAGCCGGCCTCCTTCGCCGTCGTGGGCATGGCCGGCTTCTTCTCCTCGGTCGTCAACGCCCCGCTCAGCACGGTCATCATGGTCAGCGAGCTGGCCGGAAGCTACGACCTGCTGGTGCCCACCCTCTGGGTGTGCGGCATCGCGTGGGCGCTCGGCCCGAAGGTCGGCATCTACACGGAGCAGATCTCCACCCGGCTCGAGGCGCCCGGCCACCTCGCGGACATGATGGACGCCGTCCTCCGGCGCATCACGGTGCGCGACGCCCTGGACGAGGGGAAGCCTGAGCCGGTGACCGTCCCGCCGGACATGCCGCTGCGGGAGCTGGTGGACGTCTTCGCCCACACCCTGCAGGGGGTGTTCCCCATCGTGGCGCCCGACTCCGGCCGCCTGCTGGGGGTCGTCGACGGGCGCGAGCTGCGCCGCACCGTGGGCGAGGAGGGCTTCGACCAGGTCTTCATCGCCGGCGACTTCCGCGCGGACGCCCTCACCATCGCCCCGGACGCGTCCCTGCACGAGGCGGTCAGCCGCATGAGCGCCACCGGCTACGACGAGATCGTGGTCGTGGAGCGCGACGGCGCCGATCTCGTCGGCATCCTCTCCCGGCGGGAGATCATCACCGCCTATCACCGCAGGATGCTCCACCTGTCGGGTCGGCCCGGCACCGCGGGCCCCCCGGCGGAGCCGTCCGAGCCCGAGGTGCGACCGGACGACCTGTTCGCGGCCCTGGAGCGGGGCGACATCCTCTACGACGTGGAGGGGCGGGATCACGACTCGGTCCTGGCGGAGATGATCCGCCGCCTGGACCTCCCGGAGGCGTGCGATCGAGACGAGCTGTTGAGGCTGCTGCTGGCGCGAGAGCGGCTGGGCAGCACCCACATCGGCGAGCGGGTCGCCCTGCCCCACCCGAACACGGAGCAGCTCCCCGGCCTGGACGAGCCGCGGCTGGTCGTCGGCTTCTTGCGCCACGAGGTGCCCTGGGGATACGACGACGGCTCCCCGCAGGTGGAGACGGTGTGCATGCTGCTCACGCCGAGCGGCCCGGTGCACCTGGCCCTGGTGGGAGCCCTGGCGCGGAGCCTCGTCGATCCGGTCCTCCGGCGCCTGCTCCACGATCGCGCGCCGCGCAAGCGCATCATGGACCGCTTCCGGGAGCTGCTGTGCCGGCGCAGCGCCACCGCGCCCGAAGACGAGTGACCCGAATCCGGGAGTGAGGGGACCCGTTGGGATCCGCCGGGCGTTCTGGCAGGATCGCTCCATGTCCCACTCCGGCCCCCTGCGACGATCGTGAGCGATCGCGCCACCGAGGCGGCCCGGGTCGTCGCCCGCATCCTGGGGCTCGAGTCGGCGCGCCTCCTGGCCATGGCGGCTGTGCTCCGATCGGCGCGCCCGGACCCCGGGCAGCTCCGGGACGTGGACCGGGCCATCGAGAGCGCCCTGGAGACGCTCGTGGAGCTGGGCGTGGCCTATCCGGGCCACGTCCTGGGCCGACGCTACGACCTGAGCGGGCCCGAGTACGCCGTGCTCCAGCTCGCCCTGATGCCCCACCACACCCCGGACGACTTCACCTCCCTCGTGTGGCTCCTGGACGATCGCGAAGAGGTCCCGCGCCTGCGCCACGCCCTCCGGCTGCTGGCGCCGCCCCGGGAGCAGGAGGCCCTCCGGAGCCTCCTGGAGGCCGGCCCCCTGGTGGGCGAGGGCCTGGTACGCCTCACCGGGGAGGACGATCCCGCCCTGATCGTCAACCGGAGCGTCCTGGAGCTGTACGGGCTGGAGTAGACGCCCAGACGGGCGGGGACGCCGGCGCCCCACTCGGTGGGGGCAGGCGGATGCGGAGGGGACGCTCAGCCCTCCGGCACCGCCACGCCCTGGTAGTGATAGTTCACCACCTTCCACCCGGGCAGGTAGCGGCTCTCCAGGTGGACGATGCGGAAGCCGCCGGCGCGCAAGAGGCCCGGGATGTCCCGGTCCAGGTGGCAGCCGCCGCCCAGGCGGCTCCAGGCGGGCGTGACGCGCTCCTGCCAGGTCCGGACCCTCCGATCCGGGGCGCGCCCGTGCTCCGAGAACAACAGGCGGCCGCCGGCTCGGAGGACGCGGCGCATCTCCTGGAGCGCCCGGACCGGCTCCGGGATGGTGCACAGGGCGTAGGTCATCACGATCGTATCGAAGGTGCCGCCCTCCCAGGGCAGGATCTCCGCCTTCGTCGGGAGGATCTCCACGTGCACGGGCGCGCGGCGGGCCTCGATCATGGCCTGCGCCACCAGCGCGTGGGACGGATCGATGGCGTCCACGCGCTCCACGCGCATCGGGTCGTACCAGGGGAGGTTCAGCCCGGATCCCACGCCCACCTCCAGCACGCGCCCCTCGGCGTGGGGCACGACCTTCAGCCGCTGTCGCGTGATGCTGCTCGCCGTGCAGGCCGCGATCACCAGGTGGGGCAGCACGTGTCGCTCCCAGAAGCTCATCGGGGCTCCCCCACGGCGGGCGCCAGGGTGAAGTGGAACGTCGTGCCCTCGCCGGGCGCCGAGTCCACCCGGATGCGTCCGCCGTGACCTGCGACGGTCTTCTCGCAGACCGCCAGGCCGATGCCCGTGCCCTGGTGGCCCTCGTCGGCGTGCAGCCGCCCGAACAGCTCGAGAGCCCGGCCCCGCGGCTCCGGCCTCATGCCGATCCCGTTGTCGCGGCGGCTCGGTTGCCAGACCCCGTCCTCGCGGGCGGCGCCCACCCGGGGCACGAACGCGTCGACGACGCGCCCGAACCAGGTGCGCGACGGAGGCTCCCACTCCACGGGGAGCTGCTCCCAGGCGTCCGGATACATGGGAACAGGCTCCCCCACGGACGCGTTCGTGTCCAACGTGGGCGCGATGTCCACGGGGACTCCCCGGTCCCACTTCATGACGCCGCCCGTCGCCTACGCTATGCTGCCCGGACAGCCAGGAGGATCCACCCCCCATGTTCCACCCGACCGACGACCTGCGCATCGACGAGCTCCGCCCGCTCATCCCGCCCGCCTGCCTCATCGAGGAGCTGCCGGTGAGCGAGGAGGCGTCCACGACCGTGTCCGACGCCCGCCAGGCCGTCACCGACATCGTGCAGGGCCGGGACGACCGTCTGCTTGTGGTGGTCGGACCGTGCTCCATCCACGACGCCAAGGCGGCCGTGGACTACGGGCGGCTGCTCAGCTCCGCGGCGTCCCGGCTGTCCGACGAGCTGATGATCGTGATGCGCGTGTACTTCGAGAAGCCGCGCACGACCGTCGGCTGGAAGGGCTTCATCAACGATCCGGACCTGGACGGCAGCTTCTCCATCAACAAGGGCCTGCGGGAGGCGCGCAAGCTCCTGCTGGACCTGGCCGACCTGGGGATCCCGGCGGGGGCCGAGTTCCTGGACACCATCACCCCGCAGTTCCTCGCGGACCTCGTGAGCTGGGGCGCCATCGGGGCGCGCACCACGGAGAGCCAGGTCCACCGCGAGCTGGCATCGGGCCTGTCGGTCCCCGTGGGCTTCAAGAACGGCACGGACGGCGACGTGAAGATCGCCATCGACGCCATCCGGGCCGCCGCCCACCCGCACCACTTCCTGTCCGTGACGAAGCAGGGCATCGCCGCCATCGTGGCCACGACGGGCAACGACGCCTGCCACACGATCCTGCGCGGCGGCTCGTCCAGCGGGCCCAACTACGACCGGGAGCACGTGGAGGCCACCTGCGAGCGCCTCGAGGCGGCGGGCCTCCCCCCCCACGTCATGGTCGACTGCAGCCACGGCAACAGCGGCAAGGACCACAAGGTCCAGCCCCGGGTCGCGGCCGACCTCGCCGAGCGCGTCGCCGCCGGAAGCCGCCGGGTCTTCGGCGCCATGGTCGAGAGCCACCTGGTGGGCGGCCGCCAGGACTTCGGCCCCGGCGCCACCCTGACCTACGGGCAGAGCATCACCGACGCGTGCGTGGCGTGGGAGGACACGGTCCCCATGCTGGAGCGGCTCGCGAGCGCGGTGCGGTCCCGGCGCCGGCAGAAGGCCGCGTAGCCACCCGGACGGAGGCTCCGCCGGCGTGGCCTTCTTCCCGCCCTCGCCCTTCGCCGCCGGCGTGGCCTTCTTCGTGTCCGCGCCCTACTTCGCGCGGACGGCCTGCTCCGGCGACCCGGCGGGCCAGCGATACGCCACCTCGCCCCTGGCCTTCCCCTGCGCGTCCAGGCGCGTGTACACGCCGCGGATGGCGTCGAAGGCCAGGGAGATCTCCTCGACGGGGTGCTCGTCGCGCTCCGCGCGGCCGCCGACGCTGTAGTCGACGACCCGGGCGCCCTCCAGCACCCAGGTGAAGTAGCGCGCCTCGCCGCCCTCCTTCCCGGTGCGCGTGAGGTGGATCTCGACCTTCGGGAACACGCGCCCCTCGCAGATGGCCTGCGCGATGAGCGGGCTGGCGACGTCGACGCGCTTCGCGACGAGGAGATCCTCGAGCACCGCGTCCTCGTCCACCCCCTCGGCCCCCGAGCGGTGGATCACCTGGGCGACGGAGTGGAGCCTGCTCCAGCCCTCGTAGCCCTTGGCCTCGGCCTCGCCCTCGATGCCGTCGAACCGGATGTAGCCGGCCATGGCGCGCCTCCCGTCCCTGTAGCTGTAGCTGAACCCGCAGTTTCGTACGTCGCGGCTCAGGCACGCAAGAGGGGCGGGGAGGACCTACAGGGCGGTCGCAAAGTCGACCGCCCTCCCTTGCCCTTGCCCTTGCCCTTGCCTGCTCCCAGACGCGCAAAACCCATCGTTTCCGAGCGGGTGCATTCCGGCACCGGGCGTCGTACCGCCGCGCGGCCCACGCTTCTCCGACCTTGCGATTGCCCTGGGAGGACCTACTTCATGACGAAGCGGCGCGGCACGTCAGCCAGGGGCTCGCAGCCGTCGGCCGTGACCACGATGGTCTCGGACAGCCCGACCGTCACGCGCCCCTCGACGCCCCAGAGCCAGGGGATGAGGTGGAAGGTCATCCCCTCGCGCAGGAAGCTCATCTCGCCGGGCTTCAGGCTGAGGATGTAGCCCTCGTCCCAGGCCGGCGGGAAGGCGATGCCGATGGAGTAGCCGGCGCGGGTGATGAGGCTGGCGTCGATGCGGCTCTCGGCGATGATGCTCCGCGCCACGTGATCGACCTCGGAGACGGTCACCCCGGGGCGGATGAAGTCCAACATCCCCTCGAGCGCCTGGATGCTCACCGCCTGGGCCTCCTCCAGGCCCGGGGTCACCTCGCCCAGGATCACCGTCCGCATCATGGCCGTGTGATAGCGGCGATAGCAGCCGCCGACCTCCAGGAAGACCACGTCGTCGTCCAGGATCGTCCGTCCCTCCCAGGTGGCGTGGCCGATCATGGTGCGCGGGCCGGAGGTGATGTACGGCGCCACGGCCGGGTACTCGCCTCCGGCGTGGAACATGGCCGCGTGGACCGCCGCGGCGACGTCGTTCTCCGTCGCCCCGGCCTCGGCGGCGTCGATACCGGCGTTCACGCCCGCCTTCATGGCGGCCGCCGCCCTGCGCATCACCTCCAGCTCGTAGTCGGACTTCACGATGCGGCCCTCCTCGACGATGCCGAAGCAGTCGACGAGCCGCATCTCGGTGAACGACGCGTGCATCCGGTCCTGGAGATAGGCCGGGAAGAAGTAGCTGTTCCGCTCGTAGCCGATGGCCTTGTGCCGGTGGCCGAACTCGTTGAGCGCCAGCCAGAGCGTCTCGATGGCGTCGCCGGTGTCGCTGTACGGCCGGGTGTGCTCGACCCAGGTGCGCGCGTAGACGTTCGACTCCTCCATCCGGCGCGTGATCATGAAGGGCTCGTCGTCGATGGGGACGACGAGGGCCTGGAAGTAGGAGTAGCCCGTGGTCTGGTACTCCGTCAGGTACATCAGGTTCTCGGGGTCGGTGATGATCACGACCTCGAGGTACCGCTCGGCCATCCGCTCCCTGAGCTCCCGGAGGCGCCGCTCGTGCTCCTCCGCGGGGAACGTCATGTCGTCCCGCTTCCTCATGCTTCTCCCGTCGCGCCGTAGACCTGTCCACCGCCCGAGCGCGCGACCGTTCACGCCTCCGGCGTCACGCGGCGCTTCTGCGTAACACGTCCGACCACCGAGTAAACGGCAGGGGGACGGCCGGTTGCAAGCAGGCCACCCGGATCCGGCGTCGCGTCACGCCCCCTCCGGTCGAGGAGCACGAGCCGACCGGCGCGAAGCGAGTGACCCCACGCTTGTGTCCGGTGATGGGGGTGGGTATGGATCCTTGGATCCGATGGCCATCCCACCCGGCGATACCGCCGCCTGGCTGGACCTCCTCCGAGAAGGCACGGCGGCGTTCAACGCGCGCGTGGCCTGCGTGCCCCGCGGAGAGCGCATCGACTTGCGCGGCGCCGACCTGGCGGGGATGGACCTGCGCGGGGCCTGGCTGGACCAGGCGGACCTGAGCGGGGCCGACCTGTCGGGCTGCCGGATCGACGTCCTGACGGTGGCTCGATCCCGCCTGCAGGGCACGCGCCTCGAGGGCGTCGTGGCCGATCGGTCCACCGCGCCGCTCGAGCAGATCAGACTCCTGTGGTCCGCCCCGGAGGCGTGGAACCGCTACCGCCGCGACCACGCCCCCGAGGCCCTCGTCATGGCCGACTTCAGCGGCGCGGACCTGGGACCGGCCGATCTCCGAGGCATGGTCTTCACGGGCGCCCGCTTCGACGGGGCGCGCCTGGGCGGCTGTCGCCTCGACGAGGCGTCCTTCGTGGGTGCCTCGCTCCGGAGCGCCGACCTGCGAGGCCTCGAGGCGTTCGGCCTCGACCTGGAGCAGGGGCGGCTGGCGGGCGCGCGCTTCGACGGCGCGGTGTTGCACCACGTGGCCCTGCGGGAGGCGGACCTCGAGGGGGCCTCGCTCCGCGGTGTGTCGGCCCACGGCGGGGCCTGGCACGCCCTCGGTGCGGTCGGCGCCGACCTCTCCGACGCGTCGTGCGACCGGGTCGTGCTCACGGCCGCGGACCTGCGCGACGCACGACTCGACGGGGCGAGGCTACGCGCCTGCGTCTTCGATCGCGCCGATCTGCGGGGCGCTCGCTTCGTGGGCGGGAGCGCACGCCGCTGCTCGTTCCGAGGCGCAGACTTCCACGCCGCCCGCGTGGACGGCGTCGAAGGCCTGACCGCCCGGTAGGGCTCGGCCGCCAGGACCCTCCATCGCCGGCGGCGACACCGGCTCCCCGCCATGAAGAACAGAATCGCCGGCCGGGACGCCGTCCGCGGGTGAAGCAGGCCGTCCCCGGCGGAGACCCGGTGCCCATACGGGATCGAGGCAACGTCTCGCGGGGCCACTCGATCGTTTCATCGCGTTTCAACATCTCGCGCCGGAGCTGAAACAAAGGCCGCTCACGGAGCGTCTCCCGCGGGGCCCCAGACGACACAACACACCGGAAACAAAGGCCGACGCCCCCTTGGCACACGCCGTGCAAAATCCCCGACCAGCACCCCATCCGAGCCAGGGGCGAGGAGGAGAAGCATGAACCGGCTGCTTCCCAGCGGAAGCCACGGCCTCGCGGCCGAACTCCAGGAGATGTGGGACGGCGTCTACCGGACGCCGGACGGCGTGCCGGAGGTCACGGTCGCCTGGGTCCGGCGCCACGGGCACATGGCCCACCTGGTGGACGTGCGCGAGCCCGACGAGTTCGTCGGCGAGCTGGGACACGTGGCCGGCTCCGAGCTGGTCCCTCTCGGCCGCGTCGAGGAGGAGGCGGACGCCTGGGATCGGGAGCGCCCCCTGGTGCTCATCTGCCGGTCCGGCGGGCGGTCGGGCGACGCGGCCACGGCCCTGGAGGCCATGGGCTTCCGGCGGGTCGTGTCCATGGCCGGCGGGATGATCGAGTGGAACGAGCGCGGCTGGGAGATCGAGCGCGCCTGAGCCTGGGGGGGCGAGAGCCTCTCGACGACGCAAGGAGCGGAGACATGCACGACCTGACGATCGTACCCTCCCTGATCGGCGGCATCCTCATCGGGGTCGCCGCGGCCCTGCTGATGCTCTTCAACGGGCGCATCGCCGGCATCAGCGGAATCCTAGGCGGCCTGCTCAAGGGCGCCCGGGGCTCCGACGCCCGCTGGCGCGGCGCCTTCGTGGGCGGCCTCGTGGCGGGCGGGCTGGTGATGGCCGCCCTGCGGCCCGACCTCTTCGCGAACGACCTCGGCCGCTCCCTGCCTTTCGTGGTGGTGGCCGGGCTCCTCGTGGGCTTCGGCACGCGGCTCGGCAGCGGCTGCACCAGCGGCCACGGAGTGTGCGGCATCAGCCGGCTGTCGCCCCGCTCCCTGGTGGCCACGCTCGCCTTCATGGCGACCGGCCTCCTCGGCGCCTGGATCGGGCACGCCCTGGACGGCGAGCCGTCGCGGACCACCGGGGAGCCGACCCACGAGGTGGCTCCCGCCGAGACCGAGGCCCGGGCTCCAGGCGCCCCGGACGGCGAGCACCACCCCATGGCCATCCACATCCCCGCGCTGTCCGGACGCTGAGCGACGGCCCGCCGCTTCGTTCACACCCCGAAAGGTCAAAGGAGCCTCACCATGCCTGCACTGACCGCCTTCCTCTCCGGAACCCTGTTCGCCATCGGCCTCGCCGTGGCGGGCATGACGCAGCCCGCCAAGGTCGTGGGCTTCCTGGACGTGTTCGGCCGGTGGGACGCCAGCCTGGCGTTCGTGATGGGCGGCGCCGTGCTGTCCTATGGCGTGCTGCTGCGGCTCGTGACCAGGCGCTCCCGCCCCGTGTTCGGCGAGGTCTTCGGCATCCCGACCCGCAGCGACATCAGCAGCCGCCTGGTCGCGGGCGCGGCCCTGTTCGGCCTCGGCTGGGGTCTCGCCGGCTATTGCCCGGGCCCGGGCCTCACCGCCACGGCCACCGGCAGCGCCACGCCCCTCGTCTTCGTCGCGGCCATGGTCGCCGGCATGTTCCTGCAGCACGCCGCCGAGCGGCTCCGGGCGCGCGGCCCCGCCGAGGAGCCCGAGGCGGAGCCGGAGGCCCGCCCCGAGCCCCGGCCGAGCCCCGTGCGCTCCGTGGTCCGTCAGTAGTAGACCATGCCGAGGAGGCTGGCGCGGGCGAGGCGCTGGCCCACCCGGCCCTCGAGGCTGAGGGCGAAGCCGTCGTGCACCTGCCAGCGGACGACGCCCTCGGCCTCCCAGAGCCCGGTCGGGGTCTGCCCGGGGAGCCAGATCCACTCGCCGGTGACGAGCGTCACGAGATCCTGGCTCCACCGGACGCGCACGCCGCCCCACGGCCCGAGCCCCAGCCGGACCGGGGAGCGGCCCAGGCCATCGAGGTCGGGCCCGCCCACGGCGAAGCGCGCGTCCACGGTGAGGAACACGGAGAGAGCCTGGTCCAGGAACGCCAGGGCCCAGCCTCCGCCTGCGCCCATCTCGGCCGCGATGCAGTCGTGGCAGCCGGGGTCGCTCAGGGTCGTCACGCCCACGTTGCCCTTCCAGGCCACCGGCCGGCCGAAGGGGCGCCACGGGCTCAGGGATCGCGCCCGGAAGAGCTGGAAGTCCAGCTCGAAGTCTTCGAGCTGCGCGTCGCGATCCGGGCTGTAGCCGAAGCGGAGCGGCAGGAGCTCGAGCTGGGACAGCTCCGGATAGCCGGCGGGCGGATCCGCCAGATCGTGAAGCGCGAAGCGCACGTCCAGGAGCTGGAAGGGCCGCCCCCGCTCCCCCATGCCGAGCCCCAGCCCGACCCGGCGAGAGCCGTGGCCGGCGTGGGGCTGGCGCCGGTTCGGTATCTCCACGTGCAGGTCCTCGCTCGGCAGGCCGAGGGCGGCGCGCCGGGCCAGCAGGCGGTGCTCCAGGTTCTTCGCCCCCTCCTCGCGTACCATCAGCGCCTCGGAGTAGCGGACGGCGACGAGGTCCAGCGCCGCGTCCAGCACCTGCGCGCGGGTCTCCCGGGGCCAGCCCTCCGGGATCGGCGCCTCCGGATCCCGTACGAGGGTCGACGCGAGCGTGCGGTGTTCTCCATCCAGCCCCTCGGCGCGCTCCTCCAGGCGGCTCCGCAGCGACGGCCGGTAGTGGACGGCCCGGATCAGGCCGTCCTGCCGCTCCAGGACCCGAAGCGTGTCGACGGGGAGCACGGGCCGCCGCATGTCCCCGATCAGGTCCCGGTCCGGGAGGGCTACGTCCACCAGCGCCATGATGTGCCAGGCGCAGTTCTCGGAGGCGTAGAAGTACTCGAACCAGGTGTGGCCCAGCTCCCACAGGTGGGCGAGCAGCATCTCCCGCTCGGCGTCGGACAGATCCAGCTCGAACTCCCAGAGGTCCCGCGACTCGAAGTCGCTGTACTCGCGGACCTTGTAGTAGAAGGGCATCCGCTTGAAGGTGCCCCTGAAGCCGCCGCTGACGCCCCGGAACGCGTAGGCGAGGCCGTTGCTCGTGTCGACGTCGGCGGAGTAGTCGACGCCGTAGTCGAGCAGGCCCCGCCGCTCGTCGTCCTCCGCCCGATCCGAGCGCACCAGGCGCAGGAAGGTGTGCCCGAAGGCCGAGGCCGGGTTGCTCATGTAGTACGCCGAGAACACGAGGCGCACGGCCCGCGCGTTCACGGTCTCCAGGAAGTGCTCGAGCCCAGGACACTCGGGCCGCGGGAGGGCCTCCGGGGGGAGGTCCAGCGCCCGCCGGAGCCAGAGGTGCCGTGCCGGGAAGCGGCAGGCCGGGGGCGGCTTCTCGGCGTCGGGGGACGGCGGATCCGCCAGGGCCCGCAGGGTCGCGTTCAGCTCCGCGGCGGGATCCGTGCGGCCCTCCTCCGACAGGAAGAAGGCGTCGCCGTCGGCCTCGCTCGTCCAGCCGTCGGCTCCGCCGGTGCGCCAGTGGCCGAGGCGGAGCCAGGTGGGATCCCGGGAGAGCCCGCGCCCCCTCGCCCTCTCCACGAGCGCGTCAGCGGCGATGGTCGGTTCCGCGGCGCGCACGTCGGCGGCCGCCGTGACCAGGATCGTCGCGATCAGCGCCGCGGCGCGAGGCACGGGCACGGGCTCCCCCTCGAGGATCCCCGGATCAGCTCAGGTTGGCGCAGGCCAGCTCGGGGTGGCTCTGCAGGGTCTCCACCACCCGATCGCTGACCTCCGTGTCCGCGACGTCCGGCCGCGGGAAGATATCCGGGAACGATCCCTGCAGCGTCGCGCCCACGGCCTTGGAGTCCTGGCAGCCGGCCAGGCTGGAGAGGTTCGCGATGGTCTCGCCGTCGCCCCGGGCGATGTCGTGGGCGAGGGCCTGGCGGTTGGCCTCCACGAAGGCCTTCGCGCCGGCGATCTCCTCCGCGGGCTCGCCGCAGCGGCTCGTGCCGCTGGTGATGGCGAAGGTCTGGTTGCCCAGCAGACCATTGCTCGTGGCGGCGAGGACCTGCTTGAACTTCGACGGCGAGTCGTCGAACAGGACGGCGCCGAAGCCGCATCCCGCTACGCCGTAGGGATCGGCGTGGCTCGTCGGGGTGAAGGCGACCAGGGCCAGCAGCCCCAGCGCGCCGCACAGGACAGACCGTACTCGACTACGCAGCATGACGTACCTCCTCGTGGTTGTGGTCTCCATGTCGAGATCGCGGGTCCGATCCCGCCGACCCCGACCTCCCGGGCAACGCCGCGCACGTCGCGGCGCACCCAGCTCAGGTCTCCGGCTCCAGGGTGGCGTCCAGGGTGATCTCCACGCCGGCGAGCGCCTTCGAGACCGGACAACCGGCCTCGGCGGCGCCGATCAGCTCCTCCGGGTTCGTCCCCCCGGCCTCCTCGAAGCGCGAGCCGAACGAGTACTTGCCCTCGAAGCTCCCGCTGCCCAGGAAGACCATGCCGTTGTCCTCCTGGATGGTGCCCTTCCATCGTGCCTTGGCGGTGCGGATCTTCAAGACTTCCTCCCGGCCCCGGTGTGGAGCCCGCGTGTTCGAGGGAGCCGTCGGACGCACCACGCCGCCCGAGGCAGGGCGGCCGCGCGGATCGCGGCCAGCCTCCCAGGGAGTGGGACAGCGCGTCCTGGATGCCATGTGGAGGCCTCCGAGCGTATCACGGGATCCGGCGGTGCGGACAAGTGGGACTCGCCGAGTATCATTCGCACGCCCGAGGCCCGGGTAGTGCCTGATCACACACAAGCCCCGCACCCCGGTGTGATCTGACACGACATATTCACCGTGCCCCACCGTGAACACGCCGGTTCCGGCACCCGGCACGCCCCTTGCTAAAGGCTCCTGCCCCCGGCCCCGCCGGCGACCCTTCAGGAGGTTCCGTCCATGTCGCCCGAGCCCGCTCCCGTCGTCGTCCCCGTCGATCCGTCTCCCTCGGCCTTCCGCATCCTGGCGGGCCACACGGACCGTCTCCAGCGCGCGGGGCGTGTCCACCTGGTCCACGTGGTGGATGCCGCGACGACGTCGGACGCGACCTCCGAGGTCGCCCGGGCCCGGGACACCCTGACTGGCCTCGCGCGCCGCTACGACCTGCCGAGCGCCACCGTGATCGTGCTCGAGGGTCGGGTCGGCGAGGCCCTGCGGAGCTACGCCGAGGCCGTCGAGGCCCACGCCATCCTGATCCCTTCACAGGGGAGCCCGGGCGGCAGCGGCTTCCTGCTCGGACCCGTCGCCGAGGCCCTGGTCCACCGCGCCCCCTGCCCCGTGCGGATCCTCTGGGCACGGTCCGGCCCCTCTCCCGCCGTCGCGGCCTGAGGACTCCCGAGGGCCGTCAACCCAGATCCCTCGGACGGATCAGATCCTCCAGCCGCCAGCGTCCCTCCAGCGCCTCGACCCAGGTGTCGCCCTCCCCGACCAGCAGGGCGGCGTTGGCCGTCGTCATGCCCCAGGCCTGGCGCGTGAGGATGGACAGGGCGTCCTCCCAGCCGGGGTTGTGGCCCAGGACCAGCAAGATCTCCAGGTCGTCGGGCCACTCCAGGGCGGCCTCGCGGATCTCGTCCAGCCCGGCCTGGTAGAGATCCGGGGTGAAGGTGACGGCCACGTCGCGGTCGAAGGCGTCGGCCATGCCGGCCCACGTCTCCCGCGTACGGCGCGAGTCGCTGCTGTAGACGGCCTCGGGATCCCAGCCCAGCTCGGCCAGGCGCTCCGCCACGCGCGGCGCGTCGCGCTCCCCGCGCTCGTTCAGCGGCCGCTCGTGGTCGGTCCTCGCCTCGCTGCCCCAGGCGCTCTTGGCGTGGCGCATGAGGATGAGCCGTCTTCGCACGTCGTCCTCCCTCGGGCCCGTCGAGGCCCCATCCTACCGCCCGTCCCCGGGGACCGGAAGCCGCCATTGCGGCCCGCGATTTGCGGTGCGCGCCACGGCGTGGCTATGGTGCGTGCAGGCTCCGGCCCGAGGCCCCAACCAGGCCGTTTCCCCGGGCCGGCCCGGTGCGCCGCTGCGAGCGGGTGGCAGCCGGGGCGGGGCAGGCCCCCCGCGAACGAAGTCGGCGCTCTGAAAGGAGGTGATCCAGTGACTACCTTGTATCTCACGGCGATGGGTGAGGTGGTGACCTCCTAGTCGTTCAGCGATGCGAGGTGGACGCCTGGGAAGCCAGGCACCACCGGCCTCGAGGGTCCGCCAGATCGCCGGGCGGGCGCCGCGTACGGCGCGGTGACAGCACCCTCGGGGCTTTTTTGTGTCCGACGCCCGCCCCGGCGGCGTCGGAGGGGCCCCATCCTTCGCGCGTTGGAGTACCCTCGACCCCGGAGGGGCCCATGCGCATCGCCTTCACGCACAACGTCCAGCGGACCGACTCCGAGGCCGAAGCCGAGTTCGACACGGCGGAGACGGTCGAGGCCCTGACCGCGGCCCTGGAGCGCCTCGGCCACGAGGTGGATTCCGTGGACGTGGCCTGCCCCGTGGCGGACCTCGTCGCGCGCCTGCGAGCCTTCGCGCCGGATCTCGTCTTCAACACGGCCGAGGGCAGCGTCGGCCGTGACCGCGAGGCCTTCTATCCGGCGCTCTTCGAGCAGATGGGCCTGCCGTACACCGGGTCGGACGCGTTCGCGTGCACGGTGACGCTGGACAAGCGCCTGTCCAAGCTGCTCGTGGCGGAGCACGGCGTCCCCGCCCCGCGCGGGGTCCTCGTGGAGCGCGCGGACGCTCCGGTCCCCGATCACCTGGACCTGCCGGTCATCGTGAAGCCCAACTTCGAGGGAAGCTCGAAGGGCATCACGGCCGACGCGATCGTCCGTCGCCCGGAGGACCTGCGCCCTCGCCTCGAGGAGGCCCTGGCGCGCTTCCCGGAGGGCGTCCTCGTGGAGGAGTTCGTCGAGGGCCGCGACGTCGTCGTCCCCTTCGTGGAGGGCGTCTCGCCGGAGACCGGCGGCGTGCTGCCGGCCTCCGACTACGTGATCGCGGGAGCCGACGGGCCGGTCGTCTACGACTACGCCCTGAAGCACCACGACGCGGACTCCGTCGGCGTGCGCGTCCCGGCGGAGCTTCCGGGCGATCTCGCGGCCACCCTGGAGCGGCACGCCCGCGCCGTGCTCACGACCCTGCACGTCCGGGACGTGGGCCGCATCGACTGGCGCGTCACGCCGGACGGGCGCCCGTTCTTCCTCGAGGTAAACGCCCTGCCCAGCCTGGAGCCCGGAGCCGCCCTGTACGAGGCGGCGGCCCTGGCGGGCGTGGGCGACGTGGACGCGGTCCTGGCCGCCATCGTGGACAGCGCGAGCCGGCGCCACGGCGTCTCGACGCCTCCCCGCAATCGTCATCGGCGAGCCGCGCGCGCGCCTCTCCGGGTCGGCCTGCTGTACAACCTGAAGCGGGAGAGCCCCGGCGCGCCCGGAGTCCCGGAGGACGAGGCGGAGTTCGACTCCCCGGCGACCATCGAGGCGCTGTCCGACGCGCTGGCGTCCTTCGGGCACGACGTGCTCCCCCTCGAGGCGACACCGGACCTCCTGGGCCACCTCCAGCACGCGCGCCTCGACGTGGCCTTCAACATCGCGGAGGGCCTGCGCGGCCGGAGCCGGGAGGCCGTCGTCCCGGCCCTCCTCGAGCTCCTCGACATCCCGTACACCGGCTCCGACCCGGCCACGCTGGCGCTGACCCTGGACAAGGGCCTGGCCAAGCGGATCGTGCGCGAGGCGGGGGTGCCGACGCCGCGATTCGCCGTGCTCACGTCCCCCCGTCAGCGTCTCCCGCGGGATCTGCGGTATCCGGTCATCGTGAAGCCGGTGGCGGAGGGGAGCTCCAAGGGGGTCGTGGGCCGCAGCGTGGCGGAGGACGAAGCGGACGCGCGGGAGGCCGCGGGTGCGCTGCTCGATCGCTACGGGCAGCCGGCGCTGGTGGAGGAGTTCCTCCCGGGCCGCGAGTTCACGGTCGGTCTCCTCGGCGATCGGCGGCCGGAGGTGCTCCCCCTCATGGAGATCGTCTTCGGCGAGCAGGGGACGCCCCACCCCGTCTACGCGTTCGCCCACAAGCAGGACGCCGCGGACGCGGTGCGCTACGAGGTCCCGGCCCGGGTCGAGCCCGCGCTGCGCCGGGAGATCGCATCGGTGGCGCTGCGGGCCTTCCGCGCCCTGGGCTGCCGCGATGTGGCGCGCATCGACCTCCGCCTGGACCGGGACGGGCGGCCGGGCTTCATCGAGTGCAACCCCCTCCCGGGCCTGACGCCCGGGTGGTCCGACCTGTGCCTCATCGCGGAGGCGGCCGGGATGGACCACGCGAGCCTGGTCGGCCGCATCCTGAGGCCGGCGCTGCGCCGACGTCGTGAGCAGGTCCGCGCGCGCGGTCGGGGACGCGGAGGCGACCATGCCTGACGAGGCCGTCGAGCGGGGGCGCCTGCGGGACCTGGGCATCGCCCTGGGGCGCTATCCCGCCGGCCGCTGGAACGCCATCACCGACGTCGAGGGGGTGCGGGTCGGCCACGCCACGCTGGTCCACGGCTCCGGCAGCCTGTCCATCGGTGGAGGACCGGTGCGAACGGGCGTGACGGCCGTCCTGCCGAACGCGGGGATCGTCTACACGGACCGCCTGGTGGGCGGCGCCTTCATCCTGAACGGCGCCGGCGAGATGTCCGGCCTGGTGCAGGTGGTGGAGTGGGGCCTCGTCGAGACGCCGATCCTGCTCACGAACACGCTGTCGGTGGGGACGGCCGCCCACGCCACGGTCAGCTGGATGCTGGACCGGTTCCCCGGCATCGGGCTGGAGCACGACGTGATGATCCCCCTGGTCGGGGAGTGCGACGACTCGTTCCTCAACGACATCGCCGGCACCCACGTCGCGGAGGAGCACGTCCACGAGGCGCTCGACGGGGCCGCGTCGGGGCCGGTCGAGGAGGGCTCCGTCGGCGGCGGCACCGGCATGGTGGCCTTCGACCTCAAGAGCGGCATCGGCACGGCGTCGCGCGTCCTCCCGGGGGACGAGGGGGGCTTCACCCTCGGCGTCCTGGTGATGAGCAACGTGGGGCGCCTGGAGGACCTGCGGGTCGACGGGCTGCCGGTGGGAGACGAGATCGCCCGGCACCTGCCGCCCGGCGCGCGACGGGAGTCCATCTACGGCAGCATCATCGCGGTGGTGGCCACCGACGCCCCCCTGACCAGCCACCAGATCCAGCGCATCTGCAAGCGCGTCGCTCTGGGCCTGGGCCGGGTCGGCTCGTACGCGGCCCACGGATCGGGCGAGATCATCCTGGGCTTCTCCACGGCGAACGTGGTGCCGCGAGCGGAGAGCCCGCGGGTGTTCCGCCTGGAGATCCTGAACGATCGCCACATCGACCCCCTCTACCAGGCGGCCATCGAATGCACCGAGGAGGCGGTCCTGAACGCCCTGTGCGCGTCCGGCGACATGGAGGGCGCCAACGGCCGCGTCGCCCCCGGCCTGCCCCTCGAGGTGCTCCGCGATCTCTGGCGGCGACGCCGGGGCTGACTCTCCCTGCCCTACTCGTCGTCGCGATCCCGCCTGAAGAGGCGCCCCAGGCGTCCCAGGACCCCGGCTGGCTCCTCCGGCTCGGGCTGCGCCTCGGCCGGCCCGCGGGGCTGCTCCTCCAGCAGGAGCCGGATCCGATCCAGATAGGCGCTCACCAGCTCCACCTTGCGGAGGGCGCCCCGGAAGGCCGCGTCGCCGCTGCGCGCCGGAGGCCCCAGGGCCGCGATCAGCTCGGCGGCGCGGGCCTCCAGCTCGGCGACCCGCCGCCTGGCCTCCGCCCACGGGCCCCGCTCGAGGAGGTCGCGCTCCAGGACCTCGAGCTCGCGGAAGGCCACCTCGTAGAACTCGGTCGCCTGCCCGGGCGTGGTCAGATGCGGGACGGTCTGCTCGCGGCTCGTGCTCGTGCGCGGCCGGGCGGACGGCGGGCGCGGCTGCGGCGGCTCGGCACGATCCGGTGCCCTGCCCTCCGGCCCCACGGGCGCGGGCGGGTCCGCCGGAGGGGGCGCCGGCCGGGTCCTCGGACGGCCCGTCGGAGGCCTCGTCGACGGGGGCCGCGGCGGCGGCACGTCCGGCATGGGCGGAAGCTCGCGGGGCCGCCGCGTGAGGGGGCGCTTCCGCGGCGGCGGAGGCTCGGGCATCGGCGGCAGGTCCGCGGGCGGTGGCACCGTCGGCATGCGCTCCGAGGGCGGCCGCGCGCTCCGGCGGCCGAACGGGTTGACCGGCGACGACTCCCGCGGCGACGACGACTCCTCCAGCACCGGGGGCGGATCGGGCGGCGGGCGCTTCGGGAGCAGCTGCGGAGCCTCGCCCGAGAGCTCCTCCTCCGCGCGGTCCTCCGGCTCTGATGGCGCCTCCGCCGCCGGCTTCGGGGCCTCGGGCTCCTCTCGCCGGGCCCTCTCCTCCTCGACGGGACGCAGGCGACGCGCCTCCTGGGCCAGCCTCGCCAGCTCTTCGAGGATGGCGCCGCGATCCTCGCCCGTGGCGAGCCGCGCCTCGGCCAGGGGCAGCGGATCGACGCCGAGGAGCGGCGTCACGTCCCGGCGATAGCGGTGGCGCAGGTAGCCGTCTCGGAGTCCCCGCAGATCCCGCACCAGGTCGGGGTCCAGGCGTGCCTGGAGGGCGCCGTGGTCCACGGCCGCCAGGGTCCTCAGGTGGTGCTCGACCAGCGGCGGCTCCAGGGCGCGGAGGCGCTCGCGCGTCCCCTCCGGCACCTCGATCCAGGCCGTGTACGCGGCGATGTCCTCGTCGGTGCAGGGGCAGAGGCCGCGCGCGACCAGGGGCTCCCGGCCGCAGCGGGCCACCATCGCCTCCGCGAATGGCAGCAGCACGTCGAGGGCGTCGGCGGACACCCGCACGCCAGCCGCGTCCAGGCGCCGCGTGAGCCCCCGGCGTCCGGGCCGGTGCCCGTCCGGGAGGTCCTCGTCCCGGAGGTGCTCCACGAGGGCGCGCCACAGGGCCGTCCGCCGCGGGGGCGCCAGGTCCCGGAGCAGCTCCACGACCCTCCTGGCGTCCGGATTCGGGCGCAGGGCGACCTGCACGAACCGGGCCTCCCACGGCACCGCGGAGGGGCGCGGCCAGCCGCTGTACTCCTCGACCGTCGCCCAGGCGTCGCGGATCCCCTCCGCCTCCTCGGGCGTCATGAGCCGGGCGAGCGCCGGCGTCCGCAGGGCCGACCACCCCAGGCCGGCCATCCCGATCACCTCCACGGGCCCCACCAGTGCGAGCTGAGGGCCGTCGCCCGGGACGATCTCCAGGCGCCCGGCGAGCAGATCGCGGATCTCGGACGTCACCGCCACGCCCGGGCGGAGCACAGTCCGCTCCAGCGCCCGGAGGCGCTCCAGGTCCGCCAGGGACCCGGGTGTCCCCAGCAGGCGCTCCACCCGCTCCGGGTCGAGGCCCGCCGGGTCCGCCTCGGCCTCCACCAGCCGGTCCAACAGGACGAGCAGGGCCTTGGCCAGGCTCGGCGGATAGCCGGGCAGCGGCTCCTCCCGGAGCAGCGCGCGGACCCCCGGCAGCTCGTCCAGGGTCCGGCGATTCAGCGCCCGGGTCGCGAAGCGCGGCAGATCCGCCTCGGCGAGGCTCGCGGGCGGCAGGGTCCCCAGGAATGCGGGCAGGGTGAACATCGCCGGGGAGCGTAGCCCCGGCTCCGGGCCCCGACAAGGAACGCCCTTGCCCTTGCCCTTGCCCTTGCCTGGGCTTCCTGGGACGACGGCGCCCCAACTCGGGTGGGGGCAGGCCCGGCCGGGTGCCCTTGCGAGGCCCGGGTGCTCTGCTAGGCTCTGCGCCTCAACAGGGAGGCAGCGCGATGGTCGGACAGTCCCACGAGACGACGGTGGACCACATCCTCCACGAGCTCGAGGGCTCGGGGCACACGCGGGTCCGAGTCGGCGGCTTCGACATCGACGGGATCCTCCGCGGGAAGTACGTCACCCTGGAGAAGTTCGCCTCCGCCCTCCGCAGCGGCATGGGCTTCTGCGACGTCATCTTCGGCTGGGACGTGGTCGATCAGCTCTACGAGGGCGTCGACGTGACCCTGACGGGCTGGCACACGGGCTATCCGGACCTCCAGGCCCACCCGGATCCCGTGACCATGCGCCACGTGCCCTGGGACCGGGAGGTGCCCTTCTTCCTGCTGGACTTCGCCCTGGCCGACGGTACGCCCTACCCCGCCAGCCCGCGCCAGCTGCTCAAGGCCGTCGCGGCGCGCACCCGGGAGCGGGGCTTCACGGCGCAGTTCTCGGGCGAGTTCGAGTTCTTCCTCTTCGAGGAGACGAGCCGGACCCTCCACGAGAAGGGCTTCCGGAACCTCACGCCGCTGTCGCCGGGGATGTTCGGCTACAGCGCGCTGCGCGCCAGCACCTTCGGCAGCATGGTGCACGATCTGGTGGACCACCTGGACGGCTTCGGCGTGGCCGTGGAGGGCATCCACACGGAGACCGGCCCCGGCGTCTACGAGGCCGCCATCGGCCACGACGAGGTGGTGAACGCCGCGGACAAGGCGGCCCTGTTCAAGGCGGCGACCAAGGAGATCCTGGTCCGCAAGGGCGTGCTCGCCACGTTCATGGCCAAGCCCCACACGGACCTGCCGGGCTGCTCCGGCCACGTCCACCAGAGCCTCTGGCGGGACGGGCAGCCGGCCTTCCACGACCCGGAGGACCCGGACGGCATGAGCACCGGTTTCCGGCACTACCTGGCCGGGCTCGTGACGCTCCTGCCGGACCTGATGGCCCTGTTCTGCCCGACCATCAACAGCTACAAGCGCACCGTCCCCGGGCTGTGGGCGCCCACGACGGCGACCTGGGGCTACGAGAACCGCACCACGTCCCTCCGGGTCATCCGCAGCAGCACGGGCAAGGCCACCCGCGTCGAGAACCGCCTCGTGGGCTCGGACGTGAGCCCGCACCTGGCGTTCGCCGCGAGCCTGGCCGCCGGCCTGTACGGTATGGACAACGAGCTGGAGCTGCCCCCGCCGGTGGAGGGCAACGCCTACGAGTCCGAGGACAAGTCGGCCGCGCCCCTGCCCCGGACGCTCTCCGAGGCGACCGACCGCCTGGAGCGAAGCGAGGCGGCGCGGAGCATCCTCGGGGACGCCTTCGTGGACCACTTCGTCGCCACGCGGCGCTGGGAGATCGAGCAGCACCGCAAGGCCGTCACGGACTGGGAGCTCGAGCGCTACTTCGAGATCATCTGAGCGTGAAGATCCACACCTGGACCACCCTGGGCCTGGAGCTCACCTATCGGAGCTGGGGCCCCGACGACGCGCCCGTGCTCATCGCCCTGCACGGCTTCCTGGACACGGGGACGGCCTTCCGCCCGGTGGCCGAGCGCCTCGCCGCGCGCTACCGGGTCGTCGCCCCCGACCAGCGCGGCCACGGCGACAGCGGGCACGTGGGCGCCGGCGGCTACTACCACTTCCCCGACTACGTCCTGGACCTGGACGGGCTGTACCGCCACCTGGGCGTCGACCAGGCCGTCCTGGTCGGGCACTCCATGGGCGGGTCGATCGCCGGCTACTTCGCGGGCACCTTCCCGGAGCGCGTCCGCGCCCTGGCGCTGCTGGACGGCATCGGCCCCACCTCCAGCCTCCCGCTGGAGCGCCACCCGGACCGGATGGCCCGCTGGGTCCACGACGTGCGACACCGGGAGGGCCACGCGGCGCGGGGCGCGGAGAGCCTGGACGCGATGGCCCGGCGCATCGGCCGGCTGTCGTCCCGGGCCTCCGAGGAGCGGCTCCTGGAGCTCGCAGAGGCCGCGTCCCTGCAGGGAGAGGACGGCCGCTGGCGCTGGCGGTTCGACCCGCTCCACCGGACCCTGAGCCCCATCCCGTTCGACCCGGCGCGCTTCCGGGCCTTCCTGGCGAAGGTGGACTGCCCGGTCCTGGCCCTGTGGGGCGAGGTGACGCCGATGCACGCCGACGACGAGGCGGAGCGCATCGCGGCCCTGGGAGACGTCACGTCCCGCACCCTCCCGGACACCGGCCACAACATGCACCACGAGCGCCCGGAGGCCGTGGCCGACGCCGTCCTGGCGTTCCTGGAGGAGCGCCTGCCGTGAGCGCCCACCGCGTGCTGGTCGTGAACATCAACCGGAACCCGCGGACCCTCGAGGGCTGCCGCGGCATCGCTGCACGCCTGCGCGATCTGGCCGCGGACGAGGTGGACGTGCGCATCCACCACTGGGAGAAGGTGGACACCGACCTGGTGCGCCGCCTCCGCCCGGCGGCGGTCGTGATCGGCCCCAACGAGGACCCGTTTCCGTCCTATCCGCCGGCGTTCGACGCCTTCCTGGGCTGGCTCCGGCGGCGCCGCGGCCCGACCCTGGGCATCTGCGGGGGACACCAGGCCCTCGCCCTCGCGCACGGCGCGCCGGTGGGTCCGGTCCACGCGGTCCCGGCCGCCACGACCACCTACCGGGGGATGCCCAAGGTGAAGGGCGAGGTCCGCATCCGCCTCCTGGGCGATCCCGATCCCCTCCTGGCGGACCTGCCGGAGGAGATCGTCGTCGCCGCCAGCCACGTGGACGAGGTGAAGGAGATCCCGCCGGGCTTCCGCCTGCTGGCCCTGGGCGATCCCTCCCACGTGCAGATCGTCCGGGCGGATCGGCGCCCCATGTACGGCGTCCAGTTCCACCCCGAGAAGCCCGCCGGCGACGACGCGGGCGGGCGCCTGCTGGCCAACTGGCTGTCCATGGTGCTCGGCCGGTGAGCGGGTCGCCGGCCGGCCGTGCTATCTTCCGCGCCCCTTCGAGACCGAGGTGGACGATGCGTTCGAACCTGATCACGCGAACCCTGCTGACCACCGTCGCCGCCCTGGCCCTCCTGGCCGGCTGCAAGGACGATCCCGCGCCGGCCCCCGTGGAGCCGGCCGCGACGGCGGACGCGCCGGCCGAGCAGCCCGCCGGCGAGGCCGAGCAGAAGGCCCCGACCGTCGACGACACCGAGCCCCCGACTCCGGCCGCCGACGCCGCCGAGCAGGGCGCCGCGGAGTCCCCGGCCGACGCCGAGGGGCAGGCGAAGGCGGACGTCTCCGACGATCGCCAGGCCCAGGAGGCGGTCATCGCGGAGGCCATCCAGGCCGCCCTCGAGGAGGACGAGGCCAAGGGCTGGAGGCAGTTCGAGGCCCTGCTCCACTCCGGCCAGAAGCTGGCCCCCCACTCGCTCCAGAACTGGCGCGAGTTCAACTTCTCCAGCTTCCGCCGGAAGGTCGACCTCTACGTGAAGGACGACGCCGAGGGCGTGGCCTTCGAGGTCGTGCGGGTCGACGAGCTCCCCGGGGACCGGGTGAAGCTGTTCATCCGCAACGAGAAGTCCAGCCCCACCCCCTGCACCGTCAAGAAGGACCCCGAGGCCGACGGCGCCTGGCGCATCCACAACTGCTCGCTCTGACGCACCGGGCCTCAGCGCCGCCGCGACGGCACCACCCGGTGGATCACCGCGGCGAGGACGACGCAGAGGCCCATGTAGAGCAGGAAGGGCGCCGTGAACGTGATGACGTCCGCCATGACCGCGGCGAGCAGGGGGCCGATGGCGAGGCCCAGGCCGAAGCCGGCCGTGACGAGGGACATGCGGCCGGTGCCCCGGTGGCCGCGCAGGAGATCCGCCGCGAGGGCGAAGGTGGGCGCGGTGAGGAAGGACGTGGCCACGCCCATGCCCAGGCGCCAGAGGACGAGATCGCCCAGGGAGTCGGACAGGGCCGTCATGAGGGTGGTCGGCCCCAGGAGCAGCAGGCCCAGGATGATGAGGCCCTTGCGGCCGAAGAGATCGCTGGCCCGGCCCACCGGGATGTCCATGACGAGGCGGGCGGCGATGAGGGACGAGAACGCCACGCCGAACTCGAAGGCGTCGATGCCCAGGCGCGTCGTGTACTCCTCCTCCAGGGCCGCCAGGAGCGACAGGCAGGAGGCGACCACGAAGAAGACGCTGCCGAGGAGCAGGAAGGGGCCGCGCGGCGGCAGGTCCGGGGGAGGCTCGCCGGCGTCCCCCGGCTCCGGCTCGGGGGCGTTGCGGGTGGCCTCGGCGGGGAGGAACACGGCGACCAGCCCGACGGAGATGACCGCCGGGACGGCCGCCACCAGGTAGGCGTCGGACGGGGAGGCCACGGCCAGCACGGCGCCGGCCGCGAGGGGCCCGAGGGCGAACCCGGTCAGGCGCACCATCCCGTAGAAGCCCATGGCCGTGCCGCGGCGCTCCGGGGTGGTGAGGCGGGAGATGACCGCGAGGCTGGTGGGGACCGTGGCGGACAGCGCGAGGCCCTGCCCGGCCCGCAGCAGGAGCACCTGCCAGTAGGCGGTGGCGAACGACAGCGCCGCGCTCAGGAGCGTGAAGCTCACCAGGCCGAAGAGGATGACGGGCCGCAGGACCCGCTGGCGATCGGCGAAGCGGCCGACCAGGGGCTGCGCCAGGGCCAGCGCGAGCCCGAACAGCGAGATCACCAGGCCGAGGCGGGTGTTCCGCGGCAGGTGCACGAGGGGCGCCGCCACGTCGTCCACGGTCCGGGTGAGGACCAGGATGACGAAACTGTTGCCCAGCGCGTCCAGCATCCGGGCGGAGCCCAGGGCGACGACGCCGGGGTCGATGCCGAGGAGTCGGGCGATCCAGCGCATTCGGCCGTCGTGGCGTTGCCCGCGTCGACGGTGACCCGGGGCGTCTCTGTATCGTCTCCTCGCGGCCGTCTCAACGACTTTCCCGCCCCCCACCCGGGCCTGGCCGACCTCCTCGGACGAGCGCCGATCCCCCTCTGCTGGGGCGCCGGCGGCCTCACCGGAGGGTCGATGCTCCTCGCACCACCCGGGACGGCAGTCCTACCGCCGGGACTGCCCCAGGCGCATCTCCCCGAGCTGGATCCGCCTCGGGGTCGCCTCGACCTCGCGGGCGCGCTCCACGGAGGCGTGCTTGCAGGCGTGGCAGCCCGTGTCGGAGGGGGCGCGACGCCAGAACCAGAACGCCAGCACCAGCCCCGCGATGGCCAGGGCCAGGGCGACGGGATCCTGCCAGGTGAGGTGCCAGTCGAGCATGGTCATGCGCTCCCGAAGCCGAGGGCGCTGCCCATCTGGTAGACCGCGACCGCGGCCAGCCAGGCGAGCACCGTCATGTACACGAAGGTGAAGACGGGCCAGCGCCAGGAGCGCGTCTCCCGGCGGATGGTGGCCAGGGTGGACATGCACTGGCTGCACAGCGCGAAGAACACCATCAGGGACAGGGCCACCAGCGGGTTGAAGCTCCGCTTCCCGTCCGAGCCCATCGCCTCGCGGAGGTTGGCGCGGAGGCCGTCCTCCTTCGGCGCGGCCACGTCCAGGCTGGCGACGTCGTAGGCGCCCGGGTCCACCTCGCCGGCGCTGTAGAGGATGCCCAGGGTCGGGACGATCAGCTCGCGGGCCGGAAAGGCGGCCAGGATGCCCACGGTCGTGCGCCAGTCGAACCCGGCGGGCTCCACGACCGGCTGGATGGCCTTGCCGGCCCGGGCCAGCCAGCTCTGCTCCAGGTACGCCGCGCGCTCGCCCGCCTCCAGCTTCGCCAGCCGCTGCTCCCGCACCTGCTCGTCCTGGACGGCGGCCGCCACCTCCTGCCGCTGGGCCTCGAAGTCCTCGTGGATGCCGGCCGGGCGGGGATAGTAGCTGAAAAACCAGATGACGATGGACGTGGCGAAGATGACCGTGCCGGCCAGGACCATGAACTCTCGGGACGCGACGCGAACCTGGCCCATGACCACGCGCAGGGACGGCCGCTGGTAGACCGGGAGCTCCATCATCAGGACCGAGCGCGGGCCCTTGAGCACGCTCTTCCGGAGCGACCAGGCCACGAGCGCGGCGGTGATGATCCCCAGGGCGTACATGCCGAACAGCACCAGCCCCGCCCAGGCGACGGGGAAGAAGGCGCCGATGAGGACGACGTAGACCGGCAGCCGGGCCGAGCAGGACATGAGCGGCGCGGTGACGATGGTCGCGAGCCGGTCGCGCTCGTCGTCGATGATGCGCGCGGCCAGGATGCCCGGCACGGCGCAGGCGAACGAGCTGGCCATGGGCACGAAGCTGCGGCCCGACAGGCCCACCTTGCTCAACACCCGGTCCAGGAGGAAGGCGGCACGAGCCATGTAGCCCGTGGCCTCCAGGACCGCCACCAGGGCGATGAGCATCACGATCTGCGGCAGGAAGACGACGATGGAGCCCACGCCGTTGATGAGCCCGTCCACGACGAAGCTGCGCAGAGCGCCCGGCCCGAGCAGCCCCAGCACGACGTCGGCGAGGGCCTGCTGGCCCGACTCGATGGCGCCGATGAAGGGATCCGCGCCGGTGAAGATGAGCTGGAAGATCCCGTAGACCACCAAGCCCAGCAGCGGCAGGCCGAAGACCGGGTGGAGGACCACGGCGTCGATGCGATCGGTGAGGCTCGGGCCCTGATCGTCGTCGGCGGGCTGTACGGACCGGGCGATGGCGTCCGGATCGATGGCCCGGGAGTCCTGCGGGCCGCCCACGGACGCGTCGACGAAGGCCTCCTCCAGGGCGTGCGTGCCGGCGCCGCTGAGGGCGTTCACCTCGATCACGGGGACGCCGATGGCCGCCTGCAGGCCCGCCACGTCCACCGGGCGCCCCTCCACGCGGCACACGTCGTTCTTGGTGAGCGCCACGACCAGCGGCGGCCCCAGGGCCCGAAGCTCGTCGACCAGGCGAAGCTCCACCGTCAGCTTGCCGGCGTCCACGACCACGCACACCACGTCCGGCGGCGGCTCGTCGGCCTCGCCCCGGAGGTAGTCGACCGCGATCCGCTCGTCCGGGCTGACCGTGTGCAGGGACGCGATGCCGGGCAGGTCCACCAGGCGCAGGGCCACGTCCTCCCACTGCGTGTGGGCCTCCGAGCGCTCCACCGAGCTTCCCGGGAAGTTCACGGGCTTCTGGATGGACCCCGTGAGGTGCATCAGGATCGAGGTCTTGCCCGCGTTCTGACGACCCGCCAACGCGACGGTGAGGGCCTCGGGTCGGGGGGCGGCGACGACCTCGGCTGCGCTCATGACTCGTCTCCCAGGGGCTCCACGATCACCCGCCTCGCCTCGCTTCGGCGCAGGGCGAGCCGGAACCCTCGTAGCCGGTACTGGACCGGATCACCGAACGGGGAGCGCCGCACCACCTCCACGACCGTGTCGGGCCAGAAGCCCAGGTCCGCGAGACGCCGGGCGATGGTGTCGTCGCCGTCCACGTGGACGACGCGGGCGCGCGCTCCCGGGCGGAGGCGGTCGAGGGCCACGGCCTTCGAGTCGATGGTGGTCATGGTGGGCTCCGCGGCGTTCACACGCACATCCTTGTTGATAACGCTTATCAAAATCAAGGTTTGATCCGCACGAAGGACGAAACCCCCCTCCCGGGGGGCGCGATTCCTCGTCCGGGCGAGACGACCCGGCCGCCGCGAAACCGCCTCAGCGCCAGTCGCGCGGCTCCCGCAGGATCTCGATCAGGCGGGCCTCGGGGGTCCCCGGCTCGGGCTGCACGTCGTAGTCCCACCGGACCAGGGGCGGCATGGACATGAGGATCGACTCGATCCGCCCCTTGGTCTTCAGGCCGAACAGCGTCCCGCGATCGTAGACGAGGTTGAACTCCACGTAGCGACCCCGGCGCTGAAGCTGCCAACGGCGCTGGGCCTCGGTCCACTTCGTGTCCCGCCGGCGCTCGACGATGGGCTGGTAGGCGGGCAGGAACGCCCGGCCCACGTCCGACCACCACGCGTACAGGGAGTCGAGATCGTGACGCGCGTCGGGCTTCAGGTAGTCGAAGAACAGCCCGCCCACGCCGCGCGCCTCCTCCCGGTGCTCGAGGTAGAAGTACTCGTCGCACCACGCCTTGAAGCGCGGATAGAACGCAGGGTCGTGGCGATCGCAGGCCTCGCCCAGGACCTCGTGGAAGTGGCGCACGTCGTCCTCGTAGAGGATCCACGGCGTCAGATCCGCCCCGCCGCCGAACCAGCCCGTGTCCCCGCGCTCGATGTAGCGGAAGTTCGCGTGCGCCGTGGGCACGTGCGGATTGCGCGGGTGGAGCACCAGGGACACCCCGGTCGCCCAGAACTCCGTCGCGTCCCCCTCCAGCTTGTCCGCGAGGGCCTCCGGAAGCTGCCCGTGGACCGTGGAGACGTTCACCCCCGCCTTCTCGAACAGGCCTCCCTCCTCCAGGACGCGCGTCCGCCCGCCGCCGCCGCCGGGCCGCTCCCAGAGGGTCTGCCGGAACACCCCCTCGCCGTCGAGGCGCTCCAGGGCCTCGCACAGGGTGTCCTGGAGGTCCTCCACCGTCCGCTGCGCTCGCTCTCTCATGGTGGGGAGGCGTATCGCGGGGTCACCGGGGCGTCAATCCACCCCGGACGCCTCGACGGGGTCGTGGCCGTCTCTCGATCCCACACCTCCGATCCCACGCCTCGCTGCACGAGCGTTCGTGGACGTGGACGTGGACGTGGTCGGGGTCGAACGGCTCTTCTCGGGCCGCGTCGCCGGTCGCGCGGCCCGGAGCTGACTGGCGTGGTCGTCCACCCACCCGCGGGCGAAAAGTGTGAAGTGAGTAGGCTTGACCCCACTAGCGGGCGAAAAGTGTGAAATGAGTAGACTTGACCCCACTAGAGTCGTGCCTTGTCCTCGTCGACGCGGAGCATGAGGAGGAGGCCGACGACGAAGAAGGCGCCGACGGCCAGGACGGCGAGGCGCTGGGAGCCGGTGGCCTCGCTCACGGCGCCGAAGACCAGGGGGCCGAGGACGGCGGAGAACTTGCCGGCCACGGCCTTGAAGCCGAACAGCTCGCCGGACTCGCCGGTCGCGGAGGCCGCCGCCAGGAAGCCGCGGCTGGCGCTCTGGGTGGCGCCCATGACGAAGCCGACCGCGATGGCCACCGCCCAGAAGGTGCTCTTCTCGGTGACGAGATAGGCGGACAGGACCACGCCGCACCAGACGACGAGGGTCATGGAGATGGTCCGGCCGTGCCCGATCCGGTCGGCGACGAAGCCCAGGAGGAAGGCCCCCACGGCCGCGGAGACCTGCACGGCGGCCAGGAGCATCATGATCTCGGACTGTCCGAAGCCGAGTGTCTTCGAGGCGTACAGGGACGCGAAGGCGATGGTGGTGGCGATGCCGTCGTTGTAGAGGAAGAACGCCACGAAGAACCGCGACAGGTGGCGGTTGCCCCGGATGCGCCGGAACGTGGCGGCCAGGCGGCGCCAGACGCTCGGCCCACCCGGCTCCAGCGTGGGCGCGCGGTCCCGGACGACAAGGAACAGCGGCAGGCTCCAGAGCACCCACCAGGCCCCCACCAGCGCGAACACGAGGTCGAAGCGCTCGGCCTCCACGAGCGGCACGCACGCGAAGAGGCAGCCCAGGCTGCCCAGGTAGCCCGAGGCCCAGCCGATGCCGGACCAGCGGCCGATGCGCTCGCGCGGAGCCACCCCCGGGAGCAGCGCGTCGTAGAACACCAGGCTCCCCTCGAAGGCCACGTTGCCCACGACGAGGAGCAGCAGGCCCAGGCCCACCATGCCCGGCCCCACGAGGCCCAGGCCGGCCGTCGCGGCGCCGCCGACGAGGGTGTAGGCGAGGAGCAGGTGCTTCCGCCAGCGGCGGTGATCCGCCAGGGCGCCCATGAGCGGAGAGCTGAGGGCCACCAGCGCCATGGACGCGGAGATCCCGTAGCCCCAGAGCGCGTCGCCGCGCCCGGTCGGCGCGTCCTCCGGCACGACCACGCCAGAGAAGTACAGCGGATAGACGGCCGTGACGATCACCAGGGCGAACGCCGAGTTCGCCACGTCGTTCACGGCCCAGGCGATGCGCTCCCGGAGGCGGGGCGTCTCCGCGGACGTCACGGGGTCGGGCTCACAGGAAGGCGACCCGGTCCCGCCCGATGACCCGCTCGACCCGGTCGATGACCTCGTCCTCGGCCGTCAGCCGGAAGTGCTCGCCCAGGGAGATGGTGGCCTCGCCCTCCTCCGGGAACGCCAGGACGATCTCCACGGGCAGCCCGCGCTCCTGGGCGAGCAGCACCTCCTGCAGGCGCTTCAGGCGCCGAGGCTCGGCCCGCTCGGCGTCCACGCGCAGGCGGATCCGACGCGTCGTCTCCATGCGCACGTCGGCCATGGTCCGGATGCTCTCGGCGCGGAGCTTCACCGACCGGCTCTCGCCCTCGCCCTCGTGCTGGACCGTGGCGCTCACCCGGAGAGGCTCGTCGCTCTTGAGGGCCTCCTCGGCCTCCGCGAAGACCCGGGAGAAGACGAGCATCTCCGCGCGGCCCGTCAGATCCTCCAGGGTCACGAAGGCCATGCGCCCGTTGCCGCTCTTGAGCGGTCGCTCCTTCATCTCGCTCACGACGCCGGCGATCTCGACCCGCTCGCGGTTGTTGCGGCCGCCCAGCGAGGCGAGGGTCGTGTAGCCGCGGCGCTGGATCTCCTCCTGATAGCGGTCCAGGGGGTGGCCGGAGACGTAGAAGCCCAGGCACTCCTTCTCGAAGGCCAGGCGCACCTTGTCGGACCACTCGTCCTCGACGTCGATGAAGGCGATCTCGCCTCCGCTGGTGTCGCCCTCGGGCTTCGCGGGCTCCAGCTCTCCGAAGAGGTTGAACTGGCCCATCTCCCGGTCGCGCTGCATGTGCTGGCCGCGCTCGATGGCCTTGTCCAGCGCGTCGAACAGGCCCTTGCGGGGCAGGTCGAAGTCGTCGAAGGCGCCGCACTTCACCAGCGCCTCCATCACCCGCCGGTTCACCCGCTTGAGGTCGACCCGCTCCGTGAAGTCGAAGAGGTTCTCGAAGGGTCCGTCCTCCCGCCGGGCGGCGAGGATGGACTCCACGGCGCCCCCGCCGACGCCCTTGATGGCGCCCAGGCCGAAGCGGATGGCGCCCTCGGCCACCGTGAAGTCGTGGTCCGAGGCGATCACCGACGGCGGCAGCACCGTGATGCCCATGGCCCGGGCCTCGGCGATGAGCCGCACCACCTTGTCGGTGTTGTCCCCGTCGCAGGTCAGCAGCGCGGCCATGAACTCGACGGGGTGGTGGGTCTTCAGCCACGCCGTCTGATAGCTGATGAGGCCGTACGCCGCCGAGTGGGACTTGTTGAAGCCGTAGCCGGCGAACTTGTCGATGGTGTCGAAGATGGTGTCGGCCTGCTCGGCCGGGACGCCCCGCTCCACGCAGCCCTCGCGGAAGACCACGCGCTGGCGCTTCATCTCCTCGATCTTCTTCTTGCCCATGGCCCGGCGGAGGATGTCCGCCTGGCCCAGGCTGAAGCCGGCCAGCACGCTCGCCGCCTGCATGACCTGCTCCTGGTAGACCATCACCCCGTAGGTCTCCTCGAGGGTGTCCTTCAGCCACGGGTGCGGATACTCGACGCTCTCCTCGCCGTGCTTCCGCTTGATGAACGAGTCGACCATGCCCGACTGGAGCGGGCCCGGCCGGTACAGGGCCACGGCGGCGATGATGTCCTCGAAGCAGTCGGGCTTGAGCTTCCGGAGGAGCTCCTTGAAGCCCGAGGACTCCAGCTGGAACACGCCGGTGGTGTTCCCGTGGGTGATGAGGTCGAAGACCTCGTCGTCGTCGATGGGGATGGCGGCGATGTCCAGGGGCTCCTCGCCGCGCTCCGCCTTGATCTCGTTGATGATCCGGACCGCGTGGTCGATGACCGTGAGGGTCTTCAGCCCCAGGAAGTCGAACTTGACGAGGCCCGCCTCCTCCACCTCGTCCTTGGCGAACTGGGTGATGCGGACGACATCGTCCTCGTCGTGCACCGCGTACAGGGGCACGTACTCCCAGAGCGGCTTCTCGCCGATGACCACGCCCGCGGCGTGCATGCCCGCCTGCCGGTTCAAGCCCTCGAGCAGGCGCGCCACCTCGAAGAGCCTGGCGTACCGCGGGTCCTCGTCGCACAGCTCGTTCAGGCGCGGCTCGGCCTTGAAGGCCTTCTCGAGCGTCATCCCCAGGTCGTCCGGGATGAGCTTGGCCGCCCGGTCCGCCTCCCCGAAGCTGAGGCCCAGGACCCGGGCGACGTCCCGGACCACGGCCTTCGCCTTCATCTTCCCGTAGGTGATGATCTGGCCGACGTTGTCCTCGCCGTACTTCTCCGTCACGTACCGGATGACCCGGTCACGCTTGTGCATGCAGAAGTCGACGTCGAAGTCGGGCATCGACACGCGCTCGGGGTTCAGGAACCGCTCGAACAGCAGGCTGTAGAGGATCGGGTCGATGTCCGTGATGCGCAGCGAGTACGCCACGAGCGAGCCGGCGCCGGAGCCTCGGCCGGGGCCGACGGGCACGCCGTGCTGCTTGCCGTAGTTGATGAAGTCCCAGACGATGAGGAAGTAGCCCGGGAAGCCCATCTGGTTGATGATCCCGAGCTCGTAGTCGAGGCGCTTCCGGTAGACGTCCTCGTCCGGCTCCCGCCCCTGGGCGCGGGCCTCCTCGAAGCGCTCCTCCAGGCCGCGATCGGCCAGGTGCTTCAGGTACGACTCGCTGTCGAAGCCCTCCGGGACCTCGAACTGGGGCAGGTAGATGTGGCCGAGGTCCAGCTCCACGTCGCAGCGCTCGGCGATGGCCGCCGTGTTGGCCACGGCCTCCGGCAGGTCCGCGTAGCGCTCGGCCATCTCCTCCGACGGGGCCAGGTGGAGCTGGTCCGTGATGCGCGCCTTCGTGTCCAGGGTCGGCAGCATCTTGCCGAGTTGGACGCACATGAGGACCTCGTGGGCCGCGGCGCTGTCCTGCGCGCCGTAGTGCGCGTCCGCGCCGGCCACGAGCGGCAGCCCCAGCTCCTCCGAGAGGTGCAGCAGGCCCTGGTTGACCCGGTCCTGCTCCTTGATGCCGCTCCGGACGATCTCCAGGTAGAAACCGTCCTCGCCGAACAGGCCGCGGTAGTGGCGCGCCAGGGAGGCCGCCTCGCCCATGTCCCCGTGGAGGATGGCCTGGGGGATCTCGCCGGACAGGCTGCCGGACAGGGCGATGAGGCCGTCGGCGTGGTCGTCCAGCAGCGCCCGGTCGATGCGCGGCTGCGGCGCCCGCGACGGGCTGTCCATCCACGCCCGGCTCAGCAGATAGCAGAGGTTCTTGTAGCCCGTCATGTCGCGGCAGAGCAGGACGATGGTGCCCGCTCGCCGGACGTTCGCGTCGGTCCGATCCTCGGGGACGATGTGGACCTCGGAGCCCAGGATGGGCTTCACGCCGGCCTTCTTCGCCGCCTTGAAGAACTCGACCGCCCCGAACATGTTGTTGTGGTCGGTCATGGCGATCGCGCCGGCGCCGTCGTCCACGGCGCGCGCGACCAGGTCGTCCACCCGGATCGTCGAGTCCAGCATGCTGTACTCGGTGTGCGTGTGCAGGTGGACGAACGACATGGGCGGCCCTCCCCGTGGAGTCTCCGGGGGTGTACCGCCCGCCTCGGAGCGTGGTCAACCACGCCGCGCGTGGGCTCGGTTGACCAACGGGGCGCGCGGGTCGATCCTGCCTGCGCGTGGGCGCCCCGCAGCGCCTCTCCCCTCAACCATCGGAGTTGCCGTGCCCCCGAGCCCGAAGCACCTGGTGTGGCTCGACATGGAGATGTCGGGACTGGACCCCGAGACGTGCGTGCCCCTCGAGATCGCGACGGTCGTGACGGACAACGACCTGAACATCCTCGCGGAGGGTCCGAACCTGGTGATCCACCAGCCGGAGTCCGTCCTGGACGCCATGGACGACTGGAACACCGAGCACCACGGCGCGAGCGGCCTCACGGAGGCGGTGCGCAACTCCCGGGTGTCCTGCCAGCAGGCCGAGGAGATGACCCTGTCGTTCCTCACCGGCTGGACCGAGCCGGGCCGGTCGCCGCTGTGCGGCAACTCCGTGGGCCAGGACCGCCGCTTCCTCCGGCGCTACATGCCCCGGCTGGAGCAGCACCTCCACTACCGCATCGTCGACATCTCCTCCATCAAGGAGCTGTCGGTGCGCTGGTACTCTCTCGAGCCTCCCCGGAAGAAAGAGGCGCACCGCGCGCTGGATGATATCCTCGAGTCCATCGAGGAGCTCCGGTTCTATCGGCGGACCCTGTTCCGCACCGAGCCCGCCCTCCTCGACTGACACCGAGCCACCCCCAAGGAGCGACGATGCGACGGTTCCTGGCGTTCGTGATGCTGGCCGCCGGCCTGGCGGCGTGTGGCCCCATGGAGACCGAGGAGGCCCCGCGCTCGGCGGCCCACCCCGACTACCCCGACGACTACAAGAGCTGGAAGCACGTCAACGACGCGCCCATCGTCCGCGAGGACGAGGGCATCGTCCGCGAGATCTATACGCTCCCGGCCCCGGAGCTCGGCCAGGGCACCGTCATCGTGAAGGAGCAGTACCGCCTGGCTCCCGGCGGCGGAAAGGGCGACATGGAGTTCGTGGGCGTGATGCGCCGGACCGGCGCCGACGTGAACAACGGCTGGGTCTTCCAGGCGTTCGACCCGAGCACGAAGCGGGAGGCGGCCGCCATGGACTCCACGGCGTGCGTCGGCTGTCACACGCTCCAGGAGGGCAACGACTTCCTGTTCACGCCCCGCACGAAGCTGCTGCCCTAGCAGCGGCCGGACTCGGGATCAGGGCGTCGACGCGGGCTCCGCCGGGGCGCTGTCCGCCGGCGGGGTCGCCTCGTCGCGCTCCTCGTCCGCGGCCTCCTTCCGAGCGCGGCGCGCCTCGCCGGCGGCGCGTCGGCTCCGGGCCACCTTCTCCCAGCCCGGCACGTCCTCCAGGGCGTCCAGGGCGCGCCCGGCCAGCGCCTCGCGGCCCTCGCGCACGAAGCGATCGTGGGCGGCCAGGAGGATCTCGCCGCGCGTGTCGGGCTCGTCGGCCCGCTCAAGGGCCCGCTCCACCTCTCGCCAGGGCTCCGCCGGGGCCGCGTTCGCCTCGTCCTGCTCCGGCGCTGGAGCCCCCTCGGCCGGGGCCGCGCGCCGCGTCCGCTTCTTCGGCCGGGGCTGCGCCTCGCCCTGCTCCTCGACGCTGTCGTAGCCGACCGCGAACGGAGTCCCCGAGGGCGCCCGCTTCGCGGCCTTCTGCTTGCGGGCAGCGGGCTCGTCCTGCGTCCGGAGGGCGTCGGCGATCCGCCGCTCCTCGGCCTCCTTCCGCTCCGGGGGGGCGGCCTTCCCGGCGGCCGCGGGCTCCTCGGCCTTCGCCAGGCCTCCGGCGGAGTCCCCGAGCGCCTCGCGCTCCCGGTCCTCGTCCACTGAGCGGGCGGGCTCGGCCTCCGCCAGGGCCACCTCGTCGGGGGCCGCCTCCGGCTCGGCCTCGGGCTGCTCCTCCTCCGACGGCACGCCGGAGCCCTCGGCCAGGCGCGCCTCGGGCTCGGCGGTCGGCGCCGGGTCCCGGGCGGCCCGATCCGGCCGGGGCTCGGCCTCCATCTTCGGCGCCTCCCGGAGCGCCACCTCGCCGATCGCGGGCTCGCCCTCCGTCGCCCGCTGCTCCTCCCGGGCCGACAGGAAGAGCGCCGTACCACCGACCACCAGAAACAGCATGGCCGCGGCGAAGGCCGGCTGCATCACCAGCGCCAGCAGGCGGTCGAGCAGCCCGGGGGCCTCCCCGGCCTCGCCGGTGTCCGGAGGAGTCACGGCAGCCCGGGCCTCCCGCATCACGCCGTCCAGCAGGTCGTCCGGGAGGGGCTCGTCCGACAGCCCGGACATGGCCTCGCGGGTCCGGCGATGCGCCGCCACCTCGGCCCGGAGATCCGGGTGAGCGTCCAGGGCCTCCTCGAAGCGGCGCCGCTCGGGCTCGCTCAGCTCGTCGTACAGATAGTCGACGAGGTGATCCTCCAGCTCCTGGCGCGTCATCTTCACGATGGGGTCAATCCTCCGCCGCCCGCGGCGCGGGTGCCTGCGTATCGAGCCTAATCACCGGATCGTCTCCTGGAATTCCGCCAGGGCGGCGCGGAGCCCCTGCAAGGCGTAGCGCATCCGACTCTTGATGGTGTTCTCGGGGACGCCGACCACCTCCGCGATCTCCCGGAACTTGAGTCCGTCGTACTCGCGCATGATGAAGACCTCCCGCTGCTCGCCCGGCAGGGCGTCGAGGGCCGCGCGCAGCGCCTCCCGGAAGCGGCGATCCCGGGTCCGGCTGTCGGGGAGCGGGTCCGGCGCCTCCACGCGGTCCAGGAGGGTCGCCCCACCCTGCTCGTCCCTCCGGAGGGGGGCGTCGAGCGCCAGGTGGCGCCGGTGCTTCGCCTTGCGCGCGTGGTCGATGCAGAGGTTCCGCGCGATGGTGTACAGCCAGGTCGTGAACCGGGCCTGCCGCCGGAACGTGTCCGCCCGGTGGACCACCCGCAGGAAGGTGTCCTGCACCAGGTCCTCGGCGAGCGGCCGGTCCCCGGTGTGGCGCAGGATGAAGTTGTAGACCTTCTGGCCATGGCGTCGCACGAGCTCCTGGAAGGCGTTCGCGTCGCCTTCCAGATAACGGTTCATCAGTGCTTCGTCGGAAAGCTCCTGCCCCACGGCTCTCTCACCCCGGCCCGGCGCTTCCCGGCGCTCGTGTCCTTGGACGCGCGGGGCGGGAAACGGATCTACGGGAACGTGCTGACTCTTCCGCCCGGCGCAGACCCACGCCGCGGGCGGATGCGGCAGTCTGGACCTGCGAGATCAGTTGATCCACCCCGCCCCCTCGCGCCGGGTGGCGGTCCGCTCCATCAGCAGGCGGACGACGTGGTCGGCGAGCGTCCGGCAGCGGACGGCCGGGGACATGCACTCCAGCAGGGACTGGCGCTCCATGGGATCGTCGACGACCACGCCCGCCAGGCGGTGGGAGAGCACGCCGGGATCGTCGCTGGACGCCAGGACCTTCCCGAGGAACGCGCCGTCCGGACCCAGCTCCCGCGCGAGGCTGGCGACGAGGGACACGACGCGGTCGCGCGCCTCCACCAGGGCCGCGTCTCCGTCGTCGGGGAGGTCCGGCAGCGGCTCCACGTCCACCAGGCGATAGGCGTCCTGCTCCCTCTCCCGGAGGATGCGCACGCGCTGGACGCAGTGGACGAAGATGTTCGTCCGCCCGTCGCGCAGGCGCCTGTCCGAGACCACGCGCGCCAGGCCCGCCACGCGGAACACCGGCGGTGTCCCGTGATAGCGCTCCTGCCAGCCCGGCTCGAGGCCCGCGACGACCAGCAGGCGCCGATCCGCCAGGCAGTGATCGAGCATCCCCACGTAGCGCGGCTCGAAGACGTGGAACGGCGCCAGGGTGTGCGGGAAGAGGGTGTACTCCGGCAGCGGGAACAGGGGCAGCGCTTCGTGGGTCCCGGCGGTGCGTTCGATGTCGTCCATGCCCGGCTCCGACTCGGCCGCGCCCCGTCACGCGGGGCGTGCAGCGAATCGTGCGGGGCATCCCGGGGGTGGTCAAAAAAGCACCCGGCCGCCAGCCTCCAAGCCTATTTGGGGCAGCTCGCGAGCTCCAGGGCCGTCCGGGCGGCCATGATGCAGTCGGCCATCGCCTGGGTGCCCTCCTCGAGGCAGTCCCTGGGACAGCTCTCGCGCAGAGCCTTGTCGATCTCGGCCTTCATCTCGGCGCCGGCGTCCGCGGGCAGGCTCTTCATGGTGAGCGTGGTGGCGTGGTCGCACACCCGCTTGCACGTGGCGGCGTCGAGCTCTCCCGTCGGCTCGGGGAGCGGCTCGGCGGCTCCCGCGCCCTCTTCGGGGTCCTCGACCTCCGCCTCCGCGGCGGGCTCGGGCTCGGCGGCGGGTCGCTCCTTCTCGCACGCCGACGCGGAGCACAGCAGGAAGAGCACGACGCTGGCCACGGCGAACACGCGCATCTCGACACTCCCGATCGACGCCCGGACGTCCCGTCCGTGCGGGTCGTCGCTCACGGACGTCATCTTGGCGGGGCCCCTCGGACGGTGCAACCCCGGGCCGGTGCTACTTGCACTTCTCGAGGTCTTCGACCGACTTCGCGTTCGACAGGCACTCGGCCTTGTCGCGGGTGCCCTTGTCCATGCACTGCTTCAGGCACTCGTCCTCGACCGCGTCGATCATGGCCGTCGCCATGTCCCTGGCGATGGCCTTGCCCTCCTCGCCGGACTCGGCGAGGTCACGGGTCGCCTCGATCTTCTGGTCGATGTGGGTCTGGCTGACCTTGGCCACGTTTTCGCACGCCGTGCGGCACTCCTCCTCTGAGGCCTTGAAGGCGCACCCCGCGGAGGCGGAGGCGAGCGTGAGCGCGACGGTCGCGCCGAGAAGCCACGTGCGCATGAAACTCCCTCTTCGGTCCGGCCCGCGCCCCGGTTGCGACCGGGGATGCCGCGTGCCACCCTGCGTCCGCGGTATACTCGGGTCCGCACGTGGCCTTGTCAATCATCGGCGGACCGGTCCGGGGACGCGCCGGGCGGCCGTCGCGCACAGCCTGGAGTCGGGATGGCGAGCGGCGAGAAGAAGGCGGGGAAGAAGGCCGAACAGGCCGAGGGCGGCGAAGAGACGCTCCCGCGCGTGCAGAGCGCCAGGCTGGCCGATGAGCCGGTGCAGACCCGCCTGCGCCCCATCATGCGCTTCCCGCCCGAGGACGAGGGCGAAGACGAGCCGACGCCCAAGCCGAACATCGCCCTGGTGCTGCGCCCCATCCACCACCACGCGGCCCCCGAGCTCCCGCCCAGGCCGGAGAAGCCGAACACCCACTACGTCGTGCGCCAGTGGTCCCCCCGGCCCAAGCGGCAGCGGGCCCCGAGCATCGGCTCCATGGACCCGTCGCGGCGGGCGAAGAAGTAGGACATGGGGTCAAGCCTACTCATTTCTCACTTTTCGGCTCGCCCGGCCGCTCGCCTCACGAGTTGAAAGACCGCCGCACCCGGCGGTCACTTCCCGATCCACCGGCGCCGACAGCACAACGGGGCCCGGTCCCGAGTCCACTCCCGATGGGAGCGGAACGCCCTGGCCGGGGAAACCGACCACGACCACGTCCACGCCCACGTTTCGCAGGCTTTCGGCGAGTCGCGACCAATCGACAGGCGGGGACGCCGGCGCTCCGACCCGATGAGATCGGAGCCCGACCTGCGCGGCCGGACGCCGGACCGGCCGGTCAGTCCTCCTCGAAGGACTCGAGAGCCTTGTCGATGGCGCGCTGCAGGCTGCCCTCCATGCCGGGCTCGCCGCGGCGGGCCCGGAGGAAGGCCTGGCCCTCCTCCGTGGAGCCGCACAGGCGGACCAGGTTGTGGAAGCTGGCGATGGCCGAGGAGCGCTCCTCGAGCTGGACGAGGGCGACGCCGGTCCACCACCAGGCGCCCCGATCCCGCGGGTCCACGGTGAGCGCCCGGATGGCGCTCTCCAGCACCGGGGTCCAGTCGTCCCGGGCGGCGTGGACACGGGACAGCCCGACGAGCACCTGCGGGTCGTAGGGATACTCCTCCAGGAGGGCCTCCAGGAGCTTCCGGGCCTCGTCCATCTTCTCCTTCTGGAGGGCGGCGAGCGCCGGCACGACCCGCTCGTCGAAGTCCGACGGGCGCTTCGTGCGCTTCAGGACCTGCTCCCGGACCGTCTCGATGGCCTCGATCTTCTCCTCCAGGATGGCGGGCTTCGCCTCGTAGTGGTCGATGAGGTCGCCCACCAGGGTCGGGAGGGTCTCCTCGTCGTGATAGCGCGGATAGCGCGTGTCCGCGGACTCGAAGTCCTCGCCGGTCCACTGCATCAGCTGGTCCACGTAGGTCCACTGGTAGGCCGGGCCGCGGCGCCCGACGCGCTGCCGGACCACCACCTCGATGCGCCGATCCCGGTCCAGGTCCACGTAGTGGATGGAGTCCACGTGCTTGACCGGCAGCGTCTCGAAGCCGTCCTCGGTCCAGGCCACCAGCTCGTGGAACTGGTAGTAGCCGCTGCGTCCCGCTTCGCCGGACAGCAGGATCTCGGGCCGGCCGTCGGCGTTCAGGTCGCGGATGTCCACCAGCCGGAAGCGCTCGCCCGGCAGCTTGTCCGCCGCCCAGATGGGACGATAGCCCTGTTTCTTCTGAAGGCCCAGGATGGTGGGGCCCCAGCGCTTCTCGTCGTCGCCGATGGCCTCGGCGTCCGGCACCAGGAGCATCTCCGGCACGCGGTCGGCGTTCAGGTCGACGCCGTAGACCGCGACCAGCTCCGCGGGGGAGCGCTCGGGGAAGCGGCCGGTGACCTCCGTCACGGGCACCAGCCGGCCGTCGTCGGCGTGGCTCATCCAGTCGCCCGACTCGAAGCGGTAGATGCGCGCCCCGGGGTCCGCGAGCACCGCCTCGGCGGCGGCCCCGCGCAGGCGATACGGCCCGCCGTCGTTGAACCCGAGGATGTCGAGGTCGTAGCGCCCCGAGTACGCGTTGGGTCGCGGCGCCGCCGAGGCCTGGGCGCCCGAGGTGGTGAAGAGCAGGATCAGCAGCGGGATCAGGAACCTCACGGCGCCGCTCGGCCCTCCCCGGCCGGGGCCTCCTCGCCCTCCGCCGCCGCCAGGCGCTCGCGTCTTCGCCGGCGTCGCTCCTCTCGTCGGGCCTCCTCCTCGGCGGCGGCTGCCACCGAACGGCGCCCGAGCACCACGCCGAGCACCAGGCCCACCAGGAGCATCAGGGGAATGTAGAAGATGTGGCTCGTCGTCACGGGCGGCCCTCCTCGGCTTCGCGGAGGCGCGCCTCCAGGTCGGCGAGTTCGACCTCGAGCCTGCGCTGCCCCCGTCGGACCAACACGAGGAACACGATGAGGATGCCCCAGAGCGCCATGTAGGCCCCCGCCAGGTAGGGGACGCCCACGGCGTCGGTCTTGCAGGAATCCAACCGGCGGTCGCACACGCGGAGCATGGCCTGGTAGTCACCGGCCTCGGCGGCCTCGGCCTCGTCCGATGCGGCGCCGAACTCCGTCATGCGATCGGGGTCCTCCGTCTCGGCGGCCGACGCCGCGGTGGGTCCGCCCAGGACGGCGGCGGCCAGGATCAAGGCGACGATCCGTGCGCGCATCAACGTTCTTCCTCCAGGTCGGAGAGATCCAGGAAGAGGTCCTCGAGGGCGTCGCGGAGCCCGTGGTGCTTGTACCGCGAGTGGACCAGGTAGCCCACGAACAGGCCAACGGTCGCGACAGTCAGCCCGAAGGCGACCTTCATGGCCGGGTGCTGCAGGCCGCCGCCGTCACCGGTGACGACCGTCGGGTGGTTGCCGCCCCACATCTCGACGGCCACGTGGACCAGCCAGGTGGCGGGCGCCCCGATGAGGGCGATCCCCGCGCTCAGGCGGCGGCCCGTCTCGTCCGTCCCCGCGTAGCCGCGGAGCACCAGGTAGCCCACGAAGAGGAACTCCGTGAGGAGCGTCAGGGTCAGGCGCGGCTCCCAGGTCCAGAAGGTGCCCCAGGCCGGCTTCGCCCACAGGGGGCCGGTCACCAGGACCACCACGCCGAACAGCACGCCGATCTCGGCCATGGCCACGGCGAGGTGATCGGCGCGCCGGGCCAGGGCCTCGAAGCCGGACATGCGGCGCGTCACCAGGTACCCGGCCGACAGCAGGGCGCAGCCGAAGAACAGCACCAGGGTGCTGATGGCGCTGGCCACGTGGAAGTAGAAGACCTTGTAGACCACGCCCATCTGCTGCTCGCTGGGCGTGTGCCAGAAGACCACGTAGAGGCTCGCGAGGATGCCGGCTCCCACCAGGAGCGCCATCCACGGGAAGCGGGTGCGGGCGATGCGTGCGTTCATGGAGGTCCGCCTCTTATCACGTCGTCGGTGCGACGAATAGACCGGGCCGGGACGCCTCCAGGGCGGTCGCAAAGTCGACCGCCCTCCCTTGCCCTTGCCCTTGCCCTTGCCCTTGCCTGCTCTCAGACGCGCAAAACCCATCATTTCCGAGCGGATAGAATCCGGCGCCGGGCGCCGTACCGCCGCGCGGCCCCCACTTCTCCGACTTTGCGATTGCCCTGGGGACGCCTCGCGGCGCCGGCGCCCCATTCCGCCGCGTGCTGCGCGACCTCAATCCAGCATCACCTTGCCGAAGACCCACGGCGCCACGACGCCGAAGATCAGGTCGAAACCCACCATGAGGCGGAGCCATCCCCCGGCCGAGGACGGGATGCCGCCGCCCAGGGCGATGGAGGTCACCTCCACGCCCGCGATGACCACCGGGATCACCACCGGGTAGACCACCAGGGGGAGCAGGACCTCGCGGAGGCGGGCGTTGGCGAGCATCCCGCCGAACAGGGTGCCGATGAGCGCCAAGCCGATCGTCCCCAGCACCAGGGCGGAGACGAAGAGGCCCAGGCCCTCCAGGGGCACGCCGATCCCCAGGAAGATGAACATGAGCGGGACCGTCAGGATCTCCGTGAGCAGGGTGAAGAGCACCACGCCCAGGACCTTGGCCACGTAGACGGCCACGGGCCCCGCCGGGGAGAGCAGCAGGCCCGTCAGGCAGCCGTGATCCCGCTCGCGATCGAACACGCGGTTCAGGCCCAGGGTGGAGGCGAAGAGAAGCACCAGCCACACGATGCCCGGCGCCACCAGCCTCGCCCGCGTCTCGTCTACCGAGAACGCGAAGGCGAACACCACCGCCATCAGCAGCGCGAACAGGGTCATGGTGGCCACGACCTCGCGGGTGCGAAGCTCCGCGACGACGTCCTTGCTCAGGACCAGCCACACGGCGCGCCACGCGCTCACGACGCCTCCTCCTCCAGGCTGTGGAGGCGTCCCCGGGACAGCGTGAACACCCGGTCCACGTGGCCCGACAGGCAGGACATGTCGTGGGTGACGACCACCAGGCACTTGCCGTCGCGGAGCGCGGCGCCCAGGACCTCCCCCAACAGCGCCCGCCCGGCGACGTCCAGCCCGGTGGAGGGCTCGTCGAGGAGCCACACGTCGGCGCCCTGGATCAGGATGCGCGCCAGGCCGAGGCGCTGAACCATGCCCCGGGAGTAGCCGCGCACGGGGCGGCGCCCCGCCGTGCCGAGGCCCACCTGCTCCAGGCGCGCCGCCAGCACCTCGCGGGAGGCGTCGCGGCCGAACAGCCGCGCGACGAAGCGCAGGTTCTCCTCGCCCGTGAGATCGGGATAGAGGAACGGCGCGTGCCCGAGCCAGGCGACCCGGCGACGCATCTCCGCCCGGTCGGGGTGGTCGTGGAGATCCTCGCCGAACACCCGCACGTGCCCCTTCGTGGGGCGGATGGCGCCGGCGAGCAGGTTCAACAGCGTGCTCTTCCCGGCCCCGTTGTGGCCGACGACGGCGGTCAGCGTGCCGGACTCGAAGGAGGCCGACAGGCGGCGGACGGCCCACTGGCGTCCGAAGCGCCGCGAGACGTCCCGGACCTCCAGCGCCGGGGGATCACCCATGGCGCCGGCGCCCCGCCAGCACCGCCAGGAAAAACAGCCCCGCCAGCAGGAACCCGCCGCCCCAGGCCACGCCCAGGTAGACCCGGAGCGGCTGCGGGAGACGATCGACGCGCACCACCACGGCCTCGCCCGGCTCCGGAGCCTCGCCGAGGCGCACGAACCGCTGGATCGTCTCGCCGTCGCGGCGCTCCACGACCTCGTAGGGCGCCTCCGGCACGACGACGGGCGCCACCCGGTCCGGCCACGAGGTGGTCAGCGTCACCGAGTCCACGGGGAGCGGCGTGGAGAACGCCAGGTCCTGGCGCGTGTGGGTGATGGCCAGGGCGTAGCGCGCCTGCAGATCGATGGTCTTCCCCGGCGGGATGGCGCCCTCCCAGTACATGGCGCCGTCCTCGTAGACGAATCGCCCGCGCTCCGGGCGGGAGCGCGTGGCCATGTGGCGCGCGGCGGTGTCCGGCGGCAGCAACCCCCGGTCCAGGCTCCCCCCGAAGACGGCCGGCAGCGGCACGGGGATGCGCAGGCCGTGGCCCTTCCGCGTCAGGTCCACGGCGCGGGTCCCCTCGTTCCGCACGGACAGGGTCTGGTCGACGACGAGGTTCTCCTCGCGCAGCTCCAGGCCCATCCGCGCCGTGGCGTGCAGGCCGTCGCGATCGGTGGTCACCTCGTGGACCCGGATCTCGGAGGCCTCCCCGCCACCCACGTCCATCGCCCGGAAGGTCACGCCGTCCCGCACGAGCGTGGCGCGAAGCTCTCCGCCACCCAGGGGGACGTCCTGGAAGACCACCCGGCCGCCCTCGCCCGTGGTCCCGATCCAGCTGTCGTCCAGGGTCGGCTCCGTGTCCCGGCCGGGCGGGCGGCTCCAGTGCTCCAGCACGACCTCGGCGTCGGCGAGGGGCTCGACGCGGCCCTCCGGGTCCACCGAGACGACGCGGACCACGGGATCCCCCGTGCCGGTCGCCCCCCGGCCCATGCCGCCGCCCATCATGCCGTGGGGCCCGCCGCCCATGTCCATGGGCTGGCCGACCGCCAGGGCCGCGGTCGCCGTCACCATGAGGAGCGCCGCGCCGATCACGAGGCCTCCTCCAGGCGCTCGAGCTGCTCGATGACCCGCACGGCGCGCCCCTCGAAGCGGCCGCGCAGCGCGGCGTAGTCCTCGTCGGACAGCTTGCCCATGGCGTGCTCGAACTCCAGGTCGCGGATGGTCGTCAGCAGGCGCACCTTCTCGTCCTCGAGGGCGATGCGATCCCGGCGCTCCCCGCGCGCGAAGCCGGCCGCCCGGCTCGCCGCCCAGCCGCGGGCCATGCGGGCCACCTGGACGGCCGACAGCAGGATCACCGCCGCCAGCATGGGGGTCAGGATGAGGGTGGGGAGGGTCATGGGTCTCGGCTCAGGAGTCCAGGATATCCAGCTCGTCCTCGAGGAGGAGGCGCTGGCGCTCGCTCAGGTCGTCGGAGGTGGGGGCCGTCATGGAGGGGCTCACCTCCTCGGCGGTCCGCCGCCCGCGACGCGTGAAGAACACCAGCAGCCCCACCAGGAGGCCGGCGATCAGCGTCGTGGGGAACGCCCAGCTCAGGGGCTTGTCCGGGTTGGCCCGCAGGTCCTCGTAGGTCCAGGGCGACGCCGGATCCATGGTCGCGTTGTTCACGTCGACGTAGTAGCGGTAGATGGCGTCCTCGCTCATGCCCGCGGCCAGCATGCGGCGAAAGCGCGGCAGCCAGCGGTTCCGCACGCTACACGAGATCTGGCTCTGGGACAGGGCCAGGCCGCGCTCGCCGGGACACGTGGTCTTCGTCGTCGACAGGAGGTGCCTGTAGTCGCCGGCGTCGTAGCGGAGCCGGGCGTCCCAGGTGGCGTCCAGGTCCACCAGGCGCTCCAGGACGTCGAGCTTGGCGCGGCCGCTCGCCTTCTGGTCGTCCGAGTAGTCGGACATCAGCTCCGCGATCATGGCGCGCTCGGATCGGGCCTCCTCGCAGGCGCAGGCCTCGTCGGCGAGGGTCCGGGCGGCGGCCCCGGGCGCGTCCCGAGGTCCGCAGTCGCACGTGAAGGCTCGGAGCACGTCCTCCACGGCGCGCTCGGCGGACGGCGGCGGCGCGACACCCGCCGGCCCCGGCCTCGCCTGGGCGATGCCCCCGGCCAGGAGCCCCACGAGGAGCAGCACCACGGCGGCTGCGACGGCGGGCGTCGGCCCGCGGGCCAGGCCCACCAGGGTCTGCGCCAGCCAGCGCGGCGTGAGGGCGATGAGCGTCCCCAGGAGGAGCACGAAGGCCCCCGTCCACAGGAAGGTCACCAGCGGGAACACCACGGGCAGGAGGTTGATGAAGTCCTGGCCCATGGCCGGGCGCATGGCCACGTACAGGTCCTCGTGGATCGAGGAGGCGATGGCCGTCTCCGTCGTGGGCGTGGAGTGCTTCGCGTAGTAGCGGACCTCCGGGTGAAGCTGCGTGCCGGTGCGCGCGTCGACGAATTCGAGGGCGCCGTGCCGGGCGTCGTAGCCTCCGTACAGGGCGGTCTCGGGGACCTCGAGGGAGGCCAGCCGAGCGTCGAAGCCGGCCATGGCCTCCGCGTCGTCGAACACCAGGTCGACCTGCGGGGAGCCCTCGCGCGACTGGACCCGCGCCCCCACCGTGGAGCCGGGCCCCATGGCCGCCCGGGCGTCCCGGACCTTCTGCATGGCCAGCATGGGCACGACCTTCAGGAGCCGCATGTCCCGGAGCTGCCAGGTCTGCGTGTGGGCGGCCTCGTCGGCGCCGACCTTGCGGAAGTCCTCGACGAAGTGGCGCGCCAGCCAGACGTCGTCCCGGAGGCGATCCCGCGCGGCGTGATCCTCGAAGCGGACGCGGACCTTCGGGCTGCCCAGCGCCGTCTCCACGTGGAAGACGCCCACGTCCCGTGACTCCAGCCACCCCACGAGGTCCTCGACCTCGCGCTCGGCCACGGTCTCGTCGTCCTCGACGACGGTGATGGTGGCCTTCGTGGCAGCGTAGCCGTTGTCCTCGTCCCAGGCCTCGTCCGTGTGGCTGTAGGTCAGGGAGTAGCCCGACACGGTCAGGTCGTCGCCCAGGGTCATGGGGCGCTCGGGCTGCTGGATCTTGAAGACCTTGCCCGTGAAGGCGATGAACATGAGCACCACGCCGAGGTGGATCACGTAGCCGCCGTACCGCCGCGGGTTCTTGAACATGAGGGCCATGAGGTTCGCCGAGTACGGCCCGCCGTACTTCCGCCGCCGGATCCGGGTGGCCACGTGGAACTCGCGACCGATGGTCCAGGTCACGAACAGGCAGAACAGGTAGGCGAAGACCGTGTAGACGTGGACGACCTCCAGGCCGTCCGCCCACACGCCGTAGGCTTCGCCGAACGACAGACCCTGCTGCTCGGCCACCTGCCCGATGGCGAGCCAGGACGCCACGGTGGCGCCGACGGCGGTGATCAGCAGCGACCCGGTCAGGGGCGTGAAGAAGTTCCTCCGGAAGGCCTTCCTGGTGGTCCGCCGCCAGGGGATGAGCGGGCCCACGCCCATGAGCATGAGCAGGAGCAGGCCCACCGGCGTCATGATGCGGTTGAACCAGGGCTCGCCCAGGGTCACCGCCTGGTCCAGGGACTCCATGGGCCCCACCAGGACGCCGACGGTGCTGTTCCAGGCCTGCGTGACCTGGTTGTAGGCCTGCTGGACGCTGGGAAGCTCGCTGATCTTGGGGAAGAGCGTCCCCCAGAGGACGATGAACGCCGAGCCGACGAGGAACACGTTGTTCATCACGAACATGCTCTCGCGGCTCCAGATGGAGTCGATGCCGTCCTCGGACTTCAGGGCCCCCCATCGCCAGGCGATGAGGATGACGCTCACGATGGCCACGCCGAGCATGTACCAGAGGAAGTAGATGGCCAGGGTGGAGTTGGCGAAGGCGTGGATGCTGTCGATGAGCTGACTTCGGGTGAGGAACGTCCCGAAGATGGTCAGCAGGAACGTCAGGCACACCAGCACGGCGTTCCAGCGTTTCAGCATGCCCCGGCGCTCCTGGATCATCACCGAGTGCAGGAACGCCGTGGCCGTGAACCAGGAGATGAGTGGCGCGTTCTCGACCGGGTCCCACATCCAGTAGAAGCCCCAGCCGAGCTCCTCGTAGGCCCACAGGGCGCCCAGGACCATGCCGATGCTCAAAAAGCACCAGGAGAGCATCGTCCACGTGCGCGTGTCCGAGATCCACTGGCTGTCGAGCTTGCCCGTGATGAGCGCCGCGGCGCCGAAGGCGAAGGGGATGGTGAAGGTGATGTAGCCCGTGAGCAGGCTCGGCGGGTGGAAGGCCATCGCCGGGTGCTGGAGCAGCGGGTTCAGGCCCTTGCCGTCCTGGGGCGGCCCGCTCGCCACGAAGGTCTCGAACGGGCTGGACTCGAAGAGCATCAGGACCTCGAAGAACAAGATCGAGGACGTGAGCACCGCGATGACCCAGGACAGGTAGACCGGCTCGCGCTGCCGGCGGCCGTGGACGGCGATCCCCGCGAAGATGGCCAGGGACGTCGCCCAGAAGAGCAGCGCCCCCTTCTCACCGCCCCAGAACGAGGCGACCAGGTACATGGTCGGCATCGTCGTGTCCGAGTACGCGGCGATGTACTTGTTGCCGAACTCGTGGGTGAGGAAGCCGTGCGTGAGCACGATCGCCATGGCGATGTTGAGCGCGGCCACACCATACAGGCCGTAGCGCGCGCCCCGCATCAGGGCGAGGTTCTGCGTCAGCGCGCCGGCCACCGCCGTGAGGGCGGTGGTCAGCGTCGCCAGGAAGGTGACGAGGAGGAGAAACTGACCGAGTTCCTGCATGGGCTCCCGTGGGCGAGTCGGGGGTCAGGAGGCGTCGGGAGGCGTCGCGGCCGTCAGGAGGTGGGGCCGTCGGCGTCGTCGGGGGCGTACTTCTTCTCGTAGTAGTCGTCGGAGTAGCCCGCGTCGCCGCCCTCCTCCTGGTACTTGGAGGGGCACTTCACGGTCAGCTTCCCGCAGGTGACGCTCCGGTCGTCCTCGAAGGTGCCCTCCACGATGACGTGGCGGCCCTCCTTGAACGCGTCCGGCGGATTGTGGGGATATACGATCTGCAGGTCGTTGCCCTGCCCGTCGTGGATGGTGAAGCGCGTCTCCACGCGCCCGTTCACCGTCCGGGTCTCCGAGGAGCCCTCCTTCACGGTGCCCACGACCTTCACGTCGTGGCCCTCGAAGCGGGCGGGCTCCGCCTGCACGGCGGCGATCTCGAGGCTGTAGGTGCCGCTGCTGAAGCTGGACTGCACGACCAGCAACGCGCCCACGCCGATGATGCCGGCCACGATGAGGGGATAGGCCCCCTTCCGCCTGCGCGGCTTGTCGTCCCTCTCTGCCATGGTCAGCCTCCGGTGACGTTCATGCTCTGGTACACGCGCTGGCCGCCCCCTTCAACGTCGAAGCGATGCCCCGGTCCCTTGGACCAGAGCGCCTCCTCGACGAGGGCGACGATCTCGTCGTCCGATGCCCCGCCACGCAGGGCGTCCCGCAGCGACAACGCGCCCGGAAACGCCAGGCATTCCTGGAGTGTGCCGGTGGCCGTCATCCGCACCCGGTTGCAGGTGGAGCAGAAGTTGTGGCTGAGGGCGCTGATGAAGCCCACGCAGGTCGACGCGCCGCCGCCCCGCGGGGTGAGCTCCCGATACACGGCCGGCCCCTCGCCGCGGATCCCGGCCGACGGGCCGTGCCCGATGGGCTCCCGGACGTCGAAGTCCTCCGCCAGGCGCTCGAGCATGGCACCGGTGGACATGAAGGTGTCGTCGCTCCAGAAGCCGTCCACGCCGATGGGCATGTACTCGATGAAGCGCACGACCGCGCCCCGCTCGGCGGCGAAGCGGACCAGGTCCACGAGCTCGTCGTCGTTGAACCCGCGGACGACCACGACGTTGAGCTTGATGGGCGAGAACCCGGCGTCCCGGGCCGCGTCGATCCCCTCCAGCACGCGCGACAGGAGATCCGTGCGCGTCATGGTCCGGAAGCGATCCTCCCGCAGGGTGTCGATGCTGATGTTGAGCCGCTCGAGGCCGGCGTCCCGGAGAGGACCGGCCAGGTCGGACAGCGCATAGCCGTTGGTGGTCATGGCGAGGTCCTCGACCCCGTCTACGGCGCCGATCCGCCCCACCAGGTCCACCACGTCCCTGCGGAGGAGCGGCTCCCCCCCCGTCAGGCGCACGCGCCGGATCCCCAGGCGCACGAAGCAGGCGACCAGGCGCTCGACCTCCTCGAAGGACAGCAGATCCCGTCGCGGGACGAACCGGACGCCCTCCTCCGGCATGCAGTAGCGGCACCGGAAGTTACAGCGATCCGTCACCGACATGCGCAGGTAGTGCACCTTGCGGCGCTCGCCGTCCACCAGCGGCCGGGGGGCGGGCGGACGCCGCAACGCGCCTTCCTCGTCGCCCATGGACAGGCGATCGAGCGGGACGCGGTCGGTGGACGGGCGCACCGCCGCGTCGTCGGGCTCTTCGGTGGCGATGGGCATCGGAGGGCTCCGTCGCGGCGACGTGAAGCCCGACCATAAAGTCGGACCTCTGCGGTCGCAAGCATGGGAACCGCCCCGACACGACGTCCGTTGACAGGGTCCCGTCCCTGGCCGATTCTCTCGCCCCTCCGGCCGGCGCCCCCGGCCGCGCAACAGCTCAGGGAGCCCCATCGTGCTCGATCAGTTCAAGACGACGCTGCTTCGGAAGGCCGGCCAGGTCCTCGGTTCCCGGGCCGCCCTCAACGTCCTGTCCAACCCCCAGTTCCAGGAGGCGCTCAAGCGCGCCATCAACCTGCGGGCCGACGTCCGCGAGAGCTGGGAGAAGCAGTCCGAGGGGATCGCCCGGACGTTCAACCTGGTCACGCGGCAGGACATCAAGATCCTCAAGCGCACCATGCGCGAGCTGGAAAACCAGGTCGCCACGCTAGAGTGGGAGCTGAAGCAGCAGCAGGAGAAGGCCGAGGCCGCGAAGGCCGCCGCCAAGGCCGCCGAGACCCGCGCCGCGGAGATCGAGGCCGAGAAAGAGGCCGCCGCGAAGAAGTCGGCCGCCAAGAAGTCGACCGCCAAGAAGTCGACCGCCAAGAAGTCGACCGCCGCCAGGAAGTCGACGGCGAAGAAGTCGACGGCGAAGAAGTCGACCGCCGCCAGGAAGTCGACGGCGAAGAAGTCGACGGCGAAGAAGTCGACGGCGAAGAAGTCGACGGCGAAGAAGTCGACCGCCGCCAAGAAGCCGACCGCCAGGAAGTCGTAGCAGGTTACGGGACAGGCCGCCGCGGCCGAAATTTGCGGCGATCACGCGCGTTCGTACAGGATCGGCCCGCGTGGAGCGCACGGGACGCGCGTTCGGGGCGCGCCCGCCGCCGTCGACTCCTGCCCCGAGAGGCCCGACCCACGACTTGTCCGCCGTCCTCCTGGTCCTGAGCCTGCTCATCCACCCCGGCCCCGCGCCGGCGGAGGTCGCCGCCGCACGGCACGCCGACCGGGTCCACGAGCACCCCGCGCAGGACCTCCTCGACGCCGGACGCACGGCCTACCACACCGGGGAGCACGCCGCGGCCGGGCGCTTCCTCGAGCAGGCCCTGGCGAGCGACCCGGAGCCCCTGCAGCGGGCGGACGCCCTCCACCTGCTCGGTCTCACCCGGACGGCCCAGGGCCGCCACGCAGAGGCCGCCCGCACCCTGGAGGCGGCCCTGGAAGCGGCGAAGCGTGCGGGCCGCGCCCCCTTGCGAGACTTCCTTCAGATGGCGCTCGCTCGCGCCAGGGACGCCGCGGGCGAGCATGCGGAGGCCGCTGCGCTGTTCGACGAGGTCCGCGGAGACGCTTGGTCCCCGCTGGTCGTGGACGCCGCCCGGCGACACGCCCTGGCCCTGCAGAGCGCGGGACACGACGAGGCGGCGCGACGCGCGTGGCGAGCCTTCCTCCGCACGTTCCCGGACTCCGTGGACGTCCACGAGGCGCGGGTCCGGCTGGCCCACCTGGACCGGGCTGCGGGCGACGTGGCCGACGCCGTGGCGCGGTACAGGCGCATCCTACGCGAGGCACCGCGGAGCCGCGCCGGGGACGAGGCCCGGTTGGCGCTGGACGCCCTCGCCGAGGCCGGACATCCGGAGGCGGGCCCTCCGAGGGGCGAGGATCGCCTCGCGGAGCTTCGCTGGCTCGTGAACGAGCGCCGCTTCGCCGAGGCCCGCCCCGGCCTGGAGGCGTTCCTGGAGGACGCCCACGAGGGGAGCCTCCGCGCGTCGGACTTCGAGGACCTGGAGGTCGAGGAGGCGGAGATCGAGTCCCTCGCGCTCCTGGCCCGGACCCTGCGTGAGACCGGCGAGACCGAGGAGGCCCTCGCGCTGTACGGGCGGATCGAGGAGCGCGACGAGCCGGCGACCAGCGCCGATCGGATCGCGTGGATGCTGGCCTCGCTGGGCCGCCACGACGGGGCCGAGGCGACGCTGCTGGAGCACCACGACGGGCGCCGCGGCCGGCGCTACTGGCGCGACGTGGGCGAGCTTCGTCTGGCCTTCGGCCGCTACGCCGAGGCGGCCGGCGCCTGGCGCGAGGCGCGGCGATCCGAGCGACGGCGGGACGACTACGTGGACCGGAAGATCGCCTGGTCCGACCTGTGGTCCGGGGAGCACGAGCGGGCCATGAGGCGGCTCGAGCGCGTCGAGCGCCAGCAGCGCCGCCACCGGGACTGGGCCCGCTACTGGCAGGCCCGCACCTTGCAGGAGGCGGGCCGCACCGAGCAGGCCCTCCAGCGCTTCCGGGCCCTCGCCGGCGCGGAGCCCCTGACCTACTACGGCATCCAGGCGTGGAGCCGGGCCGCGGAGATCGAGGGCGTCGCGCCCGAGCGACGACCCCGACGACCGCTCCTCCCGCGCCTCATCGCGCGGGCGACGGGCCCGGCCCTGGCGGCGCTGATGGACGGTCCGTCGGGCGTGGCCACGGCGCCCCCCGCGCCGGCCGCGCGCACCCCGACCCTCCGCTGGGAGGACCGGGTCCGCCTGCCTCGCTGGGAGGATGCCCCCCGCCCCGCGCCGCGCGCCGAACGCCTGGCCGCCCTCCGCGACCTGGCCGAGGGCTGGGGGCGCGCGGCTCCCGAGGCGGACCGGGCCCTGGCTCTCGAGCGCCTGGGCTTCACCGAGCGCGCGGTGGACGAGCTTCGCGTCATCGACACGGACTACCGGGTCTACCGCTGGAAGGGCGCCCGGGGGCTGGTCGGCCGCGGGCGCTCGGACATGCTGGACAACCGGCGCCACAAGAAGATCCGCGGCGGGGCCGACATCGACCACCTCGGGCGACGCGGCTGGCGGTCCGCGCGACGCTTCGGCCGCGCGGCCAAGGACGGCGACTTCCTCCGGGCGCTCCGGCGTGCCCAGCGAGCCCTCGCGGATCCCTGGGCGCTCCGGCGCGCCGTGCTGGAGACCGGCGGCCCCGGGTCGCCCTCGGAAGCCCACGGCTCGCGCCGGTGGGAGGCGACGTATCCCCTGGCCTGGCCGCGCCCCATGGCCACGTACTCCAGCCTCCACCGCGTGCCGGCCTACCTCCTGTACGGCGTGATGACCGTGGAGAGCACCTTCCACGCCCACGCCGTGAGCGTCTCCCACGCGTACGGCGCGCTTCAGATGATCCCGCGGACCGGGCGGCGCGTGGCCGAGGAGCTGGGCTTCGAGGAGTTCACGCCGGAGGTGCTCCTGCGCCCGGAGGTCTCCATCTACATGGGCAGCTACTACCTCGGCCGCCTCCTGGACCGGTTCCGGGGCCAGGAGCCCCTGGCGGCGGCGGCCTACAACGCGGGCCCGCACCGGGTGGCGGCCTGGCTGGACGCGCACCCGGACCGGCCCATGGACGTCTTCATCGAGGAGATCCCCTTCCGCCAGGCCCGCGGCTACGCGCGCAAGGTGCTCCGCTACACGGCCCGGTATCGCCGCACGTACCACGGCGAGCCCCACATGTACGTGAGCAACGACCTGGATCCGCGCCATGGGGCCACGCCGACGTACTGACGGTCGCGGGCGCGGACACCAGGGCAATCGCGAAGTCGGAGGAGGGTGGGCCGCGCGGCGGTATGGCGCCCGGCGCCGGATTGCACCCGCTCGGAGAGGGTGCATTCTGCGCGTCTGAGAGCAGGCAAGGGCAAGGGCAAGGGAGGGCGGTCGCAAAGTCCGAGAAACGTGGGCCGCGCGGCGGTACGGCGCCCGGCGCCGGGTTGCACCCCTCGGAAACGATGGGTTTTGCGCGTCTGAGAGCAGGCAAGGGCAAGGGCAAGGGCAAGGGCAAGGGAGGGCGGTCGACTTTGCGACCGCCCTGGGGCTCCGCGCGGCGGTCCTTTCCAGGCGTCGGGAGGAGACGCTATAGTGCGCGGACGTGGGCGCGACCGGCGCCCCGCCGCAGCATCCGGGAGGCGCATGGCGGAGGACCTGGCACAGAGCATCCGCGCCGAGAACAAGCGCATGGAGGCCGAGCTGGAGAGCCTCGCGCAGCGGCTCCACGACCTCCGCGTGCAGTACGACCGCTACTTCATGGGGCTCGAGCGGATCCCGCCGCTCCGCGACCGGCAGGCCCTCGAGCGCGACATGCGGAACTCCGGCCTGCGGAAGGCCCGCCGGACGGCCCTGAAGTTCCGCTTCAACAACCTCCGCCAGAGCCTCGCGACCCACGCGCGGCGCTGGGACCGCATCATGCGGCTCATCGAGGAGGGGCGCTTCAAGCGCGAGCGGAACGCCCTGTCCGCGCACCCGACCCCGCCGACGCCCGAAGCCGGCTCCAACGGCGACGGGAAGCGCCCAGGCGGCGAGCGCACGCAGGGGAAGGCCGGGAGCAACGGGCGGGCCAACGGAGACGCCCGCGCCGTGTTCGAGTCGTGGCGCGCCGCGCAGCGGAAGGTCGGCCGGAGCGCCAAGGTCGACTTCGAGAAGTTCCGTCGCAAGCTGGAGGCGCAGAAGCGCGCCCAGATGAAGAAGTACGGCTGGAAGGACGTGAACTACTCGGTGCGGGTCAAGGGCGACAAGGTCGCGCTGGTGGCCCGGCCGGTCAAGGACGACGGCTGACGTCCCCCTCGGCGCCGAAGTCCGGCAGACCCTCGGGCGGAGGCCGATCCTCGCGCGGCACCTCCTTGTCCGCGTCGAGCTTCCACCCCTCGGAGTGGTAGCGCCACACCTGCTGGCGGCGGGTGCGCTTCATGTGGACGCCGCCGGCGCGGTGATAGGACACGTCCACCTGGAGCACGGCCACCTCGTCGCGGATCTCCACGGGGGTGAGCTCGTAGTCGACGATGGTGAAGGCGCGCGAGGACCGCTCCATGCGTGCCAGCCAGGAGGTCCGGCGCTCGACGGGGACGGCCTGCGCCGCGGAGCGCAGGCGCTTCCACCGGAGATCGTCGTTGAACTGCCGCGCGGTGTCCTGGAGCTTCTCGCGCTTCGTCCGGTAGCCCGGGCCGCAGGCCTGGGCCGTGACGGTCGCGAGGAGCAGGACGGCGAGCACCGACAGGGTGCGATTCATCGGGAGCCTCGGCGGCTGAGCGTGCTTCGGGCAAGGGCCAGGTCCTCGCGGGTGATCTCCCGCGTGAGGAGGGCCGTGGCCACGAAGGCTAACGCAGCCACCGCTCCGCGCACGAAAATCATCGCCAGACCCTCGCCACCCAGGAGGTGGACCGCGGCGAGGGCCGCGCCCGCCGACGCCAGGATGCGGAGGGCGTTCACGGGGGGGATGGTCCCGCCGAGGCGGACCCGCATGTGCAGGGCGGTGGCCAGGACCGCCAGCGCCTGGACCACGAGGACGGCCCACGAGGCCCGGGTGAGCAGCGCCTCGCCGGCCGGGGCCGTGGCGACGGCGACGTAGACGGCCCCGACCTGCAGCACGGCGGCCACGGCGGCCAGCAGCAGGGCGTCCCGAGGGTGCCCCGCCGCGGTCAGGACCGTGGCCATGACGTAGAAGACGGCGAACGAGGCCGTGCCGCCCAGCAGCGGCAGGAGGGTGGAGCCGGCCAGCCGATAGGCGTCGCCGAAGAGGACGGCCAGCATGGGCTCGCCGCCGGCCGCCAGGAGGGTGGCGATGAAGACCACCATGAGCGTGGCGGAGCGCAGCGTCTGGAAGACGTAGCCGCGGGTGGCGTCCGAGTCCTCCTGGAACGTGGCCCGCGAGATCAGCGGGAACACCACGAAGGTGATGGCGATGACGGCCTGGTAGGGGATGAGGGAGACGTTCTTGGTGGCCCGGAACAGGCCGGCGAGGCCGCTCGTGATCTCCAGCGGGAGCTTCGGGTCTGCGGGGTCGGGGGTCCCGTCCACGACGGCCGCGATCCAGGCGGGGAGGGGGCCGCCTCCAGCGGCGTCGACCAGGGCGCGCACGGGCTCCAGGGAGGCCACCTTGAGCACGAGGACGTCCGCCTGGAGCAGGACGTTGACGAACAGCACGTAGCCCATGACCTGGAGCATGAAGCGGAGCAGGCGCGGAGGCTCGGCGTCCGGCGCCGGGCGGCCGAGGAGACGCCCGGTGACGACCAGGGCCGCGACGGTGATGATGACGGCGGCGACGGCGAAGCCGGCCAGGGCGCCGGTCACGCCGTATCCCGCGACCACGAGGCCCACCATGAGCCCCACCTTCAGCGTCGCGTAGACCACGTCGAAGCCGGCCTGCAGGGCGAAGCGCTTCAGGCCGTTCACCAGGCCGATGAGCGCGGCGTACCAGGAGTAGCTGAGCGTCACGACGGCGGCGATGCGCAGGTAGGGCGCCAGCGTCGGATCGCCGAAGACCAGGCTGCAGATGGGCTGGGCGCCGAAGACCAGGACGACGAAGAGGCCGCCGCCGACCACCGCCTGGAGGCGCAGGGCGCCACGCCGGATGACGGCCGCCGCCTCCGGACGCTCGCTGGTACGCTTGGAGACGGCCTGGATGGCGCCGGTGATCATCACCGTGTCCAGGATGGCGATGAAGGTGTTCACCAGGCCGAAGTCCCCGAAGCTGGCGGGATCGCCCAGCAGGCGGGGCAGGCCGATGTTCAGGATGGTCCCGCAGACGAGGAACCACGCCTTGGCCCCCGTGATGAGCAGGAAGCCGCGGCGCGCGGCGCGTCCCTCGGCCTCGCGGGTGGAGGAGCCGGACGAGGCGTCGGAGTCGCCGGCGGGCGGGGGGGTCGAGGACACGGCCACCTCGGGTATCACACCCGACGATCCACGGGAAGTCGCTCAAGCGCTCCGGCAGGCGAGCCGAAGGACGGGGCGGACGCGTCACCACCCGGGGACGAGGGAGGCCCATGGCATCCAGGCGAGACAGCGGCGACGGGAGCGTCGGACAGGCACTCGGCGTCGTCGTCCTGTTCGCGGCCCTGGTCGGCCTGTCCATCTGGGCCGTGAGCAGCGACGCGTTCGAGGAAGACGAGTCGCCCTCGTCCACGGAGGCGGAGCCCCGGGAGCGCGGGCCGCAGGTGGCGCCGGGGAGCGAGCAGCGGCGCCGCGCCATCGAGGCGGCCGAGTCCACCGAGCCGGGCGATCTGCTGCGCGAGAGCAGCGATCGCCTCCTCGGCGAGCTGACGGCCGACCTCCCGCCGGCCCCCGCCAGGGCCGGCGCGCGGAAGCCGGCGAAGGAGAACTACGACGACCTCCTCTGGCCGGATCCCCCCAGCCGGTAGGGGCGGCGCCCCAAGCCGGCTCGTCGAGGGGCTCGCGCCAAGCCGCAAAGGCGCCGAGAACACGAGGAAGTGCAGTGGAACCGCCGTCCCCGACGGTCACTTCCAGGCTCCACCGACGCCGATCACGGCCGGCCCGCCCCATGGGCAATGCGAGACCGAGGTGCGAGGTGCGCCGGTCGGACCGAGCGAGCGACGGGAGCCCGGCGTACCTCGCACCCTGACCCCGGGGTGCGCGACGCGGACCGAGCCACGTGCGCGAACGGGCGCCGAGATCAAGGAGGAGACCGGAGGCGATGCCGGAGGCATCGTCGAGGATCGACGACGCCAAACTCGGTGTTCGGGCGCGTGCGGGGCGACGGGAGCGGCGTGTACCCCGGGGTCCCTAGAACGGGATGTCGTCGTCGTCGTAGAAACCCGGGTCCTGGCCCTGGCCGCCGCCGCCCTGGGGGGGCTGCTGCGGCTGCTGGGGGCCCGGACCGCCCTGCGGGGGGGCGCCCTGCGGGGGGGCGCCCTGCGGGGGGGCGCCCTGGGGCTGGAAGCCTCCGCCTCCGCCTCCGCCGAAGCCGCCGCCCTGGGGGGCGCCGCCGCCCCAGCCGCCCTGCTGCTGCGGGGGACCGCCGAAACCGCCGCCCTGACCGCTCCCGCTGTCCAGGAACTGCATGTCGTGGCCCACGACCTCCGTCATGTACTTGCGCTGGCCGCTCTGGGCGTCCTCCCAGGAGCGGGTCTGCAAGCGCCCCTCGATGTACACCGTCCGTCCCTTGCTCAGGTACTGCTGGGCGATCTCGGCGGTGCGACCGAACAGCACGACGCGGTGCCACTCGGTCTCCTCCTGGCGGTTGCCCATCTGGTCCTTTCGGTACCGATTCGTCGCGATGCTCAGGTTCGCGACGGGCGTGCCGGACTGGGTGGAGCGGAGCTCGGGATCGGCGCCGAGCCGCCCGATGAGGATCACCTTGTTGACTGTTCCGGAAGCCATCACACCTCTCCCTGCAGGAGCTCGACCAGGGTCATCACGCCGAAGCCGGTGCCGCCCTTCGGGACGTAGCCATCGGCCTTGTCCGACATCGCGGGTCCGGCGATGTCCAGGTGGCACCAGGTCATGTCCCCCACGAACTCCTCGAGGAACAAGCCCGCGGTGATCGCCCCGCCCCAGCGCTGGCCGACGTTCTTCATGTCGGCGTTCGGGGTCTCGAGCATCTCCCTCAGCTTCTTGTTGAGCGGCATCGGCCAGAAGTCCTCGCCGGCACGCTCGGAGGCCTCCTTGATCTTGTCGCCGAAGGCCTCGTCGCCGGCGAACAGGGCGGCCGTGTGCGGCCCGAGGGCCACCACGCTGGCGCCGGTCAGGGTGGCCAGGTCGATGACCCGATCCACGCCGAGGCGCTCCGCGTAGCAGAGGGCGTCCGCCAGGAGCAGGCGGCCCTCCGCGTCGGTGTTCATGATCTCGACGGTCTTGCCGTTCAGGGACCGGACGATGTCGCCGACCTTGGTGGCCTTGCCGTTGATGAGGTTCTCGGAGGCCGGGACGATGCCGTGGACGACGTACTTCGGCTTCACGGCGGCGATGGCCTTCATGGCGCCGAGGACCGCGGCCCCGCCGCCCATGTCCATCTTCATGTCCTCCATGCCCGCGGACGGCTTCAGGCTGTAGCCGCCCGAGTCGAAGGTGACGCCCTTTCCGACCAGGGCGACCTCCGGCGTGTCGTCGGTGGCGCCCTCCGGCCGGTAGGTGAGGTGGATGAAGCGGGCCTCCTCGTCGCTGCCGGCGCTCACGGAGAGGATGAGGTTCATGCCGCGGCGCGTGATCTCCGCCTCGTCGAAGATCTTCACCTCGAGGCCGCCGTCGCGGGCGATGTCGCGGGCGGCCTCGGCCATGGCGGTGGGCGTGATCTCCACCGCCGGACCGTTCATGAGGTCGCGGGCGAAGTTGACCGCCTCGCCGATGGCCTCGCCCTGCGCGACGGCAGCCTCGGCGCCGTCCACGTCCACGCCGCCGGTCGCCAGGCCCAGGCGCTGGCAGGTCAGCGGCTCCACGTTCTGGGTGCGCCAGTGATCGTAGCGATAGCCGCCGAGCAGCGCGCCCTGGGCGGCGAAGCCCATGGCGCGGGCGCGGTCGCCGGCCTCCGGGACGAGCAGGGTCGCGCTGTCCAGCTTGCGGCCGTTGGCCTCCTGCACGCCCGAGGAGGCGACGCTCCGCAGGGCGAGAGGCTCGTAGTCCTCGGCCTTGCCGACGCCGACCAGCAGCACCCGCCGGGCCTTGGCGTCCGACGTGTGCACGAGCAGGGTCTTGCCCGCCTCCGCCTTGTACCCCTCCTCCTCGACGATCCCGGACAGGCGGCCGCCGACGAGCGCGTTGGCCTCGTCGTAGGCCTCCCCCCGCGCGCCGTCGTCCGAGAAGGTCGGCACGACCAGCAGCGGCGTCGCCAGGGCGTCGAGGGCGGTGGTGTCTACGTTGAATTCCATGGCCTCCCCGTAGGCTCGCGGTTGCGCGTCGAACGTCGTGGGCACCCTAGAAATCACAACCCCCGCCGCACCGCAAGGACGTCTCCAGTGGAGCTGGCCGCCCCGGGCCGCGTCGGCTACCATGCCCCACCATGTCCGACCCGCGCCCGATCGTGGTCCACAAGTACGGCGGAAGCTCCCTGGGTGCCGTGGCGGACGTCACGCGGCGCCTGCACGCGGAGCTCCTCGGGCCCCGATGACGATCGGTGATGTGCGGTTTCCGTCGCCTTGTCCCCGCCGGGCGTCTCCGCTATGAGAGGCGGGTGTCTCCACGACTCCCGACCCTGATCCCGGCGGCGCTCCTGCTGTTCGCCGGGCCGGCCGCATGCGACGACGGCGGTGCCGGCGCCGAGGCCGGAACGCCCGACGCCGGGGGACCGGACGTCGTCTCCGCGGACACGGGCGAGCAGGACGCCAAGAAGCCCCCGCCGGACACGGGACCGGACAATCGGCCGCCCGAGCTGGAGCGCATCGGCGACCGGGTGGCGGCGAGCGAGGAGCCGCTGGTGATCGTGGTCGAGGCCGCCGATCCGGACGAGGACTCGCTGGCGTACAGCGTCTACGGCGCCCTCCCGGAGGAGGCGCGCTTCGTGAAGGCGGAGCGGCGCTTCGAGTGGACCCCGGCCCCGGAGGACGTGGGAGACGCCGTCTTCCTGACCTTCGTGGTGAGCGACGGCGAGGCGTTCGACCGCGAGACCGTGCGCATCGAGGTGGTGGCCGACAAGGGCGCCAACCCGCCCGAGATCCTGCCCGTCGGCGACCAGGCGGTGGTGGCCGGCGAGCCCTTCGAGATGGCGCTGAAGGCCACGGACCCGGACGGGGACACGGTGACCTGGGGCCACGACGGCCCGCTGCCGCAGGGCGCCACCCTGGAGTCGGCGACCGGCCTCTTCCGCTGGACGCCGCCCCAGTCCCGGGTCGGGAGCACCGTGCGCGTGACGTTCACGGCCAGCGACGGGACGGCCACGACCGAGGCCGACGTGAGCTTCGTGGTGAAGGCCGACGACGGCGGCGAGGGCCCGTCCCCGCCCGAGCTCGCGCCGCCGGCCGCGCAGGACGTCGGGGTGGGCGAGGCCCTGGAGGTGATCCTGGAGGCCACGGATCCGGACGGAGACGACGTGACGTTCGGGCTCCATGGCGGAGCGCCGCCGGAGAGCACCCTGGAGGGGGCGGTGTTCCGCTGGACGCCGGACGCCGGGGACGCGGGCCAGTCGTGGTCGGTGACCTTCTCCGCGACGGACGGCACCTTCACCAGCTTCGCGACCCTGGACCTGACCGTGGTGAAGCCCCAGACCGGCCCCGGCTGCACCGACGACCCGGGGGAGCCGAACGAGGGCGTGGACGCGGCCACGGACCTGGCGCCCGGGACCCTGGAGGCGAGCATCTGCGACACGGACCTGGTGCCCGTGGACGTGGACTTCTACGCGGTGGACGTGGACGGCGGGCAGGCCGTGGACCTCACGCTGTCCTTCGACCCGTCCCAGGGGGACCTGGACCTGTTCCTGGTGGACGCCGAGGAGTCCATCCTGGCGTCCAGCGAGACCGCCTCGGCCGAGGAGTCGCTCACCTGGAACGCCGAGGCCTCCCAGACGGTGTACGCGGTGGTGGCGGGCTTCGGGCAGGAGACCTTCCACACGGGCTACACCCTGGAGCTCTCCCTCGAGGTGCCGGAGACCTGCCAGGACGACGACTTCGAGCCCAACGACGACTTCTCCGGGGCCGCCTCCCTCCCGGACTCCGGCACGCCCCTGGCGCTGTGTCCCGGGGACACGGACGTGTGGCACACGTGGCTGTACTGCGGGGAGACGATGACGGCGACCCTCGACACGGGAGGCACCGGGGACCTGGACCTGAGCCTGTGGGACGAGGACGGCCAGGGCGACACGCCGCTGGCCCGGTCCGCGACCCCGGACGAGGTGGAGACCCTGGTGCTCGACGCCGCGCCGGCCGAGGGCCCGTACTGGCTCCGGGTGGTGGGCTATCCGCCGGGCCAGGGGAGCGGCACCTACACCCTCGACGTGACCTACGACGGGGAGTGCGAGGACGACGCCCTGGTCGGCAACGGCGCGCTGGTCGACGCCGCGCCGCTGGAGGGGGTCGACGGGGTCCTGGAGGACCTGGTGGTCTGCTGCGGCGCCGACTGGTTCGCCGTGGAGGCCGGCGCCGGAGCCGACCTCCTCGCGGCGGTGACCCCCTCCGGCGACGGCAGCGTCGGGGTGACGGCCTACGCGCCGGACGGCGTGACGGCCCTGGACGTGGCCTCCCCCGAGGAGAGCGGCGGAACCGTCGGGTTCGTCACGGAGGAGGCCGGCACGCACTACCTCCGCGTGGAGGGGGCGGTCCACACCGGGTACTCCCTGGAGTGGCTCGTCGACGGCGGCGGAGAGGAGCCGGCGGAGTGCGCCACGGCGTCCTGCCCCCAGTTCGAGGTCTGCGACGCCGAGGCGGGCGAGTGCGTGAGCGACCTCTGCCCCGACGGGACCGGGTGCCCCACCGGCCACGCGTGCCACGACGGCTACTGCACCGACCCGTGCGAGGCGGACGCCGACTGCCGCACGAGCCTGGACTACGCGTGCAAGGCCTTCGCCGACGGGCGCCACTGCGCCCTCGCCGGGAGCGGGGAGCCGGGCGGGGCCTGCATCAGCCACGAGAACTGCGCGGGCGCGGCGGTCTGTACCTTCCAGGGCTCGGAGGGGTACTGCGCGATCCGGGACTGCGCAGCGCCCGGGTTCGTCTGCCCAGACGGGACGGCCTGCACGGAGCACCCCGACGGCGGCACCCTGTGCGCGGTCATGTGCGGGGGGAGCGGAGACTGCCGCGAGGACGACGGATACGTGTGTCAGGAGGGCGTGTGTCTGCCTCAGTAGAAGAGCCGAGCCCGGCCGGGAAGCTCGTCCGGTCGAAGTACGTCTCCACCTTCGCCCACATGGGGGAGGTCTACGTCTACCACGACCTGTACGGGTATATCCTCGAGATGAGCCCGGACATCCTGGACTTCCTGGAGGAGTTCCGGGAGCCCGTGAAGCCGGACACCATCTGCTCGAAGTACGCCAACGCGTTCGGCGAGCAGACGCCCGAGTCCTTCGTGGGCATCTTCCTGCAGTTCCGCTGCCTGGTGGAGCCGGGGAGCGACGAGTTGGACGGCATCTGGGAGATGGTCCCGGTCCGGGGCCGCTGGAACGTCTGGGAGCGCACCGACGACGGCGGCCTCGTGCTCTACACGGCCTGGGGCGACCGCCCGGTCCGGCGCCACGCGCTCACGGCGGAGGAGACCCTGGTCTGGGACGGCTTCGACTCGGAGACGAGGCTGTCCACCCTGGCCGGCGAGCACGGCATGGACGTGGTCGGCGCGCTCATCGAGCGCCTGGTGCACCACGACGTGCAGGCGGTGAAGCTGAGCGCCCTGCCCCTGTCGTACTACAAGGGCCGCCAGCACATGAAGCCGCCGTATCTGACCAGCACGATGCCGTACGCGCCGTACGACCCGCGGACGGACGAGCTTCCCCCGGGGCCGGGCGACCTGCTGTCGCCGGAGGCCTACTATCGCCGCGAGGTGGACGACGCGGAGGCCCAGTTCGACCACGGGGAGACGACGCTGTCGCACCTGCTGCGGCGTCCCCACCCGGCCCTCGGCGGGCGCACCTACGGGCAGGCGCTGGTGGACGGGCTGGCGGAGCGGGGTCTCCTCCCGGAGGGGCGCGTGGAGGTCCTGGAGATCGGCGGCGGCCTGGGCGAGGTGGCCCGCTCGGCCGTGGAGGCCCTGCAAGCCCGCGGACTGGAGGTGTCCTGGGACATCCTGGAGCTGTCCCCGGTGCTCGCCACGGCCCAGCGCGAGGCGATGGAGGGCCTGCCGGTCCGGATCCACGAGGGCGAAGCGCTCACCAGCGACTGGCCGGCCGCGGAGTACGACCTCGTCCTGTCGAACGAGATGATCGGCGACCTGCCCGCCGAGCAGATGACGCACGCCCGGGCGGGCCTGGACCGGGACGACCTCGAGGGCGACGCGCTGCAGGCGCACCTGTCGCGCCAGGGGATCGCGGGTCGCCTCGTCGCGAAGTACACCCTGCCCATCGGCGACGCGCCGGACCCGTTCTACATCAACACCGGCGCCATCCAGCTCCTGGAGCGCATCCGGGAGCACCTGCGCCCGGGCGGCGTGGCCTGGGTCAGCGAGTTCGGCCACATCGGACGCTGGCCGATCCTGTCGACCCAGCTCGACCACCCCGAGCTGTCCATCCACTTCGGCCACCTGACCATGGTCGCCCGCGAGCTGGGCCTGGAGACGGACTTCGAGTTCGTCATGGACGTGCTGGACCTGGACCGGGACGCGAAGGGCCTCGCCACCACGCGGAGCTACTTCCGGGCGCTCCGCGCGCTCCTCGAGGACCACGACGTGACCCTGGACAAGGTCGGCTACACGGAGGCCATGTTCCGGGACCTCGTGAGCGAGCACGTGGACCTCGACCGCATCGGCGAGCTCGAGTTCCACCCCATCGAGGATCGCCTCATGGGCCTGGTCCCCCACGAGTTCAAGGCGCTCGTCCTGAAGAAGCCGACGGGCGGCTAGCCCTACTCCGCGGGGAGGAGCCGCGCCACCAGGTCGTAGTCGCCGGCGTCGACGATCTCGGCGCGCACGATGTGGCCGGGCTCGGCCCAGCCTTCGTTGATGTAGGTGACGCCGTCGATCTCGGGGGCCTGGCCGTAGGTGCGGGCCTGCAGCAGGAGGTCCGTCTCGCGGCTCGGGCCCTCGACGAGGACGTCCACCTCGCGGCCGAGCATGGACTCCTGGATCTCCGCCGAGATGCCCTGCTGGAGGGTCATGAGGCGGTGATACCGATCCTCCTTCACCAGGGACATCACCTGGTCGGGCATCCGGGCCGACCGCGTGCCCTCCTCCTGCGAGTACTTGAACACGCCCACGCGCTCGAAGCGGCTGTCCTCCACGAAGTCGAGCAGCGACCGGAACTCCTCCTCCGTCTCGCCGGGGTGGCCGACGATGAAGGTCGTGCGCAGGACCAGGCCCGGGACGCGCTCCCGCAGCTTGCGGACCAGGTCGCGGGTGTCCTGCTCGGAGAACCGGCGCCGCATCCGCTTCAGCATGGGGTCCGCGATGTGCTGGAGCGGCATGTCGACGTAGCTGGCGATCTTCTCCTCGGTGGCGATGAGGTCCACCAGCTCGTCGGTGAAGGCGTGGGGATAGCAGTACATGAGGCGGATCCAGCGGATGCCGTCCACCTTCACCAGCTCGCGCAGGAGCTTCTGCAGGTCCTCGCCCGTCTTCCGGTCCACGCCATAGTGCGTGAGGTCCTGGGCGATGAGGTTGATCTCCTTCGTGCCCCGCGCGGCCAGGCCGCGCACCTCGGCGACCACGTCCTCGATGGAGCGGCTCCGCTGGCCGCCGCGAAGCCGCGGGATGATGCAGAAGGCGCAGACCTGGCTGCAGCCCTCCGCGATCTTCACCCAGGCCGTCCAGTCGGGCGTGCTGAGGACCCGCGGGCTGTAGGCGTCGTAGTTGTAGCCGGGCCGCGGGGTCTTGTCCCGCGGGGCCGGGGCCTTCGGGCCCTCCAGGACCGTCCCCAGCCGGTCGACCTCGCCCGTGCCCAGGAAGTGGTCGACCTCCGGAAGCTCCCTCCGCAGCTCGTCCTCGTAGCGCTGGGCCAGGCAGCCGGTCACCACGAGGCGCTTGCGGCCTCCGGACTCCTCCTTGTCCCGCGCCAGGTCGAGGATGGTGTCCACCGACTCCTCGCGGGCCTCCTCCACGAAGCTGCACGTGTTCACCACGAGCAGGTCGGCCTCCTCGGCGGACTGCACCACGCGGTAGCTCCGCTCGGCCAGGTCGCCGAGCATGATCTCGGAGTCCACCCGGTTCTTCGGGCAGCCCAGGGAGACGAAGAAGACCTTCTTGTCGCCGTCGTCCGGCGCGGGGTTCGGGGCGCTCATCCGTCGTCGTCTTCCTTCCCGGGCTTCGCGTCCTTCCCGGGCTCGGGATCCTCCCGCGGGTCGGGAGCCTTCCGGGGCTTCGCGTCCTCCACGCGGGCCTCCAGGTCCTCGACGCGCACGCCCTCCGGCGGCTCGAACTCGAAGCCCTCCTTCTTGAGCGGGTCGTAGGACGGGTCCTCGAAGGTGATGCGGCTCGCGTTGTCGAGCGGGTCCACGAGCTCCGTGCGGCGGATCTCGAAGCTGTCCGGGTCCACGTACAGGGTGAGGTGCTTGTAGTTCTGCTGCCCCTCCTTCGGGGTCAGCTCCAGGGCCACCAGGCCGTCCTTCGGCTCCTGGAGCGAGATGTCGAACTCCTCCCGCAGGTTGCCCTGCCCGAACAGGAAGCGCAGGGCCGCGTACAGCTCCGAGTCCCGCACGGGCAGCTTGTAGACGATGCGATCCGCCGGCTGGTAGGTCCACAGCACGTCCCCGTCGGAGACGTAGTAGACCTTGTCTGGCTGCGTGTAGTCCCAGCGCATCATGCCGGGCTTCTTGAAGTACACGCGACCGCTCTTGTCGAGGGGGCGCGGCAGGTGCTTGCGCTTCACCACCTGCTCGAAGCGGGCCTCGAAGTCCGTCACCGACTCGTAGAAGTGCTGGACCCCGTCCACGGCCTCCTTCTGCGAGATGGAGCCCGGGTCGACCGACGCGGCGGCGGCCGGAGCCAGGAGCATCACGGCCAGGGCCAGGGCCGGGGCCAGGGAGCGAGCGATGGCGCGCATGGGAGACCTCCGAGGATGCGGGGATGTACCGGAAGGGTCGTTCGGTGTCAAAGGCCCGTCCAGCGCGGGGAATTCCGCCTGTCGAGGGGACGCGCGGCCCCGCCGGACCATTCAGCGTCGCGCGGGACGGCGCGGGGCGCGCGGGCATGATACCGTCTCCCCGGCGACGGAGGCCGCGCGATGTCGATGAAGACGGTGCTGACCCTCATGGTGGTGGTCGGGCTGCTGCTGGCCGCCTACTCGTTCCGGCTCCACGAGCACCTGATCACCGTGGACGAGAACAAGGCGCGCCACGCCTGCCGCGAGCTGTGCAAGCTCGGCCTGATGGACGCCGCCGGGGTGGACGAGGAGTCCGTGGGCGGCCTGGGCTCGGCGCTCGCCGCGCGGGCCTGCGACGCCATGGACGACGACACCGAGCTCCTCCTGGACTGCCGTGATCAGCTCGTCGGGGTCGGCCTCTCCGTCGCCGACTACCGCTGCATCATCGCCGCGAAGACGAAGGAGGAGGCGCGGGCCTGCCACGAGTCGCTCCGATGACCGGGTCGGGCAGCCTGGCCTCGCTCGTCGAGCGACTCGGCTCGAACGTCGACCGCTTCGACGAGACCTTCGCGCGCGACCTGGCCCGCGAGCTCCACGCCCACGCGGAGCGCTTGGAGCTTCCCCTGGTGGAGCGCCTGGGCCTGGTGGACGTGGTGGTGAGCTTCCGCATGGACCGGCGGATGCGCCTCGTGATCACCGGCGGGTTCGCGGATGCGCCGGGCGAGGTGACCGTGAGCTGGGACGAGCGCGACTTCCCGCAGGTGCCCGTGGTGCTCCTCTCCACGCCCCGGGCGGAGCCCTACACGTTCGCCACGCTGGACTTCAGCGTCCGGGGGCGGCGGGCGGAGCTCCTCGTTCCGGCGCCGCCGCTGCCGGCCGGCCTCGAGGTCCGGGTGCGGGTCCTCGCCACCATCGGCGACGAGGTGGAGTACCGCGTGCGGGCCCACGGCCTGGAGGCGTCGGTGGGGCCGGAGTCCCTGCGACTCCTGGAGGAGTAGGACCGCCCGGCCCCGGCTCACGGTCCTACACACCTCTGGATGCCGCGATCTCGCGGACAGTCGCGCGCCAAGCCGCCAAGCCCCAAAGGCCAGCGAAACGCTTGCACACCGGTTCGGCTGAGGCTGTGGGGTCTCCGACGGCCCACCAGCGAGCAAGCTGGGCCGAAGCATGCCGTCTTGCTTTGCGTCTTCGCGTCTTTGCGCGAGCCCTTCGTCCTGCGACATGTGACGAACCGTGAGCCGGCCCCGGCGGTCATCCGGGTACCGGCCGCGCCGCCGCGGCTACTCCTCGGGCGGCGCGCACATCTCCGGGTCCGCGCGCTCGTCGATGCTGGCGTACGGGTTGAACCGATACGACACCGAGAAGCCCTCCGACTCGGCCGTGTTGCACGGCGGGACGGCGCTGTCCAGCTCGATGGAGCCGTGGCGCGAGCACGTGTACCAGGCGGGATCCACGCCGATCCAACCCTGCTCGATGCCGAACACGCTGCCCTGGGAGGGGTTGTACTTCCAGGCCCAGACCGGGCGGCCGAAGTGGTTGTCCACGTCGCTGTAGCTCTCCGACTCCACGAAGCCGCTCGGCAGCTTGGAGCCGTCGCCCGGGCGGCCGGCGGAGACGGAGTAGTCGAAGGTGGCGCCGTAGACCAGCCCGTCGCCCACCTGGGTCCGCCGCGGCCAGAGGGTCGACAGGGTCGGGATCAGGGCGTAGCCGAGGGAGTCGACCGGGTCCTCGCCCTCCTCCTGGAAGTCGGCCATGTCACCCGGCCAGCCGAAGTCCTTCTCGACGGGCGTGGGAGCGCCGCCCTGGAAGGCGAAGATCAGGCTGCTCATGCCGGCCTTGACCCCGTCGTTGAGGACGCACTTGGCGGTGAAACCCGGATCGGTGTGGTGGATCCAGGCGCAGCTCTCGTACTCGGGAGAGACGTAGGACTGGAAGTGGCCGCCGGGGAAGAGGTCCGCCTGCGGATAGACCCCCTCGACGTCGCCGTACTGTCCGGGGCCGAGGGGGCCGACGATGCCGCTCTCCTCGGTGGCGAACACCACGTTCTCCTCGAACTGCCCCTGCTTCCAGTACGTGGTGACGGCGACGGGCCGCTGCTCCACCTCGTCGTGGGCCTTCTCGACCGTCACCATGATGCCCAGGCTGCCGTTGGCGTGAACGGTGGAGTTGCTCTTCGTCCGCGTCCACGGGAACAGGTAGGTGTAGTGGATGTAGTAGTGGGTGCAGGTCTCGGACAGGTCGTAGTACACCGCCGGGATGAGGGTCTCTGCGTCCGACTGGAGCCAGGACTTGGTGTTCGTGCCGTCCCAGTCGCCGTCGGCGTCGAACTTCGTGGGGACGTGGGCCTGCGCCGAGCCCTCGGAGGTGTCCGCGTAGATCCGCGGGGCGTACTGCCCGGCGAGGTCGTGGTACGCGTCCATGTCCTCGAAGTTCTCGGTGTAGAACGTGAACTCGTAGTTCTCCACGAGGTCGTTGCCGGCCTTGTCGGCGATGATCCCGCCGGCCAGCCACACCCGGTACGGGGACGCCCGGTAGAAGTTCTCCGTGTTCGGCTCCAGGGTGACCGTGGCGCCGTCCTCGCTCACCGACAGGCTCACCGGGACCTCCTGCTCGTTGTAGTTGAACAGCTTCACCGTCCCCGCCGCGATGGTGTTGTCCGCGATCGGCTCGTCGAACGTGATCGTCACGGTGAAGGGCACGGCCACGTTGCTCTCCCCGGCCTCCGGCGAGGTGCTCAGGACCGTCGGCGGCGTCGTGTCCGGGATGAGATCGGGAGGATCGGAGGCGTCCGCGTCGGGCGCGACGTCCTCGCCGCCGTCGGGAGCCACGTCGTCCTCCCCGTCCGGCGCCGTGTCCTCGACGAGGTCCGGCGTGACGTCCTCGCCGGCGTCCGCGTCCTCCTCGCCGGCGTCGTCCGGTCCGAGGTCACCGCCGACGTCGTCCACCGTCTCGAAGAAGGGGACGTCGCTCGCGTCGTCGCCGCCCGTGCTCTCCAGGCCGTCGTCCCCGCAGGCGCCGAGCGCCAGCGTGAGCGTCGCTCCGACCGCGGCGCAGCGCGCCGCCCAGCCCGTCGTCGTCCACCGTCGCATCAGGTGCCTCCTGCCGGCCGCCCACCCGGGCAGCGTGTCGCGTGCGTGCCCCACCACCCGACCGCGCTGCGGCGCCGCTTGCCGTCGCCGCGCTGCGGGTGATAAGGCCCGTGCGCTGGTCCGGTGGTGTTTACACAAGGTCGGAATCAGGCGTCAAACCGAATTGCTTACCTCCATCCGCCGCTCGGCGCTCGCCCTGTTCGTGGCGTTCCGCCTCGTCCGGTCGCGACGCTCGCCCCGGCTGTCCGCCGTGACGCTCATCTCGATCCTGGGCGTGGCCTGCGGCGTGATGGCGTTGACCATCGTCCTCGCGGTGACCGGCGGTTTCCAGGGCGCGTTCCAGGACCGCATCCTCGGCCTGTATCCGCACATGGTCGTGCTCGAGCGCGCGGGGGACTTCCGCGACTACCGCGAGATCCTCGAGGACGTCCGCGGCACGGAGGGCGTGGTGGCCGCGTCACCCGCCACCTACGACGACATGATGATGGCCGCGGGGGTCCACCGCTCCGGCGCGGTGATCAAGGGCGTCGACCCGGCCACCGTCGACGACGTCATCGAGGTGCGCCCTCTCCTCCGGGAGGGCTCCCTGGAGGATCTGGAGGAGTCGCCGGAGGTCGAGGTCACGGGAGACACCGTGGAGGTGTCGTCGGTGGTCTCCGGCAAGTGGCTCACCGTCGTGACCACCGGAGAGGGAGACCCGCTGGTGGTCGTGGACGACCGCACGCCGCCGGATCAGGGCAGCGCCCGCGTGGCGGTGCTGGACCTCCGTCGGGAGGGCGGCGCGCTGCCCCTGGAGCTACGGCCCGTGGACGAGGGCGCGGACGACCCGTTCGAGGGCCTCGAGCGCCGGGAGCGCTTTCTCCCCGCGGCCCGTCCCGGCGAGCTGTCGAAGGCCGTCGAGGTGCAGATGGGAGCCTGGCGGCTCGCGCAGACCGGCGAGACCCTGTCGCTGGACCCCGGGACCATCGTGACCGTGGTGCTCCTGCCCGAGGGGGAGGCCGGCGCCCTGCGCACACGCCTGATGGTGGAGCCGGCGCGCGTGCCCGCGCCCGAGCGCGCCGGCATGGTCCGCCTGGTCGACGGCCGCGACTCGGGGGGGCCGCTGCGGCTCGCCGGCGAGGAGGTCGGCCCCGTCGGCCCCGCCATCGGCCCCGGGGAGTTCACGGGCTATCAGCAGGTCCGCGGCCGCCTGCCCGGCATCATCCTGGGCACGGCCCTGGCGGACAAGCTGGACGTGGAGCCGGGCGAGGAGGTCACGCTCGTGACGCCTCTCCGCGGCGTGGACAACAAGATGCTGGGGCCGTACGGCATGGCGCCGTCCAGCGCCCACCACCGCGTGACCGGCGTCTTCGAGAGCGGCTTCCACGAGTACGACTCGCGCCTGGCCCTCGTGAACCTGGAGGCGGCCCAGCGCTTCCTGAACCGCGGGGACGTCGTGCGCTGGCTGGAGGTACGCACCGAGGACGTGCTCCGGGTCGACGAGGTGAAGCGCCGCGTGGCGGCCCTGGTGGACCCTTACGACTGGCCCACCCTGGTGGCGCAGACCAACGGCTTCGAGGGCAAGATCACCCGCTACCTCCGCGGCGAGGTCCGCGGCAGCGAGCAGCGGGAGGCGGGGACGTTCGTCGGGGGCCTCCGGACCTCGCTCCAGCTCGTGAACCTGGTGAAGTACCAGGAGACCGACTTCGGCTACCGGCCGCGCTTCCGGATCATCGACTGGGAGGAGATGAACACGAACCTGTTCCGGGCACTGCGCCTCCAGAAGGTCGTCCTCACCATGTTCTTCCTGATCATCATCGTGGTGGGGGCCTTCGTGGTGGTCGGCTCCCAGATCATGGTGATCCACGAGAAGACCTCCGAGATCGCCATCCTCAAGGCCATGGGCACGACGAAGGGCGCGATCCGGGGCATCTTCACGCTCCAGGGCCTCTTCGTGGCCGGCGTCGGGACCGCGCTCGGCCTGGCCCTCGGCCTCGGGGCCGTCTGGGTGGTCGACCTCGTGGACTACCGCCTCGACGCCTCCGTCTATCTGATCGACCGCCTCCCCGTGCAGCTCGAGGTGCTGGACCTGGTCCTGGTCGTGGGAGCCACCGCCCTGTGCACGCTCGCGGCCACGCAGTACTCGGCGGGCCGGGCCGTGCGCAAGACGGTCGTGGAGGGTCTGCGGACGGTGGACTAGCGATCGGGCGTTGACAGGCGTCCGCCCCGGTGACTATGTGCGCGGCACGGGAGGTAGGGGGACGCCACGCGGTCACGTGTGCCCTCTACGGGCTCGTCCACACCCGCCCACGGGAGGCCCACGATGGAGAAGGTCGGACGCATCCTCGCCGAGGCGCGCGAAGCGCGCGGAATGAGCCTCGAGGACGTGGCGGCGATCACCAGGGTCTCGCGATCGACGCTCGAGTCCATCGAGCACGGGGACCCGTCGGGCCTGCCCGCCCAGGTCTATGTGCGCGGGTTCGTGCGAGCCTACGCCATGGCCGTGGGCGTCGAGCCTCACGAGGTCCTGCGCCTGCTGTCGCGCGCCGCCGTCGAGCCGACGCCCGAGGAGGAGATGGAGGTCCACGTCTCGCCGCCGAAGGACAACCCGGCCCTGCAGGAGCAGCGCTTCGCGTCACTCCTGGGGGAGGCGCACCAGGAGCGCCACGGCCTGGCCTCGAGCCACGCCCTGCTCCTGCTCCTGGCCATCGGGATGTTCCTCGCGGCCTGGATGATGGTCGGAAGCCGGACGAGCCGTGACGACACGTCGACGGCCTCGCCGGGCGACACGCCCGCCATCCAGGAGCAGGTGGACGCCGTCACCAACTTCTCGCGGTAGGCCCCATCATCATGCAGGCGAACAAGCTCCGGCTGCTCCACGAGAGCGTGCGCCGCTATCTCCGGCGCGGCGCGTGGAGTCACCTGGAGAAGCTCATCGCGAAGACCCGCGACGAAGAGCTCGCCAGCGTGATGCACATGATGCCGGAGGACGACCAGAAGGCCGTCTTCAACCACCTGCCGGACCCGGAGCGGCAGGCCAACATCATCACCCGGATGGACTATCCGTTCGGGAAGCGCGTCCTGAGCCCGCTCACCCCGCTGGACGCGGCGACCATCCTGCGGGAGATGGCCCAGGACGACGCGGCGGACATCCTGGCCGACCTGGATCCCGAGCAGACGACCGAGATCCTGGACATCCTGGAGGGCAGCGAGTCCGTCGAGGACCTGATGCGGTACGGCGAGGACACCGCCGGCGGCATCATGATCCCGGAGTTCGTCTCCGTGGAGGCCACGGACTCGGCCATGGAGGCTCTCGCCAAGCTGCGCCAGGCCAGCGACGTGGAGATGGTCTACTACGTCTACGTCGTCAACCAGCACGGCCACCTCGTGGGGGTGCTGTCCCTGCGGAAGCTGGTGACGGCGGCGCCGGAGAAGCCCGTCGGCGACATCATGGAGACCGACGTCATCAGCGTGACGCCGGAGACGGACCAGGAGGAGGTCGCCCGCCTGGTCGCCCGCTACAACTTCCTGTCCATCCCGGTGGTGGACGACTCCAACCGCCTCATCGGCCTGGTGACCGTCGACGACGTGATCGACGTGCTCCGCGAGGAGGCCACCGAGGACATCCTCAAGATGGCCGGCGCCGGCGAGGAGCTCGCAGAGACCGCCGGCGTCCGCCGCAACGTCAAGGTCCGCTTCCCCTGGCTCCTGGCGAGCTGTATCGGCGGCCTGCTGGGCGCCGCGGTGATGGGCACCTACCACGAGACCATCGAGACCCACGCCGTGCTCGCGTTCTACCTCCCGCTCATCCTCGGCATGAGCGGCAACGTGGGCACCCAGGCGGCGACCGTCACCGTGCGCGCCATCGCCCTGGGCCACATCGGCGACCTGGGCAACCGCTGGCGCGTCGTCCGCAAGGAGCTGGCCATCGGCACCACCATGGGCGTGATCTACGGCCTGGTGGTCGGCGGCGTGGCCGCGGTGGTCGCCACGAACGTCTACTACGGCCTGTCGGTGGGCCTCGCCTTCGTCGCGGGCATGATCGTCGCGAGCACCGTGGGCTCGGCGATCCCCATGTTGATGAGCCGCCTGTCGTTCGACCCGGCCGTGGCCACGGGCCCGTTCGTCACCACCTCGGTCGACATCCTGGGCATCGTGGCCTACTTCGGGATCGCCTCGCTCCTCCTGCAGGCCTTCGCGGTGTAGCCGCGGTGGCGGGCGACCGGATCCAGACCGACGCCCTCGTGCTCCGCAGCGCGGACAGCGGTGACGACAAGGTGGTCCACCTGTTGACGCCGGACCTGGGGCACGTCCCCGTCTTCGCCCGGGCCGCACGGAAGTCGAGGCGTCGCTTCGGGGCCCACGCCGATACCCTGAACCACGCGATCGTCTCCCTGACCGTCCGGTCGAGCCGCAGCCTGGCCCGCCTGGACGCCGCCACGGCGCGCGAGACATTCCGCGTGGTCAAGGGGGACCTGGCGCGCTTCGCCCTGGCCAGCACCATGGCGGAGGTGGTGCTCCACGCCGTCCCGGAGCACGGCCACGAGCCCGGCGTCTTCGTGCTCCTCCTCCGCGCCCTGCACCGGCTGAACGATCCGTCTCGCGATCCCTCCGAGGACCTGCTGCTCCTCTTCGAGCTTCGCATCCTGCAGCTCTCCGGGACGCTGCCCGACCCTGACGAGATCCCGGGCCTTCCCGAGTCGGGACGCGCCGTCCTCCACGCCTGGCTGGCCGACCGCTGGGCCCCGCTCCCCGACGAGGCTCGGCCCCGCGTCGCCCGCGTCCTCGAGGCCCTCCTGGAGGAGGCCACCGGCCGGACGCTCCGGTCGCGGCCGTTCCTGGACTCCATGATCCGCTGAGCCCCGCCGAACGCGCGCATCTCCGCGGCTCCGAAGGCCTCGCGCCAGGGCGCCAGGCCGCAGGAGCGGACTACGACAGGCAGTTCGATGGATTTGCGGAGCCCCGGCGCCATCGGAAGGCGGCACGGAGCGACGACTCTGCGCTGTCCTGCTCGAGTGCTGGTCTTTCCATGGTTGGCCATGGTCTTCCATGCACCGAGGATACGGCGATGAGCACCCGGCAGCCCCGGATCCCGGCCACCGTCTCGGAGGCCACCAAGGAGAAGCTCGATCGGTTCACGGAGGGGCGCGGGCTGAAGACGAACTCCGTCGTCGAGCAGGCGCTGCTCTACTTCATGGAGGCCCGCCGTGGGCTGCCGGACGAGGCCCTCGTGCCGACTCGGCTCGTCCCGGACGACGCCGGATTCGACGAGCTGGTCGAGCGGATCGCGGAGGACGCCGACCCAACCGCCGCCCTGCGGGAGCTGACGCGTGACGACGCAGGTCGAGATCCGCCTCCTTCAACGGGACGACGACCGGCGCCCCTTCTCCTCCGGGCACCCCGCCCCCGATCGCTCCTTTCACTACTACGCCGGCGAGAATCGGTTTCAGCACCACCTGGCGGTCACGCGGGTCGCCGCGGCCGGCGACCACATCCGAAGCCACGACCGCGAGGGCGTGCCGGCTCGGTCAGGAGCCCGCTTCGCCCGGGCCTGTGTCGTAGGTGCAGGCCTTCGCACCCTGCGGCATGTACGCCACGCGCCGGACCTCCGCGCCCAGGGCACGCTGGATGAACTCGGCCTCGAGGCGACACGGGAGCAGCGTCGCGCGCACGGTCTGCCGGTAGGGACAGTTGCGCTCGCGCACCGTGACCGTGCCGTCCTCGTGGCGCTCGATGTCGGGCATGAAGCCCTCCTGGCGCAGCACCGATCGCAGGACGCCGACGCGGGTGTCCAGCGAGTCGTCTCCGGCCGCCCGGACGCGCCGCTCGATCTCCTCCGAACGTGACGCCCAGAAGCGATCGAAGAACGCGCGGATCGTCTCCTGCTGTCCGTCCCGGGCCAGGTAGAGCAGGAGCTCGCGGAGCAGCGCCCCGTCGCCGGAGGGATACAGGTCGTAGCCGGCCTCGCTCAGATCGTAGTGATAGGTCGGCCGGCCCCGGCCGAGGCGGTGGGGCTCGCGGGCGACCAGGCCCGCCTCGAGCAGGTCGTCCAGGTGCTGTCGCACGGTCGTCTTCCCCAGCCCGGCTCGGGCGGCGAGGTCGTCGACCGTGACCGCGCCGAGGGCCTTGATGAGGTCGACGAGGGTGCGCTTGGGCGGGCTGAGGGTATCGAGCATGCGGACTCGTGTCGGCGTGGGCTTCCAATCGTCTGCATACCATAAACACGTAAACGTGCGAGTTAATCCTTGACGCCCGAGGCTCGCTCGGCGTAGTGGGTGGTTGTCGCGTAAAAACACGCGTCAACACTCGGACGGCTCCACGGAGGTCCGCCCATGTCGTCCACGCCCGAGCTCGACGTCACCGTCATCCCGCCCCGGGACAAGCACCCGACCATCTTCCGCAGCTTCGACGCGCTCGACCCGGGCGCGGCGTTCGTGCTGGTCAACGACCACGATCCGCGACCGCTCCGCTACCAGAGCACCGATCGGGTGTGCGGACCGCGGGTCTCCGAGGGATTTCCGAGTGGATCGGCCAGGCGCGCAGCGCCGGTGCCGCGTCCCGAGCCATGCCAGAAGGCATGGCGCAGCGGTCGCGGCAGGCCGAGGCGCCGGAAATCGCCGGTAGCCCAACGGGAGCACGGCCGATCGGTGCTCGAGTTCCAGTTCGAGCGCCCGGGCGCCTACGAGTGGCAGTACCTGCAGCAGGGTCCGGAGACGTGGAAGGTGCAGATCACCCGAACCAGCTGAGCGGGTCGGCGGCCCCGACCGCCCGAGGCGAACCATGAGGACGAAGCGGGAGGTCACCCAGCCATGATGCCCGGCGCCATGAGCGCGGATCCGCGCGCGGCGGCCCAGGCCCTCGTGCGCTTCGCGTCCGCCTACGCCTTCCTGCTGGCGGGGCTGGCGACGCTGGCCTGGAGCGGGGACCTCCTCGCGGACGGGAGGCTCCTCGACGGCCCGGTCGTCGCCGGCGTGCACTTCCTGACGCTCGGCTGGCTGAGCCTGTCGATCTTCGCGGCCCTGCGCGTGTTCGGCGGCGTGGCCCTGGGGAGCCCGCTCGAGTCCCCGCGCCTCGGGCTGGTCCAGTGGCTCGCCTGGCTCGCCGGGTCCACGATCTTCCCGCTGGGCCTGGCCTTCGGCTCGGCCTGGGCCATCGCCACCGGCGCCGGCGCGCTCGTGGTCGGCGTCGCCGCCTTTACGGGCGTCGCGGTCCCGGCCTACGTGCGCGCCACGCGGGGCCGCCTGACCCGCGCCTACCTCTTGGTGGCCCTCGCCTCGCTGTGGATCGTGCTGGCGCTGGGCGTGACCGCAGCCATCCTGCGCGCCGGCTTCGCAGGCGTGATGCCGCCCCCGGGCTACTTCCACGCCCACCTGCTCGTGGCGATCTTCGGCTGGGTCGGGGCGACGGTCGTCGGCGTGGGGGCGCACCTCCTGCCCATGTTCGCGCTGTCCCGCGAGCCGAACGAGTGGTGCATCCGCGCGGCCTTTCCGCTCTTCGCGAGCGTGCCCGTCTTCGGAGGGCTGGGCGCGTTCTTCCCGGCGCTCCTCCCGTTCGGGTGGGGCGCGGCGGGCCTGGGCTCGGCCCTGTGGATCGTCCAGGTCGCCGTCTACGCGCGGACCCGGCTGCGGCGGGGGGCCGACAGCGGGCTGGCGCTGGCCGCAGCCGCGACGGGGCTGCTCGGGCTGGCGTGGGTCGCCCTGCTCGCGGCGAGCCTCTCGCTGCCGTACGTGGCCCTGCTCGTCGTGGGCTGGCTGACGCTGTTCACGCTCGGCATCTATCACCGCGTGGTGCCGTTCCTGGTGTGGTTCGGCCGCTTCTCGACCCGGGTCGGCCGCGGCCGCGTGCCCATGGTGAGCGACCTGACGGACCCACGCGTGGCCTGGTTCACGGCGGGCGGCAGCCTCGTCGGCGTCGTCGGCTGGGCCGCCGGTCTGGCCCTGGGCGAGGTGGCCGTGGTCCACGCGGGCGCCGCCCTCATGGTGACGGCGGTGGCTGCGAGCCTGCTGCAGATCCGCACGCTGACCCGCGCCGAAGCGCCCCCGCGCCCGGCGCCGAAGCAGGAGGTGCTCACATGAGCATACTGACGGAGGACGCCGTCCGCGCGGCGCTCCGGGAGGTCATCGACCCGGAGGTCGGGCTGGACGTCTGGACCATGGGGCTCATCTACGCGGTGACCGGCGAGGCCGGCAAGCTGACCGTCGAGATGACCCTGACGACGCCGGGCTGCCCCATGAGCAGCTACCTCACCGGAGAGGTGAAGGCCGCCCTGGAGCGCCTCGAGGGCGTCTGCGAGGTGGACGTGCGGCTGGTGTTCGACCCGCCGTGGCACCCCGCGATGATCGACCACGACGGAGTGGAGCAGCTCCGCGGGAGCTGAGGAGGAGCACGCATGACCGTTTCGATCCCGGGCCCGCTGAAGGCCATGCCGACCGAGCGCGTGGTGGAGCTGGACGCGCGCCCCATCCTGGCGGCCGGCCAGGAGCCCTTCGCGCAGATCATGGACGCCGTGCGCAGGACGCCCGGCGACGGCGCGCTGAAGCTCCACGCGCCCTTTCGCCCCGGGCCGCTGTTCGACGTCCTGGGCAGCCAGGGCTTCTCGCACTGGGTGGAGAAGGGCGAGGGCGCGCACTGGGTGGTGTGGTTCTATCGGGACGCCGACGGGCCGGAGGAGCCGGCGGGGTCCGCCTTCGAGGCCGACCTGGCCGCGCTGCACGAGGAGCGGCCGGACCTGGGCGAGCGCCTCCGGCGCGGGAAGGACCGCTGGGTGCTGGACGTCCGGCAGATGGAGCCGCCCGAGCCCATGGAGCTGACCCTGCAGGTCCTCGAGGTGCTCCCGGCCGGCGTGGTGCTGGAGCAGGTCAACGTGCGGATCCCGCAGTTCCTGCTGCCGCTCCTCGACGCGCGTGGGTGCACCTACGAGGTGATCCGGAACGACGAGGACGAGGTGCGCCTGGAGATCGTGCCCGGAGCCCCGGCCGACTGAGGAGGAGAGGATGCCCGAGACCGCCCTGATCGCGCCGAGGACGGCCGCCACCGCCACGGTGGAGCCGGCCACGGACCAGGACACGACCCCGCCTGCGGCCAGGCGCCGCCCGCTGCTCGAGCCACCCGGCGGGATCCTCATGTGGCTCGTCGTCGCCCTCGAGCTGGTCACGTTCGCCATGGTGTTCGTGTACGTCGCGCACTTCCGCAAGACCGAGGTGGAGGCCTTCGCGGCCGGCCAGGCCCTGCTCGACCCCGCCTCGGGGCTCGCGCAGACCCTCGCCCTGCTGACCAGCGGCTGGCTCATCGCCGAGGCCGTGCACGCCTGGCGCGGCGATCGGATCCGGCGCGCGCGTCGCTTCTACGCCGTCGGCATCGCCGCGGGCCTCGCCTTCGTGGGGCTCAAGATCGCCGACTATGCCGCCAAGAGCGCAGCCGGGCTGAGCCTGTCGGATGACTTCGGCGCCGCGTACTTCCTGACCACCGGCTTCCACTTCGTCCACGTCCTGGTGGGGCTGCTGATGCTGCTCTACGCCGCCACGCGCATCGGCAGAAAGCCATTCGAGGACGCGGAGATGGCCGTCGCCGGCACCGCGCTGTTCTGGCACATGTGCGACGTGGCCTGGTTCTTCCTCTTCCCCCTCTTCTACGCGAGCTGATCCATGCGCGCCGCCGCCTATCTCGTCATGGTCGCCCTCCTCCTCGCCGCCGTCGCGTCGGGCCAGCTGGTCCTCGCCCTCGCCATCGGCGGCGCCAAGGCCCTCGTCGTCGGCCTCGAGTTCATGGAGCTTCGCCACGCCGCCCGCGCCCACGCCGTCGGCTTCGTCGCCTGGACCGTCGCCGTCACCGGCCTCCTCGTCCTCCTGACGTGAAACGCTGAGGCCCCCGATGCACGATGCGCACACAGAGCGCCTCGAGGCGAGGCGACAGCGGTTCACCGTCGCGCGGATCCGCGAGATGGTGGACGAGTTCTACGGCCGCGGCCGGGAAGATCCGGAGCTGGGCCCGATCTTCGAGCGGCGGATCGACGACTGGCCGCACCACCTCGACCGCATGGTGGGCTTCTGGCGGGCGGTGCTCCGCTCCGAGCCCGGATTCGCGATGTCGGAGCGCGGCTCGCCGCTCGCCCTGCACCAGCGGATCGCGGAAGCCGACCTGCATCACTACGAGCGCTGGCTCCGGCTGTTCGGCGAGGTGGTGGACGCGACGTTCCAGCCAGAGGATGCCGCCGAGGTGCACGAAGCGGCCGGCCGCATCGCGAGCTCGCTCTCCCGACACCTGCGGCCCGTCGAGGAGCCATGACCGGGCCCCGGCCCGGGCAGGACTCACGCGCACGTCCTGGCGGCGACGAACCGGCTTCCGGCGGATGCCCGAGGCCGGCGGACCGCCCGTCCAGCAGTCGAGGCGGCTTCACGGCCAGCGCCACTACGGATGGCCTGGGCAGGCCGGGGTGAGGGGAAACGGGCCCGCCTCTCCGGACCACCCCCAAGGCTCAGACAGCGCTCCTGAGGATGGGTAGGCTTCCCGGAAGGAGGAGATGCGGGAAGAGGAGGTCGTGCCCAGGGTCGCCGCCTGCCACGGCCGCGACAAGGTCCTGGAGCCTCGCTGGACGCGCATCGACGTGAGCGTGTCGCTGGTGATCAGCCGAGTCGGGAAGCGACCGCCGTCCGGAGTGCCTCTCGAGCTTCCGGGGCGAGCCCTTCATGGCGCACACCGTCCAGCGTGACGTGCCGCGCTACATCTTCCACGTGCTGGGGGGCTCGGGTTCCGCGCCCGCGCTACGGTCCGCGAGGGCTCGGAGCTCATCCGGACCTCTGCCAGCCATGCGCACGACCTGGATGTGCGCACGAGGCAGCGCGATCGGGCATCGGCCGGGCATGCTGGTGGGGCGGCAGGTCGACCGGACAGGCCGTATCCGTATCCGTCTCGTGGAAACCAATGGCCCCCACCGGGATCCGACTCCTGGCCGTCACCCCGGCGAGCTTCGAGCAGAGGTGGCTCCCGCCCGATCCCGGGCTCGACCTGCAACCGGCGTCGCTGCGCGTCGTCCCTCCGCCGTCGAGTCGCGACCTGACCCCCGGTCCGACCAGGAGCATGCAAGTCGCGACCTGACCCCCGAACCCTGGAAGAGCGTCTCGCCCAAGCCGTAGCAGGTGGGGCGGGCGCCGTGGGCCCGGGGGCCGACGAGAGGTCGATCAGCCGCCCATCTCCTCCCGGATCCGCTTCTTGGTGGCCGCCCAGGAGCAGATGGGGCAGGCGGTGAGGTCGTGGCGCCGCGCCGGGCAGTGCTCGCGCCCGAAGTAGATGATCTGCAGGTGGCGGCGGCCCCAGGTCTCCCGTGGAAACACGCGCTTCAGGTCGCGCTCGGTCTGGACCACGTTCCGGGCCCGCGACAGGCCCCAGCGGGCCGCGAGGCGGTGGATGTGCGTGTCCACGGGGAACGCCGGCTGCCCGAAGCCCTGCACCATCACGACGGAGGCCGTCTTGTGCCCGACGCCGGGCAGGGCCTCCAGCGCGTCGAGAGCCTCCGGGACGCGGCCGCCGTGGCGCTCCACGAGCAGCCTGCTCATGGCCTGCAGGTTCTTCGCCTTGGTGGGGGCGAGGCCGATCTCCCGGATGAGGTCCCGGATCTCGTCCACCGGCGTCGCCGCCATGGCCTCCGGGGTGGCCGCCCGCTCGAACAGGCGCGGCGTCACCTCGTTGACCTTCTTGTCGGTGGTCTGGGCGCTCAAGAGCACCGCCACGAGGAGGGTATACGGGTCCTCGTGGCGCAGCGGGATGGGCGTCGCCGGATAGAGGTCGTCGAGGATGTCGCCGATGCGGGCTGCCTTCTCGGAGCGCTTCATGGCCACCACGGGTCGGGGTCCGAGGGATGCGTCGGCCGGGGAGCATAGGGGGATTCGACATGGACCGGAAAGGGGGAATCGGGGTATGCGGGCGCCCATGACGCGCGGCATCGACGGGCTGTTGGACGATCTGGATCGCCGGGAGACCACCGTGGGACCGGGGGCCTGGCCGGCGCTGATGGAGGCCCTCCGGGAGGTCGCCCGGGGAGAGCCGGACGACCTGGCGCCGCTGGCGGAGGCCTGGGCGGACCGGGAGTTCCACGCCTGGCACGAGCGCCCCGCCCTGCTCCTGGCGGGCCTCCGCTTCCTGGCCCTGGGGGACGACGATCATCCGCTCGCGGACGAGGTCCTCGCCGACGCGGTGGCGCCGGACCTGGCGACGCGACTCCGGGAGGCCCTCGCCGCCCCCGACCTGGTGCCCCTCCTCCGGACCCGCCGCGTCCGTCCCAGCGCCGTGGAGCGCGCCATCGGCTGGGGCCTCGCGTCCCTGGGCTTCGAGGCTCCGCACCGAGGCTTCGCGCTCGCCGACCTGGGCTGCTCGGCCGGCCTGGCCCTGGTGGCGGATCTCGTGCCCTCCACGTGGCGCGTGGGCCGGGAGGAGGTGAGCGGCCTCGACTTCCCGTCCCCCGCGCGCCGCCTCGGCCTGGACCGCTCTCCGGTGGACCCCGCCGATCCGGAGGAGGCCCGCTGGCTCCGCGCCTGCGTCCAGGCCGGCGACACCGACCGCCGCAGGCGCCTGGAGCAGGCCCTGGAGGGCTGGGACCGCCCCCTCCCGACCGAGCAGGCGCCCACGATCCGCGCTCACCGCCTGGGCCACGATCCCACGGGCGAGGTCCTCGAGGCCTTCGAGGAGGAGGCGGACCTGCCGGTCCTCGCGTACCAGTCGATGGTCCGCGACCACCTCTCCCCCGAGGAGGCCGACGCCCACGCCGCGGCCATGCACGCCTGGCTCCTGGGCGGCTCGCGGCGCTTCTGGATCACCCTGGAGCCGACCCCCTCCGACTCCTCCCTCGCGCCCATGACGTCGGGGCCCTTGGCGCTCACGCTCCACCTGGCGGTGGACGGCGCGGTCGACGCCCGCCCCCTGGCGCGGACCGCCCATCACCCGCGCGCCTGCCACCCCATCCCCGGGGTCCTGCCGCAGCTTCGGCGCCTCTGGCGGGAGCGGACCGCGGCGTGACCCGCCTCCTCCCGCCGCTGGGGGCCTCCCTCGCCCTGCTCCTCGCCGCGTGCGGGGCGGGCGGCGCGAGCCTGTCGGACGCCGTGGAGTCGTGGCGAGCCGGCGATCGCGCGGGCAGCCTGGGCCTGGCACGCGCCGAGTACGCCCGCTTCCGGGACGCCAACGACCTGGACGAGGTGGCGGTCAGGGAGGCGGCGGGCCGGGCGGAGACCCTGCTGTCGGAGCAGCCGATTCGCCCCCGCGGCGACGGAGCGCCCCCGGCTGCGCCCGGCGCCGACGCTCCCCGCCGCGCGCTGCACGACCGCCTGCGCCGGGATCTCCTCTCGGAGGGCGCCACGCCGGTCACGCGAGGGATCCTGGTGGTCCGGGACTTCGAGCTCCGCGGCCAGGCGCCCCTGCTGCTCGCCGTGGTCTACGAGCGCCGCGCCCTGGAGGCGGACGGCGGCGTGCTCGACGACGCCTCGCCCGCCCTGCGCACCGTGGCCATCAAGCGCCTCGCCCTGGACGCGCTGGAGCGGCTCTGACGTGGGCCGCTGGGCGCTCCGGCTGCTGGGTCCCGCGGTGCTGGTCGTCCTGCTCCTCACGACCGACGTCCGGGCCATCGGCGACGCCCTGGCCCGGGCGGACCTGCGCTGGTTCGCCGCGGCCGTGGGCGGGTGGGTGGCGATCGCCCTGGTGAAGTCGTGGCGCTGGCGGACGATCCTGGCCTCCCAGGGGATCGTGCTCCCCATGGGCCGCGCGGCCCGCTGGTACCTGGCAGGCCTGTTCCTCGGGGGCGTGTCTCCGGGCCGCCTCGGCGAGCTGGTGAAGGTGGCCTTCGTGCGCGACCTGGGCCACCCCATGGGCCGCGCCCTGTTCGGCTCGGTCCTGGACCGGCTGTTCGACCTCGTGGCGCTCCCGGCGGTGGTCGTGGCGGGGATGGCGCTCCACGGGGCCGCCTTCAGCCACGAGATCGGCGTCGTGGGGTGGGCCGCGGTCCTCGCGCTGGCCGGCGCCGTGCTGCTCTGGAAGGCGCGCCGCCTCCTGGTCGTCCCGGTGCGGGTCCTGATGCCGGAGTCGCTCCGCGAGCAGGCGCGCCTGACCCTCGACGACTTCTTCGCCGAGTTCGGGCGCCTGGGCTGGCGCGACTGGGCCCTGCACGGAGGGGTCACGGCGACCTGCTGGGTGCTCTACGCCGCCGCGCTCTACCTGCTGGTCCTGGCCCTCGACCTGCCGCTGGAGCCGGTCTACACGGGCATCGCCGTGCTCACGGCGGCGCTGGTGGGCCTCCTCCCCATCACGGTGAGCGGCGTGGGCACGCGCGACGCCGTCCTGGCGGCCTTCCTCGCCCGGGTCGGCCTCGGCACGGCCGACGCGATCGCGCTGTCCACCCTCGTCCTCGGCGTGAACGTGGCCGTGATCCTGGTCTACCTGCCGGCGTGGCAGGCCTCCGCCCGAGCGCGTTCCCGGGCCGCTCGATCGTAGGTTGCCGCCCGCCGAGGGGCCGTGCTATACCCCGCGCACCCAATGGGCGCCTCGCCCGAGCTTTTCAAATCAATTCGCACACTTCCCATCCTTTCGTGCGGTCGGGCGGCCCCCGGGGCGCCCACAGCGGTCCGGCCGTGTCGGGGAGTGGAGGACGAACGAGAGGACAGGAGAACCATCATGGCTACCGTGACCATGCGCGACATGCTGGAGGCCGGCTCCCACTTCGGCCACCAGACGAGCCGCTGGAACCCGAAGATGAAGGCCTACATCTACGGGGCGAAGGCCGGCGTCCACGTCATCAACCTCCAGCTCACCGCCAAGCTCCTCCGGGACGCCCTGGACTATGTGTCCCGGCTGGGCCAGAAGGGCGAGCAGATCCTGTTCGTCGGGACCAAGCGGCAGGCCCAGGAGGTCGTGCAGGAGCAGGCCCAGCGCTGCAAGCAGCCCTACGTGGTGCACCGCTGGCTGGGCGGCATGCTGACGAACTTCCGGACCATCCGCACCTCGCTCGACCGCATCAAGCAGATCGAGGATCTCCTCGGCCCGGGGAAGGTGGAGCTCCTCCCGAAGAAGGAGGTCATCAGCCTCGAGCGCGAGCTGCAGAAGCTCATGCGCAACCTGGGCGGCATCCGCGAGATGCCGAAGCTGCCGGCCGCCGTGTTCATCGTCGACACGGTCAAGGAGCACATCGCGATCGCCGAGGCGCGCCGGCTGGGCCTGCCCATCGTGGCGCTGGTGGACACGAACTCCAACCCGGACGAGGTGGACTACCCCATCCCCTCCAACGACGACGCCATCCGGGCCATCCGCCTCTTCTCGTCGGCCGTCGCGGACGCGTACCTGGAGGGCGCCGCGCTCCACAAGGACACGCTGGCCCGCGAGTACTCCGGCGGCGGCGGCCCGACGGTGGACGTCGTCCGCAAGGGCGGCGAGGGCGGCTCGGACAAGCAGGAGGACGGCGAGGGCTCCCAGCCCGAGGCCTCCTGATCCCGGCGACCCGGACATGGACGCGGCGGGCGCTCGGGCGTCCGCCCCACCCCACCCCTATGCACAGGACGAAGACATGGGCATCAGCGCGAAGCAGGTGAAGGAGCTCCGGGAGATCACCGGCGCGGGCATGATGGACTGCAAGAAGGCCCTCCAGGAGGTCGACGGCGACATGGACAAGGCCGTCGAGTACCTCCAGAAGAAGCAGCTCGCGTCGGTCGCCAAGAAGGCCGGCCGCGTGGCCGCCGAGGGTCAGGTCGGCAGCTACATCCACGCCGGCGGCAGGATCGGTGTCCTCCTGGAGGTCAACTGCGAGACGGACTTCGTCGCGCGGAACGACGACTTCCAGCAGTTCGTGCGGGACATCTGCATGCACGTCGCCGCCACGAACCCGTCGGTGGTGAAGGCGGAGGATCTCCCCGAGGCCGAGATCGCCAAGCAGAAGGAGATCTTCAAGGGCCAGGCGATGGAGGAGGGCAAGCCCGAGCACATCGCGGAGAAGATCGTCGAGGGCCGCCTGAAGAAGTGGCAGAAGGAGGTCGCCCTCCTCGAGCAGCCCTTCGTGAAGGACACGGACAAGACGGTCGCCGACTACCAGGCGGAGATGACCGCCACCATCGGCGAGAAGATCACCATCCGCCGCTTCGTCCGCTACGAGGTCGGCGAGGGCCTCGAGAAGCGCGAGGACGACTTCGTCGCCGAGGTCGCCAAGCAGGCCGGACTGTAGGTCGATCGTCCCGCGGACCTCTGCGAAGGGGCATCGTCCGCGGGGCGGTGCCCCTTTTTTTGCCCGAACTCCCAGCACCGAGGTGCGAGCAGCGATGGCCCACGAGAGACTGAAGTACGAGCGGGTGCTCCTCAAGCTGTCGGGCGAGGCCCTCATGGGACCCCAGGCCTTCGGCCTGGACGTAGACACCCTGAACGGGCTGGCGGCCCAGATCCGCGAGGCGGTCGGCCTCGGGGTGCAGGTCGCCATCGTCATCGGCGGCGGCAACATCTTCCGTGGTCTCAAGGGCTCCGCGGCGGGAATGGACCGCGCGACGGCCGACTACATGGGCATGCTCGCCACGGTCATCAACGGCATGGCCCTGCAGGACGCCCTCGAGAAGCACGACGTGGACACGCGCCTGATGAGCGCCATCGACATGCAGGCGGTCGCCGAGCCCTACATCCGCCGTCGCGCCGAGCGGCACCTGGAGAAGGGCCGCGTCGTCATCTTCGGCGCGGGCACCGGCAGCCCGTACTTCACGACGGACACGACGGCGGCGCTCCGGGCGGCGGAGATCCACGCGGACGTGGTCATGAAGGGCACGAAGGTGGACGGGGTCTACGACAAGGACCCCATGACCCACGCCGACGCGACCCGCTACGACGAGCTCACGTACCTGGACGTGATCCAGCGCAACCTCCGCGTGATGGACTCCACGGCCATCACCCTGTGCGCCGAGAACGACCTGCCGATCCTGGTGTTCGACATGACCTCCCCCGGCAACATCGTGCGGGCGGTCCGCGGCGAGCCCCTGGGGACCCTCGTCCACCGCTGAGCGCGTCCCCGGCTCGCTTGCAATGCGATCCCGGGCGGGTATGCTCGCCCGGCCAACCGAGGACGGGAGACCGCGATGCTCGACGAGATCAAGCAGGACGCCCAGTCGTCCATGGACAAGGCGATCGAAGCCTTCCGCCGCGAGCTGACCAAGCTCCGCACGGGGCGGGCCAACCTCCAGATGCTGGACGGCATCCGGGTCGAGTACTACGGCACGCCGACGCCCCTGAACCAGGTGGCGGCGCTGAACATCCCGGATCCGCGGCTCATCACCATCAAGCCGTGGGACAAGTCCCTGCTGACGGAGATCGAGAAGGCCATCGTCTCCAGCAACCTGGGCCTCACCCCGAACAACGACGGCGAGATCATCCGGCTGCCCATCCCGCCGCTCACCGGCGAGCGCCGCCAGGAGCTGGTCCGCCAGCTCAAGAAGCTGGCCGAGGACGCGCGGGTGTCCGTCCGGAGCGTCCGCCGCGACGCGAACGCCATGGTCAAGGACGTGGACAACGTCAGCGAGGACGATCAGCACCGCACGCTGAAGGAGATCCAGGACGTGACGGACCAGAAGGTCGCCGTCATCGACAAGGACGCGGAGAAGAAGGAACGAGAGATCATGGAGGTGTAGGGAGCCCGTGAATGAAACGGCTCCCGTCGCGCTCACCTCGCCCCGACGCGCTCCTCGGCGTCGCTCATCCTCGACATACCCTCCGGGTATGCCTCCGGTTCGCTCCTTGACGAGCACGCCGGTTCGAGGCGAATCGCTCGGTCCGCAGTCTCACTCACGGACTCCGGGAAGCTCTCCCTCTGCGGCCTCTTGGCTCCACGACAGGCCCCGGGCGTCGCTCACGCGCAGCGCCCCGTCGGGGCCGACGTGTATGGTGACCGCGCCGTCGCGGCCCGTGATCCACACCGCCACGCCGGCGCGCTGCATCCGCGCCGGGACGCTCGGGTGCGGCGGCATGGGCCCGGGCTTCCACGCCCCCGAGACGACGGCCGCGCGCGGGCGCACCGCCGCCATGAACCGGTCCGTGGACGACGTCCGGCTGCCATGGTGGGCGACCTTCAGCACGTCTGCCCGCAGGCCGTCGGCTCCCTCTCGAGCTACGAGGGCGGCCTCCGCGCGGCGCTCCACGTCCGCGGCCAGCAGGAGGCGTCGGCCCCCGTGCTCCACCGAGAGCACCACGCCGGCGTCGTTCCGCCCCGCCCTGCACCTCCGCCCTCGCCCGGCCGCGCCGGACGGCGGCCACAGGACGCGGAACCGGGCGCCGGCCCACTCGAACGCGCGGCCCCGGTAGACCTCCTGCACGGTGCCGCCGTCCAGGGCGACACGCCGAGCGAGCCGCTCCACGGATCGGGTCCGGGTCCCACACGGCGGGAGCCACAGCGTGCCCACCGGGATGCGCCGGGCCAGCCGCGCGCCGGCGCCCACGTGGTCCCGGTCCGCGTGGGTCACCACCAGGAGGTCCAGCCGATCCACCCCCAGGCGCGTCAGGGCGGGGACGAGGCGCCGGTGCGCCAGGGCCTGCTCGGCCCGGTCCATGTGGTGCCCCCCCGTGTCCACCAGGACGGCCCCGCCCTCGGGCGTCCGCAGGAGCAGGGCGTCTCCGTGGCCGACGTCCAGGGCGGTGAGGCTCAGCGCGCCCCGAGACGCGCCCGAGGCCACCCCGACGGCCACGGCGAGGGCGGCGCAGCCCACGGCGAGGCGTCGCGCCCGCCTCCCTCCCAGGGCCGCCACCACCGCCACGGCGCCCGCCACACCGGCGGCGTGGGGGATGGCGGCCCGGGTGGCGGGGCCGGCGATCTCGGCCCAGGCCTCCGCCAGGTCGAGGAGCCAACCCGCCGCCACCGTGGGCACGGGGGCGACCCACGCCGCCAGCGTCGGCGTCGCGAGCGCGAGCAGGAGCCACAGGAAGCCCGCCGGCACCACGAGGAGCGAGACCAGGGGCACGGCCACCAGGTTCGTCACCAGCCCCGCCGGCGCGAGCTGGCCGAACCAGGCCAGCCCCAGGGGCGCGGTGGCCGCGAACGTGAGCGCGCACACGGCGACGGCGCCCACCAGGGCCTTCGCCACCGCGCGCCACCGGGGCCCGGGAAGCGTCCCGGGTTCGTCGAGCCAGTCCAGGACCGGACGGAGCCGCGGCACGCCGAGCACGAGCGACCCGGCCGCGGCGAAGGAAAGCTGGAAGGAGGCGGTCCCGACCGCGCGCGGATCGGCGAGCAGCAGGGCCCCGGCGGCCACCACCAGCGCCCGCTTCGAGCGCGCTCGACGGGCGAGGGCCGCGCCGCCCAGGACGACCGTGAGCGCGACGGCCGCTCGGAGGGTGGCCTGGCTCGGCGCGATGGCGAGGACGTAGGCCCAGCACCACGCGGCAGCCCCGACCGCGGCCCAGGCCGGGAGGCGGCGCGCCTGGGCCCACGGGCGCACGCGGAGCAGCACCGCCAGGAGGACGCGGTACAGGCCCCACCCGATGACGGCGAGGTGCAGCCCGGAGATGGCCAGCAGGTGCACGGTCCCGCTGTCCACGAAGGCCTCGCGGAGGTCCCGGGACAGGCGGGTGCGATCGCCCAGCAGCAGGGCCCGGTACAGGCTCGTGACCTCCTCGCCCGGGAGGGTCAGGGTGCGCCTCAGCGCGAGTCGCACCCGCAGCAGCGCGGCGCCGTCGGCCCGTGTCACCTCCAGCGGGCGGTCGAGGCGCGCGCGGGCCCGCCAGCGCAAGCGCCTCCGCTGCCACGGAGCCCGCACGCCGGGGTTCGAGTCCACGGCCCGGCCGCGCACCTCGGCCCACGCCGCCACCCGGTCTCCCGGCCGAAGCCGGATCCGTGCGTCACCGTCGGTCCAGAGCGGGACCATCCCGCGGAGCGGCGTGCCCTCGGCCTCGACCTCGTCCAGCCACACCGTGCACCGATCCACCTGCCGGCAGCGGACCTCCACCGTCCTCCCCTCCAGGCGGAGCCGACCCTCCGGCGAGCCGACCAGCGCCGGCGGGGGCGCCACCACGCCGCCCCACACGCTACCCACCACGCCCAGGGCCGCCCCCACGAGCATGCGTCGCACCCGGCGGCGCGCCCACCGGCCGGCGACCACGAGCGCCACGAAGGCCACGAGGCCCACGAGGTGGTCCGGCGGCCCGATCCAGCCGCCCCACAGCGCGCCCGCCACGAGCGCCAGCCCACGATCCATGTCCACCCTCCGCGCAGCGGCGTCCACCTCCCTCGTGTCGGGTCGGGGCGCGAACGTTGCGCAGAAATTCGCTGACGGTCCGGGAACCGGGCCGACACCTTCCGGATCGGGACCACCGCCCCGGCGGACGTGGAGCGCCTCCTCGAGGCGGTGGAGCGATCCATGTACCGGGCCCGATCCTCAGGACTCCGAAGACGCCTCCGACCCGGTCTCCGTCCCTCGGACGATCCTGGGCGCCAGGATGAGGGCCAGCCCATACAGCGCGAACGAGAGGAAGAGGAGGCCGGCTCCGGCGGCGGCGAGGTCCTGCATGACCAGCTTGACGCCCCCGGCGGCCAGGGCGGCGACCGTGAGCCACGCCAGGCCGCGCTGTCCGGTGCGGCGATACACGAAGGCCAGGACCAGCGCCGACGCCGCGATGATCGCCGTCCGGAGCACGGCGAGCACCCCGGCGTGCGCCCCGGCGCCGGGTGCCGAGGCCACCGGGCCCGCGAGGAGGGTGACGAGGACTCCGCCCAGCCCGCCCAGCACGAGGACGCCGACGGCGGTCTCCGCCAGCGGGCGCTCGCCCGGGCGCCGGGGGAGGAGGCAGAAGGCCGCGGCCAGGGCGCCGAGGGTGACGAGAGGCTCGAACGCCAGCAGGGGGCGCCAGGCCGCCTCCGCGGGACCCGCCAGCGCGTCCCAGGCCCCGACCATCAGCCCCGAGCCCACCGTCGCCGCGGCCGCGAAGAGGACCGCGAAGGGCTCCAGGAAGCGGAGGCCCCGCCGGACGCCGTGGACGGCCAGGACGGCCAGCGCACCCCACAGGATCCCGGCGATCGGCAGCGGCAGCACGCGCCCCGAGCCGTCCAGGACCATGAGCAGCGCGAAGCCCCCGAGGACGTACGGCTCGTGGGGCCCGGAGAAGAAGTCCAGATCCTCGCCCTCCTCCAGGCGCCGGGCGGCCGCCAGCGCGACGATCCACCAGGCGGCCCCGACGACGAGGGCCGCGCCCGCCAGCGCGAGGGCCGCGTCCCCGTCGAAAAGCCAGTGGGCCCCCTCGTACCCGGCCACGAAGGCGAACAGCATCTGCGCGACGTCGAAGCGGCCGATGAACCCGCGCCGGTGGAGGCCGCGCCAGGCCACGAGGCCGGCGAAGACCGCCCAGATGCTCGCGAACAGGAGGCCGACCTCGGGGGTGTCCAGGCGCAGGGCGAAGTTCGGATTCCGCAGCCAGATCACGGCGAGGCAGACGCCCAGGTCCAGCGGGACCACGGCCAGCCACGGCAGGATCCTCCACTCGCGGAGGTGGCTCATCGCGACGGCCGCGCCGCCCAGGCCGAGGAGCACGAGGCCGAAGGGCAGGAAGTCGTGGGTCTGGACCATCAGCGTCAGGCCGGCGCCGCAAACGGCCAGGATGTTCACGAGCGCGTACCACTGCATGCCGCCACGCCAGGCCACCGCCAGGGCCAGCAGCCCCAGCCCGGCCAGGACGGGCGCGGCCACGTCGGGCGCGAGCAGGCCGTTCCGGACCGTGTTCTCCCAGACGATGGGCGCGCCGATGGCGGCCGCCGCCAGCCCGTGGAAGAGCGCGCTCGCGTGGCGCTTCGCCTGCGCGGCGCGGTCGGCGGCCACGTGCCAGACGGCGGCGTAGGCCAGCCCCAGGATCACGCCCAGGGTCAGCCCCAGGCCGCCCTGCTCCACCGCCGCGCGCAGCAGCCAGGCGCCGCCCAGCGCGAGGCACGTCCGGCCGAGCATGGTCACGAGGGCCCCTGGCGGCACGCCGCCGATCAGGCCCGCCGTCCCCTCGGCGCCGGCCGACGTCGCCTCCTCCTCGGGAGCGGGAGCGACCGGAGCCGCGGTGGGCGCGACGGCCGCCTCGCGACGCTCCAGGCGACGCAGGCGGCGCTCCAGGTCCTCTACCCGCCGCACCAGCTCGTCGACTCGGTCGGTGGGCGGATCTCGGTCGTCCATCTGCACACTCCCGGCGGATGGCCATCCAGGCTGGGTCTTGCAGGGCGACGGTGTGGGGGAACGGCGGCGAGCCACATCCCCTGCGCCCCATGTTGCAGCCGATCCGCGCACCCGGCCAGCAACCCGGACACCCCACTGCAACCTCTCCGGACCGCCCACGCGGCCGGCGAGACTACTCCTGGTCGGTGCGGAGGACCGCCACGAAGGCGTCCTGGGGGATCTGGACGTTGCCCACCTGCTTCATGCGGGCCTTGCCCTTCTTCTGCTTCTCCAGGAGCTTGCGCTTCCGGCTGATGTCGCCGCCGTAGCACTTGGCGGTGACGTTCTTGCGCAGGGCGTTGATGTTCGACCGCGCGATGACCTTGCCGCCGATGGCCGCCTGGATGGGGATCTTGAACTGGTGGCGCGGGATGGCCTTCGCGAGCTGCTCCACGTAGTGCAGCCCCCTGGCGCGGGCCTTGTCGACGTGGGCCAGGTAGGCCAGCGCGTCCACGGGCTCCTTGTTGACCAGGATGTCGACCTTCACGATGTCCGACTGCCGGTAATCCAGCTCCTCCCAGTCCAGGGAGCCGAAGCCGCGGGTGATGGTCTTGAGCCGGTCGTAGAAGTCGAAGAGGACCTCGCCCAGGGGCATCTCGGCGTGGACCTCCACGCGCCCCACGGCGAGGTAGCTCATGTCCAGCTTCGACGCGCGGGACTCCGTGCACAGCTCCATCACCGGGCCCATGTAGGTCTCCGGGACGAGGATGGAGGCCCGGATGTACGGCTCCTCGATCCCCTCGATGTCGGTGGGATCCGGCCACAGGTCCGGGTTGTCCACCTCCACCGTCGAGCCGTCCTTCAGCCTCACGCGATAGAGGACGGACGGCGCCGACAGGACCAGGGACAGGCCGAACTCGCGGCGCAGCCGCTCCTGCACGACGTCCAGGTGGAGCAGCCCGAGGAAGCCGCAGCGAAAGCCGAAACCCAGGGCCGCCGACGAGTCCTTCTCGTAGACCAGGGCCGCGTCGTTCAGGGCCAGCTTCTCCAGGGCCGCCGTCAGCTCCTCGTACTCGTCGGTCCCCATCGGGTAGATGGACGAGAACACCACGGACCTCGCCGGCTGGTAGCCGGGCACGGGCGCGTCGACGGGTCGATCCACGTGGGTCAGGGTGTCGCCGACCTCGATGTCGCGGATCGTCTTCACGCCGGCGATGACGTAGCCCACCTCCCCCGCGCTCAGGGCCGTGGTCGGGACGCGCTGGAGCCCGCTCTGCCCGATCTCGTCGACCTTGTATTCGCTCCCGGCGTGCATGAAGCGGATGGCGTCGCCCTTCCGCAGGGCCCCGTCCATGACCCGGACCATGAGCACCACGCCGCGGTAGCGATCGTAGTAGGCGTCGAAGACCAGCGCCTTCAGCGGCGCCTCCGGGTCACCCTCGGGTGGCGGCAGCTTCGTGACGATCCCCTCGAGGACGTCCTCGATGCCGATGCCGTCCTTGGCGGAGATGGGGATGGCCGCGAACGGATCGAGGCCCAGATCCTCGTCGATCTCCTCCTGGACCTTCTCCACATCGGCCGCCGGCAGGTCGATCTTGTTGATGACCGGCAGGAGCTCCAGGTCGTACTCCATGGCGATGTAAAGGTTCGCCACGGTCTGGGCCTCCACGCCCTGGGAGGCGTCCACCACCATGAGCGCGCCCTCGCAGGACATGAGCGAGCGCCGCACCTCGTGGGAGAAGTCCACGTGCCCGGGCGTGTCGATGAGGTTCAGCTCGTACTCGCGCCCGTCCTTCGCCGTGTAGCGCAGCGTGATGGTGTTCGACTTGATGGTGATGCCGCGCTCGCGCTCGATGTCCATGGAGTCCAGGAGCTGATCCCGGAACTCGCGGCTGTCCACAGCCCCGCAGGCCTGGATGAGGCGATCGGCAAGCGTCGACTTCCCGTGGTCGATGTGGGCGATGATGCAGAAGTTGCGGATGTGGTCCACGCGGGCCCTCCATGCGGCGACAGCCGACTATCGCAGCGGGCGACCCGGTGCAACAAGCGGCCGCCCGCGGGGGCTCAATCGCGCTCCGCCGGCACCAGGACCTGGTAGTCGCGGCCGCGGAGGCTCCGCTCCTCCAGGTCGTACCGCCCGAGCAGCGGCCGGAGATCGCGCTCCCGGACGCGCCGCTGGAACCAGATCTCGAAGTCCGTGTCGTCCCGGGCGATACGCTTCGTGACGCGGCGGAAGTGTCCCCAGCTCAGCCCCCGGCCGAGCTTCGTCTCGCCGTAGACGATGCGCTCGAAGGGGACGCCGTCGTCCCAGCTCTTGCGGAGGCCGACGAGGTAGACGGGGTGTGGCGCGCTGGCCTCCTTCATCGCGAGGTAGGTGGCGCGCTCCTCGGCGATCGTCTCCACCTCCTCGGCCACCGAAAGGCGCGCCGGAAGCGCCGTCAGCAGGATCGCGACCGCCGGGACGGCGAGCCAGCGCCGCGACGCTCCGACCGTGGGGCCGAGCACGGCCGCGAAGGCGCACAGGACGAGCCAGTTCGGAAGCTGCACCGGCACGTCGACGAACCGCTCGCCCAGCAGGGCCGTCGCCACCACCGACACCGACACCCCGAGGGCGAGGGAGATCCGGCGCGCCTCGCCGCGGCGGGTGCCGACCAGCAAGAGCCCCGCCAGCATCAGCGGAAGCAGCGCGGCGCCCTCCCCCGTGAAGAAGTCGAGGCTCCGCTCCAGGCCGACGAGCGGCTCCAAGGGCTCTCGCGGCGCGGTCAGGATGCCGCGACCGCCGTGGAAGTAGTTGTCCCAGTGGATGCCGACCACCGGCGCGTAGACCGCCAGGCTGGTCAGCCCGAACACCACGACCCGCTTCAGGTGGTCGAGGTGGCGCGCCGGAGCGGTCGCGGCGTCGCTGGTCCGTAGCAGCACGAACCACGGCAGGCTCCAGGCGGCCAGGGGGCTCACGAGCATCGCCAGGCCGTAGACCGGGCCCGCCAGGACCGTCCGGCGGTGCAGGTGGAGCGCGAGGGCCGTGACCGTCAGCGACGCCAGCACCGTGTCCACCTCGGAGAGCACCATGCCGCGGACGTACGCGTGGGACGCCAGGGCGAGCAGCGCCGCCAGGAGCGCCAGGGCCCGCCCGGCCCCGAGGGAGAGGGCGATCCACCAGAGCGCCGTCGCGCCTACTGCCCCGGCCACCGCGCACAGGACGTTCATGGCCGTGTCCGTCGACCCGGGCCAGAGCGCGTCGAAGGCCACCCCGAGGGCCACGTAGCCGATGTGCGTCGTCCGGACGGACAGGTCCCGGCGCTCCACCTGCTGGTTGTACACGGCGCCGTCGCCGTTCTGGATGTACGGCCCGAGCAGCGGCGCGTGGAGCAGGATCACCCCGGCGAACACGCCGAGCGACCAGGCGATCCCCATCCTCCTCGCGCTGCCCACGTCCGTCCCTCCCACCCAGAAGGCGCGAGCGTGCCACGCCCCACCTAGTGGGGTCAAGCCTACTCACTTCTCACTTTCTCGCCCCACCCCCCCCTGCCTACGCACTTCTCCGCCGAGGGCCTCACCTGCAGGGCGGCCTGTGGGCGATGCGCGGGTGCCGCGGGCACCGACAGTCGGCTGCGTGCCCGCGGCGGTGGCCGTCGCCTCGGAACAGCTGGTGCTCGCGTCGCACGTGCGCCTCGACGGCCTCCGCCACCGGCCCGACGGGGGTGGCGATGTGGCATCGGGCGCCGCCGTGCACGAGGCCGACGACCCGCAGGCGTCGATCGACCAGGGGCGCACCAGACGCCCCCGGCTCGACGTCGAGGTCGGTGAAGACGGCGCGCGGGACGCGGGGAAGCGAGCGACAGCGCCCCAACCCGTGCACCCGGACCAGCCCCGGCGGGCGTCGCCGATCCACGCGTCCCACGAAGAGCAGGCGCTGACCTTTCGCCGGGTGCTCCCGGGCCAGGGCGAGCGGTGTGGCCGAGGCGTGCTCGACCAGGCGGAGGAGCGCCAGATCCCTCGCCTCGGAGCGATCGACCACCCGCGCCACCGTCGAGTGGCCGTCCCGGAACGTCACGCGGGTCGTGCGGCGTCCCTCCACGCAGTGGGCCGCCGTCAGCGCATGGACACGATCCACCACCAGCACCGCGGCACAGCGAGCCGGCTCCAACGTCAGCGAGGCCCGGGCGATCGCCTCGTAGGCGCCCCGCAGGGACACACCGGCTGCCATCGCAGCCGACGACGTGGCGATCAGCGACAGGGTGGCCAGGAGCGCCACGACACCCGGTCCGGGTCGACGGGCGCGACGAGACGCCGGGGGGCGGGGCGTATCACCGTACATTGCTCTGCCTCCGTGGCCTCTGCCTCCGTGGTCGTGCGTTCCTCCGTCGGACGTCTGTGCAACCGGTGTGCCCTCGGACGGCAGGGTCAAGCGACGTCGCGCTCCCGCGTGAAGGGATGTGCGGGCGGTGATAGGCTCCGCGGGCGCCGGGCTCGGGAGGGGTGTGATGCTGGAATGGACGCGTGGGCTGATCGGACTGCTGGTGGTGGTACTGGCGGCGGGCTGCGGGGACGACGGGGACGGAGGCGCGATCGCCGACGCGGCGCCGGACACGACACCCGACGTGACCGCGGACACGAAGGAGGACGCGACACCGGACGCCGCGGAGGACGCGGGGCCGGACGTCGAGGACGTCGGCGTCCCCACCCCGGCCGTGCACGAGCACGTCGACAATCCGGCGGTGGCGAGCGCCTCGGCGCCCTTCACGGTGGACGAGCCGACGCAGTACCGGACGACCGAGCGCCTCCCCGTCCTCGACGTCCGCGTCCTCTCGTTCGTGGGCGGGCGCCTCTACGCCGGCACGAGCGGCGGCCTGTTCGTCTACGCGCCGGAGAGCGACGCCTTCGAGGCCGTGGAGACCTCCATCGGCGAGGTCCTGGACCTGGCGGACGCCCTGGACGGCGCGGGGCGGCTCGCCGTCCTCTCCGAGGCCGCGGTCTCCTGGCTCTCCGTGGACGGCGGCGCCTTCACGACGGTCGAGATCGACGCGACGGGCTACCACGCCGTCGCGGTCCACCAGGACACGACCTGGATCGCCGGCGAGGCCGGCCTCGCCGAGGTCACGGACGAGGGCGTGGAGCCGCACCCGGGGCACGCCCAGAGCTACCGCGACGTGGCGGTGGACGTCGCGGGCGCGGTGTGGCTCGCCCACGACGGCGGGGTCCTCCGTTGGCTCCCGCCGGGCCCCGACGACTCCCTCGGGCAGGGACAGGAGCTCCTGCCGGACCCGGACGTGCGCTCCCTGACCCCGGCCCCGGACGGCGAGCACGTCTGGGCGGGTACGGCGACGGGCATCGCGCGCCTGGGGAGCAACCCGTGGTCCGTCGTGCCGACGCCGGGCGCACGGCAGCTCCCGGCCGGCGACGTGGGAGCGGTCCACGCGCTCGCGGACGGCCGCATCCTCGTGGGTCACGGCGTCGCGGCGAGCCTGCTGGAGCTCGCCGACGACGGGGCGGACACGCCGTTCGTCCGCGTCGACCACTACGCGGGGCTGCGCTGGCTGCCGACGATGGAGGTGACCGACGTGGTGGCCGACGCCGACGGCGCGCTCTGGCTGGCGACGCCGGCGGGCATCACCCGCATCGACTGGGTGGAGCGCACGCTCGCGGGCAAGGCCGAGGTGCTCGAGACGCTCCAGGAGGAGCACTTCTGGCGGATGGACGGCTTCGTGCCGTCGGACATCCGGAGCGACGACGCCTGGAGTCCGACGTCGTGGAACACCTACGACAAGGACAACGACGGCCTCTGGACCCAGATGCAGATCGGCGCGTGGTGCTACGCCTACGCCACGACCGGCGACGAGCGGTACTACGACAAGGCGCGCAAGGCCCTGGACACGATGCTGCTGCAGATCCGCGTGCCCGCGAAGACCTTCGAGGAGGCCGGCCTGCCGACGGGCTTCGTCACGCGCTCCCTGGTGCGATCCGACGAGGGCGGCACGTACACGAACAAGGCCGACCAGCCCAACTGGCACGCCGAGACGTACGAGGGCGCCGACTACTACTGGAAGGACGACACGTCCTCGGACGAGTACGCGGGCCACTACTACGGCTACCCGCTCTTCTACGACCTCTGCGCGAAGACGGAGGCCGAGCGGCAGGAGATCGCGGACGCCGCGGCCCTGGCCATGGACTACATCATCGACGGCGGCTTCGAGCTGATCGACCTGGACGGCGAGAGGACGCTCCACGGGCAATGGAGCCCCGAGCACATGTCCGTCGCGTACGTGCACGGCGGGGTCGAGGGCTGCGTGGACGCCCTGACCGAGGAGTACGGGCTCGGCGAGGCCATCGAGCGCTGCGGCGAGAGCTGGTTCGGCGGCGGCTGGCTCAACTCCGTCGAGATCCTCGGCCACCTGCTCGCCACCTGGCACATGACCGGGGAGCCGCGATTCTACGAGGCCTACGAGGCGCTCGTCACCGAGCACCTGTACGACGAGTCCGCCACGCCCCACGACGAGACCGTGACCATCGTCGAGCCGCAGCACGCCAACCACTCCGATCACGAGCTGGCGATGCTGGCGTACCAGACGCTCATCCGCTACGAGCCGAACGAGGAGCGCCGTCAGCGCTGGATCGACGGGCTGCTCTTCCTCTACGAGCACGAGGAGGAAGAGCGCAACCCGCTCTGGACCGCCTACGTGGCCATCGCGGCGGGCTGGGACGCCGTGGAGATGCAGGCCGGCCCCGCCCTGGAGAGCCTGCGCCTGATGCCGCAGGACCGCCGCGCGCTCCGCATGGACAACACCCACCGGAAGGACTCGGTGGTCTGGCCGGACGACCGCCACGGCGATCCCCAGTTCGCGCGGGTGTTCCCCTACGACGAGATCCGCACCATCTGGTGGAACGGCAACCTCCACAACATGCAGGACGGGGGCGACGGGACCGAGATCAGCGGCCCCACCGCCTACCTGCTGCCGTACTGGGCGCTGCGCTACTCGGGCCTGCTGTCCGAGTGAGCCCGGAGCAGGTCGTCCAGCAGCCGCTCGAGGAGATCGCGGCCCCGGCCGGGCTCCACCTCCTCCAGCCGTGTGCGGGCGGCCTCCAGCCGACCCTCGACCAGGGCGAGGAGCACCGCGGTGGCCGAGCCGGTCGCCGCCTCCGGCTCGCCGGAGCGTAGCTCGCGGGTGATCTCCAGGGCGAACAGGGGATACGGGTCCACGAGCGTGTCCCGGGCGGCGCGGCGATAGGCCTCGCGCGCCTCGTCCCAGGCCTCCTCGTCTCCGTGGAGAGCCCGGTGGAGCGCCTCCGCGCCGCGGGCGAGGGCCATCTCCTGGCGATCCGCCCCCAACCACAGCCGGGCACCCGCGAAGCCGGCCACCAACGCCAGCAGCACGGTCACGCCGACGCCCCTCCGGAGTCGTCGTCGACGCGCCTCGCGCCGGGGGGAGAGGCCGTCGGGTCGGTAGGCCCCGTAGTCCACGGAGCCTTCATCGGGCGGGCGACCCGACCGTGTCAAATCCGGCGCGGCGGGCGAGGTGGGCGCCGCGCCGAATCACCTCCGCCCCCGCCCGGGTTCCCGGGCGGCCGAGGCCGCGCCGGGGCGCATCACCTCGCGAGTACCACGCACCGACGCCGGAGCCCCGAGGGGACCGGCGCGACCGCGGACGGAGACGGAAGCGAACGATCGGGCGGCGGACCCGAGCCCGCCGCCCTGTTGCGACCTACATCGCCGAGCAGACCGTGTCCGTGATGAGGCGCGTCACCACGTACGGGTCCATGTTCGCGTTCGGCCGGCGATCCTCGATGTAGCCCTTGCCGTCGCGGGCGACCATCCACGGGATGCGCACGGACGCGCCGCGGTCCGACACCCCGTACCGGAACTCCCGGTAGGAGCACGTCTCGTGGAGGCCGGTCAGGCGCGCCGCGACATTGTGGCCGTAGTGCTGGATGTGCAGGTCGGCCTTCTCGCCCAGGGCCTCCGCCGCCTTGATGATGGCGTCGTAGCTCTCGCGCATGGCCTTGTTGGAGAAGTTCGTGTGGGCGCCGGCGCCGTTCCAGTCGCCCTTGACCGGCTTGGGGTCGAGGGTGGCGTTGACCTCGTAGTCCTCGGCGATCCGGTACAGGAGGTAGCGGGCCAGCCACATCTGGTCGGAGACCTCGACGGGGCCGACGGGGCCGATCTGGAACTCCCACTGACCGGGCATGACCTCGGCGTTGATGCCGGACAGCCGAATGCCGGCGCGGAGACAGGCCTCCATGTGGTCCTCGACGATGGGCCGCCCGTGGACCTCGTCGTCACCCACGCCGCAGTAGTAGGGGCCCTGCGGCCCGGGGAAGCCGCGCTCGGGCCAGCCCAGCGGGGTCGAGCCCTTGAAGAAGGTGTACTCCTGCTCGATGCCGAACCAGGACTCCTGGTCGGCGTACTTGTCGGCGGTCTCGACGCACGCGGCCCGGGTGTTGCTGGGGTGCGGCTGCATGTCCGTCGTCAGGACCTCGCACAGCGCCAGCTTGTGGTGGCCGCCGCGGATCGGGTCGTCCGTGACCAGCACCGGCCGCAGCACGCAGTCGGACGCGTCCCCCGGCGCCTGGTTGGTGCTCGACCCGTCGAAGCCCCAGATCGGAGGCTCCTCGCCGTTGTCGACGACCTTCGTCTTCGAGCGCAGGGTCGCGGTCGGCTTGTTGCCGTCGATCCAGATGTACTCGATCTTGGTATAGTCGTAAGCCATGTTGGTCCTCTCGTGCCTGGCGTCTTGCGAGGGATGCGTCTCGGACCGCGCAGGCTTCGCGATCCGTGGGTTCCAGGGGTACTCCTCGCGTGTTTCGAGCACATTTCGTGCCCGTAAAACCCCTGGAACCACGGGGGGCAACGCACACGCGCGTGGCGCGCGCGTAACGCGCGAAAGGTCGGGTGGGGCGTGTCCGGATCGCGGCCGGGCGCCGACCCCGGGTGGATGTCGGGGCTCGCTTTGCGGTGTATCGTGAGGGCGGAGGAGGTGACTCACGTGCCGGACTGGGATCCCGACCTGTACGACCTTTTCGACGAGGAGCGGCGGCGGCCGTTCGACGACCTCGTGCGCCTCCTGCCGCCGTCCGTCCCGGGTCGCTGGGTCGACCTGGGATGCGGGCACGGCCAGGGGACCTCCGACGTGGCCGAGCGGCTGGGGGCGAGCCACGTCCTGGCCGTCGACCGCTCCTCGGCCATGCTCGAGCGGGCCCCCGACAAGGGCAAGCGGATCGCCTGGCGGGAGGCCGACATCGTCGACGTCGTGCACGAGGAGGGCCGCCCCTGGGACCTGGTCCTGAGCAACGCCGCCCTGCACTGGGTCGACGGCCACGAGCACCTCTTCCCGCGCCTGCTCGAGCGGGTGGCGCCGGGGGGCTGGCTGGCCGTACAGATGCCCTTCAACCACCGCGCCCCGACCCACACCCTCCTCGATCGCGTGGCGCGCGAGCCGGAGTTCGCCGCGTCGTTCGACGGGTTCGAGCGGCGCTATCCCGTGCTCGAACCCGAGGCCTACGCGACGCTCCTGGAGGAGGCGGACTTCCGCCACCGGATCTGCGAGCTCCGGACGTATCGCCATGCCATGCCGGCGCCGGAGGCCATCGCAGACTTCACGCGCGCCACGGCGATGCGTCCGTACCTGGAGCGCCTCGACGACGAGCTCCACCGCGACGCCTACATCGCCCGCTACGTGGACCTGCTCGACGAGGCCTATCCGCCGTGCGACCTGCAGGGCACGCGCCTTCTCGACTACCAGCGTCTGCTGATCGTCGGACGCCGACCGCCCGGGTGAGCCCTGCGCCTTTCAGAGCAGCGTCGGGAGCCGCTCCCGGCAGCCGGGATCGTCGTGGGCTGGCGTGTTCACGCGGGTGGTGACCGGCCACCCCTCCATGCGGTCGGCGGGGAAGGGGCCCAGCATCGCCGACAGGGCGTCGCGAGGCGTGTACGGATCGAGCCAACGCGCGCGGTCCTGGGCATCCACGATGGCGGGCATGCGATCGTGGAGCCTCGCCACCATGGGGTTCGGATCCGTGGTGAGGATGGTGAAGGTCTCCAGAACCTCGCCGGTCTCCGGATCGTCCCAGGACTCCCAGAGCCCCGCCATGGTGAAGGGCTCGCCGTCGACGAGGCCCACGTGCCAGGGCTCCTTGGTGCGCTGCCCGGGCACCTTGCGCCACTCGTAGAAGCCGTCGGCCGGGACCAGGCAGCGGCGTCGCTCGAAGGCCGCCCGGAAGGCGGGCTTGGAGGCGGCCGTCTCGCCCCGCGCGTTGATGAGCTTGTTCCCGATGCGGGTATCCTTCGCCCAGAACGGGACGAGGCCCCAGCGGAGCCACGCCCCGCGCCTGCCCTCGCCCGGCAGCACGCGCGCCACGGGCACGCGCTGGGTCGGCGCGACGTTCCAGCGCGGCGTCGCGTCCGCGACGTCCTCCAGGGGGATCTCCAGCAGGTCCGCGAGATCCTCGCCCGAAAGGGCCATCCCGAATCGTCCGCACATGGCGCCTCCTCCCCGTCCCGTGAGTCCGGGTTCAGGCTATCGCACGCCGGGAAGGATCGGATAGAGTCATCCGTTCTACGGAGCCGACCGGGAACGAACCGCATGGCCGACTTCAAGAACTACATCACGCCCCGAGGCTATCGGCTCCTTCGCGACGAGCAGGACGAGCTCCTGCGCGAGGAACGCCCGAAGGTCGTCGAGGAGGTCGCCTGGGCCGCCTCCCTGGGCGACCGCTCGGAGAACGCCGAGTATATCTACGGCAAGAAGCGCCTCCGGGAGATCGACCGCCGCCTGCGCTGGCTGGACAAGCGCATCGACGCGGCCGAGGTCATCGAGCCGGGCATCGACCGGGGCGACAAGGTCTTCTTCGGCGCGACGGTGGTGCTCGGCTATCCCGACGGCAGCGAGCGGACCTACACCCTGGTCGGCGAGGACGAGATCGAGGCCGACAAGGGCCGCATCTCCTGGCGCTCCCCCCTGGGCCGCGTCCTCATGCGGCGCCGCGAGGGCGACGAGGTCACGCTGAATCACGTCGGCGAGGAGACGGACATCGAGATCCTCGAGGTCCTCTACGAGCCGGACGACGAGTAGGCACGGCGGCCCGCTTCGAAGAGCTCGCGCCAAGGCGCCAAGGCCTGGAGAACGCGGGGAAGCGCAGTAGGATGGCCCCGGCGGCAGAACCGATCACACGCCGGCGAGGACGCCGGTCCTGCTCGGACTGCGAGCCGACAACGGCACGCAGTCCTACCGCCGCCGCGTCTCGTAGTCGTAGCTCACGAGCTCGCCCCCCTGGTAGGTGAGGCGCTCGCGCCTGTCCTCGTCGCTGATGGAGACGGTGCCGCGGTTTTCCTGCGTCCACTCCTTGGCGAAGTCGATCGCCTCGCGGCGGGTGTCGTAGCTCCGGATGTCGTCGCCCAGCACGACCTCGAACATGGCAACCTCTTCGGGATCGCTCGAGGGGGGCCGGGCCCGCGTTCACCCGACGCAAGATCGGAGCCCCCTGGTTCGGCGGTCGCGGAACGTACGCAGGGCCCTCTCGCTTGTCAATCGGATTAATGTAGTCGCGCGCATGACGCGCGGAACGCATCAGATGAGGCGAAGCTGCGGGTCCCGATCGGGGCGTCGGAAGGGGGACCCCGCAGGGGGTCCGGGGTGCTCGCCGAACC
>JBNJGB010000008.1:0-201492 GCA_051747385.1 Myxococcota bacterium
CAAAGTCGACCGCCCTCCCTTGCCCTTGCCCTTGCCCTTGCCCTTGCCTGCTCTCAGACGCGGAGAATCCATCGCTTCCGAGCGGGTGCAATCCGGCGCGGGGCGCGGTACCGCCGCACGGCCCACGCTTGTCCGACTTTGCGATTGCCCTGGAGTTCAGCCCACCACGGTGACGGTCACGCGGCGCCCGTGCCCGGCGTGGCGGTGCTCCCACAGGTAGATGCCCTGCCAGGTGCCCAGGTCGCAGCGACCGCCGTGGACGGGGACGCCGATGGACGTGCGCGTGAGGACGCTGCGCACGTGGGACGGCATGTCGTCGGGGCCCTCGGCGGTGTGGCGGAACAGGTCGTCGCCGTCGGGGACGAGGCGGGAGAGGAAGGCCTCCAGGTCCCGGCGCACGTCCGGGTCGGCGTTCTCGGTGATCATGAGCGAGGCGCTCGTGTGGTGCACGAAGACGGTACACAGGCCGTCGCGGATGCCGGAGGCGCGGACGAGGTCCTGGACGCGGTCGGTGATCTCCACGGTGCTGCGGCCGGGCGTCCGGACGGTGATGGACTCGGAGAAGGTGCTCATGGGCGGCATCCTAGCGGCGGTCGGGCGGGATCTCGACCCCGGATCAGGCGGGAGGCTCGTAGGGGTCGCCGTCGAAGGACCAGAGGCCCGGGCGCGTCGGGACGTCGAGCTGGTCCCGGAGCTGGCCCAGGAAGACGTGGCGCGGGATCTCGCGGGCGCCGAAGCGCGCGAGGTGCTCCGTGTAGACCTGGCAGTCCACGAGGCCGACGCCCCACCGGCGGAGCTGCCGCACGGTGGCGACGAAGGCGATCTTCGAGGCGTCGTCAGCCCGGGCGAACATGGACTCCCCGAAGAACATCCCGCCGAGGGACACGCCGTACAGGCCGCCCACGAGCTCGCCGTCGCGCCAGGCCTCCGCGGAGTGGGCGTAGCCCATGTCGTGCAGGAGGACGTAGGCCTCGATCATCTCCTCCGTGAGCCAGGTGCCGTTCTGACCGGGCCGCGGCACGCTGGCGCACGCCGTGATCACGTCGCGGAAGGCCGTGTCGAAGCGAAGCGTGTAGGGGCGCCTCCGCATGTGCTTCCGCAGGCTGCGGCCCACGTGCAGCTCCCGCGGATGGAGGACCATGCGCGGATCCGGCGAGTGCCACAGCAGGGGCATCCCCTCGTCGTACCAGGGGAAGATCCCCGTGCGATAGCCCAGGAGCAGGCGCTCCGGGCGGAGATCGCCGCCGACCGCGAGGAGCCCGGAGGGATCGGCCAGCTCCGGGTGCGGAAACACGAGATCCTCGTCCAGGGCGAAGACGGGCATGGGGAGCGAAGAAACCGCCTGGGCGTGCAGGGGATTCCCTCCTTTCGCATAATCCGGACGCGAGGATCAACGACGCTCCCGAGCGCACGGAGGCCCCGTGGCCGACACGCCCCCGACGACCCGCCGCCGCCTGTCCTGGCCGTGGCGGCTGCTCCACTGGTTCATCATCGCGAACTTCGCCGCCGAGATCGCCTACGCGGGGTGGATGGTCTTCGCGATCATCGCCCCGCCCGGCGGCGGACCGCTCGGCGAGCGCGCCTCGGAGATCCCCTTCGAGATGATGGTGACCCGGCGCCTGTACGCCATCGAGTGCTGGCTGGCCATCCTGGGCCTGGCCGTCTACCTGGCCATCACCGAGATCGCTCCCCGGTTGCGCGCCTCGCGCGGGGCCTGAGACGACGACGGCCCGCCTCCGGGTGGAAGCGGGCCGTCGATCGTCGTTCGGATTCCCCGGCGGCTCAGAAGTCCCAGGAGAAGTCCGTGTACACGCCGAAGAGGTCCATGGCGTAGTCCCCGGCTTTGCCACAGGGGATGCAGAAGTCCTCCGGGTCCGGGTCGACCTCCACCTCGCCGAAGCGGTAGGCGCCGGCGAGGTTCACCTCCCACGGACCTCCGTCCCACCCGGCGCCGATGGTGATCGACTGGGTGTGGGTCGGCGGCGTGCCGAAGGCGGTGGGGTAGTCCGGGTTGTTGGCCTGACTGTCCAGCAGATAGCCCAGGCGGATCGGCAGCGTGGCGTCCGCAGTCGGGTGGAGGCGGTACTCGCCGCCCACGCGCACGGTCACGTTGTTCGACCAGCGGTTGATGTTCTTGATGGGAGCGCTGCCGCCGAAGTCGAAGTCCTGGTCGCCGTTCTGGCTGTTGAACGTGTACTGCACGTCCAGGACCGCGCCGAAGTCGCCGAAGTCGCCCCGCGCGCCGAAGCCGAGCTGGGCCGGCAGCGTGAAGGTCCCCTCGACCTTGTCCACCTCGTTGCTGGCGAACATGAGGTCGCCGGTGTCCTCCAAGTCCACCTTGGCGATGGAGCGGAAGTTCAGGCCGAGCTTCAGGAAGTCCACGGGGTCCCACTGCAGGCCGATACGGAACGCCGGGAAGCTCGCCTCGCCCATGCGGGACGCGTTGCCGTCCAGCCCCGTGAGCTTGAAGTCGAAAGAGTTGTCCTGCTTCCGCTCCACCGAGGCGTAGATGACCCGGTAGCTGAGGCCGAGCTTGAGATTCCCCGGCAGGTTGATGCCGATCCCCGGCGACGCCTCGAAGAAGACCAGCGTCGTCTCGTCGGTGAGCTCGGATCCGCCGACCTCGTACTTGTAGCTGCCGCCCGCCGAGGCCACCGGGTAGATGCCGGCGCCGATCACGAGCCAGTCCGTGACGCGGCCGCCGCCGCCGACGAGCGGCATCGGGGCCACGGTCAGCTCCGAGCGCTTGCTCACGGCGTTCGAGTGAGGACTGGCCTGCAGGGTGCCGATGAGCATCCCGACGTGGCCGAGGATGTTCCCCTTGTCTATGCCGGCGAGGCCGGCGGGGTTGTGGAACAGGGCGGAGCCGTCGTCGACGTAGCCGATCGCGGCTCCCCCCATGCCCATGTGGCGGGCGGAGAAGAGGATCGGCGTGTCGTAGCCCGCCGCCAGGGCCGGCGAGGCCCCGGCGGCGGCCACGATCGTCGCGACGAGCGCCCCGCGCAGGGCATGTCGCGTGGAGCGCATCGTCGCCCTCCTACTCGCAGCCGGCGGTGTCGGTGTCGTCGCCCGTCAGCCCGCTGCAGGTGAAGAACGCGTCGTTGCAGTTGTCGGCCCGGCAGTCGGTGCAGGCCTGGCTGTCCGGCGCAGCGCCGCACTCGGCGAGGCACTCGTCGATGGCGCAGGAGATCAGCTCGGCGTAGCAGGTCGCGCAGTCCGACGTGATGCCGGTCCGGGCCTCGATCTCGGGCCGGGAGCACTCCACCGCGTCCGGCGCGGCGATGCAGTTCACGCCCTCCTCCTGGGCGACGGCCGTGACGGTCATCTGGGGTGGCGTGTCGCAGCCGTCGCCGCCGGGGCAGTCGGCGCACTGCTCGGTGGTGGGCTCGGTCGTGATGATCTGGAAGTCGGCGGTGTTGGTGCAGGCGCCCTCACCGGTGGCGGTGTCGTCGTCGACGTCCTGCTCGGGGACGTCCTGCTCAGGGACGTCCTGCTCGGGGACGTCCTGCTCGGGGACGTCCTGCTCGGGGACGTCCTGCTCGGGGACGTCCTGCTGGACGTCTTCGGTGACGTCGGGCGTGCCGCCGTTGTCGTCGCCGTCGTCGTCGCAGGCGATGAAGAGAAGGCTCGTCGCGGCCATGAACAGGCCGACAAGGAAGACGGGGTTCCGTCGGATCATGTCCGGTCTCCATTTGCTTGGCAGGTTGGGGGATGCTGATGCCCGGCAGTATGGCAAACATCCAGAGCTGCGCAAGCAGACCGGCAGGGTCCGTGAACCGCGGCGCGGCGGGAGATGGTTCGGGCGGCGCCGCGTCCCGGCGGCGGCCTCAGCGGCCGTCGTCCATCTGGGCCTTCAACTCCGCGTCGAGCAGCGCCGTGATCGATTCGCGGCGGGCCTCCAGATCGAAGCCGATGAACGCGATCGCGGTGTCACCCTCGACCGGGGTGTTGTCCCAGTCGAGCTGTCCGGGCATGCCGTTGACGCAGTGGGCGCGATCGTAGCTCTTGAGGACGCCCTTGAAGCGGGCGATCCGTCCGCCGGGCAGGTTGAGCAGCTGGTGGCCGAACAGCACGCGGTCGAAGCAGGGTACCTCCGTCCGGTAGACGAAGGCCTCGAACTCGGCCGGCGCGTCCTCGCCCCACTCGAGGTCCAGGATCGCCGGGCGGAACTCCTCCTCCAGGGGCGCCATGATCTCCTGGCGCCGGACCTGGCCCATGTAGGCGAGGAGCACCTTCCCGCGCGGGTGCCGCTCGCGCAGGGCGTCCCGGATCGCGGCCAGGTCGGCCTCGTGGGCCTTGTCGGTCTTGTTGACGATCACGACGTCCGCCACGGCCACCTGCCCCCAGAGCTGGGGCGCGAAGTGGCGGTCGTGGGCGTGGAAGGAGCCGGCGTCCAGGACCGTCGTCGTGCGGCCGATGCGCGCGCGCTCGGCGATCTCGGGGTCCGCCGCGAGCTCCTTGGCGACCCGGCTGATGTGGGTGACGCCGCTGGTCTCGAGCCAGACGCGCCCGTGCCGTCCGGAGGTGACGAGCCGCCGCACGGCCTCGACGTAGCGGGCCGGCTGCTCCTCGACGGAGACGCCGGAGATCTGGACCACGTGCGCGCCGCTGGCGCGGAGCATATCGGCGTCGAAGCCCTGCTCGGCGTACTCGCCGACGACCACGGCGGGCTGGCCCTCGATGGTGGGGCCCTCGACCAGGTGGCGCAGGACGGTGGTCTTCCCGGATCCGAGGATGCCGGTGACGACGTTCAGGGTGACGGACATGCGGGGCTCCGGCGCGGGGGTGGGGCGGCGCTCGCGCGACCGCCCGCGGGATTATCCACGAGGGGCTCCCGGTTTGCGAACCAGGAGCCCCCGCCCGTGAATTCGCTTGGACTTCCGGCGGCGGGTGGCTATCCATCGAGGGCACGCCGCCCACGGAGGTGCACATGAACCGCGGCACAGAGACGCACCAGGGATCGCATCGGCACGTCGAAATGGATCGATCGATGCAGTCGAGCGGCATCACCCTGGAGCCGGGGATGCCCATCTGCCAGACGGATCTCCCCCTGGACTGGTACCAGGAGGAGTTCGAGCCGTACGCGGAGGAGTACCTGGCGCTGCCCGATCGGACGCCGGAGACGGTGCTGCCGTGGATGGACAGCTACATCGTCCCGGCCCTCGATCACTTCGACGGCCGCATCATGCTGATGGCCCACTACTACATGGGCGGCGAGATCGTGAAGCTGGTCGAGCGGTACGGGGGGCACATCGCCGACTCCTACGCCCTGGCGCGCCAGGCGGAGCTGCACCCGGAGTACGAGATCTTCGTGGAGTCGGCCGTCCACTTCATGGCGGAGACCATCTCGCTGCTGAAGCACGACCACCAGGACGTGTGGATCACGAACCCCAAGTCCGGCTGCACCATGGAGGCCCTCGCGAAGGAGGGGATGGTCGAGCCCGTCTTCGACGAGCTGCACGGGCGGTACGGCGACGACCTGCTGGTGGTCTGCTACATGAACACCAGCGGTCGCCTGAAGGCCATGGCGGGCCGGACCGGCGGCGCCGTCTGCACCAGCTCGAACGCCGGCGTCATCATGCGCTGGGCCCGGGAGCAGGGGCGGAAGATCCTCTTCATCCCGGACCGGCACCTGGGCGAGAACTCCGGCCGCGAGGTGGGGATCGGTCCCGACGCCATGTTCACCTGGCCCGGCGGCTGGGAGGGCAGCCGGATGAGCGTGGACGACCTGTCCGCGGCGGAGCGCCGGCGCCTCGACGAGTCCGAGCTGATCCTCTGGGGCTCCTTCTGCGGCGTCCACACGGTCTTCCAGCCCGGCCACGTCGAGTGGTGGCGCGAGCGCGGCTACCGCGTGCTGGTCCACCCCGAGTGCACCCACGAGGTCGTGCGGGTCGCCGACGGCTCGGGCTCCACGAACTACCTGTGGAAGGAGATCATGGAGGCCCCGGCGGGCTCGAAGGTCGCCGTCGGCACCGAGGGGCACTTCGTCCGCAACGCCGCCGAGCAGGCCGAAAAGCGCGGCGTCCGGGTCGTGAACCTCGCCGACGTGGACGACCCCCGCTTCCCGTCCATGGGCTGCGGGTGCGCGACCATGTCCCGGAACGACCCTCCGCACCTGGTGGCCATCCTGGACCTCCTGCGACAGGGCAGGGCGCCGGAGCTGAACCACGTGCTCCCGGGCGACGTCGTCGACGAGCAGACGGGCTGGCGCGAGCGCCTGGCCGCCGAGGATCGCGCCACCATCGCGCGGGACGCCCGCCGGTCGCTCCAGAAGATGATCGAGCTGACCGAGGCCGCAAGGAAGGGCTGAGGACTGCCCTTTTCGGACGAACGAAGGCCCGAGCGATGGAGCCGACCGGGCCTTCTTCGTTCCGGGGGCCCTAGAAGTCGTCCACGTCGGTGTCGGGCGCGGTGTCGGGCGCGGTGTCGGCGTCCGTGTCGGGCGTGACGTCCACGTCGGTGTCGGGCGCGGTGTCGGGGGTGACGCCCACGTCGGTGTCGGGCACCGGGCCCTCGTCCGGGGTCGGCCCGACGTCGATGTCCTCGATGGTCTCCGTGTCCACGACCTCGCCGTCCTGGACGTCGGGCACGTCCTCGACGACGTCGGGCACCGGCTCCACGAACTCGGGCTCCTCGTCCACCGGCGGCGGGGGGTCGACGTGGGGGCACTCCAGGGGGAACTCGCCGTTCGGGTCGGTGCCGGTCGCGCCGCAGTCGTACCAGCCCTGTCCGTCGGCGCCTTCCGGATCCCAGCCGCAGCTCCCCTCGCACTGCTCGGAGCCGAGCTGGCCCTCCGAGCAGAACCACAGGGTGCTGCCGTCGCAGCAGCCCACCACCGTGACGCCCTCGCAGGGATCCGCGACGCACTGGCCCTCGGCCGTGCAGGCCTGGCCGTCGCCGCAGGTGCCGCAGCTCTCGCCGCAGGCGTTCTCGCCGCACTCGAGGCCCTCGCAGGAGCAGACCTCGCACTGGTTCGCCTCGCAGAACTCGCCCTCGCCGCAGGCGCCGCACGAGTCGCCGCAGCCGTCGTCGCCGCACGCCTTGCCGTCACAGGAGCAGGCCACGCACTGGCCGGCGTCGCAGACCTGACCTTCGCCGCAGGTGCCGCAGGCCTCGCCGCAGGCGTAGCCGCACTCGCGCTCCGCGCACGACTCGGAGCAGGCCTCGCCGGGGCAGAGGTACGGGACGGAGCCGCCGGGATCGCCCATCTCCTCGGCGGCGCAGTCGAAGAATCCCTCCTCGCCGTTCCAGCCGCAGGTGCCGCCGTCGGCGAAGCACTCGAGCTGCTGGACCTGGCCCTCCTCGCACCAGACCACGGCGCCCTGGTCCGTGCAGCAGCCCTCGAAGGAGAGCTCGTCGCAGGACCAGGCCGGGTCGCCCCCGGTCGTGCACTGCCCCGCCTCGTTGCAGGTCTCCTCCCCACTGCAGGTGCCGCAGGAGTTGCCGCAGCCGTCTTCGCCGCACTCCCGCCCGTCGCACTGCGCCGGCGTGGGCGCGCCCCCGCCGCAGGCGCCGTCCGCGCACGCCTGCTCCTGGAGGCAGACGTCGGTGTCACACGGCGTGCCGTCCGGCAGATCGCCGATGACGCACACGCCGTCGTTGCCGCAGACCGCCCCCCGGCAGGCGCCCGTCGCGAGCCCGTCGCACTGATCGTCCGTCGTGCACGGCGTGGGCTCCAGGGTCGTGTCCTCGGTGGCGTCCTCCCCGGGTGCCGGCGTGTCGCCGCCCGTGCCGTCGCGGGCCCCGCCGCCCTCGTCGCCGGAGGCGTCGACCGTGGGTAGCCCGCCGCCGTCGTCGTCGGAGTCACAGGCGGCCAGCGCGAGCGCCAACGCGGCCAGATACGCGATCCAGTGCACCCTGCGCATGGTTCGAACCTCGGTGGACGATCGGGGGATCCGCCGGGCGCGCCGACGATGGGCGGAAGAGGCGAACTCTAGACGGGGCTCGAACCGCTTTGCAAGGCGAGACCCGTGACGCGCTCGAACCCGCTGGTCCTGCCGGCGCGCAGCGTCTACCATCAGCTGCCCGCGCCGGAGCGCTGCCCATGATCCCACGCGACGCCGTCCGCTATCGCCCCATCATCGGGTGTGCCCTGAGTGACGACGGCCGCCGCGTGGCGGTGTCGGTCCCGCGACTCGTGGCGGCGTTCGACGCTCGCGTCCCGTCGCTGTACGTGCGGGACCTGGACGGGCCGGAGCGCTGGCGCCGCCTGGGGGACGGCGACACCTCCTGGTTCGGGCCGGTCTTCGCGCCGGACGGCCGGCGCCTCGCGACCTGGCGGGACACGAAGGAGGGCTTCGAGGCCCTCCTGTTCGACCTGGACCGGCCGGAGGCCGTGCCGAAGTCGCTCGGGGACCTCCCGCCGGGCGCGGGCGCCCTGAAGTGGCGAGGCCGGGACGACGGGCCCACCTGCCTCGGGGACGACGCCGACGGCTGGCGGAGGGTGTGGGCCCTCGGGGGGCCGGACGTGTGCGCGACGCCGCTCACGCCGGCCGGGCTCCACGTGGCGGACTACGCTCTCCGGCCCGACGGGGAGCGCATCGCGTGGCTCCACATCCCGCGGAGGGACGATCCCGCCATGGAGCACCCGCCGCTGCACGTGTCGGACGGGGAGGGCGACGACACGAGGGCTCTCCCGGTGCCGGGGCGCCCGGTCGGCTACCTCTCCTGGTCCCCCGACGGGCGCTGGGTGGCCTACGTGGCCCGGCGCGCCGGCCATCGCTTGAGCACCGCGCGCCTCTGGGTCGTCGACCCCAGCGGGTGGCCTGGCGATCCCGACGCCGCGCGCTGCCTCACCCCCGACCTCGAGGGGTGGATCACCGGGTTCGACTGGCTTCCGGACGGCCGCGGCGTGGTCCTGGCCGTGGTCGAGGGGACCTACGGCCGACTGTACCGCGTCGACCTGGACGGGCGGGCCACGCCCCTCGGCCCTCGGCGGACCTACCTGAGCGCGCCGCACGTGGACCGCGCTGGCGGGCGCCTCCTCTTCCTCCGCCAGGACGGGGATCGCCCCCAGCGACTGCGCCTCCTCGAGCCCGGCGCCTCCCGCAGCCGCGCCGTGTCGCGCTTTCACCGCGGGCTGTCGCGCGTGTCCCAGCGCCCGGCGGAGACCGTGACCTGGACGGCGGCGGACGGCACGCGCCTGGACGGAGTCCTCCTGCGCCCGGATGGGGGCGGGCCGGCGCCGCTCCTGGTCTGGCTGCACGGCGGCCCGGCCGAGGGGATCGCCCGGACGTACTCCCCCTACTTCCAGGTGTTCGCCCACGCCGGGTTCGCGGTGTTCGCGCCCAACTACCGGGGCTCCACGGGGCGCGGGGACGCTTTCCTGCGCGCGAACGTCGGCGACCTGGGCGGCGCGGACGCCGAGGACGTCCTGTCCGGCGCCGACCGCCTCGTGCAGATGGGCGTGGCCCACCCGGAGCAGACAGCCCTGGTGGGCTGGTCGTACGGCGGCACCCTGGCGCTGCACGCCGCCCGCCGGAGCGCCGTCCCGCGGGTCCTCGCGGTCGGGGCGCCGGTGGTGGACTGGGTGTCGTTCTTCGGGGCCCCGCGGCTTCCCCTGGTCTACCGCGAGTACTTCGAGGGCCCCCTGTGGGAGGATCGCTGCCCCTACGACGAGGCGTCGCCCATCACCTGGATCGGGTCGGTGGACGTGCCCACCCTGGTGCTCCACGGCGGCGCGGACGGCATGGTGCCGGTGTCCCAGTCCCGGCTGCTGTATCGCAGCCTGAAGGCGCGGGGCGTGGAGACCGACCTCATGGTCTATCCGGGCGGCGGGCACGTCCTGACCCGGCCCTCGGCCGTGACGGACATGCTGGCGCGCATCCTCTGCTGGTGCGGCCCGCGCGTGGGGCTGCCCGTCGAGCAGGCGGAGCGTCTATGAGCAGTCCTCGTTGTCGTCGGGGCACTTGAAGCGGATGTGATAGTGGTTGGCGTGCCCGGGCTCGTGGCGGACGACGCCCCGGAGCGCCCGCTTGCCGCGCGGATACTGGAACATGTAGCGGAGGACCTCCTCGGAGGCCTTCCCGTGCTCCTTGGCCCACTGGTAGACCTTCTTCTGCACGCCGTAGTCGAGGAAGATGTACTCGACGCGGCTCTCCGCCTCCGAGGTGCCGACGAGCCGCTTCAGGAGCCGCCAGTTCGCCGGCATGATCAGCTCGTGGCGGAGCGCGGAGATGAACGCCTTGGGCCCGTCGCCGTCCTGGCCCTCGAACCAGAAGCCCAGGTCTACGTCGCGTCCGGACTGGTGGCTCCGGTGGCCGGCGAGCTGGCCACCGTCGTGGTCCGAGATGTCGCCCACGGCGATGTCGTGCAGGGAGCCGAACTTCCGGCGGACGTGCGCGATGGCGTCCAGGAGGGCGGAGATGGTCTCGTTCGTGCCGTACGAGTTCCGCGGCCGCCGCCGGTAGTAGCCCGGGCCGGACGGGAGCTGCTCGGCGTTGACCAGCTTGCCCCGATAGGCGCGCCCGACGGTCTTGCTCTCCGTCTCCGGCCCGTCCTTGTACAGGGTCAGCCGCTGGCCGATCTGGAGCCGCCGCGGATCCACGCCAGGGTTGAGGCGCTTGATCTGTTTCCAGCTCATGTCGTATCGGCGGGCGATCTTCCCGAGGGTGTCGCCGGCCTCGATGGAGTAGACGAACTTCCGCCGGGGTCGCACGGGCAGGCGCTGGATGACCTTCAGCTTCTGGCCGGCCCGGATCGTGGTTCCGCGGAGCTTGTTTCGCTTCTGGATGGCGGCCACGGAGTCGCCGTAGCGCTCTGCGATGACCCCCAGGTTCTCACCCGGGAGCACCGTGTGCCGGACCACCCGGGCCCCGCCCTCGCGCCGGGGCCCCTCGCAGGCCGGGATGGTGAGCTCCTGGCCGGCGAGGATGAGGTCGCCGTCCAGGTCGTTGGCCTCCCGTAGCTCCCGTACAGAGCAGCGGGTCTTCGCGGCGATGGCGCCGAGCGTCTGCCCGTCCTGCACCGTGTGGGTGCGGGCGTCCGCGCGCGGCGTGGCGAGGAGCAGGAGGAGCAGGGACGAGACTGCGGCGGCTTGGACGTGTGTTCTCATGCGGCCCGGATCGCGCGAGGAATTCCGACGACGCCGAGCTTCCCGCCGACGCCGACACCTGTCTACTTTTCCGTCCACCGGGGTGTCCAGGGGGGAATCCGTAACCGACCCCGGAGACGGGTCACGACGGGTCCGTATAGTGACTTTACAGGGCGGTCGTCAACGCCTAGCTTGCGCGGCCTATGGCTGGACGCTTCGAGGTGCTCCGCTCGCTGGGCGAGGGGGGCCAGGGGAGGGTGGTCGCGGTGCGCGACGCCGCCCGCGGCGGATCCGTCCTCGCGCTCAAGGAGACGGCGCCTGGCCGGGCCGACGACCTCCGTCGGGAGTTCGCGCTCCTGTCCGGTCTGCGGCATCCCAACCTGGCCGCCGTCCACGACTGGCTGCCGCGCAGCCCTCTCGCCCCGGAGTGGGCCGCGTACACCCAGGACCTCGTCGACGGGGTCGACCTCTGGCGGGCCCTCCGGGACGCCCCGGAGCCGGACCGTGCCTGCGTGTTCGAGCAGGTGCTCCGGGCCCTGGCGCACCTGCACGCCGTCGGGGTGGTCCACCTGGATCTGAAGCCGGACAACGTGATCGTGGGCGAGGGCGGGGCGCGGGTCCTGGACTTCGGCGTCGCCGCCGCCGTCGGGGACGCGGGCGAAGGCGTCCGGGGGAGCCGGTCCTACGTGGCCCCGGAGCGGCTGGAGGGGCGACCTCCGGAGCCGCGCGCCGATCTGTACGCCCTCGGCGTGATGATGGCGGAGGTGTGGCTGGGCGCGCCCCCGACCCCGGCCGACCTCGCGAGCCCCCTGGCGGACGGCTCCGCGCGTCGCGCCTGGCTCCGGGAGCGCGGCGTGCCCGACGGCTGGGCGGACGTGATCGCGGATCTCACGGCCGCCGACCCCGTCGCTCGGCCGGCCACGGCCCACGACGTCGCGGCGCGGTGGGCCCGGAGCCTCGGCCGGAGCACGTCCCTCGTCACCCCGGGGACGGTGGCCGCCGTCCTGCGCGCGGGCCCGCCCGCCGGGCGCGAGGTGGAGGTCGCCGGGCTGCTCGACGCCTCCGGGGCCGGGCAGGCGCGCGTCCTGGTGGGGCCGGAGGGGATCGGCCGCCGCGCGGTCGCCCGGGCGGTCCTCCGGCGCGCCCAGCTCGGAGGGCGGGAGGCGGAGTGGTGGCCCGGCGCCGCCTCCGACCGGGGGGCGGAGGGGCTGTCGGCGGCCCTGCGGCGGCTGCTGGGGACCGACGGCGGCCTGGGCACCCTCCCGGAGCGTCCGGAGGGGGCGAGCGTGGCGGAGGCCGAGCGCACCCTGTCGGCGCGCGTGGAGGAGGTCGTGGACGCGCTGGCGGCGGCTCCCCGCCCCGAGCCCCGCCCGCTCCTGGTCGCGGACCTGGAGGCGGAGCCCGCCGCCGCTGCGCAGCGCGTGGTCGAGGAGCTGGTGGCGGCCTCCGAGGCCGGCCGGGAGCTCCCGCTGGGCCTCGCGGTGGTGGCGGCGGAGCACGAGGGCCCCGGCGCGGTGCACCTGGGTCCGATGCGCAGGGAGGACGTGGCGGACATGGTGGCCGCCCGCCTGGGTCGGGGGGCGGCGAGCGCTCGCCTCGCCGCGGGGCTGGCGGCCGCGAGCGGCGGGCATCCGCGCACGCTGGAGGCCCTGCTGGGGCTCATGGCCGCCCGCGGCGACCTGACCCTGGGCCCGGACGGGTGGCGGGGACCGCCGGACGGCCGGGTGGGGGCCCTGCCGGAGGCGCTGGCCGCCGCGGTGCGAGAGCGGCTGGACCTCCTCCCGGAGGGGCCGTCCGAGGCGCTGCGAGCGGTCGCCTGGCTCCGTTTTCCGGCGACGGCGGAGGACGTGGCGGCCGCGCTGGACCGGCCCGCCGTGCCCCCGGGCGCCCTCGAGGAGCTGATCGGGGCCGGCCTCGTGTGGGACGAGGCGGACGGCGGGTGCAGGGTGGCCCACGAGGCCGTGGCGGACACGACCGCGGGCTGGGAGCCGCCCGGCGGCGCCTCGCGGGCCCATGAGCGGGTGCTCCGGCGGGGGGCCCCGGAAGGCCTCGCGCGTGCGTGGCACCTGGGCGGGGAAGGTGGGGCGGCGGAGGCGCGGCGCGTGGCGGAGGACCGCTGGCGCCGCTGGGACGCCGAGGGGGCCGCCCGGGCGCTGGACCTCGCCCTGGAGCTGGCGCCGGACGATCCGGAGGCGCTGGACCGGCGGGCGGCCGTGGCGGACCGCCTGGGACCCCGGGACGTTCAGATCCGCTGCCTGGAGCGTCTCATGGACCTCGCGGGCGGCGAGCGCGCGCGGCTCGACGCCGAGGCTCGGCTGTTCTGGGCCCTGACCCGCACCGCGGACGCGGCGCGCGCCGAGGACGTGGGCCGCGAGGTCATCCGGAAGGCCGAGGCCCAGGGCGCGGCGGACGTGCACGTCGCGGCGCGGGTGGATCTGGCGAACGTGGTCATCCAGCGCGGCGACTACGACGAGGGAGAGGACCTGCTTCGACGGGCCGAGGCGCTGCTGGATCCCTCCGAGGCCCCCGGTCCGGCGGCCCGCGTGGCGAACAACCTCGGCAACGTGGCGGCCTACCGGGGGCGGCACGAGGAGGCCCTCCGCAGCTACACGCGCGCCTGGGAGCTGAAGCGCGACGAGGGCGACCCGGTCGGCCAGCGCATCGCCCTGGGCAACATGGGCCTGATGTGCCTGGAGCTAGGGCGGTCCGGGGAGGCGCTTTCGCACTTCGCGAGGAGCCTGGAGGCCGCGCGCCGCGTGGGGCATCGGCGCGGAGAGGCCTGGTGCCTGCTCGCCCTGGGCGTGCTGGGGCTCGAGGCGGGGGCGCTAGCCTGGGCGCGGCGTCGCCTGGAGGCGGCGCGCGACGTGGCCCGGCGGCTGGGTGATCGGCTGGTCGCCTGCGACGCGGAGACGACCCTGGCCGAGCTGACCCTGGCGGAGGGCGACGCCGAGGGGGCGCGGGCGCTGGCGGAGCGGGGCCTTGCGGCGGCGCGGTCCGTGGAGAGCGCGTTCAACGTGGCCGGGGCCCGGGCGGTGCTGGCGGCCGCGAGCCTGGACCGGGACCCGGAGGAGGCGGTTCGGCTGGCGCGGAGGGTCGTGGACGAGCCCGGGGCCGGGCCTCCCGCGCGGGCGACGGCCTGGCGCGTGCTGGCCGAGGCTGCGGCGCGGGGGGGCGACCTGGAGGAGGCGGCGGGTGCGGTGGAGCAGGCCCTCGAGGACGCCGGGGAGCGCCCGGAGCCGGCCGTGCTGGAGGCCGCGGAGCGGCTGCTCCGGCTCGGCGGACGGACGGCGCGGGCCGACGCGGTGGCCGCAGAGGGCGTCCGGACGCTCTCGGAGCGGATGGCGGCGTGGCCGGAGGGGCCCTGGGACGACGGCGTCGACGACGAGACCACCGGCGACGGGCCCTGCGGGGCCACCTGGCGTGCGCGGCCCCACGTGGCACGGCTGCTCGGCGTGGCGGGGAGGCGGTCCGGCGAGGGGCGAACGGACGGAGGGAGCGACGTGACGAAGGGCGAATGCGAGTGGCTGCGGCGGGTCGCGGCGTCGGACGCGGCGGGCCTGGAGGCGCTGCTGGGAGGCTGGCTCGGGGACGTCGTGGCGGACGCCGGGGCGGAGCGCGGCTTCGTGGTGGTGGGCGACGAGGTGTGCGTCGCCCGCGACGTGGACGGGGACGCCGTGTCCGGGGCGTCCGACAAGCTGCCGCGGGGCGCCCTGGACGAGGCGGCCCGGAGCGGCGGCGCCTGGCGCGGTGCCTCGGGGCGGGGCGCCGTGTGGGCTGGCTCCGTGGGGGAGGGGGCGACCCTGGTCCTCCAGAACCGCTTCGACCCCGCGGCGTTCCGGGACCTGGCCGCGACGCCCGGCGTGGGGCGGGGCGAGGTGCTCCTGCGCCTGCGCGCCCTCCACATGCGCCTGGCCGAGGCCGAGCGGCGCCGGGACGAGGCCGAGGAGGGGCGCCGCGAGGACTCGACGCGGTCCACCGAGGAGATCCTCCGGCTCCGCCGCGAGCTGGAGACCACCCGCGAGCAGGTCGGGCCCGAGCGGAGCTATCCGGACATCGTGTTCGCCTCGTCGGCCATGAAGCGGATGCTCCGCATGGTGGATCGCGTCCTCGACACGGATCTGCCCGTCTACGTCCACGGGGAGAGCGGCACCGGCAAGGACCTGGTGGCCCGGGCCCTGCATCACCACGGCGCCCGGGCGAGCGGGCCGTTCGTAGCGCAGAACTGCTCGGCCATCCCCGAGGCGCTGTTCGAGAGCGAGCTGTTCGGCCACGAGCGGGGCGCGTTCACAGGCGCGGAGCGCGCGACGGAGGGGCTGTTCCGCCGGGCGGACGGGGGCACCCTGTTCCTCGACGAGGTGGCCGACCTGCCCCTGGATCTCCAGGCGAAGCTCCTCCGGGTCCTGGAGACGGGCGAGGTGCGCCCGGTCGGCGGGCAGCGGACGTTCCGCGTGGACGTGCGCGTGGTCTGCGCCACCCACCGGGACCTGCGCGAGCGCGTGGCGGCGGGGGCCTTCCGGGAGGACCTCTTCTATCGTCTCCACGTGCTGCGCATCGACGTCCCGCCGCTCCGGGAGCGTCCGGACGACGTGCCGCCCCTGGTGGAGCACTTCCTGGCGCAGCGGACGGAGAGGGACGGGCGCCCGGTGCGGCTGGGCGAGGGGGTGCTCCGGACGCTCGTCGCCTACGACTGGCCGGGGAACGTGCGCCAGCTGGAAAACGAGGTGGCGCGCGCGGCCATCCTCTGCGACGGGGAGATCACCGTGGAGGATCTCACCGGGACCGTCCGTCGCGGCGCGCTCGGCTCGGAGCGGAGTGACGCCGCCGGGGACGACGCGGACCCGCTCCGCGCGCTCGGGTTGGACCGGGGCGCCCTGAAGGCACGCGTGGAGCGGCTGGAGCGCGTCGTCCTGAGGGAGGCCTTGGAGCGCGCCGAAGGCAACAAGAGCCGCGTGGCCCGCGACCTGGGCTTGTCCCGGGCCGGCCTGAACATGAAGCTCAAACGCCTCGGCCTCTGGGACCCGTGCGGCTGACTCGGGGGACCCGCGTCCCTACCTCTCAGGGACGTCGCGCGCGCACCTGGCCCCACCGGAACCTCGGCGCACAGCGGTCGAGACCTCTCGGGAGCTAGTGCACCGGGGCCGGCTTGCCCGACTCCTCGTCCTCCTCGGTGCTCATCAGGAGCTTCATGAGGGGGTCGTCGGGGCCCTGGGACGGGCCCATCTTGAGGTCGCCGGCCAGCGCGGTCGGGATGATCTCGTCGATGTGCTCCACCGCGACCAGGGTGATCTGGTTCCGGACGGCCTTCGGGATCTCGCGGATGTCCTTGCGGTTCTCGTCCGGAAGGAACACCAGCTTGACGCCCGCGCGGTGGGCGGCCAGGACCTTCTCCTTGAGGCCGCCGATGGGCAGCACGCGCCCGCGGAGCGTGATCTCGCCGGTCATGGCCACGTCCTTCCGCACCGGAATGCGCGTCAGCGCGCTCACCAGGCTGGTCACCATGGTGACGCCGGCGGACGGGCCGTCCTTGGGGATGGCGCCCTCGGGGAAGTGGATGTGGATGTCGACCTTCTTGTGGAAGTCCGGCGCGAGGCCCCACAGGTACGCCTTGGAGCGCACGTAGGACAGGGCTGCGTGGGCGGACTCCTCCATGACCTTGGCGAGGTTGCCCGTCAGCTTGAGCTGACCGCTGCCGGGCATGAGGCTCACCTCGGTCGTGAGGAGGTCGCCGCCGGCCATGGTCACCGCCAGGCCGTTGGTCACGCCCACCTCGTCCTGCTCCTCGGCGCGGTTGGAGCGGTACTTGGGCGGGCCCAGGTAGGAGTGGACCTTGGACGCGTTGACCCGGAAGCGGATCTCCTCGTCACGCTTGCCCTCCTCGCGGGCCTGGATGACCTCCTTCGCCATCTTCCGGCACACGGAGGCGATCTCGCGCTCCAGGTTCCGGACGCCCGCCTCCTTCGTGTAGCGGTGCGTGATGGTCCGGATGGCGGAGTCCGTCCAGGACGCCTCGATGTCGTCGATGCCGTTGCGCTCCATCTGCTTTTTCAGCAGGTACTTCCGCGCGATGTTGAGCTTGTCGTACTCCGTGTAGCCGGAGATCTCGATGATCTCCATGCGGTCCCGGAGCGGCATCGGGATGGTGTGGAGGTTGTTCGCCGTGGCGATGAACATGACCTTGGACAGGTCGTAGTCCAGGTCCAGGTAGTGATCGTTGAAGTTGGCGTTCTGCTCCGGGTCCAGGACCTCGAGCATGGCGCTCGACGGATCGCCCCGGAAGTCCATGGACATCTTGTCGATCTCGTCGAGGAGGAAGACCGGGTTCGACGACCCCGCCTTCTTCAGCGACTGGATGATCTTGCCGGGCAGGGCGCCGATGTACGTTCGGCGGTGGCCGCGGATCTCCGCCTCGTCGCGCATGCCGCCCAGGGACATCCGGACGAACTTCCGGCCCGTCGACCGCGCGATGGACTGCGCCAGGGACGTCTTGCCGACGCCCGGCGGCCCCACGAAGCAGAGGATCGGCCCCTTGAGCTTCTTCACGAGGTGCTGGACGGCCAGGTACTCGAGGATGCGCTCCTTGGCCTTCTTCAGGCCGTAGTGATCCTCCTCGAGGATCCGCTCGGCCTCCGTGATGTCCAGCTTGTCCTTGGTGTGGTGGTACCAGGGCAGGGAGAGGACCCAGTCGATGTAGTTCCGGACGACCGTGGCCTCGGCGGACATCGGCGACATCATCTTCAGCTTCTTCAGCTCACGCTTGAGCTTGAGCGTCGCCTCCTTCGACATCCGCTTGTTGTTGATCTTCTCTTCCAGTTCCTGGATCTCGTTCTTGAATTCGTCTCGCTCGCCCAATTCCTTCTGGATGGCCTGCATCTGCTCGTTGAGGTAGTACTCCTTCTGGCTCTTCTCCATCTGCTTCTTGACCCGCGTACGGATCTTCTTCTCGACCAGAAGGATCTCGATCTCGGCCTGGAGCATCTCGTACAGGCGCTCGAGACGCTTCACAGGATCCTCGATCTCCAGGATGCCCTGCTTGTCGTTCAGCTTGAGCGAGGCATGGGCGACGATGGTGTCGGCGAGCCGGCGCGGGTCCTCGATGCTGGAGACGCTCATGAGCATCTCGGGCGGGATCCGCTGGTCCAGCTTCACGTAGCTCTCGAACGTCGTCTGGAGCTGCCGCATCAGCGCCTCGATCTCGGGCGTGACGTCGACGTGCTCCTCCACCTCCTCCACGTCGCACAGGAAGTAGTCCGGGTGCGGGACGAAGTCCTTGACGCGCGCCCGGCTCTTGCCCTCCACGAGCACCTTTACCGTGCCGTCGGGCCGACGGAGGAGCTGGATGATGGTCCCGATGGTCCCGATCTTGAAGATGTCGTCCGGGGTCGGATCCGTCGTCTTCGCCTTCTTCTGGGCGCAGAGCAGGATCTCCTTCTCGCCGCGCATGGCCTCCTCGACCGCGGCGATACTCTTCTCCCTCCCGACGAACAGGGGCACCACCATGTACGGGAACACGACGGTGTCCCGCAGCGGGAGGAGGGGAATCAGGCGGCTCTTGCTCGCGCGCTTGTCCTTTCCAAACATCTCGGAGATCTCTTCCTGGTTGCGACGGACGGCGTGCGCCCGTGAGGGCCCGGCCCGCCCCTCGGGTGGGGGCGGGTCGAAGCGGATTGTCGGATGGTGGGGCTGAGGTCCCCGCCGGAGCGCGACCACACCGCCGGTGGCGGGTCCGCGGGCGAGGCGGCCGGTCCGGCTCCGCGCCTCAGGCGGAGACGACCTCCTTGTCGTACACGATGATGGGCCGTCCGGCCCCCGTGATGACCTCCTCGTTGATGACCACCTCCTGCACGTTCTCCATCGAGGGGATGTCGTACATGATCTCGAGCATCGACTCCTCGAGGATGGCGCGGAGTCCTCGCGCACCGGTCTTGCGCTCCAGCGCGGCGTGGGCGATGGCCTTCAGGGCCCCCTCCGTGAAGGTCAGGCGCACGCCGTCCATCTCGAACAGGCGCTTGTACTGCTTCACGAGGGCGTTCTTGGGCTCCATCAGGATCTCGATGAGGGCGTCCTCGCCGAGCTGATGGAGGGTCGCGGTGACCGGCAGCCGTCCGACGAACTCGGGGATGAGCCCGTACTTGATGAGGTCCTCGGGCTGGACCACCGCCAGGAGGTCGCCGAGCTCCATCTGGTGGAGCTGGCGGTCCTGGGTGGCGCCGAAGCCGAGCGACTTCTTGCCGATCCGCTGCTCGATGACCTTCTCGAGGCCCGTGAACGCACCGCCGCAGATGAACAGGATGTTCGACGTGTCGACGGGCAGGAACTCCTGCTGGGGGTGCTTCCGGCCGCCCTTGGGCGGGACCGACGCCACGGTCCCCTCGATGATCTTCAGCAGGGCCTGCTGGACCCCCTCGCCGGACACGTCGCGCGTGATGGACGGGTTGTCCGACTTGCGGGAGATCTTGTCGATCTCGTCGATGTAGATGATGCCCCGCTCCGCGCGGTCCTTGTCGTGGTCCGCGCTCTGGAGCAGGTTGACGATGATGTTCTCCACGTCCTCGCCGACGTAGCCGGCCTCGGTCAGCGTCGTCGCGTCGACGATGGTGAAGGGGACGTTGAGGATCTTCGCCAGGGTCTGCGCCAGGAGCGTCTTGCCGCTGCCCGTAGGGCCCAGCAGCAGGATGTTCGACTTGGAGAGCTCGACGTCCTCGCCGTGGACGTCGTTGTGGTCGATCCGCTTGTAGTGGTTGTAGACCGCCACGGAGAGGATCTTCTTCGCCCGGTCCTGACCGATCACGTAGGAGTCGAGCGTCTCGCGGATCTCCTTCGGCTTGGGGAGGGCCCCGAGGTCGCCGAAGCTCTCCTCCTTCTCGTTCTCCTCGCGGATGATGTCGTTGCACAGCCCGATGCACTCGTCGCAGATGTACACCGTCGGGCCGGCGATGAGCTTCTTCACCTCGCGCTGCGACTTCCCGCAGAACGAGCAGCAGAGATTGTTGTTGTCTCGGCGCCTATCCAAGCCTCAGCCCCCCTGCAGGTGCTCAGCCAGAGTCCTCGTCGAACCAACGCGACCGGGCCGGGGAATGTTCCCGCCTCGGTGGGGCGGCGCGTCTGCGTTGCCCGATCAAGGGCGACGATAGCCGAAGGGATCGCCGAGCACAACGTCGACGCCGCCTTGGCGGGCGAGGGCGCCGCAGGTCCGCGAATCCCCGGCTCGTCAGCCCTTCCGTGTCACGATCTGGTCGATCAAGCCGTAGTCCACCGCCTCCTGCGGGCGGAGGTAGAAGTCGCGGTCCGTGTCCTCGTGCAGCTGCTTCAGATCCTGGCCCGTGTGCTCGGCCAGGATGTCCAGGAGCTGTCCCTTCAGGAAGAGGAGCTCCTTGGCCGCGATGTCGATGTCGGTGGCCTGGCCGCCGAGCCCCCCGAGAGGCTGGTGGAGCATCATCCGGGAGTGGGGCAGGGCGTACCGCTTCCCGGCCGTCCCCGCCGCGAGCAGCACCGCCCCGAGGCTGGCCGCCTGGCCGATGCAGATGGTCGAGATGTCGCACCCGACGAACTGCATCGTGTCGTAGATGGCCATCCCGGACGTGATCGAGCCTCCCGGCGTGTTGATGTAGAGGTTGATCTCCTTGTCCGGATCCTCGCTCTCGAGGAACAGGAGCTGGGCGATCACCACGTTGGCGACGAGGTCGTTCACCTCGCTGCCGAGGAAGATGATCCGATCCTTCAGCAGGCGCGAGAAGATGCCCCACTCGCGCTCGCCGCGGTGGGTCTGCTCGATGACGGTCGGGATCAGCGTCATTCCGTGCCCTCGGTCTGCTGGCTCTCGGCCTCGCCGTCGCTCTCCCCGGCGGCCTCCGACGCCTCGTCGGGCGCGGCCTCGTCCTCGGTTTCGGGGGGAGCGTCCGTGATGTTCGCATGCTCCTTGACGAGGTCAAGCGCCGCACGGTCCTGCAGCTCGAGGCGGACCACCGCCCGGGCCTCGTCCTCCTCGTACCGCTCTGCGGCCTGGGCCCCCCCCTGCTCGACGCGCTCGTCGATGGCGGCCTGGACGGCCTCGTCGCCGATCTCGATGTCCTCCTGCTCCGCGAGCGCCTCCAGGGCGAGGTGCCGCTTCACGGCGCGCTCGGCGTCCTGGACGATGGACTCGTTCGAGCCCCGGAGGATCTCGATGGCCTGATCGCGGGGCATGCCCTGCATCATCAGCATGGTGGCGAGCTGGCGGGCCTGGCCGTCCGCCTGTGCCTGGACCATGGCGGGTGGCGCGTTGAAGTCGTGACGCGCGAGGAGGACTTCGACCAGCTTGCGCTCCAGCTCCCGGTCGCGCTCGGCGTCCGCCTGCTCCTGCTGCCGCTCCCGGATGGACTCGCGCAGGGCCTCGAGGTCGTCGTGGCCCACGTCCTGGGCGAAGTCGTCGTCGAGCTCCGGCAGCTCCTCGAGGAAGTGCTCCTTCACCTCCACGTGCAGCTCGGCCTCCTTGCCCTGGAGGTCCTCCGCGCCGAAGTCCTCGGGGAAGGTGACGGTGACGTCCCGCTCTTCGCCGGCCTTCGCACCCATGAGCTGGTCGCCGAGGCCGGGCAGCAGATCCCGGTCGCCGAGCTTCACCTCGAGACCCTCGATGGTGAGCCGCTCGTCCACCTCCCCGTCCACGCGGCCGACCGTGTCGAGCACGAGGAGGTCGCCCGTGTCGGCGCCGCGATCCTCGACCGGCACGCGCTCCTTGTGCTGCTCGCGGAGCTGCTCGATCTCGTGGTCGACGGCCTCCGCGTCCACCTCGGCGGGCGGGACGGCGACGTCGATGCCCTTCCAGTTGGACAGGGTGATCTCGGGCTTCACCTGCACGCGCATGGCGTAGGTGAGGGGCTCGCCCTCCTTCGCCGGCGCCGGCTCGAAAGACGGCTCGCCCACCAGCGGGCGATCGACGGACTCCAGGGCGTCGCCGGCCGTGCCGAGCATCAGCTCTCGGGCCGTCTCCTGCGAGAGGGTGTCCGCGTACAGCCGCTTCACCATCTCCTTGGGCGCCTTGCCGGGACGGAAGCCCTTGATGCGGGCGCGCTTGCGGATCGCGGCGAGCTGTCGACCGTACTCCCGGTCCACCTGCTCGGCCGGGATCTCCACCTCGACCTTCATCTCCACGTCGCTGAGTGGCTTGACCGACGTCCGCATGGGGCAACCTGTCGTCTTGGGGGAGGCAGGTGCGAGCAGGTCCTCGTGACCGCCGTCTCGAAGGCCTCGAACGCGACCCTTTCCGTCTCGGGGTGTCTGGTGCGAGAGGGGGGACTCGAACCCCCACGGGCAAGCCACTGGAACCTAAATCCAGCGCGTCTACCAGTTCCGCCACTCTCGCAGAGCGGGCGACCCGCACCGACGCGGGCCGCAAAGTAAAAGAGGATGGGCCGCATGGCGACCCATCCCCTGTGACGTGAGCGCGGAAGGATTCGAACCTTCGACCGACGGATTAAGAGTCCGTTGCTCTACCAACTGAGCTACGCGCCCGAGATGTGGTGGCGCCCCTTGCCGAGGCCGCCGAACCCGGGGGCACCGTTTGCCCGAGCGGGCGGCGGATGTCAACCTGCAAATCGACTGGGCGGGGCGCCCTCGCGTGGCGGGATGTGGTACGCCCGGCAGGATTCGAACCTGCGACCTGCGGATTCGAAGTCCGACGCTCTATCCGACTGAGCTACGGGCGCGCATCGTCATCCCCGAAGGGTGGATGGGGTGAGTGAGGGGATTTGAACCCCCGGCCTCCGGTGCCACAAACCGGCGCTCTAACCTACTGAGCTACACTCACCACGCCTGGCCCTTCGAAAACGCTTCCTAGCTGTAAAGAACGCGCCAGAGAGGACTCGAACCTCTGACCCACGGCTTAGAAGGCCGTTGCTCTATCCGGCTGAGCTACTGGCGCTCAGGGGAGGCGGCCTCGAACGGACGCATTTGATAGTGACGCGGACGGCGCTTGTCAACCGGATTTCTCACGAGGCTTTCCGGAGGGCTCCGCGGGCCGGCGAGGCGTCACCGACGGGCGGGGGCGCAGGGCAATCGCAAACTCGGAGAAGCGTGGGCCGCGCGGCGGTACGACGCCCGGCGTCGGAATGCACCCGCTCGGAGATGATGGGTTTTGCGCGTCTGAGAGCAGGCAAGGGAGGGCGGTCGACTTTGCGACCGCCCTGGGCGGGGGCGCGCGAGACGTGGCCACTTCCCGCCGACGCTGCTAGGCTCCCGCCGATGGCTGGACCCCGGGAAGAGCAGGGGCCCGAGGATGGGCCTCCCAAGGCGCGGGAGGGCGAGGACCAGGGCCTCGCCGACCGCACGGAGCAGCTCGTCGACCGGACGGAGGACCTGGCCGACCGGGCGATCGAGCGCTTCCGCGAGGAGGCCCACCTGCCGGACGTGCGGGAGGAGGTCGGCGAGGTGGCCGGGCTGTTCGCCGCGGTCCACAAGCAGTTCCTCGGCTGGACCCTGTTCTTCTACGTGCTCACGGGGGTGACGGGGACCCTCGTCGCGCTGTTCCGGGGCCTGCCCGACTGGTACATGCACGCCGCGATGTACGTGGTGGTGCTGGCCTTCCTCGTGATCTACGTGAAGGCCTACCTGAACCGGGCGCGGATCGCCCGGGCCGTGTACGCCCTGGTCACCGCGGGCCTCATGGGGTTCTTCGCCTGGGTGAACCTCGACCTGGTGGATGCCCGCCTGCTGGTCGTCGGCGGCGAGGTCGTGCGGCGGGGCGCCGTGCCCCTCCTGCGCCTGCCGGCCGTGATGCTCGTCGTGTCGGCCGTGGGGCTCGTCTCGCACTGGCTCGTCCTGGCCCGGTATCGCGAGCGCCGTGGCTGACGGGCGGCGACCGGACGCGATCGCGGACCGCCTGCGCGCGTCCCTCGGGGGCGACGCGCGCGAGGTGCGCGTCGTGGTCACCTCGAACCGGGTGCGGCTGGTGTCCGTGCAGCCGCGGCCTGCGGCGCTCGAGGTGCGCGTGGCCGAGCGCCTGCTCGCCCTGGGACCGCAGGTCGTGGATCCCATCGTGGGCTTCGTCCAGGGGGCGCCGGGGGCTCGGAAGGCCCTGAAGGCCCTCATCGCGGAGGTGCCGGCGGAGGCCAGCGGCCCGAGGCGCCGCCGCCGCATCGTCCTGCGCCCCGTGGGTGCGCACCACGACCTCCGCCCGCTCCTCGAGGCCGAGGCGCGGAGGGCCTTCGGCGAGGTCCCGGAGGTGCACCTGACCTGGGCCAGGCGGCAGCGGATCGGGCGGCGACAGCGAAGCATCCGGCTCGGCTCCTACTGCCCGCAGCGCCGCCTCATCCGGATCCACCGCATCCTGGACCATCCCTCGGTCCCGGCGTGGTTCATCGGGTTCATCCTCCACCACGAGCTGCTGCACCACCACCTGGGGATCGAGGAGGTGGCCGGGCGGCGCGTGATCCACCCCCCGGAGCTGCAGCGCCTGGAGGCCGCGCACCCGCGGTTCGAGGAGGCGCAGCGCTGGGAGGCGGAGCGCCTGCCGCTGCTCATGGCCGGGAAGCTCCGCTAGCGGACGGCCGCGTCGTCCTCGGCGCGAGCCTCCGGAGCGGCCTCGCCCGGCTGCTCGTTCTGGCCGACCGACAGGCCCGGCGTGGTGGTGCGCGCCAGGCTGGCGCCGGCGTCGACCGAGGCGTCGATGACCTTGCCCGGCAGCAAGCCCACGATCAGCGTCAGCGCCGTGGCGACGCCGACCGACCAGCGCATGGTGCGCGTGGCGATGGGCTCCACGTCCGTGGCCTCGTCCTTCATGTAGGCGACGAGGATGACGCGCAGGTAGTACCAGGCGCTGATGACCGAGTTGACCACCGCGACCACGACCAGCCAGAGGTTGCCCTCCTCCGTGAGGACCTCGCTGAACACGGTCAGCTTGCCCATGAAGCCGGCGGTGGCCGGGATCCCCAAGAGCGACAGGACGGCGATGGCCAGGCCGAAGGCGAGGAAGGGCTCGCGCTTGGCGAGGCCGGCGTAGGCGGGCTCGGAGATGTCCTCGACGTTGCGGTTGCCGACCGCGGCGGCCACGGAGAACGCCGCGGCGTTCGCCAGGGTGTAGCCGAGGAGGTAGACGATCAGGCCGCCGCCCAGGGCGTTGACGGTGATGGTGCCCTCGCCGGCGCTCACGGTGGTGTCCACCAGGAAGGCCAGGAGGATGTAGCCCGTGTGGGCGATGGCCGAGTAGGCCAGCATGCGCTTGAGGTTCGTCTGGGCGAGCGCCATGAGGTTCCCGGCGAACATGCTGAGGACCGCCAGGCCCATGATGAGGAGCTCCCAGGACAGGGGGGCCGTCCGGAAGGCGTCGTCGCCGAAGCAGGTGAGGACGACGCGGGCCAGGGCGCCGAAGGCCGCCGTCTTCACGCACACGGCCATGAAGCCGGTGACCGAGGACAGGGCGCCCTCGTAGACGTCCGGGATCCACATGTGGAACGGCGCCGCGGCGATCTTGAAGGCGAACGACGCCAGGATGAGCAGCATGCCGATGCCGGCGATGGGGTCGGCGGCCAGGCCCTCCTGGAAGTGGAAGGCGCTGCCGATGCCCACGAGGCTGACCTCGCCGGTGACGCCGTACACGAAGGCGATGCCGAGCAGCAGGAGCGCGGAGGCGAAGGAGCCGAGGATGAAGTACTTCATCGCCGACTCGGTGGAAAACGCGCTCTCCCGCTTGAAGCCGGCGAGGACGTAGACCGCGATGGACATCACCTCGAGGGCGACGAACAGGGTGAGGAGATCCCCCGCGACCACCAGGCCCATCATGCCCATGGTGCTGAAGGCCACCAGCGCGTAGTACTCGTGGTGATCCGACCCCTGCGCGGGGAGGTAGTTGGCCGCCGAGACCGTGGTGAGCAGGGCGCCCACCAGGATGACGGCGCACATCGCGAGGCCGAACTCGTCGAAGATGAGCGAGTGGGCCATCGAAGGCGTCTGGAACTGGAGCGGGGCCTGGTCCCAGAGGAACCAGATGGCGCCGAGGGCGAGCGCGAAGCCCATCCCCACGACGGAGGCGAGCCACCCGGAGGACTCGCCCTGGCCGCGGGAGAACACGCCCGCCATCAGGGCGAGCAGCCCGACGGCGGTGACGATGAGCAGCGGCGAGGCGTATGCGAGGTCCTGAATCATGACGGCCTACTCGCTGTCCGGAGCATCGGTGTGGGCGACGCGCACCTTCGGGGCGGGCACGTCGGCGTCGGTGTCGGCGCCGGCGGTCTCGAGGCCCACCCGCTTCGGGTCGCGGGCCTCGCTCACCAGCGGGCGCGTCGAGCCCACGAGGGCCTCGACGCTGGCCTCCATCGGCTTCAGCAGCGCGTTCGGGAAGATGCCGATGAGGAAGATGAGGGCCACCAGGGGCGCCATGACGAGGAACTCGCGGACGGACACGTCCTTCAGGTCCTCGTTGTCCGGGTTCGTCATCGGGCCGAAGAACACCCGGCGGACCATGCTCAGCATGTAGATGGCGCCGAGGATGACGCCGGAGGTGGCCACGATGACCATGAGCACCGTCAGCGACGGCCAGTCCGTCCAGGTCATCTCCGGCAGGACCGGCAGGCCCTCGAGCATGGTGCCGCTCAGGATGAGGAACTCGCCCACGAAGCCGTTCGTCCCCGGCAGCCCGATGCTGCTCAGGGTGACGATGAGGAACAGCGTCGAGTAGATGGGCATGGCGCGGGCGATGCCGCCGTACTTCTTGATGTCGCGCGTGTGGGTCCGCTCGTAGACGATGCCCACCAGGAGGAACAGCGCGCCGGTGGAGATGCCGTGGTTGATCATCTGCAGGATGGCGCCCTGCACGGCCTGGGTGTTCAGCGCCACGATGCCCAGCATCACGAAGCCGAGGTGGCTCACCGAGGAGTAGGCGACCAGCTTCTTCACGTCCCCCTGGGCCCAGGCCACCAGCGCGCCGTAGACGATGCCGATGACGGACAGGACCAGGATGAGCGGCGAGTAGGTGCCCATGGCGTGCGGGAACAGCGGCAGGGCGAAGCGCAGGAAGCCGTAGGTGCCCATCTTGAGGAGCACGCCGGCCAGGATGACGGAGCCGGCCGTGGGCGCCTCGGTGTGGGCGTCCGGGAGCCAGGTGTGGAACGGGAAGATCGGCACCTTGATGGCGAAGGCCAGGGCGAAGGCCGAGAACAGCCAGAACTGCTCGCCCTCCGTCAGCTGGACCGCGAGGATGGTGGCCAGGTCGAAGCTGTCGCCGGCCGCCAGGTACAGGTAGATGATCCCGACCAGCATCAGGAGGCTGCCCACCATCGTGTAGATGAAGAACTTCACGGTGGCGTACAGCCGGTTCTTGCCGCCCCAGATGCCGATGAGCAGGTACATCGGCACCAGCATCAGCTCCCAGAACAGGTAGAAGAGCAGCAGGTCCATCGCCACGAGCGCGCCGAGCATCGCCGTCTCGAGCACGAGCATGGAGATGGTGAACTCCCGGACCCGCTCGTCCACGGCCTTATACGAGCCGACCAGGATGAGCGGGGTCAGGAAGGTGGTCAGCATGATGATCCACAGGCTGATCCCGTCCACGCCGACGCGCCAGGCGGCGCCGATGGAGGGGATCCACTCGTGGTGCTCCACGAACTGGAGCCCGGCGATCGTGGGATCGAAGCGGTTCATCAGCGGCAGGGACAGCAGGAACACCAGGGTCGCGACCCCGGTGCCCAGGACCCGGTGCGCCGTCTTCGCCTCCGACGGCACGAGCGCCAGCATCAACGCGCCGGCGAGCGGCGCGAGGATCAGGATGGTGAGCAGCGGGAGTTCCATGGGGAGGCCCTACACCAAAAAGAAGAGGAAGACGGCGACGCCCACGCAGAGCGCCGTCACGTAGGCCTGCACGTCGCCGTTCTGGATGTTGCGCATCCAGTTGCCGACCGCGCCGATGACCTTCGCGGTGCCGCGGACGAACAGCCCGTCGATGAGCTTGACGTCGGCCTGGCCGTAGAAGACGCGGGCCAGGGCGCGGAGCGGGCGGATGATGACGGCGTCGTAGAGCTCGTCGACGTAGTACTTGTTGCTCAGCACGCGGTGCCAGGCGGCGCCGGCGGGCACGGTGGGGAGCTCCGCCGCGGGCCGCTTGTACATGCTGCGTGCCACCACCCAGCCGCCGACGGCCACGAGGACGGACACGCCCATGAGCGCGAACTCGGTGGCGTGGTCGTGGCTGTAGTGGAAGTGCTCCATCCCGAGCGCGAAGACCGGCTCCATCCAGTCGTGCAGCACGTGAGGGATGGTGCCGAACCCGAGGGCCGCAGGGACGCCGAGGAAGCCGCCGACCGCGGCCAGGGTCGCCAGCACGATGAGCGGGAAGTTCATCACCGGCTCCTCGTGGGCGTGCTCGTAGGTGTGCTCGTCTCCGCGGTACTCGCCCTCGAACGTCAGGTAGTACAGGCGGAACATGTAAAACGACGTGAAGACCGCCGCGAGGAGCGCCATGCCGAAGGCGATGTACAGGGGCGAGGCCCCGTGGTGGCTCGCGGTGAAGGCCGTGAAGAGGATCTCGTCCTTCGAGAAGAAGCCGCTGAACAGCGGGATGCCCGCGATGGCGAGGCAGGACACGAAGAAGGTGATGGCCGTCACGGGCATCTTCTTGCGGAGGCCGCCCATCTTCCGGATGTCCTGCTCGTGGTGCATCCCGTGGATGACGGAGCCGGAGCCGAGGAAGAGGCAGGCCTTGAAGAAGGCGTGGGTCATCAGGTGGAAGATGGCGGCGACGAAGCCGCCGACGCCCACGGCCAGGACCATGAAGCCGATCTGGGAGACCGTGGAGTAGGCCAGGACCTTCTTGATGTCGTTCTGGACCAGCGCGATGGAGGCGGCGAACAGGGCCGTGGCCGCGCCGATGACGGCGACCACCGTCATGGCCGTGCCGGACAGGGCGAACAGGAAGTTCATCCGCGCCATCATGTAGACGCCGGCCGTGACCATCGTGGCGGCGTGGATGAGGGCGGAGACCGGGGTCGGACCCGCCATGGCGTCCGGCAGCCAGACGTACAGGGGGATCTGGGCCGACTTGCCCGTGGCGCCCGCGAGGAAGAGCAGGGCGATGAGGGTGATGGTCGCGGTCTCGCGGAGGGCGCCCTCGGGGCCGACGACCTCCTGGAGGCGGAGGAAGTCGGCGTCGCCGCCGGAGTAGTAGAGCAGGATGAAGGCGCCGACGAGGAAGCAGAAGTCGCCCACGCGGTTGGTGATGAAGGCCTTCTGCCCCGCCAGGGACCGGTCCATGTCGTCGTACCAGAACCCGATGAGCAGGTACGAGCAGAGCCCCACGCCCTCCCAGCCGATGAACAGCACGAGCAGGTTCTTGCCCAGGATGAGCAGGAGCATGCTGAACATGAAGAGGTTCAGGTACGAGAAGTACCGCCAGTAGGCCTTGTCCTCCCGCATGTAGCCGACGGAGAAGATGTGGATGAGGCTGCCGACGCCGGTGACGACCAGGAGCATCACCGCCGACAGCTCGTCCAGCAGGAACGACAGGCTCACGGTCAGGGTGCCGGCGTCGATCCACGACCACAGCACCGACGTCAGCATGGCCTCCTCGGGTCCGACCGTCCCGCGGAGGTCCACGAGCTGGCCGACGGCCAGGAGGCTGAACACGAAGCTCATCACCACCGAGCCGATGGCGACGACCGACACGAGGCCCTTCGGGAGGCGGGCTCCCAGGAGGCCGTTGAAGATCGCGCCCAGCAGGGGGAGCAGGACGATGATCGGGAGATACTCAGACGTCATGGCGTGCGCTCCGCGTCACGGGGCGGAAGGGCGGCTTCAGCGGCGCATGGCCTTGAGGCCGTCGACGTTCACGGAGGTGGTGTGCCGGAACAGGCCGAGGACCAGGGCCAGGCCGACGGCGGCCTCGGCCGCCGCGACGGCGATCACGAAGAAGGTCACCACGTGGCCGATCATGTCGCCGCGATACCGGGCGAACGTCAGGAACGTGAGGTTCACCGCGTTCAGCATGATCTCGACCGACATGAGCACCAGCAGGGCGTTGCGGCGCGTGAACACGCCGATGGCCCCGATGGTGAACAGGACGAAGCCGAGGATGAGGAACCAGCTCAGGGGGACCGAAGGCATCAGAGCGACCTCTTCGCAAGGACGACGGCGCCGATGACCGCGATGAGCAGGAGGATCCCCGTCATCTCGAAGGGCACCAGGAACTGACGGAACATCAACTCGCCGACCACCTGCGTGCTGCCGAAGCCCTGGGCGTCGATGACCGTGGCGTCGGCGGGCGAGGCGCCGTGCGGGATGTTGTCGCCGGCGGAGACGATGACGGCGACGACCTTGAAGAAGATGAAGCCGACCACCGGCAGGCCCACGTACTTCCCGATGGCCGACGCCTTCTGCTCCGCCGCCTCGTCGCCGAGGTTGAGGAGCATGATGACGAACAGGAAGAGCACCATGATGGCGCCCGCGTACACGAGGATCTGCAGCACCGCCATGAGGTGGGCGAGCAGCAGCATGTACAGGCCGGCCATGAAGAAGAACGACACCACGAGCGAAAGCGCGGCGTAGACCGGGTTGCGGTTCACCGGCGGGACGATGATGAGGCCCGCGGAGAACACGGCGCCCAGGCCGAGCAACCAGAACAGGACCTGTTCGAACATGGGCTCCAATCCCTTGCTGGGGCGGCGACCCCGGGGCCGCCGTCGGAAATGATCGGTCGGCCCGGCGGAGGCGGGTCCCTCGGGACCCTAGAACCCGCCGGGAGTGGGCTGCCCCGCCATGGGGCAGCCGCCGTGGTCCACGTGCGCCTGGAAGTCGTCGTGGAACTTCTCCACGTAGCTCTGGACGGGCCAGGCCGCCGCCTCGCCCAGGGCGCAGATGGTGTTGCCCGCCACCTCGCCGGCGATGTCGGTGAGCATGTCGAAGTCCCTCTGGGTGGCCTCGCCGCTCTCCAGCATGTCGAGGATGCGCGCCATCCACCCCGTGCCCTCTCGGCAGGGCGTGCACTGCCCGCAGGACTCGTGGGAGTAGAAGTGGCTGACCCGCTGGAGCGCCCGGACGATGCAGGTCCCCTCGGCGATCACCATGATGCCGCAGGTCCCGAGCATCGATCCGACCTCCTTGAGGCCGTCGATGGTCATGGGCACGTCGATCTCGTCGCCGCGCAGCACCTTGGACGAGGTGCCGCCCGGGATGACCGCCTTGATGGCGCGGTCCTCCAGGACCCCGCCCCCGAGCTCGTAGATGACCTCCCGGAGGTTCGAGCCGGTGGCCACCTCGTACAGGCCGGGCGTCTTCACGTGGCCGCTGATGCCCACCAGCCGGGGGCCGCCGTCACGCTCGACGCCGAGGCTCATCCACCAGTCGGCGCCCTTGTCGATGATGAGGGGGACCGCGGCGATGGTCTCCACGTTGTTGACCAGGGTGGGGCAGCCGAAGGCGCCGACCACGGCCGGGAAGGGCGGCTTCATGCGCGGCCGGCCCGGCTTGCCCTCGAGGCTCTCCAGCAGCGCCGTCTCCTCGCCGCAGATGTAGGCGCCGGCGCCCGGGTGGACGTAGACATCGAGCTTGTAGTCGATGCCCATGACCTTGTCGCCGAGCAGTCCCGCCTTGTAGCAGTCCTCGATGGCCTTCCAGGTGGTGGCGATCTGCTCGGCGAACTCGCCGCGGATGTAGATGTAGACCGCGTGGATGTCGAGGGCCATGGAGCTGATGATGCAGCCCTCGATGAGCCGGTGCGGGTCCTCCTTCAGGAAGTACGTGTCCTTGAAGGTGCCCGGCTCGCCCTCGTCGGCGTTCACGACGAGGTAGCGCGGCTTGTCGAGGTCCTTGGGCATGAACCCCCACTTGATGCCGGCCGGGAAGCCGGCGCCGCCGCGCCCGCGGACGCTGCCGCGCTTGACCTCCTCGACCACGGCCTCCTTGCCCATCTCCCAGGCCTTGCGGACGGCGCTGTAGCCGCCGGCGGCCCGGTAGGTGGAGAGGTCGCGGAAGTCCTTGCCCATCCCCCGGCGGAGGAGGTGGTTCGACGTCTGCACGGCCATCAGGAGCCCTCCGCGTCCGGGGTGGCCGACGCCAGCTCGTCGAGCAGGGCGTCGAGCTTCTCCGGCGTCAACCCCTCGTGGTAGACGTCGTTGACGCGCATCACCGGGGCCGTCCCGCAGGCGGCGAGGCACTCCACCGTCTCGAGGGTGAACTTCTTGTCGGGAGTGCTCTCACCCGGCCGGATGCCGAGCTTCTTCTCCACGCGCTCCACGATGCCGTCCGAGCCGCGCAGGTAGCACGACAGGGTCTTGCAGACCTGCAGGTGCCACTGCCCGACGGGCTTCTTGTGCAGCATGGTGTAGAAGGTCGCGGTGTTCAGCACCTTGGCCGCGGGCACCCCGAGCCGGTTCGCGACCAGCTCCAGGACCTCGCGGGTGAGGTATCCGAACTCGCGCTGCGCGACGTAGAGCACCGGGATGAGAGAGGCCATCCGCTGCGGATAGCGCCCGAGTATCTCGTCGATCTCCCGATCGGCTTCGGCGCTGAAAGCGAGCCCCATGGGTAGAACCCCAGTTATTTCGGTGGGTTTCGGCGCATCTGCGCCCCGAGGCGGCCCGAACATAGGAAGGAACCGGGAGGGTGTCAACAACGTTTCGAGGGCCCGCGAGCCCGCGTGTCCGCTGGCCTGAACCGGCCTCCGGGCCGTTGTTTGCCGGGGGGGCCCGCGAAGGCTACGCTGCGGCCGATCCGGGGCCGGCGGATGTCCCCGAGGTGATGGGGCGATAACCCCCCGAATCGGCGAGGAGACGAGCGAGCGTGGACGCGATGGAGCTGCGACGATGGATCGGGCGTCGCGCCGGCGCTCCGGTGGACGTGGAGCCCCTGGTCGGGGGAGCGTCCCTGCGGCGGTACTGGCGCGTCCGCGGAGAGGGCCTCCCGGGCGACGCCGGGACGGTCGTGCTGATGACGCTGCCGGCGGGTGGTCCGGCCTCCGAGGAGCTGGGACTGCCCGGGGCGTCCGCGGGGGAGGACTTCGTGGCCATGGCGCGGTGGCTGGAGGACGCCGGGCTTCCGGTGCCCACGGTGCACGAGGTCGCGCTCGACGAGGGCGTCGTGATGCTCGAGGACCTGGGCGACCGGCGGCTGTTCGACGACCTGGAGGAGCCGGGGGCGGATCGCCTCGCTCTGTACGAGCCCGCCCTGGGCCTGCTCGTGGCCTTCCAGGCGGCGGCCGCGGGGCGCCCCGGGGACAGCCCCGGCCACGCCCGCCGCTGCGACGCCGCGACCCTCCGCGCAGAGCTGGATCACTTCCTGGAGTATGGCCTCGAGGCCCGCCAGGGGCGCACCCTCGCCGGGCGGAGCCGCGGGGCCCTGGAGGAGGCCTTCGACGACGTGGCCGCGCGGCTCGCGGAGGCGCCCTACGCGCTCGCGCATCGGGACTTCCAGAGCCAGAACCTCATGGTGACCCTGCGCGGGCTGGTCGTCATCGACTTCCAGGACGCCTTCGTGGCGCCGGCCGTCTACGACCTGGTGGCGCTGCTCCGCGACAGCTACGTCGTCCTCGCGCGCGACGAGGTGGAGCGCCTGCTGGACGCCTACCACGCGCGCCGGGTGGCGGCCGGTCTGCCGCGGGATCCGCTGGCCGACCGCGGGCGGCTGGAGCAGCTGTTCCACCTGCAGACCATCCAGCGGAAGCTCAAGGACGCCGGGCGCTTCGAGTTCATCGACAAGGTGAAGGGGAACCCGGCGTTCCTGCGGTTCTACGCGGACTCCGTGGCCTACGCCGTCGAGGCCATGGCGCGCTTCCGCGAGTACGGGGACGCGCTGGGCGCCCTCTGCGCCGAGGTGCCCGAGGCCGCCGGGGCCCGGGGGCGCCGTGGCGGGTGAGGTCCGACAGGCGGTCATCCTGGCGGCCGGGGAGGGGCGGAGGATGCGTCCCGTCACCCGGTACACGCCGAAGCCCCTGCTGCCGTTCCTGGGCGTGCCCATGCTGGACTGGGCCGCCGCCCACCTGGTCCGGGCGGGCGTCCGGAGGGTGGCGGTGAACGCCTGGCACCTGGCCGACGCCGTCGTGCGGCACGTCGAGGACGCGCTGGCCACGCGCTGGCCGGACGTGGACTGGCACCCCTCGCGAGAGCGGGACCTCCTCGGCACGGGCGGCGCCCTGGCCCACCTGCGCGGCTGGCTGGAGGCGGGGCCGCTCCTCGTGGTCAACGCGGATGCGGTCTTCGCGCAGGACCTGCGGGAGGTGGTGCGCGCGCATGCCGGGTCTGGGGCCGACGCCACGTGGGTGGTCGGCCGGCATCCGGGCTTCGAGCACCTGCGAGTCGTGGACACGGGGGAGGACGGCCAGGTGCGCGGGATCCTGCCTGAGGCCCGCCCGGACGCGGCCGTGTTCTGCGGGATCCACGTGGCCGGCCCGGGCCTGCTGGACCACCTCCCGGACGCCCCGGCCTGCGTCATCCGCCGGGGGTATCTCCCCTGGATGGCCGAGGGAGCGGACGTCCGCGCCTTCGAGACACGCGCCTTCTGGGCCGACACCGGCACCCCCGAGCGCTACGTCGACGCCCACGCCGGGGGCCTGCGGCACGTGGAGGCGCTCCGCGCGGTCGGGGCATGGGCGCCCGCCCCGGGGATGGCGCCGAGGCGCAGAGCCGCCAAGGCGCGTAGCAACGAGGACATGCGGTAGGAAGGCGTCCTCGCCCGCCCATGGGTCACAACTCGCCGAGAGCGGGCGAGCCGTGGACGTGCGCGGCGGTTCGGACACTGGCGCAGCGGCGTGCCGGCCGGAGCCGCTCTTTCCGGATCGGGAGCAGGTGTGTGGCGGGCTCGATGCCCACCGTCCCAGGACACGCGCCCGACGCCGTTGAAGCCCGCGCAACGGATATGGCGGCTGGAGCCAATCGCCCACGTCCGCGCGCCCTGGCGCGAGCCCTCTGGACAGGCGCCGGGGGTCAGGCGACGGCGGCCTGGCGCTCGGCCTCGCGCTCGCGGAGGGTCTGCTCGGCGTGGCGGAGCATGGCCGGCGTGTCCACGTCCTGCCAGAAGCCGTCGCCGATATCGAGGACGCGCATGGTGCCGCGCTCGGCGAGGGTCTGGATGCCGTCGGAGAGGCTCGCGTCGCCCCGCTCCGAGAAGACCGCGTCCAGGGCCTCCATGAGGGCACTGGTGCAGACGAACAGGCCGGTGTCGACGGCGTCGTAGTCCACCAGACCCTTGCCGATGCGGGCGATCCGATCGCCGTCGGTCAGGACCTTCGTGGCGTCGTCCATGTCGAAGATGGACTCCAGCTTGCGGTCGACGAGCAGGGTGGCGCCGTCCGTGGGCGGGGCGTGGGCTGCGGCCAGGTGCATCACGTCCTCGTCGATGACGTGGTCCGCCATGGTCAGGACGAAGTCGCCGGGCACGTGCGGGCGGGCGGCCAGGACCGACACGCCGTTGGCCAGGTCGTAGTCGTCGTTCCGGACGAACACGACGTCGATGTGGCCTTCGAACTCCCGGACGGTCTCCTCGCGGACCTCCTCCGCGCCGTGTCCCACCACCACCACGACCCGATCGCAGCCGGCCAGGTCCAGGTTCTCGATGGTGCGGAAGAGCAGGGGGCGTCCCGCCACGGGGGTCAGGGGCTTCAGCGTCGTCTCGTCGCTGATGCCGCTCAGGCGCGAGCCGAAGCCGGCCGCGAGGATGACGCCGGTGCGCTGCTGGGTCGGGTCGTCGATCATCGAAGGGCCCCCTCGGTCGGGTGCGTCACCGGTTGCTCGCCGCCGGGCACGCGCAGCGTGTCCTCGAGGTGCGGGTGCCGGGTGAAGGTATCGTGCCCCTGCACGTGGGCGGGCTCGACGTGGGGGCGCTCCAACGCGAGGGGGACTCGGACCCTCGCCGCCGGCACGTGGGCCCGAACCGCCCCGTCACAGGCGCCGCCGCGGTAGACATCGCAGCCCGCGAAGGCCGGGCCTTCCAGGAGCGCCATGGGCAGCCCGCGGCGGATGGCCCCGAACCCTGCGACACACGTCGTCGCGACGGCGCCCATGCCCGGTGTGAGCGCGGGCGGCCTGCCCTCGTGGGGTTCGATCTGAGGAGAAGCAGGGACCATGGACAGCTCCGTGGAACGGTGGGCGACCCGGATTGGGAGGAGTCTGTAGTGTATTGCGGACCGAGCGAGCCCGAGACGATTTCGCCCAGATCGGCGCACGACGGTTCCGTTGGCAGCGCGGCGCGCTGCCGCGCTGGCCCGATGGGCCAGGAGAGCCGGCGACCAGAGGGAGCCGGAGGGTGGAAGCGGCCGGGATTCGCGACGGGAGCACATGCGCTACAGGCTCCTGGGAGGGTGACGGTCCAACGTCGGCGGCGAGACCCGCCCGCGCCCTCGGGTCGCGTGCTTTGGCGCGGGGCGGCTCCGTGACGAAGCCGCCGACAGTCTGTACGGAACCGCGCGCTGAGGCCAGCCCTTTAACCGCGCCTCCGGCGCACGGCGTCACCGAGGTGCAGGACGGCCGGCAGGAAGATCGACGAGGCGAACCAGCACAGGAGCATGCCGACCACCGCGGTCCAGCCGAAGGACAGCAGCCCGCGATGGTTGGCGAACAGGATGCCGGAGAAGCCGATGACCGTCGTGACGGTGGTCATGAACACGGCCCCGCCGGTCTCGCGGACGACCCGGCCCATGCCCCGCGCGCCCTCCTCGCGATAGCGATGGCAGATGTGCAGCGTGTCGTCCTGTCCCATGCCGAGGAGGAGCGGGAAGGTCACCAGGTTGAAGAAGTTCGCCTTCCAGCCCAGGGCCGGCATCAGGCCCAGCAGCCAGAGGATGGCGAGGCCGACGGCGCCCACGACCGCGGTCAGGCCCGGCATGGCGCGGAACAGGATGAGGGCGGTGAGCAGGACGGCGAGGAGCGCCAGGGTGATGACCCAGGGGGCGTCCGCCTTCACCGTGTCGAGCATCTGCGGCATCACGTAGAGGTTCCCGGCGGTGAAGGCCGGCCCCGACGGCGTCGGGAGGACGTGGAAGGCGTCCAGGAGCTCCTTGGAGACCTCGTAGTCCGCCTTGGAGCCGTAGTTGCGGAAGATGACGAACCGGCCCAGCTTCCCCTGGGCGTCCGTGAGCTGGACGCGCACCCAGTCGGGCAGGTCCTCGACGCCGATCGGACGATCCACCGCCAGATAGCGCTCGACCTCGTCGAGGCGCTCCCGCGTCTCGTCGGTCAGGGCCTCGCGCTTCTGTTCGATGCGGCGCCGGATGTCGCGGATGACGACGAGCTTCTCGTCCTGCCGCTCGGGCACGAACGTGAAGATGGAGAGCACCCGGGCGAGGGTCCGGTGCATCACCTCCACGCGCTCGGGGTCGTAGGTGGCGAGGCGTGCGAGATCCGCCGGGCGCAGGGCCTCGCCCTCGACCCGCTCGCGGAGGCGCCCGAACCACTCGTCCGGCGGACGCTCGCCGCGGGGGGGGAGCTCCAGGGCCGAATCCGCGGGGACCTCCGTGGGGACGTCGCCGGCACGCAGCCGCTGCAGCTCCTTCGGTGTCAGCTCGCGGGCGGCGGTCAGGACCTGGTGGGCCCACCGCGTCTGGTCGAGGTCGTCCGTGAGGGCCACCACCGGGGCGAGGGTGTTCACGTGCCCGATGGCCTCCCTCCAGGTCTCGTCGTCGGCCTCCTCGCCGTTCGTCGGACGTGGGCCCAGGGCTTCGAAGTCGTACTCGAACCCGAGGTCCTTCACGTGGACGGAGGCCCAGGCCGTGGCCGCGACACCGAGCGCGACAACTGCGCCGGCCATGCCGAGCCCGGTCCGGCGCGAGACCGGCGGCACGTGGGGGGCGAGCCGGGGGACCCTCGGCGGCTTCCAGGGGAAGAAGCGCTCGAGCACGATCACGACGGCGGGAAGGAGCGTCCAGATGCTCGTGACGGCCAGCAGGATGCCCACGGCCGCGAGCTCGCCGAACTGGGCGAAGCCCTGGAAGTCCGCGACCATGAGCACCGCGTACACGCAGGCCGTCCCCAGCCCGCCGGCCGACGAGGACACGCCCATGGTGGACAGCGCGATGGCCAGGGCGTCGGGGCACTCCCGGCCGCGGCGGCGCTCGTGCTCGTAGCGCCCCAGGACGTGGATGCCGAAGTCGATTCCGATGCCCAGGAGCACCGCGAAGATGAAGGCGCTCACCAGGTTGAGGTAGCCGTAGCGCAGCTCGGCGTAGGCGAGGGCGGCGAGGACGGAGACCAGCAGGGGGACCATCACCAGCGGGACCGCGCGCAGCCGCCGGAAGTACAGGAGCAGGCAGAGGATCAGCACGGCGGCCGCGGCGGCGCTCCCCCGGCCGGCGTCGCCCGCGATGGTGCTCACGTCCTTGGCGCGGTCGGCGAAGGCCCCGCGGAGCTCCACGGACATCTCCGGGTGGAAGGAGGCCGGGTCCAGGGCCCCGATCTCGCCTCGGACGCCGTCGAGCAGGGAGCGGGTGAAGGAGACGTTCGTCGTGTCCGACGTGGGCCGGGCCTTGAGCATCATGAGGCGGCCCTCCTCGGCCTCGTGGTACTCCGGGAGGCGCTCGTCGAGGCCGTGCTCGTCCTTCAGCTCCTCGGCCCGGAGCTCCAGCTCGTCCTCGTCCTCCGCGTCCTCGGCGGCCTGCTCCCCGTCCAGGACGTCCTCGTCCAGGTCGAGCCTCATCTCGCCGCGCACCTCGTCCCGGATGCGCTCGATGACCCGATCCCGGAGATCCAGGAGGTCGGGGAGGTCGAGGAAGAGCAGGGCGTGATCCTCGAAGAATGTCCGATCCTGGCGAAAGATGGCCCAGCGGATGTCGTCGCGGGCGCGGAGGCGCTCGGTCAGGGCCCCGCCGAAGGCGATGTTCGCGTCGCGGGAGGGGCTCTCGATGGCCACGAGGAGGTCCGTCTGGTTGCCCATCCGCTCGGAGACTTCCTCCAGGGCCAGGACGGAGGTCGCGTCGTCCGGCAGGAGGCGCTTGAGATCCTGATCGATCTCCAGGCGGGTCATCAGGACGAGGGAGCCGGCGCCGAGGAGCAGGCCCAGGACCACGACCAGCCCGGCCCGGCGCGCCAGGAGGGCGACGAGGCGGCGGGCGGCGCGCGACGGGGCCTGGGGCTCGACGTACAAGGACACCTCCGGGGGGCGACGGGCGAACGGTATCCGAACCGGGGCGCGGGGCGTAGGATGACCTGCGCCGGGCGAGGGTACGGTAGCACCGTGCGAGACGCCACGGCCTGTTTCGCAGCGATCGGAGGACCCATGGCTCGACCGTGGCTCGCGGCGATCCCAGCCGCCCTGACCCTGTGCCTCGCGTGGACACCGGCCCGCGCAGCCGACCGCACGAAGGCCTTCCGGGGGCCCGACGAGGCGGTGACGGACGCGCACCTGTCTCCGGCGCTGGCGGACGACGAGGCGGCCTGGGAGAAGCTGATCTTCGAGGCCTATTTCCCAGGCGGCGTGGAGGTGTACTGGTCCGCGCGGTTCACCAACCTGGGCCCGGGCGACGGCAAGGCGACGGTGAAGTCCCGCGTGAAGGGCGGCGATCTCGGCGCACAGGAGTCGCAGGAGAAGGCCGACGAGGGCGACTACACGGCCTCGGGCCCGCCCCCGCGGATCGAGATCGGCGATCACGCGCTGTCCGGGGGCGTCGAGCGCGTCCACGTCGAGGGCGCGGGGAAGGGCTACAGCTTCGCCCTGGACTTCGAGCCGACCGTGAAGCCCTGGCGACCGGGGGACGGCCGGGCGAGGTTCCCGCGCGGCGGCTACTACGACGTGACCCTGGCGGTCCCGAAGGGGAAGGTGACCGGGACGATCACCGTCGACGGGAAGGCGCAGAAGGTCGAGGGCTACGGCTACGGGATGCACACGCACGGCACGCTGTCGCCCCACGAGCAGGCCAAGCGCTGGACGAAGCTGCGCACGCTGGAGGGGGACTCGGTCGTGCACATGGCCGAGTTCGTGACCCCGGACAAGCTGGGCGCCGAGACCGTCGGCTGGCTCTACATCGCCCACGACGGCCGCGTCGTGGCGGCCACGAGCGACTACGAGCAGGGCTACGGGAAGTTCGGGAAGGACGCGGAGGGAGGCCCCGGCTACGAGGTGCCCCGGACCCTCGTCCTGCGGACGGAGGACGGCGGGGACAAGGTCGTGCTGGCCATGGAGGGGCGCGGCCGGTACGACAGGACCGACGAGCTGGAGCGGATGAGCAAGCTGGAGCGCCTGGTCGTCAAGCGCTTCGCCTGGCCCATCCGCTACGCGTGGAAGGCCCGCTGGCGCCTGAAGACCGAGGGCGAGCCCCCGGTGGAGGCCGAAGGAGACGAGATGCGCTTCGAGATCACCCACCTGAACCCGTGACCGCCGCCGCCACCGTGTTCGAGACGATCGGGGCGACGGCGCCCCTGGTGATCCTGCCCGCCGAGGACGGCCCGCGGGTCGTCGGCCTGCCGGCCCGCGAGCGAAACGCCCGGGTGGTGGAGCGCGTGAAGGCCGAGGAGGGCGGTCGGCAGGATCTGGAGGCGGCCGCGGCGGATCGGCCGACGCTCGTGGTGCCTCCCGACGTCACGTTCACGCCGGCGCTCGTGGAGGCCTTGCCGACGCCGGACCGGGCCGTGCGCGTGGAGGCCGGGGAGGGTGGCCCCGCGCTCGTGTGGGGGCCTGCCGGGGCGGTGCGCGAGGCGCTGGACTCCGCCGCCGGGCTTCCGCGGTGGGAGGCCCCTGCCGGCGCCGTCCTTCCGCTGAGCGACGACGAGGCCCGCCGAGCCGCGCGCGACGCGTTGCTCCGACAGGCGCAGAAGCCGACAGACGGCGTGGTGAGCCGGAACCTCAACCGCCCCGTGAGCCGGTTCTTCAGCCGGATCTTCCTGGGGCTGGGCATGAACCCGGATCACGCCAGCGTCGTGAGCCTGACCATCGGCCTCGCGTGCGCATGGTTCGCCGCCCAGGAGGGCTGGTGGACCATGGCCCTCGCGGGGTTGTTGTTCCAGACGGCCTCGGCGTTCGACGGGGTCGACGGCGAGATGGCCCGCGTGCGCCTCGCGGAGTCGCCGCGCGGCGCCTGGATCGACACGGCCGTGGACAACGTCACCTACGTGGCGTGCCTCGTCGGCGTGACCATCGGCTGGATCCGCGAGGACCCCGGCACGTTCGGCCTGGCGCTCGCGGGCGTCGTCCTGGTGGGCGTGCCCGCGGTGCTCGGGATGCTCGTGCGCTTCGTGCGGCGGTACGGGGAGGGCTCCCTGGTCTTCGTGGACCGCACCGTGGCCCGCGCCGCCGAGGCGACGGGCCGGCCGAGCCTCCGCCTGGCGCGCCTGTTCTTCCTCGCCCTCCGGCGCGACGTGTTCGCGCTGCTCTTCTTCTTCGTGAGCCTCACGGGGAGCCGCGCCGCCGTCCCCGCCATGGTGGCCGTGGGCCTGGCCGGCGCCCTGCTGACCTTCGGCTGGCACCGCCGGCGCCTGGTGGACGCTGCTCGGGACCTCGCGGCGGAGGCCCCGTAGCGACTCACTCCGCCGCGAGGTCCACCGCGCACTTGGAAGGACGGGTTCCGAGCGATGTGCTCGGTCAGCCGTCCGGGCCGAAGCAGCAGGCTCGCGCGCTGGGTCGTGCAGGTGCCCGAGGCTCAGGAGCGCGCCCAGAGGCTGCGCTCCTGCAGGAGGGCCTTCAGGACCGAGGGGCGATCCGTGATCAGGCCGTCGACGCCCAGGTCCAGCAGCCGGCGCATCTCGTCGGCGTCGTTCACCGTCCACACGTGGACCTGGAGGTCCCGGCGATGGGCTGCGCGCACGAAGCGGGACGTCACGACGGGGATCCCCTTGTGGCGGACGGGGACCTGCGCGCAGTCGGCCGCGAAACGGCCGGTCGGCAGGCCGAGGGAGCACCCCACGAGCCGCAGCACCTCCCGCGGGCCCATGGAGGTGCACAGCCGCGGGCCGAGCCGGCGTCGCATCCGGCGGAGGCGGTGGTCGGAGAACGAGCCGACGCACACCCGGTCGAGGGCGTCGTGGCGCTCGAGGATCGCCGCCAGGGGCTCGACCGCGGCGTCGCTCTTGGGGTCGATGTTGATCCGCGCGTCCGGGAGGGTGGACAGGAGGTCCTCGAGGCGCGGGATCGGCTCGGTGCCGCCCACGCGAGCGCGCCGCACCTCGGACCAGGGCAGGTCCGCCACGCGGCCCGTCCGATCGGTGACCCGGTCCAGCACGTCGTCGTGGAAGGCGAGCAGTACGCCGTCGGAGGTGAGGTGGGCGTCCGTCTCCAGGTAGCGGAAGCCGAGGCGGAAGGCCGCCTCGAAGGCCGCCAGGGTGTTCTCGGGCGCCTCCTCGGCTCCTCCGCGGTGGGCGAAGGCGAGGACGCCGGTGTGGTCCAGGAAGGGATGTCGCGGGGCCATCTGTCACCTCGCCCGGGCCGGGGGCGCGTACCCGACCCGAAGCTCGCCTGCTCGCCGGGGGCGCTCCTAACCTGGGAGCGTGGGCCCTCGTTCATCGGCCGGCGGGCCCGCCCGACCCGTCCCGCGGGTCGTTCCCCCTCAGCATCGAAAGGGTTGCCGTCATGGTGGAGCCTTGGAACGTGAAGGGCCAGGCGGCGTCATGAACATCTGGTGGATGCTGGCGCTGACGATCTTCGGGCTGGTGGAGAAGGTCGCCCCCGCCCCGGTGTGGACGGGGCGGGTGGCCGGCCTGGCGATGATCGGCTGGGGCGTCTTCGCCCTCGCCGGCGCCTGAGGGCACGTCAGCCCACGACCTCCGGTACCGCCTCGGGTCCGCGCTGGGGGCGCCACTGGTCGAGGGAGGAGGCCCGACGGACGCAGGCGATGGTGCAGCGATCCTCGCAGCCCTTGGGCGCCTCGAAGCCGCGGTGCAGGGCGGCGCGACCGTATGCGAGGACGTCGGTCCCGGGGTCGCCGCGCCGCTGGCTGCAGTACGAGACGACGCCGTGCTCGTCCACGTAGAGGTAGCGCCCGCCGGCGCGGCACTTCCAGGGCGCCTCGCCCGTGCGGATCATGCGCGCCTCCCAGCCCTCTCCGGCGCGGTGGAACACGCTCTTGCGGCTGCGGCGCGTCAGCTCGGCGTACAGGGTCGCCAGCTCGTCGCCGGCGAGGCCGGGATCGAGCTGGCCCTCCCCGTCGTGCATGAGGCCCACGGTCATGAAGAAGCCCAGACGCTCCACCTCGTCCACCAGCCGGCGCGTGTCGTCCGGCGGGCACGAGCCCAGGACCGCGTTCACGTTCACCGAAAACCGGGCGTGCTCGGCCAGGAGCTCGAGGCGGGGGCCGATCTTGGACAGGGACTTCTGGCTGACCTCGTTGGGCTCCAGGTTGTCGATGGAGATCTGCAGCAGCGTGAGCCCGGCGTCGTCCAGCCGCCGGATCCACTTCCGGGTCACCGGGTAGCCGTTGGTGATGGACGTGCAGACCATCCCGTGGCCCACCGCGCGGGCGACGAGGTCGTCCAGCCGGGGGTGCAGGAGCGGCTCGCCGCCGGTGAGCGTGAGCACCAGCGTCCCCAGGGACGCCAGGTGGTCGATCCGCTCCGCCAGCACCTCGTAGGGCACGGGCTGCGACACGCTGTCGTACTCGTTGCAGTAGCCGCAGGCGAGGTTGCAGCGGCGCGTGACCACGACCTGCGCCAGCATGGGTCGGGCCGGGTCGGCCAGGGCGCGGACGCCTCGGCCGAGCGCGACGAGGGGGCGCGGGGGCAGGAGCATCAGGCCACCTCCGCGTCGGCGGGGATCACACCCTCGTGGCGCAGCTCGGCGACGGCCCGGGCGGTGGCCCGGCGCTGCCACATCAACGCCGCCAGGAACAGCACGTTCATGACGGTGAGCCGGACCCACAGGTACGCGTCGATGCGGTCCGCCATGGCGAACATGGCGAACAGGTAGCTGTGGGGCGCGAGGGACACGGCGGCCCAGAGCTTCATCGGGCCCAGGTGGTGGCGGCGCCAGATGTGGGCAGTCCGGGCGGTGGTGGGCGGGAGCGTCTCCCGGATGCGCGCCAGGGGATCGAGCCAGGAGATCAGCTTTTCCTGCTGGCGCATGTAGGGGATCAGGATGAGGCGCACGGCGATGCGGACCGGGAGCGGCTCGAGGTGGAGATCCCGGGCGCGGTCCTCCACGGCGTCGGCGCACTCGGCCTCGCCGCCGGCTCCGGGGCGGGTCATCCGCATGTAGGACTCCTTGTAGAAGTCGTACAGGGCCAGGTGGACCAGCGTCATCAGGACGGCGGGGACGGCCACGATCACGTCGGTCGTGGTGCCGGCGTCCGTGAAGGCCAGGTGGTAGATGGCCGCGAAGACGGTGGCCCCGGCCACGATGGCGTCGGCGGCCCCGTCCACGGCGCGCCCGTACTGGGACTGGATCCCACGCGCCCGTGCCGCGAGGCCGTCCGCCCCGTCGAGGATCGCGGCGGTCCAGAGGAGGATCCCGCCGGCCATCATGCAGGCGGAGGTCCCGCAGACGAAGCCGACGCCCGCGAGGACGCCCACGACCGTGGCCAGCAGGGTGATCTGGTTGGGGGTGATGGAGGTCCGCCAGGTGGCGGCGACGAACGCGTAGGCCAGGGGCCGGTGGAACCAGATGTTGACCGGATCCTCCACGTCCCGGGACTTGAGGAGGGTTCGGAGCGGGGGGAGGCCGGGGGCGGCCGTGGCGGTGTGCTGTGTCATGACCGCCCCCCGGCGCCGCCGGTGGCCAGGGCCGCGCGGAGCCGCCGTGCGCCGCGTCGGCGGAGGCGTCCCATCGCGGCGCGGGCGCCGTGGCGGATCTCGCGGCCGAGGTACGTCGCGGGATCGCTCACGGCGAGCGACATTTCTGCGGTGCAGTACACGCCGCAGTCCGTCTGGCAGGACTTGGGGTGGTCGTAGGCCCGGAGGGCCTCCGGCGTCACGTCCATGATGTCTCTCTCGGTTCGGACCTGGCTGCAGAGCCAGAAGCGCCCCTGAGCGGACACGAAGAAGTACTTGTAGCCCGCGACGCAGGACCAGTCGAGGCGCTCGCCCGTGAGCATGGCCCGCTGATAGGCGATGACGTTCCAGCTCGAGTGGATGCGGGCGCCGGAGGCCTTGAGCGCCGCTTGCCGCTCCAGGGCAGCCAGGAGCTCGTCGCGGCGGGCCGGATCGCGCAGCGTCCGGTCGTGGATCAGGTCGTCGTGGATGAGGCGCGCCGCCACGGGCACGTCCCGCTCGAGGCAGGACTCGAGGACCCGGTCCATCTCGCCCACGGTCTCGCCCGACAGCACGCCGGCCACGTTCAGGCGGACGGGCGAGTCCTCGAACCAGTCCAGTTTGTGCAGGACGGTCTTGAGGGACTTGCGCGTGAACGGGATGGGCGTCATCCGGTCCACGGAGATCTGGAGGCCGTCCAGGCCGGCGTCGCCCAGGTCCCGCAGGAGGTCGCGGGTCAGAGGGAACGCGTTGCTCGACATGCTCACCCAGTCGAAGCCCAGGCGCTTGGCCTCCCGGACGATCGGGACGATGTCCGGGTGCAGCAGGGGCTCTCCGCCCTGGAGGCCGAGCCGGACGACGCCGAGATCGCGGATCTTCCGGAGATAGCGCGTCAGGCGCTCGAGGGGCGGGTGGGGCTGGGAGTTGTCGTACTCGTTACAGTATTGGCAGTCGAGGTTGCACTGGTCGGTGACGTACAGGTGGGCCGTCCACGGCCTGTCGTCGAACAGGCGCAAGGCGTCCCGTGCGGACTTCATGGGAGCTCTCCTTCACGGTCCCCTTCCCGTGCGCCGCGCACCATACTCCATCGCCCGACTTTCGTCAGCGAAGACCTGGGAGGCGCAGGAGCAGGCTGCGGGCTCGGCCCACGAGATGGCATTCCTCGGGCTCGGTCGCGCCGAGCAGGAGCAGTGTGGCGTACGCGGCGATCATGGCCGCCAGGAGCAGGATCTTCCAGGGCAGGGGGACGGGCGCCGCGAAGTGCAGCACGGCGCCGAACGCCGCGAACGTCACGGCTGCGGCGATCAGGGGCCAGGCGAGGTGGCGTCCGAAGGGGTGCACCCCGGCGTACCAGCGCCCGGCGACGACCCGTGAGCCGCTCAGCACGACGTACGCGACCAGCGTGGCGGCGGCGGCGCCCGGGAGGCCCAGGCGCGGGATCAGGACGAGGCCCACGCCCACGTTGATCGCGCCTACGAGGAAGGCCAGGGCCGCGTTGAGGCCGGTGTGGCCGGCCATGACCAGGAGGTTCTCGGAGGCGTGGAGCGCGGCCAGGATCGTGTGGGCGCTGGCGAGCACCAACAGCGCGATCTCGGCCTCCCGCCCCGAGACGTCGAAGATCGCGAGGGCCTCCGGCGCGAAGAGCGTCAGGGCCAGCAGGGGCAGGAGCGAGCCGGCCAGGAGCCAGCGGGTGGCCAGCCCGTAGTGCCGGGCGAGGCGGCGGCGATCGCCCACGTGGTGAAGCTCCGCGAGGATCGGGGCGGTGATGGGTTCGAAGGCCTGCCAGACGCGCTTGACGACGCTGATCAGCTCGACGATCAGGCCGTAGACGCCCACGGCGCCGCCGCTCATGAGGATCCCGAGCAGGAAGAGATCGGTCTTGGACACCAGCACGTTCAGGGCGTCCATGGCCCCCAGGGGAAGGGAGAAGCGGATCACCGCGCGGCGGCGATCGGGAGCGGGGGCGCGGCCGCGGAAGGCGTCCCTGCCGACGACCCGCCGGACGGCGACGGCGGCGGCCACGGCGGCGACACCCCAGGCGCCGACCTGGGAGGCCACGAGGGAGAGGGGATCCGCCGGCCGGACCGCGTACAGGAGCACGGCGAAGCCCAGGAGCGCGAAGGGCTCCACGGCGCCCCGGATCAGGGCGTCGGGGCCCATGCGGCGGCGGGCCCGGACGCCGGCCAGGAGAATCTCGAGCACGACGATGAGGGGCAGGCCGGCCGCGGCGAGGCGGATCGGATCGACCAGGTGCGGATCGTCGAACACGGTCCGGGCGAGGAAGGGCGCGGCCAGGGCGAGGCCCACGCCGAAGACGAGCGACAGCGCCAGGCCGAGCAGGACGTGATAGCGCAGCATCCCGCCGGGCTGGTCGCCGCCCCGGGTGGCCTCCCGGACCAGGCTGCGGTCGAGGCCGAAGCGGGCGACCTTGGTGGTGACCTCGGCGGCGCCCATGGCCAGGAAGTACAGGCCCAGGGCCTCGGCGCCGTAGAAGTGGGCCGCGAAGAGCACGAACAGGGCCCGGCTCGCCTTCACGAGGGTGCCGAAGGCGTTGACGAGGACCCCGCGAGCGAGGTCGGCGGCGTCCCGGACCTCGGCGTCGTCGCCGGGTCCGCTCCGGGGGTCGCGCGGCTCCGTCATCGCGTCGGGTGTGGGCGCGGGGCCGGACTGGGAGCACGCTCTCGCATGCCGGGGACCGTAAGCCGCCGGAAGCGGCGGCGCCAGTGTTCTGTGGGCGGGCCGGCGGGGCGGGGGGCCAGGGCAATCGCAAAGTCGGAGAGGTGTGGGTTGCCCGGCGGCATGCCGCCCGGCGCCGGATTGCACCCGCTCGGAAACAATATTGCGCGTCCGAGAGCAGGCAAGGGCACGGGCAAGGGCACGGGCAAGGCAGGGCGGTCGACTTTGCGACCGCCCTGGCGGGTGGGGTTGCGGGGAGTGGGGGTGCGCTCTAGCGTCACACTGTGGACGGACGCGCGTCGAGCTCAGCGGGAGGCCGGGACACGGTCGACCTGGTGGTGGACGGGGCGCTGGACCGGGAGACGGTCGAGCGCTGGTACCGCGACATCGCGCCCCGTATCGCGGGGAAGCCGGCCCGGGTCCGCCTGGACCTCCGGGGGGTCCCGGCCATGGACAGCGCCGGGGCTGCCCTGTGCGGCGTGATCCGGCGACGCGTCGAGGCCGCGGGCGGTCGCCTGGTGCTGGTCGGGGCGAGCGACGCCGCGCGGGACTCCCTGTCCGTGTTCCGGCTGCGCCTGGAAGAGGAGGCGCCGCGGCCGGAGCGCGGCCGGTTCGAGCGCCTCGGGGAGGCCGCCTACGCGCGCTTCGAGGGCCTCGTGCTGTTCGCCGTCCTCGTGACCGACACGTTCCACCACACCGTCACGACGATCCTCCGCGGCCGGAAGGGCATGCGGAAGGGCGCCATCATCGAGCAGATGGTCCGCATCGGGCTCGAGTCGCTCGGGATCGTGGGCCTCATCGCGCTGCTGGTGGGCCTCACCGTCGCGCTCCAGTCCGCGGCGCAGCTTCGGCAGTTCGGCGCCAACGTCTACATCGTGGACCTGGTGGGCATCTCCATGACCCGGGAGATGGGGCCGCTCATGACGGCGATCATCGTCGCCGGGCGCTCCGGCTCGTCCATCTCCGCGGAGCTGGCGACCATGGTGATCACCGACGAGGTGGACGCCCTGCGCGCCATGGGCGTGCAGCCGGCGCGCTTCCTGGTGGTCCCGCGCTTCGTGGGCATCACGCTCACCCAGCCGCTCCTGACGGTCATGGCGAATCTCCTGGGGATCCTGGGCGGCTTCATCATCGGCCTGACGTACCTGGATCTGGGCGCGGACACGTTCTTCAACCGGCTCATGGAGACGCTGGCCCTGAAGGACCTGCTCACGGGCCTCGTGAAGAGCGTGTCCTTCGCCTGGATCATCGTGTTCATCGGCGCCCACCGGGGCTTTCGGGTGACCGGCGGCGCTGAGGGCGTCGGCATCGCCACCACCAGCTCGGTGGTGCAGTCCATCTTCGCGGTCATCGTGGCCGACGCCTTCTTCTCGCTCATCTTCTACTTCGACTAGGCGGCCGTGACGCACGCGCAGACCGACGACGAGCCGATCATCCGGGTCCGGGACCTCGTGGCCGGCTATGGCGACAAGGTGGTGCTCCACGACCTGTCCGTGGACTTCCTGCGCGGTCGCGTCACCACCATCGTCGGCGGGAGCGGCTGCGGGAAGAGCACGCTGCTGAAGTGCATCGTGGGGCTCCTGCGGCCCATGACCGGCACCGTGGAGGTGCAGGGGCGGGATCTGACCGCCCTGGAGGAGGACGACCTGGCGCAGGCCATGTCGCAGCTCGGCCTGCTGTTCCAGCACGGGGCGATGCTGAACTCGCTCACGGTCGCCGAGAACGTGGCGCTGCCGCTGAAGCTGCACACGGACCTGCCGGACGAGGTGGCGGACGAGGTCGTCCGCCTGAAGCTGGACCTGGTGGGCCTGGGCCACACGGAGGCGATGCTGCCCTCCGAGCTGTCCGGCGGCATGAAGAAGCGCGCGGCGCTCGCCCGGGCCATGGCGCTGGATCCCGGGCTTCTCCTGTGCGACGAGCCCTCCGCCGGGCTCGATCCCCAGACGGCCGCGGACCTGGACCGCCTCATCCTCCGCCTGGGCGAGACCTTCCGGATGACGGTCGTGGTGGTCACGCACGAGCTTGCCAGCATCGACACCATCGCGGACGATGTGGTCATGCTCGGCCGGGGTGGCCATCTCCTCTTCTCGGGCACGCTGGAGGAGGCGAAGGCGTGTGACGAACCCGAGGTCCGTGACTTCTTCGAGCGCAACCTCTCGGAGAGGCCGGCCGGGACGCGCACGCTGCTGGAAGCCCTGGAGGAGGATCAGCCGTGATCACCCGAGCCCAGAAGGTGCGCCTCGGCGTGTTCGTGGTCGTCTCGGTGGCGATCCTCGTGGGGACCCTGGCCGTGCTCGCAGGCCTGAGGGCCATCGAGAAGCGGGATCGCTACACGGTCCGCTTCGACGGGTCCGTGAGCGGCCTCGAGGAGGGGGCCCAGGTCGAGTACAACGGCGTCCGGGTCGGCCGGGTGGGCGACATCCGCATCGACCGCGAGGACGTCAGCCAGGTGGTGGTGACCCTGAGCCTGGAGGCGGACACCCCGATCAAGGAGGACACCCGGGCGGAGCTGAAGGCCTCGGGCATCACGGGGCTCAAGACCATCGAGCTGATGGGCGGCTCCGAGCAGGCCGACTTCGTGGAGCCGGGCGGCACCATCCCGTCCGGGGTGTCCACCCTGGATCGGCTGACCGGCAAGGCGGAGGCCATCGGCGCCAAGGCGGAGCTGGCCCTGAACCGCCTGAACAAGCTCCTGAACGCTCAGAACCGCGAGCGGATCGGGGGTATCCTGGAGAACACGGAGGCGATCACCGCGTCCGTGGCGGCCATCGCCGAGGAGAACCGGGCGCCGATCCGCGACCTCGCGCGGCGGATGGCCGACCTGGCGGCGCAGAGCGAGGCGACGCTGCTGCAGCTCGAGCAGCGGAGCGTCGCGACCCTGGACGCGGTCCGCGTCGCCGCCGAGGATCTGCAGGGCGTGGTCGACAAGGACAAGGTCGATCGGATCCTGACGCGCGTGGACGGCCTGGCCGGCGAGGTGCAGGCGGCCGTGGACGCGCTGGACGTGAAGCGGATCTCCGAGGACCTCCGGGGCATGATCGATCGCGCCGAGCGGCTCGTGGCGAACCTGGACGTGACCGTGGTGAAGAGCCGCGAGGACATCTTCGCGAGCCTCGACCTGCTCGTGGCGGGCCTCGAGGACTTCAGCGACTTCACGCGGATGGTCCGTGAGAACCCGGCCCTGCTCCTGAAGGGCCCTCAGGAGGCGGAGCGCGAGCGATGAGCGGAGGATCCCGAGGAGGTTGGTGGGCGCTGGTCGTGCTGGTGGCGGTGGCCGTGGCCGTGACGACCTCGGCCTGCGCCGAGATGCCGCAGCGCCGGTACTACACCCTGAGCTTCCCGTCGGAGGGCGCGCGGGGCGACGGAGCCGCGCCCCTGCATCCGCTGACCCTGCGCGTGGACCGCTTCGACGCGGCGCTGCCCTTCGATCGCTCGCAGATCGTCTACCGGGAGTCCCCGTACCAGTTCAGCTACTACAGCTACCGGCTCTGGGCGGCGAAGCCGCAGCGCATGCTCCGGGAGGTGGCCCTGCGCCACCTCCAGACGTCCGCGCTGGTGCGGAACGTGACCCGGGACTACGGCCAGGACCTCCCCGACTACGAGCTGAGCGCCCAGGTAGAGGCCCTGGAGGAGTACGACTCCGGGGACGTCTGGTACGGGCACCTGGCCATGAGCTTCGAGCTGGTGCGCTTCGAGGACCAGTCCGTCGTCTGGAGCTATCGCTTCGACCGGAAGAAGCGGGTGTCGGATCGGAAGCTGGTGCTCGTCGTGCGCGCCGTGTCGCGGATCGCGGAGGAGGAGATGCGCCGGGTCGTGGCGCAGCTCGACCACGTCCTCGCGAGGGAGCGGGGCGTGTCGCCGACCCTGGAGGTGCCCGCGCCGACCCGGGACGAGGTGGTGGTCCCCAGCGACGAGGAGCCGTCGACGCGCGAGCAGCCGCAGCGCGAGCGGCCGCGCGAGGAGGAACCGGAGGACGAGGAGGAGATCATCACCCCCGACGAGCCGGCCGCTCCGGGAGGAGGGGGCTCCGACGAGGATCTCATCACTCCGGACGGGCCCGGGACCTCCGGGGGCGAGGGAGCCGCCGCGCCGTGAGGGTGCTCGCCGTCGCCTGGGTGCTCGTGGTGACCGCGGCCGGTGTCGCCGGGGCGGAGACGGCGGCGGATCACCACCCGGGCGAGCAGCCGGAGACGTGGAACCAGCCGCCGTCGAGGGTCCAGGCGGAGCAGGACTCGGTGCTGGTGCCCGTGGGGAAGGGCGCGATCTTCGTGCCGGCGATGACCGATCCGAGCCTGGAGCCGCCCTACCTGGTCGAGCGGGACGAGGACGGCGAGCTCGTGCAGACCGTGCCCATGGGGCGGAGGGCGGTCGTGGAGCCGGGCATCTACCGCGTCCGGATCGGCTCGGGCACCCTGAAGGACCGCATCACGCGCCGCGTGCTGGTCAAGGAGGGCCGGACGACCGTCGTGCCGGCCACCTGGAGCTCGCTCGTGGTGAACGTGGTGGACGAGAGCGCCATCCCGTTCCGGGGATCGTACGAGGTCGTGCGACTGCCGGAACGGACGAACCTGGGCGTGGGGCTGGGCGCCGACGTGGAGCTGGGCGAGGAGGTGCGCAGCTGGCTCCTGAAACCGGGCAGCTACATGCTCATCAAGACCGGCGGCACGTACCAGGCGCGGCGGGACTTCTACACGTTCCGTCTGCGGGAGGGAGAGCTGTTCGAGCTGACCCTCGTGATGGATCGGGAGGACGGGACGTTCCTGGGCGCGGGAGAGCTTCCAACGCTCCAGGAGGAGACCCGGCGCAAGGACTGGAACCTGCACCTGGTGCTGGGGGGCGACGCGGAGGTGAACCGCCGGAGCGACGTCGTGGGCTTCGAGTCCGGCTACGGGTTCACGCTGGGCGGCTATGTGGACTTCCTGGCGCGCTGGCGCCCTGACCGCCACCTGTTCTACACGCGCCTCAAGCTCGAGGAGAAGCAGGTGAAGCTCCCCGGCCAGTCGTTCCAGAAGGATCTGGACGAGCTGCGCCTGGACACCCTGTACATGTTCCGGATCCTGCCCTGGCTCGGGCCGTACGTCCGCGCCGGCACCCAGACCACCCTGTTCAGCGGCTTCCGCACCTTCGACGAGGACAGGGAGGTGGTGCAGGTGGACGCGCAGGGCGAGGAGCTTCGCAGCCTGGGGGTCTACGACGAGCGCTTCCGCCTGGCCAAGCCGTTGGCCCCGGTGGAGCTGAAGGGCGGGGCGGGGCTCAGCTTCCTCATCAAGGCCTCGTACATCCTGGACGCCAACGTGCGCATCGGCCTGGGCGGGCGCGCGCTGTTCAACCGCGGCCTGTACAACGCCGCCGACGATCCGACGACCCCCGAGTTCGAGGTGGTCCGCCGCGACGACGCCTGGCAGTACGGCGTGGAGGCGGCGGTCTTCGGCTCGCTCCGCGCCAGCCGATGGATCCTCGCCACCACGGAGTTCGAGATGCTGGAGCCGTTCGGCGACCTGGAGCATCCCGTCATCGACTGGGAGACGACCATCGGCTTCCGCCTCGTGTCCTTCGCGTCGCTGAACTACATCTTCAAGCTGCTCAGCGACGTGGAGCGCTCCCCCGACCTCCAGACCGAGCACCGCCTCCTGCTCCGGTTCACCTGGCGCATCCTCTAGCCCGGGCTGGCGGGCCGGCTGGTAGCTCGCCAGCGGAGGGCAGGTGCACCCGAGGTCGCGGTCGGCGCGGCGGGCCTTCGCGACGGCCGGGACGACCGGCAAGCGCAGTTCGCGCCGGTCACGAGTACGCAGGTTGCGACCGGCCCTCGACCCGGCTCGCCTGGCGCCTCCGGGAGGCTCGGGTCACCTCGGACGACGGCCAGTAGCGGCCGCGGGTCGGACCGTCCCCGGATTTCGCACATGCAGCAGCGGGGCGCCGCCTCACCCCGCGACGGAGCAGCGGCGATCCACTCGGCCGGCTCGCGCGCAGCGCGCGCACATGCGCTCACGCCTTGGGCAACGATCGGCGCCGGGTGGGCTTGACGCCCCCGGCAGAGCGCCTAGTATGGCGAACATACGTCAATCTGACGGGGCGTCGCCTGCTCCACGGACCCGCGACGTCCCGCGGACCGCGGCTCACACGGTCGAACGGCGCGGCCCGGCGGACGGCTCCCGTCACGCGATGCACGCGTGTCCCGGGGCCGGGCTGCGTCCCGGTGTGGGCCCGGCTCGCCACGCGCGCCGACGCTGTTCCGGCTGACAGCACGCCCACGTCCGCCCCGAGGAGGCTCCCCATGACGGCAGATTCCGAGACGACCCATGGCAAGACGTCCGGCCCCGGAGGCGCGGGCGGGACCGGAAGCGGCGAGAGCCCCGAGGACCGCGGCAAGACCTGGATCGCCGACGAGGTCATCTCGGTCATCGCCCGCATCACCGCGGAGCAGGTCGACGGGGTCCACCAGCTCGGGGAGTCGAGCCTCCGCAGCATGCTGCCGCGCTCGAGCCGGCACTGGGGGGTCGCCTCGGAGGTCGGCCTGAAGGAGGCGGCCATCGACGTCGAGGTGGTGGTCGAGTTCGGCTATCCCATCTGGCAGGTGGCCGACACCATGCGCCGGGAGGTCATCGACACCATCGAGCACATGACCGGTCGTCGCGTCGTGGAGGTGAACATCAGCGTCGTCGACGTGCACGTGCCCAAGGTGGAGCACCACCCCCGCCGGCGCGTGCAGTGAGGAGGGGAATGAGCGGCAAGGTCACCATCCGGAGGAAGCCGTTTCGAGGGCTGACGCGAGGCCACGGCCGGGGCGGCGTCGTCGCCGACCTGCTGCATCGACTCGGCTGGGGGGTGCTGCTGATCCTCCTGTGTGCCGCGGCCTCCGTGGTGCTCCTGCTCGCGCTCGGCGTGCTGGACGCCGCGCGTCTCCCGGCGTTCCTGCCCGAGGGCCCGGTCGCCGTGCTGGAGGCTCTCGCCCCCGTCGAGCGACTCGCGATCGCCGCGGGCGCGGTGGTGGTCGGCGTGGCGGCGGCGCTGATGCTCGCCTCTCCCGGCTCCCGCAGAGGGCGCAGGGGCCGCGCGTCCACGGTCCACGTGTTGGAGCGCGACGAGCGTGGCATGGTGGTCGTGGCCTCGCAGAGCGTCGGGACCGTGGCGCGGGCGGCCGCGTTGCGCGTCCCGGGGATCCTCGACGCGGAGGTCCGCCGCATCCGGAGCGCGAACGGCCCGGCCACGCTGCGCTTGCGCGCGTGGGTCCTCGCCGGGACCGAGGTCCGGAGCGTGGGCGAGGAGGTACGCGACGGCGTGCAGGACGCGGTGGAGCGCCTGGTGGGCCTGACCGTGCGGTCCGTCCACGTGGAGATGGAGGTCGTCGCGCCGGAGGACGAGATACGGATGCTCGAGTGACAGGGAGGGAACGACCGTTGTGGAGGCTCGACCAGCTGGAGCGTCCCCGCGAGGGTCGACTCGTCGGCGGCGTCTGCGCCGGCCTGGCCGAGCGGCTGGCCGTGGACCCGACGCTGCTCCGGCTGGCGTTCATCCTGCTCTTCCTCGCCAAGGGGGTCGGCCTGGTGGTCTACGCCGCCCTCTGGCTCCTGATGCCCACGGAGGGGGAGGCCGCCTCGCCCGCCATGCGGGCCCGCGTGAGAGGGGTCCGCGTCGACGTCTCCCGGTTCGCCGAGAGGGGCCGCGTGGCCTGGCGACGGGCGGGAGCCTCCCGGTGGCCCCGTCCCCTGGACCGCCGCTGGATCGCGGTGGGGCTGCTGCTGCTCGGGCTGGCCATCGTGCTGGCCTCGTTCGGGGTCTTCGACTGGATCACCCCGGCACGCGCCATCGGGCTGGCGCTCACCGCTGCCGGACTCGCCGTCCTGGCGGGGATGCCCCGCCGCTGACCGGAGGAGGACGCTGTGGATGACATCGCTGATCGGACCCGGCCCCGCCGAGGCGCGTCTCTCGCGTCCGCGTTCGCCGTCTTCCTGATCATCTGCGGCCTGGTCCTCGTCGCGCTCGGGGGGCCCGCGACGCCCGAGCGCCCCCCCGAGCCCGCATCGGCTCCGGCCCCCGCGGCGGCGCCACCCGAGTCGCGCATCCCGACCGAGGACTCCCGGAAGCTCCAGGAGGCCTACGAGCAGATGGAGCAGGCCGAGATCGCCCTCGAGGCCGGGAACTACGGAGACGTCCGGGGACACCTGCGGCGGGCGAGTGGCCTCGTGACCCACGTCCTGGCGGAGAGTCCGCTGGAACGCCCCTGAGGCGCCTCGCGGAAGCGCGGCGCCTCGGAGCCCGAACCGAACGCTTCACCAAGGAGGTGTGTGGATGGCTGCGAAGAAGAAGAGCGAGACCAGGCAAGCGGACAAGAACGTCACGACCATCGAGGACAAGCCCCGCGGCGAGGGCCAGGTCGGAGGGAAGCTGAACCTGACCACCGACGTGGTGGGCACCATCGCAGGCCTCGCCGCCCGCGAGGTGGACGGCATCGCCCAGCTGGGGCGCTCCCGGCTGGTCTCTTTCGGCGACGCTCCCACGCGCGGCATCGACACGGAGGTGGGCCAGCAGGAGGCCGCCTTCGACATGGAGGTGGTCATCGACTACGGCTACGACCTCCGGAAGGTGGCGGATCACCTGCGGAAGAAGGTCGCCGAGCAGGTGGACCGGATGGCCGGCCGCAAGGTCGTCGAGGTCAACATCGACGTGGTCGACATCCGCCTGCCCGAGGAGGAGCAGTCCGAGCCCGAGCCCGAGAGGCGCGTGCGCTGAGCGGTCCGGCCCGACTCGCCGTCGCGGCGGTGACCCCCGCCGCGGCGCACCCCATACCCGAACCCGAGCAGGAGGAAGCCATGGCCGAGAAGAAGAACGTCACCATCGAGGACAAGCCGGCCGGCGACGGCGTCGGCGGGCGCCTGAGCATCAACGAGGCGGTGGTCGCCACCATCGCCGGGCTGGCCGCCCGGGACATCCCGGGGATCGCCGAGCTGGGCACCTCGCGGATCATCGACTTCGGCGACAGCCCCACCCGCGGTGTGGCCGCGGAGGTCGGCGACATGGAGGCCGCCCTCGACATCGACGTGGTCATCAACTACGGCGAGGACCTCCGCGCCGTGGCCGATCAGCTCCGCAGGAAGGTGGCCGCCGAGGTGGACAAGATGGCCGGCCGGCAGGTCGTCGAGGTCAACATCAACGTCAAGGACATCCGGCTGCCGGAGGGGGAGCAGGCGGAGCCCACCAGCAGCAAGCCCCGCGTCCGCTGAGACGGCGCCCGGTTTCCATGAGAGCGATTGTCCGACGTTGAACCGGTGCCCGATCGGTCGGCGTGGGCCTCGCTCCCGACCGATCGTGGCCGGCCCTGATCCGGACCAGGTCGGTCGGGGGCGACCCGCGGCGGGCGCGGGGTACTCGACGATCCCCGTTGACCAGCGGTCCGTGTCGCGGGGCGTCAGGGGTTGCACTTCCCGTCGGAGCCGGCTTGGACGATGGACTGAAGCTCCGCCGCCGTCAGGGGGCGCTCGAAGATCTCGATCTCGTCGAGGGTGCCCACGAGGTTCTCCGTTGCGGCGGCGCCGGCCCCGTAGGCCGCGAGGGTCCACTCCGGGGTGCCGGCCGCCGGGGCGTAGCCGTCCACGGGATAGTTCCCCGTGTGGACGAGATCCCCGTCCAGGTAGAACCGGACCTCGTCGGTCGCGCTGTCCGCCGTCACGGCGACGTGGATCCACTGGCCGAGGGGGATGAAGTCTCCGACCGCGGTCTGGGCGATGCTGGTGCTCTGGCCCTGGGCGACGAAGACCGGCTCTCGGGCGTCGGAGACGGCCAGGAAGTACTCGCCGCTCCCGTAGTGGTAGTGGACCAGGGTCATCTCGTCGCCCTGGGGCGGCGCCGTGTCGAGCCGCAGCCAGGCGTCGATGGTGAGGTCGGTCGGGTCGTGGGAGCCCGCCAGGGGCGCCTCGACGCGGTCTCCGATCCCGTCGAAGTGCAGGGCGGTCCCGACGACGCCGCTGACGATCATGGTCCCGCCCACGGGCTGGCCGTCGCTGCCGCCGACGATGTCGGTGGCCCCGCCGTTCAGGAGGTCGTCGAGCGGCCACCAGGCCACCATGTCCGGCGGGGCGGGCGCGCAGTCGGGGCAGGCGTCCGGCTGGTCGCAGGAGGCGCCGCTCTGGAAGTCCCCGGTGGGGCACCCGGAGGGGAGCGTGTCCAGGCACCCGCCGTCCGGCAGGCAGCAGGCCCCGGTGGGCTGGAGGCACTGGTCGTCGCAGCCGTCGCCGTCGGTGTCCGCCGGCACCATGTCGGGCAGGCAGTCCAGGGACGGGCAGCACCAGCAGGCGTCCTCGCAGCCGTCCCCGGTGGTGTCGACCGCGTGGGTGTCGGCCGGGCAGAGCTGGCACTGGTCGTACGCCCCGTCGCAGTCGGCGTCGTAGAGGATCGACGCGGGGCCGCAGTCCAGGCTCGCGGGATCACACTGCGAGGCGTAGTCGAAGCCGCCGCACTGCCCGACGACGAGGTCCTTGCAGGGGGGCGCGACGCAGTCGTCCGGGCAGCCGTCGCCGTCGGTGTCCTGGGGGACGTGCGGCGGCAGGCACGAGGGGGGCTCCGGGCAGCAGCCGCACGTGTCCTCGCAGCCGTTCCCGGTGGTGTCCACGGCGTGGGTGCCCTCCGGGCAGAGGAGGCAGACGTCGTACACGCCGTCGCAGTCCTCGTCGCCCAGGATGGCGCCCGGGCCGCAGTCGGGGCCCTTGGGATCGCACTGGCCCTCGTACTCGTACTTCTCGCAGCGGCCGACGATGGACTTCTCGCACGGGTCCTGCTCGCAGGAGTCGGGGCAGCCGTCCTCGTTCGTGTCCACCTCGACGAAGCCGTCCGGGCACTCGAGGTCGGGGCAGCAGAGGCACGCGTCGGCGCACTCGTCACCGTCGGTGTCTGCGGCCGTCGTCCCTCCCGGGCAGGGGTGGCACACGTCGAAGGTGCCGGTGCACCCCACGTCGAAGGCGATGCTGCCCGACTCACAGCCGAGCTCCGCCTCCTGGCACTGGCCTTCGTAGTCGAGGCCCTCGCACATTCCGGAGACCTCGTCGCCGCACGGCCGGCACTCGGACTGGGGCAGGACCGCGTCGTCGGGACACTCCAGCGAGGGGACCATGTCGGCTCCGCTCGCGGTCTCGCAGCAGACGAGAGGCGGGATCTCGCAGTGGTCGAGGGTCACGACGCCGCCCGGCGGACACTCCGTGGACGGCAGGATCTCGTAGCCCTCGGGCGTCGCGCAGCAGACGTCCTCCACACAGACGCCGTCGCACGCGCTGCCGTCGCCCTGGTAGGCGCCTCCGAGGCCCTCGCACTCCAAGGCCTGTACGACCTGGCACGCGCCCTCGATGCAGCAGGCTCCTTCGTCGGTGGCCTGGCAGAGGTCGGCGGTGCATCCGACGCCGTCGCCCTGGTAGGCGCCCCCGCTGGACTCGCACTCGGTGGGGGGCATCTCGTCGCACGTGCCCCCCTCCAGGCAGCAGGCGCCGGAGGGAGGTCCGGTGCACGTGTCCGGCTCGCAGGTCGTGCCGGCGCCCTGGAACGTCCCGCCGGCGTCCGCGCAGGTCTCCTCCGCGACGGTCTTGCACGAGGTGCCCTCGACGCAGCAGGCCCCCTCGGCGGAGCACGGGGCGTCCTCGCACGTGCCCCCGTCGCCGTGATAGGCGCCACCGGAGGCCTCGCACTTCTCGGGCGTCGTCTCGACGCACTGCGCGTCGACGCAGCACGCTCCGGTCTCCGTAGGCCCGGGGTCGTCGCACCCGGGCGCGGCGAGCACGCCCAGCAGGGTGACTACGGCGGTGGCGGCGGCGCGGCTGATCATGCTTCCCCCCTCGGCGGATCGATCCGTCGCGATTCCCGATGCGATGCCTGGCCTGCGTCCGTGCTCACACCGGTAGGGGCCCGACCGGGGGCGTGTCAAACGCAGGGGGGCTGCAATGCGACTGCGATCCGGCCGACGTCCGGTGCACGGACGAACACGGACGACGGCACGTGCGCGTCTCGCTGCAGCGAGGACCTGCAGCGGGGACTCCGGGTGCGGGGCGGGCGACTACTGTGTCGATGGCGGCGGCGTGGACCGCCAGACGGACGAGCACTGCCCCGAAGGCGTCCACTGCGTCGACTCGACCGCATCGAGCCCTGCGAGAACGACGCCTACGTCGTCGGAGCGTTCGAGGCCTGCAACGTCGGCGAACGGACGCCTCCCCGCACGTCGCCGTGACGGGGTGACCGGGCTCTCCGGCCGCGTGGTCGGCCGGGTCGGCGGGGAACAGGCCGCAATCGGCCGAGAGGCTGGCCTGGAGCACCAGACAGGACCGCTCCCGTTGGGCTAGCGGCGATCTCCGGCGCCTCGGCCTTCCGGGACCGCTGCGCCATGCCTCATGGCATTCCGGCTGTCGCCGGCTCTCCTGGCCCTCCGGGCCAGCGCCGCGCTGCTTCGCAGCGCCTTCGGGACCCGGAATCGGCGCTCCGCGCCTGGCCGATCCACTCGGAGATCGCTCGCAGACCCGCGGTCCGCGGTCCCGTTCGGCGCTCTAGTCGGCCTGCTGGTAGCTCTCCAGCGGCGGGCAGGTGCACATGAGGTTGCGGTCGCCGAAGGCCTCGTCGATGCGGCTGACGGGCGGCCAGTACTTGTGGGTCCGGACGTGGGCCACGGGCCAGCCGGCGCGCTGCCGGGAGTAGGGGTGGGGCCATGCGTCCGCGGCCAGGGCCTCGGCCGTGTGCGGGGCGTTCTTCAGGAGGTTGTCCTCCGGGGCCGCCTCCCCGTCGACGATCTCGCGGATCTCCTCGCGGATGGCGAGCAGGGCGTCCGCGAAGCGGTCCAGCTCGGCCTTCGTCTCGCTCTCCGTGGGCTCGACCATGAGGCTGCCGTGGACCGGCCAGGACATGGTGGGCGCGTGGAAGCCGTAGTCCATCAGGCGCTTCGCCACGTCGGCGACGGAGATGCCCGCCTCCTTCTCCAGTTTGCGCAGGTCGAGGATGAACTCGTGGGCGACCGTGCCGCGGGCGCCGGTGTAGAGGACCTCGTAGGCCCCGTCGAGGCGCTTCGCGAGGTAGTTGGCGTTGAGGATGGCCACCTGGCTGGCCCGGCGCAGGCCGTCGCCGCCCATCATGGCGATGTACATCCAGGAGATGGGCAGGATGCTCGGGCTGCCGAAGGGGGCCGCCGCGATGGCGCCGTGGGCCTTGTCGTCGCTCGCCCCCAGCATCCCGTGGCCCGGCAGGAAGGGCGTCAGGTGGGCCGCCGTGCAGATGGGGCCCATGCCGGGCCCGCCGCCGCCGTGGGGGATGCAGAACGTCTTGTGCAGGTTCAGGTGGCACACGTCGACGCCGAAGTCCCCGGGGCGGGCGAGGCCCACCTGGGCGTTCATGTTGGCGCCGTCCAGGTAGACCTGGCCGCCGTGACCGTGGACGATCTCGCAGATGCTCCGGATACCCTCCTCGAAGACGCCGTGCGTGGAGGGGTAGGTGACCATGATGGCCGCCAGGCTGTCGGAGTGCTTCCCGGCCTTGGCCCGCAGGTCGTCCAGGTCGATGTTGCCGTCCTCGTCGCACTTCACGACGACGACCTTCATGCCCGCCATGACGGCGCTGGCCGGGTTGGTCCCGTGGGCGCTGCTCGGGATGAGGCACACGCGGCGCTCGGCCTCGCCGCGCTCCCGGTGCCAGGCCCGGATGGTGAGCAGGCCGGCGTACTCGCCCTGGGAGCCCGCGTTCGGCTGCAGGGAGACCCCGGGGAGGCCCGTCACCTCGGCGAGCATGTCGCGCAGCTCGTCCATGAGCTCGGCGTAGCCCCGGGCGTGGCTGGGCGCCGTGAAGGGGTGGAGCTCCGCGAAGCCGGGCAGGGTGATGGGCATCATCTCCGCCGCGGCGTTGAGCTTCATGGTGCAGGAGCCCAGCGGGATCATCGACGTCGTGAGCGACAGGTCCCGGGCCTGCAGGCGGTGGATGTACCGCAGCAGCTCGTGCTCGGCGTGGTAGGCGTGGAAGACCTCGTGGGTCAGGTAGGTGGACGTCCGCGCGAACGGGCCGGGCAGGGCGTCGTCCACCTCGTCCGCCAGGGCCACCGGATCGAGGCCGACGCCGTCCCCGCCCGCGAAGACCTCGAACAGCGTGACCAGGTCGTCCGTCGTCGTCACCTCGTCGAGGCTCGCGGAGAGGCGGCCGTCGCGGAGGTCTCGGAGCTCCAGGCGGGCCTGTGCGGCGCGGGTCAGGACCGCCCGGCGCGTGTCGTCGTCCAGCCGCACGGTCACCGTGTCGAACCGGGTGCCCGCCTCGACGTCCAGGCCGGCCCGGCGCAGGCCTTCGGCGAGCACGAGGGTCGCCAGGCGCACCCGCTCGGCGATGCGGCGGACGCCCTCGGGGCCGTGGTGGACCGCGTACATCCCCGCCATCACGGCCAGGAGCACCTGGGAGGTGCAGATGTTGCTGGTCGCCCGGGCGCGGCGGATGTGCTGCTCGCGCGTCTGCAGGGCCAGGCGGAGGGCGGGGCGCCCCTCGGTGTCCTTGGACACGCCCACCAGGCGGCCCGGGAGGCGGCGCTTGTGCGCCTCGCTCGTGGCGAAGTAGGCGGCGTGCGGGCCGCCGAAGCCCATGGGGACGCCGAAGCGCTGGGTGCTGCCCACCGCGACGTCCGCGCCGAACTCACCGGGCGGGCGCAGCAGGGCCAGGCCCAGGATGTCCGCGGCGACGACGACCATGGCGCCGGCGTCGTGGGCGCGCTCGCAGAGCGGCTCCCAGTCCTCGACCCGGCCGTCGGTGGTCGGATACTGCACCAGCACGCCGAAGACGTCGTCGTGGAGGTCGAAGTCCGCGGCTGGGGCGACCTGCACCTCGATGTCCAGGGGCTCCGACCGGGTGCGGACCACCTCGATGGCCTGGGGGTGGCAGTCGTCGGCGACCAGGAACACGCGCCGCTTCCCCCTGGCCACGTTGTAGCAGAGGGTCATCGCCTCGGCGGCGGCCGTGGCCTCGTCGAGGAGGCTGGCGTTCGCGATCTCCAGGCCGGTGAGGTCGCTCACCATGGTCTGGAAGTTGAGCAGGGCCTCCAGGCGGCCCTGGGCGATCTCGGCCTGGTAGGGCGTGTACTGGGTGTACCAGCCCGGGTTCTCGAGGATGTTCCGCTGGATGACCGGCGGGGTGACGCACGGGTGATAGCCCATGCCGATGAACGAGCGGCGCAGGTCGTTCGCCTCCGCCAGCTCCCGGGCGCGCGCCAGCATCTCGTGCTCGCCGCGGGCGGGCGGCAGGTCCAGGTCCCGGCGCAGCCGGATGGACTCCGGCACCGTCGCGTCCACGAGGGCGTCCAGGGAGTCGAAGCCGATCGCGTCGAGCATGGCGGCGACCTCCTCGGGGCCGGGGCCCACGTGGCGATCGACGAAGGGATCGGCGGACTGGAGCAGCGTGGCCTTCCGGGACGGCTCGGTCATGGCGATGACTCTCCGTGGTCGGAGGATGGGCGGCGTCGGGCGAGGGATCGCGGCGCGCCCCATGTAACGCATCCGGGGACCGGGACCCAAGCGAAGAAAGCGGCCGGCCGGCGACCTGCCGCGCTCAGTCGTCGTCGCAGCCCTCGCCCTCGAGGCCCTCGCGTCCCTCGTGGACCAGCCACGGCACCATGACCAGCGCCGCCGCCGGGTCGGCCCACCACCACCCCGCGGCGGCGTTCAGCGCCAGGCCGAGCAGAAGGGCGAACGACAGGTAGGAGCAGGCGAGGGTCTCCTTCGCCTCGGCGCGCAGGGCGGCGCTGCCGATCTCCCGGGCCGCGCGGATCTTCCCCCAGGCGACGAGCGGCATCACCACCAGGGAGGCCGCGGCGAGCACGATCCCCACGAGGCTCTCCTCGGGGGGCTTCTGCTCCCAGAGCGTCCAGACCGCCTCGCCGGCCACGTAGGTCGCCAGGACGAGGAACGTCACGCCGACCACCTTGTGGACGAGGCCCTCCGCACGCTCCACGGCCTCGGCGTCGCCTCCCCGGGCCTCCACGGACAGGCGCCAGAGCAGGACCACCGCGGCCACGGACTCGATGACGCTGTCCAGGCCGAAGCCCACCAGGGCGCTGCTGTCCGCCCGGATGCCCGACCACAGGGCGACCCCCGCCTCCACCACGTTCCAGGCGAGGGTCGCGATGACGAGCGTGAGGCCGATGCGGGCCCATCGGTCGTGGCTCGCGCGCGCCGGTGGGGAGGGGCCGGTCGCGCTCACGACCGCTCCGGAGGCTCGGTCTCCTGGAGCGCCCGGAGCTCGTCCCCGGTGGCCGGGCGGCACTCTCCCATGGGCAGATCGGGCGGCGTCGGGAGGCTGCCCACGGCCTCCCGGTGGAGCGCGGCGACGTGGCCGCCGCACGCCGCGATCATGCGGCGGACCTGGTGGTACTTGCCCTCGCGGAGGACCACGCGCACCTCCCCGGGGCCGGTCGCGCTCAGCTCCGCCGGGGCGCAGGTGGTCCCGTCCTCCAGGACGACCCCCTCCGCGAAGGCCCGGCGGGCCGCGTCGACGTCCAGGTCGCCCTCCACCTGCGCGCTGTAGACCTTGGGGACGTGCCGGCGCGGGTGTGTCAGGGCGTGCACCAGCTTCCCGTCCGTGGTGAGCACGAGGAGGCCGGTGGTCTCCTTGTCCAGGCGCCCGACCGGCGAGAGGCCGTGGCGTCGCCACTCCTCGGGCACCAGGTCCAGGACGGTCAGCGCCGTGGCGTCGCGCGTGGACGAGACCACGCCCACCGGCTTGTTCATGAGCAGGGTCAGCTCCTCGTAGTACGTCACCGGCTCGTCGTCGACGGCGACGGCCTGGCCCTCGGGGTCCACGTGCCGGTTGGGGTTGGAGAGGACCTCCTCGTCGACGGTGACGCGCCCGTCCCGGATGAGGCGGTTGGCCTGCTTCCGGGTGAGCGCGAGCTGGCTGGCGATGAAGCGGTCGAGGCGCATGGCCGCGGATGATGACCGGGGGAGGCCCCACCCTGCAAGCTCGCACCTTGACAGGCTACGGGTGCGGCGCGACACAGGAAGGTCCAGACGGGAGGATCCGGTGAGCGACGCGGGAACCGAGGAGCGGCTGCTGCACGTGCCCCTGGAGCGGGTCTTCGCAGCGTTCACGGAGCCGCAGTACATGAAGCGGTGGCTTGGCCTGGAGGCCTTCGTCGACCTGAAGGTGGGCGGCGCCTACGAGCTGTCGTGGCCGGACAACGGCCCAGGCGGCACGCCGGAGATCAACGGCGCCATCGTGGAGCTTCGGCCGCCGGAGCACCTGCTGGTCGGCTGGAACGGCGACTCCGAGGGGACGCTGGAGCTCCACCTGGAGCCCACCCTGGGCGGGACGCGGGTCCGGCTGAACGTCAGCGATCACCCGGCGTGGACGGCCGCGCTCGACCGCCTCGAGGCATGGCTGGCCGGCCCGCGGACCCGGTGAGCCGCCGCGTGCAGGTCGTGGTGCTCCTGGCCGTCGCCCTGGGCCTGGGGGCTCCGACGAGCGCCTGCGAGGAGTCACCGGACGGCGCTCCGGTGGACACGGTGGGCGAGTCCGGCGGGGACGTCGCCGGCGCGGGAGGGGAGCGTGGAGCCCGACGGCGGGGCGGGTGACGCCACGGAGGACGGGGCGGGCGGGGACGCCGACGCGATGGGCGCGGACACGGCGGATGCACAGGCCGACGCCGGGTCGGCGTGCGAGCCCGGCACGACCTGGGCTCCGGGCGTGGAGGCCTTCCGCGAGGTACCGATGAACGGGGGCTGTCGGAGATCGGCGCGCGGGGGACCCGGCTGTCCGTGACCGACGTGGACCGGCGCGCCACTGTCCTCCAGTTCACGCGCCCGAGCCAATCGACGCTCCTTTCGCCTCTTCCTCTCGTCGAGCTGTCGCCGTACCCTCGGCTTCACCTGAAAAGCTCCTCGGTGTCATCGGGGTTGCGTGGTTGCTCCCCAATGATACCGGGCTTTTCAGGCCTTTGCGCCCCCGCCTCCTCGCTCCAGGCATCACGCGCCGGGCTGCGCGACGCCCGTCAGGGCCGGCGCGCGGCCTGGATCTGCGCGACGAGATCCCAGAGGGGGCGCGCGTCGGAGAACAGGCGCGGGGGCGCCTCGACGAGTCGTCCCCGGTCGTCTCGGCGCACCACGTGAACGCCGCTCGGGGACTGCCGGACCCACGTGCGGCCCGTCGCGTCCGTGACGACACGCCACACGCCCTGGCCGAGGCCGCACGGGACGTGCCCGGTCGGGGTGCGCTCGAGGAAGAGGACCACGTCCTCCCCCCGTGCGAAGCGCGGCATCCCGGGGACGCGCATGGTCATGCCGTCCGCCCCCTCGCCGCCCGGCAGGCGCAGCACGTACCGCGAGGGCACGTCGCGTCCCCGGTAGACGTCGCGGACCACCAGGGTCACGTCCGTGGCCAGGGAGCCTCCGCGGCCGCGCAGGTCCACGGGCTCGACACGCTCGACGTGCGCTCGGACGACCCACTCGGAGGTTCGCGTCATGGTGGGGACGTCCACCTGGACGACCGTCGTGGCGGCCGCGGGCGGGGCGAGGCCCGCTCCCAGGGCCAGGAGCGCACAGGCGATGAGGTTCCTCAAGAGCTTCTTCCCTCGGCGGACGGCGTCCCCGACACCAACAAAGCATAGCAACGGGGCCTGTCGCCCCACAACTCGCAGGCCTCCAGGGCCGCGATCACGGGTGCATTCCCCATGGAGGTGGGGCGCGCGGTCCATCGTGGGCCACGACCCGCGCCTACAACAGGTTACACGGTTCGGTGACAAAGCGGATCATGACTTCCCCGCGGATCTCCGATACGGGATTGTGCGCGCACGGCACACACCACGCGTCGCGGGTCGGTGGCCGGCCCGCGGATCCACGCATCGCCCCGGTGGAACGTGTCACAGAAAACCCGGACAGCCCCCGAAAGTCCCGGCCGGGACGCGGCGACGGATCTCCCGGCTCCCCCCACGAGCCTCGCCATGGTCGTCAAGGCCGCGGGCGATCCCGAGGTCTCGATGCAGCAGCTCGCGAGCCTCATCGGCCGCGAGCCGAGCCTGACGACCACGTTCTTGCGGATGGCGAACAGCGCCGCGTACGGCGGGGGACAGCCCGTGCGCACGATCCGGCAGGCGACGGTGCGCCTTGGCACGCGGTGCATCCGGAACATCGCCGTGAGCTACGCCGTCCGTACGACGCTCAGCGGAGCGGATCCGGGCGAGCTCGACGCGAATCGCTTCTGGGAGGACTCCCTGCGGCGCGGGGTGGCCGCGCTGGTCCTGGCGCGGCGGGCCGGCTACGAGGATCCGTCCGAGGCGTTCACGCTGGGCCTCGTCCAGGACCTGGGCCTCCTGGTGATGGCCGTGCGATGGCGCGACCGCAGCGCGGAGCTCCAGGAGACGACCGACCTGCCCGGGCCGGAGCGGATGGCCTCCGAGCGGCGCCTGACGGGCACGGATCACCCGGAGGTCTTCGTGGCGGCGGCGCGCGAGTGGGGGCTCCCCGAGGACATGGTCGCGGTCGCCGGGCTCCACCACGACGAGGAGGCGACCCTGCCCGAGCGGCGGAGCCACCGGCTGCTGGAGATCTGCCGGGCCGCCGACGCGCTCGCCGACGTGGTCCAGACCTCCGGCGAGCGAGGGGCGTTCGCGCGCGTCCGCACGTTGCTCGCGGGCCTGCAGTCCCGGGAGGAGCTGACCCTCGAGGCCCTCGTCGAGGAGGTCCGCGAGGAGATGGAGGTCGCCTCGGAGGACCTGGACATCCGCATCGGGCGTCAGCCGACGTTCCAGGACCTGATGAGCAACGCCAACGAGACCCTCATCCAGCTCACGGACACGTACGAGGAGCTCACGCGGAAGCTGGAGAAGGCCCTGCGCGACAAGGAGGAGATGGCCCGGCGGCTGGAGGAGAAGAACGAGGCGCTGCGCCGCCTGGCCGCGACCGACATGCTCACCGGCGTCTACAACCGGCGCGCTTTCACCCAGTCCCTCCAGCTCGCGCTCGACACGGCGAGCGAGTGCCGCCGTCCCCTGTCGCTCGTCATGATGGACGTGGATCACTTCAAGCGCGTGAACGACACGTGGGGCCACGCTGTCGGCGACGACGTGCTGAAGGAGGTCTGCCGGCGCCTCGAGGGGATGTTGCGGCCCGGCGACGTGGTGGGGAGGCTCGGCGGAGAGGAGTTCGGCCTGCTGCTGCCGGGATGCGGGCGGGGGGAGGGGCGGCGCGTGGCCGAGCGCCTGCGGGAGGCCATCGCCGATCGCCCCGTCCGCGGTCGGCAGGACGCGGAGCTCGACGTGACCGCGTCGTTCGGCGGCGTCACGGTTCAGCGCTTCCCGGCGCCGTCCCCGGACCAGATCCTCGTGCAGAGCGACCGCGCGCTGTACCTCAGCAAGGACCGCGGCCGGAACAAGGTCACCTGGCGCCGTCTGCCGTAGGGCTCTTCAGCCGCCGCGGCAGAGGGCGAGGAGCGAGTCGGCCCAGGTGCTGGGCGGCGTCTCCAGGGGGGGGTGCTCGGCCAGGAAGGCGGCGGCGTCCGCGACAGGGTCCCGGCGGGAGGCCAGGCGTGCCGCCGCCAGCGGAGCCAAGGCCGCGTCGGCGTGCATGAGGTCGGTGAGCGACGACGGCTCGGGCGGGGTGTTCGTGGCCCGCCAGATCCCCAGCCAGGCCTCCAGCAACCTCACGCGGAGCGCGTCCGAGCGGCGCCGGTCGAGGGCGGCTCGGTGGAGCGCCGCGTGGAGCGGATGCGCGGCCAGGGGGGCGCGAGCCAGTCGCTCCAAGAGCGCCTCGCCGACGGGCCCGCCCGCCAGGATGGCCCGCTCCGCCGCGGGCACGATGCCCTCCGGGGGAGACTCGAGGGCGAGGAGCCGCAGGGCCAGGCGGAGCAGGTGAGGCGTGACCTCCGGATCCTCCAGCCGGCGCAGGAGCGACGCCACGATGGCACCGGCCGCGTCCGGGCGATCCGCCGTCCACAGCTCGCCGGCGGCGGCCAGGCGGTTGGCCGGGCTGTGGGGATCGTCGGGATCCTGCGCCGTGCCGTTCGCGGGGCTCGACGTTCCCTCGTCCGGGCCCGTTCGCGACACGCGCAGGCGAACCGTCTGCCACGTGAGCGCGGCGCCCTCGGGGAGGAGGGTGCGCAGAGCGCGGCCCAGGCGATGCCCGGCCTCGTCGCCCGCCAGCACCAGCTCGTCGTCCGGGACCCGGTCGGTCAGCGCGGCGACCAGGGCGGCGCGGTCGTCCCCCGAGAGATCGTCGGCCAGCCTCCAGGCCTGAAGGAGGCCCTCGTCGGTCCCCCGGCCCAGCCATCCGCGCGCGGCCCGCGCAATGGAGCCCGCCGCCTCCAGGAAGGCGAGGGCCTCCGTGTCCTCGGGGGGCGCCGGAGCCGAGCCGAGGGAGCGGGCGCGGGCGGTCCAGCGGGTCTCCGGCGCCGTCGGGGGCGTGACCTCCGGTGACGGCAGCGGCCGTCGGGCCAGCGCCCGCAGGGCCTCGGTGTCGGGCGCCTCGGCCTCGGCGCCGTGGGCCACGGCCTGCGCTGCCAGCGACGGGGCCAGGAGCAGCGCGGCCCGCGCGCCGGCGGCCCGGGCGAGATCCGGCCGATCGCCCGACCGGGCCAGGATCTCCAGGAGGTGCTCGGTGCCTTCCTCCAGGCGCCCCGAAGTGTCCAGCGCCTCCACCTCCGAGAGGGCGGTCTCCACCGGCTCGTCGGCGGCCGAGGGCGCGAGGTGATCCGCGCGCTCCAGCCACTCGATGGCGGGCGCGAGGGCCTCGCGCAGGGCCGGCCGGCGCCCCAAGGCGGCGGCACGGTTCACGACGCGGCGACCGTCGAGCACCGGGGCCAGCCAGTCCGCGCCGTGGGCGTCCTTCGCGGAGAGGAGGCCGGCGGCGGCGACGCGGAGTCCCACGGCTGACAGGTCCGGTCGCCGACCGTCCAGCTCGCGGAGCGACGCGAGGAGCGCCTCCCAGGCCTCGGCGTCGTCCCGAGCGGTGTCGGGGATCTCCGCAGCCGCGAGCCGGAACCGCCACAGGGCTACCTGGTCGGCGTCCGCACGTGGGGCCAGGCGCTCCAGCAGGCGCGCCGCTCGGTCGTGCTCGGCCGGCACCAGCAGGAGAAGCTCCAGCGTGCGGGTCGCCAGGTCGGGATCCTCGGCGGGATCCGGGGGGTCGACGATGGAGGTCGCCAGGGCGGCGCGATCCGCGTCGGTGCGGCCGGTCAGCGCGGTCCACACCTCCATGGGCGTGCCCTCCGGGAGGGTCGTCGGGTGGGGTGGGTCGAAGCCGCCGGTGGCCAGGCGCTCCACGCCGGCCACCAGATCCGGGTCCCTCGGATGGCGGCGGAGGAGGGTCCGGGCCAGGCGGGCCAGGCGGCGCGCGCTGCCGAGCCGCTCGGCCTGTGCCCCGTCGAGGGCCTCACGCTCCCGGCGAACGGCCTCCGAGAGGGCTCGCGCCGGAGGCGTCAGGACTTTTTTTTTCCGCCGTCCGCCACGGCGACGTCCAGGGTGCGACCCCCTGCCGTGACGCGGGCGGGGAGATCGACGGCGACCAGCACCCGCGCGGGGGCGGTCAGGCGCAGCCAGCCCGGGCCCACGAAACCCGCGCCTATCTCCTCGGGGCCGAGCGAGCCGCCGCTGGCCTCCGACAGAGCGGCCGCCAGGGCACCCGGGGAGGGCGCGCCGCCGCCGTCGGACCACGTGATCAGGAGCGCGGCCTCGCCCTCCTCGGGGGGATCGTCGGGTCGGCGCAGGAGCAGCACCGTCGAGTCGTCGCCCTCCAGGAGGGGGATCGGGCGGGGCGTCGAAAGGGACAGCGCGCGCGCCAGGGCGACGTCGACCGCCACCCGGCCCCGGCCCAGGGGCTCCAGAGCGCCGATCTCCTCGGATCGGACGCCGGCGCCGAGGGCGAGGGCGCGCTGGATGCGGCCCGGCGAGAGGGCCTCCGCACCCGGCCCGCCGGCCTCCAGGAGCAGGGTCTCGTGACCGGCGCTCATGTCTCGCCCCCTTCGCCGCGCGGGCGCTCTTCGGGTTCGCTCTCGTCGGCGGTCTTCGTCTCGGCCGACGGCTCCTTCTCCGCCTCGGGCGCGGGCTCCTTCTCCGCCTCGGGCGCGGGCTCCTTCTCCGCCTCGGGCGCGGGCTCCTTCTTCGCCTCGGGCGCGGGCTCCTTCTCCGCCTCGGGCGCGGGCTCCTTCTCCGCCTCGGGCGCGGGCTCCTTCTCCGCCTCGGGCGCGGGCTCCTTCTCGTCGGCGGTCTTCGTCTCGGCCGGCGGCTTCTTCTCGGCCGGCGGCTTCTTCTCGGCCGGCGGCTTCTTCTCGGCCCCGGCTTCGGGCTTCTTCTCGGCCTCGGGATTGGACGACAGGAGGGAGCCCGCGACGCGATAGCGCCGGCGGCCGTCCTTGCCCTCCTGGTCGGGCGCGCGCTCGACGACGCCCCAGAGGCTGCGGCCCTTGCGGCCCAGCTGATCCGGGGAGAGGCCGTCGGGAAGCTGCTCGGGGGTGACGTCGGCCCGCTCGTAGAACTCGGCACCTCCGCCGGGATCGAGCAGGCGAGCCTGGAGGCTGCTCCTACGGCTCTTCAACACCTTGAGGTGGCGGGGTTTCCCGCTGCCGACGCCGAACCGCGCCTCCTCCTGGTCGAGGCGCGCCGCGATCTGCTCCGGGCTCTTCGCCAGGCGGATGTCGGAGGGGTCGGCGATCCAGTAGACGCGGAGGCCCCCCTTGTCCTTGCTCGGGTCCGCGTCCTCGCCCCGCAGAGGCGCCTCGACGATGTCTCCGCGCCGGAGGTGGAGCGGCGAGACGCCGGGCGGGAGGTCCTTCGCCCGCACCATGGTCCGGAGGTGCTTGTGCTCGTACGAGTCGGGCGCGGGGTGCTCGTGGTCCTCCACCAGGGCGTAGGTGGGCGTGGTGTGGATGACGCGCAGGGAGAAGGACTTGCCGGAGCCGACGCCGATACGCTCCTCGAACGCCCGGAGCGCCTGACGCCGCGCCTTGCGCCACGCCGGGTGCGACACCAGCTTCTGGCGGAGGGCGTGCGCCCGAGCCCCCGCGTCTCCCCGGACGTCGTACAGGGGCCGCAGGGCGTCGTCGGCCTCCTGGAGGTGCTCCTCCCGGGACAGGAGGCGCTCGGCCAGCAGCAGCCGCGCCCGCGCCATGTCCCGATGCTCGACGGCGCGGCGCGCGACCTCGAGCAGGCCGTCGTCGTCCTCGAGCTCGGTCCAGAGGTCGAGGACCCGGTGCCAGGTGGTGTCGCGCCTGCGCAGCTTGCGGTTGTCCAGCAGGCGCTCGCGCGCCCACTCGGCTGCCTTGCGTACGCCGAAGGTCTCCTTCGCCAGGTCGAGGATCGCGGCCACGTCCTCGCCGCTCCACTTCGCCATGGTGCGGTGGGGGACGGCGTCGAGCACGCGCTCGAGCACGGCGCTCTCGAAGGGCGACGCCAGGCCGGCGCGCAGGTTGCGCACCAGGCGGTCCGCCAGGCCCGAGGCCGCCTCCTCGTGGCGCGGATCCTCCAGGAGGGTCCGCTCCCAGAGGTTGAGCAGGGCGGTCTCGTCCCCGGCTCGGTGGAGCAGGCGCGCCATGGGGCGCCGCCAGCGGGTCGGATCGTCCGACGACAGGGGCTCCAGGAGGTCCGAGAGGTGCCCGGCCGTCTGCTCGTCCAGGGCGTTCGCCCGCTCGATGGCCCGGATGAGGCGATCCGCCTGCTTCGCGTCGAGGCTGTGGTCGGCGACCTGGGCCTCCAGCAGGGTCAGGGCGTCGCGTCGGACGTCGGACGGCGCCGCCCCCCCGCGGGCGCGAAGTTCGAGGAGCTCGGCGCGGAGGGCACGCGCGGCCCGGGAGGGGCCGAAGCGCCGGACGTGATCTCCGAGGCGCGCGTGCACGCGGTCCAACGACGCCTCCCGCGCCTGGCCCTCGGCGCTCCGGGCGGCGAGAAGCTCCAGGCGCGCCCGGTCGAGTGCGGCGTCGGGGTGGGACGGCAGGCGCCCCACCAGCCTGTCGACGGCGGCCGTGACGCCTGCGACCGCCTCAGAGGCCGCGGTGGTCACGGCCTCCGTGTCCGCCTCGGAGGCCGCCAGCAGGAGGCGCACCGTGGCGCTCACGAGGGCCGGGCCGGCCTGGGGTCGGCCCAGCGAGGCGACCACCAGGCGCACGTCCTCCGCCGTCCGGGGATCGTCCAGGGCCTCGGCGGCCCCCCGGGCGAGGGCCAGCGCGGCGGCCAGGTCGTCGGGATCGGCCTCCAGGGCGGCGCCCAGGCGGCGCCGGATGCCGCGGAAGAACGTCGCAGCGGCCGGACGCACCGCCGCGTGGGCGAGGCCCTCGGCCGCGAGCACGGCCAGGTTGTGGTCGACCCACGCCGTCGGGGCGTCCTCGGCTCCGAGGACCTGCGCGATGAGGGCGTGGGTGGCTTCGGTGGTCCGCCGGAGGCGGTCCGGGACCAGACCGGCGGCCGGAAGCTCGGCGGTGAAGCGGTCCAGGGCTTCCCGGGCGGCGACGAGGTTCGCCATGCGTGCTCCTGGGTGGGATTGAGCGCGTACGCTCCCTTGGGGGCCGGCACGTGCTGTGAGGGGCGCAGGCTAACCGCCGCGCCGGGCGTTCGCCAAGCCTCGCCCGCGGCGCGCTCAGCCCTCCAGGACGTCCGAGAGCAGCCGCCCGAGGCGGAGGACGCCCCCCGCGTCGATGGTGTGCGGCCCGTCGAAGGGGTGGAACTCCACCTCCAGCCCGGCGTCGCTGAGGAGATCCCGGAGGAGCACGGCGCCCTCGAAGGGCAGCAGGGGATCCTGCCGGCCGTGGGTCTGCAGGACCCGGAGGCCTCCGCGGGTCGGCGCCCTCCGGCGCCACTCGGGCTCGGCCAGGAGGGTGCCGGAGAAGATCGCGAGGGCGGCGGGAGCCTCCTCGAGGCGCAGCGTGACGTCGGTCGTCAGCATGGCGCCCTGGGAGAAGCCGCCGAGGACGAGGCGGCCGGTGGGCAGGCCGGTCTGGCGCTGGACCTCGTCGAGGAGCGCCAGGAGCTTGCGCCGGGCGTCGTCGAGCCCCTCGGGGATCTCGCGGCGGAGCTCGTCGAGGGTCCCGTCGGTCATGGCGCGCTCGTAGCGGGTGACGTCGATGGGCCACCACGCGCGGGCGTCCATGAAGAACGGCATGCCCGGGAGGGTGAGCGGAGCCGCCGGGAAGTAGAAGCGCACGCGCCCCGAAAGCTCCGGGTGGTGCCGGAGGACCTCGCCGGCCAGGGGGACGAGGTCCTCGCCCGGCGCGCCGTAGCCGTGGCACAGGACCACGGCCATGTCGGGTGCCCGCTCCTCGGACGCCGCCTGAACCACCCGGCAGGTGAGCCCGCCCATCTCCGTCGTGATCGTCTGCATGGGCTCGTTGTGCCGGGGAGCGCGCCGTGTCGCAAGGGTTTGTTCGCGACGGAGCGTGCTGGGGGGGCAAGGGAAGGCCGTGCCAGGAAACGCGACCGGCGCCCGGGATCGTGGGCGCCCTCGCCTGCGCAGGGGATATCCCGGCCGGCGCCGCTCTGTGAGGCAAGGGCAAGGGCAAGGGCAAGGGCAAGGGCAAGGGCGAGGGCAAGGGCAAGGGCGAGGGGATATGGCGGGGGAGCGACTTCCTCCGTGCGGGCTGGTATAGGGCGGGCGCCATGTCCTCCGCCTCCGCCCGCCCCGAGCGCAGCATCCTGCGGCGCCTGTTCGACCTGTCCTGGCCGGTCGCCGGGGTGAACGTCCTGAACGTCCTGGCGATCTTCGTGGACACGGTCATGTGCTCTCGCCTGGAGGAGGCCGAGGTGGCCCTGGCGGCCCTGGGCTTCGCCAGCCAGGTCGTCTTCCTCCTCATGACGGCGTCGTTCGGCCTGACCGTGGGTACCGTGGCGCTCGTCTCGCGTGCCCACGGCGCGGGGGACCGGAAGCGCGTGGACCACGTCCTGACCCAGTCCACGTGGCTGATCGTGCTCATCGCCGTCGGGGTGGCCGTGGCCGGCAACCTCCTGGCCGGCCCCATCCTGGAGGTGCTGGGCGCCAGCCCCGTGGTGCGCGAGGCGGGGGTCCGCTATCTGCGGCCCATGCTCTCCCTGGGGGTGTTCGCCTACCTGTCCGTGCTGTACGGCGCGGTGTTCCGCGGCATCGGCAACACGCGCCTGCCGTTCTTCATCGCCATCCTCACCAACCTGGCGAACTTCCTGCTGAACTACGGCTTCATCCTGGGCAACTGGGGGTTTCCGGCCCTCGGGGTCGCCGGGGCGGGGTGGGGCACCGTCGGCGCCTACGCCGTCACCATGGTCGTGTACCTGCTGATCCTGACGCGGCCGAACCCCTTCCGGCTGAAGCTCTCCCTGTGGCCGAGGGGCCTCGACCGGGCGTTGGTCCGGGAGACGCTCCGGGTCGGGGCGCCCGCCGCGCTGGACAGCGTGATCATGAACGTGTCGTTCCTCGCCGTGCTCGCGATGCTGGGGCACATCGACGAGGTGGCCGTGGGAGCCCACGGCATCGGCCTGCGCGTACAGGGCCTGGCCTTCGTGCCCGGCCTGGGCGTGTCCATGGCCCTGGCCGCCATGGTGGGACAGGCCCTCGGCGCCGAGCGGATCGAGGAGGCCCGGGCCGTCGTGCGCGCGGGCGTGTTCCTCTGCCTCGGCATCATGTCGAGCATCGCCGTGGTCTTCCTGGTGTGGGCCGCCCCCCTGGTGTCGGTGTTCGACGCGCAGCCCGGCACGCCCCTGGGCGACCTGTCGGTCCTCTGGATCCGCATCCTGGGGTGGTCGATGCCCGTGTTCGGGCTGCACATCGCCCTCGTGGGCCTCTTCCAGGGCGCGGGGGACACGGCCGCCATCCTCCGGATCAACGCCCTCGGCACCTTCGTCGTCCAGATCCCGCTCGGGCTGATCCTGGCGTTCCCCCTGGGGCTGGGCGTCGCCGGGGTCTGGTGGAGCTTCCCGGCCGGCTTCGCCGTCAAGGTGATCCTGGAGGCGATCCTCTACCGCCGGGGGCGCTGGGCCAGGACGGGCGTCCACGTGTGATCCCGGGGGGGGGGGGCGGGCGGCGGTCACGCGCCGGCCCGGCACCGGACGCAAGACCCGTGACCGTGGCGCGCCGGCTCTGCTATAGGGGGCCTCCCACGCGACAGGAGGCGGCGATGGCGTTTGTGGCCAGGATCTACGTGACTCCCCGGGCGGACGTGCTGGACCCCCAGGGGAAGGCCGTCGGCCAGGCGCTCCACAGCCTGGGCTTCGGGGAGGTCGGCGACGTCCACGTCGGCCGCTACATGGTGGTCGAGCTGGAGGGCGCCGATCGCGACGAGGCGGAGGCCCGGGTCGGCGCCATGTGCGAGCGGCTCCTGGCCAACCCGGTCGTCGAGGACTACCGGTTCGAGCTGACGGCGGTCGAGGCGGGGGCGTGATGAAGGCGGCGGTCATCGTCCTGCCGGGCTCGAACTGTGATCACGACTGCTATCACGTGCTGAAACACGTGATCGGCGCGGAGACGCAGTTCGTCTGGCACAAGGAGCGGACACTCCCTCCGGCGGACCTCGTGGTCGTCCCGGGGGGCTTCAGCTACGGCGACTACCTCCGCGCGGGGGCCATCGCGCGCTTCTCGCCGGTCATGGAGGCCGTCGTCGAGCACGCGGAGCGCGGCGGGCTGGTCTTCGGCATCTGCAACGGCTTCCAGATCCTGACGGAGGCGCGCCTGCTGCCGGGCGCGCTGCTGCGGAACCGCTCCCTGAAGTTCGTGTGCCAGGACGTGGACCTGCGCGTGGAGCGCGGCGACACGGCGCTCACCCTGGGGGTCGGGGCCGGCACCGACCTCACCATCCCGGTGGCGCACGCCGAGGGCTGCTACTACGCGGACCCCGAGACGCGGCGGCGCCTGGCGGGGGAGGGCCGCGTGCTCTTCCGCTATCTCGAGCCGGACGGCGCGGTCGCCGAGTACGCCTCGGTCAACGGCTCCGTCGACGGCATCGCAGGCGTGATGAACGAGGGGGCCAACGTCTTCGGGATGATGCCCCACCCGGAGCGGTGCGCGGAGGTCCCCGTGGGCGGGCCGGCCCACGGGAGCGGCAACACGGACGGGCGCCTGCTGTTCGAGGCGCTCCTGGCCAGCGTGGAGGGGGGACTTTGAAGGGGTTCGACAACGACGTCGCCATCACGCCCGCCCTGGTCGAGGAGCACGGCCTGACCGAGGAGGAGTACGAGCGGGTCCTGGACGTCCTCGGGCGCGAGCCGACGCTCACCGAGCTGGGGATCTTCTCCGTGATGTGGTCGGAGCACTGCTCCTACAAGACCTCGCGCGCGCACCTTGCCCGGCTGCCGACCGAGGGCAGCCGGGTCCTCCAGGGGCCGGGCGAGAACGCGGGCGTGGTCGACGTCGGCGAGGGCTGGGCGGTCGCCTTCAAGATGGAGTCCCACAACCACCCGTCGTTCATCGAGCCCTACCAGGGGGCGGCGACGGGGGTCGGCGGCATCCTGCGCGACGTGTTCACCATGGGCGCGCGCCCGGTGGCCAGCCTGGACAGCCTGCGCTTCGGCCGCATCGACCACCCGCGGACGCGATACCTCCTCGAGGGCGTCGTAGCGGGCATCGGGGGCTACGGCAACTGCATCGGCGTCCCCACGGTGGGCGGCGAGGTCACCTTCGACCCCAGCTACGACGGGAACATCCTCGTCAACGTCTTCAACCTGGGGCTGCTGCGCTCCGACCGCATCTTCCGCGGCTACGCCACCGGCGTCGGCAACCCCGTGATCTACGTGGGCGCGAAGACCGGCCGCGACGGGATCCACGGCGCCACCATGGCGTCGGGGACCTTCGACGACGAGGCGGAGGCCAAGCGCCCCACGGTGCAGGTGGGCGATCCCTTCACCGAGAAGCTCCTGCTGGAGGCCTGCCTGGAGCTGTTCAAGACCGACCTGGTCGTGGGCATCCAGGACATGGGCGCCGCCGGGCTCACCTCGTCGAGCTTCGAGATGGCCGACCGGGCCGGGACGGGCCTGGAGATGGACCTGGACCGGGTGCCGCAGCGGGCCGCGGACATGGATCCCTACGAGATGATGCTCTCCGAGAGCCAGGAGCGCATGCTGCTGGTGGCACGGCAGGGGCGCGAGGAGGAGGTCCTCGACATCTTCCGCAAGTGGGACCTGGACGCGGTGGTGGTCGGCCGGGTCACGGACACCGGGCGGGTGCACGTGCGCTGGCACGGCGACCTGGTGGCCGACATCCCCGTCGGGCCCATCGGGGCCGAGGCGCCGAAGTACGAGCGCCCCTACGAGGAGCCCGGCGATCTCGAACAGCGGTGGCGCCTGGATCTGTCCGACGTCACCGATCCCGCGCCGGGGGACGAGGCCGGCGCGCGCGTCCTGGCGATGCTGGGGGCGCCGAACATCGCCTCGCGGCGCGAAATGTTCCGCCAGTACGACCACATGGTCCGGATCGGGACCGTGCGGCGGCCCGGCGACGCGGACGCCGCGGTGATCCGCCTCCCGGAGGGCGACGGCGGCGTGGCCATGGCCGTGGACTGCAACCCGCGCTGGTGCTGGCTCGATCCGTACCGGGGGGCCGCGCACGCCGTGGCCGAGTGCTGCCGGAACCTGGCGACCGTGGGCGCGGAGCCCGTCGGCACGACGGACTGCCTGAACTTCGGCGACCCGGAGCGGCCCGAGATCATGTGGGAGCTCGTCCGGGCCATCGAGGGCATGGCCGAGGCCTGCGAGGCGCTCCAGGCGCCCGTGGTGAGCGGCAACGTGAGCCTGTACAACTCCACGGGCGACCAGGCCATCAAGCCGACCCCCAGCGTCGGCGTCGTGGGCGTCGTCGAGGACGTCACGCGGACAGGGCAGACGGCCTTCGCCGAGGAGGGCCTCGAGGTGGCGATCCTCGGGGACCTGGAGGCGCCGGCCGGGGCGACGCTGGCGGGGGCGGCCCTGCTCGCGGACCTGGAGGATCGCTGCGCCGGCCGGCCGCCGGAGGCTGACCTGGAGCGCGAGGTGGCCGTCCAGGGGGCCTGCCGCCAGCTCGTGAAGGACGGCGTGGCCCGCGCCGCGCACGATCTGTCCGAGGGTGGCCTCGCCGTGGCGCTCGCGGAGATGTGCTTCGGCGGCCCGGGCTGGCCCCGGGTCGGCGTGGAGATCACGGCGACGCCCCGCGCGCGCCTCGATCAGCTGCTGTTCGGGGAGGACCCGGCCCGCATCCTGGTGGCGTACGCGCCCGGAGAGCGGGACTGGGTCGAGGCCGCGGCCGAGGCCCACGGGGCCCCGATCACGATCCTCGGGAACACGTGCGGCGACCGGCTGGTTGTGCGCGACGCCCAACGGAACCCGCTCCTGGACCTGGCCGTGTCGGACATGGCAGACGCGTGGGCCCACGGGCTCGAGCGGGCCCTGTCTCTGTAGCTCTCTCCGGCTCCGGCAGCCACTGACTCGGGGGTAAGCAGCGAATGTGCGGCGTGTTCGGCGTCTGGGACCATCCCGAGGCGTCCAATATCACCTACCTCGGCCTGCACGGCCTCCAGCATCGCGGCCAGGAGAGCGCCGGCATCGTCTCCAGCGACAGCGGCCACCTGTACAGCTACAAGCGCATGGGCAAGGTCGCGGACGTCTTCGACACCACCGCGCTGGAGGCCCTCCCCGGGCGACGCGCCATCGGGCACGTCCGCTATTCGACCGCCGGGATGAGCGTGCAGCGGAACGCTCAGCCCTTCGCCGTCGAGTTCGACGGGCGCTCCCTGGCCATCGCCCACAACGGGAACCTGACGAACGCCGACCCCCTGCGCGCGAAGCTGGAGGCGGACGGGGCGCTGTTCCACACGAGCATGGACACGGAGGTGATCGTCCACCTCCTGGCCCGCTCCAAGGCGCCGACCCTCCCGGAGCGCGTGCGTGAGGTCATGGGCCTCGTGGAGGGGGCCTACAGCCTGCTCATCATGACGCCGGAGCAGATGATCGCCGCGCGGGATCCCCACGGCTTCCGCCCGCTCGTGCTGGGTCGGCTCGACAAGTCCTTCGTCCTGTCGAGCGAGACGTGCTCCCTGCGACTGGTGGAGGCGACGCCCGTGCGGGAGATCGAGCCGGGCGAGGTGCTCGTCCTCGACGAGGGCGGCGTCCACAGGCACCCCATGGATCCCGACGAGATCGAGCCCCACCACTGCATCTTCGAGCACGTCTACTTCTCGCGGCCCGACTCGCGGGTCTTCGGCGAGGACGTCTACGAGGTGCGCAAGGAGTCGGGGCGTCGGCTGGCCCGGGAGGCGCCCGCGCCGGGGGCCGACGTGGTGATCCCCGTGCCAGACAGCGGCAATGCGGCGGCGCTGGGCTTCGCCCAAGAGGCCGGGCTGCACTACGAGCAGGGCCTCATCCGCAGCCACTACGCGGGCCGGACCTTCATCGAGCCGTCCCAGTCCATCCGCCACTTCGGCGTGAAGCTGAAGCTGAGCCCGGTGGAGAGCGTCATCCGGGATCGCTCCGTCGTGGTCATCGACGACAGCCTCGTGCGCGGCACCACCAGCCGGAAGATCATCAAGATGCTGCGGGAGGCCGGCGCGCGGGAGGTGCACGTCCGCATCGCCTGCCCGCCGACGACGCACTCCTGCTTCTACGGCATCGACACGCCGGACCGGGCCCAGCTTCTGGCCGCGAACCACCCCGTGGAGGAGATCGGCCGCTTCCTCGACGCCGACAGCCTCGAGTACCTGAGCATCGGGGGGCTGCACGACAGCGTCCGCGGCGGCGCCCGGCGCTACTGTGACGCCTGCTTCACGGGGCGGTACCCGGTGGCGGTGCCGGACGAGGAGCCGCGCAAGCGGTTCCTGTCCGAGCACGAGTAACGTGACTCCTGTGAGGCCAGCCTGCATCTCTCACCATCCGCCGGCTGCAGCTTGGGATCCACCCGCGTCTCCCGGCGCTTCGCGCGACGTCTTGTGACAAACGCAGGCTAACGTAACTGGCCGTCGCCGGGTCCGGCCGCAGGCGGGGCGGGCCCAGGGTCGCAGCGCGTGATCCGTCGGCCGGGCGGGGGACTTTCATTGGCGGCGGGGGCCCGTCTATGATGGCGCCGCTCTTGGGGGCGGACGATCCAGCGAGGAGGGGATGGCCTTGAACCATCGGGGGAGGAGCGCGACAGGCCTTGTTCGGTGCGCGCTGTGGACGGTCGCGGCGCTCGCCGCGCTGCTTCTCCACGCACCGGGCGCGCTGGCCGCGCCCGCTTGTACGTCCGCTGCCGACTGCAGCGACGGGTTGGACTGCACCACCGACATCTGTGACCCGGAGGGCAACTGCACCTGGGAGCACGCCGGGACCTGCGGCGACGGGGTGGTGTGCCCGGGCTTCGAGGCCTGCGACGACGGGAACACGGACCCGAACGACGCGTGCCGCGACGACTGCCAGGAAAACGTCTGCGGTGACGGCGTGGTGGAGTACGGCGTCGAGGACTGCGACGACGGCGGCAACGAGGACGGGGACGGGTGCTCGGCGACCTGTACCTACGAGCCGGGCTTCACCTGCGACGGGGCCGATCCCACCGTGTGTGGGGCCACCTGCGGCACCGACTTCACCTTCGACGGCGGCCCGATGGGCTGGCTGGTGGACGGAAGCGGTGGCGTCTTCGAGCATGGCACGGACGCTGGCGGGCACACGGGCTTCGAGACGGTCCTGGACGGGGACCTGCCGGGGCTGACCGAGACCACCATCACCAGCGCGATCGCCGTGCCTTCCCTGTCGGAGGCCCCCGCGCCGACCCTGTCCGTCCACTACGACCTGGCCGGCGACGGCGTGAACGACTGCCTGCAGATCTACGTCAACGGCAGCGGCGGCATCGCCACCGGGCAGGTCTTCAGCACGTGCACGAACACGGCGGACAGCGGCCTCGACAAGGACGCGAACGGCTTCGACGTGGCGCGCTTCGACCTCACGGCGGACGCCGGCGGGCGCCGCTACGTGGTCGTCCGCTTCGTGACGGACGGGGCCGACAACGCCCATCCGGGCGCCTTCGTGGACCGCGTGACCGTGTCCAGCGACGCGGACGCCGACGGGAGCTTCGAGTTCGCCTCGCAGGAGACGTGCGACGCCTGCGTGGACGCCGACGAGGACGGGTGGGGCGCCGCGCTCAGCGCCGACACGGGGACCTGCCCGGCAGGCGCTGCGGCGGACTGCGCCGACGACGATGCAGACATCCACCCCGGCGCGACGGAGGTCTGCTCCGGCGGCGTGGACGACGACTGCGACGGCGACACGGACCTGGCGGACTCCTCGTGTGTCGAGGATTGTGCGGACGGCGTCGACAACGGCGGCAACGGTCTCGTGGACTGCGAGGACGACTACTGCGCCACCGACGACTACTGCGACCCCTGCAGCATGGACTGGAGCTTCGAGACGGGCGAGGGCACCTGGCAGGGCGACGCGCAGGGCCTGTGGATCTACGACGACTCCTCCGGCTGGTGGCAGACCGGCGGCGGATCGTTCATCGACCACACTCCGAACCCGAACAACCCGGACGACGCGAGCGGCGGCGTCTACTACGGTCGCCTCAACACCGAGGTCACCGTCCCCACCGTGTCCGAGGGCGGCCCCGCGCCGGAGCTTCAGGTCGTCTTCCGCCACGAGGGCGACGACAGCCCCAACGAGGACAAGTTCGGGGTCTGCATCGACAAGCCGTTCTGCCGCTTCAACACCATCGGGTTCCAGGTGCTGGAGAGCCTGCCCACGGATGGCTTCGTGACCGGCACGGTGGACCTGTCTCCCTATGTCGGCCAGACGATCACCGTCAGCCTCCTGTACGACACGGTGACGGACACGAAGAACCACAACCACGGCGTGACGGTCGATCGCGTGCGTATCGCCAGCGACGTGGATCAGGATGGCCTGGACGAGGGCGCCGCGGCCTCGTGCGATCCGTGCTGGGACGCCGACGGCGACGGCTACGGTCGCGCGGAGAGCCCGGATCCCTCCTCGTGCCCGCTCGGTCCCGACCCCGACTGCAACGACGGGGACGACGGCTTCTTCGTCAACCCGGGCGAGGAGGAGACCCTGGGGCTCGGCGTCTGCGGCGACGGCGTGGACAACGACTGTGACGGGGACACGGACGGGTTCGACGACGGCTGCGGCGACGAGGACTGCGCCAACGGCCTCGACGACAACGGAGACGGCGACGTCGACTGCGCCGACTACTACTGCACGGACGACCCCTACTGTGCGCCGTGCTCCACCGGCTTCGACTTCGAGACGGGCGAGGGCGGCTGGGAGGCCATCGGCGAGGTCGCGGGCTCCTCGGTCGAGGTCTTCGCCCACGGCGACAGCGCCACCTACTCCGAAAAGGGCTGGGAGACGGTGCTGAACGCCCCGGTGAGCGACGCGGGTTCCGGCCGCGTGCGCGCCTGGCTCACGCGGACGGTGGAGATCCCGGCCGACCTCCCGGAGCCCACGATCGACGTGACCTATGCCCTGGACGGCCAGGCGACCACCACCAAGGACGTCTTCGGGGCCTGCCTCGACGTCTTCCACACGGCCTGCGACGCGGAGGCCACCTCCGAGCAGGCGTTCGCCACGGGCGCCAACACCGCGGGGCTCCAGACGGCGACCTTCCCGGTCCCGCTGGAGGCCAGGGGCTCGACGGTCGACGTGGTGCTCTTCTTCGACACGGTCGACGGGCTGGACAACGACGGCGCCGGCGTCTTCGTGGCCGATCTCACGGTCCGGAGCGACGTGGACGACGACGGTATGGAAGAGGGCGCCGACGACGCGTGCGACCACTGCATCGACATGGACGGCGACGGCTGGGGCGATGCCTCGTATCCGCCGCCGTTCGATGACGTGGCCAGCTGTCCGGGCGGCAAGACCGCGCCTGACTGCGACGACGACGACGTCACCACGCACCCGGACCAGGAGGAGCTGTGCTTCAACGGCGACGGGGACAAGGACAACAACTGCAACGGGCTGAGCGACCTGGAGGAGCCCTCGTGCACGGTCTGTGGCGATGGAGTCATCGGCGTCGGCGAGACGTGTGACGACGGCAACGTCCAGGCCGGCGACGGGTGCTCGGACACCTGCCAGACCGAGTCGGGCGCCCTGCACCTGACCGAGATCCACACCCCCAAGCCCAACGGCAACCCCGGCGAGCAGTGGGTCGAGGTCCACAACGCCACGAGCGCGACCGTGGACCTCGAGGAGCTGGACCTGACCCTGCGGAACCTGGTGGGCGCCGTGCAGTCCTTCGCCGCCGGCGACTGCACCGTGCTCACGTCTACCACCGTCGCGCCCGGGGGCTTCTACGTGATCGCCTTCGGGCCGGAGCAGGGCACCGACGGAGTGGGGCCGGACGCCACGTGCGACTCGGCCTTCCAGATCGCCCCGAGCGGCGACCGGCTCACCCTCGAGGACGGCGAGGCGAACCTCCTCGACGTCGTCGACTTCACGGCCTCGTTCGGCTGCGAGCTTCAGGAGGCGACCACGGCGGACGGGGTGGGCCGGTCCATGATCCTCGCGGAGCTTCCGACCGGCGGCACGGCCGTCAACAAGAGCACCCCGTCGGCCTGGTGCATGGCGGGGCCGCTCGAGGACTACTCCAACACGGGCAAGCACCGCGGCACGCCGGGCGTGGCCGGCGGCTGCGCCGAGTTCGCCTGCGACGGCGTGGACGACGACTGCGACGACCTTGTCGACGAGGATCTCCCCGACGCCGACGGGGACACGGTCTGCGACGAGCAGGACTGTGACCCCGCCTCGATCCGCTGCGCCGAGGACTGCACCGACCTGGACGGCGACGGCGTGTTCGACTGCAAGGACGGGTGCCTGGACGCGGACGCCGACGGCTACGGCGACACGCCGGACCTGGCGCTGCCCTTCACGCCGGGGCCGGACGACGAGATCCCGCCGCCCGACACAGCGGCGTGCCTCGGCCCCGACTGCGACGACCAGGCCGCCTTCGTGCACCCGGGTGCGGACGAGTCGAGCGCCAGCGGGACCTGTGGCGACGGGCAGGACAACGACTGCGACGGACTGCGCGACTGCAGCGACGACGCCTGTTTCGAGGACCCGACCTGCGCCGGCGAGATCTGCTCCAGCGCCGACGTCCTGTCCTGCGGCAGCCAGATGACCGTGGCCCCCGCATTCGACGACTTCCCGTGCACGGACGACGAGGTGGAGGAGGGGGTCGACGGCGTGCTGTCGTTCACCCCCGAGGCGGACGAGGCCGTGACCATCCGGCTGTCCAACGACGGCCTGAACCGATACTCGGTCTTCGTCTTCGAGGGGACGTGCCAGGAGGGCGCCTGCGACGAACCGCTCGCCGGCTTCACGACGGGCTGCGCGAACGGCGGCGCCGAGGTGGTCGACGTCACCGCCGGCGCCGACTACTTCGTCGTGGTCGACCGGGTCGGGTCCTGCTCGGAGGGCAGCGGCAGCGACGCCACGGTGAGCCTGGCCTGCTCGGAGGTCTGCGACTCCGGCGTGGACGAGGACCTGGACGGGGCCGCCGGCTGCGCCGACGAGGACTGCGCCTTGGAGCCCGCCTGCGGCGCGACGGACTTCGACGACGACGGCGTGGACAACGCCACCGAGATCACGTGCGGGACCGACCCGGTGAGCGCCGAGTCCACGCCGAACAACGACGACGTCCAGGACCTCGACGACGACGGCCAGGTCAACTGCGTGGACGAGGACGACGACGGCGACGGCTACTCCGACGAGGTCGAGCAGAGCCAGTGCGACCTGAACAGCACGGCCAAGAACGACGCCTCGATCCACCCGGGGGCGGAGGTCACCTGTGAGGTCAACGTCGACCAGGACTGCAACGGCATCCTGGATCACCTGGAGGCGCAGTGCGGCGGCCGCGAACAGGTGTGCGACGACGCCTTCGACGACGACGACGACGGGCTGGTGGACTGCCAGGATCCGGACTGCGCCGAGGCGGCGGCGTGCGCCGAGGAGGACTTCGACGGCGACGGCGTGATCAACGGCTTCGAGCTGGACTGCGGCTCCGATCCGCTGGATGCGGGGAGCGTTCCGCCGCCGGGGCAGGCCGACGACCCGGACGGCGACGGCGAGCCCAACTGCGTCGACCTCGACGACGACGGCGACGGCTTCCCGGACGTCCAGGAGCTGATCTGCGGCAGCGATCACCTGGACGCCGACGTCACGCCCACCGACACGGACGGCGACACCCAGTGCGACGCGGTCGACTCGGACGACGACAACGACGGGTTCGACGATCAGCTGGAGGCCGCCTGCGGCTCCGACCCCAAGTCTGCGGACAGCACGCCGGTGGACGCCGAGCACGACATCGACCAAGACGGGACCTGCAACGAGCAGGATCCGGACATGGACGGCGACGGCTGGTCCGACACCCTCGAGGAGACGTGCGGCACCGACCCCACCACGGACCAGTCGGACCCGGTGCTCGACGGCTTCGACATGGACGGCGACGGGCTCTGCGACGCCGTGGACCCGGACGACGACGGGGACCTGTGGGACGACGACAAGGAGTCGCTCTGCGGGACCGACAAGAACGATCCGGCGGACGTGCCCGAGGACGTGGACGGCAACGGCCGGTGCGACGCCCTCGATCAGGACCAGGACGACGACGGCTGGGCCAACGGCGTCGAGACGCTCTGCGGCACGGACCCCCAGGACGCGGCCAGCAACCCGACGGTGCTGGGGCTCGACCAGGACGGGGACCACAACTGCGACGCCCTGGACTCCGACGACGACGGCGACGGGTGGGACGACGCCCTCGAGGAGCAGTGCGAGACGGACGCGCACGATCCCGAGGACGTCCCCGTGGACACGGACGGCGACTCTCAGTGCGACGCCGTGGACAAGGACGACGACGGCGACGGCTGGCTCGACGACGTCGAGAAGCTCTGCGGGACGGACCCCCTCGACGCCGGCAGCGTGCCCGTCGACGAGGACGGCGACGGGCTCTGCGACGCCGTGGATCCGGACGCGGATCCGGACCAGGACGGCTGGAGCACCGCCAGCGAGACCTTCTGCGAGACCGATCCGAAGGATCCCGACAGCGTGCCCACCGACCTCGACGGCGACGGGCTCTGCGACAACAGGGACTCGGACATGGACGGGGACGGGTGGTCGAACGCGGCGGAGAGCGCTTGTGAGACCGACCCGGCCTCGGCCGACTCCACGCCGACGGATACGGACAACGACTCCCTGTGCGATCCGGTGGACAAGGACGATGACGCCGACGGGATCCCCGACGCGGACGAGATCATGTGCGGGACCGATCCCCTCGACCCGGACTCCGCCCCGCTCGAGATCGATCTCGTGGACACGGACGGGGACGGCGAGGCGAACTGCGTCGACTCCGACGACGACGGCGACGGCGTCCCGGACGCGGCCGAGGAGGCGCTGGGCAGCGATCCCCTGGACCCGGACACGGACGGCGACGGCCTGGACGACGGGGTCGAGGATGCCAACCGCGACGGCGTCACCCAGGACGACGAGACGTCCCCCACCTCCAAGGACACGGACGGCGACGGCGTGGAGGACGGCGTCGAGGTCGAGAGTTGCTATCCGACCGGCGACGGCGACGCCTGCGAGCCGTCGGATCCGACCGTCGCCGACACGGACGGCGACGGCCTTCCCGACGGTGTGGAGGATGCGGACGGTGACGGTGTGACCGACGCGGGGGAGACCAGCCCGCTGGACCCGAACTCCGACGGCGACTTCGCCGAGTACGGCGACGAGGCGACCGACGGGCTCGAGGCGCAGTGCGCCACGGATCCCCTCGATCCGGACGACTTCCCCGTGGACAAGGACGAGGACGGGACCTGCGACGGCAGCCAGGTCGACACGGACGGGGACGGCGTCGCCGACGGCGTGGAGACCTTCTGCGGCTTCGACCCGCAGGCGAGCAGCAGCACGCCCTCGCTCGGCGATCTGCAGGATCCGGACGGGGACGGCCTCATCAGCTGCGTGGACTCCGACGACGACGACGACGGCGTGGCCGACGCGGACGAGATCGCGTGTGGCACGGATCCGCGTGACCCGGCGGAGGAGCCCTCCCCGAGCGAGATCGCCGACTACGACGGGGACGGCCTCCTCAACTGCGAGGACGCGGACGACGACGACGACGGGCTGAGCGACACCGAGGAGGAGCAGCGCGGCACGGACCCGCGGGACGCGGACTCGGACGAGGACGGTCTCTCGGACGGTCAGGAGGTCCTCATCGGGACGGACCCCCTCTCGGCGGACACGGACGGCGACGGCGTGCAGGACGGCACCGAGTTCGGCCGCACCGAGGGGACCGAGGACACGGACGAGGACATCTTCGTCCCGGACGCCGACCCGAGCACCACCACGGACCCGCGCGCCGCGGACACGGACGGCGATCTGGTCTGCGACGGCCCGAACGACGTGGACGGCGTCTGCGAGGGCGGCGAGGACCTGAACGCCAACGGCGCCATCGACGGCTCGGACGAGGAGCCGGAGACCGACCCCAACGACCCGAGCGACGGCCTGGCGGACAGCGACGGCGACGGCCTGACCGACCGCGACGAGCTCCTGAAGTACGGCACCGACCCCAAGGACCAGGACACGGACGGCGACCTCCTGGACGACAAGCTGGAGGTGGAGGGCGTCGGCGACCTGGAGCCGACCGACCCCCTGGATCCGGACACGGACGGCGGCGGCGTGAAGGACGGCGACGAGATCGACAACGGCACCGACCCCAACGACCCGGAGGACGACTTCGACCCGGCCGGGCTGAGTGGCGAGAACTTCGTCGGCTGCACCTCGGGCGGGGGGGACGATTTCGGGCTCGGGCTGTTCCTGGCCCTGGGGATCCTGCTGTCCGTGCGGATGCGCCGGCGCGTCACGGCGCTCTTCGTGGCCTGCCTGGCGATCGGGGCGGCCGCCGGCGGGGCGCGCGCCCAGGTCGTCGGAAACGCGAACGTCCAGAACTTCATGCCGGCCGGTGGGCACTACCGCGTGTGGTCCGTGGAGGAGTCCCTGGTGGCGCCGGCGTGGAAGCCGTACGCCGCCGTGCTCTACCACCTGGAGGAGAACAGCTTCCGCCTCGACGCCGGGCGCCACGAGGAGAACCTCGTAGACAGCGCCCAGCACGTGAACGTGGCGCTGGGCATGGGCCTGTTCAACCACCTCCAGCTGGACGTGAGCCTGCCGGTGGCCGTGTCCATGGAGAGCGACTCGGACACGACCTCCATCGCGCCGGTGAGCGGCGCCGGGCTGGGAGACATGGTCGTGCGCCTCCGCGGACGGGCCATCAACAACTACCTGGGCGGCGTGGGCCTGGCCCTGACCGGCGGCGTCACCGTCCCGGTGGGCGACGAGGATCGCTTCCGGGGCGACCCGGGGGTGGGCGTGCTCGCCGGGGCCATCCTCGACTGGCGCACGGAGTGGACGGTCTTCAGCCTCAACAGCGGCGTCCGCGTCCGGACGGAGGAGGCCGAGTTCCTGGACCGCACGTTCGGGAACGAGCTGACCTACGGGCTGGGCCTCGAGGTCTTCGTGGTGCCCCAGAAGGTGACCATCGCCACGGAGCTGTTCGGCCGGACGCCGTTCGACGACCTGTTCGGCGACCGCGACACGACGACCCTGGAGGCGCTGGCCGGGCCGAAGTGGTGGATCGTCCAGGGCCTCGCGCTCCAAGCCGCCGCGGGGGCCGGCATCGTCAAGGGCATCGGGACGCCCAGCTTCCGCTTCGTGGCCGGCCTGCAGTGGGCGCCCGGGGCGGAGGACGGCGACGGCGACGGCATCCCGGACGGCGAGGACCGCTGCCCCATGCGGCCGGAGGACGTGGACGGCTTCGCGGACATGGACGGCTGTCCGGACGACGACAACGACGAGGACGGCATCCCCGACCTGGAGGATCGCTGCCCCAACAAGCCCGAGGACTTCAACGGCATCGAGGACATGGACGGCTGCCCGGACGAGGTCGCCATTCGCGACGCGGACGGCGACGGCATCCCGGACAAGGTGGATCGGTGCCCGCTGAAGCAGGAGGTCTTCAACGAGTTCCAGGACGGCGACGGCTGCCCGGACGAGGCGCCCGAGGGACCGATGGTCGCCGGCGGCGCCCGGGTCGGCTCGGGCGAGACCGGGCAACGGGAGGTGCGCCGGTCGCGGCGTCTGCCCGAGGAGTGCCGCATCTCCATCGAGGAGGAGGCGCACTTCACGGAGGCCGGGGCCTGGCTCACGAAGCGCGCGCGGATCGCCCTCAACGGCGTCGCCCGGCGCATCAAGGCCAACCGCTCCCGTATCGCCACGGTGTACGTGAACGGCCACGCCGACGAGGAGGGCGCGGATCCGTACAACCTGTGGTTGTCGAAGAAGCGCGCCGAGTCCGCGGCGGAGTACCTCGTGGGGCGCGGCGTGTCGCGGGATCTCCTCGAGCTCCGTGGCTTCGGCGAGTCCTTCCCGAAGGTGGACGCCCGGAGCGAGGACGCCATGGCCGAGAACCGCCGCGTCGACTTCACCGTGGTGCTCGGAGGTCGGTGCGCCCAGACCCCCTAGGCGGCCCGCGGGCCGCGACGACGAGCCGTGACGCGCCGCCGGGCGCGATGGTCGCCTTCCCGGGGCCGTGCTACGGTCCCGGCACAACCGAGAGGAAGTACAGATGCCGCGGAGACTCGCCACGCTGTTGAGCCTGGGGGCCATGTTCGCCGTGACGGCGTGTGAGGCCATCGACGTGCCGGCGGACCCGGCCGACGACACGACCACCGGGGACGCCGACGTCGTCGGGGGGGACAGCACGGGGAACCAGCCCCCGGAGTTCGAGACGGTGCCGCTCCAGGAGGCCACGGAGGGCGTGGAGCTGGTGTTCGTCCTGGACGTGGCCGATCCCGAGGGCGACCAGGTGGACCTGTCCGTGGCGGACAAGCCCGACGGGTCGACGTTCGACAAGGCCACGGGCCGCTTCAAGTGGACCCCGTCCTTCGAGACCGTGACCCTGGCGGAGGGGAGCGCGGAGCTCGAGGTCACGTTCACCGCCACCGACAAGGGCGATCCGCCGGCGTCGGCCGACCTGGACGTCCAGATCGTCGTGCGCAACGACGAGGACGAGGACGGGACGCCGGATCCCGAGGACGACGACCTGGACGGTGACGGCTGGGAGGAGGGCGAGGAGTCCGTGGCCGGCACCGATCCCACGGTCGCGGACAGCGACGACGACGGCGTCTGCGACGGGCCCGGCGAGGACGGCGCCAAGCCGGGCTGCCAGGACGGGCCGGACAACTGCCCGCTCGACGCAAACTCCGACCAGGCGGACCAGGACGGGGACGGGCTGGGCGACGTCTGCGACCCGTGTCCGAAGGACGCCGACAACGACGGCGACGACGACGGCCTGTGCGCCGACGAGGACAACTGCCCGGCCGTGGCCAACGAGGACCAGGCGGACCAGGACGGAGACGGCATCGGCGACGCGTGCGACGACTGGCCGACGGATCCGGACGACGACGCGGACGAGGACGGCGTCGCCGGGCCCGAGGACAACTGCCCGGGCGTGGCCAACCCCGACCAGGCGGACGAGGACGAGGACGGCCTCGGCGACGCCTGCGACGAGTGCGAGCTCGATCCGCTCAACGACGAGGACGGCGACGGGGTCTGCGGCGACGTGGACAACTGCCCCGCGGTGGCCAACGAGGATCAGGCCGACGGAGACGAGGACGGGATCGGTGACGAGTGCGACGCGTGCCCCGATCAGCAGGGCACCGATGACGACGCCGACGAGGACGGCGTGATCTGTGACGACAACTGTCCGGACGTGCACAACCCCGACCAGCTCGATGCCGACGACGACGGGATCGGGGATGAGTGCGACGCATGCCCGGCGGACCCGGACAACGACATCGACGAGGACGGCGTGTGCGGCGACGAGGACAACTGCCCGACGGAGCCGAACGCGGACCAGATCGACCAGGATCAGGACGGCCTCGGCGACGCCTGCGACGCGTGCCCCCTGGACCCGGACAACGACGTCGACGAGGACGGGGTCTGCGGCGACGAGGACAACTGCCCGGTGACGCCGAACGAGGATCAGGTGGACACGGACGGTGACGGGTTCGGCGACGCGTGCGACCCGGACGACGACGACGACCTGGTCCCCGACCCGGACGACAACTGCCCGACCGTGGCCAACGCCGACCAGGCGGACCTGGACGGCGACGGGATCGGCGACGCGTGCGACCCGGATCTGGACGGCGACCACGTGGACAACGACGCCGACAACTGCCCCGGCTTCGCCAACCCGAAGCAGGTGGACCTGGACGACGACGGGCTCGGGCTGGCCTGCGACTCGCTCGAGCTTCTGCCGCCGATGCTGTACGACGGAGGCGCGGACGAGGATGTCGTCGGAATGGCGCGCTCGAGCGCGCTGGCCCTGGCGTTCGTGGAGGTCCAGGAGTGTGCGGTCGCCGGCGGTGAGTGTGCCAGCCCCGGCATCTTCACGCTGCAGGGCATCGAGGACGTGCAGGTGCTGGACGACTGGGTCGAGCTGCCGTCCAACGGGCGCATCCACAGGCCGTTCGTGGCCCAGGAGGCGGAGATCTACCTCTCCGCCGACCTCGGGACGAAGGGCCTCCTCGAGCGCATCGTCGAGGGGGAGCGCGACACGGAGCTGACGGGCGACGGGACGGGTCAGGTCCCGCCGGAGCAGCTCCTGGACGAGCCGGTGTTCACGGATCTGCCCCTGGGGTCCACGCTGCTTCAGACCGTCAGCCAGCTCTTCGAGCTGAGCGGCTTCGGCCCCGCGAAGAAGCGGGCGAGCTTCGTGGATTCGTTCGAGGACTCCGGCGGCCACGGGGCCGTCCGGGGCCGCGACGGCGTCCTGTACCAGCCGTTCAGGGCGGAGACGGGGCTCGTGACGCTCATCGGCTTCGGGCCCTCCGGTCCGCTGGATGTGGGCGTGAACAAGGGCAGCGCGGAGGTCCGCTATCTGGGAGTCCACGGCGCGAAGGGCGGACCGTGGTACTGCGTCCGGGAGTTCTCCAACGACGAGCCGCGCGTCGTGCTCCTCCGGCAGGGTGAGGTGGTCGCGGAGCATCCCGTCGACGGGGCCGAGACCTGCGGATCCATCGTCGAGCACCACCTGGCCCCGGGCGGCAACTGGTGGTTCGAGTACGAGGGCGTCGGCCCCCACGTGGTGGAGTGGTGGAACGTCGAGACGGACGAGAGCCTGACGGTCCTGCCGGGCAACGAGCAGGACGTCAGCTTCCACTTCGCCGGTCCCGAGACATACCTGACCCTGCGGGACGCGGAGGGGCTGGACGTGACCCTGTGGTGGAACTACGCCGAGCGCACCCCCGTCGAGGTGGAGTGGGTCTGCTCGAAGACGTTCCAGAACGCCTACACCACGTCGGCGGACGGGCGCCTGGGCGTCGTGGGGCGGAGCAACAACCCGGGTGGCGCACTCGGCCGCGTGCGCGCCTGCCAGACCCTGAGGGCGGGCGCTGTCGGGATCGACGTGCCGGACATCCCCTCCGCCACCAGCACGACCCCGAAGGAGCGCTGGTTCGGCCACGACGGCGCGCTCTACGCGCACGTGCTCCACGGAGGCGACACCTACCTGGTGTCCCTGCTGCGGCTCGACGTGGACGGCCAGCTCGCGCCCCACGCCCAGCTCCTGTTCCAGACCTTCGGCAAGGCGAACGTCACGTCCACCCCGGGCGTGACGGTGGTCGGCGTGAACGGCAACGACAAGGGCATCTACCGGAGCCTCGTCGTGGACGGCTCGGTCGTGCTGAAGGAGCTGTTCGCCGCGGCCGAGAACCACGTGAACGTCCTGGCGACGCCGAGCGGCAACGACACCATGGACAACCAGTGGATCCGCTTCGACATGGGCGACGGTTCGTTCGCCCTGGCGCGCGTAGGCCCCGAGGACGAGAAGCTCGAGAAGGTCGACATCGGCCCGACGGGCGACGCCGGCCTGGAGGCCGAGTCCGGCATCCCCTGGTTCAGCTGGACCAGCGCCGAGGGCGAGACCTACGCCCGCGTCGTGGAGGGCAAGCTCGAGGAGTGGCGCGAGGATCTCCACTCGCTCCAGCCTCTCCTCGCCCCGTCGCCGGACGGTCCCGAGCTGTGGGGTGCCACCTATCGGCAGACGTCCACGGGCCCGTGGACGGTGTGCAAGCTGCCACCCGAGCAGATGTGCTGGACCATCCCCGCGGTGGGGCAGGGCTTCCTGTGGGATCCGCACGTCACGCCCCAGGGCAATGTCTTCGCCGTGCTGCTCGACGAAGTCGCCGACGAGGCCTGGCTCTGGCGGAACATCGACGAGCCGAAGACGCCGTAGCGCATCGAGGGGCGCCCCCGAGCGGGGGCGCCTCCACGGCCTGCCGACGAGCCCGCGAGCCCCGGCATGGCGGGGGAAGCGGAGGCCGGAAGTTTCCCTGGACCGTCGGCGCAGGACGGACGTAGGCTGCCCGCCGTGAACGGGAGGCTCCGACAGCGGCGGACCATGTCCGGGACCGCCGGGCCCTTGGCCACGAGGTGGGAGTGCCACGGCGCGCCCCGGGGGACTCGTGGAGGTGCGCCCCGCGTGGTGCGCCGGGGTGTCGGATCCGTTCGCCGAGGCGTCAACCAGGCGTGGCTAGGGCGGTACGTGGACGATGTCGTAGCGCCGTAGTCGTGTCGTAATCCCGGGTCGCTCCCCCCGGGGGCGGCCTGATCGCTCCCAGGAGAGACGACGATGAAGGTGGCTATTCCCAGGGAGGTCCACCCGGACGAGAGAAGGGTGGCCGCGACGCCGGAGACGACCGGTCGCCTGCGTGCTCTGGGCTTCGACGTGTGGATCGAGAAGGGGGCCGGGTCGCGCGCCGGCTTCCTCGACGAAGCCTACGAGGCGGCCGGAGCGGAGATCATCGAGGGGACCCGGGATCTGTGGGCCTCCGCCGACATGATCCTGAAGGTGCGCGCGCCCATGCATCACGCCGACCTCGGCGACCACGAGGCGGACCTGATGCACGAGGGCCAGCACCTGGTGTCCTTCTTCTGGCCCGCCCAGAACGAGGAGCTGGTGGAGCGCCTGGCCGAGCGCAAGGTGACCGTCTTCGCCATGGACCAGATCCCCCGGATCACGCGCGCCCAGAAGATGGACGCGCTCAGCTCCATGGCGAACATCGCCGGCTATCGCGCCGTGCTCGAAGCCGCCTTCCGGTTCGGCAGCTTCTTCACCGGCCAGATCACCGCGGCGGGCCGTGTCCCGCCGGCCAAGGTCCTGGTGATCGGCGCTGGCGTCGCCGGGCTTCAGGCCATCGCCACCGCCCGCTCCATGGGCGCCGTCGTGCGGGCCTTCGACACGCGCCTGGCCGTGAAGGAGCAGGTGCAGAGCCTCGGCGCCGAGTTCCTCGAGCTGGAGTTCGAGGAGTCCGGCGAGGGCGAGGGTGGCTACGCCAAGGTGATGAGCGAGGAGTTCCTCCACGCGGAGATGGAGCTCTTCGAGAAGCAGGCGCCCGAGGTGGACATCGTCATCACCACCGCGCTCATCCCGGGCAAGCCCGCGCCGAAGCTGTGGACGCGGCACATGGTCGAGGACATGCGCCCCGGCTCCGTGGTCGTGGACCTGGCCTCCGAGCAGGGCGGCAACTGCGAGTTGACGCAGCCGGGCCAGGTCGCGGAGCACAACGGCGTGACCCTCGTGGGCTTCGCGGACATGCCCAGCCGGCTGCCGAAGACGGCCAGCGAGCTGTACGGCAGCAACCTGGCGCACCTCCTCGAGGACATGGTCGGCGACGAGGGCTACGTGGTGGACCTCGAGGACGAGGTCGTGCGCGGCTGCATCGTGCTGCGGGACGGCGAGAAGATGTGGCCGCCCCCGCCGAAGCCGGAGCCGAAGCCCGAGCCGGCCGAGGCGAAGGCGAAGGAGGGGACGGGCCCGGTCGACCCCGAGGAGCTGGTCACCGCGCAGCCCGAGCGGCCGAAGCCGGCGGAGGCCACGGAGCGTGCGCCGCGGCGCGGGATCTTCGGCTGGGTCGCCGTCGCCGCCCTGGCCATCGCCTGGGGAGCGCTGAAGGTGGCCGCACCGGAGGAGGCCGCTGGGGCGAACACCCACGAGTTCCTCCAGCACCTCACGGTGTTCGTGCTGTCGTGCTTCGTCGGCTGGCAGGTGATCTGGAACGTGACCGCCGCGCTCCACACGCCGCTCATGAGCGTCACCAACGCCATCAGCGGGATCATCATCGTCGGCGGCCTGCTGCACGCATCAGGCCCCTTGCAGGAAGCGGAGACCATGCTCGGTCTCGCCGCTGTCCTCTTCGCCACCATCAACGTGGCCGGAGGCTTCCTGGTCACTCAGCGCATGCTGCGCATGTTCCGGAAGGATTAGGAGGACGTCGTGGAGCAGGCGCTTCTGACAATCGCTTATCTCGCCGCCAGCGTGTTCTTCATCCTCAGCCTCCGCGGGCTGTCGAGCCAGGAGACCGCGCGCCGCGGCAACCTGTACGGCATGATCGGCATGGCCATCGCGATCATCGCCACGTTCACCAGCGAACTCGTGACGGACTACGCGACCGTCGGCGGGGTCATGATCGCCGGCGGCGCCGTGGGGGCCGTCCTCGCCAGCCGCGTGGCCATGACGTCCATGCCGGAGCTCGTGGCCATGCTGCACAGCTTCGTCGGCCTGGCCGCCGTCCTGGTCGGACTGGCCAGCTACGTGGGCGAGGGCGAGCACGTGGTGGGCACGGAGCGGAGCATCCTCCTCGTGGAGATCTTCGTGGACGTGCTCATCGGGGCGGTGACCTTCACCGGCTCCGTCATCGCGTTCGGCAAGCTGCGAGGGATGATCAGCGGCAAGCCCCTGGCCATCCCGGGCCGGCACTTCCTGAACGCCGCCATGCTGGGCGGCTCGTTCCTGCTGCTGGTGCCGTTCCTGCAGGCCGAAGGCACCTCCGGCATGTGGGCGCTCCTGGTGGTCACCGTGCTGGCCTCCATCCTGGGCATCCACTGGGTGATGGCCATCGGCGGCGCCGACATGCCCGTCGTGGTGTCCATGCTGAACAGCTACTCGGGGTGGACCGCCGCGGCGGCGGGCTTCATGCTCGGCAACGACCTGCTCATCGTCGTGGGCGCCCTCGTGGGCTCCAGCGGCGCCATCCTGAGCATCATCATGTGCCGGGCCATGAACCGCTCCATCGCCAACGTGATGCTGGGCGGCTTCGGCGGCGAGGGCGCGGCTCCGGCGAAGAGGAGGGAGGCCGGGGAGCCCGGGACGGTGCAGGAGACGGACGTCTCCGGGACCGTCGAGGCCCTCCGTCGGGCCGAGGAGGTCATCATCGTACCCGGCTACGGACTGGCGGTGGCGCGCGCCCAGCACGCCATCCGTGACCTCACGCGGATCCTGCGGGAGCAGGGCAAGAAGGTGCGCTTCGCCATCCACCCGGTGGCGGGCCGCCTGCCCGGGCACATGAACGTGCTCCTGGCCGAGGCCGACGTCCCGTACGACATCGTCCTCGAGATGGACGAGATCAACGAGGACTTCCCGAAGACGGACGTGGCCCTGGTGGTCGGCGCGAACGACATCGTGAACCCGGCCGCCGAGGACGACGCGTCCAGCCCCATCTACGGGATGCCCGTCATCCGGGTCTGGCAGGCCGGCCGCACGATCATGTGCAAGCGGAGCCGCGCCTCGGGCTACGCCGGCATCGACAACCCGCTCTTCTACCACGAGCGGACGCGGATGCTCTTCGGCGACGCCCGGGACATGATGGAGGCCGTGGTCTCCGAGCTCCGTCAGGGCTGATCGGGGCGCCGGGCCGGCTCGCATGGGCCGGCCCGGCCCCGCCTAGCGGCCGCGAGTCTCGCGCAAAGCCGCCAAGGCGCGAAGGGAGGCGCGACGGACAGCGAGGTGGTCGTCAGGCAGGCGGCCGCGGGAGCCACTTCGTGGGGGAGCGGTGAGTCTCGCGCAAAGCCGCCAAGGCGCGAAGGGAGGCGCGACGGACAGCGAGGTGCTCGTCACGCAGGGGGCCGCGGGAGCCACTTCGTGGGGGAGCGGTGAGTCTCGCGCAAAGCCGCCAAGGCGCGAAGGGAGGCGCGACGGAGGCCTTGGGGGGCGTCACGCCTCGGCCGCGGAAGATGCGCATCGGAGTGCCGCAATCTCGCGCAGAGCCGCCAAGGCGCAGAGGAGGGTGCGACGGAGGCCTCGGTGGTGGTCGCGTCTCGGCCGCGGAAGTCACCGTGCCCACCACGGCGTGGCGACAGCCGCTGTCCCCTTTGCGTCTTCGCGCCTTGGCGCGAGCCCTTCGACCGACGACTGCGCCGGTCCCTCTGCCCGGCGGGGCGTCGCGGTTCCCCTTGCGTCTTGGCGCCCCGGCGCGAGCGTTTCGGTCGGCGAGGAGGTCTACTCCTCGACGGTCCAGGTGTCGCCGCTCCGGAGGAGGTCGTTCAGGCTTGCGCCTCCGCGCTGCTCGACGGCCTCGCCGATCTGGCGGATGACCGCCTGGTCGTAGGTCTCCGCGGCGGGGGCGCAGTACAGCACGCCCAGGGCGACGGGGAACCCGGGGGGCTCCAGGGACGCCAGCAGGCCGGCCAGGGTGCGGTCGGTCTCGTCGTGGACGAGCACGTCGTCGACGCCGACGCCGTCCTCGTCGAGGTGCACGACCTCGAGGCGCAGGGAGCCGGGGCGGACGCGGAGGCCCTTTTCCCGGTCCTCGCCGAACAGCAGCGGCTCGCCGTGCGCCACGTGGATCTGCCGGTCGGCCGCGACGTCCCGGTCGGTGAAGTGGGAGAAGGCGCCGTCGTTGAAGACCACGCAGTTCTGGAAGATCTCGAGCAGCGAGGCGCCGTGGTGGTCGTGGGCGCGCCGGAGGACCGCCGGGAGCTTCTTCAGGTCCGTGTCCACGGCGCGGGCCACGAACCGGGCGCCGGCCCCCAGGGCGAACGCCGAGGCGGACACCGGCGGATCCACGGAGCCCATCGGCGACGACGGCGACCGCTGGCCCATCCGCGACGTGGGCGAGTACTGCCCCTTGGTGAGGCCGTAGATCTCGTTGTTGAACAGGATGATCTGGACGTCCACGTTCCTGCGGAGCGCGTGGAGCAGGTGGTTGCCCCCGATGCTCAGGGCGTCGCCGTCGCCGGTGATGATCCAGACGTCCAGGTCGGGGTTCGCCAGCTTCATCCCGGTGGCGAACGCCGGAGCGCGCCCGTGGATGGTGTGGAACCCGTAGGTGTTCATGTAGTAGGGGAACCGGGCGGCGCACCCGATGCCCGACACGAAGACGATGTTCTCCTTGGGGACGCCGATGTCCGGCATCGTGCGCTGGATGCCAGCCAGGATGGCGTAGTCCCCGCAGCCGGGGCACCAGCGCACCTCCTGGTCGGAGGCGAAGTCCTTCTTCTTCAGCTTCTTCGGGCCCTTCTGCCGGGCGTCGGCGGCGGCGCTCATGGCGTCTCCTTGCTGAGGGTCCGACGGATGGCCGCCTCGACCTCGGAGATCTTGAACGGCTTGCCCGCCACCTTGGTGAGCTCCTCGGCGGCGAGCAGATAGCGGGCGCGCAGCAGCGTCGAGAGCTGGCCGGTGTTCATCTCCGGGACCAGCACCCGGTCGTAGCGCGCCAGGAGCTCTCCCAGGTTGCGGGGCATGGGGTTCAGGTAACGCAGGTGGATGTGGGAGACCGGCAGGCCCTCGCGGCGGATGTTCCGGACCGCCTGGTGGATGGCCCCGAAGGTGGAGCCCCAGCCGACCACCGCGACGGTATCCCCTTCATCGCCGAGGGCGACGTCCTGCTCGGGGATGTCGTCCGCGATGCGCTCGATGCGCTCGATGCGGACGCGCGTCATCGCCTCGTGGTTGTCGGGATCGTAGGAGACGTTGCCGGTCTTCTGGTCCCGCTCCAACCCGCCGACGCGGTGCTCGAGGCCCGGCGTACCCGGCACGGCCCAGTCGCGGGCGAGGGTCTCCGGATCCCGCGCGTATGGGGCGAAGCCCTCCGGGTCCGTTCGGAAGCGGACGGGGAACGGCTCCATCTGCTCCACGTCCGGGATGCGCCACGGCTCGGAGCCGTTGGCCAGAAAACCGTCGGACATCAGGAACACCGGCGTCATGTGGCGGGTCGCCAGCCGGCAGGCCTCGATGGCCATGTCGAAGCAGTCGGACGGCGTGGCGGCGGCCAGGACGGCCACGGGCGCATCGCCGTTCCGGCCGAACAGGACCTGGAGGAGGTCGGACTGCTCGGTCTTGGTGGGCAGGCCCGTGGAGGGGCCGCCTCGCTGGACGTCCACGACGACCAGGGGAAGCTCCGTGCCGATGGCGAGGCCGATGGCCTCCATCTTCAGGGCGATGCCCGGCCCGGAGCTGGACGTCACGCCCAGGGCGCCGGTGTACGACGCCCCGATGGCGGCGCAGACGGCGGCGATCTCGTCCTCGGCCTGGAATGTCACCACCCCGTGCTGCTTCAGGCCTGCGAGGGTGTGCAGCATGGGGGACGCCGGCGTGATGGGATAGGAGCCCAGCATGAGCTTCAGGCCGGCCAGCCTGGCGCCCGTCACCAGCCCCCAGGCGGCCGCGACGCTCCCGGTGATGTTCCGGTACCGACCGGGCTCCAGGGTCGCGCGGTCGACGGTGTACGGCACCACGTCCGTGGGAAGCTCCGCCGTCTCGCCGTACACGTGGCCGGCGTCGAGCGCGGCGACGTTCGCCTCCGCGATCTGGGGCTTGCTGGCGAACTTCTTCCGGAGCCACTCGACGGTGGGCGCCCGGTCCCGGCCGTACAGCCAGTACATGAGGCCCAGGGTCCAGAAGTTCTTGCAGCGGAGGGCGTTCTTGGACGACAGCCCGTGCTCCTCCACCGCCTCGAGCGTGTGCTTGGAGATATCCAGCTTCAGCGTCCGGTAGCCGTCCAGGAGATCCCCGTCGAGGGGGTTGTCCTCGTAGCCGGCCTTGCGGAGGTTGTTGCGCGTGAAGGCCCCGGTGTTCACGACGACGAGGCCGCCGGGCTTGAGGTCGGCCAGGTTGGTCTTCAGCGCCGCCGGGTTCATCGCCACCAGCACGTCGGGCTCGTCGCCCGGCGTGAGGATGTCGTGGTCGGCGAAGTGGATCTGGTAGGCCGACACGCCGAACGTCGTCCCCGCCGGGGCGCGGATCTCCGCCGGATAGTCCGGGAACGTGGCCAGGTCGTTGCCGGCGATGGCCGTGGTCTGCGTGAACTGGGACCCGGTCACCTGCATCCCGTCGCCGGAGTCGCCGGCGAAGCGGATGGTCACCTGGTCGAGCGCCCTACGCTCGGGCTGTCGCGTTGCGGTCATGGGCGATTCGTCCTCTCGGGAACGCCGGGTGGCGAGTACCGGGTGCGGACCCGTCCTGTCTGCGAGGGGGTGGCAGTATGAACATGCGCGCACATCGTGTCACGTCCTCTTCCGGAGCAGGGCCGGCCTCGCCCGGCCAGCATCGAGGAGAAAGTAGGACCTTTCGGGTCCGGATTCAAGGATTCCGCACCATGCGGCTGTCTCGACGCGTGACGCGGTGGCTCCGGCAGGGCAACCGCAAAGTCGGAAAGGTGAGGGTCGTGCGGCGGTACGGCGCCCGGCGCCGGATTGCACCCGCTCGGAAACGATGGATTTTGCGCGTCTGACGGGCACCTCGGCCCCCAACCAAGCGCCGACCCGCCGTCGCGATCCAGTGAGCTCGGAACCCATTAAAACTACTGAAAATGAACCAGCGATGTCGACCTGGGCCGGGGAAGGCGGTCAATGATTCCAGGGGTTTGCGGGCGATGGTTCAAAACGTCGGGTCGAGGGCTCCGGGTCGCTGCAAACGCTCGTTATTCCAGTGGGTTGTGGCCACGCCCTCCGGGGGCTGGCCGAGGTCCCTGTCTGAGAGCAGGCAAGGGCACGGGCAAGGGCAAGGGAGGGCGGTCGACTTTGCGACCGCCCTGGCGGCTCCGCGCGGACCGGTTGGCGGCCGTCCCGGCGTCGTGCACGATGAGGAGTTCCAGCACGCGGCGTGGCCGCGGAGGAGGAGTCCATGGTGGGCGAAGCACCCCGAGCCCTCGTGCTCCTGGCCGAGGGCGCCGAGGAGATGGAGGCGATCATCGCCGTCGACGTCCTGCGTCGGGGCGAGGTCCAGGTGACCGTGGCCGGCGTGGACGGTGCAGCCCCGGTGACCTGCAGCCGCGGCGTCCGGATCGTCCCCGACGCGGCGCTCGCGGACGTGGACGGGACCTTCGACGCGATCGTGCTCCCCGGCGGCGGCGGAGGGGCCGAGCGCCTGGCGGGCTCCGAGGCGGTGGGACGCATCCTGACCGCCCAGGCCGAGCGCGAGGGCCTCATCGGGGCCATCTGCGCGGGTCCGAAGGCGCTGGTGGCCCACGGGATCGGCCGGGGTCGGAAGATGACCTGCCACCCCAGCGCCGAGGCCGTCGTGTCGGATCACGCCGACCTCGCGCCGGGCCCGGTGGTCCGGGACGGCTTCCTCGTCACCAGCCGCGGCCCGGGCACGGCCTTCGAGTTCGCCCTGGCGCTGGTCGAGCGCCTCCAGGGCGACGACCGGGCGCGGTCGCTCCGCGGCCCCATGATCCTGGACTGAGGCGGCGCGCGAATGCTGGACATGCTCCTCATCGCTGCGGGCGGCGCCCTGGGCGCCCTGGGGCGCTTCGGCGCCGGCTGGGTGGTCCAACGCCTGCTGGGCTACGGCTTCCCGTGGGGGACGTTCGCGGTCAACGTCGTGGGCTGCCTCCTCCTGGGCCTCGTCCTGGAACTCGCCCACCACGGCTCGCCCGTCAGCCGGGAGGCGCAGGTCTTCCTCGCGGTCGGTTTCCTGGGCGCGTTCACCACCTTCTCGACGTTCGGCTACGAGACCGTCCGCCTCCTGGAGGACGGACGGGCCGCCGTGGCCCTGGCGAACGCGGGCGGGAGCGTCGTGGTGGGCCTGCTGGCGTGCTGGGCCGGCATCGCCCTGGCGCGCACCTGGATCGGCTGACGCCGCCGGGGACCGCGGCGCCCGAAGCGCCGGAGATCGCCGCTAGCCCAACGGGAGCGGTCCTGTTTGGTGCTCTAGTTACTGGTCATGTTGAAGAAGTTGGAGAACCGGGTGGCGCTCCCCTCCTTGTCGTGGGCCATGACCGCCAGCTTCTGGGCGACGCGCTCGGCCAGGGTCGCGTAGGCCTTGCCCGGCTCGGAGTCGGGCGCCGCCACGGCGATGGGCTCGCCCTGGTCGGCGGCCACGGCGGTCACGCTGTCCAGGGGGAGCTTGCCCAGGACGTCCAGGTCCTGCCGCTTCGCGTGGGCCTCGATCCGGCTGTCGCCGAAGAGGTGGTGCTCGGTGCCGCACTCCCCGCAGACGAAGTGGCTCATGTTCTCCACGAGCCCGATGACCGGCGTGTGCGTCTTTTCGAACATCTTGATGGCCCGGCGCACGTCGGCGAACGCCACGTCCTGCGGCGTGGTCACCACGACGGCTCCGGAGACCGGCAGGAGTTGGGCCAGGCTGAGCTGCACGTCGCCGGTGCCCGGCGGCAGGTCGATGAACAGGTAGTCCAGCTCACCCCAGTCCACGTCTTCGATGAACTGCTGGAGGGCCTTGCCGAGCATGGGCCCGCGCCAGACGACGGCGTCGTCCTCCTCCAGCATGAAGCCCATGGACATGACCTTCAGCCCGTAGCGCTCGAGGGGGATGATGCGCTTCTGGTCCGGGCTGAGCGTCGGGCGCGCGTCCCGCAGGCCGAACATCACCGGCACGGACGGGCCGTAGATGTCCGCGTCCAGGAGGCCGACCTTCGCGCCGGTCTTCGCGAGCGAGATGGCCAGGTTGGCGGCCACGGTGCTCTTGCCCACGCCGCCCTTGCCGGAGCCCACGGCCACGATGGCCTTGACGTCCGGCAGGCGCTCGCCGCCCTGGGCCCCGCCGCCCGCACCCGGGGCGCCGGGGCGGCGGACCTCGGCGTCCATGGTCACGTCGACGCTCGCCGCGCCCGCCTTCTCCAGGGCGGTCTCCACGTCCTTCTGGATCTGCGCCTTCAGCGGACAGGCCGGCGTCGTCAGGACCACGCGCACGCTCACGCGATCCCCGTCGACCACCAGGTCCTTGATCATGCCCAGGCTCACCAGATCCCGGCCCAGATCGGGGTCCTGGACCGTGCGGAGGGCGTCGAGGGCGGTGTCGCGATCGAGGGTCGCCATGTGTCTCTCCTGTCGGGGGCCGGCCCGCTGGGCTCCGGAACATAGGGACGGCCCTGGGCGGTGTCAACGACGTTGCGCGCCCGGCAACGAGCGGATTTCGCTGGCGAGTCGACCAAACCGGACCGCGGAAGTCCATATTTGGTCCGAGACCCCTCCCGGGACCTTGTCCGGTCCCGTGGTCGAGACTACGGTGCTTCCCGTAGACGAGCCGGACGGAGGCGATGCTCAGACTCTCCAAGAAGACCGACTACGGCCTGCTGGCGCTGCGCCACCTCGGCGCCGCGGGAGACGGCGACGCGCCCAGCAGCGCGCGGGAGATCGCGGCCGCGTACGGCATCCCCGAGCCCGTCCTGGCGAAGATCCTCCAGCAGCTCAAGGGCGCCGGGCTGGTGAGGAGCAGAAAGGGAAAGAGCGGAGGCTACGTCCTCGCGCAGCAGCCGGAGAGCATCTCCGTGATGCAGGTGCTCCGCGCCATCGAGGGTCCGGTCAGCCTCGTGAGCTGCAACTTCCGGGAGGACTCGGAGTGCGACGTCTTCGCCCGGTGCGGCATCAAGGATCCCCTGGCCGGCCTGAACGAGAAGGTCATGGAGCTCCTGGCCGCCACGACCTTGGACGAGATCTGCGAGTGACCGAGGTCGTCTACCTGGACCACCACGCGACCACGCCCTGCGACCCGCGCGTCGTGGAGGCCATGATCCCGTGGTTCGGCGAGCACTTCGGGAACGCCGCCAGCGTCCAGCATCCGACGGGCCAGGAGGCCCACCGAGCGGTGGAGCGCGCCCGGCAGCAGGTGGCCGCCCTGGTCGGCGCCTCGCCCCGCGAGATCGTCTTCACTTCCGGAGCCACGGAGTCCCTCAACCTCGCGCTGAAGGGCCTCGTCGAGGCCGCCCCGATCGGGCGCGATCACCTGGTCGTCTCGGCCATCGAGCACAAGGCGGTCCTGGACACCTGCGCCGCGCTGGAGCGCCGCGGCGCGACCGTCACCATCCTGCCGGTGGACGAGGGCGGGTTCGTCGATCCCGAGGCCGTGCGGGACGCGGTCGACGCGCGGACCGTGGCCGTGGCCGTCATGGCCGCCAACAACGAGATCGGGACCGTCCAGCCCCTCGACGCCGTCGCCGCGGTCTGTCGCGAGACCGGAGCACACCTCCTGACCGACGCGGCCCAGGCCGCGGGGAAGATCCCTCTGGACGTGCGGGCGACGGACCTGGACCTGGCCGCCCTGAGCGCCCACAAGATGTACGGGCCCAAGGGCGTCGGCGCCCTGTTCGTGCGCTCGCGTCCGCGGGTGCGCCTGGCGCCGCAGATGCACGGGGGCGGACACGAGCGCGGCCTGCGCTCCGGGACCCTGAACGTGCCCGGGCTGGTGGGCTTCGGCGAGGCCTGCGACCTGGCCCGGAAGCGCATGGGCGACGACGCGGAGCGGATGGCGCGACTCCGGGACCGGATGCTGGACCGCCTCCGGGAGGCCCTGCCCGGAGTCCACCTGAACGGGGCGCTCACCGGACGCCTGCCCCACAACCTCAACGTCGCGTTCGAGGGGGTCGAGGGCGACGCCCTTGTCCGCTCGCTCCCGGACGTCGCCCTGTCGTCGGGCAGCGCCTGCACCACGGCGACCGTGGAGCCCAGCTACGTCCTGAAGGCCCTGGGGCTGCCGGACTGGCGCGTACACGCGTCGGCGAGGATCGGTCTGGGCCGCGGGAACACGGCCGAGGACGTGGAGCGGGCCACCGAGCGCATCATCGAGGCCGTCCGCCGGCACCGCGCCGAGCGGGGCTGGTCGCCAGGATAAGCTACTGCCCCGCGAAGAGGCGGCGAGCGAACTTCTCGTCGAGGCCCGCGCGCTCGATCTTCTCGGCGGTCGCCGGGATGTCGTACTCGAGGCGCACGTGCTCGAAGGCGCCGGCCTCGGTGTCGTAGACGCCGAAGCAGAGGCGGTTGTCCCGGTCGCGCGGCTGCCCGACGGAGCCCACGTTCACGATGAACTTGCGGCCCGCCTTGGGCTGGAGGCGCTTGCCCGTGACGTCCTTGGCCTTCTTTTCGTTCAGGACGAACTGGAACGTCAGGTGGCTGTGGCCGACGAAGCTCCAGGTGCGGAGCTTGTCGTACACCGCGGTGTGCGCCTGGGCGTCCCGCGCCTGGACCACGTAGTAGAAGCCCGACGGGCGGATGGGCGCGGCGTGGTACAGCCCGGCGTCCTCCAGCATGTGGGTGTACGGCAGGCCGTAGAGCCACCGGAAGTTGTCCGGCGTGAGCTGTCGGCGGGTCCAGAAGATCGCGTCCCGGGCGGCCGGGTAGTAGTAGTCCGTGTCCATGACGCCCACGACCGCGGCGTCGTGGTTGCCCATGAGCGTGACCGCGCAGCGCTGCCGGATGAGGTCGCAGCAGGGATTCGGGTCGGCGCCGTAGCCGACCACGTCGCCCAGGCAGTAGATGCGCTCGATCCCGTGCGCGTCGATCCAGGCGAGGGCCGTCTTCAGGGCCTCGACGTTGGAGTGCACGTCCGAGATGAGCGCGATCTTCATGGATCTCCTCCTGCGAGCCCCGAGTCTACGAGGGGGCGCCCACCTTGCCAAACCGCGCGCCGGTGACTACCCACGTCGGCTCACGCAGCAAGAGGAGGACACCATGCTGGAGCCTGGAGATCGCGCACCCGACTTCGAGCTTCCCATCGAGGGCGGCGGGACCCTGTCGTCCAGGGACCTCGAGCACAAGCCGTACGTCGTCTACTTCTATCCGAAGGACAACACGCCCGGCTGCACGACCGAGGCCTGCGACTTCCGCGACAGCTGGGAGCGCATCACCGGGCACGGCGCCACGGTGGTGGGCGTGTCGAAGGACAGCGTACGCAGCCACGACAACTTCAAGGCGAAGCACGATCTGCCGTTCCACCTCGTGTCCGACAAGGACCTGGAGCTTCACGAGGCCTACGGGGCGTGGGGCACCAAGAAGAACTTCGGGCGCGAGTACGAGGGCACGATCCGGTCCACGTTCCTGGTGGACGCGGACGGCCGCATCGCCCGCGTGTGGCCCAAGGTCAAGGTGAAGGGGCACGTGGACGAGGTCGTCGAGGCCATCGAGGGACTCTAGAGCACCGGACTCCCGGGAGAGGGCGCGGAGCCGCGTCAGCCAGACGCTGCCGCGCTCCGTCCCGCGCCCGCTGGGGAGGGCGGGCCGGTCATGGCGCCTCCTCCTCACACGCACACTCGACGTCGAGGGTGTACGGCCCGCCCGCGCCGGCGTTCGAGTCCACGACCAGGAGCGCCTCCTGCCCGACCGCGAGCGGCTGGGTGATGGTGGTCGCCGTGTACGTGTCGCAGGAGGCGGTCGCGCAGGCGTCCTCGGGCGGGGCGTCGTCCCCCCGCAGCACGAACAGGATGTGCGCCGACGTCTCCTGCAGGTGAAAGGTGAACTGCCCGTCGCAGGGCGCGACGAACCGGTGGGCGCGCTCGGCTCCGCCGAAGGTCAGGCCGGTCAGGCATCCCCACACGTCCACGACGGCGGGCGTCCCCGGGAGGGACGTGTCGCCCTCGAGGAGGGTGCCGCAGGCCACGTCGTCGCCGGGAGGGCAGCAGCCGCGCGGGGTTCCGCGGCAGAGGCCGACGGCGTCGCAGGCGTCGCCGTCGGTGCACGGATCGCCGTCGTCGCACGCGCTGCCCGGAGCGGCCGGAGAGGCCACTCCGGTCGCCACGCAGGTGAGGCAGGGGGTCAGGGGCTGCCCCACGGACACACAGTCGCCGTCCGGCCCCGTGCAGAACCCGGGCAGGGGCGGGTGGACGCAGGCGCCCCCCTCGCAGCGATCGGCCGTGCACGCCAGGCCGTCGTCGTCGCAGGGCGCGCCCTCCAGCGCCGGGTCCGGGACCAGGCTGTTCGTGGCCTGGCAGACCATGCAGGGGGCGTCGGGCGGGTGCGTGCCGACGGGGATGCAGCCGTCCGCGGTCGCGCAGGTCCCCGGCTCCGGGAGGTGCACGCAGCCGCCCGCCTCGCACTGGTCCAGGGTGCAGTCGAGGCCGTCGTCGCAGAGCGTGGGCACCCCGGTGCAGGTGCCCTCCTCGCAGCGGTCGAGGGAGGTGCAGGGATCCCCGTCGTCGCAGGCGAGGCCCTCCGGCGCGGGCGGGAAGACGCAGCCGTCCTCCGGCGTGCAGAGGTCCCGGGTGCAGGGGTCGCCGTCGTCGCAGTGCACGGGCTCCCCGAGGCAGAAGCCGCCGTCGCAGAAGTCCTCGTGGGTGCAGGGATCCCCGTCGTCGCACGGACCGTCCTGGACCTCGTGGAAGCAGCCCGTGGCCGGGTCGCAGAGATCCGCCGTGCACGGATCCCCGTCGTCGCAGGGGCGGGTCTCGCCCTCGCAGGCCCCGGCCACGCACCGGTCGTCCAGGGTGCAGACGTCGCCGTCGTCGCAGGCCTCGCCGTCGGGGAGGTCTTCGTGGACGCAGCCCAGGTCGTCGTCGCAGGCGTCGGTCGTGCAGGGCTCGCCGTCGCTGCAGTCGACCGGCTCGCCGGCGCAGGTGGCGGTCGCGTCGCAGCGATCCCCCTCCGTGCACGGGGACCCGTCGTCGCAGGGCTCGCCCAGGTCCGCGACGGGCACGCAGCGGCCGCCGTTGCACGCGAGCGTGGTGCAGGCCGGCAGGGCACAGCCCGACGTCCGCAGGAGGCACGGCACGTCGTCGTCACAGCCCCCGACGGACGGCGGCTCGCCGAGGACCCGGCGGACATCCTCCGGCACGTCGGAGGTCACCGCCTCCGCGGCGGCGTCGTCCTCGCCGAGAGCTTCCACGCGCAGGGCGGACATCCGCGCGCGGACCTCGCCGGGCGCGTCGAAGACGTCCGCCACCTCGGCCGGCGAGGGATTCGCGCCGCGCAGGCAGCGTTCGAGCGCTCGCGCCTCCACGTGGGGGGCCAGGGCGGCGGAGAGCAGGCCTCCGCCCTCCGGGGTCGTTCGCGGTGCGTCGGGGTGGGCCGCGTCGGATGCGCGCCACAGGATCAGCGGCGCCGTGGCGGACGCCCGCTCCTCCAGCCCGGCGGACCACGCCGCGTCGTTCACCCACACGCGGAGTCCCGCACCGGCGCACTCGGACGCCAGCAGGTCCAGGAGGTGGTCGAAGCTCACCGCCTCGGGGCCCAGGAGGAGGGCTCCGTCGCCGGCCGGCGTGGCGCGGCCCGCCGTCACGAGGACCACGGTATGCGCCGGCGCCACGTCGCCGCACAGGGACGCCAGCGTCGTCTCGACCGTCAGCCGGTCGGGCGCTTGGAGGTGGAAGCCGAAGACGCCGAGGGCCTCCAGCGCCGGTGTCCACGCCGCGGCGTCCTTCGGGGCGCCCGGATCCGCCCCGGTCACCAGCAGGGCCCGCACGCGGGAGGTCTTGGGCTCCGGCGGGGCGAAGGAGTGTCGGAGCCCCGTCTCCTCCGGCGCGGCGCCGGGCGGCGGGCCCCACGGCACGACCTCGCGGGTGATCCCGCAGGTGTCCGGGTCGCGCCGGAAGCGGAGCACGGGGTGCTCGCCGCGGGCGAGAGGGGCCGGGTCCACGAGCAGGGCCTCGCCGTCCTGGGCCGACGCGGGGGCCAGCACGAGGGGAGGCGGCCGATGTGGCTCGGCCTCCGGGAGCAGGCCCTCGGCCCGGAGGACGTCCTCCAGGTCGCCCTCGCAGGGCGCGTGACCCTCCTCCGCGCAGCCTGCGAGACAGACCGTCGCCATGAACAGAGCCCACGCGACGTGGCGGGCGAACCTTCGGGGGGTGGCGCACACGGAGGCGAAGCATGGCCCGACGCCGGGGCGCGGAGCAAGCGCGGGTGGACGCCCGGGTGCACCCCTCCTACACTCCGCCCGCCATGTACGCCCGCCCCGTCGCCGCCCTCCTCGTCGCCGCGCTGCTCGCCGGCACCGCCGCGTGCGAGCGACAGGGCGCCCGGGACGAGGAGGCGCCGCGCACACCGGCCCGGGTCCGGGTGACCGACCGCGCCGATCGCCTCGCCGTCGTGCTGCCCGGGCGCCTCGTCGTCCACCGCTTCGAGGACGCGGTCCAGGCGACGACGGCGGACGGCGCGTTCCGGCTGTATGTCCGACGGACGGGGCCCTCCAAGCTCCTGCAGCTGGCCGGACCGGGCAAGGACACGCTCATGGCGCGGGGGTGGGCCCGGACCGGCGAGCAGCACCTGGAGCGCGCCATCCACGTGGCGCTCCAGCGCGGCGGGACCGCGGCGGACCCGGAGGAGCGCCGCGAGGTCTGGTGGGTGTCGCGCCCGGGCGGCACCTTCGTGTGCGACGGCGTCGCGGCCCGGGGCGTCGAGGCCATGCTGGGGGAGACCCTCCTCGAGATCTGCCGTGGCGTGGAGCTTCGGGCGCCGCCCGACGCCGGGGAGGACGCCGACGCGGGCGCCGCCCAGCGGGACGGGGGCTGAGGCGTCATGCCCCTGCTGCGCGGGCCGGCCGCGGGCCTGTTCCTCGTCCTGGCGGTCGTCGGAGACGTGCATGCCGGGGAGCCGACGGGGGCCACGTTGAAGTACCGGGTGGCCGGCGGGGTCCGAGGCTGCCCGGCCGCGGCGTCCCTGCGCGGCGAGGTGGCGGTGCGCTTGGGCTACGACCCGTTCGTGGCCGGCGGGCATCCGGTCGTGCGGGTGGACATCTCCCGGTCGCGGCGGGGCCTCGTCGGGCGCGTGCGGCTCGAGCGGCGGGGCGGCGCCGTGCTCGGCGAGCGGACGGTCGGCGCCGCCGCGGGGCGCTGCGGAGAGCTGGTGAGAGCCCTGGCCCTGTCCGTGAGCCTGGTCCTGGACGCGGAGGCGGCCACGCGGCCGGGCGATCCTCGCAGGGAGGCCGACCTTCGCCCGGTCGGCCGACGCGGACGGCGCGACCCGGAGCCCCCAGCGCCGCCTCCTCCCGCGCCGGCCGAGCCGGATCGGCCGGGCCCTGCCGGCTGGCTGGGTCTCGGGGGCCTCGGGGCGCTGGGCGCGGCCCCCGACGTCACGGGAGGAGCCTGGGCCGCCGTGGGTCTCGGGTGGGAGCGGGCCACGCTGTCCGTGGAGATTCGGGCGGACGTGCCGTCGGGCACGGAGGCCGGCGGGGGCCGCGTCGAGGCGGGCGGGGTGGTCGCCACGGTGGCGCCGTGCCTCCGCTTCGGCCCGGCGCGGGCCTGCGCGCTCGCGGGCGGCGGCGTGCTGCTGGTCCACGGCGTCGGCCTCGACGGGGAGCCGAGGCGCGCGACGCCCTTCGCCGCCGTGGGGCTTCGGGCCGGGGCGGTGTGGCGTTTCGCCGAACGATGGCGTCTGGACGCGCGGCTGGATCTCCGGGCGCCCCTGGCGCGCACGTCCCTGCGGGTCGGCGGCGAGGTCGTCTGGCGCACGCCGGTCGTGGACGGGAGCCTGGGGCTGGGCGTCGGCTGGCGGTTTCGCTGAGCGTCCGCGACCCTGGTCGGGACGATCCCGGTGACGGATCCTCGCGCCCCGGACCAATGGAAGGGTGGTGGCACGAGACGACGCACAGACCGGCGACGAGGAGGCGTTCCGTGCGATCTACGCCGGGGAGTTCGAGTATGTCTGGCGTACCCTGCGGCGGCTCGGCGTGCGCGATCGGGACATGGAGGACCTGGCCCACGACGTCTTCGTGGTGGTCTACCGGACCCTGGGGCGCTACGACCGGGAGCGGCCGGTGCGGCCATGGCTCTTCGGGATCGCCTTCCGGGTGGTGTCCGACTATCGGCGCCGGGCGCGCTTCTCACGGGAGATCCCCGTGGACCGGGACGACGCGGTCTCGGGCGCGCCGGCCCCGGACGAGGAGGTGGAGCGGAGGGACCGGCGCGCCCTCGTTCTCGCCGCCCTGGAGGAGCTGCCCATGCCGCAGCGGGCGGTCTTCGTCTCCCACGAGCTGGAGGGCCTCACGGTGCCCGAGATCGCCGCGGGCCTGTCGGTGCCCGAGAACACGTGCTACTCGCGCCTGCGGCTGGCGCGGCGCAAGTTCGCCGAGGCCGTCCGGCGCCTGCGCGACGGACAGGGGGCCTGATGGACGATAGGGACCAGGAACCGCTCGCCCCCGACCTGGCGGTGCTCCTCGACGCGGAGCGGCGGGCCCCCGGGGCGCCGGAGGGCGTACGAGAGCGCGTCCGCGCCAGGGTGGAGCGGACCGTCGGCGCAGGCGGCGGCGCAGCGGGTGGCGGGGGCACCACGGGGGGTGGGGGCGTGGCCCTGGCCGCGAAGGTCGCGGTCGCGGGAGTGCTCGTCGCAGGGGGCGTATGGCTGGCGCGCCCGGCGGAGGAGCGGACGCCCCGTCCCGCGGAGCCGGCGCGCGCCGTGTCGGGGGCCGCGGACGCGGTACGCGAGGCTGCGGGCCCCGGGCAGGAGCGCCGCGTCGAGGCCCCCGCTCCTCCCGCCTCGAAGGCGGCGGAGCCGACGGACGCGGGGCGGGTCGCGGGCCGGGTCCTGGGAGAGCGGACGATCCCGGCCCCCGTGGAGCCGACGCCGCGCAAGATCCGAGCCCGGTCCCGCCAGGAGGGCGCGCCGGCGGCCCGAACGCCCGAGCCGGCCCGGGACCTGGAGGCGGAGCGGCGGATCCTCGACCGGGCGCGCAGCGCGCGCAGCGGAGGGGAGCCCGAGGCGGCGCTGGCGGCCCTGCGCGAGCACCGAAGCCGGTTCCCGCGCGGCCTGCTGGCCGAGGAGAGGGAGGTGCTGCACCTCCGTGTGCTGGCGGACCGGGGCCGCCCCGACGAGGTCCTGGAGCGCGGGCGGCGGTTCCTCGAGCGTCACCCGCGGAGCATCCACCGGTCCGCGGTCGAGGCGCTCATGGACGCGGCGGCGCGGTGAGGCCGGGGCGCGTGGCTGCGCTGCTGCTGCTGGCGGCGCCCCGAGAGGAGGGCGGCTCCCAGGAGCCTGTAGCGCATATGCTCCCGTCGCGAACCCCGGCCGCTTCCGCCCTCCGGCTCCCGAAGGTCGCCGGCTCTCCTGGCCCTTCGGGCCAGCGCCCGCGCTGCCTACGGAACCGTCGAACGCCGATCTGGACGAAATCGTCTCGGGCTCGCTCGGTCCGCAATACCCTGCAGGCTCCTACCGCTTCATCGCCCGGTCCATCTCGCGCTTCGCTTCGCGCGCCTTCAGGTCGTGGCGCTTGTCCACCTTGCGCTTGCCCTTCCCGAGGCCGATGAGGACCTTGATGATCCCCCGGGTCAGGTAGAACTTCAGCGGCACGGCCGTGTAGCCCTTGCTCTCCACCTGCGAGACGATCTTGTCCATCTCGCGGCGCTTCAGGAGCAGCTTCCGCGGGCGCGTGGGCTCGTGGTTCTGCTGGTGCGCCCAGGGATACTCCTGGACGTGGACGTTCACGAGCCACAGCTCGCCGTCGCGCACGTCCACGTAGCCGTCGGTGACGCTGACCCGGCCGTCGCGGATCGACTTCACCTCGCTGCCCCGGAGCGCCAGCCCGGCCTCGAAGGTCTCCTCGATGGCGTAGTCGTGCCGGGCCTTCCGGTTCGTCAGGATCGTGCGGTTGTTCTTGTCGCTCTGGCGCGATCCCATGGGGCTGCCTCGTGGCCGTGGGGCCACCCTGGCTATCACACGGCCGGGTGAGCGACCACCCGCGCCCGGGCCGGATGGCCTGATCAGGAGGGATTCCGGCGGGTTCCGGATGGGTCTCGGGGGCTGTCAGCGGGAGGGCGGCACGCAACATGCGGGACTCAAAGGGGGTTCGCGCGGACCCGACGCATTTCCGGTGGGTTGGAGGGGTGTGGGCCATATATGGCGCTGAATATTGGCCAAATCAGGCTCAGTAACCCCAAGATGTTGAGTGCCGTTGACGCCCTCGGAGGAACCGTTCATGTTCACCATCACGTCACGTCGCCGACACGAAGAGCCTCGGGTCTCCACCGGGCCCGAGGCTGCGACGCGCGTCGTGACGATCGCAAGCGGACATCCCCCAGGTTCGGCGTCACGGCACGGCATCGACGGCGGACACGGGAGTCGTTCGTCCCGCGCAGAGGTGCGCCGGGACGCCACACACGTCGAACACGTCGCACAGTCGCAGAGGGCGGGGAGGAGCTCGTGAGGATCACGCGCCGATACACTCGAGAGAGCGAGGGGCCCTACGCAGGCATCACGTTCGTGCCGCGCACGTCCCGGATCGCGAACCCGGACGGCACGGTCGTCTTCGAGGCCAGGGACATCCTGGTGCCGGACTCGTGGTCCCAGGTGGCCACGGACGTGCTGGCCCAGAAGTACTTCCGGAAGGCCGGGGTCCCGGCGGCCGTGAAGGCGGTGAAGGACAAGGGCGTCCCCGCCTGGCTCCGCCGCTCGGTGCCCGACGAGAAGAAGCTCGCCGCGCTGCCCGAGGACGAGCGCTTCGGGCCCGAGAAGGACGCTCGGCAGGTCTTCCGGCGCCTGGCGGGCTGCTGGACCTACTGGGGCTGGAAGCACGGCTACTTCGACGAGGAGTCGGACGCGCGCGCCTTCCACGACGAGCTGTGCTTCATGCTCGCGACCCAGATGGCCGCGCCGAACTCGCCGCAGTGGTTCAACACGGGCCTGCACTGGGCCTACGGCATCGACGGACCGCCCCAGGGGCACTGGTACGTGGACCCGGAGACCGGCGAGGCGAAGCGCAGCGAGACCGCCTACGAGCACCCGCAGCCCCACGCCTGCTTCATCCAGTCCGTCGGCGACGATCTCGTCAACGAGGGCGGGATCATGGATCTGTGGACCCGCGAGGCCCGGCTGTTCAAGTACGGCTCGGGCACGGGCTCCAACTTCTCGGCCCTGCGCGCCGAAGGGGAGCCTCTGAGCGGCGGCGGCCGGTCCAGCGGGCTCATGAGCTTCCTCAAGATCGGAGACCGGGCGGCCGGGGCCATCAAGTCCGGCGGGACCACGCGCCGGGCGGCCAAGATGGTGGTCCTGGACATCGATCACCCGGACATCGAGGAGTTCATCAACTGGAAGGTCATCGAGGAGCAGAAGGTCTCGAGCCTCGTCCTCGGCGCCAGGGTGCACAACCAGCACCTCAACCGGATCCTCGAGACCATCGCCGCCGCCAAGAAGCGCGGCCTGAACGGCGAGTCCACGCGGACCAGCGACAACCCGGAGCTGGCGACGGCCGTCCGGGAGGCGCGCGCCGCCGGCGTCCCGGAGAACTACATCCGCCGGGTGATCCAGCTCGGCGACCAGGGCTACACGGGGATCTACTTCCCCGAGTACGACACGAACTGGGACTCCGAGGCCTACTACACGGTCAGCGGGCAGAACTCGAACAACTCCGTGCGCGTGAGCAACGCCTTCATGGAGGCCGCCGAGCGCGGCGACCAGTGGGATCTGATCCGCCGCACGGACGGGAAGGTGGCGCGCAGCGTCGACGCCAAGAACCTGTGGGACGAGGTCTCCTACGCCGCGTGGAGCTGCGCCGACCCGGGCCTCCAGTTCGACACCACCATCAACGAGTGGCACACGTGCCCGGAGGACGGGCGGATCAACGCCTCCAACCCGTGCTCCGAGTACATGTTCCTCGACGACACGGCGTGCAACCTCGCCAGCCTCAACCTCATGCGCTACCGGGACGCGGACGGCGCGGTCGACGTCGAGAGCATGGAGCACGCCTGCCGCCTGTGGACGGTGGTCCTCGAGATCGCCGTGCTCATGGCGCAGTTCCCCTCCCGGCGCATCGCGGAGCTGTCCTACCGGTTCCGGACCCTGGGCCTGGGCTACGCCAACCTCGGCAGCCTGCTCATGGTGAGCGGCATCCCCTACGACTCCGACGAGGGCCGGGCCATCGGCGGCGCCGTCGCGGCCATCATGACGGGCACGGCCTACGCTACGAGCGCCGAGCTGGCGGCGGAGCTGAGCCCGTTCCCCGGCTTCGACCGGAACCGGGAGGCCATGCTGCGGGTCATCCGCAACCACCGCCGGGCCGCCTGGGGTGTTCGGCCGGGGGACGCGGACGACGACTACGAGGGCCTGTCCATCCCGCCCGTGCCCATCGACGAGGGCGACGCGCCCGGGCCGTTGGTGGACGCGGCGCGGGCGGCCTGGGATCGCGCCCTGGAGCTCGGTGAGGCCCACGGCTATCGCAACGCGCAGGCCACGGTGATCGCCCCGACCGGGACGATCGGCCTGGTGATGGACTGCGACACCACCGGCGTGGAGCCGGACTTCGCCCTCGTGAAGTTCAAGAAGCTCGCGGGCGGCGGCTACTTCAAGATCATCAACGAGTGCGTCCCCGAGGCCTTGCGGCGGCTCGGCTACACGCGGCCGCAGGTCGAGGCCATCGTCGACTACTGCCGCGGCACCGGCACCCTGGAGGGCGCCCCGCACATCGACCGCGCGGCCCTGACGGCGCTCGGCATGCCGACCGAGGTGGTCGACCGCGTCGAGCAGGAGGTCGGCAAGAGCTTCGACATCACCTTCGCGTTCAACCGCTGGGTGGTCGGGGACGACGTCATCACCGGCCCCCTGGGCGTCGCGAAGGAGCGGCTGGACTCGCCCGGCTTCGACCTGCTCACCGCGCTCGGCTTCACCCGGGAGCAGATCCGGGAGGCCAACGACGTGGTCTGCGGCCGGATGACGGTGGAGGGCGCCCCCCACCTGAAGGACGAGCACCTGCCGGTGTTCGACTGCGCCAACAAGTGCGGGCGCTACGGCAAGCGCTACATCGCCGCCGGGGGCCACATCCGCATGATGGCGGCGGTGCAGCCCTTCATCTCCGGGGCCATCTCCAAGACCATCAACCTGCCGAACCACGCGGAGGTCGGGGAGATCGCCGACGCGTACATGCTGAGCTGGCGGCTCGGCCTGAAGGCCAACGCCCTGTACCGGGACGGCTCGAAGCTCAGCCAGCCCCTGAGCGCCACGGCGAGCGACGACTTCGGCCTCGACGCCCTCGGCGACGAGGCCCCGGCGCCCACGAGCCCGGACGAGGTGGCCGAGCGCGTCATCGTGCGCTACCTGGCCAGGCGCCGGAAGTTGCCGACCCGCCGGGCGGGCTACACGCAGAAGGCGGTCATCGGCGGACACAACGTCTACCTGCGCACCGGCGAGTACCAGGACGGCACCCTCGGGGAGATCTTCCTCGACATGCACAAGGAGGGCGCGGCCTTCCGGAGCCTGATGAACTGCTTCGCCATCGCCGTGTCCCTGGGGCTGCAGCACGGCGTGCCCCTGGACGAGTACGTGGACGCCTTCGTGTTCACGCGCTTCGAGCCGAACGGCATGGTCCAGGGCAACCCCTACGTGAAGATGACCACGTCGCTCATCGACTACATCTTCCGCGAGCTGGCGATCTCCTACCTGGGACGCCACGACCTCGCCCAGGTGCCGCCCGACCAGGTGGGCGACGCCTTCCTGGGCGACGGCGGCGGGCGCCAGGTGGATGACCTGCAGACGACCACCGCCCACATTCCGCGGAGCGACAGCCTCAACCCGGCCACGAAGCCCGGCGTCCAGCCCGCCACGCCCGAGCCGGCCACGGCGACGGCGGCGTCCGGGGCGGGCCTCGCGACGGCGGCCGGGCCCAGCAAGGCCGAGATGGCCCGGATGAAGGGCTACGAGGGCGACGCCTGCCCCGAGTGCGGGCACATGACCCTGGTCCGCAACGGCACGTGCCTCAAGTGCGTGACGTGCGGCGGCACCACGGGCTGCTCCTGAGGCGCTGCGAGACCGCGGGGCGGGGCCTGGCGCCTCGCCCCGGGGCGGCGGCCTACCAGGTCGCCTCGAGAGGTTGCTGCTTCGGCCCGAGCAGGGTCGTGATGGCCGTCAGGCCGTCCCCGCCGACGGTCAGGCGGACGCGCCAGGCGGCCTTCTGACGGAGGTCCCGGGCGGCCTCCACCAGCGGCTCCGCGCGTTCGTCCCCGAGGGTGGCCTGCACGAGGCCCACCACGCGGGCCACGGACGTGGGCCCGACCTCCACCACGAAGGCGGGCACCGGCTCCGGCGTCCACGCCGCCTCGAGCACGGGCCGGGAGGCAGCGCGGATCCCCTCCACGAGGCCCTCGACGGCCGGGAGGGCGAGGTCGCGGGCGGCCTCCCGGAGGTCCCAGGTCTCCGCGATCTCCGGCAGACGTCGCGGGTCCACGGGCCAGCGGCCGGCGACCGCGGTCGGCGCGCCGTCCCGCACGTGAAGGCGGCAGCCCACGAGGCCCTCCTCGCCGGTGCGAGCGTGCAGCGCCTTCATGTGCTTCACGCTCGGGATGGGGAACGGCACCGGGCTCTCCACGAGGCCGATCCGCGTCGGCTTCAGGGGCGCGACGATGCCCAGGGTGAGCGCCGGCACCAGGTCCGGCGTCAGGGGTGTGCCCAGCACCAGCGGTCCCTTGGGCCAGCGGCCCATCACCCACCGGACGATCCAGGCGTGGTCCTCGCCGGCCGCGTCCAGGATCACCTGGTGGAGGCCCGGGCGGATGCGGTTCCGGTGGCCCGACACCCAGGCCCAGGCCTCGTGGGGACCGGTCGAGGCGGTGACCGCCAGGAAGCGCCGGGAGATGCCCTGCTCCGGGACGAGGGCGAGCCTCTCCCGGCCGAGGGGGCTGGCCCGGCGGTCGATGGCCTCGTCCCAGCGGGCGGGCGCGGTGGGTTCCGAACGCGTCACGGTCGCCGGTTGTATCGCACGGTCGCGGGTTGAGTCACCCCGCGCACCGGGGGACACTCGACCCCTGGGAGGCAGGAGGGCCGGACCATGATCACCGGGCGAGCGACGCCGGAGGGGACGCGCAGGCTGTTCGAGGACCTCGAGGCGGACCCGGGCTGGTCCCGGCCGTTCGGGCGGACGGGCCTGACCGTGAGCGCCGTCGGCTTCGGCTGCTATCGGATCACCGAGGGGGAGCCCGACCACCGCCGCGCGCTCCGCGAGGCCCTGCTCCACGGCGGCTGCAACGTCATCGACACCTCGACGAACTACGGGTTCGGGGCGTCGGAGCGCCTGGTGGGCGAGGTGGTGGCCGAGGCGGTGGAGGAGGGCCTGGACCGGGCCGGCCTCGTGGTCGTGACCAAGGTCGGCTACTGGCAGGGCGCCATGCTGGACGACCTGCGGCGGGAGGAGGCCCAGCGGGGCGGCCTGCCGTACCGGGTGGCCCGCATGCGGGCAGATCACTGGCACAGCGTGGACCCGGCGCTCATCGGGCGGGCCCTCGACGTCTCCCGGACCCGGACCGGGCTGGAGACGCCCGACGTGGTCCTCCTGCACAACCCCGAGCACCTGCTGGATCCCGGGCCCCTGTCTCCGGACGCCTTCTACGACCACCTGGCCGAGGCCTTCGCGGCCCTGGAGGATCGGGTCCGGCAGGGCGCCATCGGCGCCTACGGCGTCTCGTCGAACAGCCTCGTGGCCCCGCCCGGCGCTCCGGGGGCCACGTCCCTTGCGCGCATCCTGGAGGCTGCGCGGCGGGGTGCGGGCCCCGACCACCACATGCAGGTCGTGCAGGTGCCGCTGAACCCGCTGGAGCGGGGCGCCGAGACGCTCTGGGGCGACGCGCCGTCGGTCCTGGACCGGGCCTCGGACGAGGGCCTGGCCGTGCTGACGAACCGCCCCCTCAACGGGCTCCACCGGGGGCGCCTGGTCCGGCTGGCCGATCCGGGGCCGGCCGAGGAGGCAGGCGACTTCGCCGAGGCGCGTCGGCTCCTGGCGGCGCTGGAGTCGGCGTGCCCGGAGCGGGTCCGCGCGCCCCGCTGGTCCCGCGAGCTCCCGCGGGCGATGCGAGAGCTGGGGAGCGTCCTGGACTTCGACGACTTCGTCCTGCGCTACGCCGATCCGCGGACGGCGGCCGCGGTGGAGGAGGGCGCGGAGCTGGATCCGGGCTGGTGCGAGCGCTACCGGCAGGGGTGCGATCGGCTGATGCGCGCCGCGCGGGCTCAGTTCCTGGCGCGGGATCGCGCGCACCTGCAGGCGGTGTTCGAGGAGATCGCCCCCGAGCTTCCCCCGGGGCTGGAGGACGCCCCGTGGTCGCGCCGGGCCGTCGCCTGGAGCGCCACCCGGCACGGGGTGAGCAGCGTCCTCGTCGGGATGCGCCGACCCGCCTACGTGGAGGACGTCACCGCCCTGCGCCACGTCCGCCTTTCCCGGGCAGGGGGGAGCGCGTAGACTCCGCGCCCATGACGAGCGGGAGCCAGGGGCGCCGGAAGCGCGCCGTCATCCTCGAGAACTTCGGCGGGCCCCGCTCGGCGGAGGAGGTGGAGGACTTCCTCTATCACCTCTTCGCGGACCCGGACGTCATCCACCTCCCGTTCGGCGGGGCCTTCCAGCGGTGGGTGGCACGCCGCATCAGCCACGACCGCGCCCCGACGGTGATCCCGGACTACGAGCACATCGGCGGCGGCTCCCCCCTGGTGGAGACGACCTACGCCCAGGCGAAGGCCCTGGAGCGGGCCCTGGTGGAGCGGCTTCCGGACGAGCAGCGCCCGTCCATCCACGTGGGCTTCCGCTACACGCCGCCGTTCATCGACGAGGCCGTGGAGGAGGCGCTCGAGACGGGGGCGGAGCACCTGGTGGCCCTGCCGCTGTTTCCCCAGTACTCGTACACGACGACCGGCTCGGCCCACAACGCGGTGGCGGAGGCCCTGGTGCGCCGGGGGCGCGAGCGCATCCCCATGGCGTACGTGCCGGCCTTCTACGACCACCCCGGGTACGTCGAGGCGGTGGTCGAGCGCGTCCGGGAGGGCCTCGCCGAGGCGCCGGATCCCGACGACGTCCACGTCCTGTTCAGCGCCCACGGGATCCCGTCCCGCTATCTCCGCGAGGGCGACCCCTATCCGCGGCAGGTGCAGGAGTGCGTGCGGCGCTTCGTCGAGGCCCTGGGCGGAGATCGCCCCTGGACCCTCGCGTGGCAGAGTCGCGTCGGCCCCGTCCGCTGGCTGGAGCCCGCCACCGACGTGGAGCTTCAGCGCCTCGCGGCGGCGGGCACGAAGTCGGTGCTGGTGGTGCCGGTGAGCTTCGTGGGGGACCACATCGAGACCCTCTACGAGATCGGCGTGCAGTACCGCGAGCTCGCGGAGTCCGAGGGCATCGAGTGGTTCGGCGTCGCCCGCGGCATCGACGTCCACCCGGGGTTCATCCGCTGCCTGGCGGACCAGGTGATCGACGGCTTCGCCGGGCGGTTCGACGGCATCTGCTATCGCTGCCTCGTCCCGCGCGAGCGGGAGCACCTCCGCCGGGCCGACTGCCTGGACTGCAAGGTGCGGCACCCGTTCTACGAGCGGGTCTGGCGGACCGCGCAGGACCTGAACGAGGGGCGCTGACGCCTCGCTATCGGTCCCGGCTCAGCCACGTGCGGCGCGGCCTGCCCAGCCCCGCTGTGCGTCCGGGCGTATTGCAGGGCAATCGCAAATTCGGAGAAGTGTGGACCGCGCGGCGGCACGGCGCCCGGCGCCGGATTGCACCCGTTCGGAGAAGCGGGGTTTGCGCGTCTGAGAGCAGGCAAGGGCAAGGGCAAGGGAGGGCGGTCGACTCTGCGATTGCCCTGGGGCGTGTTGACCGCGCTCACGACACGCGATAACGGAGGCGCCATGCTGCGGCCCCACGCCACCCACCGACAGGACCCGCGCGCCGGGAAGAGGCGCGTCCGGACGGGAGGAACCTGATGCCGATCGGACGCGCGCCGGGGAAGGTGATCCTCGTGGGCGAGCACTTCGTGGTCCACGGGGCGCCCGCCATCGCGGTCCCGCTGCTCGCGCGGGGCGTGGAGGTGGAGGTGCTCCGCGAGCCGGGGGGCTGGGACGTCCCCGATCCGGTGCGCCCCTTCGTGGAGGAGATGGCCGCGGCCCTGGGCGAGGCGGTCGCGGCCCTCACGGTGTCCGTGCGGAGCGACCTGCCGATGGGCGCCGGACTCGGGGGCTCGGCCGCCCTGGCCACGGCCCTGGCGCGGGCGCTCCACCCCGAGGACGACGACGAGCACATCCGGCGCCACGCCCACGAGCTGGAGAAGATCGCCCACGGGCGCCCCAGCGGCATCGACGACGCGGTGACGTCCTTCCGAAGACCCGTCCTCTTCGAGCCCGGCGGCTCGCCGCGGGTCCTCGAGGGCGCTCCGACGCCGCCCGTGTGGGTGGGGGTCACCGCCGAGCGCACCTCGACGAAGGAGGCCGTGGCCGGGGTCGCCGCGCGGGCACGGAAGCGGCCGGCCTGGTTCGCCGAGCGCATGGACCGGGCACGGGACGTCGCGCGCCGCGCCGAGGAGGCGCTGCTGGCCGGCGACTGGCCGGCCCTGGGCGCGGCCATGGACGACAACCACACCCTGCTCCGGGAGGTGGGCGTCAGCACGGACGGCCTCGACGCGCTGGTGGCCAGCGCACGGGAGGCCGGCGCGTGGGGCGCCAAGCTCACGGGCGGCGGCCTGGGCGGGGCGGCGATCGCGCTCGCGCCGCCGGACCTGGACCTGGAGAAGACCTGGCGCTCCGCGGGCGCCGTGGAGGTGATCGCCCCGTGACCGAGCTCGTGCTCTCCGGCTCCGTGACCGCGCGGGCCGGCGTGAACATCGCCCTCGTGAAGTACTGGGGCAAGGCCCCCGCGCGGAGCCCCCTGGACGCCAACCTGCCGGCCGTGCCCTCCCTGTCCCTGACCCTCGACGAGCTGGGGACGGAGACCACGGCGCGGTTCGACCCGTCCCTGGACGACGACGTCGTGGTGCTCGACGGCAGCCCGCTGGCCGAGGGGGCCATGGGGCGGGCGGGCCCGGTCCTGGACCGCGTCCGCGAGCTTGCGGACGTGGCCTCGCCCTTCCGGGTGGAGAGCACCAACCACGTCCCCACCGCGGCCGGGCTGGCGTCGTCGGCCTCGGGCATGGCGGCCCTGGCGGCGGCCACAGCCCGGTGCGCCGGGCTCGATCTGGCGCCGGCGGAGCTGAGCGCCGTGGCGCGGCTGGGCTCGGGGAGCGCCTCACGGAGCGTCTTCGGCGGCTGGGCGGCCTGGGACGGCCCCGGGGCGCGCCCGGTCGCGCCCCGCGCCCACTGGGACGTCGCCCTCGTCGTCGCGGTCGTGGACGCGGGCCCGAAGCCCGTCGGATCGCGCGCCGCCATGGAGCGCACGCGGGAGACCTCTCCGTACTACGCGCCCTGGGTCACCCAGGCGCGGGCGCTGTTCGACGAGGGCGTGGACGCCGTGGAGCGCCGCGACCTGGAGGCCCTGATCGAGATCATGGAGGTCTCCACCATGCGGATGCACGCCTCCGCCTTCGCCGCCCGTCCGCCGGTGCGGTACTGGAAGCCGTCGTCCCTGGCCGTGGTGGAGGCCGTGGAGACCCTGCGCGGCGAGGGCGTGCTCTGCGGGTGGACGATGGACGCCGGGCCCAACGTGAAGGTGCTCACCGCCGGGGAGGACGCCGATCGGGTCGCGGAGGCCCTGCGCGTCGTCACCGGCGTGCGCGACGTGCTGACGTGCCGGCCCGGAGACGGCGTCCGGGTCCGCGTGAACCCGGGGGAGGGCGCGTGAGGGAGAGCGTCGCCAGCGCGCCCGGCAAGCTGATGCTGGCCGGCGAGTACGCGGTCGCCGCGGGGCGCGGTCCGGCGCTGGCCGTCGCCGTGGACCGGCGCGTGATCGTGACCCTCGAGGACGACGGCCGACCGGGCTGGCGGGTGACGTCCCGCGAGGTGGGCCTCGGCGAGGCGTCTCCCGAGGAGGTGCCCGTCGTCGCGGCCGCCATCGCCCGGGCCGGCGCGGAGGGGCAGGGCGGGCACCTGCGGATCGAGAGCGACCTGGGGAGCGGCCCGGACAAGCCCGGGTTCGGCGCGTCGGCCGCCATCACCGTCGCGACGCTCGGAGCCCTGTACGCCCGCGACGGACGCGGCGCACCGACGCTGGCGGACGTCGTGGCGGCCCACCGCGAGGCCCAGGGCGGGCTCGGCAGCGGCTACGACGTGGCGACGGCGCTGCTGGGCGGCGTGTGCGTCCACCACCCGGCCGGGGACGGGCACGCAGAGCGGGTCCCCTGGCCGGCCGAGCTGCACGGGGCCGTGCTCTTCACCGGCCGGGGCTCCAGCACGCCCGATCGGCTCCGGAGGCTCGGCCGGGCCCGTGAGCTGGACGGCCCCGCCGTGGACGCGGCGCTCCGGGCGTGCGGCGACGCCGCCGTCGACGTGGTGTCCGCGTGGCGCGTCGGCCGCGTGGACGGGATCCTGGCCGCCGTGCGGGATGCGCAGGAGGCCCTCGCGGCCCTGGACGACCTGGCGGACGTGGGCGTGGACGAGGGTGGCCACGGGCCGCTGCGACGCGCCGTCGAGGGAGCGGGCGCCGTCGCGCGCACCTCGGGCGCGGGCGGGGGAGACTGCCTGTGGGCCCTGGCTGCCGATCGGCGTACCCTGGGCGCGGCGGTGGCGGCCGCTGAGCGGGAGGGGTTCCGGCGGATCGACGTGCGCTGGCCCGAGGACGGCCTGCGCGTGCGGACGGGCGGTGAGGCGTGACCCTGGACTTCGACGAGGCCTGGAGGAGATTCGGCGGCGACCTGGAGCAGCGCCTCCGCGACGCCGTGATGGCGGTGGACGACGGCCCGGGGGCGACCCTCCTGAGCGAGATGGCCGCCTACCACCTGGCCACCGGCGGCAAGCGCCTGCGGGCGCTGCTACCTCCCTGGATCGCCGAGAACCTCGGCGGACTCGGGCGGGAGAGCCTGGACCTGGGCGTCGGCCTGGAGCTGATCCACAACGCCACGCTCGTCCACGACGACGTGCAGGACCGGGACGTGCGGCGGCGGGGGCAGCCGACCGTCTGGCACCGCTGGGGAGAGGCCCAGGCCATCAACCTGGGCGACGCCCTGTACTTCCGCGGGATGACCGTCATCGGGGCGACCCGGGCGGCGCGCGACCTCGTGGAGCCCCTGGGCCGGGCGATGATCCGGCTCATCGCGGGGCAGGCCATGGAGTTCCAGCTCCAGGACGACCGGGCCGTGGCCCGCGCCGTGCCCCCGACCCCCGAGGCCTGGGAGCAGATGGCCCGGGGCAAGACGGGCGCCCTGTTCGGGGCGTGCTTTCGCGCCGGGGTGGTCGGGGGCGGCGGCGGTCGCGACCAGGCGGACGCGGCCGCACGCCGGGGCGAGGCCCTCGGGCTCCTCTTCCAGGCGCAGGACGACTACCTGGACCTGGTGGGCGAGAAGGGCCGCGGGCGACCCGGGAGCGATCTGGCGGAGGGCAAGCTCTCCTTTCCCGTGGTGCGGGCCCTGGCCGCCGGCGGGGCGGCCGCGGAGCGGCTCCGGGACATCGTCGGGGCGCCGCGCGAGCAGACGACCGGCGCCATGGTGGACGAGGGACTGGACCTGCTCTCGTCCACGGGCGCTCTGGAGGCCACCGCCGCGTGGCTCCGGGACGCCCGGGACAGGCTCGAGTCCGATCCGCTGGACGCGCTGACGCCGGGCCTGGTGGGGCGTTTCCTGGCCCCGGTGGTCCACGCCCTCTGATCCGGCGTGCGGGACCCGCGGAACGGCCGGGCGCGAATCCCCACCAGGGCAATCGCAAAGTCGGACAAGTGAGGGCCGCGCGGCGACACGACGCCCGGCGCCGGAATCCACCCGCTCGGAAACGACGGATTCTCCGCGTCCGAGAGCAGGCAAGGGCAAGGGCAAGGGAGGGCGGTCGACTTTGCGACCGCCCTGGGACCGGGTCCAGGGCAAGCGCGAAGTCGGACAAGCGTGGGCCGCGCGGCGGCACGACGCCCGGCGCCGGAATCCACCCGCTCGGAAACGATGGACTCTGCGCGTCCGAGAGCAGGCAAGGGCAAGGGCAAGGGCAAGGGCAAGGGAGGGCGGTCGACTTTGCGACCGCCCTGGGACCGGGTCCAGGGCAAGCGCGAAGTCGGACAAGCGTGGGCCGCGCGGCGGCACGACGCCCGGCGCCGGAATCCACCCGCTCGGAAACGACGGATTCTGCGCGTCCGAGAGCAGGCAAGGGCAAGGGCAAGGGCAAGGGCAAGGGAGGGCGGTCGACTTTGCGACCGCCCTGGAATCCCCACACCCAGCGGGTGCACGATCGGGACAAGCCCGGTATCCTCGCCTATGGCGGACGATCGAGGTCGGCTCGTCGTCGTCCCCTCCCGAGGGGGGAACCATGGCGCATCGCGCAGAGGAGGCCCGCGGGCGAAGTCGGGCGCAGCGCGGATCCATCCGCAGGCGCCTCGTGATGTTCGTCGGAGGGCTCGTCGCGCTGACGGCCGCCGGCGGGACGGTGTCATCGTGGTCCCTCGTGCGGCAGGTGCTCCTGGAGAGCGTGGAGCAGCGCCTGTGGTCGGACGCCGTGGGGCGTCTCCAGGCCGTCCAGGCCTATCTCCAGGGGCAGGAGGAGCGGATCGCTCTCATCGCCAGCCGCACGCGCCTCCGAGAGCTGACGGCCTCCTACGTGGACGGGTTGGTCGAGGCGGCGCCGTACCGGGAGGAGGCCGGCGTCACCCTGGAGGACGCCCGGGAGAGCGTGGAGGGCCTGGGCGCGGTGTGGGTCGCGGGCCCGCAGGGGCGGGTCATGGCGTCCACGGACCCGGAGGTGCTCGACGACGACCTTTCGGACACCGCGGCATACCAGGAGGGCCGCGAGGGGCCGTACGTCGAGCTCCCCGAGCCGGGGCAGTCCGGGAACGAGGGGCGCCTGGCGGCCCCGCTCAAGTCCCACGACGGGCGCCTTCTCGGCGTCGTGATGGCGACGACGGACCACAGCCGACTCGCCATGGCCCTGTCCACCGTGAAGGGCTCGCACGAGTCCCTGGATGTGAACGTCGGCTCCCGGGAGGGCGGGTTCATCCGGTTCCACTTCCTGGAGGACAGCGATCGGGCCATCGTCGATGCGTCGGAGGCGCCTGCGATGGACGCGGCCATTCAAGGCGAGAGCGGGTTCCGGACGACCCACGGCCCCGACGGTGAGCCCATCCTCGCGGCGTATCTCCCCATCGGAGTCGGCGGCTGGGGGCTCGTGGCGAAGGTGGACGCGGACGACGCCTGGACGCCCATACGGCGCGTCTCCTGGCTCGTCGCCGGCGGGGGCGTCGCGGTGACCGCGCTCGCCGTCCTGCTGTCCCTGCTGGTGGCCCGGCGGTTCACGTGGCCCATCCTGACCCTGCGGGACAGCGCCCTGGCGTTCGGGGCCGGGGACCTGTCGGCCCGCGCCGAGGTGGACACGGGCGACGAGATGGAGGAGCTCGCCGAGGCCTTCAACGTGATGGCCGGCGCCCTCGAGGCGCACCGCGGGCACCTGGAGGAGCTGGTGCGCGATCGCACGCAGGCGCTGCTCCGCTCGCGGGAGTCTCTCCGGGAGGCCAAGGAGGCGGCGGAGGCGGCGAGCGCGGCCAAGAGCGACTTCCTGGCGAACATGAGCCACGAGATCCGCACGCCCATGAACGGGATCATCGGGATGACCGAGATCCTCATGGAGCAGGATCTGGCTCCCCCGCACCGGGACTACGTGGAAACGATCAGCCGGTCGGCCGACACGCTCCTGCGCCTGCTGAACGACATCCTGGACCTGTCGAAGATCGAGGCCGGTCGCCTCGAGCTGGAGCAGGTCTGCTTCTCGCTGCGGGACGTCCTGGAGGAGACCCTCGAGGCCCTGGCCGTGCGCGCCCACGACAAGGGCCTGGAGCTGGTCCACGACATCGCGGCGGGCGTCCCGGAGCGCGTCGTGGGCGACCCCATCCGCCTGAGGCAGGTGGTGGTGAACCTGGTGGGCAACGCCATCAAGTTCACGGAGCAGGGCGAGATCGTGGTCCGCGTCCGCGAGGAGGGGCGAGACGAGGAGCACGTGATGCTCCACGTCGAGGTGTCCGACACGGGACCCGGCATCTCCGAGCACGACCGGGAGCGGATCTTCCAGGCGTTCGAGCAGGGCGACGTGGGGGTGTCCAGCAAGGGCGGCACCGGCCTGGGGCTCGCCATCTCGAACCGGCTGGTGGCGATGATGGACGGCCGCCTCGACCTGGAGTCGGAGGTCGGGAGGGGGAGCTCCTTCCACTTCACGGCGCGCCTCGGCCTCGCGCGGGAGGATGCCACCCCAAGGCCGGAGCACCGGGAGGCGCTCCGGGACATGCCCGTGCTGGTCGTGGACGACAACGAGACCAACCGGCGCGTGCTGGCCGAGCTGCTGGCCTCGTGGCACATGGCGCCCCGCACGGCCCCGAGCGGGACGGAGGCCCTCGACACGATGCGGCGCGCCGCGGAGCGTGGCGAGCCCTTCCGCCTCGTGCTCCTGGACGCCATGATGCCCGGCCTGGACGGCTTCGAGGTGTTCGCCCGGATGCAGGACGAGCCGGCGCTCCGGGACATCCCCGTGTTCCTGCTCACTTCGGCCGGCATGTCCCACGAGGTGTCCCGATCCCGCGAGGCCGGCATGGCCCGGTGCCTCACGAAGCCCGTGAAGCGCTCGGACCTCGCCCGGGCCATCGAGGAGATCCTCGGGTGTCGCCGTCCCGGGCGGCAGGCCGAGCGCACCCCCGAGCCCGTGCGCCCCCTGCGTGTGCTCCTCGCCGAGGACGACGCCGTGAACCAGCAGGTGGCCGTGAGCCTCCTGGAGGAGCGCGGCCACCGGGTGGAGGTCGTCTCCGACGGCAGCCAGGTCCTGGACGCCCTGGACCGGGACGACTTCGACGTCGTGCTCATGGACGTGCGGATGCCCGAGATGGACGGGTTCCAGGCCACCGAGGCGGTGCGGGCCCGGGAGGCCGAGCGCGGCGGTCACGTCCCCATCGTGGCCATGACCGCCCACGCCATGAAGGGCGACCGGGAGCGCTGCCTGGAGGCCGGCATGGACGACTACCTCTCGAAGCCGGTGCACGCGGCCGCGCTGTACGACGTGGTCGAGCGAGCCGCCGAGCGGGGATGAAGAGAGCGGCGGGGAGCGTTGGGTTCGGCAGGAGGTGCATGCATGGACGCAGTCGCTGAATCGGAGCGGCCCACGCTCGACTGGGAGGGCGCCGTGGAGCGCCTCGGGGGTCGTGAGCGCATCCTGCAGAACGTGGCGCGGGTGTTTCTGGAGGGCCTCCCGGACATCCGGCGCACCATCTCGGAGGGACTCCGGGGCGGGGACGCACGGCAGGTGGCGGTGGCCGCACACGGCCTGAAGGGCTCGGCCGCGTCCATCGGCGCGGATCCCGTGGCCGACGGCGCGCGCGAGGTGGAACGCCTGGCGGACGACGGCGACCTCCCTGCCGCCGAGGAGGCGTGGAGCGTCCTCGAGCCACACCTGGACACGCTGGTCGCGGCGGTCAGGGTGCGCCTGCAGGGCTGATCACGGCGTGTGCGGCGGGGCCGGGAGCTCCAGGGCGAGCGGCTCGGCGCCGCCGGCCAGCCCGTCGGCCCGGTCCAGCGCGTACCGGCGCGTCGGCGAGGTCGGCTCGTCCGAGGCCGGCGCCAGGGAGACGCCTCCGAGGCGAACGCTTTGCGGTGCGTCGGCCTGGGCCGCGAGGGTGACCTCGGCGATCAAGGGCACCCCCGCCAGGAAGGAGGGGCCGGGGGTCGTCGCGAAGGCATGCCGCGTGTCGTACGGCGCGAGGCGCTCGTCGGCCTTCCGGACGGCCTCCGCCAGGGACCACGTCGTGTGGGCGAGGGCGCGATCCGCCTCCGCCGCGAGCGGCTGCCAGAGGAGCGCCGCGGCGTGCAGCCGTGCCAGACGTCGACGGGCGGTCGCCTCGCGCTCCGCCGCCGGGTGCGTGGCGGGGACTCGCTGCAGGATCCCCTCGAGGCGTGGGGGCAGGCGCTCGCCGCTCGGACCGGCGAGGGTCCGGAGTCGCTCGCGAACCTCCTCCAGCGTGTCCGCCGAGACCGGCGTCCGCTCGGGCTCCTCGGACAGCGCGCCCCGGAACCGGGCGAGCGCGTCGTCGGGGTCGGGCGCGACGCGCTCCGACAGCAGTGCCTCCGCGGCGGGCACGGCCCGAGAGAGCTTCGTGTAGCGAGCGGCGAGCGACTTGCCGCGCACCGCCAGCAGGTCCTCGCCGACGATCCGCTCGACGCCGAGACGGCGCACCAGGGAGCCGAGGCTGTCCCGCTGCACGATGGCAGGCGCCTCGTCGCTGCGGCGGGTCTTGTACAGCGAAGCCTCGCGGGCGGCGTCCACGGTGCGTGCGCCGGCCTCCCGGGACAGGGCGAGGAGCGCCAGGGCGCGGTCGAGGGCGGTGCGGATCTCTCGGCGGAGTTCCGCCAGGGAGTCCGTGTCGACGCGCCGCGCCGCGAAGACCTCGCGCTCCCCGGCCCGCAGCGTCAGCGCGGTCACGCGGGGGCGCCGGGCGGCCGCCCGCTCGAGGGCGTCCAGGCGCCGGAGGAGCGAGCGGGCGTCCTCGGCGCGGCGCACCGCCTCCGCCAGCACCAGCGTGCGTGACGCCGTGGCGGCGTGGGCGAGGGCGTCGATCCGTGCCCTGCGCGCGGCGTCCCGATCGGCGAGCGCCGCAGCGAGGGCCCGGCGCCTGTCCTCACGCCAGGAGGCCAGGTGATCGTCGGAGCGGAGGCGGGTCAGCCTCCGGCGGACCGGCGGCAGGTCCTCCCGGAGCGACAGCACCTCTTCGGCCAGCCTCCGGGCGCGCTCCTGGCCGCCGGGAGCGTCCAGGTCCGTCTCCTTGATCTCCTGCCGCAGCGCGCGGACGTGCGCCTGGATCTCGCGCTCCCGGGCCATGAGGTCGCGCACCGCCGGCAGGTCCGAGGCCCGACGTACGGACTTCATGCTGGCCCGGACGTCGGCTGCCCGATCTTGCGCCGCCTCGGCGTCGCGAGCGTGGATCGCAGCGGCCTCCCGTCCGCGGGCGATCGCGTCCGCGGCCACGGCGGCGCACACCGTGGCGCCGGCGACCCCACCCGGATCGGGAGCGGACGACTCCGGGCTCCCAGGGGCCTCCGCGGCGACGAGGTGCAACCTCCCGATCCGATGCCGGGATCGCTCGGCGAGCGGCTCGAGCGGCGGCACGACCGTGGTCTCGGCGTCCTCCAGCAGGGCGTCCGCCAGCCACGCCTCGCTCGCGGCGAGCGCAGCCGCGCGGGCTCGCGCCTCGGCCAGGGATCCGCCGGTGCTGCCGCCCAGGTGCTGGAGGGCCTCGCCGCCGCGCTTCGTGCGGCTCTTCAGCCGGGCCAGCGCGACCGCGGTCTCCGCCCGCTCCACGCGGAGGCCGAGCAGGACCTCCAGGCCCGTCTCCAGGTGGCTCGTCCGCCGCCAGAGACGCTCGGCCTGCCGCTCGACCCACGCCACGTCGTGGGTCGTGGCGCCCCCCTGGTCCCGGACGACGGCGGCGAGGTCCGCCAGGGCCTCCCCGTGGCGGGCATACCAGGGCTTCAGGTCGCCCCACAGGACGTACAGCCGGTTGGCCCACGCCGACGCGCGCCGCACGGTGGCGTCCGGCAGCCCGGCCCGCGTGAAGGCCTCCTGGATGGTGCGGCGGGCGCCGGTGTAGCTCCACCGGGTCTCCATGGCCTCCTGGCGCGCGGCCAGGCGGTCGCGCCACGTCTGGATGCGCGGGAGGATCTCCGCGGCTTCGACGAGGTCGGGCGCCGGTGGGGCGGGCCGCGCCGTGCCCGCGACGAGCATGGTCGAGAGGCCGAGCAGGAGCGCCGCCGACCGGAGGAACCGCGTGGCGGTGGGGCTGTAACGCATGGACGCATCATGCCACCGGCGGGGGCGCGATGCATCCGGCCCTGCCGGCGCTCGTTTACCGGCAGAGCCGGGGCCGGGATCATCCGCCGGCCGGCGCCTCCGGGACCCCCATGGCCCTGGCCATGACCCGCTTGAGGCGATCGGCGAAGCCAGCCGGATCCTCCACCGGGCTGCCCTCCGCCAGCAGCGCCTGCTCGAAGAGCAGACGGATCCAGTCGTCCACCTCGTCGGCGCCCTCGTCGTGCAGGCTCCGGAGGCGCTCCACGAAGGGGTGGTTCGGGTTGAGTTCGAGGATCCGCTTCTGCTGCGGCGCGCCCATGCCCTGGTCCGTGGCGCGGAGGAGGCGCTCCACGTGGGCGTGGAGGCCGCCCTCGGGCACCACCAGGCACGTGGGCGAGTCGGTCAGGCGCGAGGAGGCGCGGACCTCGGCGATCTCGTCTCCCAGGACCTCCTCGAAGCGCTTCATCAGGCCGCCCAGGGCCTCCGTCCGGGCCTCGCGCTCCTCCTTCGCCTCCTCGTCCTCGGGCTCCAGGTCCAGGTCGGCCTTCATGGCGCTGACCAGGGGCTTGTCCTCGAAGGTCGGCAGCGCCATGAGGACCCACTCGTCGATGGGGTCCGTGAGATAGAGCACCTCGTAGCCCTTCGCCCGGAGCGCCTCGAGGTGGGGGCTGGCCTCGGCGGCCTCGATGCTGGTGCCGGTCGCGTAGTAGATGGACTCCTGGCCCTCGGGCATGCGCTCCACGTAGTCGGCCAGGGAGGTCCAGCCCTCGGCGTGGCTGCTCCGGAAGCGCAACAGCTTCGCGAGCCGATCCACGTGCTCCGGCGCCAGGTGGAAGCCCTCCTTGAGGACGACGCCGTAGTTGTCCCAGAAGGTCTCCCACTCCTCGCCGCCCTGCTCGGCGAGGCCCTCGATCATCTCCAGGGCCTTGCGCGTGACGTGCTTGCGGATGAAGCGCACGACGGCGGAGTCCTGAAGCGTCTCGCGGGAGACGTTCAGCGGCAGGTCGTCCGAGTCGACGACGCCGCGGACGAAGCGCAGCCACCGGGGCAGGATCTCGCGGCAGTCGTCCATGATGAAGACGCGCTTCACGTACAGGCGGACGCCGTGCCGGGGCTCCGGGGAGAACAGGTCGAACGGCGGCCGCTTGGGGACGAAGAGCAGGCCCGTGAACAGCCGGGTGCCCTCCACCGTGAAGTGCGTGTGGGTCAGCGGCCCCTCCACGTCGTGGGCGAGGTGCTGGTAGAACGCCGCGTAGTCGTCCTCGTCGATCTCGCTCTTCGGCCGGCGCCACAGGGCGCTGGCCGTGTTGACCTTCTCCCACGTCTCCTCGGGCGCCTCGTCCCCCTCCTTCTCCTCGCGCTTCAGGAGGCGGATGGGGTGGCTGATGTAGTCCGAATAGCGCTGGATGAGGCCGCGGAGCCGCCAGGGCTCCAGGAACTCCTTCTCCTCCGGCCGGAGGTGGAGCACGACGGCGGTGCCGTGGGTCTCGCGCTCCGCGGGCTCCAGCGTGTAGCGGTCCTTCGCGTCCGACGACCAGCGCCACGCCGTGGCGTCCGGTCCGGCGGCGCGGGTGATCACGTCCACCCGCTCCGCGACGAGGTAGGCGCTGTAGAAGCCGACGCCGAACTGCCCGATGAGGTCCACCTCGTCCGTCTCGGCCTTGCCCTCCTTCATGGCGGCCATGAACGCCCGGGTCCCGGAGTGGGCCACGGTCCCGAGGTTCTCCATGACCTCTTCGCGGGTCATCCCGATGCCGAAGTCCTCGACGGTCAGCGTGCCGGCCTCCGGGTCCGGGGCGATCCGGACCTCCCGCGGGACGTCCTCGTCCGCCAGATCGTGATCCGTCAACTCCGCGTAGCGCAGCCTGTCCAGCGCGTCCGACGCGTTGGAGATCAGCTCGCGCAGGAAGATCTCCCGGTGGCTGTACAGGGAGTTGATGACCAGGCTGAGGACCTGGCCGACCTCCGCCTGGAACTCGTGGGTCTCCCGTCCGCTCGTACCGCTGTCGACACCGGCGCTCATAGGCGCTCCTCCCTCCTGGGTTCGGCCAATCGTCTCGCGACCGCGCAGACTCGTACGCACACGCGCAGGCCGGTCAAGCACCCTCGGGTGCCCGGGACGGAGCCTCCCCCTCGCCGCCGCACAGAAGGCACGGCGTGCGGCCGGCGCCGCGGCACAGCCAGCAGGTGACGCGGCCGCTGGCGCACTCGCAGGTCTCGGCGACGTAGCCCCGGCCGCGGCAGGTCTTGCAGGCCCTGCTCCCGATGGAGCGCGTCGTCTGCCGGGCCGTGCAGTCCGGCTCGGGGCAGGGGCTCTTGAGGCTCCCCCGGCCTCCGCACCGCTGGCATGTCTGCTCGCCCATCCCCTCGCACGCCTCGCAGCGGACCACCCCCCGGCCGGCGCAGAGGCGACAGGCGGGATCGCGGAGGGCCCGGAGCGTGCGGGCGGCCGCCAGCCGCAGCCCCACGTGCCGGGTCGAGTCCCCGCGGGCGGCGGCCTCCAGCTCGCCCGCCATCTCCTGCATGTCCAGTTCGGCCACGATGCCGACGCGGTGCACGAGGGCGTCGTCGTCCAGGCCGCGGAGGGTCTCGCGCACCACGGCGCGGGCCTGCGGGTCGGCGAGCCGCCCGTGGGGGTCGAGGCCCAGCCACGGCTCCAGACCGGGCAGGGTGAGGGCGCCGGCCCGTCGCAGGGTCTCGCGGATCACCTCGGGGCGCGGCTGCAGACCGTGTCGCCGGAGGGCCTCGCGGGCCACCTCGGCCACTCGATACTCCGGGTCCACGGCCAGGGGGAGGGCCCGGTCGACGGCGTCCTGGCGATCGCGTCGCCAGTCCAGCAACGCCAGGGCTGCTACGCGGCGCTCCTCCCACCAGGGGGAGGAGGCGAGGTCCGCGATGGCGGACAGGGCCGGCCTGCCGATGGCCGCGAGCCCGCCCGCCACGGCGTCGGCGTCCTCCTGGAATGGGCTGTGCGTGCCGACCATGAGCCGGGCGGCGGCGGCGGGCGTCCCGATGCGCACGAGGCTCCGCACGGCGCGGAGCCGCACGTCCTCGTCGCTGTCGCGCACGAGGGGGCCGAGGACGCGCGCCGCCTCGTCGTCTCCCGGGCGACCGAGGGCGTAGCAGACCGCCTCCCGGGCCCGCCACTCCCAGGGCGTCCGGTGGAGGGCGGCCTCCAGATCCTCCGGGGTCACCTGCAGCAGGGCGGTCATGAGGATCGCCCGGTGGGGGTGGAGCTGCCAGGTCCAGTCGATGGCGCGGAGCACGGCGTCGAGGCCGTCGGGCAGGCGCAGGGCCGCCTCCGGGCGCAGGCGGCTCACCTCGAAGCTGGCGGCGATCTCGGGGTGGGGCGCCCAGTGCCCGGTGCCCTCCAGGGCCTGGAGCACGGCGACCACCTCGCTACGGAACACGTGCCCGCCCAGGCCGAGGCCCCGCTCCAGCGTCGGGACGTCCACCGCCCCGGGGATGGACAACAGGTCCTCGAAGCGGCGCTCGGCCATGAGCGAGAGCGTCCGCTCGCGGTGGCTCGACGGCTCCCAGCCGCGGGCGCGGAGGGCCTTGCGCGCCGCAAGGCGCACGTCCTCGTCCGGATCGAGGAGCGCGTCGACGAGCACCTCCTCGGCCGCCTCGCCCGGGATGTCGGCGAGGACGTCGCAGGCGGCCACGCGGCGCCGCCAGCTGCCCTTCGACAGGGTGGTCCGGATGCCGGCGAGAGCCGCGGTGCCGGCCTGACGACAGCGATCCGCCGCCTGGTCCAGGTCGTCGATGGGGGCGAACTGCAGCGCGTAGCCCTGGATCTCGGCCGACGGGGGCGCGGAGCCGCTCAGGGCCTGGAGGGCGGTCAGGGCTGCGGTCCGGGCGTCCGGGTTGGGATCCGACAGGGCCCGGCTCCGGAGGGGGAAGATGGCCTCCTTGATCCCCTGGCGGGCGATGCCGCGGGCGGCGCCGACCCGCGCGGGGGGGTAGAAGCGCGTCTGCAGAGCCTTCACCAGCTCCGGAGCCGCGTCCGCGCCCGCCAAGGCCACGTAGTCGTCGACGGCCTCGTCGTCGGCCCAGCGGAGGCGGCGATGAAACAGGCGCGCGAGGTCGCCGGCGCACTCGACGGCGCCCAGGGCGCGGAGCGTCGTCACGACCAGGCTCTCCAGCCCGCGGAAGTGGCGCGCCGCGTCCAGGAGCCTCGGCGCGTCCTCGCGGTGGCCCACCTGAGCGAGGCCCTCCACGGCGGCCCGCCGGACCGCGACGTCCGGACTCCAGAGCCCCTGCAGGAGCGCAGCGCGGGCGGCCTCGCGATCCTCCGGAGGGATCTCCGGGATCAGCTCCGGCGCGGCCTCGGGCAGATCGTCGGCGAGCGCTGCGTGCAGCCGCTCCAGCGCCGTGCGGCCGAGGACGGTGCCGGGCAGGTTCACCACCTCGCCGCGCGGGCGTCCGGCGCTCGTGTGCGGGACCATCTTCACGGGTCGAGGCCCCGCCAGGCGGCCCGTGGCCTCGCGGCGGACCTCCGGGTCCGGGTGCGCGAGGAGGCCGAGCAGGCGCTCCCGGACCCACTCGGGCGGTCGCGACGGCAGCGTGGCGAGGCCGGCCAGGAGCACCTCGGCGCTGGTGTCCGACAGCCAGGGCGCGTCTACCGGCGAGGAGGCCGCGTGGGCCAGCGGCACCAGGGCGGCGCGGACATGTGCGGGCCACTCGGTCCAGCGGGCCACGAGATCGTCGAGGATGGACGTCGAGCCGGCCTTGGATGCTTCCAGGAGGATCCGCTCGAGGAGATCTTCGGCGTCCCCGACCGCCGCGTGGCCCAGGACGACGCCGAGCAGGGAGCCGGTGGCGTCGGATCCCCGCCGGAGGGCCCAGTCCAGCACCCGCCGCGCGATCCGCCACCAGTCGCCGCGCGGGTCCAGGGTGGCGCTGGCGCGCTCGGCGATCCACGCGGCGCCGTCGTGGGCCAGCCCGCCGCCGAAACCGCGGAGGGCGGCGGCGAGGACCGAGTGGGAGGGCGTGTCCCGCGCGAGGAGGGCCTGCATGACCCAGGACGCGCTCCGGTGTCCCCGGCGGGCGGACCAGCCGAAGCCCATCACGAGGACCTGGAGCGCGCGGCCGTCCGGCACGCGCAGGACGTCCCCGGGTTCGCCGAGGGACAGGGGGAAGAGCTGGCGGAGGCCCACCGCGACGGCGGCCAGGGTGGCCTGCAGGGGGCGGTCCGGGGAGGCCGAACGCAGCAGCGCCCAGATCTCCTCGGTCTGGGGATCGACGCCCATCCCCGGGATGTCGAGGGTGTCCTCGGCGTCCAGGTGCGCCTCGAAGTCCCGCCAGAAATCCGCGTCCGCCTCCTCGTCGCCCACGTCCGCGGCGGGTCCGGCCAGGGACAGGGCGACGAACCGCGCCCCGGGATCGAGGCCGTCGAGCACGGCCTGCTCCAGGCGCAGGTGGTCCGTCGCGAGGAGGCGGCCGCCATCGGGCCGGGCCTCCTCCCACGCCGCGCGGAGCCGGGCGGCGGCTTCCACGCCTTCCATCACGGCCGCGCGGTGCCGCTCGATACCTGGCGCCTGGGCGGGCATGCCTCCAGTGACCACGCCGTCCCGGGACGCGTCAACCGCGCCGGGCGTCGCGTGTGCGAGGAGTCACTCCTGCCCGGAGCCTTCCGCGGACTCGTCCGCGGGGGTCTCGCCGTCGCCCTCGCCGCCCTCGCCGGACGACGCCTCGCCGGGCTCCGGGGCCGGCTCTCCGCGGACGAGGCGGGACTGGACGAGGTCCTCCCCGAAGCGCACGCCGTTGAGGCGGACGCAGAGGTAGATGTCCTCCCGGTCGTGCCGCTCCAGCAGGTCGTCGATGATCCGGTGGGCCGCCTCGTCCTCGATGTGCTCGATGGACTCCACGTCCTCGTCGATCGCCTGCACGTGGGCGACCATCTCCCGGTAGAGCTGGGCCCTGGCCTCGTTCCAGTGGACGATGAGCAGGTTGGCGAACAGCTCGTTGCCGTCGCCCTGGAAGATCTCCTTCCTGGCGACCTTCTTGATGCGGCCACGGCCGATCTTCTCCGGGCGATAGCCCTTGAAGTTCCTGAAGTAGAACCCCTTGTCGGCGACCTGAATCTCCGCCACCAGGCGCTTGGGCTGGACGTGGCGGACGACGCGGTCGAAGTGCTCCTCCACGGAGCGCAGGGCCTCGACGGGCATGGATCACCTCCGGTCTCGAGCGGGCGACAGGGAACCCGCTCGCGCGCGGCCTGTCAACGGTGGCTCCCGTGACGACACTCCGATCCGTCCCGGGAGTCCACGGCGGCGGGTCAGGCGACCTCCAGATCGCCGTCGAAGGCGGCCTCGAACAGCCGCCTCAGATCGTCCTTGGTGCACGGGCGCGGGTTGGTGGCGTGGCAGGCGTCGTCGACGGCCTGGTCCACGAGTGCGTCGAGGAGGTCCCGGGAGACGCCGGCCTCCGTCAGGGTGTGGGGGATGCCCAGGTCCTTCCGGAGGTCCAGGATCCACGCGTTCACGTCGTCGATCTCCAGGAGGCGCTCGGCCTGGGCGAAGCCATCCCGCGCCACCTCCCGGTTGTACGCCACCACGTAGGGCAGGACGATCGCGTTCGCCAGGCCGTGCTGGACGCCGGCGACCGCGCCCAGGGGGTGGGCCAGACTGTGGGCCGCGCCCAGGTCCTTCTGGAAGGCGACGGCCCCCATCATGGCGGCCATGGCCATCCCCTCGCGCGCCTCGATGTCGTCCGGCGTCTGACACGCGACGGGCAGGTGGCGCTTGCAGAGCAGGAGGCCCTCCAGGGCGATCCCCTCCGCCATGGGGTGATAGCCGCGGGCCACCAGGGACTCCAGGTTGTGGGTGAGGGCGTCGAAGCCGGTGGCGGCGGTGAGCCAGGCCGGCATCCCCACCATCAGCGCCGCGTCGCTGATCGCCACGCTCGGCATCAGGTGTGACGACGCGATCATCACCTTCGATCCGCTGTCGGGATCGATGACCACGGTGGAGCGCCCCACCTCGGAGCCCGTGCCCGCCGTCGTCGGGATGGCGATGATCGGCGGCACGTCCGCCCTGATTCGGCCGACACCGCCCTTCGTGACGGCGTAGTCGGCGATGTGCCCCTCGTGGGTGCCCATCAGAGCGATGCCCTTGGCAGCGTCGATGGACGAACCGCCCCCGAGGCCCACGACCACGTCGGCCCCGGACTCGCGGAGCGCCTTCCCGCCGGCGTCGCACTCGGCCGCCTGGGGGTTCGGCGAGACGTCGGACGTGACGGTCCAGGGGATCCCGGCCTCGTCGAGCACCCCGCCGACCTCCGCGAACAGGGGGAGCTCGCGGACGGTGGGATCCGTGACGATGAGCACGCGGGAGCCCAGCCGGCGCACGTGATCGGCCAGGGACTGCACGGCGCCGGCGCCGAACTCGATGAGGGTGGGGAACGTGAACGTCGCGCGTGGCAAGCTGCACCTCCGGTCGGGACGATCCTCTTTGCCGTGACGAGCCTCCGGACGCAATAGTGACTCCTGGGCCGGACCGGAGTTTCGTCACAGGAGTCAATAGTCGTCGCCGGCTTCGGGGAGCAGGCGGGAGGTGTGCGTGCAGGACGAGAGGCGGAGCTTCGACGCCCTCCAGGACGAGGTGACCGCGTGCCGGGCCTGTCCGCGGCTCGTGGCGTGGCGAGAGCGCGTCGCCCGGGACAAGAGGCGGGCCTTCGAGGACTGGACCTACTGGGGGAGGCCGGTGCCGTCCTTCGGAGAGCCCACCGCCCGGATGCTGGTCCTGGGACTGGCGCCGGCGGCCCACGGCGGGAACCGGACGGGGCGGATGTTCACGGGGGACGACGCCGGGGACTGGCTGTTCCGGGCCCTGTACCGCGCGGGCTTCGCGAATCGGCCCACGAGCCGGTCGCGAGACGACGGCCTGCTTCTCACCGACACCGTGATCACCGCGCCGGTCCGCTGTGCGCCCCCCGGCAACAAGCCCACGGCCGCCGAGTTCAACCGCTGCCGGCGGCGCTGGCTGGTGCCCGAGCTGGGGCTGCTCCCGCGCCTGGAGCTGGTCGTGGCCCTGGGCGGGGCGGCCTGGGCGCACTACTTCCGGGCGATCGGCGAGCGGGGCTGGGACGCGCCGAGTCCGCGTCCGGGGTTCGGGCACCTGGCGGTGGTCGAGGAGGGCCTCCCCCACGTGCTCCTGGGGAGCTACCACCCGTCCCGATACAACACGAACACGGGGCGCCTGACCGAGGGGATGCTCGACGCGGTCTTCGAGGAGGCCCGCCGGCGCCTGGACGGCTGACGGCGGCCGCGCCCGCCGGTCGCTGCCACGCCCTTGCGCCGCGGGCGCTTCGTGGTCCTGGTCGCAGATTCCGTGCAACGAATCCGCCCGAGACCGTCATGGGTGGGTGGTGGGGGTGGCCCACCCGCGGCGCCAGCATTTCGTCCCGGCGCCGACGGTGATAGAGGGCATCCGTGCGTTGGCCCGAGCCCGGACAGTGGTACGCGGAGGTCGCCGGGGAGCCGGCGGAGGCCGCGGCGCGCCTGGTCGCCGAGGCGGAGGCCGGGAGCCCCCTCGCCGGCGACGGACCGCGCGTGCTCGCCCCCGACGGCCGGACGGCCGAGGTGGTGCGGGCCTGGCTCCGCCACCTCGCGGGTCGGGGCGCCGTGCGGAGCGATCGGGTGCTGACGGCCACGATGCTCCCCGATCGCGTGCTGGAGCCCGAGGAGGATCGCCCGCCGGCCGGGGACGCCGTCGTCTCGGAGATCGCCCGCGCCGTCGATCACGCCGTGCGCGCCCACCCGGACTCCTTCCCGACGCTGTCGGCCTTCGCGTCGGGCGCCGGCCTGCCGACGGCCCTGGCGCGCCTGTTCGGCGACGTGCGACGGGCCGGCCTGCACAGCCGGGATCCCGGGGCGGTGGCCAGCCTGGAGCGGCTGGAGCCGGAGGCCCTCGGCCGCGAGCTGCTCCAGGCCATGGGCATGTTCGAGGGGGCCCTCGAGCGCGCGGGCTGGTGGGACGGCCCGGCGAGGCTGCGCGCGGCCGCCGCGGCGGTGGATCGGCTCGGACCCGGCCCCTGGATCGTGTGCGGCTTCGGCCACGTCCCCATGGCGCTGCTGGACCTCCTCGGGGCCGTGGCCGGGCGGAACCCCGTGCTCTGGCTGGTCCCGGTCGGCGGGGAGGACCCGGACCGGGAGGGGCTCTGGCCGGATCGGCGCTCCCTGGCCTGGGCCGGCGCGGCGCGATGGCGTGGCTGGACGCCGCCGGGCCCGGAGCCCGATGCGCCCCCTCCGCCTCGCTGCGTGCGCCTCGCCGGGCCGGCCGAGGTGGCGTACACGGCCGTGAATCGCGCACTCGAGGCGCCGGGGACGGTGCTCCTCGCGGCGGAGCCGCGCGTGTGGCTGCCCCTGCTGGAGGAGGCGTGCGCTCGGCGCGGCGCGAGGCTCGTGGGCGAGCGTGGGCCGGCCACCGTCGCATCGCCGACGCGGTGGATCTCCGGCCTGGTGGACGCGTGGGCGCACGATCTCACCGCCGCCCGGGCCGCGGACCTCCTGGAGATCGGCGCGCGGCTGGGGCTCCGTGGGTGGGAGCCGGGCGGGGCGGACCGCGCGGACGCCACGCTCCGGAGGCTCGGGATCACCCGGGGCCGGGAGGCGGTGCTCGAGGCCCTCGGCCGGCTCGGGCGTCCGCTCGATCGGGCGTTCCGCCGGCTGGACGGGGCCCGGGACGCGGCCGGCGCCCTGCGCGCCGTCTCGGAGATCCTGGCGGACGCCGGCGTCCACGGGTCGGCGGGGCGCGGACCCTCGGTCCCGGCCCGGGAGGCCGCGGACCAGGCGGGGCAGCTGCGGGCGCTGCTGGAGGACCTCGCCGGCCGCCTGCCGCACGCGTGGCCCGAGGAGCCGGCCCACACGCCAGAGCTTCTCGCCGCGCGGTTCCGCGAAGCCCTGGCGGCGAGCGTCCCCGCGCGGAGGGTGGGCGTTCCGCCGGGCGGAGCGACGCCGGTCGTGCGACTCGAAGCGCTGGACGCGCCGCTGGGGCCGGACGTCGGCCGGGTGATCCTCCTGGGTGTCGCGGAGGGCGACCTCGTGCCCCGGGGCGGCTCGACCCACCTCATCCCGGACCGGATTCGGGCCGCCGGCCCCGTGGCGACGATGGCCCACTGGCCCTGGCACGCGGACGGCGTGACGGCGCGGCGGAGGCGCCTGGAGGCGCTGCTGTCGGGCCGGCTCGGCCCGGCCGTGGAGTGCCTGGAGCCCACCCGGGACGTGCGGGGGCGGGAGCACGTGCCCTGGTCGGGGCTGCCGGAGGCGGAGGAGTCCGCGCCGCCGCTGGACCGCTCGCCGCGCCTCGCGCCGCCCCCGGTGCCCGAGGGCGCCGGGGTGCGGATCCCCGACCTGGCGCGGCGGGTGGGGCTCCGCGGCGGCCGGGGCCTCGCGGCCACCACCGTGGATACCTGGCGGGCCTGCCCCCGGCGGTTCTACTTCGAGCGCATCCTCCGGGCCGAGGATCGGGAGCCGGTGTCCTTCGATCTGGACGCCCGCCAGCGCGGGACCTGGCTCCACGACCTCCTGCGGGATCTCTTCGTCCGCTACCCCGGCTGGTGGCGCGACGAGCCCACGCCCGCGGCGGTCCGCGAGCTGTTCGACGACCTCCGGGATCGGGACGGAGAGTCCCTGGTGGCCGGCGCCTCGCGGCAGTTCCTGGACCTCCAGGCGACGCGGTACCTGGACGCGGCGTCCGGCGCCATGGCGGAGCACGCCGAGGCCCTGGGCGGGACCCCCGGCGTCGTGCCCGTGGGCTTCGAGGTGTCCATGCGCTCGACCCACGAGCGCGAGGGCGGAGATCCCGTCGTGCTTCGCGGGACCCTGGATCGCCTGGACCTGGTCCGCGGGGCGGACGGCCGGGCCGAGGGCTTCGTGGTCCTGGACTACAAGACCGGCGCCGTGTCCGGCTACGCGGTGGGCAGGAGGGGGCCGGAGCGGAAGGTCCAGCTTCTCCTGTACGCCTGGATGGCGGAGCGGACGCTCGGCCTGCCGTGCCTCGCCACCCTCGCCGTGCCCGTCCTCTCCGGCGGATCGCCCCGCGGGGTGATCCTCGCCGACCCCGACATGCCGCCGGTGCCGGGTTGGGAGGTGGCCGGCACGCGGACCGACCGGGTGGAGCGCGCCGACTTCGAGGCGGCCATGGAGGAGGCCCTGGACGCGGCGCTGGATGTGGCGGATGCCGTCCGGGTCGGGCGCTTCCCGGCCGAGCCGACGAGCCCGCGCCTCTGCCAGCGGTGCCCCCACAGCCTCTACTGCCCGAGGGAGCGCACGTGAGCGGCCTGCCCCGGGATCCGTCCGCGCTCACGGCGCGCTTCGGCCTGACGGACGAGCAGGCCGCGGCGGTGGCGCGTCGTGGCTGCCTGGTCGTGGTCTCCGCGGGCGCCGGCACCGGCAAGACCACGACCATGGCCAGCCGGTACGTGGACACCGCGCTCCTGCTGGCCGAGGAGGAGCATCGGCTCCGCCCGGGGCGACCTCCCCGTCCCCGGCGCGTGCTGGAGCGGATCGCCGCCGTGACCTTCACGGAGCTCGCGGCCGGCGAGCTGCGGGCCCGCATCGGCGGGGTCTTCGAGCGGGTCGCGCCGGGGCTGGAGGCCTGGCCGGCCCTGCGGCGGTTCGCCGAGGAGGCCGCGCGCCTGGAGGGCGACCTGCCCATCGGCACCATCCACGCCCTGTGCGGGCGACTGCTGCGGCGCATGGCGTTCACCGGGGCGGTGACGCCGGACTTCCAGGTCCTCGACGAGCTGGATCGGGGCCTCCTGCGGCAGGCGGCGCTCGACGACACCTTCGACGCCGTGGCCGACGACGCGCCGGCCCTGCTGGAGCGCCTCCTCGCCGGCCGCGACCAGGCTGCGCGGCTCCGGGCCACCCTGGGCGCGCTCGTCGACGGGCTCACGCCCGAGCAGATCGGGGCGCTGGCCGAGCGGAGCCGGGAGGAGGTGGCGCGGGAGGCGGCGCGCCTCGGTGTGGCCCTGATCGAGCGCGTGGCGACCCGCCCCGAGGTGCGAGACGCCGTGGAGGAGGCGGACCTCCGCCGCGCGGAGCTGGAGCCCGCCGGCCCGAAGCCGTTCGCGGCCGCCCTGGACGCGGGGCTGCGCTGGGTGCGGGGGCAGGGGTCGGCGTCCCTGGCCGCCGGGAAGGTCCCTGCCTTCCGGGCGACGGAGCGGCGCCTGTCCAAGGTGGATCCCGGCGCGGCGCCTGCGCTGGAGCGCTTCGTGGCGGCCCTCGAGCGCCTGCGGAAGGTCTCCGAGCCGATCCGGAAGGCCCTGGACGACGAGGTGCTCGATCGCGAGCACGCCTGGACCCGGGACGTGGCGCGCGTGGCCCTCCGGGCGGCCCGTCACGTCCGCCACGCCAAGGACGTCCGGGGTGCGGTGGACTTCGACGACCTGGAGCGCCTGGCCCTCCTGGCCCTCCGGACCGCGCGGCACGACGGCAGGCCGGCGCACCCCTTCGACGAGATCCTGGTGGACGAGTTCCAGGACACCTCGGCCCGCCAGGTGGCGGTCCTGCGCGAGCTGTCCGGGCCGGAGATGTCCCGCGTCTTCGCGGTGGGCGACGCGAAGCAGTCCATCTACCGCTTCCGCGGCGCCGACGTGGCCGTGTTCAACCGGGTCGCGGAGCAGGCTCCCGGCGGACCGGCGCCACTGACCGTCAACCGCCGCAGTACGGAGGGCGTGATGGCGTTCGTCAACGCCCTGTTCGCCCGCGTGTTCCCCGAGCGGCCGCCCCCCGAGGCGCCGTGGGTCGCGCCGATGCAGCGGCTGGACACCGTGCGCGCGGACGAGCCCGGAGCGCCCCTCCCGCCGCTCGTGGTGGCCCCCTGGTGGGCCGGCCCGGACGGCGAGGAGGACAAGCCCCCGAGCGCCGAGGAGCTCCGGAGGCGCGACGCCGAGGTCACGGCCGACGTGGTGACGGCGCTCATGGCACGCCTGGGCGAGCGGCGGGCCGAGCTCGGGGTGCTCCTCCGAGCCGTCCGGGGAGCGCGCCGCGTCTACGCCGACGCCATCGCCGACCGCGGCGTCCCGGTCGCGGTGGAGGCGGGCGGCACCTTCGCGCGGGACGGGGCGGCGGCCACCGGGATCGCCCTCCTGCGGGCCCTGGCGCTGCCGGGACACGCCGCGGCGTGGGTGGCGACCCTCCGCGGCCCCCTCGTCGGCCTCGACGACGACCTGGTGGCGCGGCTCGCGACCCGAGGTGAGCGCGCGTGGCCGGAGCGGGTGGAGACCCTGGCGATGGAGCAGCCGCTGCTCGTGGCCCACGCCGGACCGACGCTGGAGGCCCTGGTCGTCGCCAGCCGAGCGTCGCTGTCCCTGGCCGTCCGGGCGCGGCGCGTGGTCGAGGCGGCGGGCCTGGCGTCCCGGCAGCTCGACAAGCTGCTCGACCTGGCCCGCGACCTGGAGCAGCGCGGTCTCGGCCCCCTCGAGGTGGTGGAGTGGTTCGAGGCCCTGGCCGCCGACGACAAGGAGAAGCGGGTCCCCGATCCGCCGGGGGAGGGCGTCGCGGTCCGCGCGCTCACCGTGCACGCCTCGAAGGGCCTGGAGTTCCCGGTCGTCGTCGCGTCCCAGCTCGGGGATCCCCTCGTCCGCACGTCCGGCGGGGTCCGCGACGTGGTCGACGACGGCGACGGGACCCGGGTGGCCCTGTCCATCCCCGACGCCCCCGCGACGGTCGCAAGGACGTGGAACCTGGTCATGGAGCGGGAGCGGGAGGAGGCCGAGCAGCTTCGCCTCCTCTACGTGGCCTTGACGCGGGCCCGCGACCACCTCGTGCTGCCGCTGCCCGTGGGCCTGCAGGACGGCGGAGCGGGGACGGCGGCGGGGATCCTCGGAGACCTCCTCTCCGGCCTGGACCTGGAGCGGGAGGGGCCGCAGGACCTGCCGTTGCCCGGCGGGGAGCGCCTCCCGGTGCTCGTCTGGCCCTGGAGGCCGAGCGAGGGGGAAGGAGCGGAGAGCGCGGACGGGGGGATCCCGGTCCGCCGCCCCGTGCGGGTTCCGCCGGTGTCGGCCGGTCCGGCGACCTGGTCCATCACACGCCTCGCCAGCCTGGCGTTCTGCCCCGCCTACCACGCCCAGGCGCCCGTGGCGCCGTGGCCCTCGCCCATCCGTCCGCGCGAGTACCCCGATCCGCCACCCCAACCGGGGGATCGGCCGACGTCGTCCGCCGAGCGGGGGACCCTCGTGCACCGCTGGTTCGAGCAGGCCGGGGCGGCCGGGAGCGTCGGGGACGCGCCTCTTCCGCCGGCCCTCGCGGAGGAGGGGGACGCCCTGCTGGCCCGCCTCCGGGCGGTCGTCGAGCACCCGTCGCTCCGCGCGGCCTTCGCCCCCTCTTCGGAGGCCTGGCCCGAGCTTCCCCTGGAGGCCGACCGCGACGGCCTGATCCTCTCCGGCACGCTGGACCGCCTGGCCCTGTCGGCCGGGCCGGACGGCCGCCTCGTGGCCACGGTGGTCGACTTCAAGACCGGCCGCACGGGCTTCCCCGGGCCTGGCGGGCAGAACCCGGCGTACCTGGAGGCCTATCGCTTCCAGATCGCAGCTTACGCGTGGATGCTCGGCGAGCTCCTCGGACAGCGGCTGCACCCGCGCGTAGCGGGCCGCCTCGCCTTCGTGGATCTGGGCGAGGTCGTCTCCGTGGACCTGGACCTGGACGAGGCGCGCGGCCGCGTCGACCGCGTGCTCGCCGAGATCCGGCGCCCCGGCAGCCTCCCGCCGAACCACGCCGCGTGCGGCGACTGCAGGATGCAGGGGTTCTGCGCCGTCGCGCGATCCTGAACGCTCAGTTGGGCTGCGCCAGGGCCTCCAGGCGACGGCCGGCGATCTCGGCCTCCGGGGCCAGGTCCAGCTCCAGGGCGAGCTCGCGGGCGCGCTCGAGGGTGGCGCGGGCGCCGCCGAAGTCGCCGAGGCCCTCCCGCGCCTCGGCCAGGCCCGTGAGGATCGTCACGAGGCTGCCGTCGCGGTGGCCCAGGGCCTCGTAGCTCGAGGCCGCCTCGCCGTGGAGCGTGGCCGCCTCGTGGAGGTCGCCCAGGCGGAGGTGGGCCAGGCCCAGGTTCGCGGTGGCCAGGGCCACGCCGCGCCGATCGCCGATCGCCTCGTAGCCGGTCCGGGCGGTCTCGGCGAGCCGGATGGCCGTGTCGTACTCGCCCTCGCGGGTGGCCAGGTCCGCCAGGTTGGAGCGGGCGTTCGCCACGGCGCGGCGGTCGCCCATGGCCTCGCGGATTCGGAGCGCCCGCGTCATGTGGGTGCGGGCCTCCGCCACCCGATCGAGCCGCTGCAACACGACCCCGAGCATCCCGAGCGCCATGCTCACGCCCTTCTGGTGCCCGATGCGGTCGAGGACCACCAGGGCGCGGTTGGCCTGCTCCAGGGCCTCCTCCAGGCGCCCGCGCTCGTAGGCCGCGATGGCCATGTTGTAGAGCGTCTTCCCGGCCGCGGCGCGGTCTCCGAGGCGCTCCTGGGCCTCCAGGGCCAGCTCGAGCTGGCGGAGGCTGGCCTCCGGATCGCCCGTGAGCGTCGCCAGCATGCCGAGCGCCTCGTGGGCGGCCGCGAGCCCGGCGACGTCGCCGTGCCGCTCGAAGACGCCGAGCGCCCCCTCGTAGCCGGCGCGCGCGCCCTCGTACTCGCCCCGGCGCTCCAACACCTTGGCGCGCGCGAGGTCACAGCGGGCCGCCTCGTTGACGCGGGCCGCCTCCCGGAAGGCCTCGGCGGCCCGCGCGAGCAGGTCCCCGGCGGTCCCGTAGTCCGCCCGGGCCTCGTCGACCTCGCCGAGTCCCCGCAGGGCCTGGCCGAGAACCTCGGCATCCCCGACCTCGACCGCGTTCGTGCGCAGCGTCTCGAACGCCTCCGCCGCCGCGTCGTGCTGCCCGAGCTGCACCAGGAGGTGTCCCTCCTCCAGGAGAAGCCGGCGCTCCGCCTCGAGGAGGGCAGGCGTGGCCCGCCGGGCGCGTGGCACCTGCTCCAGGCGCTCCCGGGCCAGACGCAGAGCGGCGATCCGCTGCTCGGCCTCGGCGGCGTCCACGGCGAGGGCGGCCTCCATCTCGAGGCCGACGGCTGCCTCCGGGCGCCCGCCTCCCGCGAGCGCGGCCGCGGCGGTTCCGGCCAACGTCCGGCGCTCGTCGTCCGGGAGGGCGGCGAGGGTCTCCCCCGCCAGGCGCTGGAGGCGCCGCCGCTGCCGGGTGCCGCCGGACAGGCGCAGGGCCACCTCGCGGGTGAGGCCGTCGGCGAAGCGCAGCGGCTCCTCTTCCGTATCCCCGACCTCCTGCAGGACGCCGCCGGCCACCAGGCCGTCCAGGGCGTCGTCGAGCCCCACGGCCAGGTCGGCGCGCCCCTCGCGGCGAATCATCTCCGCGAGGTGCGTTGGGGACGGGTGGTGGCCGAGGGCCGCGGCGCGCTGGAGGGTGGCCCGGGCGCTCTCCGGCCCGGGGCACCCTGCGAGGACGTCCTCGACGCGGTCGCGCACGGCGGCGCACTCGGCGGGCGGGAGACTCTCCAGCGGCACCGCGCCGTCCCGCTCACCCTCCAGCAGGCTCCGCCGCAGGTCGGCGCGGTCCGCGACGTGCTCCCAGCACGCGCGGGCGATTCCCGGGCGCCCTCCTGCGAGGGCCACGAGGACGTCGCGGAGGTCGGGTGTGAGGCAGCCGCGCTCCTCCAGCATCGCCGCGACGGCCGGATCGTCCACCGGAGAGAGCGGGAGCGGCTCGGCGCAGGGCAGGCGGCGGTTCGCCAGCGCCTCCACGAGGCCGGCCCCGGGAGTCTCCGTGGCGGGGGCGCCGTGACCGGGGCGCTCGCCGGACAGGATCAGACAGAGGGGAACGCGGGTCTCCTCGAGGGCCTGGAGCACCTCCCGCACCACGGCGGCGGTGCCGCCGTCCGCGCGGTGGAGGTCCAGCGCCGACAGCACGACCGGGCGGAGGCGGGCGAGGCGGAGGAGGAGGCGCGCCGCCGACGGGGCGATGGCCGTCGGTCGGTCCATGTAGGGGTCATCCCGCTCCGGGCGAAGGAAGCGGACGAGGTCCTCGACGAGCGCCTCGTCCGTCTGGCCTTCCAGGGCCGGGTGTGCCCGCAGGCGCTCCCGCAGGGCCGGCCGCTCCAGCGTGGTCACGTCGAGGAGGCGCTCCAGCCACCCCCGGACGGGCTCCATCGTGTGAAGCGGCGTCATGGGGCACGCGCCCTCGGCCGTCCGTGCGCCGAGCACGCGCCGCGCGCGCTGCAGGCTCCACGTGGTGAGGTCCTCGGCCCCGGTCCACGGCGCCGCCACCAGCAGAACGGCCCCGCCGGCTCCCTGCCCGGCGGTCTCGAGGAGGTGCTGGAGCCGGCGGCGAGGGCGCTCGCGACCCAGGAGATCCAGCTCGCGGGTGAGGGCGCCGAGGGAGCGGTGCGCGTCTCCCGCCGCGCGGGCCTCCACGGTGGGCTCCGAGACGCCGACCGGACTCGGGTCGGCCGGCCCGGCGGGCTCCAGAGATACGCGGGCCACCGGCTGCCCGCCCAGCAGCCGCTCGAGCTGGTCCCGGACCTGGCGGACGCCGGACGGGCGATCCGTGCGTCGCTTGCCGAGCAGGGCGCGCACCAGGGCCACCAGGTGCGGGTGGGGGGGCTCGCCCGGGATGTCGTCCATCAGAGGCGGGGGCGGCTCGTGGACGTGCTTGTAGAGCACCTCCATCGGGTTCTCGCTCTGGAAGGGCGGTGACCCGGTCAGCATCTCGAAGAGGAGCACGCCCAGGGCGTACAGGTCGGCCCGGCCGTCGACGGGCCGTCCGGAGGCCTGCTCCGGGCTCATGTACGTCGGCGTCCCGAAGACCATGCCCGTACGGGTGAGCGGCGTGGCTCCGGCCTCCGCGCCCAGGATCTTCGCGACGCCGAAGTCCAGGATCTTCACATGATCACCGGGCTGGCGGCGATCCAGGAAGACGTTGTCGGGCTTCAGGTCCCGGTGGACGATACCGGCCGCGTGGGCGTCCTCCAGGCTCGCGCAGATCTGGCGCGCGATGTCCATGGCCCGCGCCGGGGCGAGCAGGCCCTCCAGCTCCAGCAGGCCCCCGAGGGAGATGCCCTCCAGGAGCTCCATCACCAGATAGGGGTTCCCGCTCCGGGTCTGGCCGAAGTCGAACGCCGTCACCGTGTGGGTCGAGCGCAGCCGGCTCGTGGCGCGCACCTCCTGGAAGAAGCGCCGCACGGAGCCTGCGTCGTCCCCGAGGCGGTCGTGGAGGATCTTGATGGCGACGTCCCGGCCGAGGGCGTGCTGGCGCGCGACGTATACGGAGCCCATCCCGCCCTTGCCGATCAGCCGGTCGAGGGTGAAGCGGTCGTCGACGACCGTGCCCGGTGGCAGGCCGGACCCCACGCGCACGAGCCGCGATCCGTCCCGCGGGCATCGCGCGACGTCCTGCTCGTATACGCGCCCGCACTCGAGGCAGTGACGCTCCTGGTCCGGCTGCGGCTGTGGCATGATCGTCCGCGGGGGGCTCTCGCGGCCGGGGCAGAATGCCCGACGCGTCCATACATGCCCGTCTATGGCGCGTTTCACAAGGTGCGCCCGCGCCCGGAACCATCTTGACAAGGCGGGCGGGGCGTCCAGATACTGCGCCGGCCCCGCCGTCGGACCCTCCGGCGCATCAACGAGACGATCTGGAGATCTCCCCGCATGAACCTCCCCGGCGCCCCGACGTACCGCAGGATGCCGCAGGTCCCGGCCCTCCTCGTGATGGCTGCGCTCGTACTCCCCGCTGCGACGGGGTGCGACAAGGGGCTGCAGGCCGAGCTGGATCAGCGGAAGACCGACCGTTACCAGGAGGCGGCCGACAAGCTGGCGGAGATCGAGACGAAGCGTCTCGCGGAGCTCCGGGAGGCGCTCCCGGACAAAGGCGCCGCCGAGGAGGACGAGACGGGCAAGAAGCACCCGATCCTCACCTGGCGCGCCACCATCGTGGACCGGGACGACGAGGCCGCGCTCAAGGCGATCGCGGACGAGTACAAGGGCACGCCCACGGAGACCGCGGCCCGCTCCGGAGCGGCCTTCGCCAAGGCGTCCAAGGAGTACTGGGAGGCCTTCCGGGAGGGGAAGTACAACCTCGCCCGGTACATCAAGTTCCTCGACGGCTATCTGAAGGCCGCCGCCGAGGAGGAGGAGGAGGAGGCCGGTGACGAGTTCGTCCAGCGGCCGTTCCTCGCCGAGGCCGCCTTCGACAAGGCCTTCCTGCACGCCGCGCGCTTCTTCCTGGTGGCGGAGCGCTCCCCCGACGTGCGGCTGCTGACCGCCTATCCGTACTGGCAGGTGGCCTTCGGCATCCCCAGCAAGGGCGGCGAGAACTTCAGCGACTACGTGACCCGGCTGTGCCGCAGCCCGCAGATGGAGGAGCACTGCGAGGGCGTGCCCCACGAGCTTCGCCCCTCCGCCATCAACCGGCCGTACCTGAAGTGGCTGAAGTCCGAGACGAAGGAGTTCCTCGAGGCCCACGACGTGGAGGTCTTCGAGGATGTCGCCCGGCGGTACCTCGAGGCCCTCGACGCGGCCATGGAGGAGGCGCCGGAGCTGGCCGAGGAGCTCGCCCTGCCCGCCACGTATTCCGACAGCTCCGTCCCGGGCGGGATGAAGATCACCATGAACCCGGAAAAGGGCGTGCGGATCCTCGACACGCAGGTGGACGAGGACTTCCAGGGTCGCGTGCCGAGCGCCCTGGATGACGCCATCGAGAAGAAGATCGCGGACCTCAAGGAGACCCCCGGAAACAAGATCGACTACGAGCGCGTCGTGCTGGAGGCGCCCGGGACCCTGGAGGGCTCGGAGCTGGTGGGCGCCATCCAGTCTGCGCCGCGCGACAAGGTGCGCCAGGTCGTGCTGGTGGGCCGCCGCCGGGCCGACGACAGCCTGCGCCGGACGGGCGTCCTGGTGCGCCTGCCGGCCCCGGACGAGGGCGACACCACCTCCTACGCGTTCAAGGACCAGAGGCTGCGGACGCGCTGCGCCTACATCGGCGTGGCGGGCAAGCCGCCCGTCGGCCGCAAGTCCCCGGGCAGCTACCTGGTCATCGACGAGGAGAAGGTGCGGGCCGCCAAGCTGAGCCGCGACGAGGAGACCCGAGAGCTGTCCGTCAGCGACTTCACCCTGGAGACGTCCCCGGACGAGCGGGAGGAGATCTGGGAGTGGGCCGACGACAACGAGGGTATCGTGCGGATGTTCGTCAGCCAGGACTTCGCCTACGACGAGATCATGAAGCTCGTCAGCGGCCTGCTCTACCGCTGCAAGGACATCGAGGTCACGGTGGACGAGCGCGAGGATCAGAAGGTCAAGGTCACCTGCGGCGAGAGCGAGGAGCGGGACATCACCCTCGTCCTCGGCCTCTGCGACTAGAGCGCCGAACGGGACCGCGGACCGCGGGTCTGCGAGCGAGCTCCGAGTGGATCGGCCAGGCGCGGAGCGCCGATTCCGGGTCCCGAGCCATGCCATGAGGCATGGCGCAGCGGTCCCGGAAGGCCGAGGCGCCGGAGATCGCCGCTAGCCCAACGGGAGCGGTCCTGTTTGGTGCTCCAGGCTTTCTCGGGCTGCCGGCGGGGCGTTGACACCCGCTCGGCGGCCCGGACATACTCCGGCGTGGAAGCCTACGCGCCGACGGAGGAGCCGCATGCCAGCCCAGGCCCGGGTCGGGGACATCGCGAAGTGTGACGCGGACTCCCACGGGTGTCCGGCCTGCCCGCATCCTCCGGCGGGCCCGCTGGTCGGCGGCTCCCCGGACGTGTTCGTCAACGGCCTCCCGGCCGGACGGAAGGGGGACCCCGGCATCCACGCCGCGTGCTGCGGGCCGAACACCTGGCAGGCCAACATGGGGTCGGCCACGGTGCTCATCAACGGCAAGGCCGCGTATCGCAAGGGCGACATGTCCAAGCACTGCGGCGGCGTCGGCAGCCAGAAGGCCGGGTCGGCCGACGTCATCACGGGCGGCTGATCAGCGCGGTCGCGCGTGGGTTTGCCATGCTGCCGACTCTGGGGCACCTTGCGGTGGCGCGTCGGCGCGGGAAGGGTGCCCGGACGAGGTGAGCGGTGCCGGAGTTCGAGGACAGCGGCTTCAAGGGGATGTGGCTCCCCGGCCGGCGGCTGAGCGGGGACCACGGCCTGGTGGTGGTCGCGAAGCGGCGGTTCCTGGTCGACCTGGCCAGCGCCGACTGCGAGCCGGCGGAGGAGACGCCCGACGTTCTCCTGGTGCCCGAGTATACGAACGAGGACGATCCGGCGACCTCGAGCGTGGACCGGGCGGCCGACGCGGCCCTGGACAAGCGGCGGGTCGACGTCGTCGTGAGGGGCACGGCCTACGCACCCGGTGGGCAGCCCGCCCCCGAGTTCGAGGTGGGCCTGCGCATCACGGGCGTCCTGGAGCGACGCCTGCGCATCGTGGGGCCGCGTGTCGCGCGCTGGGTGGCCCCCAAGAAGCTCCTCGGCGACAAGGAGAAGGCCAAGGGCGAGGTCCAGGAGTATCCGCCGCCGGAGTTCACGGAGCCGCAGCCCATCGAAAAGCTGCCCCTGAGGTACGAGCTCGCCTACGGGGGCACCGCCAGCATCGTCCTGGAGGAGGACGACCAGGAGGTCGCGGAGGAGCACCAGGAGGAGGCGAAGGAAAAAGAGGCCCGGCGGAAGCGGAAGAAGGAGATCGAGGCGGAGCTGCGGGCCGAGGAGGAGGCGAAGGCCGAGGAGGCCGAGGCCGCGAAGGCGGCGGAGGAGTCCGGCGTCGCCGACGAGGAGGCCCGGGCGAAGGCGGACGAGGCCTTCCGGGAGGAGGGCACGCGGACCCTCGACGCCGAGGTCATCCGCAGCCTGGAGGAGGAGGAGGCGGAGGGCGAGGAGATGGTCGCCGTCTCGGAGTATCGCCTGGGGCGGGACCTGCCCGACCGCCCCGAGGAGGAGGAGGAGGAGGCCGGCGCCGAGGAAGAGGGGGCCGAGGAGACCGAAGAGGAGGAGGCCGAAGGGGGCGACCCCGAGGAGGAGAGCCCGTTTTCCGAGGGCACGAAGACGCTCGACGTCTCGGACCTGGAGCCCGAGGACGAGCTCCGGCAGGTCCTCGACGAGGAGGAGCGCCGCCGGCGCGAGGCCCTGAAGGACGAGGAGGGCACGCAGGTCATCCGGACCGAGGGCATGGAGGATGTGACCCTCGCGGACGACGAGTGGATCGGCGAGGCCGGCGCCCGCCCCGAGGAGCCCGAGGAGGAGGAGCCCGAGGAGAGCCCCTACCCCCAGACGCCGTATCCTGCGAACCCGGCGGGTCGGGGCTTCTGCGTGAGCCCGCTCCGGGAGGCCGTGGACGGGACGCCGCTGCCCTGCATCGAGTACCCGGATCGGCCGCTGGAGCCCGAGGACTTCGTGCGGGACCTGGAGGAGCTGGAGCTGTCGGAGCTGGAGGCCGTCCCCGGGTTCGGCCCGTACCCGCCGGGCTGGTTCCCGCGCGCCGCCCTGGCCGGGGTCATGCCCTGGGACGAGGAGGCCGCCGAGGAGGCGAAGAAGCAGGCGCTGGAGGAGTACGACCCGGAGGACCCGGACGATCGGGAGGCCATCGAGCAGATCGAGGCCATGGAGACGCCGATCATGCAGCCCGGCTGGTACCAGGAGGCCCACCCGGACCTGCAGGTGGAGCGGCTCCGCGGGGACGAGGAGATCCACCTGGAGAACCTGACGCCGGACGGACAACTGTTCCTGCGGCTGCCCGGACGTCATCCGACCGCCTCCGTGGACCTGGGGCAGGGCGCCTCGCACCTGTTCATGCGCTTGGACACGCTGGTCCTGGACCTGGAGGATCCGTCCGCGCCCGCCGTCGACCTTGTCTGGCGCGGCTGGTATCCGCTGCGGGACTTCGAGCAGCTCGAGGAGGCGACGAAGCTGGACGTGCGCCTGTCCGAGGTGGGCCAGATGGACTGGATGGACCGGGCCCGCGCGGAGGCCCTCGGCGCCGAGGAGCGCGAGGAGGGCACCCGCACGATGGCCGCCATGGAGGAGGACGGGGAGGGCGAGGAGTTCGTCCGCGGGGCCGAGGCGGATCGCCGCTATCGCGAGGCCCTCGCCGCGCAGGAGGCCGGCGAGGAGGCTGGTCAGACGAAGGAGGAGGGCACGGCGGTCCTGCAGGAGGACCGGGAGTACCGGACGTCGGACGACTGGGAGGACCCGTACCGGGAGGGGCGCGACGTCTCGGACGACGAGGCCCGGGAGGCCGCCGAGGAGGCGGAGCGCCGCAAGGACGCCGAGATCCGGAAGAAGGCCCGGGAGAAGGCCGACGAGGAGTTCGGCATCGAGCGGGACGAGGAAGACGAGGAGTCCTGACCCGGCGGGCGAGCGCGAGGAGGCGTGGTGATCATCGGATTGACGGGGAAGTTCGCTGCCGGGAAGGGGACGGTGGCGGAGGTGCTGCGGGAGCGCGGCTTCGCCTATCACTCCCTGTCGGACATCCTCCGCGAAGAGCTGACGGCGCGCGGCGTGGCCGAGAGCCGGCGTGCCCTCCTGGAGCTGGGCAACGAGCTGAGGCGCGCGGGCGGCCCGGGCGTCCTGGCGGCCCGACTGCGCGATCGGCTCCGCGATGGCCGCGATCACATCGTCGACTCCATCCGGAACCCCGCGGAGGTCCGCGAGCTTCGCCGCCTGGAGGGCTTCACCCTGGTGGCCGTGACGGCGGCGCCGGAGGTCCGCTTCGAGCGGCTCCGAGCCCGTGGACGCGTCGGCGACCCCACGACGTGGGAGGAGTTCGTGGAGCTGGAGCGGCGCGAGACCGACAGCGACGATCCCACCACCCAGCAGCTCGCCGCGACCCTGGCGCTGGCCGACCGGAGCCTGCCCAACGACGGCGACGTGGAGGCGCTTCGCGCGTCCGTGGAGGACCTGGTCGCGCGGCTCGCGGCCGAGGAGGGCGCCGGCTCGTGAGGCCGCCCCCGGAGGAGCACGCCGCCCGCCTCGAACGGGACGCCGACCCGGAGGAGGAGCTCCCGGCCGCCCAGCAGCCTCGATAGGCCCGCCATGTCCGCCCACCCGACCCACGAAGGCGTGATCGCAGAGGATCTCGGTCGCACGTTCGGCTCCGTCGTCGCCCTGGACGGGCTGTCGATCGAGGCGCGCCCGGGCGAGGTCGTGGGCCTCCTCGGTCCGAACGGCGCCGGCAAGACCACGGCCATGCGCATCCTGGCCACGCTCCTGACGCCCACCACCGGGCGGGCGTGGGTCGGAGGCTACGAGGTGGGGGTGGAGCCCGTCGAGGTTCGCCGGCGGCTCGGCTATCTCACGGGGGACACGGGGCTGTACGGTCGCCTGACGCCCCGTGAGGTGCTCCGCTACTTCGGGCGCCTGCACGGCCTCGGCGGCGACGCCCTGGAGGCCCGGATCGACGACCTCGCCCGGCTCGTGGGCGCCCGGTCCTTCGCCGAGCGGCGCTGCGAGAGCCTGTCCACCGGGCAGAAGCAGCGGGTCTCCATCGCCCGCGCCGTGGTCCACGATCCGGCGGTCCTCGTCCTGGACGAGCCCACCAGCGGCCTGGACATCCTGGCCGCGCGGGACATCCTGGGCCTCTTCCGCGACGAGGCGGACCGGGGGAAGGCCGTCATCCTCTCCACGCACATCCTGGCCGAGGTGGAGCTCATCTGCGACCGGGCCTCCATCATCCACCACGGCACGGTGCGCGCCTCCGGCACGCTGGACGACCTGCTGGAGCGAGCCGGCGCGGCCTCCTTGTCCCAGGGGTTCTTCACCCTGCTGGGCGAGGCGCCCGCGGGAGGGCTGCCATGAGCCCCCTGTCCGCCGCGGCGGTGATCACCCGAAAGGAGCTCCGCGAGGCCCTGCGGGACCGCAAGACCCTCGTGGTCATGGTGGTCCTGCCCCTGGTGCTCTATCCGCTGCTGTTCATCGGCTTCAGCCAGGCCACGATGGTCCAGCGCGACAGGCTCGTGCGGCAGGCGGTCGTCGTGGGCGTGGAGGACGGCCCTGCCCCCGCGGGGCTTCGCGGGGAGCTGGAGGCCATCGAGGGCGCCTCGATCGAGGCGGTAGCAGACGCGGCCGAGGCGGTGATCGGGGGACGCGTCGACGTGGCCGTGCGGGTGCCGGAGACGGCGCGCCTCCTGGTCGCGACCGAGGGGCAGACGCCCCTGACGGTGGTCTTCGACGGCTCGGCCGACCTCTCGCGGGAGGCGGAGCAGCGCGTGCGCGGCGCCGTGGCCGGGTGGGTCGAGTCCGTGCGCCGCGATCGGCTGGACGGGGCCGGCCTCCTGCCCGAGTTCGTCGACCCGGTCGCCCTGGAGTCCGACAACGTCGCCCCGCCCGCGCGCCAGGGGGGATGGATCCTGGGTCAGATCCTCCCGATGCTGGTGAGCTTCCTCATGATCGGCGCCGCGTTCTACCCGGCCGTCGACCTCACGGCGGGGGAGAAGGAGCGGGGGACCCTGCAGACGCTCCTGACGGCGCCCATTCCGCCGCTGGCCATCGTGGCGGGGAAGTTCGGCGCGGTGGTGGGCCTGTCGGTCCTGAGCGGGATCGTGAACCTGGGATCGGTGGCCCTGGTGGCCGTAAGCCTGCCCCTCCCGGAGCAGCTCGGAGCGGACGTCTCGTTCGCGGTCTCGCCGGGGAGCCTCGTGCTCATCTTCCTGTGCCTCGTGCTCCTGGGGATGATGTTCGGGGCCGTGATGATGGCCGTCGCGGTGACCGCCCGGACCTTCAAGGACGCGCAGAACTACCTGACGCCCCTGTACCTGGTCTGCGTCTTCCCCCTCATGATCTCGAGCCTCCCCGGGGTCGCCCTCGGCGCGGGGACGGCGGCGCTGCCGGTCGTGAACCTGGCCCTTGCCATGAAGGCCCTGCTCCTGGGCGAGGTGGAACCGGGGCTGCTGCTCGTCGTCCTGCTGTCCACGGCCGCGTGGACCGCCTTGGGCCTGGTCCTGGCGGCACGCGTGTTCACGATGGAGTCCGTGCTGCTCGGGCAGGAGGGGCCCGGGGCGCTGTTCAGGCGTCGCACCCGCGCGGACCGGCGGTCGCCCGTGCCCACGGTCGGGGAAGCGATCACGCTCCTGGCGCTGGTCCTCCTCCTGCTGTTCTACGGCTCCCTGGCCCTGGCGGACGCTCCGCTCCTCGCGATCATCCACACGACGCAGTGGCTCTTCCTGCTGGCCCCCGCGGCGGGGCTGGCCCTGGCGCTGCGCCTAGACATCCGGGCGACCTTCGCCCTCCGGCGTCCGCCGGCCTGGTCGGTGGCGGCCGCGGTGCTCCTGGGGGGCGGTCTCTGGTACGGGGCGCTCCGGGTCATGGAGACGCTGGCCGACCACTGGCTCCCCGTGCCGACGCCGCAGATGGAGGCCATGGGAGAGGCCTTCGCCCGTCTCGGAGGGGCGCCCGACACGGCCGCGATCCTGTTCCTGGGAGCGGCGGTCGCGCCGGCCGTCTGCGAGGAGGCCCTCTTCCGCGGCGTCTTGCTCCAGTCGCTGCTGCGGAGGGCGTCGCCGGCCGTCGCGGTCCTCGCGTCGTCGGCCGTGTTCGCGCTATACCATCTGAATATCCACCAGCTCCCCACGACGTTCGGGGTCGGGCTCGTGCTCGGCGGACTCGTCGTGCTGTCCGGGAGCGTGTGGCCGGCGGTGATCCTGCACATGATGCACAACGGCATGGCGCTGGCGTCCCAGCTCTACGGCAACCCGGAGGTCCTCCGGCACCCGGCGATGTTCGCCCTGTTGGCTGCGCCGGCCGCGGGCGTGGCGCTGATGGTCCGGGCGGCGAGGCGGCGGCCATGAACATGCGCTTCTGTCCCATCTGCCGCCGAAGCTACGGCGCGCTCCACGACTGCCCGGCCGATCGCGTGCCGCTACAGGCGCTGGCGTCGGACTATCCCGCTCCCGGGACCGTGATCGACGGCCTCTTCCAGCTCCTCGCGCCTGTCGCCGAGGGGGGCATGAGCCGCATCTACCGGGCCCAGAGCATCCGCCAGTCGCTCCCGGTGGCCGTGAAGGTGCTCGATCCCCGCCTGGCCGCCGAGCCGTACACCGTGGAGCGCTTCTACCGGGAGGCGCGCGTCTCGCTCCTGCTCGACCATCCCAACGTGGTGCAGGTGCACACCTTCGGCCTGACGGCGGAGGGGAACCACGTCATCGTGATGGAGTTTCTGGGGGGCGAGAGCCTGGGACAGGTCATGCAGCGTCTGCACCACCTCCCGTGGGAGCGCGCCCTGCACGTGGCGATCGAGCTCTGCGACGCCCTGGGCCATGCCCACTCCCGGCGCGTCGTGCACCGCGACCTCAAGCCGGACAACATCCAGCTCATGGGCGATCCCGGCCGGAACGAGCGGGTGAGGCTGCTGGACTTCGGCGTCTCCTACATCGCGGCGGACCGGGAGTTCAGCGCGCCGGCGCCGGGCTCTACGGGCGTGAGCGGTACGCCGGCGTACATGAGCCCCGAGCAGATCCGGGGCGATCCCCTGGACGGCCGGAGCGACCTGTACTCCCTCGGCCTGGTGCTGTTCGAGATGCTCTCCGGGACACGGGCCTTCGAGGGGGAGGACCCGATCACGGTCTGCCGTCACCAGCTCTACACGCGCCCACCCGGCCTGGCGTCCCGCCTGCCCGAGGGCGTGCGTGTCCCCCGCGAGGTGAGCGCCATCATCCGTCAGCTGCTGGCAAAGGCCCGCGAGAGCCGGTTCGCAGGCGTCGGGGCGGCCCTGGAGGCCATGATGTCGGTGCTCCCCCGGGAGGAGTGGCCGGCCCGCTTCGAGCGCCCCCGCCCGAGCCGGCGGTCCACGCGCCCGCTGCAGCGGCCGAGCCTCCATGGCCTCCCGACCGCGGAGATCCTCGCCAGCCACGACCGGGCCCGCGTGGCGCTGCTCCACGTGGAGCTGGACGAGGTCCCGCCGGACGCCCTCATCCCGCCGAAGCCGCCGGCCGCGCTGACCGACGTGCTGGAGCGGTGGCGCCACGTGGTGGAGCGGGGCGGAGGCATGGTGCAGCAGCCGGCGGCGCGGTCGGCGCGGGCGTTCTACGGGCTGTTCCGCCCCGGCCGGAACCCGGCCGAGGAGGCCGCGACGGCCGCCGGGCACGCGCTGCTGCTCCACGACATGGTGAAGGCCCTGGCCGAGGACCTCGGCGACCCCATCGCCTTCCGGGCCGGGCTCGTCCTGCGCACCCACGACGCCTCGGACGGGGTCCTCTCCCCGCTGCTCGAGGACCGGGATGCGGACGTCGCCTTTCACTTGGCCCGGGCCCACGACGAGGGCGCCGTGGCCGTCGACGCCGGGGCGGCGCGCGTCCTGCGGGAGCGGGCCGACCTGGAGGCGCTCGAGCCGGTGGCGGCCCCCGGGCTGGGCGAGGCGATGCCCGCCTGGCGCATCCGCTCCCTCCGGTAACCGTCCCCGGTCGGGGTTTCGGTCTACGAACCGGCAGGCGCCGCCTCCTCCTTGTCCGGCCTCCGGCCGCGCCCCTATCATCCCGTCGCGGCCGCGTCCGGTCTCGCGACCGCGGTCGACGGAGGGGGGAGCGAATGGAGATGGCGACACGCAGCGAACTGGACCAACGGCTCACGGGGACCCTGGACCGCCTGGGGATCGTGGGGGAGCGGTTCCGGACGGACCTGCTCCACGATCTCAAGGCGAAGGTGCTCCTCCGGGAGGCCCGCGACACAGTGGAGGTGCGCGGACCGTCGGGGAGCGGGCGGCACACCGTGGCGCGAGCCGCCCACGCGGCGTGTCGGGACCTCCTGGGGCGCTCCGGCGCGCGGGTGGACGTGGACTGCGCCCGCGCCGCGCAGGACGTCGGCCTCGGAGAGACCCTGACGCGCAGCCTGCGCGAGGCCGCCACGGGCACGCTGGTCCTTGACCGGACCGACGCCCTGTCCGCGCCGGATCGCGAGCTGGTCGGCCGCGCCCTTCGGGAGTCCCCCGCGGAGACCCTGGTGGTGGCCCTGGGCGAGGACGCCGCTCCCGGCGCGACGCGCATCGACGTGAAGCCGCTGCACGAGCGCGAGGACGACATCTGGCAGCTCGTGGAACACTTCTGGGAGGCGACGGCGGCCGAGTGCGACGTGGCCGGTTGCCGCGGCTTCAGCCGTCAGGCCAAGGCGGACATCGCGGCGGCCATCCGCGAGACGGGGCTGGGCAGCGTGCGCCGACTGCGGGAGGTCGTCCGGGACCTCGTCTTCGGGGCCCTCGCCGAGGGCGCGCCGCCGCTGAAGCTGACGAGTGAGCGGGTGCGGCCCTACCTGGAGACGCGCTTCGGCCAGACCGCGGGCGACCGGGAGGAGCGGGACGTCGCCCTCGTGGACAGCCGGTTCGCGGCGCTGCCGGACGACTCCCTCCTGGCCCGCCTGGCGCGGACCCACGGCGTGCCAGAGCGGGTGCTGTCCCGCCAGGCCGAGGTCATCCACGACGTCATCACCTCCATCGACGACGTCCCGCCGAGCTATCGCAACATCATGGACCGGGCGGACGACATCATGCGCGCGTCCCTGTGGCTCCTGTCCGGGGCCACGACCCAGGCCGAGTTCCGGCGCTACTTCGGCTCCGAGCGGTTCATGCGGCCCACGAAGAGCGTGGCGTGGGCCTTCTACAACCGCGTCTTCAAGCGGGAGACCTGATGGCGACGGCGGTGGAACAGGACGCCCCCGTCCGGCGCGTGGCCGACGAGCTCGCGTGGGAGCTGCTCCGGGACGAGTGGGAGCTCCTGCTGGCGGTGGGCTCCGGTCCGACGCCGGAGCGACGCGTGGCGGAGTCCCTCGGTGAGCCACGGGCCTCCGTGGCGGCTCGCCTGGAGACGCTCCGGGAGCACGGCCTCGTGGAGGGCGCGCAGGGCGGCTGGTCGCTGGTGCCGGCCGTCCACCAGCGGCAGGAGGGGATGTCCTCCTACCTGCGGGACCTGGTCCTGCGGCGGATCGATCTGGACGAGCCCGCCCCCGTGGGCGCGGACGTCCGCTGCGGGCTCGGGGGCCAGGGCGGCGTGCGGAGCCTGCTGACCCGCGCCGACGACGACCTTTTCCCGGCGGTCGTGGCTGCAGCGAGCGGACCGGAGACGGAGCGCAGCGAGCGCTTCCTGGCCGTGTTCGCCGTCTCCGGCGCTTGCGCCGGGGCGGGCGGGGACGGGGGAGACGTGGTGAGCGGCTTCCTGCACGTGCTCCGCGCGGCCGCCCTGGAGCGGTCCCGCGAGGACACGGCGGGGACGGCGAAGCTCTGGGTGGCCGAGATGCGGGTCGACCCGGAGGTGGCGATGGACATCGCCGAGCGGATGGAGAGCTTTCTCGGAGACGCGTCCTCGTCGAGGGGCGAGGGCGCAGCGACGTTCGCCGTGTGGCCCCTGCGGGCCCCGACGGCGAGGTCGAAGGAGTAGGTCCGTGCGTACGACTCACGTCATCGCGATCGCGGCCGCCCTGCCGGGCGTCCTCATGCTCGCGGCGTCGGACGCGAGCGCCGGGATCATCGTGACCGAGGGCAAGGTGGCCCACCACGACACCCGGCTGTTCGTGAACTCCAAGACGGCCTGCCGGACCATCGCGGGTGGCGACTCCCAAGGCCACGACATGGCCCCCGTCTCGTCCTCGGACGACGAGGGGACGGCCGGGACGCAGCAGAACGCCGAGCGCCACGAGGACGGCGCCAAGGGGGGCGGCGGCGAGCCCTCCGGCGACCTGAGCGATCTGGACGGCCCGCCCCCGGACGGCTGGACGTGCGAGAGCGTGGGTGGTGGCATCGAGGTCTGCGAGCGCACGGACCCGGGTGCGGGCGCGGCGCCGGGCGCGGGAGCCGGCGGCGGCCTCGGCGAGGATGACGCGACAGCCATGGCCTCCGGCGAGGAGCTCGCGGGCTGCCAGGCCACCCGCGACGCCTCACCCTACACGTGGCTGGTGGCCCTCGTCGCCCTGGTGGTCCTGCGTCGCCGACGGTACGTGCTCGAGTAGAAGTCGCCTCGATCCACCGCACCGGGAGCGCCCGGCCGTGGACGTGGTGTCGACCGGCAGGGGCGGCGCTCAGGGCGCGAAGAAGCTCCCTCGGTTCACGGTCCAGCTCGAGCGGCGGAAGATGCTGAAATCGCGGGTCGTGTACTCGTCGATGTCGAAGTCCACGTTGAGGACCCGGAGCACCTCGATGCGCCGCGAGCCCGAGCCCACGCCCGCGAGGTTCGCGAGGGCCTCCAGGTCCGGGAGCAGGGCCTCTCGGCGATCGCCGTCCACCACGAGCGTCCAGATGTCGGGGCCGAACTCCTCGAACAGCGTGAGCTGGGTGTACTGGCCGGCCGGCCCGCCGTCCCAGTTCCAGCCGAGGGTCAGGCCGCCCGTCTCGGAATCCGGCGTCGCGCCCTCGATGGCGGGATAGTGGAGGAAGGGTCCGAGGATGAAGGCGGCGCCGCCGACCACCCGGACGGGGCCGCCGTCGCCGGGCGCGAAGACGCCCTCTGCGCGGGAGCGGTAGTCCGGGATCGGGGAGTCCTGCCAGGCGCCGTCCACGCGACGCAGCGACCGACCGTTGTCGCCCACGGCGAAGAGGGTGCCGTCGGGCGCCCGGTCGACGGCCGTGAGCGTGTCCTGCACGCCTTCGACCTCCACCGCCGCGAGGCCGTCCTCGGCCGTGCCCTGGATCACCGCGCCGTCGGCCCCGACCGCGACGATCTCGCCGCTGACCGGGTCCAGGTCCACGTCCAGCAGGGTGGCGTCCACGGGGCTCGGCACCGGGGACCACGCGCCATCCACGCCCCGGAGGAAGACGCGGCCGCCGGATCCCACGGCCACCACGCGGCCGTCCTCCACGGCGTCGAGGCCGTGCACGTCCTGGAGCGAGGGCGGCCCCGCGAGGGACCAGCCCGTGTCGTCCAGGCGGCGGACGCGGAGCGCTCCCGCCGTCCACACCGGCTGCCCGGGAGCCGTCGCGACCGCCCGGAGGTCGTCCTCCGACGCCTCCACGGGCTGCCAGGACAGGCCGTCCCAGTGCAGTACGGTCCCGGCGTCGCCGACCGCCCAGACGTCGTCGGCCGCGGCGCCGTCCAGGGCGCGCAGGGTCTCGGAGGTGCCGCTGGACTGGGCGGTCCAGCTCACGCCGTCGTACAGGAGGATGCGGCCGCGCGCGCCCACGGCGAGCACCCGGTCCGAGGCGGAGCCCCACACGCCGTGCAGGTCCAGGTCGTTCTGGCTGGGCTCCAGGGCCCAGGCCCCGTCGCGCCACACCGGGCTGCGATCCTCGCCCACGTGGGTCACGTTCCGCACGAGGTTGTACGCGGTCGGCACACCCGTCGGTGTGTCGGCCGAGATGCTCGTGTAGAAGGAGTACGACGCGTCGTAGAGGTTGCCGCTCAGCCCCGAGAGCTGGCGGGGCAGGCGCCACGTGGCGTCGTCGGATCCCTCCAGGAGGGGCCGGGTGAACGGGATGACGCCGTCCGGGCCGAGGTCCAGCGAGACCGTGACGGAGGGCGCGCGCACGCCGTCCGACCACGTCGGCGGGTCCTGCAGGCGGAGACGGAACGTCCGGTCCAGCGGGTGGTCCAGGACCACGTCCAGGTCCTCCTGCGTCAGGCCGGGCTGGGACAGCACGTGCCGCCGCACGCCCAGGGCGGTGGGCGTGAACGTCCCGGAGGCGTCCCGGTAGCCGGCGAAGCAGACGATGGCCACCTCGCCGAAGCGCGAGGTCTCGATCTCGAACTCCTCGCCGGGGCCCACGACGCCCGTGGCGGGCACGGTCATGGCCTGGGAGAAGACGCTCGTGGCGCTCAGGGAGCAGCGCGCCTCGCGCTCCCCCGGCTCCGGAATGCAGCGGGTCCCGGCCGGCGAGGCCGCGCAGGCGTATCCCTGGGGGCAGTCCGTCGGAGCCTCGCACGTGGCCAGGCAGCGGTGGCCCTGCTCGAGGAGGTCCACGCAGGTGAAGCCATCACCGCAGCCGGCCTCGGGCGTGCACTCGACGCAGTGCTCCGCCCCGGGGACGGTGGCCTGGTCGCACGTGCCCGGCGGCGGGACGACGTACTTCCCGAGGCCGACGACCTCGCCGCGCAACACGGACGGCGGTGGGGGTTCGCTCGGCTCGCCGTCGCCCCCGCCGTCTGAGGGCGGCGGAGGGGTGTTCGGGCGCAGGAACACGGTCACGTTCCGGGCGTCGTACTCTACGACGGAGTAGGTGCTGAAGCCCTCGGCGCCGGCGGTGACCTCCACCACGCCGTCGAGCCACGGCTCGCTCAGGGTGACCTGGCCGTTGTCGTCCGTGTAGCCCTCGAGCTGCTCGCCGTCGGCCGTGCGAACCACCACGAAGGCGCCCGGGATCGGCCCGATGCCGTAGGTGCCGCGGACGGTGACGTTCACGGCGCCGTCGATGGGGCCGCCCCACGTGCCCCCGTACGCGCTCCGCGGATCGAAGGTCGTCAGCGCGCCCTCCAGGACGGCCTCCTCGCCGCCGCGGACGACCCGGGCATCCCACGTACCCACGGGCAGCCTCGGGCTGCGGACGTGAAGCTCGGCGGCCGAGACCCGCTCGATGACCCGGGCCGTCTCGCCGCCGATGACGACCTCGGTCCCGTCGTCGAAGCCGTCGCCGACCACGCGCAGCCACGTCCCGCCGGCCTGCGCCGCGGTCGCCGGGGCCACGAGGGAGAGGTCCAGATCACCGGTGGTGTAGGTGAAGGCGCCAGGGAGCACGGCCTCTTCGCCGGCCCGCAGCACGCGCACGTCCGCCGCGCCCGGGCCTCCGGGCGGCGTCGTGGCCTCGAGGGTGCCGTCCGCCTGCAGGGTCACGTCGCCCGCGGGCAGCGCCCCGATCCGCACCGACGTCTGGTCGTCGAGGCCCTGGCCCTCGATCGTCACCCCCGTGCCCCCGCTGGGAGGACCGGACGCGGGGGAGACGTTCGTCACGGACAGCGCACTCGCGGCCTCCCACGTCCAGGCGTCCTCCAGGACGACCTCCTCGTAGGGCGACGTCACCCGCACGTCCGCCGCGCCGGGCTCGCCGGCCGGGGCGCGCACGACCAGGGTGCGGGTATCGGCGTCCGTGGACAGGACCTCGGCCTGCGTCTCGCCGAAGTGCACCTCCACGCCGTAGTGGAGGCCGTCGCAGGCCAGGGTGGTCTCCGTGCCCCCCGCGGCGGGTCCGGCCGCCGGGACCAGGTGGCTGCACGAGAGGACGTACGGGTCCGCCTCCGGATCCGACCAGGCCCAGGCGCGCGGCAGCCGATCCACGCCCTGGTCCGTCGCCACCTCCACGTCCACGACGCCGCCCGGGGGGCCCGCCGGGGCCTGGACGTCGACCCAGGTGTCGTCGGACGCCGCGTCCACGGGGAGGGCCTCCGCCTCGCCGAATCGCACCAGAGCGTCCACCTCCAGGCCACGACCCTCGAGGCGGACCAGGGGCCCTCCCGCCGGCGGGCCGGACGCGGGGGACAGGGAGTCCACCCGCGGGGCCGCACGGTAGGTGATCGCGTCCCGCGCGGTCGCGGTGGCCCCGGACGAGACCACGTGGACGTCCGCCGGGCCGTACTCTCCCGGGGGCGCGATGCCCACGAGGGAGCCGTCGTCCACGCGCGCCTGGTCGATGGCGGCCCGCCCTCCGACGAAGAACCGGGCGTCCGCCCCGAAGCCCGCGCCGTGGACGGTCAGCGGGACCCCGCCGCCCACGTCCACCTCCGAGGGCTCCACGGCGTCGATGGAGAGGTCGCTCTCATAGGTGAAGGCGTCCTCCAGGACGACAGGCTCACCGCCGTTCGCGTCCGGGTGGAAGGCGCTCACTTCCACGGCCCCGGCGGGGTGGGGCGGGGTCGTGAAGATGACGGTGGTCTCGTTGATCCGGACCTGGTCCAGGGCGGGGGACTGGTCCACCAGGACCGTCATGCCGCCCAGGAAGCCGGAGCCCTGCAGCATGACCTCGGTGCCTCCGGCGACGGGGCCGGTCGCGGGCTCCACGGACGCGAGGGACAACCCCTCCGCGGAAGGCTCCTCCGGCTTCTCGGGAAAGGAAGGCTCCGCCGGCGCCTTGGGAAGGGCGGGCTCCTCCGGGCCCGCGCCGTCCTCGGGCGCGCTGGGTAGCTCGACGCAGGCGACAAGGGCCGTGGCCCCCAGGGCGAGCATCCATCCAATGCACCTCGTCGCGCGCACTTCCATCCGGCCCACGTGCTCTCCCGCGTCTGGCGACCGCCGACCACGCCCCTGGGCCGACCTGGCTCGATGATACGGGGAGGCGCGACGCCCCTTCAACGCGGGGGTCACATGTTGCAGTGGTTGTGGTTCCAGCACGCCCGCGGCAGCCTCTTCGCCCGCGGTCGCCCGTCTGCTAGCTTCGGCGGTCGGATCTCACGGGGGAGGCCATGGGCACGCACACACGGTGGCTGCTCACGTGCGTCAGCGCCGTCGCGGCGCTGATCGGGGGCTGCGGCGACGGCGACGGCGGGGGCTTCAGCGCCGGCCTGGACACGCAGCTCGGCTACACGCCCGGGGAGATCGAGTTCGCGGCCGTCCCCGTGGGCGAGGAGCTCACGCAGACGGTCGAGGTCTGGCACGGCGGGACGGACGGCGTCCTGCACCTGGAGGACGCGCGCCTCGAGACGGACAGCGGCGACCTGCGCCTCGAGGGGCCGGGCTCCGCGGCCCTGGAACCCGGCGAGAAGGCCACGTGGATGGTCCACTATCGCCCTGAGACCCGCGCGCCGGACGCGGGGACCCTGACCATCCGGCACAACCTGCCCCAGCGGCCCCCGGTCACGATCCCGGTCGGCACGCCGGGCCAGGCCGGCATCCTCGCGGTCCAGCCGAAGTCCCTCGACTTCGGGATCCTGGCGCCGGGGGACACCGCGGCGGAGACGCTCGCCCTGCGCAACGTGGGCTCGGAGACGCTCATCGTCGAGTCGGTGGCTCTGGAGGGGGACGCCGGTGACTTCGCGGTGGAGGTCTCCCGCGGGGCCATCGGGGTCCTCGGCTACGGCGAGACGCGCGAGGTGGAGGTGACCTACACCCCGACGGGCCGGGATCGGGACCAGGCCACGCTGCGGATCCACGCCACGGGGCGCAACGGAGACGTGGCCGTCCCCGTCACGGGGCGCGAGATGGGACCGGTCATCGGCGCCGTGCCCGAGGTCGTGGGCTTCGGGCCGGTGGCCGTCGGAGACGTGGCCGTGCGGAGCCTGATGCTCGTGAACCAGGGCTCGGGGGACCTCGTCGTCGATGACGTGGCCCTGGAGGAGGGGGCGCACCCGGACCTGTCCCTGGGCGGGGCGTCGGACGGCCCGTTCCCGCTCACCCTGGGGACCAACGAGTCGGCGTTCGTGGACGTCGCCTGGGCCCCGAGCGAGGGGGCCGGGGATCCGGGCGAGGACCTGGGGGTGGTGCTCGTCTCCAGCAACGACCTCACACGCCAGCCTCTCGTAGTGCCCGTGGAGGGCACGCCGGGGGCGCCGGTCCTGAAGGTCGTGCCCGGCGATGTCTTGGACTTCGGCTTCGTGGCCCAGGGGGTCACCGCCACGCGCCAGGTGACCCTGACCAACGCGGGGCAGCTTCCCCTGACCGTCGAGTCCATGGAGATCGTCGAGCAGGACACCGACGAGATGGCGGTGACGCCGGAGGCGGCGTTCGGACCCACGCAGGTCCCGCCCATCGCGGCGACGCTGGAGCCGGGGGCGAGCCGCTCCGTGGCCGTGACGTTCACCAACGACGGGGCGCCCATGGGCAAGGCCCTCGGGACGCTCCGCGTGCACTCGGACGACCCGGAGCGGCCGGCCTGGATCCTGGACCTTGTGGGCCGGCGCGCCGGGGAGGCCACCTGCGCGCCGTCATTTTCGCCGGCGGTGACGCACTTCGGCGGCGTCCCCCACCAGACCAGCAAGACCGTGGACGTGATGCTAAGGAACGACGGCACGGGTCAGTGCACGGTGGCGAACGCCTGGATCGACCGCTGCGAGCCCGATGGGGCGGCCGCGACCTGCGACGACGGGGCGTCCAGCCCCCAGTTCACGCTCCTCGGCGGCCCGGCCGGCCCGGCCACGATCGGACCGGGCGGGGCGTATCCGATCCCCGTCCGCTTCGACGCGCCGACCTTCAGCGGCTCCGAGGACGGCGTGGACCGCTATCACGCCCGGATCAACGCCATCGTGGACGATCCGCAGACCGGAGAGCAGCGGCAGGTCCCCGCGTCCCAGGGCGGCTGGGAGCCCGGGCCGAACCTGCTCGGGGACAGCGGCGTCCCGAAGATCAACGTCTACCCGGACACCATCGACTTCGGCTTCGTCCCCGAAGGATGCTTCTCGGAGACCTCCCTCGTGAGCCTGTACAGCGTCGGGCCCATCCCCGTGGAGGTCACCAACGTCGCATGGGGCGCCTGCGCGGGCGAGTTCTCGCTGGAGGAGGAGCCGACCCTCCCGCTCATCCTGGAGAGCGGGCTCCCCGCCGCCCTGGGACCGCGGTTTCTCGCCGAAGGCGTCGGCGAGCACGCCTGCGAGCTGTTCGTACACTCCAGCGATCCGGACGATCCCGTCCACCCGGTGATGCTGCGCGCGGAGGGCGTGGAGAGCCACGTGATCACGGAGACCTTCGAGGGCAAGGCGATCAGCCTGGTCGACGTCCTCTTCGTGGTGGACGACTCCGGCTCCATGCACGCGGAGCAGGCCAACCTGGCCGACAACTTCGCGTCGTTCATCGAGGCGGCCCAGGAGTGGGGGACCGACTACCGCATCGGCGTCACCACCACCGACATGGGCGCGAACGGGGCCCTGAAGGGCGAGCCCGAGCTGGTGACCCCCATGAACGAGGGCGACTTCCTGGACAACGTCCTGGTGGGTACGTCGGGCTCCGGAAAGGAGGAGGGCCTCGCCGCCGCGGAGGCCTCTCTGACGGGGGACTTCCACAAGTATCTCCGGGAGGACGCCTCCCTGGTGGTCATCTTCGTGTCCGACGAGGACGACCAGTCGCCCGAGCCCGCGCTCACCTACCTGGACTTCCTGGTCTCGCTGAAAGGCGGCAACGCGGACATGGTGACGGCGTACGCGATCGTGGGCGAGCCGGGCGGGTGCAGCACGCAGTCCGGGAGCGCCACGGGCGGCCTCCGCTACATCAAGGTGGCCGACAAGAGCGGCGGAGCGTACGCGAGCATCTGCGACGCCTCGTTCGCGGACACGCTGGCCACCTTCGGCGAGGGCACGTTCGGCCCGAAGACGACGTTCCCCCTCGGGGGTTCGGCCAGGCCCGCCTCCGTGGAGGTCAGCATCAACGGGGAGCCCTGCGAGGAGGGCTGGAAGCTCGCGGACGACGGCCGGGGCGTGGAGTTCGAGGAGGACGGCTCGTGCCTGCCCGACGAGGGCGACTCCCTCGACGTCACCTACGAGCTGTACTGCCACTGACTCGGGCAGCAAGGGACCGCCGAAAACTGCCCCGGGACGCGACGCGGCGCTATGATCCGCGTAGCGTAGGGCTATGTGTCCGATCGCCGGTCCACCCGCGCTGCTTCTGATCAGGACCCCATGACAGGGCAACGAACCGATGAACGCCGCCCGGACCGGGGCCAGCTGCCCCGTGCCGGCGCACGCCCTCGGCACGAGGAGGCTGCCCTGACGGTCGCGGTTCCAGGAATGAAGCTCGACGAGGCCGACGGCGCCTGCGTCCGCGAGGACGAGTCCCCGGCGGCGACGGACGTCCCCGACTTCGACACCGTCTACCGCGACCAGCGCGGCCGCGTGCTGGGGGCCGTGCGCACCATCCTCGGCCCGTCCGACGAGGTGGAGGACGTGGTCCAGCTGGCCTTCCTGGAGGTCCACAGGTGCCTCCCTCGCTTCGAGGGGCGCTCCCGCCTCGGCACCTGGGTCTATCGCATCGCCGTCAACGTGGCCCTCCAGCACCTGCGGAAGAAGAAGCGCAAGCGCTGGCTGCTCCTGGGCATGACCGGAGAGGAGGCCGGCCGCCTGCGGGCCCGCACCGACCAGGCGTCGCGCCTGGAGGACCGGGAGATCCTGGCGGAGGTCTACCGGGCGGCCGACAGGCTCAGCGAGAAGAAGCGCACGGTCTGGGTGCTCCACGAGCTGGAGGGCCTGTCCCCCCAGGACATCGGCGAGGTCCTGGACGTCCCGAAGAACACGGTCCGGTCGCGGCTGCTCGCCGCGCGCCGGGAGCTCATGGCGGAGCTCGAGCAGCGGGGCGTCCGCCCCCGGAGGCGAGGGTGATGGGGACCTGTGAACGATACGAGCGGGCGGTGCTCGACGGCGCATCGGTCGACGGTGGGCTGCAGGGGCACCTGGCCGAGTGTCCCCACTGCGCCGAGGCCGCCGAGCGGCAGACGCGCTACGAGCGCACCATGGAGGCGGCGCGGCGGAGCCTGGAGGCCGACGTGACCCTGTCTCCCGGGGCGTGGGTGCGCGTGCGCGACGCCGTGGACGACAGAGCCCGCCGTCGCCACCGGCGAGCGGTGTGGGTGCCCCTGGTCGCGGCTGCGGCGGCCGCGGCGCTCGTGCTGGTCGTGGACCTGCCGGGCGAGCGGCGGGAGGAGACGCCCGGGCCGGAGGCCGCGGCCCCCGCGACGACCGCCCCGTTCGTGACGGAGCCCGCGCAGCCCGAGCAGGACCCCTCGGCCGGGGAGGCGGCGCCGACCGTGGCGGTGGGCGATGTCCTGGAGGCGGGCGCGGACGGAAGACGGATCGCGGCCTTCGACCAGCACCTCCTGACCCTCGAGCCGCACGCCCGCGTCCGCGTCGACGCCTGGCGCCCCGAGGCCGTCGTGCTCCACGTGCTGGACGGGGAGCTGACCTGCGACGTGGCCCGCGAGCGGCCGGACGACCTCTTCGAGGTGCGGTCGGACGCCGCCCGCGTGCGGGTGCTGGGCACGACGTTCACCGTGGCCGTGGACGACGCAGGCTCGACGAAAGTTCGCGTGACCCACGGGCGGGTGTCCGTGACGGGCCCGAGCGGGGATGTCCGAGCGCTGGACGCCGGACAAACGACGCGGATCACGCCGCAGCCCGCGGTCGCGGAGTCCGCCGGGGACGAGCCTGCCGACGAGCCGAGCGCGTCGGAATCCACCTCTGCGGAGTCCGCTGGGGACCGCAGCACGTCGGCGCGGGCCTCCGGGGAGTCCGCGTCGGCCCCGGGTGACGACCGCAGCCGGGACCGGGGCGTGGAGGTCATCGAGATCGACGTCCCGCCCCAGGCCATGGAGCCCCCGGACGAGCGGACCTCGGCCTCGGAGCCCACCACGCCGGAGCGCCGCGACCGTCCGGCGCCGGAGCCGGAGCGCGAGGAGCACCCGGGCGACGACGAGGACCTGAAGGTCATCGAGATCGACGTCCCGCCGCAGCGGGCGCCGGACACCCCGTAGCTCGGGACGGGGCCATCGCAAAGTCGGAGAGGTGAGGGCCGTGCGGCGGTACGCCGCCCAGCGCCGGATTACACTCGCTCGGAAACGATGGGTTCTGCGCGTCTGAGAGCAGGCAAGGGCAGGGGCAAGGGCAAAGGCAAGGGAGGGCGGTCGACTTCGCGACCGCCCTGGAGCGGTTGACCGCCCGTGGGCGGCGCCGCATCATCCCGCCATGTCGCGACTGGAGCCCACGCGCCGGGTGGGGGCGGCCGAGGCCGTCTGGGGTCTCCTCGCCGGCCTGCGCCTCTGCCTCGGCGATCTCCGGATGCGGCGCAAGGTGGCCGCGAGCCTGGCGGTGAACGCGGTGGCGTTCCTGCTGTTCGTCGCGGCCCTGCTGTGGGGGGCATTCTCCCTGGTAGACGCACTGGTCGGCGGCCCGCCGCCTCCTCCGGACGCCGGCTGGATCGAGGCGACCTGGGGCTGGCTCCGGGAGGGGCTGGGCTGGCTGCTGCGCGTGGCCCTCGTCGTCGGCACGATGCTCGTGGCCCCGCCCCTGTTCAACCTGGTCGCGTCGATCCTCCTCCCCGTGTTCCACGGGCCGGTCTGGGAGGCCGCGCGCAGGCGGGCCGGCGGCCCCTCCCTCGCCCATGCGCCGGGTGGCTTCCGCGTGACGGCCGGTGTCGTCGCGACGGAGGTCCGGCGCCTCGTGCGCTTCCTGGGCCTGACCCTGCTGATCCTTCCCCTGAACCTGGTGCCGGGCGTCGGCAGCGTCGTCTACCTCGCAGCCCAGCTCCTGCTCGCCGCCCACGCGCTGGGCTGGGACCTGCTGTCCTATCACTTCGAGCTCCACGGGCTGTCCTACGCCGAGCAGAAGCGCTGGCTCCGCGGACAGCGGAGCATGGTGCTGGCCATGGGCGGCGTGGGGACCCTCCTGTGCACGGTGCCCGTGGCCCAGCTCCTGTTCGTGACCACGAACGTGGCCGGCGGGGGCCTCGTCTCGGCGTGGCTCGACGGGGCGCCCCGGAAGTAGGGCGCGTCAGGGGGCTCCCGCAGGCAGGCCCCGATCCAGGTCGGCGCGGCAGCCGCGGGTCTCGCACCAGGCCCGCCACTGCTCGGCGGTGCTGAGGCCCTCGCTGCCGGTGATGTCCTGGAGCGCCCGGATGGTCGCCCGCCGCACGCTGGGCAGCGGGTCGTCCAGGCGGCCGATGAGGAAGGGGATCCCGCCCGTGTCGTGAAGGGCGCCCAGCGTCTCGATGGAGACCAGCCGGACGAAGCGATCCCGGTGGGTGGCGCCGAGCCGCGCGAGGGGCAGGGCGGCTGGGACCCGGGCCTCGCGCACCACCTCCGCCAGGAAGGCGAACATGCCGGGGTTCATCCCCGCCAGGGTGTCGTAGTCCATGGCCAGGTGCGCCTCCAGCACCTCCCGGGCGGGCCGGTCGCCCACGTCTGCGTCGAGGCGGTCCAGCGCCATCAGCACCGCGGCCTCCACGGCCGGCTGCCCGGCGTTCCGCGCGCGCCCCAGCGCCTCGCGGAGCGGCTCGAGGCTCTCCGGGCGAGCGAGGCGCGCCAGGGCACGGGCCGAGCGGGCGCGGACCTCCCAGCGCGTGTCCTCCGTCAGGTCGTGCAGCACGGGGAGCGCCCGGTCGTCGTCGAGCTGTCCCAGGAGGTCGACGGCGCGCAGGACCCAGTAGCCGTCCGCCGCCCCGGCGCTCTCGAGGGCGTCCACGAGGTCCGGGACCACGCCGGACCCGTGCTGCATCAGGGCGGTCGCGGGGGCGCAGCCCATGACGCGGTTGCAGCGGCGCCGCTGCTTCATCCGGGCGAGCTGATCGCGGGCCCGGCCGCGCGCCTCCGCGTCCAGGGTCGGCCCCTCCGGTGCCTCTGGCTCCTGCGCGTCGACGGTCGGCTCCTCGACGGGCGCGGGCGCCTCCTCCGGCCCCCGCTCCGGCTCCTCCCGACAGGAGGGCAAGGCGAGCAGGGCGGCGAGGAGAAGCAGGGGCAGGGCGACGCGCGACATGGGGAGTCCTCGCTGGACAGCGGAGATCTCCATGTAGCATCGTCGAGCGGTGGGGTGCACGGGCCGTAGGCGAGCGTGGAGGGCGGCGTGCCTCGCGGCGCTGGCCGCGGCGTGCCTCGCCCCGGGATGCGCACACCCCGGGGACGGCGCCCTGGTGATCCCGGACCCGGCCGGAGACGACCACGGGCCCGGGACCTACGTGTATCCGTCGGGGGACGCCTATCGGCCCGGCTCGTTCGACCTCCGAGAGCTTCGCCTGGTCCCCGACGGAGACGAGGTCGTCGTCGAGGCACACTTCGCCCGGGCCGTGCCCGTGGAGCGCGGCGTGCGCCTGAGCCGGAGCGAGGTCGCGGACCTCTTCCTGCCGACCGTGGACGTCTACCTGGACATCGATCGCGGACGGGCGACGGGAGAGCGGCGCGCGCTGCGCGGCCGGCGGGTGCGGATGCCCGAGGGCGCCGGCTGGGAGGTGGCCCTCGTGCTGTCCCCCGTGCCGGCCCGGCTGCGGACGGTGCTCGGCGAGCCGCCCCCGGGCACCGCCGTGTGGGTCCCGGAGCGGGTGCGGCTGGTGCGGGGTCGCGTGCTCCAGGCCCGCGTTCCGCGCGCGCTGCTCGCCGGGGTGTCCCTCGACCGGGTCGGCGTCGCGGCGGCTGTCACCGGCACCGTGTTCGCCAGCACCTTCCGGGCCCTGGTGCCGGAGGCCGTCCCCACCGCCTTCGTCCGGGAGGTCACCGAGGACGCCGGGCGCTGCGGTGAGTGGGAGGAGGAGATGGACGGGACGCCGTGCACCTTCGGAGGTTGTCGCCGGTGCGGCGTCCACCCGCGGGTCATCGACGCGCTGCACCCCGAGCCCGGGGTCCAGGAGGAGGCCCTGTCGTCCCACGACCCGGACACGCGTCGGCCGGCCACCCTGCCCATGGTCCTCCCGGACGGCGAGGAGGCGGGTCCGCAGACCCCGGCCGTCCGCGTGGAGCGGCGCATCGCCGATCGGCGCGAGGGGATGGTCACGGTCCTCCTCGGCGACGCCCCGGCGCCCCCGGTCGGCGCCCTCCTGGACGCGTACGACGAGGCGGACCGGCGGGTCGGCACGGTGGTCGTGGCCTCCGTGCACCCGGAGGGGCCCGTGGTGCTCCGGGTGGTGGACGGGGACGCCGAGCGCATCGCGCGGATCCGCTGGACCGCTCCGGCGGAGTAGGCTCGGACCCGGTTCCGTCCTCCGCGATCCCGGCGACACGAGGGCGTTGGCAAGCCGTGGCCGGTTGTGCTTGATTGGCGGCCGTTTGCCCGCCCAGGGACGGAGGGATCCGTGGCCGACGTCGTCCTCGAAGGGGTCGTGAAGCGATACGCCGGCGACGTGCTGGCGGTGAAGGGCCTCGACCTGCACGTCGAGGACGGCGAGCTGATGGTGCTCGTGGGGCCGTCCGGGTGCGGGAAGTCCACCACGCTCCGGATGGTCGCCGGCCTGGAGGACATCACCTCGGGGGAGCTCCGGATCGGCGGGCGGCGGGTCAACGAGGTCGCCCCGAAGGACCGGGACATCGCCATGGTGTTCCAGAACTACGCCCTGTACCCGCACATGACCGTGCGTGAGAACATGGCCTTCGGGCTGCGGCTCCGGAAGATGCCCAGGCCGCAGATCCGCGAGCGGGTGCAGGAGGCGGCCGAGACCCTGGGCATCGAGGGGCTCCTGGGCCGCAAGCCGAAGGCCCTGTCGGGCGGCCAGCGCCAGCGCGTCGCCATGGGGCGTGCGATGGTCCGCGAGCCCGCCGTCTTCCTGTTCGACGAGCCCCTGTCCAACCTGGACGCGAAGCTCCGGGTCCAGATGCGCCTGGAGATCGCGCGGCTGCACGGACAGCTCGGCACGACGACGGTCTACGTGACCCACGACCAGATCGAGGCCATGACCCTGGCCGATCGCATCGCGGTCATGTCCGAGGGCGAGCTTCAACAGCTGGGCACCCCCATGGAGATCTATCACCAGCCTGCCAACCGCTTCGTGGCCGGGTTCATCGGCAGCCCGGCCATGAACTTCGTCCCGGGGCGCCTCGAGGGGGAGGGCGGGGGCCTCGCCTTCGTGGCCGACGGGCTGCGCGTCCCCCTGTCGGCCCGGCAGCGGGAGGCGATCCTCTCGGCCGGACAGCCGCGCGGCGAGGTCACCCTGGGCGTCCGGCCGCAGCAGCTGAAGCGCGCCGAGACGGAGGCCGACTTCGAGGGCCGCGTGGACATCGTGGAGCGCATGGGCGCCGAGTCGTTCGTCCACCTGTCCGTCGACGGCGCCGACGTCGTCGCCCGGGTACCCGGCGACGTCGCGGTGACGGCGGGCGCGCGCCTGCCCATCGCCGTCGCGCGGGATCACGTCCACCTGTTCGCCGCGGACGGGACCAACCTGCTGCAGGGCTGCATCCCCGCGGGAGACGCCGCGGCCCCCGACACCGGAGAGCCATCGTGAGCATCGTACGTACCCAGCTCGTCGTCGCCCTGATCGCCTCGCTCGTCGCCGTCGCGACCGCGGCCTGCGAGAAGAAGGAGGCCGAGCCCCCCACGCAGGTCGCGGGGGAAGCCGCGAGCGCCGAGGGGGAGGAGGCCGAGGAGGCTCCAGAAGGAGCCGAGGCGCCGGCCGCGAGCGCCGAGCAGGAGGCCTCCGCCGAGCCGGAGGAGGTGGTCCTGTGGCACGCCTACCGGGCGCGGGAGAAGGCGGCCCTGGAGCAGGTCGTCGCCGCCTTCAACGAGGCGCGCGACGACGTGCGCATCCGGCTGCAGGCCGTCCCGTACGACCCGTTCGTGGACAAGATCTCCATCACCGTCCCGCGGGGGCAGGGGCCGGATGTGTTCATCTTCGCTCACAACATGATCGGGCCCTGGGTGGACAAGGGGCTGCTGGCGCCGCTCGGGACCCGCGTACCCCAGGGCGCCCTGGAGGCGTTCCTCCCGCAGACGGTGAAGGCCCTCGTCTACCGGAAGAACCTCTACGGCCTCCCGCTGGCCTTCAAGTCCCTGGCGCTCTTCTACAACCGGGCGCTGCTGGACGAGGCCCCGGAGACCATGGAGGACCTGCTGACGGAGGTGAAGGGGACGCAGGATCCCGATGCGGGCACCTGGGGCTTCGTCTACGAAGCCGGGCTGCTCTACAACCACGCGCCCTGGATGCACGCGTTCGGCGGGCGGGTGTTCGGGGAGGACGGGCAGCCGGCCCTGGACACCCCGGCGCAGGTGGAGGCCCTCGAGTTCGCCCGCTCCCTCCACCGGGAGCACCGGGTCCTGCCCAAGGGCATCAACGCCTTCATGGTGACGAGCCTGTTCAACGAGGGGAAGGCCGTCGCCTGCCTCAACGGGCCCTGGTTCCGCGCGGAGATCGACGAGGGCGTGGAGTACGGGGTCGCGCCCATCCCGTCCGTGGAGGGGAGTCCCGCCGCCCCGTACCTCGGCATCGAGTCGGTGTTCGTCTCGGCGAAGAGCGAGCAGAAGGACGCCGCGGTGCAGGTCGCGCTGTACCTGGCCGGCGAGGAGGCCGCGAAGGTCCGGATGGAGGAGGGCCAGCAGCCCGTGGCCCACGCGGCGACCGTCCGGGCGGGCGCGGAGGAGGATTCGGCCCTGGCGACCTTCGTCGAGCAGGCCGAGGACGCGGTGGTCATGCCCGCGCGGCCGGAGATGCAGCTCGTCTGGTCCACCATGGACATGGCCGTCCGCGGCGCCGTCTTCGGCGACAAGGACCCCGCCGAGGCCCTGGAGAAGGCCCAGGCCAAGGTCGTCGAGGACATCGGGAAGCGAGGGAAGTAGGTGGCGGACCCGGGGAGCCCGACATCCGCCGCGCTCCGGGGCGCCCTGGCCGTGGCCCTCGCGGTGTCCTGCGTCGCCGGCGCGGCCACGGGGCTCGCCCGCTACCTCACCTCCCTGGATCACCGGGACGCCGTCCTGGAGGCGGTCGCGGAGCGCGCGGACGCCCTGGCGGCCCGGGTGGCGGCCGGCGGCGCCCTGGCGGCCCGCGACGTGGAGGACGCCGCCGCTGTCGCCGTGGTGGTCGCGGGAGCAGTGGACGGCTTCGGGATCGCCCGCGGTGCGGAGGTCGCGGTCGACCGGGTGCTCGACCCCGTGGCCGCCCCCGCCGACGCGGACACCCACCGCCGGGCCCTCGTGGACCGGAGCGCCGCCCTCGCGGACGGGTCCGCCGAGCGCTTCGACGTGCGGGAGGCCGGGGACGCCGTGCTCGTCAGCGCCGTGGCGCCCGTCCTGGAGGGAGGCGACTACCAGGGGATGGTGCGGATCGTCCGGCGCGTGGGAGAGGCGCCCGACCCCGTGCCGGGCTGGCGGCTGTCGCTCGGCGTCCTCCTGGCGGCGCTCGCCGCGTTCCTCGCCCTGCGCGCCGGCGCTCCGCCGACGGTACCCCTGGGTGTGATCGGAGCGGCGGCCGCGGCCTTCGTCGTGCTCGCCATGCCCGGGACGTTCATCGGCTGGGCCGCCGCGGTGGCGGGGGTGGCCACGGCGGTCTTCGCTCGGCCCCTCGCGGGCGTCTTCCGCGGCCTCCGGGAGCAGCCGGGGACCTACGCCTACATCGCGCCGGCGATCCTCGCGATGGTCGTGCTGGTGTTCGTGCCCTTCGCCATGGGCGTGGCCCTGGCGTTCTTCGACGCGGACGGCCGGCCCGTGGGGCTGGCCAACTTCGCCGAGATCCTGGCCCCCGACGAGACCTCGGACACGAACTTCTACTGGACCCTGTTCATCACGGTCGCCTGGACGGCCTCGAACGTGGTCCTGCACCTGGCCATCGGCCTCGGCCTCGCCCTGGTGCTGAACCGCCCGAGCCTGCGGTTCCGGGGGCTGTATCGCATCCTCCTCATCGTCCCCTGGGCGGTGCCGAACTACATCACGGCGCTCCTCTGGAAGTGGATGTTCAACACCCAGTACGGCGCCGTGAACGCCTTTCTGGCCGTGTTCGGCATCGACCGCGTCGACTGGCTCGGGAACAGCGTCCTGACGAACTTCACGGCGAACCTGGTGACCAACGTGTGGCTGGGCTTCCCCTTCATGATGGTCGTCTCCCTCGGCGCCCTGCAGTCCATCCCGCGAGAGCTGTACGAGGCCGCCACCATCGACGGGGCCGGGCGGGTGCAGGCCTTCCGCCACGTGACCGTGCCGCTCCTCAAGCCGGCCCTGTTGCCGGCCATCATCCTGGGGAGCATCTGGACCTTCAACATGTTCAACGTCATCTACCTGGTGAGCGGCGGGGCGCCCGACAACGAGACGAACATCCTCATCACCGAGGCGTACCACGCGTTCAAGGTCCTCCAGCGCGAGGGCTTCGCGGCGGCCTACGCCCTGCTCATCTTCGTCATCCTCTACGCCTACGGGCGCCTGACCGACCGCATCTCCCGCGCCAGCGAAGGGGCCTTCGAATGAACCGTACGCCGGGCCTCGCCAGCCGCCTGGGCACCCACCTGGTGCTCGTGCTGATCACCGTCGCGACCCTCTACCCGCTCCTGCTCGCGCTGAAGATCGCCTTCAGCCCGGGGCAGGGCTTCTCCGCCTCCCTGTCGCCGGTGCCGGACACGCTCAGCCTGGCCAACTTCGAGGCCGTCGTCTCGGAGACGACCCCGGAGGGCGAGTGGCTCTTCGGCCGCCAGCTCCTGAACTCGGCGGTCATCGCCGTCGCCACCACGGTCCTGGGCATCCTCCTCGCCTGCACGGCCGGCTACGCCTTCAGCCGCTTCCGCTTCCCCGGCCGCCGCGAGGGGCTGTTCGCCTTCCTCGTGAGCCAGATGTTCCCGGGGGTGATGATGATGATCCCCTTGTACCTCCTCCTCCAGGAGCTGGGGCTCCTCAACGCGCCCCTGGGCCTCATCCTGGTGTACGCCACGACGGCCATCCCGTTCTGCGTGTGGATGCTCAAGGGCTACTTCGACACCATCCCGCGGGACCTGGAGGAGAGCGCCATCATCGACGGCGCCAGCCGCTTCACCATCTTCTGGCGCATCATCCTCCCGCTCTCCATGCCGGCCGTGGCGGTGACGGCCCTGTTCTCGTTCATGACGGCCTGGAACGAGTTCATCCTCGCCTTCACCTTCATGGACGATCCCCGGGCCTTCACGTTGCCGGTGGCCGTGAACAGCTACGTGGGCGAGAAGTCCATCCAGTGGGGGCGCTTCGCGGCCGCCTCCGTCCTCGTGTCCCTGCCGGTCATGGGGCTGTTCTACGCCCTCCAGCGCCACCTCGTCGGCGGCCTGACGGCCGGCGCGGTGAAGGGGTAGGGCGGCGCCTCCGCTCCTGCTGGGGGCGGCCGCCTCCGCCATCGTCCTGCACTTCCTCCGGGCGCGGGCGCGCCTCGAACCCCGCCCCCGGCGCTTCGTGCTCACCTACCTGGCCCTGGCGCTCGCCGCGTGGGTCGGCGAGGACACCTGCATCCGCCTGTAAGGCCTCTACGGGTACGCCGCAGTCGCGGCCCGCACCAGAGCCTCTCGCAGCGCGTCGTCACGATGCGCCCCGCACGTGGCGGAACGCCCCGTGGTCCCCTCACTGGCGGTACCAGCGCCGCTCGAGGGTCCTCTGCACGCGCCGCAGGCCCCCCCTCCTGCCGGGATGAGGTGGAGGGGGACGGGGCGGGCCCCGGCGGATCCGCCCCGTGCGCCTCAGGAGCGGGGCAGGGCGCCGTTCACTCGGTCATCCCCTCGGTGCCCTCCTGCTCGGTGCCCTCGCGGGGCTCGAGCTGCTCGACGCGGCTCTTCAGATCCTCGATGGCCTGCTGGACCGCGCGCTCCGCCTTCCGCAGCTCCTCTTCGGCCTGCGACCGCTCCACGTCGGCCTCGGCCGAGAGCTGGTCGAGCTTCTCTTCGAAGGCGTCGAGCTTCGACTCGGCCTCGTCGATGGCCTGCCGCGTCTCCCGGTCCACCACGTCGGCGGACAGGGACGCGGCCTCGTCGGAGAGCTCCTCGATGCGCTGCTCCAGCGTGCTCGCGCGCTCCTGCATGTCGCGCTTCAGCTGCTGCACCTGCCGCTGCGCCCCGGTGGGCTCCCCCTCGGCCTGGACGCGGCGCTCCTCGCCAGCCTCCTCGCGGGCCTGCTCGGTCTCCTCGCCAGCCTCCTCGGTCTCCGCCCGGGCGGTCTGCTCGACCTGCTGCAGGCGCTGCTCGAGGTCCTCGATGCGCTGCTGAAGCTCGTCGTGCCGCTGCTCCATCTCCTGCTCGAGGCCGCTCACCTCCTCCGGAGCCTCCTCGGCCTGGACGCGGCCCTGCTCGCCGGCCTCGACACCCCGGAGCGTCTCGGTCTCCGCGCCGGGCTCGTACTGCTCGGCAGCGCCGGTGGGCTCACCGAACTCGCGGGCGCCGGCCTCGGTCTCGTACTCCTCTCCGCCGGCACCGAACTCGGCCTCGTCGGTGCCTCGCTGCTCCGTCCGGGCCTGCTCCTCGAAGTCGAGGCCGCGCTCGGCTTCGCGTGCGGGAGCGCCGGTGCGCTCCTGCGTGCGCTCGACCTGCTGCTCCTCCTCGTAGCCCTCGTCGCGACACCCCGAGAGCGCCGGGGCGCACAGGGCGGCCGCGACGGTCCACAGCATGAACCGCTTCATGGTATCCTCCTGCGAGTGCGTTGGACTTCGGGTGGTCCCGGTGGCTCTGCACGGGTTCCGGGACTGCTCGGGGTCCGCTGCAACGCGTGTGCCACGTACGCTGCCGAAGCCGGGCGGGTCGGGATGGGCGCGAGTCCTCCGCCCCACACCCCGGACGCGTGGCAGTTTGCCTCGGGGCGCAGGCTTTCCCCTCCTGTAGGCCACCCTTGGTCATGCCGTGGGCGGCGTCTTCTTCGTGGCCCTGATCGAGTTCAGCCTCTCCGTGCAGCCCGGGCGCGAGGCCGAGGCCCGGGAGGCGGAGGACGCGGCCCGAGAGCTGGATCCCCACGCCGAGGACCCCTGAGCGACCCGCCCGGCGGCGCTCCCGGGGCGTCCGTGTCGGGCGCCAGCGTTCTCGACCCTGGCCATCCGCGGCCTCTTTCGGTACCAACGGCGCCTCCGGGAGGTGCACCATGCCCGAGTACGGATCCGACGAGGCCCGCTGCGCCGTGGACACGCGCCGCGAGGGCCTGCTCTCCCCCGTGGGCCACGACCTGCGGCTGGAGGTCGAGGTGCGCCGTCTGCGGGTCGAGGCCGACTCGGGAGCGGTCGAGGCCACCTTCGACCCGTCGTCGGTGAAGGTGCTCGGCGCCCTGGAGGCCGGCCGGGTCTCGCCCGTCGGGAAGCGCGACGCCCGGAAGATCGAGAAGCGGACGCGCGAGGAGGTCCTGGAGGCGCGACGCTTCCCGGAGATCGCCTTCCGGGGCGAGGCCTCGAGGACGGGCGAGGGCGCCTGGGAGGTGGACGGCACGCTGTCCATGCACGGCCGCGAGCGCCGCGTGAGGGCCCCGGTGCGGATGGAGGGGGCGCGCCTGGTCGCCCGGGTGGCCCTCCGGCAGCCGGACTACGGGATCGCGCCGGTCTCCGCCCTCATGGGGGCCCTGAAGGTCCACCCGGAGGTCGTCGTGGAGGTGTCTGTGCCGGCGGACGCGGGAGGCGACGTTGGCTGAGCGCGACGACGAGCGGGTCGAGCGGCGGGCCCCGCCCACGGTCCCGCAGCGGGCGGGATCGGCGCCCTTCCGGAACATGATCGCGGTGCCCGAGGGCGATCCCGGCTTCGGGCGCGAGATGACGCGCGAGGTCCGGGACTCGGCGCGGAGCCGGCTGGCCGCCCTGGACAAGGTCTATCGCTCCCTGCAGGAGGAGGCGCGCACCATCGTGGGCGCCACCCGGCGCGACCTGGCCCTCCACGAGGTGCCCCTGAACGGGACGAAGCTCCGGGGGCGCGTCTACCACCTCTACGAGCGGCCGGGCGGGGAGCGGTTCCTGTCGCTCCTCGAGCCGGAGCACTACGGGGACATCGACCCGGACATCGCGCACCGGGGCTCCTACCGGCTGAACCACGACGCGAGCTGGGAGCGCCTGGACGCGGACGACACCGAGGACAAGCTCGCCTGGGCGGAGGTGGAACCGTCGGGGGAGACCGAGGGGACGACACCATGAGGACGCGACTCGAGAAGCGGCTGCTGCGCCAGACGGTGCGGGCGTCGAAGGACTTCCGGATGGTGGAGCCGGGCGACCGGATCATGGTCTGCCTGTCCGGGGGCAAGGACTCCTACACCATGCTGCACGTCCTGCGGCAGATGCAGCGGAAGGCCCCCTTCGAGTTCTCCCTGGTGGCGGTCAACCTCGACCAGAAGCAGCCGGGCTTCCCCGACCACGTCCTCCCGGAGTGGCTGGAGTCGGAGGGCTACGAGTACCGGATCGTCGAGCGGGACACCTACTCCATCGTCACGGAGATGATCCCCGAGGGGAAGACGTACTGCTCGCTGTGCTCGCGGCTCCGGCGCGGCATCCTCTACGACACGGCCCGGGACCTGGGGGCCACGAAGGTCGCCCTGGGCCACCACCGGGACGACATCATCGAGACGGTACTCCTGAACCTGCTGTACTCGGGACAGCTCAAGACCATGCCGCCGAGGCTGACGGCGGACGACGGCCGCAACGTGGTCATCCGCCCGCTGGCCTACTGCGCGGAGGAGGACATCTCGGCCTTCGCCGAGCACATGGACTTCCCCATCATCCCCTGCAACCTGTGCGGCTCGCAGGACAACGCCCACCGGCAGCAGGTGAAGGCCCTCATCGCGCGGCTGCACGCGGACAACGACTGCGTGAAGGGCAACATGTTCAACGCCCTCCGGAACGTGAAGGTGAGCCACCTCCTCGACCGGGATCTCTGGGAGCGCGTGGGCCTCACCGAGCCGACCGGGGAGGACGAGGCCATCGCAGCCCTCGAGGGCGCCGAAGAGGACGACTGCGGCCCCGACGACGAGGCCGCCAACGTCACGCCCGTCGCCTCCCTCCGCATCGCCCGAGCCGGCGGCAAGAAGTAGGCATCTGGGGTCAAGCCTACTCACTTCTCACTTTTGTCGGCATCCTCCGCCGCCGGGGCCGGCGGCGCTCCTGCAGTCCGGGGCGCGGCCGGGACCTGGCTGGCCTTGGAGTCGGTCGCTGCGGAGGACGGCGGCGCGCCGTTCCCTCCGGGCCGCCCGGCCAGCGTCTTGTGGTCGCTCTCCGATGGGGCTAGCGTGGGGATGATGGACTACCGGAAGCGACTCACCATCGAGCCGGGCAAGCGCGGTGGCAAGCCATGCATTCGCGGGCTACGCATCACCGTGTACGACGTGTTGGAGTATCTCGCCTCCGGGATGTCCGAAGACCAGATCCTCGCGGACTTCCCGGATCTGACACGCGAGGACATCCGGGCGTGCCTGGCCTTCGCGGCCGATCGTGAGCGACGCCTCGTGGGCGCCGATCGGCCTTGAAGCTGCTGTTCGATCAGAACCTGTCGCCGCGCCTCGTGCGGGCGCTCGAGGAGGTGTTCCCGGGCTCCGACCACGTGCGGAACGTCGGTCTCGGGGCCGCGGACGACGAGACCATCTGGCGCCATGCGGCGGACAACGGCTTCGCTATCGTGTCGAAGGACGCGGACTTCCACCAGATGAGCTTCCTCTACGGTCCTCCCCCGAAGGTCGTGTGGCTGCGCGTCGGGAATTGCTCCACCGATGCGTTCGAGGCACGTTTGCGTGCGCGAGCCGCCGACATCGCGAGGTTCGGCCAGGCCCCGGAGGCGGCGTTCGTCGTGATCGACTGATCGGCTCAGTGCCAGTCCAGCTCGAGGAGGCGGTAGCCGGCGTCGACCATGCCCAGGCGCTCGTAGACGGCGATGGCCCGCGTGTTCTCGCGCTCGACGTACAAGCGCAGGCCGCAGACGTCCGGGGCCTCCCGGGCCTCGCGGGCGACGTGGTCGTACAGGGCGCGGAAGGTGCCGCGGCCGCGGTGCTCGGGCGGCACGTAGACCGACTGGATCCACCAGAACCAGGCGTTGCGCCAGTCGCTCCACTCGCGGGTGATGAGCAGGCCGCCGACCAACTCGCCGCCGGACTCGGCCACGTGGTATCGCCCGCGGGCCGGGTCGGCGAGGGCGGCCTCGACGCCGGCCCGGAGGCGGTCGGGCTCCAGCGAGCGCCCCTCGGTCTCCCGGGCCATGCGCTGGTTGAAGTCCGCGAGACGCGCGGCGTCCTCGGGGCGTGCGTAGCGGATGTGGAGGTCGGTCATGCCGCCTCCTCCGCATCCCCTGCGGCCGTCGGGCGGCCGACCAGGACGGCGTCGCCGGAGCGCTCCCGCAGGTGCAGGGCCTCGGGCTCGACGGTGACGAAGCGGTTGGCCACGGCGTCCGGATCCGCGACCGGCACCGCGACCCGGTAGTAGTTGTCCGTGTGACCGGCGACCCAGGCCCGGGCGCCGGGTGGGAGGGGGCGGTCGCCCGGAGCACGGGTGGGCCCCTCCACGAGGATCCGCAGCGGCCTGCCGGCCTCCAGGACTCCGCCGTAGCGGGCCGCCAGGCGCTCGGTGCTGAGCGCCATCAGGGCCTTCACCCGGCGCTTGCGCTCCTCTCGCGGCACCTCCTCGTCGAGCCGGGTGGCCGCCGTGCCCTCCCGCTCGCTGTAGGGGAAGACATGCAGGCGGTGCCAGGGGAGGTCCTCCAGGCGCTCCAGGGTCCACCGGAACGCGTCGTCCGTCTCGCCCGGGAACCCGGCGATGACGTCCATGCCCACGAAGACGCCGCCGACGAGGTCCCGCGCCCGGGCCAGCCGACGCCCCATGTCGTCCAGGGCCTGCAGCGTCTCCACGACGGTGTCGGCCGTGTAGCGCCGCTTCATGCGCTTGAGCACGCGGGGGTGCGGGCTCTGGAGCGACAGGTGGACGTGCGGGCAGAGGCGAGGCTCGCGCTCCATCAGGCCCCGCAGCCGCGGCGACGTCTCCCGCGGGTCGAGGCTGGACACGCGGAGGCGGGGGAGGTCGGTCTCCCGGAGCAGCATCTCCACCAGGTCCTCGAAGCCCACGCCGTCGCCGAGGTCGTGCCCGAAGTCGCCAAGGTCGTGCCCGAAGTCGCCGAGCGCCGTCCCCGTGAGCACGACCTCCTGCGCGCCGCGCTCCACGACCGAGCGCACCTGCCGCACCAGCTCGACGGGTCGCAGGCTCCGGGCCGGCCCCCGGGCGTAGGGGATGATGCAGAAGGTGCAGAACGCGTCGCAGCCCTCCTGGACCTTGAGGAAGACCCGGGTACGCCCCTCCACGGCCTCCGGCGCCAGGAACGACCGCTCCGGCTCCGGCCAGGCCCGCTCCGGGTCGTGGCGGGGCTTCTTGCGCTCGGGATAGGGCGCGACGTCGCCGAGGATGGTCCCGTCGGCGTCCCCCTCCGTGAGCAGGTCCATCAGCCGCGGCTTGTCCTGGTTGCCGACGACCGCGTCGACGCCCCGGGTGGCCGCGTAGCGGTCCGGGGCCACCTCGGCGCCGCAGCCCGTGACGACCACGCGAGCCTCCGGGTGCCGGCGGGCCAGGCGGCGGACGCTCTTGCGGCTCTGGCGATCCGCCTCGTCCGTGACCGTGCACGAGTTCACGACCACCAGGTCCGGCTCCTCGTCCGGCGCAGCCGGCTGCCAGCCCCGGCGGCCCAGCTCGGCCTGCAGGAGGTCGCTGTCGTAGCCGTTGGCCTTGCAGCCCAGCGTGTGGATCCGATACCGGCCGCCCATCACCGCTCCCCGGGACCGTGGTGGCCGGGGACGCTACGCAGGCGCGGCGGGGCTGTAAAGGACCCGGTTCAGCCGTCGCGACGCGGCCGCGTGCCGAGGAGATGGACGTCCAGGAAGGCCCGGACCCGCGCCAGGTACTCGCGCGCCTCGTCCTCGAACCGCGCGCGGCTCCGCTCCGGGTCCGCCACGAGGCCGGCCGCGTCGATCCCGGCGTGCCGCGCCAGGAAGATGGAGCGCGGGAGGTGATAGCGCTGCGTGCATACCACCGCGGCCCCCACGCCGAAGACGTCGGCGGCGCGGATCATGGTGTCCAGGGTGCGCACGCCGTGGCGGTCCAGGACCAGGTCGTCGCCGGCGACATCCCGAGCGTCCAGCCACCCGGCCATCCCGGCCACCTCGTCGTAGTGGAGGTCCTCGGCGACCCCAGACACCAGGATCCGCTCCACCTTGCCCCGCTCGTAGAGGGACAAGGCCGCGCGAAGCCGGCCTTCCAGGGCGCCCGAGGGCGTGCCGTCCGCGTGGACCGATGCGCCGGGCACGATGGCCACGGGGCGTGCAGGGAGGGTCTCCGCGGAGTCGTGGATGGCGTCCGCCGCGGCCGCGCGCATCCAGAGGTTCACGGCGAGGGTGCTCACGAGGATCACGACGAGTAGCAGCCAGGGGATGCACAGGAGAAGCCGGAGGCGGGGCGGGGACTCGGTCGGCGTCATCGCCGGCGCATGATGCACGGGGACGGGACGATTCGCCAGCCCGGCCACGGCCCCTCCCAGGGCGGTCGCAAAGTCGACCGCCCTCCCTTGCCCTTGCCCTTGCCCGTGCCCTTGCCTGCTCCCAGACGCGCAAAACCCATCGTTTCCGAGCGGGTGCATTCCGGCGCCGGGCGTCGTACCGCCGCGCGGCCCACGCTTCTCCGACTTTGCGATTGCCCTGCGGCCCCTCCCTCGCCTCGAGCCCGGGCGGCGGGGACGCCGGCGCCCCGGGTGAAGGCGAGGGCAGGGCCGAAGGGTGCCCCTACTCGTCCTTGAAGGCGTCCGGGAGCTCCGGGGCGAGGTGGAAGCCCTCCCAGGGCCGGCTCTTGTCGTGCTTCGAGATGGGGACCAGGGGCTCCTTCATCAGGGACGCGCCACCGTCGACGCGGATGGTGTCGCCGGTCACGAAGGCGGCGGCCGGGCTCAGGAGGAAGGCCACGGCGGCCGAGACCTCGCTCTCCGTGCCGATGCGCGACGAGGGGTTCCGGGGCATCACCTTCGCCGCCATCTGCTGGACCGCCGGAGGGTAGCTCGTGAGCCCGCTGGACAGGATGAAGCCCGGGGCGACGGCGTTCACCCGCACGCCCGCCGAGGCCCACTCCACGGACAGGGTCTTCGTGAGGTTCACGACGCCGGCCCGGGCCGCGCCCGTGTGCGCCATGCCGGGGAAGCCGTTCCACATGTCCGCGACGATGTTCACGATCCGGCCGCCGTGCTTCGACAGGGCGTGCTCGAACGCCGCCTGGCTCACGAACCACGTCCCGTTCAGGTTCGTGTCGATCACCGCGCGCCATCCCTTCGGCTTGATCTGCGCCGCGGGCGAGGCGAACTGCCCTCCGGCGTTGTTCACCACGGCGTCCAGCCGCCCGTGCTCCTCCACGAGCGCGGCGATCGTGCGGTCGACGGCCTCCTCGTCCCGGATGTCCAGCGTCGCGTGGGCCGCGCGCCCCCCGGCGTCGCCGATCTCCTCCACCACGGCCTCGAGGGGCTCCTCGCGCCGCCCCGCGACCACGACGGTGGCGCCCAGCGCGGCCAGCTCGTGGGCGATACAGCGCCCGATGCCCGTCCCTCCGCCGGTCACCAGCATCACCTCGTCGTCGAACAGTCCGTCGCGGAACACGCTCCGGAAGGGCCCGCTCATCCTCCGCCTCCGTTGACATCCGTGGGGCGGGGAGGATACCCGCTTCTCCCTCCCTTCGCCCGGAGCCTCCCATGACCCAGCCCTTCGCCGTCCCCGGCGCGCCCGATCACGAGCTGTCCCGATCCCCCGCCAGCGCGGCCGTCGGGCGCCTCGCCGCGGCCTCCGGCCTTGGCATGTTCCACTTCGAGCACAGGGTGCGCCTGCCGCTCCCCGAGGAGTGGCTCCCGGCCGATCGCCCCGATCTCGCGGGCGCCGAGACCTGGCGCGCCGGCGTCCTCCCGGAGGCCAAGTACCAGAGCTTCCGCCACGACCTGCTCCTGGGGAGCTTCCACCCCGGCCACCGGGCCAAGTGGACCGGGCACGAGCTGTGCCACGGCCTGGTGGGCTTCGCCTGGCGGCCCGACGCCTCGCGCCTGTTCCACGCCCTCGCGGCGCGGCTGGCGGAGGTCCTCCCGGTGGCCCTCTGGTACTTCCTCGACGAGGCCGGGCTCCGCCGCTGCCCCGAGCACACCGGCGGCGGACCGCTGTTCGGCACCTTCTGTCCGGCGTGCGAGGAGGCGGCCGCCCGGGGCCCGGTGGAGGGCGACCCGGAGGCCGAGCGCTGGCTCCGCGAGGGCCGCGCCTTCGTCGATCGCGAGCTCGCAGCCGTCCAGCGCTCCGTCCGGCTGGGCCGGCCCGTCTCCCACCGGCTGGCGACCCTGGACCTGGCCAGTGACGGGCTGGCGTACGCGGCGGCCCACGGCGATCGCCTGGACAGCCCGGCGTTCCGGCGCTTCGTGGAGACCTTCTTCACGCCGGGGCAGGGCCTGCACGACTCCCTCGACGCCCTGGAGGCGCGGGTCCTCGAGGTCTGCGACGCGCTCTGCGGCGTGGGGGAGGCGGCCCAGCTGGCCGGCGGACGCTGGCGCTGGATCACCCAGGACGTCGGCTGGCGACTGCTCCAGGTCCACGCGGAGACGGAGGGAGAGGCCGCGGCGGAGCTGGAGCGCATGGTCGACCGTCTCGCCCACGAGCCGTCCGAAGCGACCGTGGGCGAGGTCGTCGCGGGCTACGCCGCGCTCTTCGACGAGTGGGTCCTCCCGGATCCGGAGGACGTGTTCGCCGTGGGCTACGACCTTCCGGGAGGTGTCGGGCGCTCCGTGCGGCAGGTGGCCGAGGGGATCCCGACCGCGTGCCCGCGGACCTGGGAGGCGCTGGGGAGCGACGTCCTCGACGTGGCAGCCGACTTCGTGAGGGTCGAGGAGCCCGCGCGCCGCCCCCTCGGCCGGCGCTTCGCGGCGTACCTGGAGGCGACCCGCCCGGGCCCCGAGGCCGACCTTGCCCGCTACGAAGCCGCCGTCGCCCACGCTGCGCCCGCGGACGCGACTGCGTCGACGCTCGGCGCCTCCGAGGCCCGGGACGACCTGCGCCGCCTCGCGGACGGCGTGGAGCTCCTGACCGTGGGGCACGACGTGGGGGTCGAGCGGCCGGCGCCCCTCGACAAGCCCCTGGAGCTCGCCTTGGCGCGCGGCGTGGACGGCGACGTCCGGGTCGCGGAGGTCAGCCCCGAGGCGGCGGCGGCGCTGCGTCGGCTGCGGGCGGGGCCGGTGGACCGGGGCGCTCTCGGCGTGGGGTCGGACGAGGTGGCCGCGCTGGAGGGCCTGGGGTTCGTGGTGCCGGTCGCGTGGGGGCTGGGGGGTGGGGCGTAGCTCCAGGGCAATCGCAAAGTGGGACAAGGGAGGGCCGCGCGGCGGTACGGCGCCCGGCGCCGAATTGTATCCGCTCGGAAACGATGGATTCTGCGCGTTCGAGAGCAGGCAAGGGCACGGGCACGGGCAAGGGCAAGGGCAAGGGCAAGGGAGGGCGGTCGACTTTGCGACCGCCCTGGGCGTAGCTGCGCTTGCCATGGACAGGGGATGGTCTGGTGTGTAATAGGGGCCTCCGATTCAATGGCACCGGAGCCCTCTTGCCGGACATTCACGCCAGCGTCGTCGAGGATCGGGACCTGCTGCTGAAGACGCTGCGCGGTGATCCCGTGCGCTGCGCCTACATGCTGGGCGATCTGGACGAGGCCTACTGGGACCTGGCCACCTGGTACGGCGCGGGGGCCGGGGACGACCTGGACGCCGTGCTCATGGTCTACGACGGCCTGAGCATGCCCGTGATGATCACGTGGGGGCAGGGCGGCGCCATGGAGCGCATCGTCCAGGCCTTCCACGCCCAGCTCCCGGGGCGCGCCCTCACGCACCTGCAGCCCCACCACGTGGCGGCCATCGACCAGTACTTCGGCACCGAGGGGCTGGTCCCCATGCTCCGGATGGGGCTCACGGAGGACGCCTTCGAGGAGGTCCTGGAGGGCCCCTGGGAGATCGAGCCGCTGAACCACCGCCACACAGGCGAGATCGTGGAGCTTCAGCGGTTCTACCCGGACAACTTCTTCGAGCCCACGCAGATCGGCTACGGCCACTACTATGGCGTCCACCAGGACGACATGCTCGTGTCGGTGGCCGGGGTCCACGTGTTCAGCCGGGAGGTCCGCGTCGGCGTGCTCGGCAACATCGTCACGCACCCCGACTACCGGGGGCGCGGGCTGTCGACGGCCTGCACGAGCCACCTCTGCCGCAAGCTCTTCGACGAGGGCGTGGAGATCGTCGCCCTCAACGTGAAGCGCCAGAACCGATCCGCGGTGAGCGTGTACGAGAAGCTCGGCTTCCGCTATCACGACACGTACCTCGAAGGCCTCGTGGAGCAGACGCCCAGCTACGACCAGGACGAGGCCGAGTGAGCGCGGCCCTGGCCGTGCTGGTCGCGGCGATCCTGTCGAGCCCGCCGACGGCGGAGGCGGAGGAGCACACCGTGGCCGGGCTGGTCTTCGAGGCGCCCGGCGACGCGGAGGTCGTCGACAAGGAGGAGGGCCCGCAGCACGTGCGCGTCGTGCAGGTGACGCACGGCGAGGAGGTCCTGGTCCTGGCGGCCTACGGGGGCGACGACCCGCCGCCCATCCGGCGGGCGCGAACCATCCACACCGAGGAGGTGGAGCGGATGGCGACGCGCGAGGCGGATCGGATCGAGACCGGGAGCTTCCGGCAGCGCATCCTCGGGCGCCGGCGATCGGGGCGCGAGGTCCGCTGGACGCGCGACGGCGGCGAGGAGGTCCTGGCCCGCGTCGTCGCGGGGCGCGGGAAGGGCCACACCGTCGTGGCCACCTGGATGCACCCGCCCGACCTGGAGGCGCCCATGTCCCCCGGCCTCGTGGAGTCCCTGCGCCTCGCGGGCGACTGAGGCGGGATCAGCCCCCGCCGTGATCCTTCCGCAGGAGGAACGGCCCGATGGCCAGCGCGTCCATGTCCGTCGTGTAGTAGCACTTCAGGGCGTCCTGGACGGTGGTCACGATGGGCTCGCCCCGGATGTTGAAGCTGGTGTTCACCAGCACCGGGACGCCCGTCCGTTCCCCGAAGGCCCGGATGACGCCGTGGTAGCGCGGGTTCTGCTCGCGGCGGACCGTCTGGACCCGGGCGCCCCCGTCCACGTGCGTGACCGCCGGGAGGACGTCGCGCTTGTCCTCCCGGGTGGGCGAGACCACCAGCATGTAGGGCGCCTCGTCGCCGCGCTCGAAGAACTCGCCGGCCCGCTCGGCCAGGACCGCCGGGGCGAAGGGGCGGAACCACTCGCGGAACTTCACGCGGGCGTTGAGGACGTCCTTCATGCCCGCGTCCCGCGGGTCGGCGAGGATGGAGCGGGCGCCGAGGGCCCTGGGGCCGAACTCCGCGCGCTCCTGGAACCAGCCCACGATGCGCCCCTGCGCCAGGAGGTCCGCCGCCGCCTCGCCGATGTCGTCCGGGCGGGTGAAGCGACACCCGGCGACCCGCAGGGCCTCCTCGACGGCGTCGTCGTCGTAGCCCGGGCCCAGGTAGTCGGTCGCCGGGTGGGTCACCGGGGCGTCGTCGTTCAGCACGTGGGCCACGTAGAGGGCGGCGCCCATGCTGGTCCCCGCGTCGGAGGAGGCGGGCATGAAGTAGACGTCGTCGAAGCCGGCCTCGTAGCGGATCCGCGCGTTGGCCACGCAGTTGAGGGTGACGCCCCCGGCCATGCAGAGGCGCCGCTCCCCGGTGCGCTCCCGGGTCCGGCGGGCCAGGTGGAGCAGGACGTCCTCCGTCACCGCCTGCATGGAGGCGGCGATGTCCATGTGCCGCTGCGTGATCTCGCTCTCGGGCGCCCGCTCGGGCCCCAGCAGGGCCGTGAGCTTGTCGGAGTAGCGCCGTCGCCGGTGGAGGAAGTACGAGAAGTACGACAGGTCCAGCTCGAACCCGTCGTCCGTGAGGGTCACCATCCGCCGGATGGCGTCGTAGAACGTCGGCGCCCCGTAGGAGGCGAGCCCCATCACCTTGCCCTCGCCGTTGTTCGGCCGGAAGCCCAGGTACTGGGTGAAGGCGGCGTAGAACGCCCCAATCGAGTGGGGGAACTCGAGGACGTCGAGCGTCTCCAGGGTCGTGCCCCGGGCGCGTCCTACGTGCGTGGACATGCGCTCGCCGTAGCCGTCGACGGTGAGGACGGCGGCGGAGTCGAAGTTCGAGCGGAAGAACGCCGCCGCGGCGTGGCACTCGTGGTGCGTGAGGAAGTGGATCCGAAGCGGGTGGCCGTCCTCCAGCCAGAGGGTCTGGTCGACCCGCTTCACGCCGATCCCGTCGAAGTGCCGCATCAGGTGGACCGGGACGGCGTAGAGGTACTCGAGGTGATCCCGGGGGACGGCGGTGAGGCGCCGGTTGGAGGGCTCCGCGTGAATGCCCGGGTTCCAGAAGAAGCCCACGGCGTCCACGTCGCGCAGGGTCAGCCCGGCCCGGTCGAGGCACCACCGGACGGCGCGGGTCGGGAAGGAGGCGTCGTGCTTGATGCGCGACAGGCGCTCCTCCTGGACCGCGGCGACGACCTCGCCGTCCACGACCAGGGACGCGGCCGCGTCGTTCGAGAAGTTGATCCCCAGGACCCTCATCGCCTGACCGTCCTACGCATCTCGGGATGCCGCGGCCTCGGGGACAGCCGCGCGCCAGGCCGCCAAGCCGCCAAGACCCAAGGGCCAGCGAACCGCTTGCACACCGGCCCGGCTGAGACTGTGGGAACACCGGCAGGCCAGCAGCGAGCACATCGGGCCGAAGCACGCCGTTTCCCTTTGCGTCTTCGCGTCTTTGCGCGAGCCCTTCGTCTCGCGACGTGGGACGAACTGTGAGCCCTCATCGCACCTCCGTGCGCCCCCCGCTCAGTGGCGCAGGGCCTCCGCCAGCGTCACGAGGTTGAAGACCTCGGGGAAGTCGTGCTCGGGGAGGTGCGGGTTGCCGGGGCGGACCGAGACGACGACGCCGAGCCCCGCCTCGCGGGCGGCGCGCGCCTCGTCGAGGTCGTCGGTCACGAAGACCAGCGCCTCGGGCTCCACTTGGACCTGCGCCGCGATGGCCCGGTAGCTGTCCGACTCCTTCTTCGGGCCCGTGGTCGTGTCGAAGTAGCCGCTGATGAAATGCGTCAGGTCCCCGGCGTCCGACGCCCCGAACAACAGCCGCTGGGCCTCCACGCTGCCCGAGGAGTAGATGTAGACGGGGATCCCGCGGTACTCCCACTCGGCGAGGGCGTCCGGGACGTCGGTGTAGACGTGGCCCCGGATCTCGCCGCTCCGATAGCCGTGGCGCCAGATGTGGCCCTGGAGCGTCTTGAGCGCCGTGGTCTTGCGATCCCGCTCCATCTGCCAGTGGACGTTGGCCACGGCGGCGTCGCGGACCGCCTCGTCGCCGGCGTCGCCTTCCGGGATGGGCACCACGCCCTCGACGCCGGCCTCCACGTCGCGACGGGCCTGGTCGCGGAGCATCCGGACGTCGTCCCGGACGCCGGGCTCGTCCCAGTGGTCGCAGAGGTAGTGCGACACGGCGTCCCGCGCGAACGGGAACAGGGTGTCGTAGACGAAGGAGATGGAGGTCGTGGTCCCCTCGATGTCGAGGAGCACGGCGCGATAGCGAGCGGGCAGGTCGGGGCGCTTCATGGACGTCCTCGGCGATCCGTCGGCGGCGCCATCGTGTCATCGCCCGGGGCCTCCGGCAAGCGGGCTCCCCGGCGGCGGAGGCGGGCGGCGTCCTCTCCCCGGCCCAGCCTGTCGTAGATGCGGAGGGCCTCGTCGAGGCGCCCCTCCTCCTCGTGGAGGCGCGCCAGGCCGTACCAGGCGTTGAACGAGCGGGGCCAGTCCCGGACGTAGGCCTCCAGGATGGTGCGATCGGTGCGCCAGTCGGCGTTCCGCGCCACGGTCAGCCCGGCGTACAGGGCCAGGACCAGCGCGAACGGGGCGAGCGCCGCCACCGGCCGACGGACGGCGCGGGCGAGGGACGCGACGCCCAACCCGGCGAGGAGGAGGGGGCCGGCGGAGGCGAGGTACAGGAAGCGCTCCCCGGCCGCCACGATGATGGGGACCACGTGGCTCACGGGGACCAGCACGAGGGGGAAGAAGGCGAGCAGGAAGGCCAGGCGGGGGCGGCGACGCCAGGTGAACGCCACGCCCGCGAAGAGGGCCAGCAGCAGGAGCAGGCCGACCAGGGGCCGGGGCGCCAGGAGGGACGTCTCCGGCGGGATGGCAGACCAGTCGTAGAAGGGGTTCAGGGGCCAGGGGGCCACCAGCAGCCGCGCGTAGAGGGTGAAGACGCCCAGCATGGACCACGCCACGGTGCTGCCCGGCTGATCCCTGAAGAACGTGTACTCCGAGGGCTCCAGGAGGGTGGCGCGGACGGCCATGTAGCCCAAGAGGACGAGCGCGGACGGCAGCAGGCGCAGGGCCACGCGGGGGAGGCCGCGGAGCCCCGGCCTGCGGAGGAGCAGGTCCAGGAGGAGCAGGGCGGCGGGCAGGGTGGCGGCCATCTCCTTGGAGCCCAGGCCCAGGGCGTACAGGAGAGGCACCCAGAGCGCGGCGGTGCGGAGCTCGGCGCCGGGGGATCGCCCGCGCTCGGGGCCCAGCCATGCGACCAGCGCGGCGGCGTAGAACAGGCCGGCGAGGAGATCGGTGCGATACGTGACGACGTCCACGGCCTCGGTGTGCACCGGGTGGACGGCGAAGAGCAGGGCGCCCAGCACGACGCCGAGCCTGCGCGGCCCGGGCCTCGGGAACAGGCGCCAGCCGAGCAGGAGCACCAGCAGGCTGGCCACGGCGTGGATCCACACGTTGGTGGCGTGGAAGGCGGCCGGCTCGAGGCCGAACAGCGCGTGGTCCACGGCGTAGGAGGTGAGCGCGACGGGGCGCCAGTAGTTCGTGTTCAGGCCGCGAGAGTGGGGATCGTCGCTGCGGGCGCCCCAGGCCTCGACGAAGAGGTCGGGGACGTTCCCGAGGTCGCGGATCGCCTGGTTGTCGACGACGTTGTAGGCGTCGTCCCAGACGAACTCGTGGGTGACGGTCCCGGCGAACACGGCCACGGCCGCGCCCGCCACCAGGAGCGCAGCCCACCGGAACCGGACGTGCTCCAGGGCCTCCATCGCCGGCAGGATGCCGCAACCCTCGAACCCGGTCGAGCGAAGCCCCGTTGCAGGCCGAGACCTTCCCGGCCATGGTGGGGACCATGAGCGTGCCGCCCTCGCCGCGTCGCCTCGGCCTCGCCGTCCCGGCCCTCGCCCTCGTCCTGCTCGGCGTGCCGCTGGCGCGGGCCGAGGTGGAGACCGGGCTCCTGTGGGAGCGCGCCGGCTACGGAGAGCCGGTCCGGGTCACCGCGCGGAAGGCCGGGCCCGACCTGGAGCGTGCCCAGGAGGAGGTGCAGGCCATCGCCGACCGCCTCGACGCCCTCCGGACGATCCGGCCGCACGTGGTGTGGCGCCGCATCGCCTGGGAGGACGACACCGTCCGCGTCCTCGCCTTAGCCGAGTCGGCCCTGTACGCCAACCTGGCCATGGCCGCGCTCCGCCCCCTCTATCCGGACCGGAGCACCGCAGGCTCCGGCGCACGCCCCATCGAAGGCGCCGGGGGACGCCTGAAGTGGCAGGCGAAGATCCTGGTCCACGCCCCGCGCTGAGCCCGACGAGGAGTGGGGTAGCGCCGCCGGCGCCCCCGAGCCCGAGCGGCGGGGACGCCTCACAGCTCGTCCCATGTCGAAAGACGAGAGGCTCGCGCAAAGACGCGAAGACGCAAAGGAAAACGGCATGCCTCGACCCGGTCTGCTCGCTGTTGGCGTGCCGGTCACCCCAGAGTCTCAGCCGAACCTGTGTGCGAGCGAGTCGCTGCCCTTTGCGTCTTGGCGGCTTGGCGCGCGATCCTCCGCGAGACCGCGGCCCCCCGAGATGTGCAGGACGGTGTGGCGGGGACGCCGAGGCTACTCGAAGCCGGGCGTGCCCCGGTTCTCGGTGTCGCCCCAGCGGTAGGTCGCCTTGTGCCAGGAGTCGACCTTCGTGCCATCGCTGTCGGGGGAGACCCGCTCCATGCTGTGGCCCACGAAGAGGTTCTGATCCGGGTCGAAGGCGGAGTAGCGCATCTGGTCCACGAGGGTGTCCGAGGCGTCGTACAGGAGCACGGCGCCGATGGTGTTCGGCAGGTGGTAGGTGCTGCTCCAGACGAGGTCCACCGGGACGCCGCCGTTGAGGGACTCGTTGTCCTGGTCGCCGACCACCAGGAAGCCGCCGGGCTCGATCACCAGCCCGTCACCCGCGAGAGGCTGCTCCTGCACGGCGCAGTCGCGGAGGGTCCAGCCGTTCAGGTCGACGGGCTCCGGGCCGGGGTTGTGGAGCTCGATCCACTCCTGGGCGGTGTCCTCCCCGTAGGGGTCGGCCATCACCTCGCTGACGATGACCCGCCGGCTGACCGCGGCCGTGGCCGGCTCGATGCACTCGCCCTCGATGCACTTGGAGATGGCGCCCTGGCCGCCGGCGATCACGACGTCGAGGTCGCTCTCGTCGCGGGGCTCCAGCTTGAAGTTCCCGAAGCCGTAGTGGAGCGGCCCGGTGATGGACGCGAACTCGTCGCCCAGGTGCGGATCCCAGGCGTAGCCCTTGTCGTCGACGCGCAGCCCGCCGGTCACCGTGAACTCGCCGAAGTCGTGGGGGCAGTCGGGCTTGGTGTGGATGGTCTCGACGTCCTCCACCCGCACGAGGACACCCTCGTACATCTCCGCCAGGGCGCCGCCGGTCGCGAGCCACTCGGGGTGCTCCGCCACGAACGGGGCGGGGAGATCCTGCTGGCCGTGGACCTCCCAGTCCTCGAGGTACAGCTGGGTGTTGTCGAAGAACTCGGAGTAGCTCCCCGTGACGTCGACGAGATCACCCCGGACCAGCTCGGTGCCGATGCCGTGGGTGAAGACGGCGAGGCCGCTGTACGGCCCTCCGGTCGGCTCCTGGACGAACAGGGTGTCCCCGTACACGGCCGTGACGACCACGCCGCGGATGGTCAGGTCGACGCCGGCGTTGCCGACGGGCTCCGGGCTGATGTGGTCCGGGCAGTCCGGGTTCTGCAGGTCGTAGATGTTCCGGTCGCCGCCGGGCTCGGAGCAGTGGCCGAACGAGGCGGTCACGTCCGGATCGGGCACCGAGTCGACCTCGTCGATCGCGTCCGGCGCGTCGTCCCCTCCGTCGGGGATCGCGTCGGGACCGGCGTCGGCCACCCCGGCCGCGTCGTCTTCGCCGGCGTCCGTCGTCGCGTCCGACTCGGCGTCGGGCGCCGGGGCGTCCGCGAGGGTGTCCTCCAGCGCGTCGCCCGCCGCGACGTCCTGGCCCGACACGTCCCCGGAGGCGTCCGCGTCACCGCCTCCCGGCGACGGCACATAGCCCCCGCCGCTCGAGTCGCTGCACGCCGCCATCGCCAGGGCCACCAGGGCCGCGAGCCACCACCGTCGCCTGCGTTCCATCGCCGCCTCCACGGGGCCAAACCGGCAGGACGCTAGTCAGGCGATGGACCCGTGGTCAAGGACCAGGGCGGTCGCAAAGTCGACCGCCCTCCCTTGCCCGTGCCCGTGCCCTTGCCCTTGCCTGCTCTCGAACGCGCAGAATCCATCGTTTCCGAGCGGATACAATCCGGCGCCGGGCGCCGTACCGCCGCGCGGCCCTCACTTGTCCGACTTTGCGATTGCCCTGGGTCAAGGACGCGTGTGGACTCTGCGTGACGCGGCGGCGGGCCCTCGGGCTCCTCCTCCCCCTGGCCGCGCCAGACCATGACCCCGATCCCCATGGCCAGCAGCGCGATCAGGATCAGGACGACGGCCCACTTGGCCGTGCCCCAGCCCTCGGCGGTGCTGCGTTCGCGCGACGAGGATGGCAAGGTCCCTCCTGGCCGGCCGCGGCGCACAGGAACAAGGCCCCGGCCGCGAGCGTTCGACTGGGCCCGCGGCGGTGGACCCGCGGGCGCGCCCCGGATCATGATGCGCATCATCGCATGGATTGCACAGACCCTCGCGGCGATCACCGCGGGGATCGGCGTCGGCGTCGCCGTCGGGGCGGCCTCGCCCTACGCGTTCGTCGTGGGCATGGGCCCGGTCCTCGCCGGGCTCGCCGCGGCCGGCGCCGTGGGCGTCGTGGGCCTGATCGCCGGGACGCGCCTCGGCCGGGCCGCGCTGGTCGCCGCGGCGATCGGGGTGACGACCGGATGGGTCGCGGTGCAGGCCATGGAGGACGCTCACTTCGTCGACGTCTGGACCGAAGACTTCGCGCGCGCCCGGCTGGCCGCGAGCGGCGTCCCCGCGGAGGCTCCCGTCTCGGACTCGGATCTCCCCTTCTACGAGAAGGGCGCCGAGGCCGCCCTCACGAAGCAGGTCTACCGGGACACGGGCACGTCCGGGCCCGTCGGCCGCTGGCTGTTCCGCGCCGAGGGCGGCATCCGCCTGTTCGGCCCGTGGGAGGGCAGCCGCGTGCTTCCCGTCGGCCGGACAGGCGCCGTGGTGTGGGCCGTCCTGGAGATCCTCCTGGGGATCCTCGTGGCCCGCCTGGTGCTCCGCCGCGTCCGGGCGGCCGCGGTCAACCGCCGAAGCGGATGATCTCGACGGTCAGGGCCACCAGCAGGATGCCGAGGCACGCGAGCGCCACCCGCTTCGCCTGACGGACCGCCGCCGCGGCGTCGTCCGCTTCGTCGCCGCCCTTCGCCCGCGCCGGAGCGTCCGGAGGGCCGGAGTCCGGTGCGCGCCCGGCCCGGCGCCGTCGGCTGGACGCCGGGGCCTCCTTCGGGGCCTCTCCGGCGTCGTCCTGCTCGGCCTCCCGCTTCCGCACGATCCGTCGGACGGCCCGCCGCAGCGCCTTCCGTCCCTTCTGCTCGCCGTCCTCGCCGAGGGCCTCGAACGGGAAGGCCTCCAGGGCGGCGGCCACGCCGGGGAAGGGGTCGTCGCCGTGCTGGAGGCGGTCGATCCACGCGTCCACCTCGGGCGGCCACCTCCGACACAGATCCTGCGCCAGCCGCGCCAGGGGCAGGAGGTCGGCCTGGGGCTCCGCCTCCACGCCGAACCCCGTGACGCGGACCGCGCCCTCCGGATCCAGGAGGACGTCGCCCGCGTCCAGCCGGCCGTGGGCCACCGGCGGATCGGCGCGTCCGGCGGCAGCCAGAGCCTCCAGGACGCCCCGGAGTACGATCCCGGCGGCGGGGGGCTCGAACCGTCCGCGGCTCCGCCGCACCGGGAGGTCGTCCAGGGAGATGCCCTCCACCCGCTCGAACACGGCATAGGGGCGCCCGTCGGCCTCCCCGGCGTCGTGGAGGTCGACGATCCGCGGGTGCCCGAGCCGGCGGGCGACCTCGATCCGGGCGCGGAACGCGGAGGCCTCCGCCGTGTCGTGCAGCACCGCCGGGTGGAGCACCTTCAGCGCCCGCTCGGCGGCTCCGTCCCCGCCGTCCCCCTCGACGGCGCGATAGACGGTGGCGTGCTCGCCCTCGCCCAGGACGTCGAGCAGGCGCCAGTCCGCGATCCCCTGGAGTTCCCGTGCCATGACGCCGATCGGTCGCCCGGAGCGGCGCGATCGTCAAGAAAACCCCCGGTCTGCGCCGCGGTCACTCGCCGCGGACGAGGGCCTCCACGTCGTCGACGGCCTTCGGGCAGGCCTCGGTCAGGACGCGGGGCGCGCGCTCGGTGATCAGCACGTCGTCCTCGATGCGGACGCCGATGCCCCGAAGCTCCCCGGGGGCGTCCTCGTCGTCCTCGGGGACGTACAGGCCCGGCTCGATGGTCATGGCCATGCCGGGCTCCAGGACCCGGGAGCCGCCGTCCGCCTCGCGATAGGCGCCGACGTCGTGCACGTCCATGCCGATCCAGTGCCCCGTGCGGTGCATGTAGTACTTCTTGTGGGCCTCCTCCTCGATCAGGGCGTCCACGTCGCCCTCCAGGAGGCCCAGGTCGACCATGCCCTCGGTGAGGATGCGCACCGACACGTCGTGGACGTCGTCCATGGTCGCGCCGGACACGGAGGCCTCGATGCTCGCGAGCTGCGCCTTCAGGACCACCTCGTAGACGGCGCGCTGGGGGCCCGTGAAGCGGCCGTTGGCGGGGAACGTCCGCGTGATGTCCGCGGTGTAGTAGTCGTACTCCGCGCCGGCGTCGATGAGGACCAGGTCCCCGTCGTCGATGATCTGGTCGTTCTCCGTGTAGTGGAGGATGGTCGCGTTGGCGCCGCCGGCCACGATGCTCGCGTAGCCGTTCCGCGGGGAGCCGTACTGGCGGAAGGCGCCCTCGAGCACGCCCATGAGCGCCAGCTCGCTCATCCCGGGCCGCACCGCCCGCATGGCCGCCCGGTGTCCCTCGATGGAGATGTCCGCCGCCTTCTCCATCCGGACCACCTCCTCGGCGGACTTGAACATCCTCATCTCGTGGACCAGGGGCGAGGTGTCGAGCACGCGGTCGGGGCCGGTCGGGCCCTTGCGCTTGCGGCCGCGGAACTTCGACAGCAGGCGGAGGACCCGGGCGTCCATGTCCTCGTGCGCACCGAGCGCGTAGACGAGGGTCCCGCGGTCGGCGAGGGCGCCCTCCAGGGCCTCTTCCAGGTCGCCCACCTCGTGGGCCTCGTCCGCGCCGAAGACCTCCTTCGCGCCCTCCACGCCCGCGCGGCGGCCGTCCCAGGTCTCGCGCTCCGGATCCCGCGGCCTCACCACCAGCTCGAAGCGCTGATCGTCGCCGTCGCGCATGAGCAGGGCCACCGCCTCCGGCTCGGAAAAGCCCGTGAGCCAGTAGAGATCGCTGTCCTGGCGGAAGTCGTGCTCCACGTCGTTGTTGCGGATGGCCGTCGGCGCCGCGGGGAACACCGCCACGCTGCGGTCGGGGAGCGCCTCGAGCAGCCTTCGTCGTCGCTCGGCGTGGAACCGTCGTGCTTCGTCGCTGAGGCGGGTCATGGGCGCTCCTGCGTCGTCGAAGGGGGGAGGGGACCTTATCCATCCACCCAGGGGCCTTCAAGCGCCCTGCAGCAGAGCGCGCCGTGCAGCGCGGAGGGACGGTTCGGGGGCCCTCGCGAGCGGCGCACCGGGGAAGCCCCGATCCTCCGCATTTCTGGGGAGATCCGCCCCTCGCATGATGGTTGCGCGGCGTGACCGGCGCTTGGTATGACCGCCGCCCGTCAGGAGGTGCCTCCCATGGAGCGTCTGGCCAGTCAGGTCCGGACCGCCGATCCTTCCTTCCGCGACAACGCGGACAAGATGCGCGCCCTCGTCGACCAGCTCCGCGGCCGGCAGGAGACGGTCCGAGGCGGCGGCAGCGGCATGACCCGGCAGCGCGAGCTGGGCAAGCTGCCCGTCCGCGAGCGCATCGAGCACCTCCTGGACCCGGGGACCCCGTTCCTGGAGGTGGGCGCGCTGGCGGCCTGGGACATGTACGACGGCAAGGCGCCCTCGGCCGGGATCATCACCGGCGTCGGCATGATCGAGGGCGTCGAGTGCATGGTCGTCGCCAACGACGCCTCGGTGAAGGGCGGCACCTACTTCCCCGTCACGGTGAAGAAGCACCTGCGGGCCCAGGAGATCGCGCTCGCGAACCGCCTGCCGTGCGTCTACCTGGTGGACTCCGGCGGCGCGTTCCTCCCGAAGCAGGCGGAGGTCTTCCCGGACCGCGAGCACTTTGGCCGCATCTTCTACAACCAGGCGAACCTGTCGTCCCTCGGGC
>JBNJGB010000009.1:0-173 GCA_051747385.1 Myxococcota bacterium
GGGCATCAGGGTCATCTGGGCCTCCACCGTTTTGGTTCAACTCGAGGTTACCAACCTGGTGCCCGCTCATAGCTTCTTTGCCCTTGCCCTTGCCCTTGCGCTTGCCTGCTCTCAGACGCGCAAAACCCATCGTTTCCGGGCGGGTGCATACCGGCGTCGGGCGTCGTAGCGCC
>JBNJGB010000009.1:273-12040 GCA_051747385.1 Myxococcota bacterium
GCGCGGCCCACGCTTCTCCGACTTCGCGCTTGCCCTGGACCGGGCCCCAGGGCGGTCGCAAAGTCGACCGCCCTCCCTTGCCCTTGCCCTTGCCCTTGCCCTTGCCTGCTCTCAGACGCGCAAAACCCATCGTTTCCGGGCGGGTGCATACCGGCGTCGGGCGTCGTAGCGCCGCGCGGCCCACGCTTCTCCGACTTCGCGCTTGCCCTGGACCGGGCCCCAGGGCGGTCGCAAAGTCGACCGCCCTCCCTTGCCCTTGCCCTTGCCCTTGCGCTTGCCTGCTCTCAGACGCGCAAAACCCATCGTTTCCGGGCGGGTGCATACCGGCGCCGGGCGTCGTAGCGCCGCGCGGCCCACGCTTCTCCGACTTCGCGCTTGCCCTGGACCCGGTCCCGTCCATCACGGGAGCCTCCGTGAGGTGGCCCCGTGGACGTGGACGTGGTCGACCCGGCCCCCGCGGGCATATCCGCTGCGCGGGCGGGGACGGCGGTCCCGCTGCCATCCGGTGGAGCGGGAGGTGACCGCCGGGGACGGCGGTCCGAGTCCATCATTCCCCGTGTTCTCCGCGCCTTCGCGGCTTGGCGCCTTGGCGCGAGCCCTTCGCGACGGGCTCCGGGGGCTACCCTACTGCCCGGGGTCGCTCATGCCGCCGGGGTAGCCGTAGCTCACGGCCTCGTTGAATCCGTATGCCGTCAGGCCGAACTCGCCGTCGCCGGAGGCGTCGTGCACGCCGGCCTCGAGCTGCACGTAGGCCCGGGTCCAGGTGCCGGAGCCGATCGGCTCGAAGTCGCTCTCGGGGACCGCGACGTCGTCGATCTTCACCGTGGTCTCCGGCTTCTTTACGACGGTGACGTAGTTCTCCGTATAGTCGGGCGGGACCATGAGCACGTAGAAGTCGCGGAAGCGCTCCACGGGGACGGACAGGATGAGGCTGGGGTCGCCCGTCCAGTCGTCGGTGGAGTGGGCGCTGATCAGGTACTGGCCGACCTGGAGCTTGCCCGTGCCGTGGATCTCGAACGACTGGTCCGTCGGGGCCTCGACCCACTCGCCGCGCTTGGCGAGGGTCACGCCGTCGACGCCGTCGATGGGCGGGTCCGTGGTGATGGTCACCTGGTCCTCGGCGGCCTGGATCCGCCAGAAGTCCACGTCCCCGCCGCGGGGCTTCGTCTTCACGGCGAGATAGTCGCTGCCCAGGATGCCCGGGGGCAGGAACTGCTCCTCGAGGTGATCCGCGCAGCAGCTGTCGTCGCCTTCGGGGGCGATGACGGCCTCCTCGTGGCCGCCGAACACCGCCACCGGCTTGTTGGCCGTCACGGTGGAGCCCGTGAGGTCCGACACCTCGAAGAAGCTCTCCGGCGTCGCTTCCACGTTGAGAACCTCGCCCTTGTCCAGGGTGACGGTCTGCACGCCGCCCTCGTCCATCTCCGCGAGCTTCCCCCCGGCGGCGACGTGGGCGGTCACCGCGATGGTCACCTCCGTGTCCGCGAAGGGCGCCAGGACGGTGAACCAGCCGGACTGGTTCGGCATGTCCATCCCCGGGATCGGGACCGGCGACAGCTCGTTGGCTGCGGTGGGCCAGGACAGAACCACGTACTCGCTGCCGAGGAACGGCTCGGGCAGGAGCAGGGACGCGTCGTTGGAGAACTGGTTGTCCCAGGGGTTGAACTGGTGGACGAGCACGGGGCGTGTGCTCGTGAAGCGGATCCCCTTCATGGCGGTCTCCGTGCCGGAGACGTTCTGCTTCGGCATCAGGAACACGCGCGACTGGCGGCCCGGGATCGTCGGGTCGTCCACGTCCACGGTGATCCCCTCGGGCGGCTCGAAGCTCACCTCGGCCATCAGCTCGCCGGGGTTGGCCACGACGATGGCGTGAGGCAGGTCCTCCGGCGTGGGCTCCAGGGACGGGTCCGGATAGTTGGGGAGGTCCACGGTCCAGAAGGTGCAGCCCACGTAGGAGCCGAACTTGGGGTCGATGTCGCAGCTGATCCCGCACTTGCCGGAGGTGCAGTACTGCTGCCCGGGGCACTCCACCGGCTCCTCGAAGCCCGTGCCGTCGGCGTTGCACTGCTTCTTCATGTCGACGCCCTCGCAGAACCAGGACCCGGGCTCGCAGATGACCGGCGTGCACGTCCCGTCCTGGCACCGGCCGTCGTTCGGGCACGGCTTCGGGTAGAAGGCCGTCCCGCTGTCGTCGCAGGTCCACAGGGCCCCGTCGCCCGAGCAGCCGTTTTCGGCGCCCGGCTCGCAGCCGTCGGGCTCCGGCTGGACGCAGTAGCCCTCGACGCAGGTGTAGGGATCCAGGCAGTCCTCGCAGCCGGCCGGCGGGACGTCCTCGCCGGTGCCGTCCTCGGCGTCGACGTCGCCGCTCGTCGGAGCGTCCTCCCCGCCGGTGTCGTCCAGGGAGGCGTCCTCCTCGCCCAGGTCGCCGCCCCCGGTCGTGTCGCCGGAGAGGCCCCCGCCGCCGCCGTCCGAGTCGCTGCAGGCGGGCAGGAGGAAGAGGAGCGCCGCCGTCGTCATGGCCACCAGGAGGAGGGCCGGGACGGCGCGAAGATGGGAGCTCTCGGTACCGTGGATCTGCATGGCGCGGGAGTTTAGCAGGGATCCGGCGCTTCGAGTCCAGCGCTTCGTGATGAGAACCGACACCCGGTCATCCCCCATGCGGGACGGCGCTTGCGGCAGAGGGGGGCGGACGTGCCACAATCGCCGCCTCCCCGGGACGGAGGTGGGGATGCGTCACAGCCGAACGAGCCTCGTCGTGCGCGCACTGTGGATCGCCGCTGCGCTGCTCGTCGCGCCGACCGAGGCCGTCGCTGGACGGGCGGCGGGGACGGAGCACCCGCGCGTGTCGCGCGAGGCCTTCCACGCCGAGGCCCTGCGCGCGACGCGCCACTACACCGTCTATCGGCCGCCGGGCTATGACGAGGACGACGGGCGCCGCTATCCCGTCCTGTACCTGCTCCACGGCCTCGGCGGGGACGACGGCGACTGGTTCGAGCACGGACGCCTCGCCCGTCACCTGGACCGGGCCATCGCCGAGGAGCGCCTGCCCCCGATCCTGGCCGTGGCCCCCGACGGGGACGACGGCTACTGGACCAACCACGCCCCCCGCGACGGACGGCCGGGCCCCCGGTTCGGGGACCTCGTCGCGGAGGACCTGGTCCGCGCGGTCGACGCCCGCCACCGCACCATCCCCGACGCGGAGCACCGGGTCCTCGCCGGCGTCTCCATGGGCGGCTTCGGAGCGCTGTCGCTGGCGCTCGTGCACCCGCGGCGCTTCGGGGCGGCCGTGAGCCTGTCCGGGGCGCTCTTCCCGGAGGTGCCGGACCACCGCGAGGTCTACCGGAGGGCGTGGGGGCACCCGCCCGAGCCCGAGCGGTTCCGTCGCGTCAGCCCGCAGCACCTCCTCGCGAAGGTCCCCGAAGGCCGCGTGCCCGCGATCTACCTGCACTGTGGCGACGACGATCCCCTCGGCTTCCTGCCGTACACCCTGAAGGCCCACCGCACCCTGGCGCGGCGCGGCGTCGAGCACGAGCTCCGGATCTCCGACGGGCGCCACTCGTGGGCCGTCTGGGAGCGCCAGGCCGACGACTGGCTGGCCTTCGTCCGGGAGGTCCTCGAGGGCTCGTGAGCCGCTCGCCCCGGATCCGCTGACGGTGACGCCTGTCGAGGAGCCCGAATCGGTGGGCGAATGCCGGAACAGGCGGCGGATCCGGGCCCACTTGCGCGCCTCCAGCGGGCTGCTATACGGTCGCTCGTATCCCCCACACCTCACGAGGCGAGGAGGCGTCCATGGCCACGAGCACCGATCGCGTCCGTCAGATCCTGAGCTGGTACGGCGCCGACAACCCCGGCGTGAAGACCAACCTGTACCGGATGCTGAGCACCGGGCGCCTGGCCGGCACGGGCAAGATGGTGATCCTGCCGGTCGACCAGGGCTTCGAGCACGGTCCGGCCCGCAGCTTCGCGAAGAACCCGCCGGCCTACGATCCGCGGTATCACTTCGAGCTGGCCATCGACGCCGGATGCAACGCCTACGCGGCGCCCCTGGGCTTCCTCGAGGCCGGGGCCGCGGACTACGCCGGGCAGATCCCCCTCATCCTCAAGACCAACAACAACAACTCGTTGTTCACGGGAGACAACCCGGACCAGGCCATCACGGGCTCCGTGGACGACGCCCTGCGCCTCGGGTGCTCGGCCATCGGCTTCACCATCTACCCGGGCTCGTCGCACGCCCTGGAGGAGATGGAGGAGATCCGCGCCATGGCGCAGGAGGCCAAGGCCAAGGGGCTGGTGGTCGTCATCTGGTCCTACGCCCGCGGCGAGGGGCTGCCCAAGGAGGCCGAGACCGGCGTCGACGTGATCTCCTACGCGGCGCACATGGCCTGCCAGCTCGGCGCCCACATCGTGAAGGTGAAGCCGCCGACGGACTACCTGCACCTCGGCGCCGCGGCGAAGGTCTACGAGAGCACCGGGCGGCCCATCGGGACCCTGGCCGACCGCGTCCGCGACGTCGTGCAGTCGTGCTTCAACGGGCGCCGCATCCTCATCTTCTCGGGCGGCGCGGCCAAGGGGACCGAGGAGGTGCTCGCCGAGATCCGGGAGATCGCCAAGGGGGGCGCCTTCGGCTCCATCATGGGCCGCAACGCCTTCCAGCGCCCGAAGGAGGAGGCCATCGACCTCCTGCAGAAGGTGATGGACATCCACGCCGAGGCGGCCTCCTAGAGGACGTCGGCCGCCTCCCGGGCGATCCACGGATCCCGGATGGCGGCCGCCACCTCGGCCGCCTCGCGCTCGGCTCCTCGCCCCGCGAGGTGTCGCGCCAGGAGCAGCCTGGCCTCGTCGGCCACCTCACCGTCTCCATGGGTCAGACCGGCCAGGAGGGCTGTCGCCTCCTCCGGTCGCCGCGTGCCGCCAAGCAGGGCCGCCAGGTGCAGGCGCGCCCGCGGGCCGACCGTCTCGTCGTCCGCCAGGGCGCGGAGTGTCCGCTCGGCGTCCCGGATCCGGCCCGACGCGGCGAGGGCCACGGCGCGCCAGAGGGCAGCGTCGGGCCCCGCCTCGCCCGCGAGCGCCTCCCGGGCCGCGGCGTGTTCTCCCGCCGCCAGGTGGACACGGGCGCGCTCCACGGGCGCGTTCGGGAGCCACCGGCGCAGCCCGTCCGCCCGATCCCGCCGCAGCACGAGGAGGGCCTCGCCCGGGAGCACGTCCTCCCGGACGGCCACCACCGGGGCGACGCGCCGCGCGGCCGACCACACGGCCTGCAGGTCGGCCACCGCGAGGCTGCTGCCGCCCGCGTGCCGATCGGCCACCGCCAGGTCGACGACGAGCACGCGCCGAGCGCGGCTCCACAGGGCCTCCATGGCGGCGACGACCGCCCGGGTGTGTCCCTCCGAGGGGCCCGTGTTGAAGGTGCCGCTGCACACCACCGCGTCGGCCTCCGGCCCGCCGATGGTGGCGTCCGCCACGGCCAGGTCCGCGTCCGGTCGTCGCTCTCTGGCGCGCTCGATCATGTGGGAGAGGATGTCCTCCCCGCGATAGCGTCCGCGCCAGCCCAACCCGTCGAGCACGTCGAGCAGGGCGCCCTCGCCGCAGCCCGCGTCCAGCAGCGAGGAGCTCTCCTCCAGCGGGCCGACGGCCTCCACGGCGGCCCGCAGGCGAACCGCGTGCAGGGCGTCGGACTCCCAGCCGACCCGGCGCGCGGCGGACGCGGCCTGCCGGAGGGGCAGGTAGAACGAGCGGGCGGCCTGCTCCACCTGGCGGCTCACGGCTCGACGGCCTCCAGGGCGTCCCGGACCGCGCGGAGGAGGTGGGCCGCCCGGAAGGGCTTCCGGACCACCGGCGCCGCGGACAGGGCGTTCGGCTCCGCGATGCGCTGGGCGTCCGAGTGGCCCGTGCAGAAGATGATGGGCAGGTCCGGCAGGGCGTCACGGAGTCGCCCGAACGTCTCGGTCCCGTCCACGGGATGCATCATCACGTCGAGGATGACCAGCGCGTAGCGCTCGGGTGTCGCCAGGACGATGTCGATGGCCTCCCGGCCGCTCGAGGCGGTGACGATGGCATAGCCGGCGCCCTCCAGGAGGTCCTTGAGGAGCTGGCGCACGCTCGGCTCGTCGTCGACCACCAGGATGGTGTCCCCGTTGTCGGAGCCCTCGGCTGGCGGGCCGTCGGACGAGGCCTCGGCCCCGGCGTCCCACGAGGGCGGCGTGCCCCCTGCTGCGCGCCGCGAGCCGCTCGTCGCCGCCGGGAGGAGGATGCGGAAGCTGGCGCCCTCGCCGAGAGCCGAGTCCACGGTGACGACGCCGCCGTGATCCACGGCCACGCCGTATGCGATGGCACAGCCGAGCCCGGAGCCCCCGTCGTCCGCGCGAGTCGTGAACAGGGGCTCGAAGACCCGGGCGCGCACGCTCTCGGTCATCCCGGGGCCGTCGTCGCGGATCTCGATGACCGCGGCGCGTGGCGCGGCGATACGCGAGGCCTCGTCCGGCGTGGCCGGGCGTGCCTCCACGATGATCCGGCTCCCACGGCCCTCGGCGCAGGCGTGGGCCGCGTTCAGGATGAGGTTCAGCACGGCCTCGTCGAGGCGCCCGCGAGCCGCCTGGACCGGTGGCGTGTCGGGGTGGAGGCTCGTCTCCAGGCGGAGGCCGGCGGGGATGGAGGCCCGGGCCAGCTCCACGGAGCCGCTCACGGCGTCGGACGGCGGGATGAGCTCCCGTCGGGGCGCGTGGGTGGACCCTCGCGCGAAGCCCAGGAGGCGGTCGGTCAGCCGGGCGCCCTGCTCGGCGGCGGAGGTGATGAGCCGGACCTTCCGGGCCTCGGTCGTGCCCTCGGGGAGTCGTTCCATGAGAAGGTCCGCGTGGCCGAGGATGCTCACCAGCAGGTTGTTGAAGTCGTGGGCGACGTCTCGCGCGAGCTGCCCCAGGCTGCGAAGCGTCTCCGTGCGCTCCAGCCGGAGCTCCAACTCCACGCGCTCGGTGATGTCCACGAGGACCCCGTCCACGCGGACGAGTCGGCCGTCCCGCAGGACGGGGCGGGCCCGATCCATCACGTAGCGGAGCGTATCGCCGCGGTCCGGTCGGACGCGGTACGTGGCCTGGGTCGGCGCGCCGCTCCGCGCGAGGGTCTCCAGGTGCGCCTCGTGGATGGGGCGATCCTCCGCGACCACCAGGCGAGACCACAGGTCGGGGTCATCGAGGAAGTCCGCGGGGGGGTGGCCCGTGAGCTCCTCGATGGCCGGGCTCACGTAGCGGAACGTCCGATCGGCCGCCATGCTGTAGAGGGGATCCCGGACCACGCCGGCCAGGTCCGGCACGTGGCGCTCCGTGTCCTGGACGGCGGCCCGGCGGAGTCCATCGGCCACCAGGTGACGGATGACGGCGTCCATCCGCTCGTCGAACGTCCCGCGCATGTCGGATCGCCGGTTGTCGTCCAGCTGGGCGGCCATGTCCCGCCGGACCTGGCGCGCGAGGTGCTGGACGTGCTCCAGGGCGCGTGTGCTCGAGATGCCGTTCGGGTGCCAGCCGGCCAGCCAGCGCTCGAAGGCGCCCAGGTCACCGCTGGCCACGCTCCTCAGCGCTTCTCGCGCGAGGACGGCGAGCGCACGACGCTCCTCCCCTTCGCGCTCCGCGCCGCTTCTGCGGTGACCGCTTCCGCCTTCGATCCAGCGCTTCAGGAGCTCGTCCATCCGATCGAGCAGCGTCCGCTCGACGATGTTCTCGGGCCGCCCGGACATCCCCCCAATCCTAGCCCCTTCGCAACGCGGTGGGAAGGGGAAGCGCCGCCGCGTCACCCGGGATCGTCACGATCGGGATCCGCGTCGTCGTCCCCGGCCGGAGCGATCGCCGCCGCGCCGTCCGCCGCGGCCTCCTCCACGGCGGCCTCCCTTGCCGCCGGAGCCTCCTCGGCGACGGCCTCCGCCTCCTCGGGCGCCTCCGCCCCCGCGGTCCACGCGCTCCAGGGAGAGCTCGAAGCGGCGGCGCTTGCGGTCGACCGACACGACGCGGACCTCGACGCGCTGCCCGCCGCGGACCACCTCGGTCGGAGCGTCCGCGAAGCCGTCGGTGAGCGAGCGGATCGGGATCAGCCCCTCCTTGGCGATGCCCACGTCGACGAAGCCGCCGAACCGGTTCACGTTCGTGACCTTGCCCCGGAGCTTCATGCCGGGCTCCAGGTCCCGCAGCCGGCGTACGCCCTCGTTCATGGCGGGCTCGGGGCCGCGCCGCGTCGTCCCGGCGGGCGCCTTCCCGGTCGGCTTCGGCTTCTTCTTGCCCTTTTCGGACTTCTTCTCGGACTTCTCGTCCTCCGGCCGCTCGGGCCCTCGGACGGCCTCGGCCACCTCGTCCAGCAGGTCGGCGAGGCGCCGCTCGTCGTCGCCCGTCAGCTCGACGCCCGGCGGGAGCAGGACCAGGCTCTCCGCGCCCAGGCCGCTCCAGCTCTTCCGCGGACGGAACGCCCGCCCGGCGAGGATCCGCGCGGCTTCCACGGTCGGCGAACGCTTCCCGCGCTTCCGGGGAGGCAGTCCGTCGGCGTGCACGCGGTGCATTTCGTGGCCTTGCAGCGCCTCGCCGATTTGCTCCAGCCGCGCGTCGTCCTCGGCTTCGGCGGGGACCACCACGGGGTCGCCCTCGCCGAGCCGCTCGGCGAGCCACGAGGCGGCGCGGTCGCCGTCGTCGCCCGCGGCGATCTTCTCCGAGTCGATGAAGTGGCCGTCCCGCGCGACCACGGCGACTCCGACGGGCTGGTCCTGCGCGCCCACGTACAGCGCCCCGGCGCGCTCGCTCCGCAGGGGTGGTGCCTCGATCCGCTCCCGATACCGCGCGCAGGCGTCGACCATGGCCTCGATGGCGGCGCGCCGATCCAGGGCCTCCCGGGCCCCCTCCTCGAGGCGGGAACCCACAAGGTCCCTGAGGATGGCGGGTGCGTCGAGCCCCTCGGCGCGCTCGTCGACGTCGGCGGCCGGGCCCGCGATGGCCTCCTCGAGAGCGTCCTCGGGGCGCTCGATCCGCACCGTGACCCCACCGTCGGCCTCGGCCCGGCGGGCGCGGAGCCAGACATCCGGAGCCAGCCCCAGGGGCGCCGCAGCCTCCGGAGTGCCCTCCGGCAGGTCGCCCTCCACGTGGACCGTGCCCTGCTCCAGGGTGACCCCCAGCGCCCCGTGGTATGCGTCCGCCACGGCGGCGAGGGCGTCGTGCCAGGCGGCGTGGTTGGGGAAGGCCTCGAGGGGCAGGCGCTCGGACGCCTCCTCCAGGACCCGGAGGCCCGCGGCGGACCAGGTGCGACGGATGGCCTCGTCCGGCAGGAGCTGAAGACCCTCGCCCAGGCGTCGCTGGGACACGGCCCGGACCGTGTCGCGCCAGCGCAGGTACTCCCGCCAGACCTCGCGCGCCCGACGCCACGTGGGGGCCGGGTGCCCTCCGAGCTCTCGAGCGTATCGCGACACGAGGTCGGACAGGGAGGCTCCGCGGTCGAAGAGGCGCGCCAGCTTGCGGAGCTGCTCGGGAGTCAGGGGATGCAGGTCGAACGCGTGGGCGCGCGCCGCGAAGGAGGCGAAGTCCATGGTCGGCTCCCGTGGCTTGGCAGGTCCGTCTCCCAGGCCCGAAGACGGTTCGGAACCCGTCGGGGTCCTCTCGGCGAGGGCGCTGGGCGCCGGGTCGCGGGATCGCGGGGTCTCGATGCGGGCGCGAGGCGATATGCGGACCCTCGCGCGACCCCCGTGGTCTCCATTCTGACCCCGGCGCGTCCCCGCGACAAGCAGAGGTTGTGAGAGGGCCCGTGCGCGGGTCAGCCCGAGTCCGCTGACTGGGCCGAGCACCGAGCGCGCCGAGGCGGGTCCAGGTGCAAGGAAGCGTGGCCGATTCGCGTGGAGGGGTAGCCGAGCTACCTCGAGCACGAATCGGTGACGGTGACGCCGCAGATGGGCCCGAATCGGTGGGCGAATGCCGGAACAGGCAGCGGATTCGGGGTCAGTGGGTGGTGGCCGGGAGGCTCCTGAGCGCCCCGCCCTCGAGGGGGGAGGCAGGGGAGGTGCAGACGCGGTTCCGCCCCGACTGCTTCGCCTGGTACAGGGCCTCGTCGGCCCGCTGCACCACGGCTTCGGAGCTCTCGGAGTCGGGCGGCGCCCAGCCCGCGACGCCGGCGCTCACGGTCAGCGGTCCCGGGGTGCTTCGGCCCGGGTGGGGGATGGCCTGGGCCCGCACCTCGCGGCGGAGACGGTCCACGGCCCGCGCCGCGTCCTCCACCGCCGTCTCGGGGAAGACGACCATGAACTCCTCGCCGCCGTAGCGATAGACTGCGTCCCGGCCGCGGCAGCACATCCGCAACGTGGCGGCGACGTTGCGCAGCGCCTCGTCGCCGGCCGGGTGGCCGCACGTGTCGTTGTAGCGCTTGAACTCGTCGATGTCGACGAGCGCCACGGAGTAGGAGAGGCCGGCCTGCTCGCAGCCCCTGTGGAGCCGCTCGAGATCCTCGTCGAGGCGGCGCCGGTTGCCGACGCCCGTGAGGTGATCCTGGCGGCCGTCGCGGTAGAACTCGCGGTTCATCTGCCGCAGGGCGTGGGCCTGCTCCAGCAGCTTGCGGTGGAGCGCCGTCACGCGCTGCGCGGCGATGAGCCGAAGCTGGAGGTCCCCCGGGTCCAGGGGCTTGGTCAGGTAGTCGTCCGCCCCGGCCTGCATCCCCGTGAGGCGGTCGCCGTTGTCGCCGCGGGCCGTGAGCAGGACGAAGTACGTGTAGGCTTCGTCGCCGTCCGCCCGGACTCGGCGGCAGAGGTTGATGCCGTCGAGGCGGGGCATCATCCAGTCGCTGATGACCACGTCCGGCTCGGCCTCGAGATAGAGGCTCCACGCCTCCTCGCCGTCGCGCGCCGCGAGGCAGCGATGACCGAGCTTCTCCACCGCGCGCCGCAGGACGCGGCGGCTGAGCGGATCGTCGTCGGCGATGAGCACCCTCATGCCCGGTGCATCGGGCGGTCGAGGCTTCAGGTTTAGCCCGGGGGTCCGCTCTCGGAGGCGGCGGATCGAAGCTCCGGCAGGACCGACAGGGCACCCCGGGCGCGGTCCACGGCGGCCGCCAGGCGCTCGAGGGCAGCCCGGGCCTCGGCCGTATCGCCCCGGTGGGCGTGTGTCTCCAGGTCCAGGGCCCGGCGGTCGACCTCCGGCAGGCCGAGGCTCGCCGCGGTGCCGTGGAGGCCGTGGGCGTGGCGCTCGACGGAGGCCAGATCGGCCGTGCCCAGAGCCTCCTCGATGGCCGCGAGGCGGCCCGGGATCTCCCCCAGCCACCCGCCGTACAGCTCTCGCACGAGGTCGTTCACGGGATCACCCGCGGAGAGGCCGCGGAGATCCTCGACGACGCGGGGATCCAGGGGCCCGGGGTGGGCGTCGGCCATGGCTCCTCTCTCGGTGGCGGAGACGCTCGGGGATCTGGATGGTGCATGCGGAGCGTAGCACGCCGGGACCTTTCGGAGCACGGGTGACCTGCGCGATTCTTCCGGCGCAACGACGTCCCGGACGCCGCGCGCCGCGTACTGAAAACGCTCGACATTTCAGTGCCTAAGACGGTAGTCGCGGTCGAGGGTAGGCCCGTCTCAGCCTAGATACACGCGTCTTCGGCACCCCCGCCTGAAGCCTCAGTGTATCCGCGTGCTTCCACGCGGGTGCTCGGCAACCCACCCGAAACCCAGGTCTGAGAGCAGGCAAGGGCACGGGCACGGGCAAAGGCAAGGGAGGGCGGTCGACTTTGCGACCGCCCTGGGCGGACACGCGAGGCAATCGCAGGGTCG
>JBNJGB010000009.1:12140-196354 GCA_051747385.1 Myxococcota bacterium
GCTCGGAAACGATGGATTCTGCGCGTCTGAGAGCAGGCAAGGGCACGGGCACGGGCAAAGGCAAGGGAGGGCGGTCGACTTTGCGACCGCCCTGGGCGGACACGCGAGGCAATCGCAGGGTCGGAGAAGTGAGGGCCGCGCGGCGGTACGGCGCCCGGTGCTGGATTGCACCCGCTCGGAAACGATGGATTCTGCGCGTCTGAGAGCAGGCAAGGGCACGGGCACGGGCAAAGGCAAGGGAGGGCGGTCGACTTTGCGACCGCCCTGGGCGGGCGGTGGACCGCCTGGACGCCGCCCGGCATCATGCGCGGGCACGATCCGCCCCACGAAGGAGCCGCCATGAGCGACGAGACCCTGACCCTGCGCATCCTCCCGTCCGAGGCCGAACTCCCGGACGATCACCGCCGGATGAAGGTCGTCGAGCCCGCGCGGGGCGGCCTGTCCCTGGAGGGGGGGCTGTCGATGGCGCTCGCGCTGCCGTCCGCGTCCCGGGCCGAGCAGCGCTGGGTCGTGGAGAAGGCCGTGGACAAGGTGACCGGGGCGTTCCCGGTGGAGCGCGTCCGGATGGAGGTGGGCGACGGGGTCGACGACGACACGGCCCTGACCCTGGCGTTGGACCGTCACCTGGGCGCCGGCGGCGGGCTGGAGCTGCTCGGCCGCCCGGCCGTGGCCGAGCGGTTGCGCGTGGCGGCGCCAGCCCTCGACACCTATCGGGCCTGGGTGGACGAGGACGCCACGATCCGGACGAGCCTGGCCATCGCGCGGGATGTCTCCGAGTGGGGCGCGGGTCGGGACGACGTGGAGGTGGAGGTCCTGGACGAGGAGGCCCTGGAGTCCCTGGGCCTGCGCCTGCTGCTGACCGTGGGCGGCGCGAGCCGGATCTCGCCGCCGCGCCTGGTCCTCGCACGCTATCGGCCCGACGATCCGCGGCCGCCGCGCATGCTCGTGGGCAAGGGCATCACCTTCGACACCGGCGGCATCAACGTGAAGCCCTACGAGTCCTTCGTCAGCATGATGAAGAACGACATGGGCGGCGCGGCCCTGGCCTGGTCGCTGTTCCGGTCGCTCGTGGAGCAGGGCGTCGACGAGCCCCTCGCCCTGGTGCTTCCCACCTGCGAGAACCCCGTCGGCGAGGAGGCGATGCGGCCGGGCACCGTGGTGCGGTCGTACTCCGGCCACCGTGTGCGCGTCGACCACACGGACGCGGAGGGGCGCCTGGTCCTCGCGGACGGCCTGGCCTACGCCACGGAGCGGTTCGCGCCCGGGCAGGTGATCACCTTCGCCACGCTGACGACGGCCGCGCTCATCGCCTACGGCCCGTATGCCACGCCCGTGCACTTCGCGGACCCGGAGACGGAGGAACGTCTGCGTCGGGCGAGCGACGCCACGGGCGAGGACCTGCACTTCTTCCCGGCGCGCCTGTGGCACCGGGAGGCCAACCGGGACGAGGAGGCGGACCTCCGGAACACGGGCCGCCTGCCCGGCAACGCCCGGCGCGGTGCGGGTTCGCGGAACGCGGCGCACTTCCTGGCGTTCTTCACCGACGCCCCCCTGGTCCACCTGGACATCTTCGCCTCGACCTGGAACTGGGCCGGAGACGCGCCCGGGGGCGGCGCCGGGGCCACCGGGGCGCCGCTGCGGACGCTGCTGCGGACCTTCGGGGAGGTGTAGGATACGTGGCCCGGGGCGCCTCGCACCTGGTCTTCGTCTACGGCTCGCTCATGCGAGGGATGCGCCACCACGACGTGCTGGCGGGCGCGGCGTTCGTGCGCGCCGACGCCACGGTCGGATGGTTCGACCTCGTCGACCTGGGCGCCTGGCCGGGGGCCGTGGAGCCGGGCCAGGCGTCGGTGCAGGGCGAAGTCTACCGGGTCGACGCGCCCGGGCTGACGACCCTGGACCGGTTCGAGGGCTGCCCGGACCTCTACGTGCGCCGGCGCGTGGACCTGGCGGAGACCGGGGAGGCCTGGATGTACGTCTTCCGGCGCGATCGCCTGCCGGGGCGGCCGGGCGAGGACCTCCCGGTGGTGCCGGGGGGCTGCTGGCGTCGCTGGCTGGTGGGCTGAGTCCCCTCAGAACACCATGAAGCCGACCAGGTAGACCGGCAGCACCAGGAGCATCAGCGCGGCCGTGTAGCCCACGAGGTCCCGCGCGGCGAGGCCCGTGATGCCCAGCAGCGGCAGGGCCCAGAAAGGCTGCAGCATGTTGGTCCAGCCGTCCCCGTAGGCGAAGGCCATGACCGCCTTGCCGAAGGGGATGTCCAGGCTCTCCGCGGTGGACAGGACGAGCGGGCCCTGGATGGCCCACTGCCCGCCGCCGGAGGGCACCAGCAGGTTCACGGCGCCCGCGGCCCCCATGGTGAGCGGCGCGAAGGTCCACTCGTTGGCCGCGCGGCTGATCACCTCGGCCCACTGCTCGACCAGGCCGGCGAGGGCGATGATGCCCATGATGCCGGCGTACAGGGGGAACTGCAGGATGATGCCGGCGCATCCGCGCGTGCCGGCGGCGATGGCGCGGCCGTAGGCCCGGGGGCTCCCGTGGAGGAGCAGGCCCAGGGCCAGGAAGGTCAGGTTGATGGCGTTGAGGTCGACGCGATCGGCGCCCAGCCGTCCCAGGTACATGACCAGGTACGCAGCCGCGAAGGCCGCGAGGGTCCAGGCGAGGAGGCGCGACCGCTCGAGGCGCTCGGCCGGCGTGGGGTGCTCGGAGCGGGGGTCCGCCTCCGCCGGGCCGGGGAGGACGCCGGGGTCCACCTCGACGAAGTCCTCCTCCCGCCTGGGCTGCATCATCACGAGCAGCGTCGGCACGGCGACCAGGAGCGCCAGGGTCACCGTGATGTTCATGGGGCTGAACAGGGTCTCGCCCAGGGTGATGGGCGCTACGTCCGGGCGGTCCAGGATGGAGGCCAGGTCCTTGGCCTGGGTCACGGTGAGCGGGGCGGAGCCCGACAGCCCGCCGTGCCAGACCATCATGGCGGTGTAGCCCGCGGCGCCCAGCAGGGGATAGTGGACGCGGAGGCCCCGGTGGCGGGCGGCGACGGCCACCTCGCGCGCCATGAGCGCCCCGACGATGAGGCCGAGGCCCCAGTTCACGAGGGCGGCGCACATGGCCACCACGGCCGTGAGGGCGATGGCCTGGCCCGACGTCCGCGGCAGGCCGGCGACCCGGTCGATGAGGCGGTGCACGGGCCTCGAGCTGGCGAGGGCGTGCCCCGTGACGAGGATGAGGCACATCTGCATGCCGAAGGCGAGAAGCTTCCATAGGCCGCGCTCCCGGTCGAGGACCTCGTCGCCCTTCAGGCGACCGCCCCAGTAGCCCAGCAGCTCCAGGGGAGACAGCCCGGTGCCGAGCCACGCCAGCCCGATGGCGAGGATCGTCAGGAGGATGGCGATGGCGAAGGGATCGGGGACCCAGCGTCCGGCGAAGGCGGACAGCTTGCGACCGAGCCAGCGGATCATGCGGTCCTCCGGTGCGTCGTGCGGCGAGGGCGCCTCGGGGCCGAGCGCGCCCCCGGGCCTCTGTAGCACACGCGCTCCGTCAGAGGATCGGCGGCCCCGTCAGCCGGCCGCAGCGACGCGCCGTCTCCACGGCCATGCGGTGGACGTTCACGCGCCCGCCGGCCTTGTGGAGCAGGCCCTTGATGCCGCCCATGACGCGCATGACCAGCAGCCCCTCCGCGGGCGGGACGAGCTTGAGGAAGGCCGGGTTGTCCAGCACGAAGCGCTGCATGCGGGCGCGCAGGTGCCAGCTCCCGAAGTCGAAGGCCTCGTCCACGAGGAACGGCTCCAGGACGATCTCGTGGTAGCGGCGCAGGAGCGTCGGATCGTAGATCTTCTCCGGCGCGTCGTTCCGCCCGAAGCCCAGCTCGCGGTATCGCCGCGCGGCCCGCTCGTCGTCCCGCTGCCAGCAGGCGTCCATGATGTCCAGGATGCCGTCGGCGAAGGCGGGGTCGCACCGCTTCACGCACCCGAAGTCCAGGACCACGAGCCCGCCGTCCTCCTCCAGGACGAAGTTCCCGGGGTGGGGGTCGGCGTGGAGCTCGTGCAGCTCGTGGAACATCCACGCGTAGGTGTCGATGAAGCGGGCGAGCAGCGCGTCCTTCTCCTCCCCGGCGGGCATCTCGTGGAGGGCCTCGTCCAGCTTGCGCCCCCGGACGTACTCCATGGTGAGCACGTTCCGGCGGGTCCACTCGGGGAAGGGTCGCGGCGCGCGCACGCCGGGGCGCTCCGAGAGCACCTCGTGGAACCTCCCCAGCCGGGCCGCCTCCGCCTCGTAGTCCGACTCCTCGACGACGGCGTTCCGGACCTCCGCCAGGTAGTCCTCGAGCCGCCGCCGATCCACCAGGACGCGGCCCAGGTGCAGCAGCGACTTCAGGTTCTGCATGTCGCTGTCGAGGGTGTCGGCGATCCCCGGGTACTGGATCTTCACCGCCACGTCCTCGCCGGTGCGCAGGGTGCCCTGGTGGACCTGGCCGATGCTCGCGGAGCCGACGGGCTCCGGATCGAACCAGCGGAACACGGCGTCGATGGGGCGATCGAAGGCCGCCTCCATCTCACGGCGGACCGTCCGCCACGTCATGGGCGGCGCGCTGTGCTGGAGCGAGGTGAGGGTCTCGACGAACTCGGGCGGGACCAGGTCGGGATCGCTCGAGAGGATCTGGCCCACCTTCATGGTGGCGCCCTTCATCTCGCCGAGGACGTGGAGCACCTTCCGGGCCTGGCGCGTGCGGAAGAGGCCGTCGCGGATCTCGCGCCCGCTCTTGCCGCCCGGCACCAGCGCCTGCCCGACCTTCCGGGCCATGGTCGACGCGGACACGCTGAACCCCAGGCGCCCCATGCGCACGAGGCGGCCCAGGCGGCTGGAGGAGACGTCGCGTCCCTCCTCGCCGGCCAGCTTGTCCCAGTCACGGACCATGCCTCGGTCACCCCCTCGCTCGGCTCAACGTCCGAAGTTCATGCCGGCTGGATCTCCGCCGCTTCCACCCTTCGGGGGCGGCGGATCGGTGAACACGGTCAGCGCTACCGCCACCACCACGGAGCCTGCAGCCACGGGTCCGGCGGTGTCGAAGCCGTGCGTGAAGAAGAGCACGGCCGCTCCGACCACTCCCAGGACGGCGACGGCCAGGGGACCACGGCGCACGCCACCCGCGGAGGTGGCCGCCTCCTCGGCCTCGAGGCAGCAGCGCTTGTACTTCTTGCCGCTCCCACAGGGGCACGGCGCATTTCGGGCCACGGACTCCATCACGACGACTCCGGCTCGGGGGACGTAGACGAGCGGTCATGCTAGCGCCCGCGCCGGGGCGCGGCAACGTACGGCCGGGCTGCGCGGATCCGCTCTGCCGGGTCCGGAGGGCGGGGCGGCCGGCGCGGCGGCGGGGGTTGCCACGGCGGGGGACCCCCGGCACCCTTGGCGCATGGATCCCGAGGTGCTCGAGGCGCTGCGCCGGAACAGCGGGTTACGCGTGGACGCGGAGGGCACGTTCCTCTACCACGGCGACCGCGTCCCGCACCCCCGCGTCCAGGATCTCTTCCACCGGGGCCTGGCCGTGCGCGAGGACGGCGACGTCACCCTCACGGTCGGGCACATGTGGGCCTACGTGGAGGTGGAGGCGGTCGCCCGCTTCGTCGACCACCTGGAGGCGGGCGACGGCGGCCTGTACGTGCGGACGCGGATCGACGAAGACGTGCGCCGATGCCCCGATCCGCGCCTCGGCTTCGCCCCGGACGGACGCTTCTATCTGTGGGAGGACGAGGACACCTGGCCGGCGGTGCTGACGCGCAAGGCCCACCACGAGCTCGGGGCGCTGCTCGACGAGGACCGGGAGGGGCGCCCCTTCCTCGACCTGGGCGGCGGCGAGGGGTTGGTGATCCGGCAGATCGACGAGGCCCCCGGGCCCGCGGACCGCTGGTAGGAGCCCTCTCAGTCCTCCGGCGTCGCCCCGGTCCCGGTTTCCTCCTCCCGCTCGCTGCCGGCGTCCCCCTCGCCCCCGGCGGCGCGCTCGGGCCGGGACTCCGCCTCCTCGCGTCGCTCCAGGCGGCGGGACTCCAGGTCGTGGAGACGCTGCCGGGCCTCCCGTATGACGGCGTTCCGCATCCGCGCGTCGGGGTACATGTCGAGCACGGAGCGATAGCCCCGCTCCGCCCGGAGCTTCAGGTGTTCGCTCAGATCGACGGCGCGCGTGTGGTACAGGGCCTCCGGCGTCTCCTTCACGACGACGACCCGGTCGGGGCCCGTCCCCACCTGGTCCAGGTAGGTGGCCATCGCCTCGTCCATCCGGGCGAGGGCCAGGGCGGCCCGCGGTCGGCTCGGGGCCTCCTCGAAGGCGGCGATGGCCTGCACGAAGCGGGCGTTCCGCCGGAAGTCCGTCCACTCCTTCCGGACGGTGTCCTTGGAGGCGGGGCCGGTGGCGACGGGGATCATCCGATCCCGGACCTTCTCCAGGAGCGCGAACGCCGCCTCCGGGGCCTCCACGCACGCGGGATCCCGCCGGTGGAGCCGTCGCAGGCGCCGCGCCTCCCGGACCGGGTTCAGGGTGCGGCCGGACCGGAGGGTCTCGGCCGCGCGCGCACACTCGGGGCTGCTGGCGGCGCGTGCTCCGGGCGGAGCGTGCCAGGCGAGGGCGGCGAGGGCGGCGACGAGGACGCCGAGCCGCAGGGCGCTCGTGGACATGTGTGACCTCCGCTGGCGCGGCGCGCGGTCCCGGGCGTCCTCGTTCCAGGGCGGGCGAACTGCCGCGTTGACAATGACGCGTCGCGTCCCATAGGAACCGCTCACCTGACGACTCCGGCGGCCGAGCGTAACACCCGCGCCGTCCGGCGAGTGAGCCCGGCGAACGTCCGTTGGGCTCGCCGCCACCAAGGGAGCACCGACTCGTGACCACGCCGCGCCGCCACCTCGTCGCCCTGCTGGCGACCGTCCTCCTGGGGGCGTCGACCCCCGCGTCGGCGGACATCGGGCGCTTCGACCTCGCCGGGCGTATCTACACCAAGTGGCTGTACCGGAACGACGACTCCCAGGGCGTGCTCACCTGGGGCAACCCGTTCTGGCCCGACAACGTGAGCGGCCACAACGGCGTCGGCTCCGAGTTCGAGCTGAAGATCCTGGGCGCCGTCTCCAGGGCCGTGCGGGCGGAGGTCCGCCTGAAGAGCCGCTTCGGCGCGCTGTGGCAGGACTGGTGGGAGAACGGCGACCAGGCCTACGACGAGGTGAACACCTCCGGCGAGAGCCTGGGCATGAACCACGCGCAGTACATGAAGCTGCGCGGCTACTACATCGAGGCGAACCTGCCGATCCCGACGGTCCGCTCGGTGCTGGTGGGCTCGAGCGATCTCGGGATGTTCAACCCCTGGACCATCGGGAAGGTCCGCTACATCGACCGGGACAACGCCAAGGGGACGTTCGTGACCGGCGGGTCCGAGGACGGCACCTTCGGCTACGTGCTGGCGGCCATCGCCCTGCCGAAGCTGTTCGCGGGGCCGGGGTGGTCGACGGGCATCGGCGATCCGAAGCTGCGCACGCCGTTCTGGAGCCGCGACTGGGCCTACGCGGCCAAGCTGACGGCCGAGAGCTACGACGTCGGCACCTTCACGCTCATCGGCTCCATCACGCGGGACAGCGAGGTCGATGTGTCCGACCCCGACGCCCAGGGGAGCGTCCACGGCCAGTGCCGGGACGCCCTGGGCAACCCCATCGAGGGCTGCGAGAAGGACTACGCGGTGGAGGCCGTGCAGCGCTACTCCAACGCCGTGGCGACCCTGGAGTACGAGGGCCTGCTGTTCGACGTGGTGGGCGTCGAGGCCCTGGCGGCCATCTCTTCGAGCGACGTCAACGAGGACGTGGCCTTCAACGGCGTGGAGGGCAACGCGGGCGTCGCGCCCATCGTCTTCGACGACGTGGTGGGGCACGCGGCGAAGCTCCGCATCGATCTCTACGACCCCTTCGAGATCGGGCTCAGCTTCAAGCTGGAGGGCTTCTCCATCGGCGAGCACTTCAACAGCATCTTCGGCGCCCGGCGGGAGGCGGACGTGCTGCTGACGGACGGCTTCATCGAGGGCGGCCAGCTTCCGACCATGAACATCGCCAATGAGTTCATGGACTTCGACGAGCCCTGGTACGAGAGCGCCATCGGCTGGGTGGGCGCCACGGTGGTGCCGGAGATGGAGTTCCGGCGCTTCACCCTGTCGGCCGAGGCCACCTTCATCGGCTATCACACCAACGCCCAGGAGCGGGACGTGGAGAGCACGTACCCGGACTTCCTCCACGCGGACGGGTTCACGGACACGGATCTCTACGACTTCCCGAACGCCACCGATCGGGGGCGCGATCCCCGCAGCGTCTTCCGGCGGAACCAGGACCGGCACACGTGGATCGCCGTCCTGCGCGGCCGCTGGGAGCCGGACTGGGCGCTGAGCCCGGGCCTGGACGTGAAGCTCAAGGCCATCCTCGACCGCGACGACCGCAGCCACACCACCGAGGCGGACGACTACCGGGGCACCCAGCTCATCGGGCGGCTGGCGGTGGACGCGCGGGTCACGGACGCCCTGAAGCTCGGCCTGGGGACGAAGCTCGAGCACTGGGACGAGGACAACCGGCGCGGTACGCTGGAGCTCGGCTACGGCGATGACACCACGGACAAGGCCAAGGCCTTCGTCTCCGTGCTGTACACGTGGTCCGGGTTCAACTTCGCGTATTACCTGGAGTATCTCCACAAGGATCAGCGCCGGGAGCGGGAGCCGGATCAGCTCTGGGACGTCTTCCGATCCAAGGCCACGCTGGAGGTGGTCTGGTGATGGGCCGGACAGCCAGAGCCCTCGCCGGGGCGCTCCTGGTCGCTGCGTTCGCGACGACCGGGTGCGGCCTGGAGCACGAGATCCTCGGCCCGGCCACGGACGAGGGGCACACGCTCCTGCCGCAGCCGAGCGACACCGTCCTCCGGGGGATGGTGAGCGCGCTGCCGGGCGCGGACGTGCGCTTCTTCACGGCGAGCGGTTCGCGCGTGGTGGACGCCGAGGCTGCCGCGGACGAACAGGGCGCATTCCAGCAGCGCTTCGGCGGCGCGGAGTCGTATCGCGGGCTCCTCACGAGGGCGCGCTCGGGTGGGCGGGTCTACCTGGGCGTACTGGACGAGCTGCCGGCCCAGCCGACCGTCTTCCACGAGGAGCGCGTCGTGGACCTGGCCGCCGAGCACGTGGGGCTGGCCGACCTGGATCGGGAGTCCACGGCGGCGACGCTGGTGCTGGCGGCGGCGGCGGATCGGCTAGGTGTGGGCCTGGACGCGCTGGAACCGGCGGCCATCCTGGACGGCTTCGACCAGGCCTGGCAGGCCCTCGACGACGAGGAGGGGGCGATCCCGTTCTTTGGGCGCGTGGTGGCGACGCTGGACCAGGCGGCGGCCTCGGTCGGTGTGCAGGATCCGTGGATCGACATGGCCGGCCTGGCGGGGGAGGAGTCGTTCCTCTCGCGCGGCTGGCTGGGGCGCGTCACGGTGGACTACGACGGCGACGGGGTGGCGGACGTCGACACGGCGGCCTTCGACGCCGCCCTCGCGGAGGCGGCCGAGGCCGTGGACCTGGACGTCTGCTACGAGATCGACCGAATGCGCGTCGTGTTTCACCTGGACATGCGGCCCGGGGTCCGGAACCTGAACTGCTCCGAGGTGGACCACTTCAAGTGGACGGAGGACCTCCCCACGAAGTCGGCCTTCTTCACCGGCGGCGTCCACGAGGACACCCCGGTGTGCGGTCCCGAGCGGCAGACGCACTGCATCACCGAGGCGCAGGTGGACGAGGTGAACCGGAAGATGGGCTCCTGGGTCCCCAACACCCTGCCCATGTGGGATGACGGCTCCCACGGAGACGCCGTGGCCAACGACGGCATCTGGACCGTGGCCTTCGCGCTGCCCTACATCCCGACGGAGACGTCGCCGGACGGCGCGGGCCTGCGGCTGGCCTACAAGTACACCTTCGGGGTCCAGGGGCAGATCTGGACCGACAGCGAGGAGTGGCCCGGCAACCAGCGACTGCTCGAGGTGGAGGACGTCAACGGCGATCGCCTCGTCGTCCGATACGACATCTTCGGGGACGAGGCCGCCAACAAGGACAAGGTGAACACCCTGAAGCCGAGCAAGGGCGGGTGCGGCTTCGTGGAGTGGGAGGCGGAGCGCGATCCCGAGTGCGCCGGAGACACGCGGGAGAACCGCGTCGACACCGACGGGGACTGCGAGCCGGACGCCTGGGAGGACGCGGGTCCCGTGGCGCCTCTGACCGTGCCGTGCCAGGAGGTCGGCGAGCCCCGGTGAGGACGGCGGGCGTCTACACGCTTGAGCCATGGCGACGCCTCCATATACTGCGTACCCTTTTCAGCATCCCCGGGCCCCTCGTCGGCCCCCGCGCGTGAGCGTGTACCGGACCCCACCGGGCGAGGTGAGACCATGAATCGTATGCTCGTGTCGTCCCTGATCGTGGGTGCGCTGCTGGCGCTCCCGGCGGTCGCCGCGGCCGAGGAGCCGGACGCTCCTAAGGGCCTGGCCGGCCAGGTCCGCGCCGACTGCACCTGGCTGGACGCCGCCGTGGCCCGGGACCCCGACCGCGATGATGCGTTCGGTGTCGTCATGAAGGTCCTCCAGGAGCGCTGTCGCGCGGTCGGGCCCAAGCTGGACACCGGCCGGGTCGACGACAAGGACCTGAGGACCCTCCACGAGGAGATCGACTCGCTCCGCGACGCCCTGGGTCCGCTCGAGGAGCCGCCCGCCGCGGAGCCGGCCGAGGAGAAGCCGGAGGAGGCTCCGGAGAAGCCGGCAAAGGCCGAGAAGAAGCGGAAGAAGGCCGCGGACGAGAGGAACAAGGCCGAGGAGCAGCCGGAGAAGCCGGGCAAGGCCGAGGTGAAGCCCGAGGAGGCCGGCGAACCTGCCGACGCGGCGCCGGAGCCGCGCGGTCTGACGGGGACCTGGCACCAGGAGCCCCAGAAGCGCCTCGACCACTTCGTCAAGCGCACCTTCGAGCTCGTGGAGGAGGACGACGGCGAGATCGTGGGCGAGATGATCGAGGTGACGTGGCGGAAGGCCCCCATGAGCTGGGTGCAGACCTCCTGCGACGGCAACCCCATCTTCCGCTCCGTGACGACCGCGTCCGTGCGCGGCGAGGTGGAGGGCAACGAGTTGAGCCTCCTGCGGGATCGCCCGCGCGTGACGATGTGCACGTGTGGGCAGCGGTGCCGGGCCGAGCGCCGCCGGCGCGGCTACGAGTTCGTGGTCGGCGCCGGGGAGAACGTGCTGCGGGACGACGACACGGTCTTCGTCCGGGAGGGCGCCCGGCTTCGGAGGGGCGGTGGCTCGACTGCGGGCGGCGCCGGTGCGGCCGGACAGGGAGCCGCGGGGCCGCGCACCGTGGAGGGAGTCTGGGAGACCGAGCCCTTCGAGCGTGCGGGCGAGACCCACGTCATCCGCCTGGAGATGAAGGTGGAGGGCGACGACGTCACCGGCACCCTGAGCGAGCGGGTCTCCCAGGACCTGCCCCTGGCGAGCTGGCGCGAGCGCTTCTGCGAGGGCAACGACCGCTTCGAGTACGTGGAGGTCTTCGACATCCACGGCGGCGCCGGGGACGGTGAGGTGGACCTGCGCTTCCGCAACCCGCGGGTGCTGAGCTGCACCTGCCCGAGCAAGTGCCGAACGCCGCAGCGCCGGCGCGGCCTCAGCCTCGCCCTGTCGCCCGAGGGTGTCGCGCTCGAGGGCCGCAGCCTCGAGTTCCACCGGTCCGCCTCCGACGAGTAGGCCGTCCGTGCGCTCTTCGGGCGCCGCCGTCCGCGGCGGCCTCGGGGCTGCGACGGGAGGTGCCCCCCCGGGGACGGCGGTCCTGCCGGGTCTTCCCCGGACCTCCGCGGCCTTGGGCCTTGGCGCGAGCGCACCGGCGCTGCCGAGGAGAGCCCTCCACGGCGGCGTCAGCCGACCGGCGGGAACTCCTCGAGGAACTGCCTCACGGCGGGCGGCACGGCGCCGCGGGCCCGGCGGACGACGTACAGATCCCGGGACAGGTCGAAGCCCTCCACGTCCACGGCGCGGAGCTCCCCGTTGGCGAGTTCGCGGGCAATGCTGTGGGAGGGCAGGACGGCGAAGCCCATCCCGATGGCCACCAGGCGCTTGACGACCTCGATGTCCGGGCTCTCCGCCACCACGGTCGGCTCGATGCCGAGCCCGCGCAGGGCCCCCTCGGCGATGTGGCGGGTCGGCGCCGCCTCGTCGAAGGTGACCAGGGGCTTCTCGTCGAGCGTGGCCGGGTCGATCGGCTCCCGGGCGTCCGAGGGGATGATGGATCCGTCGGTGCCCACGACCACGCGGAGGGGATTGCTCACGAACCGGGTGGCCACCATGCCATCCGCCTCGGGCTTGCCGGCGACCAGCCCCAGGTCCACGCGGTGCTCGCGCAGCGCGTCGATGACCTGCGCCGAGGGGCACGTGATGAGGCGGATGTGGACGTCGGGATGCGCCGCCCGATAGCGGCTCAGGTAGTCCGGCAGCAGATGCACGCCGATGCTGTTCACCGTGGCGATGGCGAGGCGCCCGGCGCTGCCGCTTCGGAGGCCCTCCATGGCCTCCTCCAGCTCCCTGAGGTGCCCGAAGATGCGCTCGCAGTGCGAGAATACGAGCTCTCCGTCCGGTGTCGGCTCCATGCCCTTGGGGGATCGGTGGAACAGGGGGAAGCCGACGGCGTCCTCGAGCGCGTGGATCTGCTTGGACAGGGCCGGCTGGGAGACGCCGAGGCGCCGTGCAGCGCGCTTCATGTTTCCGGTCCGGGCGATCTCGTAGAAGTAACGCAGGTGATGCAGGTTCAGGGCCTCGAGCGCGGGCATGCTGCTCCCCACTTGGTTGGAGTATCTCGGGTCCGTCGGGGCAGAGCTTACCACGGCGTGGGGCTACGAGGGCCCCCTGTATCTCCGTTGACCCTTCGCGAAACGCGTAGCTATAGTGCGCGCCTCGATTCTGGCGGGGGCCGGGCGCTTCTGCTGCCCAGGAGCGAACGATTTCGGGAGGTTCGGTTTGAAGAGGGGCGCGCTGCTCATGGCGGTCTCGTGGGCGCTGGTGGTCGCGCCGGCCTGCGGAGACGACGGCGGCTCGGACGGTGGCGGCGACGGCGCCTCGCCGGACGTGGTCGAGGACACGAGCCCGGGCTCGGACGACACGCTCGCGGGCGACGTCGCCCCCGACACCGACCAGGACGGCCAGGTCACCCCCGACGCGGGGCCCGACGGTACGGTGGCCCCCGACTCCACCGCGAGCGGGCCGGACGGCACGGACGAGACGGACGGCACGGGCGGGCCCGACTCGGACCCCGACCCGATGCAGCCCGGCACGGGCTACGCCAGCGACGGCCTCCTCATCAAGATCGTCGCGCCCGGCGGCGGCGCCCGGGAGCAGGTGATTGGCGGGAACCAGCAGATCAGGGGCGTGCTGTTCGGGGACGCCGACGCCCTCACCTGGAAGGTCTTTCCGGGGGGCGAGAACGGCACCATCCAGGAGGACACCTTCTGGCGCACCAGCAAGGTGCCCCTCGAGCCAGGCGACAACACCGTCGTGGTCACCGCCGAGCGCGGCGACACCGTCGTGAGCGACTCCATCGTCCTCACCTACAACCCGGGCTTCCTCTTCGACGGCAAGCCCCGGGCCCGCCCGAACATCGGGTGGGTCGGGACCAGCCAGGAGGTCGTCTTCACGGTGGCGGCGTCCCTGTACCCGAACTTCCAGGCCGGCACCATGGAGCTGGTGGAGGTGGACGAGGACGGCGAGGAGCTGAGCACCGTCGGCAACATGCGCGATGACGGCGACGTGGGCATCAACGGGGACGAGATCGAGGGCGACGGCGTCTTCACGCGCAAGGCCCCGGTGACCTGTGAGGACGCGTCGCCGCGCTGGTACCGCGTTCGGGTGCAGGTCTCGGGCGGGGCGAGCACGTACACGGCCTGGTCTCCCACGATCCCGGTGTGGTGCGTGCCGCACTTCACGCCGAACGACTGCGACGATCATCAGGCGATCCTCCAGGAGGCCGAGGCCCAGTACGACTCGGGCGAGTCGATCGAGGACGTGATCACGCTGCTCGAGGCGAAGCCCGCGGTCGCCGAGGCCGGACGGGCCGAGGCCGACGGCTACAGCCTCTGGGTCCGGTTCGAGTCCGGGATCCTGGGGGCCGTCCTCCTGGCCCCGGAAGGCATCCGCGGCGCCGCCGGTGACGGCGACGAGGGCGACGGTGGGTACGAGCCGCCCGATCCGGGCGCGTTCCAACGGGCGGCCGTCGGCGGCAACGTGGAGCAGCTCGGCTCCAAGAAGGCCATTGTCCTGGCGCCGTTCGCGAGTCAGTTCGGCGTGTCGGAGGACGGGGGAGAGGTCGCCTCGGCCCTGGCGACCACCGAGTGTCCCAACTTCAACGTGGCGAGCGGCGCGGCCCTCCAGGGTGGGGCGGCCTCGCTGGAGCGGTTCCGGAGCCTCTCCGAGTACGGCGTGATCTCCATCAGCAGCCACGCCGACGCGCTGTTCGGGGACATGGACCCCACGATCAAGCGGGAGCAGTACCGCTGGGACCACGTGGGCGCGCAGGAGGTCCTCTGGTCCGGCGAGACCGTCCAGTGCAACCAGCTCCTCCAGGCCCAGGAGGGGTGCACGGTCACGGGCAGCGATCCCACGGGCGGGTGCCCGGCCGGGACCGTCTGCCAGGTCACCGAGGGCAGCGGCGGCAGCGAGAGCTCCGGCGTCTGCGTGGATCGGACCCAGGTGGACCTCCGCCTCGGCCGAGTCGTCCTGACGAACCGGGGCTACGCAATGACGCCGGCCTTCTTCGAAGCGTGGCACAGGGGGCGCTTCCCCGACAGCCTGGTGAACCTGGGCGCCTGCCGCACCATGTACAACGGCTCCCTGGCGACGGCGTTCTTCGCGGCCGGCGCCAAGGCCATCACCGGCTTCTCGGACTATGTGGACAGCATGTGGGCCCGGGAGCGCGTCGTGGAGATGTTCCAGGGCTCCGTCGGCAAGGGCCTCGTCGGCCACTCCCACACGGGCGGAGAGGACCCCTCGCATCCCGGCTCCTACTGGCGCCTGTTCGGCGCCGGGAACCTGGACCTGTCCAACGCCGACATCATCAACGCGTCTTTCGAGACCGGCGACACCACGGGCTGGAGCCAGGACGGCGACGGCCGCGTCATCACCCAGCTCGGCACGACGGGCCCCGTCGGCGGCAAGTTCATGGGCCTCCTCTCCACGGGCCTGGGCTTCACGGTCGAGACCGGCACCCTGGAGCAGGACTTCTGCATCCCCTCCGGGACGAACGAGATCCAGCTCTACTGGAAGTTCTACTCCGAGGAGTTCAAGGAGTTCTGCGGCTCCCCGTACCAGGACACCTTCCAGGCCGTCCTGCTCGGCGGGGGAGGACAGCTCACGGTGGTGGACGTGAGGGTCGACGACCTGTGTCCCTACGAGGCGAACACCTGCGGGACCTGCTCCGATCCGGTGGCCTGCGACTTCGAGTGCATGGGAAGCAGCGGCTGTCAGCACGACCCCGAAGCCGGCACGTGCACGGGGGCTTACGGCTGCAACTGCGGTCGTTACTACGTGGGTCTCGTCCCCAGCGACGTCGACTTCGACCAGGGCGGCGTCTTCAACACGCCCTGGCAGAAGAGCGTGAAGAACGTGAAGGCCCTGGCGGGGGCCGGCAAGGTCACCCTGCGCCTGTACGCATCGGACACGGGCGACTCCATCTACGACACGGCCATCCTGGTGGACGACATCAAGTTCAACTAGCACCGTTCGGGCACGACCAGCGGGCCGTGCCCGGGACGGCGGACGTCCCGCCTGCCGAGCACGCCGCCGTCACGTCACGGCCCGCGCCGTCCCGGCGGTCGCGGGAAACGTCTGCGCGGTCCCAGCGAAGGACACGACCAGCGGGCCAGGTCTGGGACGGCGGGCGTCCCGCCCGCCAAGCGAGCCGCCGTCGCGTCACGGCCCACACGTCACCCCGCGGATCCGAGGGTGCGATTGCCCTGACCGCGTCGTGGCCCCAGTGGGACAGCCCGCCGCGGCCTTCTTCGTGTCCGGCTGTTGTCCACGCGTCCCTGCCGCCGCCGCCCCTCGCGCCTCCGCCTCTTGGGGCGCCGGCGTCACCGCCTGTGGGTCACACCTCGCCGCGAGCCTGCGCACGTGGTCGTGGCCGTGGTCGGCCCACCGGGCACGGCGTTCCGGTGCGATCCGGCATGGAATGGGAAGCGACCGCCGGGGGCGGCGGTCCTACCGCATTTCCCCGTGTTCTCCGCGCCGTCGCGGCTTGGCGCGAGCCCTTGGGAACGGCGGGTCCCCGAGCACGAAAAAGGGCCGCGACGGTCGTACCGCCGCGGCCCTTCGGGTCAGGTGACCCTCGAACGCGCTACTTCTCCAGGATGTGCTTGTCGATCACCTTGGCGAATGCGTTCAGGTTGTAGCCGGACGGGGACGTGAACTTCTGACCGTTGATGTAGATGGTCGGGGTCCCGCGGACGCCGGCCTTGCGGCCTTCGGCCATGTTGGCCTCGATCTTGTCCTTGTACTTCTTGGACTCGAAGCACTTCTTGAACTGGTCCTCCTTCAGGTCCAGCTCCTTCGCCCACGCGAAGAAATTCTCCTCGCCCAGCTCCTTCTGGTTGGCGAAGGCCAGGTCGTGGAACTCCCAGAACTTGCCCTGCTCGCGGGCGCACTCGGAGGCGAGCGACGCCGGCATGGCCTGCTTGTGGAAGCTCAGAGGGAAGTGCTTGAAGACGATGGCCGCCTTGTCCCCGTAGTGCTCCTTCACCTGCTCGAGCGGCTTGCCCACGCGAGCGCAGAAGGGGCACTCGAAGTCGGAGAACTCCACGATCCGGACCTTGGCGTCCGTCTCGCCCTTGATGGCCGACTGCTCGTCGATCTCGAACTCGTTGACCTTGTCGGCGAGGGGCTCGAAGACCTTCCCGTCCTTGACGACGTGCTCGTAGACGTTCTCGGCCGTCACGTCGTCGTTCTGCTCGATGAGCTTCTCGGCCTTTTCGATCTCCTCGTCGATGACCTGCTTGAATTCGTCGAAGGGCTTGGCGCCGGTCAGCTTGCGGCCGTTGACGAAGGTGTTCGGGGTGCCCCGGGCGGTCACCTTGCCGGCGAGCTCCTGATCGGCCTCGATCTTGTCGGCGTACTTCTCGCTGTCGAAGCACTTCTGCCACTTGGCGACGTCGAGGCCGAGCTCCTTCGCGTACTTCTTCAGGTCATCCTCACCGAGGGCCCGCTGGTTCTCGAAGAGCTTGTCGTGCATCTCCCAGAACTTGCCCTGGTCCTGCGCGCAGGCGGCCGCGAGGGAGGCCGGCATGGCCTGCTTGTGGAAGGGCAGGGGGTTGTGCTTGAAGACGAAGCGGACCTTGTCGCCGTACTCCTCGGTGATCTTGTCGAGGGTCGGCTTCACCCGCTTGCAGAAGGGGCACTGGAACTCGCTGAAGACGGCGAGGGTGACCAGCGCGTCCTTGTTGCCCAGGATGGGGTCGGCGTCCTCGTCGACCGTGACCTTGTAGACGGTCCGGTCGACAGGGCGCGGCTTCTGCTCCTTCTTCTTCTTCTTCGCGTCGGCGACCTTCGGGGGCTCCTTGCCCTCGAAGATGTACGCGGCGAGATCCTTGTTGTTCTCCTTCGTGCGGGCCGTGTAGGCGTCCTTGCCGGCCTCGTCGCCCATGGCCTCCACCTCGGCCTCGATGACCTCCTGGAACTTCGGGAACGGCTGGGCGCCCTTGAGCACCTTGCCGTTGATGAAGAACCCGGGAGTGCCGGTGGCGCCGGTGGCGTTGGCGACGGCGCGGTTGTTCTCTACGAACTCCGCCATCTTCTCGTCGTCGAGAGCCTCCTTGAACTTCTCGACGTCGAGCTCCAGCTCCTCCGCGTACTTGACCAGGTCATCCCTCTTGAGGTTGCGCTGATTCTCGAAGAGCTTGTCGTGCATCTCCCAGAACTTGCCCTGCTGGTGGGCCGCCATGGACGCGATCGCGGCCAGCTTGGCGTCCTTGTGGAACGGCAGGGCGTTGTGCCCGAAGCAGAGGCGGACGCTGTCGTACTCCTTCATCACCTTGTCGATGGTCGGGTTCACCCGGCCACAGAAGGGGCACTGGAAGTCCGAGAACTCCTGGATGTAGACCTTGGTGTTCTCGGGCTCGGCGCCCTTGCAGGGGAAGGCGAGCTCGCCGGCCTCCGCGGCCTCCTCTTCGGCGGCTGCGCCCTCGGCCTTGCCCTTCTCGCCTTCGGCCTCCGCGGGAGCGACCTGCTCCTCCGTCGGCGCCTCTTCGCCGCCCTTGCACGCGCCCACCATGAGCGCGGCAGCGACGATGACGGTCAGCTTCAACTTCATGACCCTTCAACCTCCTCGACGGGAACGGGCAGGGACGTGGTCCCGGTTCCCATGGCATTGTCGGTTCCACGTAGACGTCCGGGGACTATGCCCCGTATGTCCCAGTTGCCCAGAAACGTCGCGGGACTATGGCACAGGGCCTGTACCCTCGCAAGACCCTCCGGACCCACGCCGCACGGGGCGCGTCGTCCCCGTAACGCACGGGCCGGCCGTCGAGTTCAATCTGTCTTCACGGGTCGCCGGAGGCCGGACGGGTGCGCCCCGTCGGAGACTCTGGCACCCTGCGGCCCGCGGCCCTCGGTGGTCCCCCGGAGGAGAGGATGAGACACCGCACGCGACGCCCCATCGGATGGCTCACCCTGGCCGTCGCCCTGACCCTGGGGAGCGCCTGCCGCTCGGAGACGTCGCCCGCGCCGGAGGCGGGGGAGGCCCTGTCGGAAACGCCGTCCGAGCCGGAGGAGGCCCCCGACGAGGAAGCGACGGGCGAGGCCCCGTCCGGCGATGCCGAGGAGGGCGCGGAGGCGCCGCTGGTCGGCCCCGACGAGGTGCGCGCCCAGCTCGAGGCGCTCGCGGAGTCGGGGCCCACGGAGCACTGGTACGGCGTCTACCTCATGGGGCGGAAGGTCGGGCACGCGCGCATGTGGCTCGGCCCCAGCGGCGAAGACCGACCCGGCCGCGTCGCCACGGGCACGGACGTGGCGATGACGGTGAAGGGGCCCACGGGCGCGACGGACATGGAGCTCCGCGAGCGTCGCTTCTACGGGGGCGAGCCGCCCTATCCCCTCGTGGAGACGCGCTTCGCGCAGGAGACACCGCTGAGCACCCAGACCCGCCGCGCCGTCGCCCGGGGCGACGCGCTGGTCGTCGAGACGCTGGGCGAGGACGGCGAGGTGGAGAGCAGCAAGCGTCTGCCGGCGACCCGGGAGACGCTCGCCGACCTGCTGGCCACGATGCCCGTGTACCTGGACTCCCTGGAGCCGGGGCGGAAGACCTCCGTGTACGTCTTCGACTGGCAGTCCGAGGGCGATACGCCGGTGGACCTGGAGGTGGAGTCCGTCGAGTCCGTGCGCCGCGCGGGCGTGGACACGCGCGTGGCGACCTTGCGCACGCGTTACCGGGACATGGGCCTGACCGCCCGGAGCCGCGTGGCCGAGGGCGGCGTCGTCCTGGAGACGACCCTCGGGCCGGGGCTGTCCCTGCGCCTCGAGGAGCAGGAGGTCGCGAAGTCCGGCGTCGAGGGCCTCGACGTGATGCGGGCCGGCGCACCCATCGACAGGAGGCTGGGGGATCCCCGGGACCTGGACCGCCTCGTCCTGCGCGTCGACCTTGCGGCGGGAGCCGAGGCGACGCTCCCCAGCGACGGCCGCCAGGCGGTGAAGCGATTGGAGGACGGCGGCTGGCGCGTGGAGCTTCGCCGTGGGGACATCGGCCCGGTGGGGGAGGCCGAGCGGGATGAGGCGCTGGGATCGGACGGCACCATCGACGCCGACGTGGAGAGCATCCGGGAGCGCGCAGCGTCCCTCGTCGAGGATGTCTCCGGGGATCGGGAGCGCGCGAAGCGGCTCGCGGCCTGGGTCCACGGCGCACTCCGGAAGGAGCTGGCGACCCACATCCCCAGCGCCTCGGAAGTCCTGGAGCGGAAGGTGGGCGACTGCACCGAGCACACCTGGCTCTTCGTGGCGCTGGCGCGCGCGGCCGGTCTTCCCGCACGGCCGGTCTTCGGGCTGATGTACCTGGACGGTCCGGAGCCCCGGTTCGGCTACCACGCCTGGGCCGAGGTGGCCGTGGACGGGCGCTGGATCCCGGTGGACCCCACGTGGAACCGGATGCCCGTGGATCCCACGCACCTGGCCCTGGGGTACGGCATGTACGAGGTCGCCAACGCCATGGGTGGCCTGCGCATCGAGGTGCTCGAGGTGGAGTCCCCGGAGGAATGACGCGCGCCCCGCGCGCATTGGGGCGTGACGTTGGACACGGAGCCGCCTGGTCCGGTAAGGCGTCGCGAGGCGCCGGGGCCACGGCGGGGCCGAGCAAGGAGGCGATGTATGACGGTCGACGAGCTCGTCGAGCGGTTCGAGTTGTTCGATGAGTGGGAGGAGCGCTACCGGTATCTGATCGACCTGGGCAGGAAGCTCCCGCCCATGCCTGAGGAAGCCAAGACCGAGGAGACGAAGGTCGAGGGGTGCATCAGCCAGGTGTGGATGGTGGCGGAGACGGTCGACGGCGATCGGCTGCGCCTCCGCTTCGTCGCGGACAGCGACGCCCACATCGTGAAGGGCCTCGTGGCCGTGTTGCTCATGCTGGTGAACGACCGCACGCCCCAGGAGATCCTGGACCTGGACATGGAGAGCCTCTTCGGCCGCCTGGGCCTCGACCAGCACATCAGCGCCAACCGCCGGAACGGCTTCGTGTCGATGATCGGCCGGATGAAGGCCGCGGCGCGCGAGGCCGCGGCGGCGCCCGCATGAGGACGCCCGGGAGGACGATCTACGTCGACGCCGACGCCTGTCCGGTGAAGGACGAGGTGTACCGCGTCGCCAGGCGGTACCGCTGGCGCGTCTTCGTCGTCGCGAACCAGCCCATCACCACGCCCTCGATCCCGCGGGTGTTCACCATCATGGTGGATCAGGGGCCCGACGTGGCCGACGACTACATCGCCGAGCGGGCGGGCCCGGGCGACATCGTCGTCACCGCCGACATCCCGCTCGCCGCGCGCGCCCTGGACAAGGACGCCCGGGTGCTCGGCTTCAAGGGGCGCGAGTTCACGCCGGCGTCCATCGGCGACGCGCTGGGCTCGCGCGCCCTGTCCGAGCACCTGCGCGAGATCGGCGTCCAGACCGGCGGCCCGGCCCCCATGGGCAAGGGAGATCGGTCGCGCTTCCTCCAGAAGCTGGACGAGCTGGTCCACACCATCCAGCGCGAGCTCTCCAATGGCGGCGTCGCGTAGGGTCAAGCCTACTCATTTCACACTTTTCGCCGGCTCTCCGGGGTGCCGGCGTCCTCGCCTGCCGCTCAACCCCATCTCCGCGTCTCGAAGGGGCTCGCGCCAAGCCGCGAAGGCGCGAAGGCGCGAACACGCGGAAAACGCAACAGGACCGCCGTCCTCGGGGGCCGTCTCCGGCTCCACCGGCGCCGGCCGCACGACGAGGTCCGGTCCCGAGTGGACTCCCGCGTCTGGCGGGCAGGATGAGGCTGTCGCTATACCTTCGCGACGAGGCAGCCGGCTCCGTGTTCGCGGGCGAGACGCCCGCGCTCCCAGGCCACGGGTCTCTTGGGCGGCGGGCATCTTGCCCGCCAAGACCAGCAACCGACCATCCACGCGACAGCCTCGAGACGCCCGCGGTCTCCGATGACCGGCCCAGGACCGGCGGCCCGCCGTTGCAGCGTACGGCGCTCGGCGCCGCCGCTGAACGGCCATCCGCGCCTGACAAGGCGGCGGGCTGCGCCCGTACGCCTTGTCAGACGTTGAAGCGGAAGTGGACCACGTCGCCGTCCTCGACGAGGTACTCCTTGCCCTCGATGTTGAGCTTGCCGGCGGAGCGGGCGCCCTGCTCGCCGCCGAGGGCGACGAAGTCGTCGTAGTGGGTGACCTCGGCGCGGATGAAGCCGCGCTCGAAGTCCGTGTGGATGACGCCGGCGGCCTGGGGCGCGCGTGCGCCGGAGTGGACGGTCCAGGCGCGGACCTCCTTCTCGCCGGCCGTGAAGAAGGTGAGGAGGCCCAGGAGCCGGTAGCCCTCGTGGATGAGCCGATCGAGGCCGGACTCCTCGAGGCCCAGGCTCTCCAGGAAGTCGGCGCGCTCAGCCGGGTCCAGCTCGGCGATCTCGGCCTCGATGCTGGCGCAGATGACCACCACGCCGGCGCCCTGCTGCTGTGCGTGCGCGCGCACCTTCTCCACGTACACGTTGCCGTCGGGCAGGTCGTCCTCGGATACGTTTGCCGCGTACAGCACGGGCTTGGATGTGAGCAGGAACAGCTCGCGGAACCAGCCGGCCTCGGTGTCGTCGTACTCGAAGGTCCGCGCCGGCTTCTCGTCGCTCAGCCAGGCGCTCAGGCGCTCGAGCATCTCCGCCTGGGGACGCGCGGATTTGTCGCTCTTGGCCTGCTTGCCGACCTTGTCCAGGCGCTTGTCCACCGTCTCCATGTCCTTGAGGAGAAGCTCCGTCTCCACGACCTCCACGTCCCGGATCGGGTCGATGGAGCCCTCCACGTGGACCACGTCGTCGTTTTCGAAACATCGGACCACGTGGACGATGGCGTCCGTGTTCCGGATGTTCGCCAGGAACTGGTTGCCGAGACCCTCGCCCTTGCTCGCGCCCCGCACCAGGCCCGCGATGTCCACGAACTCGACGGTCGTGGGCATCACCCGCTCCGGCTCCACGATCGCCGCGAGCTCGTCGAGCCGGGGATCCGGGACCGGGACGATGCCCACGTTCGGCTCGATGGTGCAGAACGGGTAGTTGGCGCTCTCGGCGCCGGCCGCGGACAGCGCGTTGAACAGGGTGGACTTCCCCACGTTGGGGAGGCCCACGATCCCGAGGGTCATGCCCATGGACGGTCTCCGGGTCGGGGTGGGGCCGCGCGGGGGCGGCCGACGATGGGGCGCGTACCTATCGCAGACGCTCGCCCGTCTCAAGGACGCGTCACCCCGACCCGCAGCCGGCTACCAGCGGTAGAAGCCCTCGCCGGACTTCCGACCCAGCTTCCCGGCGCGCACCATCTGCCGCAGCAGCGGGGGAGGGTGGAAGCGATCCCCGCCCAGCTCGCGGTGGAGGTGTTCGGCGATCTCGAGCCGCGTGTCCAGGCCCACCAGGTCCGTGAGGCGCAGCGGCCCCATGGGGTGCCGGTAGCCCTTCTCCATGGCCCGGTCGATGTCGGCCGCGCTGGCCACGCCCTGCTCGACCATGCGGATGGCCTCGAGCCCCAGGACCAGCCCGAGGCGGCTCGTGGCGAAGCCCGGGCTGTCCCTCACGACGACCATCTCGCGGCCCATCCGCTCGCCCAGCTCCCGGGTGGCCTCGAGCGTCTCTCCGGAGGTCTGGTACGCCGTGACGATCTCCAACAGCCGCAGGATGTGCGGCGGGTTGAAGAAGTGCATCCCGATGACGCGCTCGGGCCTGGACGTGGCCGCCGCGATCTCCGTGATCGGCAGGCTGGAGGTGTTCGTGGCCAGGACCGCGTCCGCCCGGCACAGGTCGTCCAGCTCGGCGAACAGGCGCTTCTTGAGGCCCAGGTCCTCGGGGATCGCCTCGATGACGAAGGCCGCCTCGCCGACCGGGTCGCGATGATCCGTCGAGCCCTCCAGCAGCGCGAGCGTCCGCTCCCGGGTCTCCGGCTCGACCTTCCCCTTGTCCACGCCCTTGTCCAGGTGGCCGCGGACCTGCCCAAGAGCGCGCTCGAGGGCTTCGGGATCGCGATCGACCAGCACCGTCTCGTAGCCGGCCATGGCCGCCACCTGCGCGATGCCGTGGCCCATGACGCCGGCGCCCAGGACCACGACCCGCTCCGAACCCTCAGCCATCGTCGCCTCCCTCGGCCTCCCGCGCGGCCCGGCGCGCGGCGCGGCGCTCGAGGAAGGCCGTCATGCGGGCGTGCTTGTCCTCGTCGTCGTACAGGATGTGCTGGGCCAGGGCCTCCATCTGGCTGCCCGTGGCCGCGCTGCTCTCCCGGCCCGCGTCGATGGCGATCTTGGCCAGCCGGATGGCGCGCCGGCTCTGCTTCGCGATGGCACCGGCCAGCGCGTACGCCTCGTCCATCACCTGGTCGTCGTCCACCGCGTGGTTCACCAGGCCGATGGCCAGGGCCTCCTCGGCGTCGACCACGGCGCCGGTGAAGATCAGCTCCTTGGCCTTCGCCAGGCCGACGATGCGCTGGAGGCGCCACGTCCCGCCCGCCGCCGGGATGATGCCGAGGCCCACCTCCGGCTGGCCCAGCTTCGACGACCGGCCGGCGACCCGGATGTCGCAGGCCAGGGCGACCTCGCAGCCGCCGCCGAGGGCGTAGCCCCGGATGGCGGCCACCGTCGGGTGGGGAAAGGCCTCGATGGCGTCGCACAGCCGGGCGTTGTGGCGGGCCAGGGCGACCGGACCCCGCCGGCTGCGAAGCTCCGCGATGTCGGCGCCGCTCACGAACGCCTTCCCGCCGGCCCCCGTGAGCACCAGGGCCCGCACCTCCTCGTCGTCCGCCAGGGACTCCAGTGCGGCGCGGATCTCCCGGTTCATGGGGAGGTGCAGGGCGTTCCGCACCTCCGGCCGGTCGAAGGTCAGGGTCGCGACGCCGTGGTCGTCCACCTCGACGCGGATGTGCTCCCAGCCGCCGCTCACAGCGTGATCACCACCTTCCCCATGACCTCGCGGGCCTCCAGGGCGCGGTGGGCGTCCGCGATGGCTTCGAGGGGCAGGACGCGGTCGATGACCGGCTCGAAGTGGCCCCGCTCGTACAGGGTCACGAGGTGGTGGTACTCGCCCTTCGTGCCCATGGTGGAGCCCAGAATCGACTGGTTCTTGAAGAACACGTGCCGCAGGTCGATCCCGACCTTCGCACCGGCGGTGGCCCCGCAGGTCACGAGGCGGCCCGACCACGCCAGGCAGCGCATGGAGGCCTCGAAGGTGTCTCCGCCCACGTGCTCGAAGACCACGTCCACGCCGCGACGGCCCGTGAGCTGCTTCACGCGGCCGACCAGGTCCTCCTCCCGGTAGTTGATGACGTGGTCGGCGCCCAGCTCGCGGGCCTTGGCCAGCTTCTCGTCCGAGCCGGCCGTGGCGATGATCGTCGCGTCGAGGTAGCGGGCGAGCTGTACGCCGGCCGAGCCCACGCCGCTCGCGCCGGCCTGGACGAGCACCGTCTCCCCGGCCCGCAGCTCCGCGCGGCCCACCAGCATGTGCCAGGCCGTCAGGGACGTGAGGGACAGGGCGGCAGCCTCCGTGTACTCGAGGCGCTCCGGCTTCCGCACCAGGTTCGCCCGCGGCACGACGACGTAGTCGGCCAGGCCGCCGTCCTGGTGCTCGCCGACCATGCCGTACTGGGCGCACAGGTTGTCCGCCCCGGACACGCAGCGCTCGCAGACCCCGCAGCTCACGCCCGGCATGACCATGACCGGCGTGCCGGGCTCGATGTCGTCCACGCCGGCGCCGAGGGTGTCCACGTCCCCCGCCACGTCCGCTCCCGTGATGAGCGGCAGGGACCACGGGGCGCCCTTCAGGCCGCGTCGGATCCACAGGTCGAGGTGGTTGAGGGCGCAGGCCCGCACACGGACCCGGACCTCGCCGGGCCCGGGCTCGGGATCCTCGATCTCGCTGACGCGGAGGACCTCAGGCCCTCCGTGCTCCCTGATCACCACCGCGCGCATGCTCGTCCTCCGTGCTTGCCCTCGAGTCCGGGGTGCCGCTCTTCCGTCCTGGCGCTCGAGCCCTCGGCGCCGTCGCCGCCCCCGAGACACCTTCCCCGAAGCTCGGGATCCCGCCGCTCACCTCGTAGCCGACCGGGGCCTCGTGCCTCATTGCGCCTTGTCTCGCGAGGAGATGCGATCCTGTTCCCACGGCCAGCGAGGGCTTGTCAACCGGGCCTGCGAGGCCCATATCCGCCGCCTGGGCCGTGCACCGAGCGCGCTGAGGCGGGTCCAGGTGCAAGGAAACGTTGCCGATTCGCGCGGAGGGGTAGCAGAGCTACCTCGAGCACGAATCGGTGACGGTGACGCCGCAGATGGGCCCGAATCGGTGGGCGAATGCCGGAACAGGCGGCGGATTTGGGCGAGGCCGGTTCCGCTTCCCCCAGGCGACTGCTAGGCTCCCGGCGTGATCCGCCTCCTGACCGGCCTGCTGTCGCTCGTCGTCCCCGGCCTGGGACAGCTTCTCCGCGGGGCCTGGGTGGACGCGCTCCTCTGGCTCGCCGCCTCCGCCTGGACGCACGCCGTGCTCAGCGGCACGGCCTGGCTCGGCGGCCCGGCGGTGGACCCGTTCGAGGCGACCCTGCTGGGCGCGCTGGCGCACCCGCCGGCGCGCCGTTTCCCCCTGGTCGTGGTGCTGACGGTGCTCGCCTTCGCCCTCCACGTGGGCGCCGCGCTCGACGTCGGCGTGCCCCGGAAGTACGAAACCCCCGGCTCCGTGAAGGAGCGCGGGGGCTCGTATTGGTGAGGACGTCCGGCGACGTCCGGCCTCTCTACCAAACCCGGTTTCACCAGGTGGGCTTCGCGGTAGCCGCTTCAGGCTTCCGACCCCGGAGGGCCGGCGTGCTCACCACGGACAGAGGCGAATCCCTTCAATTATAACTACGGATTGGATTTCAGAGGCTCGGTCGCCCACCGGCGTTCCCTCACCACCAAGCACCCTACCACAGCCGCCGCCCGTTCCAAGGGGCAGGTCCCGAGCGGCTCCGGGGGGCCTGAAACGAGAAGAGGGGCCGCGCTGCTGCGCGACCCCTCTGGTGCGAAAGGGGGGACTCGAACCCCCACGGGCATAGTGCCCACTAGAACCTGAATCTAGCGCGTCTACCAATTCCGCCACTTTCGCTCGACGGGCCGCCCCGCGACGGCGGGCAGAGTCATACGAACTGCGCCGACCCTCGTCAAGGGGGAATTCGCCCCGGGGGCGGCCGCCGCCCCCGGGGCTCGTCGTCACGGCCTACTGGCAGAATTCCTGCGGCTCGTGCACACACTCGTAGCCGTCCTCCGTGAGGGCGCACAGGTCATTCGTGCACGGATCGCCGTCGTCGCAGCCGTCGGCAGCCACGTCGCAGGTACCGCCATCCTGGTCGCAGTATGGCCTGAGGCAGGGCTGCTCCGTGGTGTCGACGAGGTCGGAGCAGTCGGCGTCGTCGGTGCAGCTCTGCTCGCCGCACCCGCTGATCGGCTCGTGGACGCAGTCTCCGCTGCCGATGTCGCAGAAGTCCACCGTGCAGGGATCCCCGTCGTCGCACTCCTCCGGCAGGAAGATGCAGGTCCCGGAAGTCGGCGAGCAGACGGGGACGTAGCACCGCATGTCGTCGACGACGCAGTCGTTGTCGGAGGTGCAGGGGGTGCCGCAGTCGGGATCGGTCACCTCGTGCACGCAGCCCTCGTCGGGCGAGCAGTAGTCGTCGGTGCAGGGATCGGCGTCGTCGCAGTCCACCGGGTTGTGCACGCACTGGCCGCCGTCGCCCGTGTCCTCGCAGATGTCCTGGGTGCAGACGTTGCCGTCATTGCAGACGCTCTGCTGGCTGCAGGCCTTCGCGCAGGGCGCGCTGACCTCGTTGTGGCAGCCGACGCCCGGCTCGCACCAGTCGTAGGTGCACGGGTCGTCGTCGTCGCAGTCGTCCGGGACGTAGCTGCAGAAGTCATCGTCCCCCCGATCCAGCTCGGGGTCGCACGTGTCGATGGTGCACGGATCCCCGTCGTCGCAGAATGGCTCGAAGACGCAGCCCGTCTCGGGATCGCACACGTCGTCGGTGCAGGGATCGCCGTCGTCGCAGACCAGGGTGTCCGTGAGCGTGCAGCCCTCGTCGGGCTCGCAGATGGCGTCCTGGCACTCGTCGCCGCCGGTGCAGTCGACGGGCTCGTGCACGCAGGCGCCGGTATCGATGTCGCAGCTGTCGTCGGTGCACGCATCGCCGTCGTCGCAGTCGATGTGCGTGAAGACGCACTCACCGGTGTCCGGATCGCACGTGTCGGTCGTGCACGGATCCTCGTCGTCGCACGTGACGGGCTCGAAGGAGCACTGGCCCGTCTCCGGGTCGCAGGTACCCTGGTCACACGGGTTGGAGGGCACACAGGTCTTTGGGACCTGGGTACAGCCCACGTCCGGCTTGCAGAGCTCCGTCGTGCAGGCGTTCCCGTCGTCTTCGCAGACCACGTCCTCGTATACGCACTCACCCGTGGAGGGTACGCAGCCGTCGAGGGTGCACGCGTTACCGTCGTCGCACACCGTCTTCTCGTGCCTGCAGACGCCCAGCTCCGGGTCGCAGAAGGACTCGGTGCAAAGGTCGCCGTCCTCGCACTCGTCGGAGGTAGAGCAGGGCTCCGTGCACTCCGGGTCGAAGGAGTTGAGGACGTGCTGGCACTCCTCGTCTTCGCAGAAGTCGATGGTGCACGGGTCGTCGTCGTCGCAGTCGTTGGACTCGTGCACGCACTGGCCGGCGTCCACGTCGCAGAAGTCGGTGGTGCAGAACTCACCGTCGTCGCAGTCCTCCGGCGTGATCTGGTCGAACACGCACTCGCCGGTCTCCGGGTCACAGGAGTCGTTCGTGCACGGGTTGTTGTCGTCGCACGGAAGCTCCGTGTTCGTGCACAGGGGCAGGTCCGGGTCCTCCGGGTCCGTCTTCGACGGATCGCACTGGTCGATGGTGCACGGGTTGTCGTCGTCGCAGATGCTCTGCTGCTCGCACTGACCGACCTCGGGGTTGCAGTAGGACTCGAAGCACGGGTCGGTGCTCTCGCAGACCACGTCCTCGTGGATACACTCGCCGGTCGCGAGGTCACACGAGTCGAGGGTGCACGGGTTGCCGTCCTCGCAGTCCTTGTCCTCCGACGTGCACTGGCCGGTGTCCGGGTCGCAGGACTCGACGGTGCACTCGGTGCCGTCGAAGCACTTGTCCATGGCCTGGCAGCCGTCCTGGGCGTTGCAGAAGTCGATGGTGCAGATGTCTCCGTCGTCGCAGGTCACGTCCTCGTACGTGCACTCGCCGGTGTCCGGGTCGCAGAAGTCGTTCGTGCACGCGTTGAGGTCGTCGCAGGCGCTCATCTCCTGGCAGCCCTTGACGGCGTCGCAGCCGACCACCGTGCAGGTGTCTCCGGTGCCGCAGTCCACGTCCTGGTGCTCGCATCGGCCCGTGACGGGATCGCACGCGTCGTCGGTGCACGCGTTGCTGTCGTCGCAGCTCTTCGGCTCGAAGACACAGCCGCTCTCCGGGTCACAGGAGTCGACGGTGCAGGGGTCGCCGTCGTCGCAGACCACCAGCTCGAGCACGCAGCCCGCGGCGGGCGTGCACTTCTCGGTTGTGCACGCGTTGCCGTCGTCGCAGCTCTTGTCCTCGTGGACGCACTCGCCGGTGTCCGGATCGCACGAGTCGATGGTGCAGAGGTTGTCGTCGTTGCAGTTCTTGCCGATGAACTCGCACTCACCGGTCTCCGGGTTGCAGATGTCCTCGGTGCAGAGGTCGTCGTCGTCGCAGGTCAGCGCGTCGTGCACGCAGTCGCCGGTCTCCGGGTCGCAGTAGTCGTCGGTGCACGGGTTGCCGTCGTCGCAGTCGACGACGTCGTTGCTGCAGCCCTCCTCCGGGTCGCAGGAGTCGACGGTGCACTTGTTGCCGTCGTCGCAGTCGCCGCCCTCGAAGACGCAGCCCGTCTCCGGGTCGCAGAAGTCCAGGGTGCACTCGTTGTCGTCGTCGCACTCCACGGGCATTCCGCAGCCGATGTCCGGGTTGCACTTGTCGATGGTGCATGCGTCTCCGTCGTCGGGGCAGACCACCTCCTCGCCGTCGCCGCAGGTGAACTCGAAGTCGTCGATGGCGGTGCACTCGTCGACGGTGCACGGATCGTCATCGGCGCACGGGTTGGCGTAGGTGCACTCGCCGGTCTCCGTGTCGCAGCCCTCGAGGGTGCACGGGTCGCCGTCGGAGCAGTCCTTGGCGGTGAAGGTGCACGCCCCCGTCTCCGGATCGCAGGTGTCCTTGGTGCAGGGGTTCCCATCGTCGCAGGTCGGCTGGTCGTGGACGCACCCGCCGGCCTCCGGATCGCAGATGTCCTTGGTGCAGTCGTCGCCGTCGTCACAGACGACCGGCGTATTCTCGCAGCCGGTGAGCGGGTCACAGGAGTCGGTCGTGCACGGGTTGCCGTCGTCGCAGTCCGTCTCGGGGTGCGTGCAGTCGCCGGTCTCCGGCTCGCAGACGTTGTCGGTGCACGCGTTCGCGTCCGTGCAGGCCTTGGGCTCGACGAGGCACTCACCCGTCTCCGGGTCGCAGGAGTTGTCCGTGCAGAGGTCGTCGTCGCTGCAGTCCTTGTTCTGCACGGTGCAGCCGCCGGCCTCCGGATCGCAGAAGTCGTCGGTGCAGGGGTTGCCGTCGTCGCAGGCCACGGCCTCGTGGATGCAGGCCCCCGTGTCCGGCGAGCAGAAGTCCTCGGTGCAGGGGTTGCCGTCATCGCAGTCCTTCGGGCCGAAGCCGCACTCGCCGGTGGTCGGGTCGACCACGCCCACGGTACAGAGGTCCTCGTCCGGGCACTGCTTGTCCTTGAAGATGCACTCGCCCGTGGCCTCCTGGCAGGTGCCCACGGTCGTCAGGTCGCCGTCGTCGCAGGGCTTCGGCTCGTGCTGGCAGCCCTCCTCCGGGTGGCACGTGTCGATGGTGCAGGGGTTCAGGTCGTCGCAGGTGGCCTGGGTGTGCTTGCACGGCTTGTCGGCGGATGGATCACAGGAGTCGACGGTGCAGGGGTCGCCGTCCTCGCAGGTCATCGGCTCGTGGGAGCAGTCGCCCGTGTCCGCGTCGCAGATGTCCTCGGTGCACGGGTTCTGGTCGTCGCACTCGAAGTCGAACTCGCAGTCCTCCTCGCACGGGACGATCGGCTGGAAGTCGCACCCGGTGTCCGAGTCGCACTCGTTGGTCGTGCACTGGTTGCCGTCGTCGCACTCCTTCCCGGTGAAGTCGCACGTCAGGGTCTCGCCGTTGCACGTGCCCACGGTGCAGGCGTTCCCGTCGTCGCAGTCCTCGTCGAACTGGCACGGGTAGCAGTCCTCGATGGGCTCGTGGGTGCAGGCCGTCGCGGCGCTCTCCGCCGTCGGGTCGCAGGAGTCCTTGGTGCAGGGGTTGGCGTCGTTGCAGAAGTTGGCGTCGAACTGGTGGACACAGGCTCCGTCGCTCTGGCGGCAGAAGTCGGTGGTGCAGGGATCGCCGTCCTCGCAGTCCTTCGGCTCGCCGGTGCTCTCGTCGATGCAGGGATCCTCCGGCGGGCACGCGACCTCGTCCGGGACGTGCTGGCAGCCGAATCCGTCCACGCAGGAGTCCGTCGTACACTCGTCGCCGTCGTCGCAGTCTTCGGTCGCCGCGATGGCGTAGTCGCACTCGGCCTCGCCGTCGACGACGGTGCAGGTGCCCTCGGTCTCGTAGATCTGGGAGTCGCCGTCCTCGCAGTACTGGGCCGGCGGGTTGGTGCAGGGGTTCGGATCGCACGGGTCGGAGACGTCCAGGTCCGGCCCCACGTCCGCGTCCGGCGTGACTTCGGCGTCGACGTCCGGCGGCACGATCTCGTCCTGCTGGATGTCGCCATCGTCCACATCCCGGCGGACGTCGGCGTCCTCGACGTCGTCCCGGACGTCGGCGTCCTCGACGTCGTCCCGGATGTCGGCGTCCTCGACGTCGTCCCGGATGTCGGCGTCCCCGACGTCGGCGTCGTCTTCGACCTCCACGTCGGGCTCGGCGTCGGGGAACACGTCCACGCGCCCGCCGTCGGCGTCCGAGGGGGCATCGACCTGGATATCGGGGATGTCCAGCGTCGGACCACCGCCGTCGCCGCTCGTGCCGCAGGCGCCGAGCGCCGCGACCGCACCGAGGGCGACGAGCATGGTGAGGATGTTCAGGTAGCTACGACAGCTTGCGTGCATCGACCGCCTCGCTTGGATATCCAGCAATCAAGGCCCCCAGTGGGTCGGGCGTTGACAACATAGCCTCGCCACGCCAGTTGTCGCAAGGCGACTCGGGAATGGGTGGGCATGCATCGCACGTTGTATGATGCCGCTCCGCGGGAGCGAGAGACGGTTACGGCCGGGTGGCGGACGGGTTTGAACGACAGCCGTGTGGCGGTGGTGGTGCCCGCCTTCAACGAGGCCGAGCGCCTTCCCCGGGTGCTCGCGGGGGTTCCGGACTGGGTGGCGGACGTGGTCGTCGTCGACGACGCGTCCGGCGACGGCACGGCGCAGGTCGCCGAGGCGTGGGGCGGTCCGGTGCGAGTGGTTCGGCACCGGCGTAACCGGGGAGTCGGCGCGGCCATCGCCACGGGGTATCGGGCGGCCCTCGAGGCCGGAGCGGCCGCCGTGGCGATCATGGCCGGCGATGCGCAGATGGACCCCGGCGAGTTGGCCTCCCTCGTCCAGCCCGTCCTCGAGGGGCGCTGCGAGTACTGCAAGGGCGATCGGACGCGCCACCCGGAGGTGCGCCGTCGGATGCCCAAGGTCCGGAGGCTCGGGAATGCTGTCCTGAGCGCCTGGACCCGGCGGGTGGGGCGCCTGGACAGCCTCCGGGACGCCCAGTGCGGTTACACGGTGGTCGCAGCAGGTGCCCTCCGCCGCCTCCCGCTGGACCGCCTCTACCCCCGCTACGGGTACCCGAACGATCTTCTCGTGATGCTGTCCACCGTCGGGGCGCGCGTGCTGGAGCGACCCGTCACGCCCATCTACGCCGGCGAGCGGAGCGGCCTCCGGCCCTGGCGCGCCGTCGTCACGCACGCCTGGGTGCTCCTGCGCGCCTGGTGGTGGCGCCGCCGCTTCCTGGCGTCGGCCCGTCGGGGCGCCGACGTGCTCCTGGAGCCCGAGCCCGCACTGCCTCCACGGCCCCGGGGAGGAGGCGGCCGATGAGGCTGGGGGTGATCACCTCGAGCTGGCCGTCTCGCGTCCGCCCGTGGGCGGGTCACTTCGTGGCGGATCTCTGCGAGGGGCTCGCGTCCCGCGGCTGGGAGGTCGAGGCCGTGGCGCCCTCCTGGGTGGACGACGGAGCCCCGGGCACCCGGTCCGGCGTGCGCCTCGTGCCGGCGGAGGTGGGAGGTGTCGCCCGAAGTCCGGGGAGACACGGCCGCACGGGCGTCCGGGTCCTCGGGGCGCTGAGGCGGGAGGCCCGGCGCCGGGAGGCCGACGTGTGGCTCTGCCACTGGTGGCCCACGGCCCTGGCCGTGCCTCGGACGGTCCCCCGCCTGGTGGTGCTGCACGGATCGGACGTGGACCTCATGGAGCGGCTCCCGGCGCGGGTGTCCAGGGCGGCCACCAGCGGCGCACGCGTCGTGGCGGTGGCCGACGGGCTGGCCCGCCGGGCCGCGGCCCGGACCGGCAGGGTGCGGCCCGCCGTGTGCCGGCTCGGAGCGCGCGTCGCCGAGGGGCCGCAGGGCGGGGCCGGCTTCCCGGCATGGTGGCTGGACGCCCCGGGCCCGCGCGTGCTCACCGTGGGGCGGGAGGCGCCGGGCAAGGGGCTGGACGTGGCCCGGGAGGCGGCGCGCAGGCTCACCCTGCCGTGGCTGGTGGTCACCCCCGCCCTCGGGCTGGGCCCCGCGGGCGTCCGAGGGCTCGTCGCGGCGGCGGACCTGGTCGTGGTCCCCATCCTGGACGGTCCGGGGCTTCCGCGCGAGGGCCACCCGCACGTGATCACCCAGGCCCTGGCCGCCGGCGTCCCGGTGGTCGGAGGCCCCAACGCTGCCGTGCGGGAGGCCTTGCGGGACAGCGGACAGGTCGAGGTGGCCTCCGCCGGACCCGCCGCGCTCGCTCGGGCCGTGCGCCGGGCGCTGGAGCCGGTCCGCCACGCCTCGCTGCGGGCTGCGGCGCGGGAGGCGGGCGCCGGCCTGCGCTGGGACGCCGTGCTGCCGGAGTGGGAGGCCCACCTGATCGGCGCCGTCGGCCTCTGAGGGCGCGAGCGCGTCGGCGTCAGTCCAGGCGGTAGACGGCCAGGTCGTCGTAGCGGACGTTCGTGCGCCAGTTGTTGAAGCCGAAGTACCGGCCCCGGACGGGGTTCGCGTCCGGGTAGCGCATCTGGAGCTCGCCGTCCCGGAACCAGTACAGGGTGCCGTCCCGGCGGGCGATGGCCCAGCGATAGGTCTTGCCGGGCTCCACCTCCGCCGCAGGACGCTCCCGGCGGTCCGTGCCGTGCTCGTCCTTTCGGGCGATGACGTCCAGGCGGTTGTTCCATCCGCCGTTGATGATGACGTAGCCGCCCTCGTGCTCGGGCTCCTCGGCGAAGACCTCGGCCTTGATGTCGCCCGGGAAGGGCTTGCCGCCGGGGAGCGGGAGGCTCCGGGCGTCGAACTCGATGCGGGCGTGCTCCGGGAGCTCGTCGGCGAGCCACAGGCCCTCGTTCTCCGCCGCCGTGGAGCCGAGCTCGCCGTCGACGATGCGCCAGCCCTCGTGCTCCGTCGTCCAGTCGTCGCCCAGGTCCTCGCGCTCGAAGTCGTCGGAGAAGACGAGCGTGCCGCCCTCCAGCAGGGCGGACGGATCCTCCTCCGCCGTCCCGGCGCCGCCGGCGGTGGTCGACGTGCGCGGCGGGATCGCCTTCCGCTCGCACGCGGAGGCCGTCCCGAGCGCGGCCGACGTGAGGGCGAGCAGAGCGAGCAGGGCAGGGACGCGGCGAGCGTGCGTCATGAAGCGTGAGACCCCGGGTCCGTGGTGGGGTTGGCGCGAGGGCCCCCGGCCGGCCCGTCGTCGCCCTCGTCGGTCAGCGTGACGCCGGGCAGCGTGTCGTCGACGCCCACGTCCACACCCAACTCCTCGTCCTCGTCCTCCGCGGTGGCGGGCGCGGCCGGCGGCACGGGGGGCGGGACCTCGGTGGCCGGCGCCGCGCGCTCGTCGGCGCGGGCCTCCATGATCTCGTGGGGGTCCAGGTCGACGGTCGTGGTGGCCTTGCGCTCGCCCGTGCGGTCCCGAGTCGGGACGGGATCGCGCACGGCCCCGTAGCGCCAGACCGGATCGCCGAGCGCGTCGGTCGCGGTCGCCAGGCGGCGGGCCAGCCCGCGGGAGAGGTTCAGCAGCAGCCGGGTCAGGAGGCTCGGCTCCTCCTCGGCCAGGGCGCCCAGGGCCTCCCGGGGCAGCCGGAGGATCCGCGTGGACTCCTCGTCGTCGGCCCGCACGGTGACCGGGTGGGGCGTGCCCGCAAGGGAGGTGACGTCCCCCAGGACGTCGCCGCGCTCCAGGACCCGCGTGGCGTCCTTGCCGCTGGAGACGTGAAGGCGGCCGGAGGCGACCACCACGATGTCGTCGCCGGGGCTGCCCGGGCCCGCGAGGGTGGCGCCCGCCTGGAGCGCCTCGGCGTGGAGGTGGCCCAGCAGGACGGCACGCTCCCGCTCCGTGAGGTCACGCGCGACGTAGGAGTCGCGCAGCACGGCGTCCAGGTCCTCCGGGGCGCGGGCGTGCGACGAGGGCCGGTCGCCCGTGACGTGGACCATGAGGGCCGTGATGTTGTCCTTGCCGCCGCAGTCGTTGGCCCAGGAGACCAGGCCGTCCACGGAGCCCTGCAGGTCGTCCGCGGACACGAAGCGCTCCAGGGCGCTGTCGTCCTCGTCGAAGTAGCCGTGCAGCCCGTCCGAGCACAACAGGAACAGGTCGCCGGGCTCCAGGGCCACGGAGAACGTGTCCACCTCCACGGACTCCTGGACCCCCACGGCCCGGGTGACCGCGTTCTTGAGGCGACCGGCGACGGCCATCTCCTCGGCGCTGGCGCCGGTGTTCTTCATGGCGTTCGCCAGGGAGTGATCCTCGGTGATCTGCTCTGCGTCGCCGCCGCGCCAGCGGTAGATGCGGCTGTCGCCCACGTGGGCCACGAAGCCCCGGTCCCGGGCGATCAGGAGCAGCGTCAGGGTCGTGCCCATGCCCCGCTGCTCGGGGTTCATCATCCCCCGCTCGTAGATGCGGTTGCTGGCGTGCTGGACCGCCTGGGTGAGCAGGGCGCCGATGTCGTCCTCGTCGACCGCTCCGACGCCCTTCTCGTAGGCGGCGACGAGCTCCCGGTGCTGGAGCAGCGTCTCCCGCACGACGTTCACGGCCGTCGCGCTCGCGACCTCGCCGCTCAGGTGCCCGCCCATCCCGTCGCACACGACGTAGAGCTGGAGCTTTCGATCGACGAGGAAGTTGTCCTCGTTCTGCTCCCGTACCCGCCCCACGTCCGTACGGGCGCTGAACAAGATCGTCATGAAAGCAAGCTAGCAGAGCGCCTCGTCGAGCGTCAACGGGGCCACTCCGGCTCGGTCGGGAGGGGAATGCCGAAGGTGGGGCTCGAACCCACACGGCCCGAAGGCCACCGGATTTTGAGTCCGGCGCGTCTACCGATTCCGCCACTTCGGCTTGGCTGTGCAGGGCGAGTTGTCGCGCAGGGCCGGGCGCGGGTCAAGCGGGGTGTGTGTCCCGGCGGTCGCGTCCGCGGAGGAGGGCGGCGACGTCGTCGAGGATGAGGTAGAGGCTGGGGACCAGGAGCAGGATGATGCTGGTGGCGAAGATGATGCCGAAGCCCAGGGAGATGGCCATGGGGATGAGGTGCGTCGCCTGGTTGGACGTCTCCAGGATGATGGGCGTCAGGCCGCCGAAGGTCGTGAAGGTCGTGAGCATGATGGGCCGGAAGCGGCGGAGGCCGGCGCGGTGGATGGCGTCGAAGGCGGTGCTGTCGCCCCGGTTGCGGTTGGCGAAGTCCACCATGATGAGGGAGTCGTTCACCACGACGCCGGACAGGGCGATGATGCCCATGAGGCTCACCAGGGAGAGGTCGTAGCCGAGCAGGATGTGGCCGATGACGGCGCCGATGATGCCGAAGGGGACGGCGCCCATGACGATGAACGGCTGGAAGTAGCTCCGGAAGGCGACCGCCAGCAGGGAGTAGATGACGCCCATGGCGAGGGCGAAGCCGCCCCACAGCGCCCGGGTGGATTCGCGCATCTCCGCCTGGCTGCCCTCGAAGCTCCAGGTCAGGCCCGGGTAGTCGGCGCGCAGGGCCGGCAGCTCCTCGCGCTGGAGGGTCTCGATGACGCGGTTGACGGCGCTCTTGGGCTCCACGTCCGTGCTCACCGTGACCACCCGGCGCCCGTCGCGGCGCGTGATGCTGGTGAAGGCCTCGGTGCGCTCCACCTCGACCACGTCGAGCAGGGGGACCTCGGCGCCGTCCGGGGTGCGGACGACGAAGCCCTCGAAGTAGCGGAGGTCGTCGCGCTCGGCCTCCGGGAGCTTCACGCGCACCTCGATCTCGTTCGTCCCGCGAAGCTGGCGGAGGGCGAGGGCCCCGTAGAAGGCGTCGCGCACCTGCTGGCCGACGTCGCCCGAGGTGAGGCCCAGGGCGCGGCCCTCGGGGAGGAGCCTCAGGTCGAGCTGGGCCTTGCCCTTGTCGTAGTTGTCGTTGACGTCCCGGCTCGCCTCGAAGGCCTCCAGGCGCTCCACGAACGCCATGCTCGCCTCCTCCAGCACGTCGATGTCCGCGTGGCTCAGGTCGACCTCGATGTCCTGCCGGTAGCCGCCGGGTCCGCGCTCGGCCTCGAAGGTGATCTGGTCCACGCCCTCGATGTCGCCGATGTTGTCGCGCCACAGGGCGATGACCTCGTTGGCCGTCATGTCGCGCTCGTCCGGGGGCTTCATGACGATCTCGACGTCGATGAAGTTCTGGCCCCGGACGTTGGTCTTGACGCCCTCCGCCACGCGGTCGAGGTCGTGCTCCTCGAACATGCGGCGCGTCGCGTCGGTGATCTCCTCGGCCACGCGGGCCGCCTGCGCGGGGGTGGTGCCGACCGGCAGGCGGACGCCCGCCTCGATCTCGTCGGCGGCGACCTCCGGCATCATGATCATCCCCATGTGCCCGCTGTAGCCGTAGCCGCCCACGACGACGAGCAGCCCGACGGCGCCGCTCAGGGTGACGTAGCGATACCGGAGGGCCTGGCGCAGCACCGGCCCGAACCGGCGGTCGACGGTCCGGTTCACCCAGGCGGCGAAGGCCTGCTGCTTCCGGTGTACCCAGGCCTCCAGGGCCCCCGTGCGGCGCCCGGCGCTGTGGCCGAGGTGGGCCGGCAGGATGAACAGCGCCTCGGCGAGGGAGACCAGCAGGACGATGATGACCACCGCCGGGAGGGGCCACCAGTACTTGCCGGTCGTGCCGGGGATGAACAGCAGCGGCACGAAGGCCATGACGTTCGTCAGGATGCTGAAGATCACCGGGCGGGCGATCTCGCGGGCGCCGCCCACCGCCGCCTCCAGCGCTCCGGCGCCCCGCTGGCGGTGTTCGTAGACGTTCTCCCCCACCACGATGGCGTCGTCGACCACGATGCCCAGCACCACCAGGAAGCCGAACATCGAGATCATGTTGACGCTCACGTCGACCATCGGGAGGAAGAACAGGCCGCCGACGAAGGAGATCGCCATCCCCATCATCACCCAGAAGGCGAGGCGGAGCTCCAGGAAGACCGCCAGGATGGCCAGGACGATGACGACGGCGAGGAGGGCGTTGTCCAGCAGCAGCGACAGGCGATCCTCGTAGTCGTCGGCGGCGCTGCTGTCGACGCGGATGCGCACACCCTCGGGGAGCGTCGGCTCGAAGTCCTCCGTGATGCCGTGGACGGCCTCCGCGATCTCCAGGGGGGACTGGTCGCCGATGCGGTAGATGCCCAGCTCGACCGAGGGCTGCCGGTCGAACTGCGAGTGGAAGCCCGCCTCCTCGAAGCCGTCCGTGACGTCGGCGATGTCCGCGAGGGTCACCGTGGCGCCGCCGCCGGACGACAGCACGACGATGTCCTCGAACTCCTCCTTCCACTCCTTGCGCTCCTTCATGCGCAGGAGGATCTCGCCGGTGCGGGTCTCCACGTCGCCGGCGGGGACGTCCTGGCTGGACGACTCGATGAGGTCCGCCACGTCGCCGAGGGTCAGCTCGTACTCGCGGAGGCGGCTCAGCGGGATCTCCACGTGCGTGACGTACTCCGGCACGTTGCCCAGCTCGACCTGGCTGATGGCCTCGTGGCTCAGCAGCCGGTCCCGCAGCCGCTCGGCGACCTGGCGCAGGGTCCAGATGTCCACGTCGCCGTACAGCCCCAGCTCCATGACGTCCCGCTGGCGGGACTGGAGGCGGACCTCGGGCTCCTCGATGTCCTCCGGGAAGGTCCGGATGGTGCTCACGGCCTGGTCGACGTCCTGGAAGGCGACGATGCGATCCGCGCCCGACACCAGCTCGATGGAGACCGTCCCCGACCCCTCCCGGGCGGTGGAGGTGATCTCCTTGATGCCCTGGACGCCGCGGACGGCCTCCTCGATGGGCAGGAGGATGCCCGTCTCCACCTCGGAGGGGGCGGCCCCGGGGTAGACCACCCCGACCTCGACGACGTCGAGCTGGAACTGGGGCTGCACCTCCTTCTGGATGTGGCCGGCCGTCCAGACGCCGCCGCCCAGGAGCAGGATCATCAGCAGGTTGGCCGCGATGGGATTCCGGGCCATCCAGGCGATGGGGCCGGTCCGATCGCCCGGGCCGGAGGGCGGGTGCTCGTCGGGGGCGCTCATTCGGCCGGCGCCTCCTCGTCGTCCGCCCCGCGCAGCCGGAGTCGCGCCCCGTCGGTGACCGTCGACAGGTTCGTGGTCACCACCCGGTCGCCGTCCTCCAGGCCGCCGGTGATGAAGGCGTGGTCGGCGTCACGGACGGCGATCTCCACGTCCCGGATGCGCAGGCGCCCGTCCTCCATGACCCACACCGTGTCCTCGTCGCGCACGTAGCCGCGGTCGAGCCGGGCGGCGTCCTCGATGGGGTTCCCCCGGATGCGGGCCTCCACGAACTCGCCGACCAGCAGCGCCGGTCCCTCCGTCTCCGGCCGGCGCGCGAGCGGGTCGCGGACGACGGCGAGGACCCGGGCCATGCGCGTGCGGCCGTCCAGGGCGCCGACGAGCCTGTGGAGCCGACCCGCGCGGGCCACGCCCTCCGGCCACGCCGTCCGGTTCCGCACCCGGACCTCCGAGCCCTCCTCGCCGGCGCGCTCGGGGATGGACACCCAGCGGAGCTTGGACAGCGGCAGGTCGACGACCACCCAGTAGGTCTCCAGGCCGACGAGGCGCGCGAGGGGATCCTCCGGCGACACGAGGGATCCGACGTTCACGTCGCGGCGGAGGATGTGCGCGGGGAAGGGCGCCTCCACGGTGGCTCGCTCCAGCTCCAGCCTCGCCTGATCGACGGCCGCCCGGGACGCTCGGACGCGCCCCCGCGCCGCCTCCAGCTGGGGCTTGCGGAGCACCAGGGCCTCCCTGTCGTCGGGGAGCGCCTGGTCGAGATAGGCGTACTCGTCGCGGGCGACGTGCTGGCGGCCCTCCTCGACGGCCAGGTCGGCGCGGGCCTGGGCCAGATCCCCCCGGCGCCGGGCCAGGGCGTGCTCGAAGTCGTCCGGCTCGATGGTGACGAGGGTCTCGCCCTGCTCGACGAAGCCCCCGGGCGTGAACTCCGCCGCCCGCTCGACGATGCGGCCCTCCACCTGGGCCCGCAGCACGACGTCCTGCGCCGGCTCGACGGTGCCGGTCGCCTCGATGAGCGGCCGGTGCGTGCCGCGCGCGACCCGGACGACGTCCACGAGCATGGCGGTCTTCTTCGTGGCGCCGCCGCGCTCGGCCGTGGGCTCCGTGAAGAACGTGAGCGCCGCGACGCCGGCCGCCACGAGGAGGACGAGGACCGAGATCACCACGGTCCGCTTCCAGCCCGTGGCGGTGTCGCGGGTGGGCTCCGACTCGTCGGGCGGAGGCTGGGGCGTGCTCGTCATCCGGACTCCTCCTCCTCCCGCTCCGTCTCGAAGCCTCCCGCCAGCGCCCGGTACAGCCCGACGCGGGCCTCCAGCAGCGCGCGCCTCGCGGCGAGGAGGTCCCGGCGCAGGCGCTGCTCCTCCGTGAGCGCGGTGAGCACGTCGATGTAGTCGGTGACCCCGTTCAGGTACTCCACGCGGAGCCGCTCGGAGGCCTGCCGGGCCAGATCCACCTGGTCGGCGAGGCTCCGGATGCGCTCGGCGTGCTGCCGCTCCCGGGCCAGGGCGTCCTCCACCTCGCGGAAGGCCACGAGCGCCGTCTGCCCGTACTCGTAGAGGCGCTGCCGGGTCACGGCGGCCGTCCGATCGACCTCCGCCTCGCGCTCGCCGCCGTCGAACAGGGGCGCGAGGAGGTTGGCCGCGAGGCTGACGAACCAGCCCTCGAAGAGCTCGCTGGCCGTGCTCCCCTCGGTGCCCGCCCGGGCCGACAGCGACAGGCGGGGGTAGCGATCCGCGACGGCCGCCGCCATCTCCCGGTCGGCCGCCAGGAGCAGGCTGTGGGCCCGCCGGACGTCCGGGCGCCGCTTCACGAGCTCGCCGGGGACTCCGGTCTCCGGCACCGGGGGCGGCGCCGGCAGGTTCCGGTCTTCCCCGTCGACCTCGGCCGTCGGCGGACGGCCCAGGAGCACCGCGACCTGGTGCTGCGAGACCGCGAGGTCGGCTCGCGCCGTGTGCTCCAGCTCGCGGGTGGACTCGAGGAGACGCCGCTGCCGGACCACGTCCACGCGGCGGACCTGCCCGCTGGCGAACCGGCTCTCCAGGAGGTCCAGCACCTTCTCGTTGGCCTCGACCTGCTCCTCCAGCAGAGCGAGCCGGCCCCGCGCCTCGATGACCCGGAACCAGGTCCGGGCCACCTCCGCGGACACGGACAGGGCCGCGGTGCGATAGTCGAGATGGCTGGCCCGCGCGCGGTGCTCCTCGGCCTGTATGCTGGAGCGGATGCGCCCCCACAGGTCCACCTCGTAGTCGGCCGCGAGGCCGAGCCAGAGCTGCTCCAGGTCCCGCGCCGTGTCCTCGGGCCGTCGGATCTCGCCCTCGAGGACGGCGTCCACGTCGGGGAGCAGGCCGGAGGACTCCCGGTCGACGACGGCGCGGGCCTCTCGGAGGCGCTCCCAGGCCGTCTTCAGGTCGAGGTTCGAGCGCAGGGCCTCCTCGACGAGGCCGTCGAGCCTCGAGTCGTCGAAGGCGGCCCACCAGCGCTCGGGCACCGCCGCGCCGCCCGACCGCGAGAAGCGCTCCGGGGGCTCCACGGGCAGGGACGTCTCCACGTCGGGGGCGGCGCAGTGGAGCCACAGGCCCGGGGCGAGGACCGCCAGGGCGAGGAGCGCCGCCGGACCGGGGGTGGGCGTCGTGGCGGTCATGCGGAGAGCATAGCCGCGAAGGGCCCCCGGGGCGCAAGGCCCGAACCCTGGAGCGCGGCGGGGAGCGGCGGCGTTGCCCGGGGCTGGGGCGTGTGCGATCGTCCGCGCGGAGCCGCAGGAGGAGGTGCGAGATGCTGGAGGACACGACGCTCGGGGTCCTGGGCGCGGGCAACATGGGAGAGGCGCTCATCCGGGGCGTGCTGGGGGCGTCCGTGCTGCCCGCCGAGCGCGTCGTGGCGTCCGACGCGGACGAGGGTCGCCGCCGGAGCCTGGAGGAGGCCCTGGGGATCCGCACGACCGCGGACAACCGGGCCCTGGCCGCCGACGTGGACGTGCTGATGGTCGCCGTGAAGCCGGACGGGGTGGGCGCGGTGCTCGACGAGGTGGCCGACCTCCTCACCGAGGAGCACACCGTGGTGAGCATCGCGGCGGGCCTGTCCCTGTCGAGCCTGGAGGCCCACGTCCCCGAGGGAGTCCCCGTGGTGCGGGTGATGCCCAACACCCCGAGCCTCGTGGGCGAGGGCGTCAGCGCCTACTGCCTGGGCCGCTTCGCCGGGGAGCGTCACGGGCGCGTGGCGGAGGCCCTGCTGGGAGCGGTGGGCGTGGCGCTGGAGGTCACGGAGCCGCAGATCGACGCCATCACGGCGCTGTCCGGCAGCGGACCCGCCTATACGTTCTATCTCATGGAGGCCATGCGGGAGGGGGCGGAGGCGCTCGGTCTCCCCGCGGACGTGGCGTCCGGGCTCGCCGTGCAGACGGTCCTCGGGGCGGCGCGGCTGGCGAAGGAGACCGGAGAGGACCCGGCCGTGCTGCGCCGGCGCGTCATGTCGCCCGGCGGGACGACCGAGGCCGCAATCCGGCGCTTCGAGGCGCGCGGGCTGAAGGGGATCGTGCTGGAGGGGATGCGCGCCGCCCGGGATCGGAGCATCGAGATGGGGCGGCCGCCCCGGGATGCGCCGCCGACGCCCGGCGAGGAGGACTCGAGTGGCGGGTGACCTGCTGCCGGAGATCGCGGAGGCCGTGGAGCGGGTGCGCCGGGCCGGGAGGGAGCCCCTCGCCGTGCTCGACGTCGACCTGACGCTGCTCGACAACGCGTCCCGGAGCCGCGGCATCTGGAGCGAGTGGCTCCACCGGGTGCGCGACCGCCTGCCCGGGGCCGAGGAGGCCATGGTCCGGGCCCAGACCATGCCCATGGTCTTCGGCGTGAAGCGGAACCTGGCGTGGCTGGGCGTGGAGGACCCGGACCTGGTGAAGGACGCCGTGAGCTTCTGGCTGGACGCCTTCTTCAGCGATCGCTGGTGCCGCCTCGACACGGCGCTGCCCGGGGCCGTGGACGCCGTGCTGGCGCTGCGGGAGGCGGACGTGACCGTGGTCTACCTGACGGCCCGGCCGGCGACGATGGTCGAGGGGACGACCGCGCGGTTCCGCGAGCTGGGGTTGCCCGTGGCGGGGCCGGGGACGAGCCTCGTGATGAAGCAGGACCGCTCCGAGCGGGACGGAGACTTCAAGGCGCGGGCGCTCGGGTGGATCGGGCGCCTCGGGGATCCGGTCGTCTGCGCCGACAACGAGCCGGGGCACGTGAACGCGATGCTCGAGGCCTTCCCGGGGGCCCTGGCGCTCCAGGTCGGGGATCGTCACTCGGGGGGCGCGCCGCCGCTCGCGGCCCCGGCACGTCGCGTCCAGCGGCTGATCGACGGGATCGTGGCGTGAGACCGGCCTTCAGATGGGCCTCGAGGCGACCGATTTGTTAGAAGGGGGTGATCCCTCGGCTGGAGGACCGCGGCACCGATGACGACACTGGACGAGCTGGCCGGGCGCGCGCTGGAGCACTGTCGCGACAGGCTCCGCACCATGGACAAGCTCCTGGAGGCCCTGGTGAGGATCTCCAGCGCGAGCGAGGACGCGGACGGGAACCGCCGCTGCCTCGAGGTGATCGCCGGGGGTCTGAACGCGCTGGGCTTCAAGGCGACCATCCTGGTCACGGAGAGCGGGCGCGAGCACCTTCTGGCGCGCCGCGAGGGCCGGGCCGGCGCCCCCAAGGTCATCATGCTCGGCCACACGGACACGGTGTTCGAGGCCTCCCACCCGTTCCGGGGCTACTGGATCGAGGGGGACTACGGCCGCGGGCCCGGCGTGGCGGACATGAAGGGCGGGCTGGTCGTGCTGCTGAGCACCCTGGACGCCCTGGCCGGATCCGGCCTGCTCGAGGCCTTCGAGCTGCGGGTCCTGGTGAGCACGGATCACCAGCAGCAGTCCGCCACGAGCCACAACGCCATCCGGCGGCTGTGCGAGGGGGCCGACCTGGCCCTGTCGTTCGAGTCGGCCACCGAGGACGGCGCGCTGGTGCGCTCGCGGCCGGGCACGGGCCGCTTCCTGTTCACGGTGCAGGGGCGGGCGGCGAGCATCGGCAGGCCCGACGAGGGGCGCAACGCCATCCTCGAGCTGGGCCGGAAGATGCCCCGCATCGACGCCCTCCGGGAGCCGGATCGGGGCGTCCACGTGAACTGCGGCGTGGTCTCCGGGGGGAGCCGGGCCAACGTGGTGGCCGACGAGGCCAGCCTCCTCGTGGGCGTGCGCTGCGAGGCGCCGGACGACGCCGCCTGGCTCGGGCGCGAGATGCGCGCCGTCGCGGACGAGACCCGGGAGGAGGGCTTCGAGACGGTGGTCAGCGGCGGGATCGCCCGGCCGCCGTGGCCCCGGGACGACGACTCGGACACGCTGGTGGCCGTGTGGCGGCGCGCCGGACGGGCCGTGGGCCTCTCCGGGCTGGTGGGCGTGCACGGCGCCGGGGGGAGCGACGGGAACTTCACCCACGACGAGGGCGTGCCGACCATCGACGGGCTGGGCCCTCGCGGGGGCGCGCTGCACACCCCCGACGAGTGGGTGGACCTGCGCAGCATGGCGGAGCGCTCCGCGATGAGCGCCATGGGCCTGGTCCTCTGGCGGGCTCGCCGCGCGAAGATCGAGGAGCGGCGCAGACGCAGGCGCGAGGAGTCGGGGGCGGGGCCCGCCCCTGGGCCCGGGTCGGACGGATCGGACGTGCCTCACCTGCGGCCCGTCCCCGAGCCGTCGGAGGGGGCGCGGCGGGCCGCGAACGGCGGGCCGGAGGACGAGCAGGCGTGACCTGGAGCCGCGACGAGATGGCGGCCCGGGCGGCGGAGGACGTCACGCCCGGCATGGTGGTGAACCTGGGGATCGGCATCCCCACCCTCATCGCGAACCACCTCCCGACGGACGGGACGGTGATGCTCCACTCGGAAAACGGCCTCCTCGGGATGGGGCCGTTCCCCTACGAGGACGAGGTCGATCCCCAGCTCATCAACGCCGGAAAGCAGACGGTCACGGCGGTGCCGGGCGGCAGCACCTTCGACTCGACCCTGTCCTTCGCCATGATCCGCGGCGGCCACGTGGACCTGGCCGTCCTGGGCGCGATGCAGGTGGCGCAGAGCGGGGACCTGGCCAACTGGGCCGTTCCCGGCGGGCTGGTCACCGGCATGGGCGGCGCCATGGACCTGGTGAGCGGCGCCCGGCGGGTCCTGGCCGTGTGCACCTTCCGGACCCGCAAGGGCAAGCCCAAGCTGGTGGAGGCGTGCAGCCTGCCCCTGACGGGCGTCGGGTGCGTCGACCGGGTCGTGACGGACGTGGGCGTCTTCGAGCCCACGGGCGACGGCTTCCGCGTGGTCGAGCTTGCGCCGGGCGTGACCCGCGAGGACCTGGGCGAGGACGTCCCGCTGGCCTGAGCACCACCGGCGGCTTGCCCCCACCCGGAGGAGCGCCCGGTCCTGCTGCATCTCGCCACGCTGCCCGCGCCTTCGCGGCAGGGGATGGAGTCCTCGGGACCACTCGGCTTCATGTGGGAGTTTTGGATCCGTCCGGGGCTCCTTTGTCGGGCGGGCCGCCCGCCGTCCCAGGGCAGGCGACCGGCGCCTGGGACTGCGGGCGTTCCGGATCCGTCCGGGGCTCCTTTGTCGGGCGGGCCGCCTGTCGATCAACCACATCTCCCCGGCACCGAAGGGCTCGCGCCAAGGCGCCAAGCCGCAAAGCCGCGGAGGACATGGGGAAGATGCAGTACAACCGCCGTCCGCGGCGGTCACTCCTCGATCCGTCGGCCCCGGCGGCACGAGGCGGCCCGGCCCGGAGCCCACTCCCGGTGGGAGCGAAACGTCGGGCCCGGTGAGCCCGACCACCTCCACGCCCACGACCACGTTTCGCGGGCTCTCGGCGACTTGTGACCAATTGACGGGCGGGACGCCCGCCGTCCCAGGGCAGGCGACCGGCGCCTGGGACCGCGGGCGTTCCGGATCCGTCCGGGGCTCCTTTGTCGGGCGGGCCGCCTGTCGATCAACCACATCTCCCCGGCACCGAAGGGCTCGCGCCAAGGCGCCAAGCCGCAAAGCCGCGGAGGACATGGGGAAGATGCAGTACAACCGCCGTCCGCGGCGGTCACTTCTCGATCCGTCGGCCCCGGCGGCACGAGGCGGCCCGGCCCGGAGCCCACTCCCGGTGGGAGCGAAACGTCGGGCCCGGTGAGCCGGACCACCTCCACGCCCACGACCACGTTTCGCGGGCTCTCGGCGACTTGTGACCAATTGACAGGCGGGCCGCCCGCCGTCCCAGGGCAGGCGACCGGCGCCCGGGACCGCGGGCGTCCCCGCCCGCGCCGGTGGATCGGTAAGCGACCGCCGGGGACGGCGCTCCCATCGCATCTTCTCAGCGCCTTGGCGGCTTTGCGCCTTTGCGCGAGCCCACAGGACGGCGAGGACGTCGCACCGGCGTCCGGGGGGCCTACGGCCGGGGTCGCGTCTTCCGGTGCTCGATGGGATCCCGGTGCTCCCGGGCCTCGAAGATCCGCTGGACGAAGACGCCGGGGAGGTGCACGTCGTCCCGGGGGATGTCGCCCAGGGGCACCAGCTCGTCCACCTCGGCGATGGTCACCCGCGCCGCCATGGCCATGGCCACCTGGAAGTTCTTGGTCGTGCCGTGGAACTGCAGGTTGCCGTAGGGATCCCCCCGGCGAGCGCGGATGAAGGCCCAGTCCGCGGTGAGGGCCTCCTCGAGGATGCAGCGCGTCCCGCCGAAGGTCCGCTCCTCCTTGCCCTCGGCGACGACGGTCCCCACGCCGGTCGGGGTGAAGAACGCCGGGATGCCGGCCCCGCCCGCGCGGATGCGCTCCGCGAGGCTGCCCTGGGGGACCAGCTCCACATCGACCTCGCCGGCGGCGTACTGCTCCTGGATGTCCGGGTTGCCCCCCATGAAGGAGCCCTTCCACCAGGCCGCCTGCCGATTCTGGAGCAGCACGGCCAGGCCCTGGCCCTGGTTGCCGCAGTTGTTGCTGATGATGCCCAGGCGCTCCCGGCCGGAGGCCGCCAGGGCGTCGATGAGCTGCTCGGGGTTTCCGCTCAGGCCGAAGCCGCCCACCATGACGGACGCGCCGTCCTCCAGGTCGGCGATGGCCTCGGCGGCGGAGCCGCGCAGCTTCGGGGAGGGATCGTTCATCGGTCCAACCTCGGCAGGTCGAGGGGCTCCACGCCGTCCTCGCCGACGGTGGTGGCGACCCAGGGGTGGTCCACGCAGCAGCCGCGCACGGCCAGGACGCGCCGCGCGACGTGGTCGAAGGCCACGGCCCCGCAGGTGTCCACGGCGTCCGGCGAGGCCGGGCTCGACATGTGGACGCAGAGGCTCCGCGGATAGCCCTCGTGGGAGGCGTAGGCCGCGGCGAGGTGCTCCACGTCGGGCTCCACGCCGCGGGAGCGGAGCTTGTCCAAGCGCTCCTGCAGCCGCTCGAACCGGATCCAGGTCGTGGACGTGCCCGCGACGGCCTCGGTCCGCCGCATGGCGTCCAGGAGGCAGTGGTTGGTGTGGACGACGGGCCGGTGGATGCCCCGGCTGAGCTCCAGCTTCTCGCGTCCGGAGGTCTCCACGCTGAAGGCGTCGTGGGCGTCCGCGATCAGGTAGTGGTGCCCCGAGCCGAGGGCCGCCCGCTGCAGGACGTCGTGGGCCGCCTCGGCCGTGCGCTCCCGGAGCATGCGGCGCACCAGCGCGCTCCAGACCACGCCCACCCGGGCGTCCGTGGAGGTCAGGTTGTTGATGAGGACGCCCACGCCGTGCTCGTTCAGGCCCGCCATGCCCAGGCAGCCCGTCAGGGTGAGGAGGGTGGCCGTCGGCACCCCCTCGCCGCGCACCTCCACCAGGCGGACGAACGGCGTCGCGCTCCCGTGCATGTCCCACGTCTGGGCGCTCAGGGCGTCGTCACGCCGGGGCACGAGGGACACGCTGCAGCCGTCGGGCTCCACGAGCGGGCCCCACTCCGGCCGGCGGATGTCCCGGAGGTCCGTGTAGTGGTTGAGCACGACGACGTCCTCCGGCGTCACGCCGGCGCCGCGCGCGATGGCGAGGAGCTCGGCGTGCAGATCCCGGTCGAAGTCCGCGAGGACCGGCAGGTGGGCCCGCGCCAGGCGCCGGAGCGCCTCCCGGTCGGGGAGATCGCTGCGCTCCATGGTCAGCCGGGTCCGAAGCCGGGCCAGGGCCGTGATCTCGTCGGCCCAGAGGGAGCCGTGGGCCTCGCCGACGGCGTCGGGAGAGCCCGAGAGGACGACCTTGTCCAGTGGGGCGGTCATGGGATCTCCGGGTCAGGTCGCGCGCACCGCGTCCACGGCGGCCTCGAGGCGATCCAGGTCGGCCTCGGTGAGGTTGAGCGGCGGGACGACCAGCAGCGCCCCGTCCCCGGTCAGGTCCACCCGGACGCCGTACCCGGCGAGCCGGCGGCGGACCCGCTCGGCGTGGGGCGTGCGCACGGCCCGGTACAGCCCCTCACCGTCGACCTCGCCCAGGCCGGAGAGGATCGCCTCCAGCCGCGAGGCCACCGCGGCGACGGGGAGGCGTCGGGCCGCGCGGAGCTGCCAGCGCAGGCGCGTGAGGCTCACCTCGTCGCCGTCCCAGGTCGAGATGAGCGTGAGCTTGTCCGGGACGTGGTAGCGGTCGCTCAGGAAGACCAGCCCCTGCTGGCCGCCCGGATACCACCACACGGCGTCCGCCTGGACCGGCAGGGTGTCCGAGCGCCACATGCCGCGACCGGAGCGGAAGCCGGCCGTGGTGTTCTCCATCAGCACGAGGGGCACGTCGTGCTCCGTGAGGAGCGATCGCAGGGAGGACCAGAAGTCCGCCGGCACGGCGCGGCCCGTCCGCGCGAACACCGGCTCCACGACCACGCCCAGGACCCCCTCGGCGCCGGCTTCGGCGATGTGCCGCCGCAGGTCGTCCAGAGCGCGGTCCGGGTCCAGGGTCGGATCCGCCGTGGTGGGCCAGCCGAACCAGTTGTCCGGGTCGTCGGCCGCGAGGCTCAGCGAGCGGGCGGCCGCGGTGGTGTCGCCCGCCTGCACCGGGCCGACCGCGATGGCCACGGCGCCTCCGGGGCGGTGGAACTTCAGGGCGCGCAGGCCCTTGTCGCAGGTCTCGGCGCGGCCGCTGGCCGTGACCAGGTGCCGGAGCCTCCGCGGAGCCAGGGCGCGCAGGGTCTCGAAGGCCCGCACGACCCCGGGCGTCACGAAGTTGCACAGGCTGAGCTTGTTGACGACCGCGCCGTTCATGGCGCCGGCCTGGTAGGGTGCGAGGAGCTCCTCGGTGCCCGGTGCGCCGGGGCGGAGCGGGCCCAGCGGCCGCGACAGGCCGGTGATGAGGTCCAGGGAGTCGTGGGGCGGCCGCGGCCGCGGGTGGTGCGGCAGTCGCGGCGCCGTCAGGGGGATCCGGTAGTAGGCGGCCTCCGCCCCGGGCTCGCCGTACTGCTCGCCGTAGCGGGCGACCTCGAACGCGCCGAACCGCGCGTTCAGGCGCTGCATCTCGAGGGTGGCGTCCAGCCGGTTCCGCCCGGTCACGAACAGGTAGCGGTGCCGGCCGTGGGCGTCCCGGGCCTCCATGGCGGCGCGGATCTGCGCCTGCTTGAGGGCGGCCCCGAGGCCCCGGCCGCGGTGCTCCGGGTGCACCGTGACGTCGGCCGAGTAGAGCGTGTTCCCGGCGCCCAGGTTGGTGTCGTCGGACGGGCCGTCCAGGTGGTCGAAGTGCTCCAGGGGGAAGGCGAGGGCGGTGCCGACCAGGCGCCCCTCGGGTGGCGGCTCGGCCCCCTGCACGAGCGCGAAGCAGATGGCGTCCGGGTCGTCGACGAGGGCGCCGAAGAAGCCGAGATCGTCCCTGCGGGCGTCCTCGTAGCAGACCTTCTGCAGCTGCTCCACGGCGGGCCGTACGGTGGGCCACATGTCCATGTCCACGGCGTGGAGCGTGTAGCCTTCGGGGAGGCCGGCGCGGGCGGGGAGGCGAGGTGTGATGTCGTCCGGCGGCGGCTCCGGCCGCGGGTCCGGCTCCTCGCCGGACTCAAGGAGGGCGAGGCTGCGGTCCAGGCGGTCGAAGACGGCGTCCAGGGCGCGCTCCGAGACGTGGGGGTGCAGGCGGAAGCGGACCGCGCTCGAGCCGGCGCCGTAGAGCATCCACCCGCGCCACATGCGCTGGGCGACCAGGTGCTTCACGGCGTCCGGGCTCGGGAGGTCGAAGCCGAAGGACCAGCCGGCCACGCGGGGCGAGCGCACCGTCTCCGGGTGGCGCTCGGCCAGGTCGCGCAGCCTGTCGCGCACGGCGTGCTCGCAGGCCGCCGCGTCGCCGCCGGCCATGATCTCGGCCTGGAGGGCGCCGCGGACGGCGCTGGTGATGTGCGCCTCGCCGCGATGGTCCAGGGGCCAGCGGCTCAGCACGCCGCCCACCTGCGCCTTCTTGGCGACGGTCACGAGATCGGGCGGCTCGGGGAGCGAAAAGCGCCGATGCCAGAAGAACGGCCCGCCCAGGCCGAAGCCGGTCTGGACCTCGTCCACCACGAAGGGGACGCCCCAGGCGAGGGCGAGGGCGCGGAGGCGTGCCATGAAACGCCCGGTGACGTGGTGCTCGCCGCCCTCGCTCTGCATGGGCTCGACCAGGAGGGCCACCGCCTGGTCGTCCCGGAAGGCCGCCTCCACCCGCTGGAGGGACTCCCACTCCCGGATCTCCAGGTCGTCGGCGTCGGGGGGAAGCGGGTGATCGCCGTCGGGGCGGCGCGCGTCCCAGCCGGCCAGGTCGATCTCCTCCGCGCCGGTCTCCTCCAGCGCCCGGGCGTCGGCGGCCGGCCAGGGCACCCACCGGGCCTGGTGTCCCTCGATCTCGAACCGGAGGCGCTTGGCCGGGTTCCAGGTGGCGTGCAGCGCCAGCATGGTGCGCCCGTGGAACGCCCCCTCGAACGCCACGACGGCGCGGCGGCCGGGACGTCGCCGGGCGGCGGTCCGCAGCGCGATCTCGTTGGCCTCCGCGCCCGAGCCGCAGAACTCCACGTGGGGCAGGGCGTTGTCGGTCCCGCGCCGGAGGATGTTGGCGAGGCGGGCCAGCTCGGGGGTGCCCTCGTAGCGCGTGTCCGGGTTCACCAGCGGGCGCAGGCCGAACTCCCCCTTCCACAGGGCGGCGAGGATCTCGGGCGGGTTCAGGCCGCCCGCGTGGGTGGCGATCTGGCCCGCGGCGTCCAGGAGGACCAGGGGATCGTCGTCGACGCTGGCCAGGTACGGCCCCGAGGACCGGAAGAGGTCCAGGACGGGCGGCTTCTTGTCGTCGGGGACGAAATCGCCCGCGATCAGTCGGGCCATGAGGTCCCGGGATCGGGGCAGGGCCGGGCCGTCGTCCCCGGCGGGCACGTGGGAGCCCTCCGGATACCGGGCGAGGAAGCGCGCCGGGTGCAGGGGGCGGATGGCCTGGAGGGCGTCCGCCAGGGCCTCCGCCGTCTCGCGCGCCGCCACGTCCCCGGCCGGGAGCACCGCGCGCACGGCGTCGCGGTGGATGGAGGCCTCGACGTGGCGGGAGGCCAGGCCTTCCACCAGGGCCTTCGCCAGCTCTTCGCCCTCCTCCGGGTCCAGCTGGGCCACGGGGATGCGGACGCCGTGGTCCTCGAGCGCGGGGTACAGCCCGTACGGCTCGCAGACCTCCTCGAACCGGTGGCGGGTCTCGAGGGCGGCGACGGGGTCCGAGCCCGCCAGGGCCTCGCGGATGTGGGGGGCGCCCTCCAGGCGGCCGGGCTCGTTCCACTGCACCTGGACGGGATAGGTCGTGTAGAAGACGGCGCCGCCCCCGGCCGGGCGGTAGTTGCCCGACCGCCCCACGCCCCCGAACGGGAAGGCGCCCGAGGCGCGGTTGGTGGAGCGGTTCCAATTCACGCAGCCGACGCGCGTGCGGTGATAGACGGCCTCGAAGGCCGCGCGGCGCCCGGAGAAGATGCTGATGGACAGGCCGTATTCGCTGCCGTTGACGATCCCGATGGCCTCGTCGAGGTCCTCGACGACCGTCACCGCCAGGTCGGGGCCGAACACCTCCTCGCGGGTGTAGTCGGAGTCGTGGTCCGCCGCGATGCGGTGGATCGACGGCCCGCGCCAGGCGCCCCCGTCCCGGCGCACGCCCTCCAGCAGGACCTCCGCGCCGGCCTCGACGCCGGCCCGGCAGAGGGCGTCCACGGCGTCCCGGTCGGCCACCGAGGCGAGCGGGCCCATGAAGACGTCGTCGGCGGGATCGCCCCAGGTGAGGCTCCGGGCGGCCGCCACGAGGCGCTCGACGAAGCCCTCGGCGACGCTCCGCTGGACGAGCACGCGGCTCGTGCAGGTGCAGCGCTGTCCCGTGGTGAGGTAGCCGCCCAGGAGGACGCCCTCGAGGGCCTGGTCCAGGTCGGCGTCGTCCAGGACGATGGACATGTTCTGCCCGCCCATCTCCAGCGCCACCAGCACTTCGGGGCGGTCCAGCAGGGCGCGCTCGATGGCGTGACCCGTGGGCCAGGATCCGGTGAAGGCGAGCCCCTTCAGGCCCGGCGCGGAGGTGAGGGCGCGCCCCACGTCGCCGCCGCCCTGGACCATCTGGAGGACGGGCGGGAGGCCCGCGGCCTCGAAGGCCTCCACGTAGCGCTGCGCGGCCAGCGGGGTCCGCTCCGACGGCTTGATGACCACCGTGTTCCCGGTCGCCAGCGCCGGGATGACGTGGGAGTGGACCAGGTGGAGCGGAAAGTTGAAGGGGCCGATGACGCCCACGACGCCGAGCGGGTGATAGCGGCACTCGCCGTTCACCCCGGGGGCGGTCCAGGGCCGGACCCTGGGGAGCTGCTGCTCCGCCACCATCTCGATGCGCGCGAGGAGCGAGCGGGCCTCGGCCCGGGACTCGCGGAGCGACTTGCCCATCTCCCGGGTCACGGCGCGGGCGAGGGACTCGACCCTGGGCTCCAGCTCGCGGGCGAAGCGGCGCAGGGCGCCCATCCGCTCCTCGGCGCTCAGGGCCGACCAGTCGTGCCAGGCGTCGGCGGCGGCGCGGACCGCCTCGGCCGCGTGGTCCGTGGAGGTGGGCGCCTCGAAGACGGCCTCGCCGTCGGTGGCCGGGTCGACGCTACGGACGGTGCCGTCCGGGGAGCGCGGACGGATCCACTGGTTGTCGATGAAGCTTCCGCGGGGTTCTTCCATGCCGTCCTCACAGGGGCTCGGACGCCCGCGACCTTAGCCCGCATCGGTGCAGGATCTCCAGGGGGGACCGGGGGAGGCGACGCCAGGGCAATCGCAAAGTCGGAGAAGTGAGGGCCGCGCGGCGGTACGGCGCCCGGCGCCGGATTGCACCCGCTCGGAAACGATGAGTTTTGCGCGTCTGGGAGCAGGCAAGGGCACGGGCAAGGGCAAGGGAGGGCGGTCGACTTTGCGACTGCCCTGGAGGCGACGCGGCGAAGGCTTGGGGGTGTGTAGCCATGATGATAAGGAAGTCGTGCGCGCGGCGCGACCGGGTCGCGCGGCCGACGACCAGCGCGGAGGGAGCGAGCCATGGCACGGCGCGAGGACGACGAAGGCGGCCTGCGGGCGTATCGGGAGGCGGCGGAGAAGTTCCCGCGGCGCAAGGAGCGCTTCGAGACCATGAGCGGTCTGCCGCTGGACGACCTCTACTCGCCCGAGGACGTCCCGGAGGAGATCGGCCTGCCCGGGAGCTATCCGTATACGCGCGGTCCGTATCCCAACATGTACCGCGGGCGGCTCTGGACCATGCGGATGTTCGCCGGGTTCGGCTCGCCCGAGGACACCAACCGGCGCTTCAAGTACCTCCTGGAGCAGGGGCAGACCGGCCTGTCGACGGCCTTCGACATGCCGACGCTCATGGGCTACGACCCGGACCACGCGCTGTCGGCGGGGGAGGTCGGCCGCGAGGGGGTGAGCGTGGCGTGCCTGGACGACATGCGGCGCCTGTTCGACGGGATCCCGCTGGACCGGGTCTCCACGTCCATGACCATCAACGCGCCGGCCATCATCCTCCAGGCGCTGTACGTGGCGGTGGCCGAGGAGCAGGGCGTGTCGCCGGACAAGCTCCGGGGGACCATCCAGAACGACATCCTCAAGGAGTTCATCGCCCAGAAGGAGTGGATCAGCCCGCCGCGGCCGAGCATGCGCATCATCTCGGACATGCTCGTCTACTCGGCCCGCGAGATGCCCCTGTGGCACCCGGTCAGCATCAGCGGCTATCACATCCGCGAGGCCGGGGCGACGGCGGTCGAGGAGCTCGCGTTCACGCTGGCGGACGGCATCGGCTACGTGCAGGCGGGCATCGACGCCGGGCTGGACGTGGACGAGTTCGCGCCGCGCCTGTCGTTCTTCTGGGACGTGCACAACGACTTCTTCGAGGAGATCGCGAAGTTCCGCGCCGCGCGCCGGATGTGGGCGCGGCTGATGCGCGAGCGGTTCGGGGCGAAGGACCCTCGCTCCTGGCGCCTGCGGACCCACGCGCAGACCGCCGGGGTCAGCCTCACGGCCCAGCAGCCCATGAACAACGTCGTGCGCGTGGCGGTCCAGGCCCTGGCGGCGGTGCTGGGAGGGACGCAGAGCCTCCACACGAACAGCATGGACGAGACCTACGCCCTGCCGACGGAGGAGGCGGCGAAGCTGGCGCTCCGCACGCAGCAGGTCATCGCCGAGGAGACGAGCGTCGCCGACGTGGTCGATCCCCTGGCCGGATCGTGGTTCATGGAGGACCTGACGGACCGGATGGAGGCCGAGGCGTCGCGGTACATCGACAAGGTCGACGAGCTGGGCGGCATCGTCCGGGCCGTCGAGGTGGGCTATCCCCAGAAGGAGATCGCCGACTCGGCCTTCCGGGATCAGCAGAAGGTGGACCGGGGCGAGCGGGTCATCGTCGGCGTGAACAAGTTCGTCGAGGAGGAGGGGGAGAGGATCCCGGTCCTGCGCATCGACCCGGCGGTGGAGCGCGACCAGAAGGCGCGCGTCCGGAAGCTCAAGGACTCGCGGGACGCGGGCCGCGCCGAGTCGGCCCTGGGCGCCGTGCGGGAGGCCTGCCGCGGGACCGACAACCTCATGCCGCCCATCATCGAGGCCGTGAAGGCCGATGTGACGGTCGGCGAGATCTGCGACGTCTTCCGCGAGGAGTTCGGGGTGTACCGCGACCCGGCGTTCGTGTAGGCTCCCCTGCCCGAGAGGCCGGGGTGTAGCGCAGTCTGGTAGCGCGCCAGCTTTGGGAGCTGGATGTCGCAGGTTCAAATCCTGCCACCCCGATTCCCACGTCCGCCGCCACCCGGGAGGCCCCTGGTGAGCCCAAGCCGCCGCCTGCTCCTGGCCGCCATCGCGTTGCTGGCGCTGGCCGCGTGCGGCCGGGAGGAGGAGGCCGCGGCGGAGGGCGAGCCCACCGGCGCCGCGACCAGCCGGGGGGACCGGACGCCCGAGCCGACGTCGCCGCAGCAGCCCCGGACCCCGGCTACCGAGGAGGGGCTCGTGGTGGCGGCCGCGCGGGCCATCGCGGACCGCGACCTGGAGGCGCTCCAGGCCACCGCCGCCCCGGAGCTGGCGGCCGACCTCCGGCGGCTCCACGACGAGGACCCGGGCGGGTTCTGGGAGCGCGGCCGGCGCCTTGTGTCGGACGTCGAGAGCGGCTTCGAGATCGTCCACCGCCAGGACGACTCCGCCCCCCGGTGGCGCGTCCTGGTCCGGTTCGAGTCGGGCCGCGACGAGACCATGACCTTCACGCGCGTCGACGGCGAGCTACGGATCGACCAGCTGTAGCCCGGCGTCCCCGGCTGTCAATTGCGCACATCTCGCCGAGAGCCCGCGAAGTCTGGTCTTGGTCGGCGTAGAGCCACCCCACGTCTGGCGGGCTGGAAGAGGCTGTCGCGTTGATGGTCGGCTGCTGGTCTTGGCGGGCAAGATGAGGCTGTCGCGTTGATGCTCGGCTGCCATTGTTGGCGGGCAAGATGCCCGCCATCCAAGGGGCCCGTGGCCTGGGACCGCGGGCGTCTCGCCCGCGCAGCGGATATCCCAGCTGGAGCCGCTCTTTCAGGCACGGGCATGGGCACGGGCAAGGGCAAGGGAACGAGGCCGGCTTGCCGAGATGTGCACGCTTGACCGGGGTCCCCGCCCGCGGCCTCCTCAGCTCCCCGCGACGGTCATGCTCGCGACCCGGAAGGAGGGCGCGCTCACCGCGCGGTGCGGATCCCTGTCGTCGGCGAGGGCGTCCACGTTCTTCCAGACGTCCTGCAGCGTCGACGCGACGGTCAGCTCGTGGGCCGGCCAGGCCAGCTCGCCGTCCTCGATCCAGATGCCGGCGGCGCCCTGGCTGTAGTCACCGGTGACGTTGTTGACGCCGAAGCCGAACACCTCGGTGATGAGCAGGCCCTGGTCGATCTCGGAGATGATGTCGTCCAGGGAGCGATCGCCGTTGCCCATCCACAGGTTCGACGGCCCGGGGCTGGGGTTGCCTCCCAGGCCGCGGCGGGCGTGGCGCGTGCTGTCCAGCCCCAGCTTCCGGCCCGTGTAGGTGTCCAGGAGCCAGGACTTCAGGACGCCCTCCTCGATGACGGGCAGGGGGTGCGTGGCCAGGCCCTCGCCGTCGAAGGGGCGAGAGGACGCGCCGCGCCGGACGTGGGGATCGTCCGTGATCGTGACCAGCGGCGAGGCGATGGTCTCGCCCATGCGGTCGCAGAGCCAGCTCGCCTTGCGATACACGCTGCTCCCGGCCACGGCTCCGGCGAGGCTGCCGAGCATCCTGCTGGCGACGGGCGCCTCGAACACGACCGGTACCCTGCCCGTACCGGGCTTGCGGCCGCCGAGGCGGCGCAGGGCGCGGCGGGCGGCCTCGCGGCCGACCGGCTCGGGCTCGTCCAGGTCCTCGAAGTGCCGCGCGCTGGTGAACCAGTGGTCGCGCTGCATCTGGCCGTCCTCGGTCGCGACCGGCACCGTCCAGAGGGCGCCCGTGCTGGAGCGGCGGGTGCGATGGGTGCCGAGGCTGTTGGCGAAGTGAAGCTCGGACACGCCCCAGGACATCTCGCCGCCCTCGGAGTTGTCGATCCGCTCGTCGGCGCCCTGGGCGGCCTCCTCCGCCCGGCGGGCCATGTCGATGGCGCGGTCCACGTCCAGGCCCTCGAAGGCCGGGTCGTAGAGGTCGAGGCCCTCCTTCACCGGGTCCTCGAACAGCGCCGCGTCCGGCAGGCCGGCGTGGGGATCCTCCGCCGTCAGCTTCGCGGCGGCGCACGTCCGCTCGACGAGGTCCTCGAGCCGCTCCGGGGTCAGGTCGCCGCTGCTCGTCGTGGCGCTGCGCCGGCCGACGAACACGCGGAGGCCGACGCCCTTGTCACGGCTCTGCTTGACCTGCTCGGTCTCGCCGAGCCGGACGCGCACCTCCGTGGAGCGTCCGCTGATGAACAGCGCGTCCGCCGCCGTGGCGCCGTGCCGCCGCGCGGCGTCCAGCACGAACTGCAGCAGACGCTGGGGATCCTGGGCGATGTCGCTCATGGTTCGGCTCCGCTCCCGGGAGGTGTTCAGGTGGTGACGCCGCCGACCGTGAGGCCGTCGATGCGGACGGTCGGCATCCCGACGCCCACGGGCACGGACTGGCCGTCCTTGCCGCAGGTGCCGATGCCGCGATCCAGCGCCAGGTCGTGGCCCACCGCCGAGACGCGCGTGAGGACGTCCGGGCCGTTGCCGATGAAGGTCGCGCCCTTCACGGGGGCCGTGATCTTCCCGTCCTCGATGAGGTAGGCCTCGGAGCCGCTGAAGACGAACTTGCCGCTGGTGATGTCCACCTGCCCGCCGCCGAAGGCCACGGCGTAGATGCCGCGCTTCACGCCCCGGATGATGTCCTCGGGGTCGTCCCGGCCCGCGAGCATGAAGGTGTTCGTCATCCGCGGCATGGGCACGTGGGCGTAGGACTCGCGGCGGCCGTTGCCCGTGGGATCCATGCCCATCAGGCGCGCGTTCAGGCGGTCCTGCATGTAGTTCCGCAGGACGCCGTCCTCGATGAGGGTGGTCCGCTTCGTCGCGGTGCCCTCGTCGTCCACGTTCAGGCTGCCCCGCCGGCTCGGGAGCGTGCCGTCGTCCACGACCGTCACCAGGTCGCTGGCGACCTTCTGGCCGAGGAGGCCGGCGAACGCGCTGGTCTTCTTCCGGTTGAAGTCGCCCTCCAGGCCGTGGCCGATGGCCTCGTGCAGGAGGATCCCGGGCCAGCCCGGCCCCAGCACCACGTCCATGGTGCCGGCCGGCGAGTCGATGGCCGAGAGGTTCAGGATGGCGCGCGCGGCGGCCTCGTCCACGAGGTCGGCCCACATCCCGTCGTCGGTGAAGGCCTCGAAGCCGAAGCGGCCGCCGCCGCCGGCGGTGCCCACCTGGCGGTTGCCGCCGTCGGCCGCGATGCAGGAGATGCTCAGGCGCACCAGCGGTCGCTCGTCGACCATGACGCGGCCGTCGGCGCCGACGATGACCACGTGCCGCACCTCGCTGGCCACGCTCGCCATGACCTGCTCGATGCGCGGATCGTGGGCCCGGGCGCGCTCGTCGACCTCCTCCAGGAGGCTCAGCTTGCGGTCCAGGGGCACGTCGATGGCCTGGGACTCGACGCGGTAGAGGTCGTGGCCGGCCGAGCGCGGCGTCAGGGCCACCGAGGCGTCCCGCGGCTCGTGGCGCGCGATGGCGCGGGCGGCCCGGGCGGCCTCCACCAGCCGGGGGCCGTCGATCTCGTCGGAGTGGGCGTAGCCCGTGCGATCGCCGGCGACGGCGCGGACGCCGACTCCCTGGCTCACGGAGCGCCGGGCCTTCTTGACCATCCCCTCCTCCAGGGACAGGGCCTCGGACTCCACGTGCTCCAGGTAGACGTCGCCGTCGTCGACCTCGCGGCCGAGGATCTCGTCCAGGGTGCGCTCGATGGTGGGCGTGTCCACGCCGAAGCGTGTCAGCGCCGTGCTGCTCGTCGGGTCCATGCTTCCCCCTGCTTCCGCGTACCTGTTGACCGGAGGGGTCGTGTCGGTTACTCGGAGCGCGCCGGTGCCGGGCCACCCTACTGGACGTGCCCGGCCTCGACCAGCCCCGGAGGCGTCGATGTCCCGTGCCGAACCCGAGACCCTGCTCGTCTCTTCCCGGAACCCGGACAAGCTCGCGGAGCTTCGGGACCTGCTGGGCGACCTGCCGGTGCGCGTCGAGACCGCGGCCTCGCGGGGCGTCCCGGAGGTCGAGGAGACGGGGAGCACCTTCCTGGACAACGCCGTCCTGAAGGTCTCGGCCGCCTGGGACGTGGAGCCCGGTCCGTGCCTCGCCGACGACTCCGGCCTGGCCGTCGACGCCCTGGACGGAGCCCCGGGCGTGGAGAGCGCCCGCTTCGCCGGCGAGGACGTCACCTACGAGGACAACAACCGCCTCCTCCTGGAGAGGATGGTCGGCGTGCCCGAGGAGGAGCGGACGGCCGCCTTCGTCTGTACCCTGGCCCTCCTCGTCCCGGAGGAGCGCGCCGTGACCCCGCCGGCCGGCGCGCCCTGGCGTCGCGAGACCCACCCGGACGCCCCCGCCGGCGCTGCCCTGTACGCCATCGAGGGCCGCGCCGAGGGGCGCATCCTCGAGGCCCCGCGCGGGGACGCCGGCTTCGGCTACGACCCGCTGTTCCTCTACGAACCCGCGGGCCGCACCTTCGCCGAGATGGGGCGCGACGAGAAGAACGCCATCAGCCACCGCGGCCGCGCCCTCGCCGGCCTCCGGGAGTGCCTGGAGGCCATCCTCCGCGGGTGATCGCACTGTGAAGCCCCCGGGCGCCGTGCGAGCGGGCCCCGGGGGGACTCCCGGTCAGTTCTGGATGGACAGCGAGACGCACTGTCCGCCGGCGCAGATGAGCGGCGCGCAGCAGTCCTCGCTGGTGGTGCACTCGCCGCAGACCCCGTCGACGCAGGCCTGGTTGCCGCAGTCCGCGCAGGACTCGCACTCGGGGTCGCCGGGATCGCCCGGGTCGCCCGGGTCGCCCGGCTCCGGACAGTCGACGCCCGCGGAGAGCACGCCGCGGTCGTAGTGGACCGTGAAGGAGTTGAAGGTCGTGAGGCTGCCCGTCACCAGGCCTCCGTACATCTCGAAGTTGTTGGCCGTGGTGACCGGGCCGAACGGCGCGTACACGTAGGCGGCGATCTGGCTCGCCTGGGAGAAGTCCACACCCTCGCTCGAGCCGATGTAGGCGCGGGTGAGCGCCGGGTAGTTCGGCGAGCCGACGACCGTGCTGTTGGCCGGCACGAGGGTGCCTCCGATGAAGAGGTCCAGCTCACCGCCGGGTGTGGGCGCGATGGACAGGTACTCCGTGGCCGCCACGTCGCCGCCGACGAACAACGCGGCCCGACCGGTGGCGACGATGGTCACCTGGCTCGCCGTGATGGCGTCGACGTAGTACACGCCGCAGGGGAGCTCCACGTAGTAGGTGCCGCCCGGCTGGTCGAGCATGTCGGGCTCGAGCCCCACCAGGTCGTTGTCGTTTTCGGCCTGGGCCTGGGCGATCATCCCGGCGACGTCCACGAGCTCGTCCGCGCCGCAGCGGCAGGGCGGATCCACCTGGACGTCCTCCTGGGCCAGCTCCCCGTAGCTGAGCGACGCGTCGTTCGTGGCACCTGCGGGCTGGAACAGGGTGCCGAGGATGTCGACGGCGAAGGCGGCGGGACCGCTCTTCGCGATGTCGCCGTCGATCCACGCGTCGAAGTCGACCGTGGTGGTTCCGTCGCCGGCGAGGGGGCCTCCCAGGTGGAGCTCCCCGGCCACGTCGAGGATGTTGCTCGGCGAGGCGCCGCTCGGGTCGGAGAGCCAGAGCGTGCCCCCGATGACCGTGCTGTTGGACATGGCCATCGAGCCGTTGGTGGCCACGCCGCCGCCGATGCCGCCCGGCTCGTACGGGCCCTCGGTGCTGTCGTACGCGTCCGTGAGGATGCTCTGGTTCGTCTCGATGGGGCCGCAGCTGCACACCGCCCACGTGAACTCGATCTCGGCCGTGTCGCCGAGGCAGGTCGCGTCCTCGCCGCTACCGACGATGACCGGCGAGGGGATCTCGCTGCAGCTCGGGGGCTCGCCGAGGACGACGGCCGGCTCGCACGCGCCGTCGACGCAGCCCTCGTCGGCCGGGCAGGGAGAGCCGCAGCCGTTGCAGTGGTCGCTGTCGCTGAGGAGATCGACGCACTCCCCCTCGCACGGGGTCAGGCCGGGGGCGCACGTGGTGCTGCACTCGCCGGCGGAGCAGGCCTCGTCGTCCAGGCACTCGATACCGCAGCCGCCGCAGTTCAGCGGATCGGCGTTCGTGTTGACGCAGACGCCCTCGCAGGGCTGATGATACGTCGGGCATTCGAGCGGCTCGGTGTCGGTGTCGGTGTCGGTGTCGACGTCGGCGTCGGGCCCGGGATCGGGGCCTGGATCGGAGCCTGCGTCCGACGTGGGATCGGTCCCCGGGTCCGCCGTGGAGTCGAGGCCCGGATCCGGTGTCGGATCGGTTCCCGGGTCTGCCGTGGTGTCCGGGCCCGGATCGGTCGTCGGGTCGGTGCCGGGATCGGGGGTCGGATCGGTGCCGGGGTCCGGCGTCGGGTCGGTGCCGGGGTCCGGCGTCGGGTCGGTGCCGGGATCGCTGCCCGGATCCGGCGTCGGATCGGTGCCCGGATCCGGCGTCGGATCGGAGCCCGGATCCGGTGTCGGATCAGAGCCCGGATCCGGCGTCGGATCGGTGCCCGGGTCGGTCGTCTGGTCCGGTCCCGGGTCCGGTCCCGTGTCCAGCGCGACGTCCTGCGGGATGTCGGCCACGAGGTCGAGCGGCGCCCCGTCGGCGTCGATCGCCTGGCTGATGTCGCCGCCGCCGTCGTCCGTGCTGTCGGAGCACGCGCCCATGGCGAGTACGGCCAGCATGGTCGTGAGCTTCTTCATGTCGTGTCGTCCCCCGGGTGGTCTGGGAGCCGGTGGCTCCTAGAAGTTCGTGTCGCCCCCGGCGCCCGGCAGGCCGTCCTGGCCCGGGTTGCCGAGGCTCAGGCCGCCTTCGCCGCCCGCGCCGGCGCTCCCGTCGGCGGAGAAGGCGTTGTCGCTCGTCCAGAGCGCGTCGCCCGGCCCGCCGTGCACGTAGATGCCGAAGCTCGCGCCGCCGCAGCCACCGCCGCCGCCGCCGCCGGCCCCACCGACGCCGCCGTCGCCGCCCGCACCGCCGGCCGGCGCGCAGAAGGTGTCCTGGGTCCCGGAGTCGGCGGGCCCTCCGGCGCCCCCGCCGCCGCCCGCTCCGCCGGAGCCGCCGGTGCCCCCCTCGCCCCCCTCGCCGCCGTCGCCGCGGATGAGGGTGTTGCCGGTGATGACGGGGACGGTCGCGGGCTCGGCGCTCCAGGTGAGGAAGACGGCGAAGCTCCCGCCTCCGCCGGTTCCCCCGGCGCCGCCGCTTCCGCCGCAACCGCCGCTTCCGCCGCCGCCGCCGCTTCCGCCGAGGTCCGTACCGGCCGCGATGGAGGCGCAGTCGACGGTCTCCACGCCGCCGCCGGCGCCGCCTCCGCCTCCGCCAGATCCGTGGTCGCCGTCCGCTCCCGGCTCGCCGGATCCGGCGGACCAGAGGCCGTCGAGCACGGCTCCGGCGACCGTCTCGCAGCTCGGGCCGGGGGTGCCCGGCGTACCCGCAGCGCCGGGCTCGCCCGCGCCGCCGGTCGCGGGGTCGGGGGGGACCTTGCAGACCGTGCAGTTGGCCTCGTTCGGCTCGCAGTTGCTGTAGGGCCCGTCGAGGGCGTTGAGGTAGCTGTCGGCGCCCGCGTCGCCGCCGGTGCCGGGCTCGGGGCCGCTGCCGGACGCGCCGAGGGCGTCGGGCGCCTCGGTCTGGTCTGCCGTGACCGGGCAGTCGGACGTGCTCTGGGACTCGCTGAAGTCCGGGCACACGGCCGCACCGCCGGTGCCTCCGGCGACGTCCGTGTCCCCGCAGGTGCTCTGGCCCCCGTCTCCGCCGCTGGTCTGGTCGGCCGCGCCGCAGGCCTCGACGCCCAGGTCGACCACGGGCTGGCCCGCGTCGCCGCTCACCCCGGAGTCGCCCGAGGTCCCGCCCTGGCCGTCGGCGCCGTCTCCGCCGCTTCCCGCCACGATGGTGTTGTCCGTGAGCACGAGCTGATCGCCGGAGTCCCGCGCGTACACGGCGTAGGACGAGCCGCCCGGGGTCTTGTTGACGAAGCCGAACACGGTGAAGCCGGACAGCCCGCCCGGCGCGCTGTCCGGGTCGTCCAGGCCGATGGCGTTGACCGCGCCCGGCTGCTCGGCCGTCGGCGCCATGCCGAAGATGGCCGTCTGGTAGAGCTGGACGTCGCGCGCGAGGAAGTCCCCGCTGTAGCCGCCGTAGACCATCACGCCGGGCTCCAGGTCGATGCTCTCCGAGTAGACGCCGGTGGCCACGAAGACCTGGCCCTTCCCGTCGGCCACCGCGGCGTCGATCCCGGCCTGGATGGACACGAGCGGGGCGCTCATGCTGCCCGCGTTGCCGTCGTCGCCGTTCTTGGCCACGAAGATCGCGGTCTCGATGGACCCGTCCACGCCGTCGCAGTCGTGGTCGACGCCGTCGGGGACGTCGACCTCGGCGTCGATCTCGCACTCGCAGCCGTCGAGGGGGTTGCCGTTGACGTCCGCCGTGTCGGGCTCGCACTGGATGGCGCACGTGGGGACGGCGCCGCTGGTGTCGCAGACGCTGGTCGCGTTGGGCGGCGCCTCGTCGGCGAGGCAGTTGTTGCCGCAGACGCCGCAGTTCTCGTCCCGGTAGTAGACGCCCTCCTCGTCGACCCAGTCGTTGTCGACGATGCCGTCGCAGTCGTTGTCCGTGTAGTCGCAGATGTCGTCGCCCAGCTCGCACTGGGTCCAGCCGTCCACCGTGCAGGTCTCGAGCCCCACGCAGGTCACGGCGGGGGCGCCGGGCTCCGGGTCCTGCCAGCTCTCCTCGCACGCCCGCTGGAGCCCCTCGCTGCCGGCATCGCAGGCACACGTCCCGGAGTCGGGGACGCACTGGAGCGAGCCGTCGGTGTCGACGCAGCTGTAGCCGCCCGGACACTCGTCGGACGTGGTGCAGGGGACGGTGCAGAAGCTCCCGTCCGCGAGCGGCGTGCACCGGGCCCCGGCCACGACGCAGTTCGCGTCCTCGTTGCAGGGGCTGCACAGCTTGGCCGGGACGGGCCCGCAGTAGAACGGGTTGACCTCGAAGAAGCCGGATGTGCACTCCTCGACCGCGCACTGGGGCGGGTCGTAGGTCTCCGCGTCGCACGTCGCCAGCGCGTTGGCGATGGAGCCCTGGCAGCCCTGGCCGCAGACGCCGCAGTGCTCGTCCGTAGCGTACTCGCCGTCCTGGTTCTGGAAGCCCTCGTCGGTGTCCCCGTCGCAGTCGTCGTCCAGGTAGTTGCAGGTCTCCTCGGCCGGCGTCCTGGCGTTGCAGGCGCCCCACTCGCTGCCGTTGCAGGTCTCGAAGCCCTGGCAGACGCCGATCTCGTTGGCCACCTCGCAGGGCCGCACGGCCCCCTCGCTGGAGGACGTGCAGCCACAGGTCCCGGACGTCGGCACGCACACGTCGCGCGTCTCTCCCGTGGAGACGTCGTCGGTCGCGGTGCACTCGAAGCCGTCCGGGCAGGGGCGGTCGTCGTTGCACGCGCTGGTGCAGTACGGCTCCTGCTCGCCGTCGTCGAGGCAGACGCCCCCGAAGCAGTGCCGGTCGTCCTGGCACGGCCCGCAGTAGTTCAGGACGTTGGGGACGCAGATGGACACGGGATCGGCGGAGACGGACAGGAGCTTGCACGCGTAGCCGGCGGGGCACGAGTCCTGGCAGAGCTCCGTGCACACGAGGCCGCCGGGGGCCTCGATGCAGTAGCCGGAGAAGCAGTCGCTGTTCTGGAAGCACGGATCTCCCAGCTCTCCCTCGCCCTGCCGCTGGCCGTCGAAGCCGACGAGATCGGGGCCCGCGTCCGGCTCGGCGTCCGGCGTGGGGCCGTCCGGCAGGACTCCGTCGTCGCCGCTGCCCTCATCGGTCAGGGTGTCCACCGGTGCGTCCGCGGCGGTGCCGGGATCCGGGGTGTCGTCGCCGCAGCCCGCGAGGGCGAGCAGCACACAGGTGCCAAGCAGGCCCACGCGCCAGGGGCTCGTCATCATCCTGGTTACTCCGTGCATCGTCTTCGGTGTTGGGAACGCGGGGGCCGACGATGCACTCTAGCTGGTTGGCTCGCTCGGTGCGAATTGCAGTCCGCCCGGAGGCCGCGCAGAGGGGGCCGCTGACGACTGCAGAGCCCGCCGACTCGGGGGCGCGTCCTCGGGCGACCGTGCGGCGTGGCCCGGCGGCGTCCTCAGTCCGCGATCCAGCCCTTGCGGAGGGCGTCCACGACGGTCGGGATCGTCTCGGCGACCTCGCTGGCCAGGACGCCCTGGTGGCCCCGGCCGGCGCCCGCGGCCGCTCCGGCGCGGCCGTGGACGAAGGCTCCGACGATCGCGGCGTCGTGGGGCGACAGGCCCTGGCCCAGCAGCGCGCCCAGCAGCCCCGTCAGGACGTCGCCCGTGCCGCCGGTGGCCAGGGTCGGCTCGGCGACGGGGACGACGACGCCGGGGCGGTCGTGGGTCGCCACCAGCGTACCTGCGCCCTTGAGGATGACCGTGCCGCGCGCGCCCTCGGCGACGCGTCGGGCCGCCGCCGGCCGATCGTTCTGCACGTCGGGCGTGGCCAGGCCCAGCAGGCGCGCCGCCTCGGCGGGGTGGGGCGTCAGGATCGCGCCCTCGGGGACGGACCACTCGCCGTCCTCGGCGAGGAGGTTGAGGGCGTCGGCGTCCAGCACCAGCCTGCGGCCGGACTTCCGGGCCAGGTCCAGGAGGCGCCGCGCGTCGTCGCCCGTGCCCATGCCGGGCCCTACGACCAGGACGTCGGAGCGAGGGTCCAGGCCTGCGGCCGTGTCGTGGGTCATCACCTCGGGCGGGCGTGCGAGCCCCGCGGGGGAGCCCGGCCGGTTCCACGTGACGAGGCCGGCGCCGCCTCGCAAGGCGCCGAGGGACGCCAGGACGGCGGCGCCCTCCTTGCCCTCGAGGCCGGCGATCACGCCGACGTGGCCGAAGGTCCCCTTGTGGCTCGCGGCGGGGCGGGGCGGCAGCAGGCCCGCGACGGCCTCCTCGCCCGCTAGCCTCCAGCTCGCGCCCACCTCCTCGACGACGGCGCGCGGAAAGCCGATGTCGACCACGTGGACCTCGCCCGCCCGTCCGGCGCCCGGGTGCTGGTGGAGCCCCGGCTTCGAGATCCCGTAGGTGGCGGTGAGGTCCGCCTCGAAGCCCAGGCCGAGGATCGCTCCCCGGTCGGCGGTGACGCCGCTGGGGATGTCGACGGCGACCTTGAGCGGCGCCGGCCGGTCGTTCGCCGCCTCGATCATCTCCCTCGGGAGGCCCTCGACGGGGCGGTCCAGCCCGGTGCCCAGGAGCGCGTCCACGATGACGTCCGCGTGGTCCAGCCAGGTCTCCACCTCGGCCGTCAGGCGGCCGTCCAGCGCCCGCACCTCGCCGCCCAGCTCCGCGAACACGGCGTGGTTGGCCTCCGCGTCCCCCTTCAGCTTCTCGAGGGGCACGAAGCTCGCGCACCGCGCGGTCCACCCGTGGTTCATCAGGTGACGGGCGACGACGTAGCCGTCCCCGCCGTTGTTGCCGGCGCCGCAGAGGACGACGGCCCGCCCGGGGCGGCCGCCGGTGCGATCCATGATCAGCCGCGCCGTGCCCGCGCCGGCCAGCTCCATGAGCACCCGGCCCGGGACGCCGGCCTCGATGGTGTGCGCGTCCATGTCGCGGACCTCGGCGGCGAGGCCCAGCATCTCGAAGCCGCGGCGGTCGGCGGGGCCCATGTCATGCCTCCAGCATCAGCGCGTACATCTCCCGGACGGCCTGATCCATCCCGACGAACAGGGCGCGGGCCATCAGCGAGTGGCCGATGTTCAGCTCCTCCACCTGAGGGATGGCCGTCACCTCGCGCACGTTCACGTAGTCGAGCCCGTGACCGGCCGCCACCACGAGCCCCGCGTGGGCGGCGTGCTCGGCGGCGCGCTCGAGGCGCACCAGCTCGGCCTCCCGGGCCTCGTCGTCGTCCGCCTCGGCGTAGTCGCCCGTGTGGAGCTCCACGATCTCGACGCCGAGGCGAGCGGAGGCGTCGATCTGCGCCGGATCCGGGTCGATGAACAGGCTCACCACGATGTCCCCGTCCATGAGGGCGTCGCAGAAGGGGCCCAGCGTGTCCATCTGCGCGGCCACGTCGAGGCCGCCCTCGGTGGTCTTCTCCTCGCGCTTCTCCGGGACCAGGGTGCACGAGTCCGGCCGGAGCTCCAGGGCGATGCCCAGCATCTCGTCCGTAGCGGCCATCTCCAGGTTCAGGCGCGTCTGCACGGTCTCCCGGAGGATGCGGACGTCACGGTCCTGGATGTGGCGCCGGTCCTCGCGCAGGTGGACCGTGATCTGGTCGGCGCCCGCCAGCTCCGCGATGGAGGCGGCGGTGACCGGGTCGGGGTAGCGGGTGCCGCGGGCCTGCCGGATGGTGGCCACGTGATCGACGTTCACACCGAGACGCGTGCGCATGGGCTGCTCCGTGGGGCGTTGACCCCCCGACCGTCCCCTCGCCGCACCCGCGCGTCAAGGGCGTCCTTCACTGCCGCCGGGGCCGCCTGCCGATCGGTCGAGCTCGCCGAGAGCCCCGCAAAACGTGGACGTGGTCGTGGACGTGGTCGTGGTCGGGCTCACCGGGCGAGGCGTTCCGTCTCATCGGGAACGTACTCGCGGCCTGGCCTCGCCGTGCTGCCTGCGCCGGTGGATCGGGTGACCGCCGGGGACGGCGCGCCTACTGCACCTTCCCCATGCTCTCCGTGCCCTTGCGGCTTGGCGCCTTGGCGCGAGCCCTTCGGGGTGGCCGGGTGATGCTAGCCCGGAATTCTCACGAGACGTCGAGCGAAGCGCCGGGAGGCGCCCGTGGATCCGGCGTGGCGCGGACTGGAGGTGGGCGAAGTCGTACTTGCGGTACGTCGAGTCCACCGGAGGGAGCACGCGCCGGAGACGCGGGTGGATCCCAAGCTGCAGCCGGCGGATGGTGAGAAGGCCGGGCTAGTTCTGGATGCCCAGCGCGCCGTCCACGGCCTCGGCGATGCTGTCCGCGACGCGGGTGCAGAGGTCGTCGTGGTCGCCCTCCACCATCACTCGGCACTTGCGCTCGGTGCCCGAGTAGCGGACCAGGACCCGGCCGGAGTCGCCCAGCTTGTCCCGGCCGTCGCGGATGGCCTCGCTCACGCCCGGGATGCTGTCGAGGGGGGGCTTCTCGCGGACCAGGACGCTCCGCTGGATCTGCGGCACCCGCTGCATGCGGGCCGCGAGCTCGGACAGCGGGCGGCTCGTCTCCCTCATGATCGCCAGCACCTGGAGCGCCGTCAGCAGGCCGTCGCCGGTCGTGGTGTGATCCAGCAGCACCAGGTGGCCGCTCTGCTCCCCGCCCAGGGTGAAGCCGCCGTCGCGCATGCGCTCCACGACGTAGCGATCGCCCACCGCCGTGCGCTCGAGCTTCAGCCCGGCTGCGCGCAGGAGCCGCTCTAGGCCCAGGTTGCTCATGACCGTGGCCACGACGGTGCCGTCGCGGAGCACGCCGCGGCGCTTCATGTCCTCGGCGAGGATGCCCATCATGGCGTCCCCGTCGACGACGTGGCCGCGCTCGTCGCACAGGATGACCCGATCCGCGTCGCCGTCGAGGGCGATGCCCAGGTCCGCGCCCTCCTCGCGTACGACGTCGGCCACCGCCTCGGGGTGCAGGGCGCCGGAGCCCTCGTTGATGTTCGTGCCGTTCGGGGCGACGCCCAGGGGGACCACGTCGGCGCCCAGCTCGTAGAGGGTCTCGGGAGCGACCTTGTAGGCGGCGCCGTGGCCGCAGTCGACGACCACCTTCAGGCCCGACAGGGAGAGGTGGCGCGGGAAGGTGCCCTTGAGGAACACCGAGTACCGGCCGGCGGCGTCCTCGATGCGATAGGCGCGGCCGATGTCCCGGCCGCAGGCGCGGTGCTCGTCCAGGACGCCGTTGGAGATGAGCCGCTCGATCTCGTACTCCACCGCGTCCGGAAGCTTGAAGCCGTCGGCGGCGAAGAACTTGATGCCGTTGTCGTCGTACGGGTTGTGGGACGCCGAGATGACGATGCCCGCGTCGGCCCGCATGCCCGTCGTCATGAAGGCGATGCCGGGGGTCGGGAGCACGCCGAGCTGGACGGCGTCGACCCCCATGGAGCACACCCCGGCCTGGAGCGCCGTCTCGAACATGTAGTTGGACAGGCGCGTGTCCTTGCCGATGACGATCCGCGGGCGGGGGTGCTGTCCCTTGAAGACGTGCGCGATGGCGCGGCCGAGCTGGAGCGCCACCTCCGGGGTCATCGGGTGCTCGTTGGCGCGACCGCGGATGCCGTCGGTCCCGAACAGCTTGCGCACCTTGGAGCTCATCTCGGCACCTCCCCCTTCATGGGTCTTCCCCAGAATCACCAACGTATGGGGCCGCTCTGCGGCGGTCAACGCTCCGGCTGGGAGCGCCCCCGCGCGATGGCGCCGGCGACGATCACCGTGTCGCGGTGCGCCGCCACGTCGTGGACTCGCACCACGTGGGCCCCCAGGGCGACGGCCGCCGCGACGGATGCGCGGGTGGCGTCGAGCCGCTGGTCCACCGGGCGCCCGGTCAGCGCCCCCAGGAAGCCCTTGCGGCTCGTCCCGATCAGCACGGGCCGGCCCAGCGCCGCCAGGGCGGGGAGCCCCCGGAGCAGGCGCAGGTTGTGGTCCACCGTCTTGCCGAAGCCGATCCCCGGGTCCAGCAGGATCTGCCGCGGATCGACCCCGGCGTCCTCGCAGGCCCGGAGGCGCGCCTGCAGGTGGCCCACCACGTCGCTCACGACGTCGTCGTAGCGCGGATCGTCCTGCATCACCGCCGGCTCGGCCAGGGTGTGCATGGCCACCGCCGGGGCGCCCGTCTCCGAAAGGAGGGGCAGCATGGCCGGGTCGAAGCGGAACGCGCTGATGTCGTTGACGAGCGACGCGCCCGCCTCCAGGGCGGCCCGGGCCACCTCCGCCGAGGTGGTGTCGATGGAGACGGGGACGTCCACCTCGCGCGACAGGGCCTGCAGCACCGGCACCACGCGCCGGATCTGCTCCTCCGCCGGGACCGGCGCGCTGCCCGGCCGGGTGGACTCGCCGCCCACGTCCAGGATGTCCGCCCCGTCACGGGCGAGGGACACGCCGTGGGCGACCGCCGCCTCGGCGTCGAGGAAGCGGCCGCCGTCGGAAAACGAGTCGGGCGTGACGTTCACCACGCCCATCATGCGCGTCCGCCCGAAGGTGAGGGGGCGGCCCGACGGCAGGCGCACCGGCGGCGGGGTCGTTCGGAGCTGCAACACCATCCGCTCGCTCAGTACCGCTCGCCGTCGGGCAGGCGCGTGCGCATGCCGCCCACGGGCTCGGGCACGTTCGAGACGATGCCCTCGCCGCCCTCCGGGTGCTCCGGCGGGGCGATGTCCTTGCCCTTGTCCTTGGCGGCGCTGAGGTCGGCCTCCTTCTTCTCCTCGAGGATGGCGGCCCTCTCGGCTCGGTGGCGCGCGATGTCCTCCAGGGTGGCGCCCTCGAGGATGAGGTCCACCTCGGCACCGTCGACGCTCTCGAACTCGAGCAGGGCCTCGCTCAGGGCCTCCAGGGCCTCACGGTTGTCCTCGACCGTCTTGCGGGCCTGGTTGAAGCTCTCCGTCAGGATGCGGCGGATCTCGGTGTCCGCCTCGGACTGGGTCCGCTCGGAGTAGTCGCTGGACCGGGCCAGCTCCTTGCCCAGGAAGACGTTGCCGTCGTTCTTGGCCAGGGAGATGGGGCCGAGGCGGCTCATGCCCCACTCGCAGACCATCTTGCGGGCCAGCTTGGTGGCCTGCTCGATGTCGTTGCCGGCGCCCGTGGTGATCCGCTCGAAGATGAGGTTCTCGGCCACGCGGCCGCCCATGGCCATGGTGATGCGGCCCAACACCTGCTGCTCGGTGAGGTTGTGCTGGTCGGCCTCGGGCAGGGTCCAGGTGAGGCCCAGCGCCATCCCGCGGGGGATGATGGTGACCTTGTGGACCGGGTCGTTGCCCGGAATCTTCCGCGCCACGAGGGCGTGGCCGGCCTCGTGGACGGCCGTGACCTTCTTGTCCTCCTCGCTGAGCACCACGCTGCGGCGCTCCGCGCCCATGAGGACCTTGTCCTTGGCGGACTCGAAGTCCTCCATGTCGATGGAGTCCTTGTCGCGCCGCGCGGCCAGCAGCGCCGCCTCGTTCACGAGGTTCTCCAGGTCCGCGCCGGCGAAACCGGGCGTGCCGCGGGCGATGATGCTCAGGTCCACGTCCGGCGCCAGCCGGGCCTTGTGCGTGTGGACGTCGAGGATCTCCTCGCGGCCCTTCACGTCCGGGCGTGGCACCACCACGCGCCGATCGAAGCGCCCGGGGCGGAGCAGGGCGGGGTCCAGGACGTCGGGGCGGTTCGACGCCGCCATGAGGATGACGCCCTCGTTGGACTCGAAGCCGTCCATCTCCACGAGGAGCTGGTTGAGCGTCTGCTCGCGCTCGTCATGGCCGCCGCCGAGGCCCGCGCCGCGCTGGCGTCCGACGGCGTCGATCTCGTCGATGAAGATGATGCAGGGCGCGTTCTTCTTGCCGGTCTCGAACAGGTCGCGCACGCGGCTGGCGCCGACGCCCACGAACATCTCGACGAAGTCCGAGCCGGAGATGGTGAAGAACGGCACGCCGGCCTCGCCGGCCACGCCCTTGGCGAGGAGCGTCTTGCCCGTGCCGGGCGGGCCCATCAGCAGGACGCCCTTGGGGATGCGGCCGCCCAGGCGCGTGAACTTCTTCGGATCCTTCAGGAAGGAGATGATCTCCTGGAGCTCCTCCTTCGCCTCGTCGATGCCGGCCACGTCCTTGAAGGTGACCTTGTTGGTCGCCTCGTTGAGGACCTTGTGCTTCGACTTCCCGAAGCTCATGGCCTTGCCGCCGCCGGACTGGAGCTGGCGCATGAACATGAAGAAGATGAAGAAGATGAAGATCATCGGCAGCCACGTGCCCAGGATGGACAGCCACAGGGAGCCCTCGCTCTCGTTCTCCTCCGTGACCTCCACGCCGCGCTCGATGAGATCCTGCCGGTAGCTGCCCAGCTCGCCGGTGGTCATGAAGCGCTCGCCGTTCTTCAGCTCGCCGGTGATCTCCTTGCCGCGGATGGTCACCTTCACGACGTTCGTGGGCGGCCGGAGCTTGCGCACCTCGGCCAGGAAGACGCTGAAGGACTGCTCGGATCCTCGGGGCACGTACCCCGGCTCCTCGGAGGCGAACGTCACCCTCACGCCGCGGCGGGTGAGGGCACCCAGCACGGTGTCCTTCTCCCCGGCGCCGCCGATGGGCACCTTCACGTCGCCGCGGGTGTGGTGCCACTCCAGGTCGCCCGGCGACGGTGCCGCGGCCGCAGAGCCGTCGTCGCCCGCCTCCTCGACCTTCTGGCCGGGCGGACGGACGGCGTACTCGAGCAGGTCGCCGCGCACGATCACCTCGGCGAGGCGGCCGGTGCGGACGTCGCCCGTGCCCGCGGAGCTCGGGAGCGCCTCGGCGATGAACTGGGAGAGGGTCATCTTTCGCCCACCACCGCTCTTCGACACCGTCTGGTAGATGGCGAAGAAGATGACGATGAGGAAGACCCAGAGGGCGATGGTCTTGAAGGACTTGTTGTTCTTCAACGCGTGAATCCGGAAGGCTGAGCGAAGTTCAGGAGAGTGGCTCGAAGGTACCGTCTGGGTCTACCGCGGGACAACCCGCGGGTCCCGTAGAAGGCGCACCCGCAGGCGCGCCCTCGCTTCGGGGATGGGAGGCGGCGGCGGGACGTCGGAGCGCCAGAGGCGCTTGCCGGCGCCGTCCAGCAGCACCCAGCGGGTCTCGGCCGGGGCGCCCGCCGTCGGCATGGGGGCGTCCGGTCCGTCGGACGGCTCCGGGCGAAGCCGGAGGGGCCAGACGACCCGCGCGGGGTCGAGCCGGACCTCGTCGCGGGTCGGTTCAGGATGTGTGCTCCCTGCCGCGTGGGGGGCCTCCTCGATGATGAGCGTCACGTGGCCGTGACGATAAGACCCGGGACCGGGTGCGACAAGGACCTTGCGCGGATCCGGGTCGGCCTCGAGCGTCAGGCGACCGCGCCGAGCCAGGCCTCGTCGCCCGCTGCCGAGGCTCACGGCGGCTGCGTCGCTGCCCCGGACGAGGTGCTCCGCGAGGTGGGAGACCGCCGCGCGCGAGGCGCCGGTGCGCCGCTGCTCGCGACGAAGACGCCAACGCACCCAGGCCTCCGCGAGGGCCGGGTCGCTACCCCGGAGATCCGGGGCCTGGCTGTCGATGCGGTTCATCAAGGCGTCGATGAGCTCCAACTCGGTCCTGGCCTGGTCTGCCACGCGGGACAACGCCTCCTCCACGCGGGGGTTCTCCGTCGCCAGCAGTGGAAACACGTCCCGGCGGATTCGATTCCGCTGATAGTCTCCGGAGCGGTTCGTGGGATCGTCCGCGAAGGGCTGGTCCAGGCCGCGGGTGGTGCTCCTGGAGACCGCGAGGAGCGGCCGCACGACGCGGCCCTCGCGCGGCCGGATGCCCGCCAGTCCCTGGAGGCCGGCGCCGCGCACCAGCCGCTGGAGCACCGTCTCGGCCTGGTCCGTGCGCGTGTGTCCCGTGGCCAGCGCCCCGTCGTCGGGCGTGACCTCGAGGAGCGCCGCGTAGCGTGCGCGGCGGGCGGCGGCCTGGCGGTTCCCGCGTCGCGGGAGGTCCAGGCGGCGCTCGGTCAGGGGTACGCCGGCGCGCTCGGCGGCCTGCCGGGCGGCCTCCCGCTCTCGCGCCATGTCCCGGAGGCCGTGGTCCACGAAGGCCACGCCGGCGAGGGGCCAGCGGTCCGAGAGGCGAGCCAGGGCGTCCACCAGGGCGACGGAGTCGGCGCCCCCGCTGCACGCGGCCATGACGCGCGTGCCCCGGGGCACCGCGCACGGGCCGTCGAGGGCTTCTCGCACGGCGGAGACCACGTCCCCGGGCGCGGCGCGGCTCACGGGGAGCCTTCCGGAGCGCTCCAGGCCGCGTCCTCCGGCGTGCAGAGGCTCCGCTGCTCCGCGCCCGGCACCCTGCGGAAGACCACGCACAGCACCCGGCCCTCGGCGTCGAGGAGGGCGAGGCCCTCGGCGTCTCTCACCGGGGCATGGCGAAAGCGCCCCAGCGGGTGCGCGACCTTCGGACCGAGGGCCGTGTCCACCAGGACCGGCCGCAGCATCTCCCCGTCGGGGCCGCGGACGTTCGGGCGCTCCAGCATCCACGCCCGCCGGTCCTCCTCCAGCGCGTCGGCGGGGGCCCAGCGCAGGGTGTGGCGCCCCACCAGGGCGTCGGGGTCTTCCACCTCGAGGTGTACGAGGGGCGTGTCGTCGTCCACGTCCTCCGAGGCGACCCGGGCCCGGGTCTCGCGGCCGTCGCCGAACTCGACCTCCACATCGGTCGCGCGCGCGAGGTGGGAGGCCGGACCGGCCAGCGTCGCGTCGCCTTCGGGCCCCTCCACGAGGACGGCGTGCGTTTCGAGCCGGGGCCGGAAGTCCGGATCCGAGAGCTTGTCCGCCGGCGGCGAGTAGGTCACGGTAGCGTGCGCGGGCTCCCACCGCTGCGCGAACGCCCGGCGGGCCTCCACCTCGACGAGGAGGGCCTCCGGCGCGGCCGTGGAGCCCAGGGCACCCAGCGTGGACAGAAGCAGCGACAGCCAACCGAGCATGGACCGCACGATACCCCGCGATCCCCGGCGTTTGAAAGAAAGGGCTGGGGTGGTCCCAAGGGAATCGCGAAGTCGGAGAAGCGTGGGCAACGCGGCGGTACGGCGCCCGGCGCCGGAATGCACTCGCTCGGAAACGATGGGTTTTGCGCGTCTGAGAGCAGTCAAGGGCATGGGCACCGACAAGGGCAAGGGAGGGCGGTCGACTTTGCGACCGCCCTGGGGGTGGTCCGCGTCGCCCCCCGGGGGCGGTCCTGCTGAGGGGGCGAACGCCCGACGGGTGGGGGTTCGAAGTTGGAAACCGCCTTCCACGTCCGCGCGTGTGCTGGTACGGGTGGCGGCGGTCACACAGTCGAAGAGGTCCCGATGAGGCGAGCGTCATGGCAAGGATGGGTCGTGTGCACGGCCCTGCTCCTCGCGTCCTGTAGCGACGGCGGCGGGTTCGATCTGGGTCCGGAGGCGCAGGTGGACGTCGCGCCGCCCGTGGTCGTGTTCGGCGACGTGCCGCGCGGAGGAGAGGCCCTGCGCTACGTGACCATCCGTCACGTGGGGACGAACGGAGTCGTGGAGCTGGACCCGGTCGAGCTGGACACCGAGTCGGCCGACCTGACCGTCGCCCACGTCGAGAAGTCGAGCCTGGCGCCCGGCGAGGAGACCCGCATCCAGATCCTCTATCACTCCGGGGACGACGCCCCGGACGAGGGACGGCTCGTGGTGGGGCTGAACATCGGCGCCGTGCCCGAGGTGGTGGTGCCCGTGAGCACGCCCGGCCAGCGCGGCAAGCTGGTGGCCCGACCGGCGACGGTGGACTTCGGGGTCGTGCAGGCCGGCGCGCCCAAGACCGTCGACGTGGTGGTCTCCAACATCGGGACGGCGCCCGCCACGTTCACCGGCGCGGACTTCCCCGGCGACGATGACGAAGACTTCTCCACGAGCCTGCCCACGGGGACGGTCATCGACGCGGGGGCCGAGGTGACGCTCCCGCTGACGTACTCTCCGTCGGGGGGGGACAGCGACGACGCGGAGGTCGTCGTCCGGACGGACCGGGACGACGTGACCCTGGACATCCCCGTGGAGGGCGAGGAGCAGACCCCGCGGCTGGTCGTCGAGCCCAACACCGTGCAGTTCGGCTGGGTGGAGCCCGGCGGGCAGCGCGAGATCACCGTCAAGATGCGCAACGAGGGCAACGCCGACCTGACCATCACCGAGGCGACGCTCGAGGACGCCGAGGACGGGGTCGACCTGCTCACGGGCGGCTTCGAAACCCCGGTGACCCTGGAGCCGGGCGACGTCGAGAAGATCGCCGCCTGGTTCCACCCGGTGGAGGAGCTCCCCATGGGCGGGGACCCCATCGCCGACCTCGTCATCCGGTCCACGGACGCCGCGCACGATCCCATGGTCGTGCCCTTGTTCGGCGCCGCCGGCGTGCCCGACATCAGCGTCAACCCGCCGGACGTGGTGGACTTCGGCTTCGTGGCGGAGGGCTTCTCGGCCAGGCGCACGGTCACGGTCATCAACATCGGCGACGAGGCGGTCACCGTCGAGGACGCCGCGTTCGCGGAGCAGACCTCCGAGGAGTTCGGCCTCGGCAACGCGGACGAGCTCCCGGCCGAGCTGAACCCGGGCGAGTCGGTCACGCTGGATCTCCGGTTCGAGAACACGGGGGGCGACAAGGGCACCGAGTCCGCGCGCTTCTTCCTGTACACGACCGACAAGCTGGTGCCCGAGTATCCGCTGGACGTGGTGGCCCGCCGGGCCGAGCGGTCCACGTGCGAGCCCGCCTTCGTCCCGGACGTCCTCTCCATGGGCGCGAAGCGGGCCGGGACCACGGCCGAGGACACGATCCAGGTGGTGAACTTCGGCTCGGGGGAGTGCGAGTACCGGGACTGGGATCTCGTCGGGTGCAACAAGCTCCAGATGGGCGCACGCCACCGCTATGACTGCGACCCGCAGCAGCCGGGGACGGCGTTCTCGGTGTCGTCCGAGCCGCCCCCGGGCACCATCCTCGGCCCGGGCGAGTCCCTGAGCTTCGGCGTCCGCTTCGACGCCCCGCCGATCTTCAACGAGGAGCTGGGCCGGGATCAGTACTTCGCGCGGCTGGCCCTGTTCATGCACGACCCGAACCTCGACATGCCGGTGTTCGTGGCGCCCGAGGGCGGCTGGATGAAGGGCATCAACCTGCGGGCGGAGAGCGCGCTGCCCATCGTGGACGTGGACCCGCCGCAGCTCGAGTTCGGGCTGGTGCGCCGCGAGTGCGCCAGCCACAACCGGAACGTGACCATCAGCAACCTGGGCCCGATGGAGGCGCAGGTCCTCGACGTGGAGGCGGAGGGCTGCGGCGACGACGTGGTCATCACGAACCTGCCGCCCCTGCCGTTCACGGTGGACGGCTTCGAGCAGTTCGCCCTCGAGCTGGTGATGGTGCCCAAGACCCCGGAGGACATCGGCTGCAAGCTCTTCGTGGAGACGGACGCGGCGAACCTGCCCGTCGCGGAGGTCTCGTTGACGGGCGGCGTCATCGACGACGAGCACCAGATCGACGAGTTCCAGCAGGTCCCGACGCCGAAGGTGGACGTGCTCTTCGTGGTGGACGACTCGGGCTCCATGACCGACGAGCAGCTCCTCCTCAAGCAGGAGCTCCCCAAGCTCGTGGACATCGCCATGGACTGGGGCCAGGACTATCACCTGGGCGTCACCACCACCGACACGCTGCTCAAGGTGGGCCGCCTCCAGGGCTCCCCGCCGTACGTCACGCCCGAGACCGAGGACGCCGCCGAGGTCTTCGCCGAACATCTCCTCGTGGGCATCAACGGCTACTACGAGGAGATGGGCCTGGAGGGCGCCTGGCTCGCCCTGTCCGGCGTGAACATGGCCTCCACGGACATCGCGTGCGTCGACGCGCCGAACGCGTGCCCGTCGGGCTTCCGCTGCGTCGACGGCAAGTGCCGCGGCCCCAACTGGGGCTTCGTGCGGGACGACGCCGACCTCGTCATCATCATCGTCAGCGACGAGGAGGACGAGAGCCCCGAGGCCGTGGACTGGTACCTGGACCACTTCACCGCGCTCAAGGAGCCCCAGTCCGGCTTCGGCGTGAAGGTCCACGGCATCGTGACGCCGGCCTGGGGCTGCCCGGGCTACGGCACGACGGGCTATCGGTACATCAACCTCGTGGAGCAGTTCCACGGCCACATCGCCAGCATCTGCGCTACGGACTTCGGCGCGGAGTTCGAGGCGGTGGGGCAGAAGACGTTCGGCCTCAAGGACCAGTTCCACCCGAGCCTGCCCGTGGACCAGCAGACGCTGGAGGTCCGCGTGAACGGCGAGCCCTGCGCCGAGGGGGACGGCTGGGTCTGGAGCGACGACACCAACGCGGTGATCTTCCTCGAGGACGGCGCCTGCTATCCGCCGTTCGAGTCCGACATCGAGGTGGAGTACGACGTCCTCTGCAAGGAGCCTCCCGAGTAGTGCTGGCGGTCGCCTTCGGCCTGTTCGTGCTGGGCTCCCTGCTCGTGTCGGGGCTGCTCTTCTTCGAGGTCCTGCCGGCCAGCCCGGCGGTCCTCGGGGTGATCGGAGGCGTCCACGCGCTGTTCGGGTTCGCCTTCCTGCGGGCCTACCTGCGGTACCGGGCCGTGCACCGCCTGGTCCACGAAGGCCAGGGAGAGCTGTTCGAGCTCGCGAGCGCCCACCGCATCGCGCGGGAGCGCTTCCGGGGCCTGCGGGCCCACTTCCGCCTGCGCCGGGTGGAGGGGCTGGCCCTGGCCGGGCTGGGGCGGGAGGCCCTGGCGGCGGCCGAGGAGCTCCGCGCCCACGTGGACTCCAAGGGCACGTTCCGGCTGGACGCGCTGGCGGCCGAGGCGGAGGCCAACCTCCTGATGGACAGGCCCTGGTGGGCCGAGCAGGTCCTCGCGGAGGCCGACGAGGAGCAGGCCGCCGCGCGCCACCCGGGGCTCGTCGCCGTCCGATCGCGCCTGGCCTGGTTGCGTGGGGATCCGGACACGGCCAGCGAGGGGCTGAGCGGGGTCCGGCGCGCCGGCTCGTTCCCCCTCACCGCGGCCGTCCGCGCGCGGAACCTCTGCTGGTACGCCCAGGCCCTCCGGGACGCCGGCCGTCGCGAGGAGGCCGGTTGCGCTTTCCGCCGGGCCGCCCGGACCGCCCCGCGCAGCTACTGGGGCCGCCTGGCCGCCCGGGAGGGCCGGCCGTAGCGCGGGTGGGAAGCCTACTCCCCCTCCTGCTCCAGGAGCACGAGGGTGGCGTCCGCGTCCACCTGCTCGCCCTCCTCGACGAGCACCTGCGCCACCTTCGCCGGGTGGGGCGCGACCAGGGTGTGCTCCATCTTCATGGCCTCCAGGATGACCAGGGCCTGGCCCTCGTCGACCTCCTGGCCCTCGTCGACGAGCAGCTGGAGGACCTTGCCGGGCATCGGCGCCACGCAGCCCCCGGCGTCGGCCTCCTCGGCCCCTTCCGGGAAGCGGGCGACGCGCTCCAGCGCCACGGCGTGCTCCCCGGTGTGCACCCACGTGCGGTGGTCGTCCGAGACGACGCGGCAGGTGGTCAGGTGGCCGTCGACGGACACGCGCCAGGTGGCTCCGTCGCGCCCGGCCAGGCGGACGTCGTGCGTGTCCTCCCCCACGGTGAGGCGGTAGCGATCCCCGCCGAGGGGGCGATAGCGGACCTCCACCTCGTCGTCGCCCAGGCGCCAGGCCTCCTCCGGGTCGCGCCAGCGGTTGTTGCGCCAGCCGGGGCGGAGGCCCGGGAGCAGGGCGGGGCGGTCGGTCCGCGCGACGGTCCGGGCGAGCGTGGCCACCAGCAGCGCGCGTCGCCGCGCCTCCTCCGGGGCCGCCGGCGTCGGGCCGTCCATGTGGCGCTCGATGAAGTGGGTGTCCAGCTCGCCGGAGGTCCAGGCCTCGTGCTCCAGGACCCGCAGCAGGAACGCGCGGTTGGTGGTCACCCCCATCACGGAGGCGCCCTGGAGCGCGCGGCGCATCCGGCGCGTGGCCTCCTCGCGTGTCTCGCCCCAGGTCACCACCTTGGCGAGCATGGGATCGTAGTGGACGGACACCTCGTCGCCGGCCTCGACGCCCGAGTCGAGGCGCAGCCCGGCCTGGGCGGGGAAGTGGAAGTCCCGCAGGACGCCCGTGGCCGGGAGGAAGCCCTTGTCCGGGTCCTCGGCGTACAGGCGACACTCGATGGAGTGGCCGCCGGCGGAGACCTCGCCCTGGGTCAGGGGAAGCTCGCGGCCCGCCGCCACCTGGAGTTGGAGACGCACCAGGTCGAGACCCGTGGTCATCTCGGTGACGGGGTGCTCCACCTGCAGGCGGGTGTTGACCTCCAGGAAGTAGAACGTCCCGTCCGGGGCGAGGATGAACTCCACCGTGCCCGCGGATCGGTAGGACAGGGCCTCCCCCGCGCGAACCGCCGCCGTCGCCATCTCTTCGCGGAGCGCCGGCGTGAGGGCCGGCGAGGGCGTCTCCTCGACGATCTTCTGGTGGCGGCGCTGGATGGAGCACTCGCGCTCGAAGAGGTGGACCAGGTTCCCGTGGGCGTCTCCGAGGATCTGGAACTCCACGTGGCGCGGGCGCTCGATGTACTTCTCGATGAGCAGGGTGTCGTCGCCGAAGGCCGCCTTCGCCTCGCGCCTGGCGGCGTCGATGGCGTCCTCCAGGCCCGCCTCCTCCCGGACGACGCGCATGCCCTTGCCGCCGCCGCCCGCGGAGGCCTTGAGCAGGACCGGGAAGCCCACCTGCAGGGCCTCGGCCTTCAGGGTCTCCGTGTCCTGGTCCGCGCCGTCGTAGCCGGGGATGACCGGCACCCCGTGCGCGGCCATCAGCTTCTTGGCCTCCACCTTGGAGCCCATCTTCGCGATGGCGTCGCTGGTGGGGCCGACGAAGATCACGCCGGCGTCTTCGCAGGCCTTCGCGAAGTCCGCGTTCTCGCTGAGGAAGCCGTAGCCCGGGTGGATGGCCCCGGCCCCCGTGCGGCGCGCGGCGTCGAGGATGCGGTCGATGACCAGGTAGCTCTCGGCGGCCGGGGGCGGCCCGATGAGGACGGCCTCGTCGGCCTCGGCCACGAAGGGGGCGTCCGCGTCCGCCTCGGAGTGGACCGCCACCGTCTCGAAGCCCATGGCGCGGCACGTCCGGATGATGCGTCGCGCGATCTCGCCGCGGTTGGCGATGAGGATCTTGTCGAACGCCATCGGTGCTCCTCGCAAGAAGTCGGGGAGAGGCCGCCCGGCCTCAGTGGCGGAAGACGCCCCAGGCCATGGTGCCCTCCACCTCGCGGTTGGCGCTGGCGGACAGGGCGATGCCGAGGGCGTCCCGGGTGTCACGCGGGTCGATGATGCCGTCGTCCCAGAGCCTGGCCGTGGCGAAGAAGGCGTCGCTCTCCTTTTCCACCTGCATCTTCAGCATGCCCTTCATCATCTCGAGCTGCTTCTCGTCCACTTCCTCGCCGCGGCGCGTCGCGGACTCGCGCTTGATGATGTCCAGGACGCCGGCGAGCTGGTCCGGGCCCATCACGGCGATGCGGTGGTTGGGCCACGTGAACAGGAAGCGGGGATCGTAGGAGCGGCCCGCCATGCCGTAGTTTCCCGCGCCGTAGCTGGCGCCCGTCATGACGGTGAGGATGGGCACCGTGCTGTTGGACACGGCGTTGATGAGCTTGGCGCCGTGCTTGATGATGCCGCCCTGCTCGTACTGGCGGCCCACCATGAACCCGGTGATGTTCTGGAGGAAGACGAGGGGGATGTCCCGCTGGTTGCAGAGCTGGATGAACTGGGCGCCCTTGTTGGAGGACTCGCTGAACAGGATGCCGTTGTTGGCGAGGACGCCCACCAGGTAGCCGTGGAGATACGCCCAGCCGCAGATGAGGGTGGTGCCGTACTCGCGCTTGAACTCCTCGAAGCGCGAGCCGTCGACGATGCGGGCGATGACCTCGCGCTGGTCGAAGGGCTGCCGCACGTCGGCGGAGGCGATGCCCAGGAGCTCGTCGGGGTCGTACACAGGCGGCTGCACCGACGTCCGCTGCGGGCCCGCCGGCTTGCGCCAGTTGATGTGCGCCATGACCTGCCGCGCCATGCGGAGACCTTCGCGCTCGTCGCGGGCGAGGTAGTCGGAGACGCCGGAGACGCGGGAGTGCATCTCGGCGCCGCCCAGGCTCTCGTCGTCCACCACCTCGCCGGTGGCCATCTTCACCAGCGGCGGCCCGGCGAGGAAGACCTTCGCCTCCTCCTTCACCATGATGGTGTAGTCGCTCATGCCGGGGACGTAGGCGCCTCCCGCCGTCGCGTTGCCGAAGACGACCGTGACGGTGGGCAGGCGCTCGCGGCTCCGCCGGATGATGTCCCGGAACGTCTGGCCGCCGGGGACGAAGATCTTGGACTGGTTGGGCAGGTCCGCCCCGGCCGACTCCGTGAGGTTGATGGTCGGCAGCCGGTTCTTCATGCCGATCTCGGCGAGGCGCAGGCTCTTTTTGAGGCCGTACTCGTTGATGGAGCCGCCCTTGAGGGTGGCCTCGCTCGCCGTGATCAGGCACTCCACGCCGTTCACGACGCCGACGCCGCCGATCACGCCGGCGCCCGTGCCGATGCCCTTGATGTCGTGCCCGGCGAGGGGGCAGAGCTCGAGGAAGTACGAGTCCCGGTCCAGGAGAAGCTCGATGCGCTCCCGGGGCAGGAGCTTGCCCTTTTCCTCGTGGCGGACCCGGTATTTCTCGCCGCCGCCGGCCCGCGCCGCCTCCAGGGCCTCGCGGAGGACGCCGACGCGCCCCTCCATCGCGGCGTAGCGCTCCCGGAAGTCGTCGCTGCGTGGCTGAATCCTGCTGGATAGGACGCGCATGATGGAACGTCGCTCCGAACGCCGTGGGTTACGTTGGTTCACCACGGCGCCGGGGCGCCTGTCAAACGGCCCCGGCCCCGACAACGCGGGCTTCTGGGGGGATGCCCCATGTCCGCCGCTCGCGCGCGCGGCACCGAGTGTCACACCCGCGCGCCGGAAAGTGTTGAAGGGACGGCCCGATGTCACTAGCGTGTCTGGCATGAACACAACGCATCCGTCCGCGTTGGCGACGCGCCTGATCATCGGCCTCGCCGTCTGCGGCCTCCTGGGTGGCGCCTCGGCGTCCGCCCGGGGGGCTACGGGCGAGTCCTCGAGCGTCCGCCTGTCCCTGATCGACTCCGGCCTCGAGCGGGTCCCCTTCGGAGGGGACCTCGACGAGGTCATGACCTGGGTCCGGGCCCGACTCCAGCTGGAGTACGGTCCGCGGCTCCGCAAGGCCCTCGACGCCAGCGAGCGGGCCGACATCCGTGACAGGATGGAGGACCGCCTGGAGGGCATCCGCGACTCGGTGGCCCACTTCGACGGCCGGCGGACCGGCTACGAGGTGAGCATCGTCGCCGGAGAGTTCGTGGCCGGCGCGGAGGAGAGCCTCCTCCCGTTCCGAGAGGGCGGGGTCGAGCACTACCTCTTCTTCACGCACGGCAAGCTCTGGAAGTACGCGCGGTCGCTCCCCGTGGAGGGTGAGAGCTTCGAGCATCGCTACGAGCGCTTCGTGTCCGACCACGGGAGGCCCCAGGACGTCGTGGAGAAGGACGCCCGGGGCGGCGGCGTCTCGGCGGCCACGTGGATTGGCCCGGAGGTCCGGATGCACCTCGAGGATCGCCGCCTGATGTACCGCGCCGACCTCCTCGTGGTGGAGGACCGGGCCCAGGCCGAGAAGATCGCGGAGCTTCGCGGCGGCCGCGCCCCACGGGAGGGCGGCTCCGAGGTCGACCCGGACCTCGAGGGCTTCCTCGAGTAGTCCGCCGCGGGCGGCGGACCAAGGAGCGCCGGCGTCCTCGCCTCACAGCTCGTCACACGTCGCAAGACGAAGGGCTCGCGCAAAGACGCGAAGACGCAAAGGGGAACGGCACTTTTCGGCCCCGTGTGCTCGCTCTTGGCCTGCCGGTGACCCGACAGTCTCAGCCGAACCTGTGTGCAAGCGGTTCGCTGGCCTTTGCGTCTTGGCGGCTTGGCGCGCGATTGTCCGTGAGACCGCGGCATCCCGAGATGTGTAGGGCTCTGAGCCGGGGGCGGCGGTCCTGCTGCATCTGCTCGCGCTCTCCGTGCTTTCGCGGCTTTGCGCCTTGGCGCGAGCCCGTCGGAGCGGGCCGGGAGGCCACTACACGCTCACCCCGAAGTCGCGCAGGGCGTCGTTCAGGCTGGTCTTCCGGTCGGTGGAGGGCTTCCGCTGCCCGATGACGAGCGCCGCGGGGACGTGATAGGTCCCGGCGGGGAACTCCTTCGGGATGCTGCCCGGGATGACCACCGCGCGGGCCGGGATCTCGCCGCGGAACTCGCGAGGCTCGTCGCCGCTGACGTCGATGATGCGCGTGGAGGACGTCAGGACGACGCCGGCGCCCAGGACGGCCTCGGCGCCCACCCGGACGCCCTCGACCACGATGCAGCGGCTCCCCACGAAGGCGCCGTCCTCGATGAGGACCGGGGCCGCCGAGGGGGGCTCCAGCACGCCGCCGATGCCGACGCCGCCCGACAGGTGCACGTCCTGGCCGATCTGGGCGCAGGAGCCGACCGTCGCCCAGGTGTCCACCATGGACCCGCTGCCCACGCGGGCGCCGATGTTCACGTAGGATGGCATGAGCACCGCGCCGGCCTCCACGAAGGCCCCCCGCCGGACGGTGGCGGGCGGGACCACGCGCACCCCGGCGTCGGCCCAGCCGTGCTTCAGGGGCACCTTGTCGTGGTACTCGAAGGGCCCCACCTCGATGGTCTCCATCTGCGCGAGCCGGAAGTTGAGCAGGATGGCCTGCTTCACCCAGCCGTGGACCGTCCACGGTCCGCCGGGCTCCTCGGGCGGCGTGGCCACCCGCAGCTCGCCCTTGTCCAGGCCCTCGATGGCGCGCTCCACCGCCTCGACGACCTCCGGCTTCGCGAGCTGCTCGCGATCGGCGAAGGCGCCCTCGACCAGTCGGCGGATCTCCTCCATGGCGTCGTCTCCTTCGGGCAGCGCCGCGGCGCTACTCCCTGTCCAGGTCGAACTCGCGGGCGAGGACCTTCTCGATGCTCTCGGCCGAGTAGCCACCGCTGGGCGAGTACTTCCGGCCGTTGATGTACACGCTCGGGGTCCCGCGGACGCCCACCCGGCGCCCCTCGGCCACGTCGGCCTTCACCTCGTCGGCGTACTCGTCGCTGTCCAGCGCCTGCTCGAACTTCTCCACGTCGAGGCCGAGCTGCTTCGCGTAGACCTTCAGCTGGGGTACGCCCAGGGACTTCTGGTTCTGGAACATGATGTCGTGCATGTCCCAGAAGCGATCCTGGGCGTGGGCCGCCATGGAGGCCTCGGCGGCCTTCTGGGCGTTGTCGTGGAAGTTCAGCGGGAAGTGCTTGAAGACGATCCGGACCTGCTCCGGGTACCTCGCCTGGAGCTTCTTCAGGGGATCACCCACCCGCGAGCAGAACGGGCACTCGAAGTCGCTGAACTCGATGATCGTGATGGGCGCGTTGGCCGGCCCCTTCGACGGGGCGTCGGCCGGCGCGGCGATGTCCCGGACCCGGGAGTCGAGCGGGTTGAACTCCTTCCCGCCGGCGATGAGCTTCGGATAGAGGTCCTCCTCGGAGACGCCCTCCTCCCGGAGCTTCTCTGCGTGCTTCAACTCCTCGTCGATGATCGTCGCGAACGCGTCGAAGGGCTTCGCGCCGTTGAGCCGTCGCCCGTTGATGTAGTGGTTCGGGGTCCCCTTGGCCTTGACCCGCTCGGCGAGGGCCTGATCCTCCTCGATCTTCTTCGCGTAGGTCCCCTCGTCCAGCGCCTTCCGGAACTCCTCCATGTCCAGGCCCAGCTCCTCGGCGTAGGACTCGAGGTCCGGGCGGGTGAGGTTCTTCTGGTTGTCGAAGAGCACGTCGTGCATCTCCCAGAACTTCCCCTGGGCCCCGGCGGCCAGCGCCGCCTGCGAGGCGAGCGGCGCGTGCTCGTGGAAGGGCAGGGGGTTGTGCTTGAACACCACCCGCACGTCGTCGCCGTACTCCTCGCGGATCTTCTCGTAGGTCGGCATGACCTTGGAGCAGAACGGGCACTCGAAGTCGCTGAACTCGACGATGGTCACCGGGGCGTACTTCGGGCCCTTGATGTGCTCGGTCTCGGGGTCGACGGCGACCTTCCAGACGGTCTCCGTGTCCTCCTTCTTCTTCTCGGGCTTCTTCTTCTGCTTCGGCTTGGGCGCCGGGTTGCCGTCCACCACGTACTTGATGAACTTCGTGGCCGAGCCGCCGGCCTGGGCCGTCAGGCGCCGCGAGATCTTCTCCCGGGCCACGCCGCCTTCCGCCAGCTCCTTCGCGCTCTCGAGCTGCTTTTCGATCTCCGCCTCGAACTCCGACAAGGGCTTGGCCCCGGACAGGCTCACGCCGTTGACGAAGAAGGCGGGGGTCCCCGTGGCGCCCACGGCCATGGCGGCTGCCTGATCCATGTCGACCTTCCGGGCGATCATCGCGTCGTCCAGGTCCGCCTCGAACTTCTCCATGTCCAGGCCCAGGTCCTCGGCGTAGCCGATGAGGTCGTCTCGCTTCAGGGCCTTCTGGTTGGCGAAGAGCAGGTCGTGGTACTTCCAGAAGTGGCCCTGCTCCGCGGCCGCCATGGACGCGATGGCCGCGAGGCGCGCGTCGTCGTGGAACGACAGGGGGTTGTGCTTGAAGACGATCCGCACGTCCTCGGGCCACGTCCGGGCGATCTCGTCGACGGTCCCCGTGACCTTGGAGCAGAAGGGGCACTGGAAGTCGCTGAACTCGTAGATGACCACCGGGGCGTCGTCCGGCCCCTTGTCGGGCGAGGGCGGCAGGTCGAGAGCCTCCTCCTCGTAGCCTCCGGACGCGGCCGAGCCCTCCGCCGGGGCGACCTTCTCCGGGCTGGCTCCCTCCTTCGGTGCGCTCGCGCGCCCGACCACGAAGCCCACGACCAGGGCCGCGGCCCCCGCCGCCACCAGGGCGCCCACTCCGTACTTCTTCGGACGTGCCATATGCCTGTCTCTCCGTGTGCAACGGCTCGCGGGCGCGCGCCCGCAGGGTTGCCGGCGTCGTATCACAACGGCCGGGGGGCTCCAACCTCAGGGGAACCTCAGGGGACGACGATCTCCGCCGTGCCCTCGAAGCCGCCCGCCCGGGTGTAGTCGTCGTCCGCCGTCTCCGCGAAGGCGGCCTTCCAGCGCTCCTCGCCGTCGCCGCCCACCTCCCAGACGACGATGCGGTCGCCGGTCTGCACGGCGAGGGGAAGCTCGCACAGGAGGTTCCCGCCTCCCAGGCTCAAGAAGCCGCCGGCCGTCCCCTGCTCCCGGACCGCCAGGGTGGCGTCCCAGGGGTCCTCGTGCTCGTTTTCCGGATAGCGGGTGGTGTCCTGCCCGAACAGGGAGGCCTGCGCGCAGCCCGCGAACAGGAACTCGTCGTCGGCGGTGAAGGCGATCACCGCGTCCAGGTCGGCGCCCGGCAGCGGGGAGGGCTGGGCGTCCGAGTCGTCGGTGAGGCGGAGCATCCGCCAGGTGCGCATCTCGCCCGACCCGTTTGCGTCGGTCGACGCGTCGGCGCCGCCACCTTCGTTCTGTGGCAGGTCGCAGGCGGCCGGGGCGGCGGAGAGGAGCGCGGCCAGGAGCAGGAGGCGGGCGGTGTGGCTCGTCATGGCGCGGCATCATGTCAGGGTGATCCGCCCCGGGCAACGCCGCGTCGCCTGCGGGCGACAACCCGCTGTGTCGACGGGGCCACGAAGCCGGTACGGTTCCGGCGCTCGGAGCGAAAGGAGGGCGCGGGGCGGCGGCCCTACCGCTCGACCAGATGCACCTCGACGCGCTGGTTGCGGTCGCGCCCGGCGGCGGTGCGGTTGCCGGCGATGGGCTCCTCGGCGCCGAGTCCGACGGCCCCGATCTTCCGCGCGTCCACGCCCAGGTCCACCAGGTGGCGTCGGACGGCCCGGGCGCGGGCCTCGCTGAGCTCGTAGGCCCGCTCCTCGGGCAGTCCGCCGTGGGTGTGGCCGCGGACCTCCGCCCGGAGGTGCGGGTGCGCGGTCAGGACATGGCCGATGCGCGCGAGGATCGGCCTCGAGCGCGGGAGCAGGTCCGCGGTGCCGGGAGCAAAGCGGACCGACTCCAGGGGGCGCCCGAACAGGGCGAGCTCGTCGGCGGACGGAGCCGGGCAGCCCTCCAGGGCCGCCTCGCCCTTCAGCCGGGGGCAGGCGTCCTTCCCGTCGGGGAGTCCGTCGTCGTCCGTGTCGGGGCACCCGGCGAAGCGCGGATCGCCGGGGAGGCTGGGGCAGGCGTCCGTGGTGTCGGGCAGGCCGTCCCCGTCCGCGTCGGGGCAGCCGTGGAGGGCCTCGGGGCCGGCCGCCTCGGGACAGGCGTCGTCCGGGTCGGCGAGGCCGTCCCCGTCGGCGTCGGGGCAGCCGTCGAGCGCCCGGAGGCCCGTGTCCACCGGGCATCGATCCTCGGGATCGGGGACGCCGTCCAGGTCCCGATCGGGGGGCGGCGGGGCCTCCTCGTCGGCGCCGTCCTCGTCCGGGCGGCGGAGGAAGACGTCGAAGCCCCCCAGCACGACCCCGTGGGCGGCGATGGGATCGTCCTCGGCGTCCGAGAAGAGGGCCCGGGCGTCCACGCGGAGCGCCATGCGGCCGTCGCCCAGCAGCCAGCGCGCACCGAAGCCCGCCGAGACCACCAGGTCCGCGTCCGTGCCCAGGTCGCCCGCGACCAGGCTCGAGACCCCCGCGCCACCGGCGACGTCGATGACGACGGGCCCGTCGAGGAAGTGCGCCACCGCCTCGAGGAGGCCGTGGAGCGCGACGGCCGAGTCATCGCCGCGCAGGGTGCCGGCCGGCATGACGGCCGTCGTCAGCTCCAGCGACAGGGGATCGAACAGGCCGACGCCCAGGCGCAGCCCGTACCACGCCGCGTCGTCCAGGCGCGCGTTCAGGCGCCGGTCCCCGATGAGGTCGCCGTCCGACGACGTCAGCTGATAGCCGCCCAGGACGCCCAGGTGCACCGATCCGGCGGGCACGGGCGCGGACAGCGCCGGGCGAGGGGAGAGCACGGCTGCCGCGGCCACGAGGCAGGTCACCGTCGCGGCGCGTGCGCCTGCCCACCGATTGCGCGCCATGCTGCCCCCCTGGTCCTCCGGTCCGCCCCTCCGCAGGGGCGGGGGAAGCATGGCGACCTCGAAGCTCCCGTGCAAGCCCGTCGCACGCCGCGCAAGCACGCGGCACGTCGCCGTCACGGCGTCGACATCGGACGGATGGTGGTCACACGTAGCGACCGCCCTGCTGGCTCCTAGGAGCGGCCGGGAAAACTCTCCCGTCGCGGGTGCCGGCCGCTACCACCAGCCTCGACGCCCGAGAACCCTCCGCCGTACCGCCTGGTACTCCGGCTCCCTCCGGTCGTCGGCTCTTCTGGCCCTTCGGGCCAGCGCGGCAGCGCCAGGCGCTGCCAACGGAACCGTCGTGCGCCGATTCCGGCGAAATGGGCTCGGCCCCGCTCGGTCCGACTTTCCCCGGACACTTCTATAGATCGATGATGACCACCCGCGGCGGATCCTCATCCTCCTCGGGCTCCCGCGGGGGGCGCTCCCAGGGCGTGTTCTCGAGCGGCGCGGGGGCGTAGAGGGGCACGCGCTCCTCGTACGTCCGGCCCGGCTCGTCCCGAGTATCCGAGTAGATGTCCTGCATGGCCGCCTCCCGACGGGGGCTGGGGGTCATGTCACGATCAGCGTAGCAACGGGGGGGGGGCGAAGCAAGGACGCCGCACACTGGCGCCGTCGGCCCTTCACCCTGGCTACGGTTCGTTCAACGTCGTGCTTGACCCCGATGTTCCCCGGGGCAGACGAGAGCCCGCCGCGCCGGGCCGGAGCCGGGCGCGGCGGGCCGTCCGATCAGGACTTCTCGGTCTCCTCGCTCTCCTCGGCCTCGGCGGAGGCCTCCTCCTCGGTGCCCCCGGCTTCGGCGGAGGCCTCCTCCTCGGCGCCCTCGGCTTCGGCGGAGCCCTCCTCCTCGGCGAACTCCTCGGATTCCGTGCCGGGAGCGGCGACCTTCTCGAGCTTGGCGCCCAGCACGTCGCCGAGCGTCGTCGTCTGCTCGGCCCGCTGCTGCTTGAGGTACTCGCTGTACTCCTCGGAGGCCTCCTCCTCGGTGACGCGCTTCAGCGACAGGCCGATCTTGCGCTCCTCCGGGATGAGGCTGATGACCTTGGCGCGGACCCCGTCGTTCTCACGGACGACGTCCGTCACCTGACCCACCTTCTCGTAGCTGAGCTCCGAGATGTGGATGAGGCCCTCGATGGCCTCGTCGATCTCCACGATGGCGCCGAAGTCGAGCACCTTCGTGACGGTGCCCTCCACCACGGAGCCCAGCGGGTACTTCGCCTCGACGTTGTCCCACGGGTCCGGGGTGAGCTGCTTGATGCCGAGGGAGAAGCGCTCCTTGTCCACGTCGATGTGCAGCACCACGGCCTCGACCTCGTCACCCACCTCGTAGTGGTCGGCGGGGTTCTTGATCTTCGACGACCAGGAGAGGTCGGAGACGTGGATGAGCCCGTCGATGCCCTCCTCGATGCCGATGAACAGGCCGAAGTTGGTGATGTTGCGGATCTTGCCGCGGACCACCGAGCCCACCGGGTAGCGCTCCTGGAGCTGCTCCCAGGGGTTCTCCTCGATCTGCTTCATGCCCAGCGAGATGCGCTTGTTCTCGACGTCGATGTCGAGGATCACCGTCTCGACGATGTCGCCCACGGTGACGATCTGGGACGGGTGCTTGATGCGCTTGGTCCAGCTCATCTCGGAGACGTGGATCAGGCCCTCGATGCCGTCCTCCAGCTCCACGAAGGCGCCGTAGTCGGTGAGGCTGACCACCTTGCCGTTGACCCGGTCGCCGACGCGGTACTTGTCCGTGACCGACAGCCAGGGGTCCTCGGTGATCTGCTTGAGGCCGAGGCTGACGCGCTCCGTCTCCGGGTCGAACTTGAGGATCATCACCTCGAGCTCGTCGCCCACGTCGAACATCTCCGTGGGGTGGTTGATGCGACCCCAGGACATGTCTGTGATGTGGAGCAGGCCGTCGATGCCGCCCAGGTCCACGAAGCAGCCGTAGTCCGTGATGTTCTTCACCACGCCCGGCATCACGAGGCCGACCTCGAGCTTCTCGAGGGTCTTCTTCTTCAGGGCCGCCCGCTCCTTCTCGAGCAGGGCGCGGCGGCTGAGGACGATGTTGCCGCGCTTCTTGTTGAACTTGATGACCTTGAAGTCGAAGTCCTCGCCGATGTAGGCCTCCAGGTTCCGCACGGGGCGGAGATCCACCTGGGAGCCCGGCAGGAAGGCCTTCACGCCGATGTCGACGGTCAGGCCGCCCTTGACGCGGCCCGTGATGGTGCCGTTGACGAGCTCGTCCGCCTCGACGGCGTCGTTGATCTCGTCCCAGATCTTCAGCTTGTCGGCCTTCTCCTTGGAGAGGACCACCTGGCCGTGCTCGTTTTCGGCCTCTTCGAGGTAGACGTCGACCTCGTCACGGACGGTGAGGGGCACGTTCCCCTCGTGGTCGGCGAACTCCTCGACCGGGATCTGGCCTTCGGACTTGTAGCCGATGTCCACGGTCACGAAGTCCTCGGAGATGTCGATGACCGTCCCCTTGACGATCTCCCCCTCGCGGGGGCTGTGGCTGGCCTCGTACTCCTCGAGGAGCTTCTCGAAGTCCGCGAAGTCGTCGGGCAGGCCGTGCTGGCTGGTCTGGGTTTGAGTCTGGGTGTCCACGGATACCATCTGGTCGCGTTGTGGGTTGACGATGAGAAAAGCCGTTGGGATTCGCTTGGTTTTCCAAGGATGTCCCATGCTTCGAGGGCGCGGACCATACTGCCGGCCCCGAAGCGTGTCAACGGCCTTTGCTGTAGGGGATTCGCGCGGCAGTATAGACGCTCACGAACGCAAGCGCGAGTGTCGCGCACCGGGCGCGTTGCCGCCGCCGCCGGGCCTGTGCTATCGGAGCCCGGGCCGCGAGCGCACGGCGCTCCCCCCTCACCACCGCTGCACGGAGACGGCCCCATGAAGGACAGGGATCGAACGGACGCCGATCGGACCGACCACGCCGAGGTGGCCCCCCCGGGGAATCCCTACCTCGCCTCGAGCGTCCGCCTCGCCGGCGACGACGACAAGGAGGACGAGCGCGCGTTCGGCAAGCCCAGCATCAAGGAGCGCCTCCTGGAGAGCCGGACCATCCAGCTCTTCGGCCCGGTGACCCAGAAGCTGGCGGACAAGGTGATCGGCGCGCTGCTCTTCCTGGAGGCCGACGACCCGGAGGCGCCCATCACGGTGGTCCAGAACAGCCCCGGCGGCTCGGTCACGGACGGCTTCGCGATCTACGACACCATGCGGTTCATCCAGCCGCGCGTGCGGGTGCTCTGCGTGGGCCTCACCGCGTCCATCGCCACGGTCACGCTGCTCGGCGCCGACAAGGAGGACCGGGTGTCACTGCCCGGGACGCGCTTCCTCATCCACCAGCCGCTCATCCCGGGCCACATCTTCGGGCCGGCCAGCGACCTGGAGATCACCGCCCAGGAGATCGTGAAGACGCGCGACCGCATCAACCAGATGCTCGCGGAGGCCACGGGCCAGCCGCTGGAGAAGATCGAGAAGGACACGCAGCGGGACTACTGGCTCGACGCCGAAGGCGCGGTCGAGTACGGGCTGATCTCGCGGATCATCTCGTCCCGGAGCGAGCTGGACTGATCGCCGGGTGGCGGGGGCGGGGACGGGGACGGCTCCGACCTCCGCGGCTCGATCGTCGCTCAGTACAGCAGCTCGAGCAGCTCGGCGTGGCGCTGTTCGATGGCCCGGCGCCGGAGCTTGAGCGTCGGCGTGAGCAGGCCCTCCTCCACGGTGAAGGACGAGGGCAGCACGGCGAAGCGCTTGATGGTCTCCCACGGGGGGCGGTGGGCGTTCACCGACGCCACGTGGGCGTCCAGGGTGTCCAGCACGAGGGGGTGGTTGGCGAGCCAGGCGATGTCCCTGCGGGCCAGACCCTTGCGCTCGGCCCAGCCGGCCGCCGTCTCGGGATCGAGCGTCAGCAGCGTCACGAGGTAGCGCTGCTGATCGCCGATCACGCACGCGTGCTCCACGAGCGGGTGCGCCCGCAGGGCCTCCTCGATGGGCCTCGGCGGGATCCGGCGCCCGGCGGCCGTGACCAGCACGTTCTCCTTGCGGTCGACGATCCGGAGAAAGCCGTCCTCGTCGAGGGTACCCAGGTCGCCCGTGCGCAGCCAGGGGCGCCCGCCGTCGGCGGCCTCCAGGAAGGCCTCGTCGGTGGCGTCCGGCCGGTTCCGATAGCCGCGGAAGACGTTCGGGCCGCGCACCAGGATCTCGTCGTCTCCCGCGAGGCGGACCTCGCAGCCCACGATGGGGCGCCCGACCGTCCCGAAGCGCCAGGAACCGGGCGTGTTCATGGTCACCGGGGCCGCCGTCTCGGCGAGCCCGTAGCCCTCCAGGATCAGCAGCCCGCACGCGTGGAAGAACGTGAGCGTCTCCATGGACAGGGGCGCCGCGCCGCTGAGCATGAAGCGCACGCGTCCGCCGAAGAAGTCGCGCACCCGCCGGAGCACCAGGCGATCCGCCACGGCGTGCTTCGCGCGGAGCCCCGCGGGGATGGGCTGTCCGTCCCGCACCAGGCGCGAGTAGCGCTGGCCGATCTCCAGGCCCCACCGGAACAGGCGCTGCTGGTGGGCGGGGCCCTCCCGGAGGCGGGCCTGGAAGCGGGCGTGGGCCTTCTCGTAGACGCGCGGCACCCCCACGAGCACCGTCGGCTTGACCGCGGCCAGGGCCTGGGGGAGCTGCTCGGGCGTCTCGAGGTACACCCCGCGCCCCCCGTGGAACATGCTCGTGTAGACGGACACGCGCTGAAGGACGTGGGCGAGGGGCAGGTAGACGATGGAGAGATCCGCCACGCTCATGGGGAACAAGGCGGCCATGGCCCGCGCGGTGTGCATGAGGTTGGTGTGGGTCAGCTGCGCGCCCTTGGGGCGGCCGGTCGTCCCCGAGGTGTAGACGATGGTGGCGATGTCGTCGGGGCGGACGGCATGGCGGCGCGCCTCCCAGGCCCGCCGGGCGTCCGGCGTGTCCGCCCGCCCCCGGTCGATGGCGTGGTCCAGGGAGCCCACCTTGAGCCCCGGCGGCCCGGCGTCCTGGGGATCCGGGTGCATGATGAGCACCTGCTCCAGGTGCTCGGCGGCCTCGGGGCGGGCCACGAGGTTGCGGGCGGTGGCGGAGTTCTCCACGACCGCGACGCGTGCCCCGGAGTCGGCCAGCACGAAGGACAGATCCTCCGCACGGGCGTCGGGATAGACGCCGACCGTCACGGCGCCGACGGAGAGGATCGCCAGGTCGCAGAGAGCCCAGCGGTGGCTGCTCCGGGACACGATGGCCACGGACTCCCCGGGCCGGACCCCGAGGCGCATGAGGCCCGAGGCCAGCCGGCGCACCCGATCCGCGGCGTCGTCCCAGCCCAGGCCGTGCAGGACCCCGTCGCGGTAGTAGCGACCGAGCTCCTGTCCCCGGAAGCGCTCCGCGGCGGACGCGAAGAGCGCGGGGAGGGTCTGGGGGGCCTGGGACGTCGGCAAGGGCACCTCTTCTGGGTGTCTGGAAGGGGGGCGCGAGGACGCGCCATGTTCCCGACTGCCTCGCCCGAACGCAAGGGTTCACCGGGACGTGCCGGGGTGGTCGCGGAGGGGCGGTCCCCGTACACTTCGCGGCGATGTACGACGAGCGCCCGGACACCCCCGCCGACGCCCTGCTGCGAGAGGGAGGGCGGCTCGACCGGGAGGGTCGCGCGGCCGAGGCCATGGAGGCTCGGCGGGAGGCCCTCGCGCTGGCGGAGAGGAGCGGTGACGCGGGCGCGGTGGGCCGGGCGTTGATCGGGATCGCGGAGGCGAGCCTGGAGGCGGAGGCCCCCGACGTGGCCCTGGCGGCCTGGGAGGACGCGGTGGCGCACCTCGCGGGCGGCCCCGGAGCGCTCCGGGCCGGGGCCCGGGCGGGTCTGGCGGAGTGTCTCCTGGCGGAGGGCGCCGTGGCGCGTGCCGGAGAGGTGCTGGAGCCGGCCCGGGAGGCGCTCCGCGGAGCCCGGGAGCCCGAGGCCTGGGCACGCGGGCTGGCCCTGGACGTGGCGCTCGGCGTGGCGCGCGGGGAGCCGTTCGTGGAGGAGGCCTGGCGGGAGTCGCTGGACGCGCTGGCCGGCCGGGGGCGCCACGGCTGCTGCTGGCGCCTCACCATGGGCATGGCGCGGGCCTTGGAGGCTCGCGGAGACCCGGAGGGAGCGCGGCGCTGGCTCCGCCGGGCGCGGGATCTCGCCGCCGAGCGCTTCCCGCGAGGCGTGGGCCCGGCCGCGCTCGCCGAGGCCGATCGGCTCGTGGAGGCGGGGCGCCTGGTGGAGGCGGACGAGGCCGTCGAGGCTGCGGCGGAGGCGGCGCGGGTCGCCGGGGATCGGGACGGCCTGGAGCGCTGCCTGGCGCGGGGCGTGGATCTCGCCGTGGCGGTCGGGAGCGCCGCGCGGGCCGTGGAGCGTCTCTCGGAGGCGGCGGCCCTGGCGGCGGACCGGGGTGCCGCTCGCGAGCACCTCTCCGCCTTGATGCGGGCGCTCCGGGTGGCGTCGCGGGCGGACCTCCCCGAGGCGGGGGCCCTCGCGGGCGAGATGCGGGACGCCCTGGCGGCGGCCGGCCCGGGTACGCTGGCGGCCGCGACGCTCCGCGAGGTGGCCGCGGATCTGGCCGAGGCCGGCGACGGGGAGGGGGGCCGCGATCTCCTCCTGGACGCCGCGCGGGCGCAGTTCGCCGCCAGGGAGCCCGCGGAGGCGGCGTCGACGCTCGCGGACGCGGCGCGCCTCACCATGGGCCTCGGGGACCGCGACCTGGCGCGGGAGATGTGGGACGAGGTGGTGGGCCTCGCCGCGCACTTCGGCCTGGCCGAGCTGGAGGAGTGGGAGGCGGAGCGCGCCGAGCGCTTCCCCGAGGGCTGAGTCGTTGACCGCCGACGAGGGCGGTGGCTAGGCTGCGCCGACCCCGGGCGTGGGCAGGGAGAGGCGATGGGCGAGCGACCGAAGCTGTGCGCCAACTGCGGCAAGCTCATGGGCGTCGGCGACGAGTGCCCCTACTGCGGCGCGGACAACCGGCGCGTGGGCGTCCGCCTCAAGCGCGTGGCGGGCGCGGGCGGCGGCGGAATCGGCGTCACCGCGACCCTGATCGGCGTGAACCTCTTCCTGTTCTTCACCGCCATCGCCGTGGGGGGCGTGCACGAGGGCGGCGGCCTGTCCTTCATGCGGCCGGACATGGAGGTCCTCTTCCGGCTCGGGCTGCAGGACAACCGGGCCATCGCCGCCGGGCAGTGGTGGCGGCTGTTCACCATGGTGTTCCTGCACCTGGGCCTGCTCCACGTGGCCTTCAACTGCTACATCCTCTGGTACGTGGGGCGGATGCTGGAGTCCGAGTTCGGCGGCCGGCTGATGTTCTTCGTGTACATGACCGCCGGGCTGGCGGGCTCCGTGGGCTCGTACCTGGCGGGGATCGGCGGGGCCGGCGCGTCCGGCGCCGTCTTCGGCACCCTGGGCGCCGTCCTGGTCCACCGGCGGATGGTGGACGGGCACTTCCGACACCCCGTGAGCCATCAGCTCCTCGTGCTCCTGGGCATCAACGTGGTGTTCGGCCTCGTGATGTCGAGCCACGTGAACAACGTCGCCCACTTCGGAGGGCTGGCCGCCGGTGCGGCCGTGGCCTTCGTCGTGACCCGCCACCGCATCGGCCGGACGGGGGCGGTGGTCGTGATGCTGGCCTCGTGGGTCATGGGCGCCGTGACCGCGGTGAGCTTCGGGATGATGATGTGGGGCCTGCTCTTCCACGGCTCCGGCGAGGACGTCCAGGCGGCCACGCGCTGCTGGCGCCAGGCCCACGCCGCCGTCGCGCAGGAGTTCCAGCCGGACGAGGCCCGACAGGCCCTGGCCTGCCTCGAAGACGCGCCGTCCCTCGAGGCTCCGGCGGACGAGGCCCGGGAGCGCGCGCTCCGATCTCTCCGCCTCGCCATCGGGGCGTGGGAGACCGGCGACGACGGCGGCCTCCAGCGCGGCACGCGCCAGACCGGCGAGGCCCTCACGGACTTCCTGCATTGGCGGGACGAGGCGCTCCCCCGCTACGGCCTGACGCTGGTCCGGGATCGCTGACGGCGGTCCTGCTTCGCTTCGGGGCAGGGCTGGGGATGACCGCCGGGGCCGCGGTCTCGCGGAGGATCGCGCGCCAGGCCGCCAAGCCACGAAGGCCAGCGAACCGCTCGCACACCAGTTGGGCCGAGGCTGTCGGGTCACCGGCAGGCCAACGGCTGGCCAACCGGGTCCGAGCAAGCCGTCTTCCTTTGCGTCTTCGGGTCTTTGCGCGAGCCCTTCGTCTTGCGAGATGTGACGAGGTGTGAGCCGGGGACGGCGTCCTACTCCCGCCCGTCGGCCCACGCATCCAGGACGTCCCGCGCGACCACGACGCCCTTGGTCCGCCACGTCTCGCCGTTGACCACCAGCCCGGCGACGGCGATGTCGGCCGCCTCCGCCGGGGCGAAGGCGACGAACCACGAGTAGTGCCGCGCCACGCCGGCGTCCCGGCTGCTCAGGGTCCCCGTCTTGCCGGCGATGTCCACGCCCGGGATCCGGGCCCGGCCACCGCGCTGGAAGAACTTGCTCGCCGTGCCGGTCGTGGTCGTCGACACCATGACGCGCGCCAGGTCCTCCGCCACGTCCGGGTCGATGACGCGGCCCAGGGTGGCGGGCTCCGCTTCGTAGAGGGCCTCCTCGCCGCGGGCTGCGCGGGACACCAGCCGGGGCGCCATCATCTCGCCGCGGTTCGCCACGGCCCCCGCGATGAGGGCGGCGTGGAGCGGGCTCAGCGTGGTGCCGGTGAAGCCGGCGGCGGCGCGGGCCAGCCCGAGGCGGCTGCCCGTGGGGATCTGCGCGCGGCTCATGTCCACGCCCCAGAGGAACGGCAGGCGCCGGTTGAAGAGGAAGCGCTCGGCCATCTGCTGCAGGTCCGCCGGGCCGAGCAGCCGATCCGCCCAGCGCGCGAAGGCCACGTTGCTCGAGTGGCCGAAGGCCTCGGCGAGGGTCTCGCAGCGCGTATCCCGGCGCGGGTTGTCCCGGAGGTGGTACAGCTCGAGGTTCCGGTGCCCGCCGTGGGTACAGATGCGGCTCTCCACGGTCAGGCCGCCGCGGTCGAGGAGGGCCGCCGCCGTGACGATCTTGAAGATGCTGGCCGCCGGGCCCTGGGCCTGCAGGGCCATCTGGCGAAGCTCCGGGCGGCCCTCGGCGTGCTCGGCGAGGGCCAGGATCTCGCCCGTCCGCGGCCGCAGCGCGACGACGACGCCGTAGTCCACCTGGAAGCGCTCCAGGGCCCGCTGGCCGGCCCGCTGGAGGCCCGGGTCGAGGGTCAGGGTCACGCGCGTGCCGTCGCGGAGGTCCTGGACCAGGCGCCCGTCCACCGCCTGCGCCTCCCGGACGTCGATGCGTCCGGCGGGGAGGGACCACGGGGCCGGGCGCGGCGGTGCGGCGGTGGCCGGTCCGGCCGGGGCGCCCGTCGGGGGTGTCTGGACGGGGGGCGCGTCGTCCCGGACCTCCCACACCCTGGGCTCGGGCGGGGAGTCGGGACGGGCCGTCGCGGCGGAGCCAGAGCCCGGGAGCCAGGCGACGTCGGCGAAGAACGCCGTCCGGACCAGGAGCACCACGACGCCCGTCGCGAAGCCGAGCCACAGGGCCCGGCGGATCCGACGCTGGAGATGCGCGCGCTTCATGGGCTCCCCGACCGTGACCGTGGCATCATCGGGTCCGGCGGCTCCAGGGTCCAGAAAATCCCCGGGTTCCACCGCTCTGCGCGGGGCGTCGGCGTTCGTTGACCCCCCGCTCCGGGCCGTGGCATGGTCCCCGCCGACCCCGATCGAGGTGCCCATGTCTGAAGGGAGTCCCCTCCACGGGACCCTGCTCGAGCTGTTCCGCTGGAGGGTCCGGCAGGATCCGGACCGCGAGGCGACGCGCCACCTGCGTGGGGACAAGGTCGTGTCCACCACCTGGGGGGAGTGGGAGCGCCGGTCGCGGACCCTCGCCGCCGGTCTCGCGGCCATGGGCCTCCAGCCCGGACAGCGGGTGGCCATCCTCTCCAGCACGCGCGTCGAGTGGGCGTGGCAGGACCTGGGCGTGATGATGGCCGGCGGGATCACCGTCCCCATCTTCCCGACCGAGGTGGCCGAGGGCTGCGCCTGGCAGCTCCGCGACGCGGGCGTTCGCGTGGTGTTCGTCGAGGACCCGGTCCAAGCCCGCAAGCTCGTCTCGGTGCGGGATCGCATCCCCTCCGTGGAGCGCGTCGTCTGGATGGAGCGGCAGGCCAGGGGCGCCGACGGGGCCGTCCTGCCCATCGAGGAGGTGGCCCCGGCCGACGACCCGTGGCTCATGGGGTTCGAGGACTTCCGCGACCTGGGCGAGGGGAACCTGGCGAGCCTGCGCGAGGACATCGAGCGGCGCAGCCGGGCCGTCTCCCCCGGGGACTGCGCCACCATCACCTACACCCCGGGCACGGAGGGCCGGGAGAAGGGGGTGATGCTCACCCACCGGAACTTCAAGGCGACCAGCCGGCAGCTCTCCCGGGTGCTCCCGGTGGGGCCGGACGACCTCCAGCTCCTGTACCTGCCCCTGGCGCAGGCGTTTGCGCGCATCAGCCTGGTGGTGTCCGTCGAGGCCGGCGCCGTGACCGCCTTCGCGCGGAGCTACCGGACGGTCATCGAGGACTGCCGCACCTTCGAGCCGACCTTCTTCTGCGGGGTCCCGCGCCTGTTCGAGAAGGTCCGCGCCCGCCTGGAGGCCGAGCGGCGGAGCCTGCCGTGGCTCCAACGCTGGGCGATGGACCGGGTGCTGGACCTGACCGCGCCCGCGGCCGACGGCGAGACGGAGCGCGACGGCGTGGTGGGGCGCGTGCGGAAGGAGGTCGCGGAGCGCCTGCTGTACGGGCCGCTCCACGAGGTCTTCGGGCGCCGGCTCCGGTACGCCATCTCGGGGGGCGCGCCCCTGGGCGAGGAGACGGGCCTGTTCTTCCGCCAGCACGGCCTGGAGGTCCTCGAGGGCTACGGGATGACCGAGACCTGCGCCTGCACCCACATGAGCCGCCTCCAAGACAACGTCCCCGGCACCGCGGGGACGCCGCTGCCCGAGGTGGAGTGGCGCCTGCTGGAGGACGGAGAGCTCCTGGTGCGGGGGCCCAACGTCTTCCCGGGCTACTGGAACAACCCGCAGGCCACGGGCGAGGCCCTGGACGACGCCGGGTGGCTCCACACCGGAGACCTGGCCCGCGTCGACGAGGACGAGCGGCTGGTGATCACCGCGCGGAAGCGCGACGTGATCGTCACGGCCAGCGGCAAGGTCATCTCGCCGAGCCCCATCGTCGACGCGCTCCGCGCCGATCCACTCGTCGACCAGGCCCTGGTGCACGGCGAGGGACGCAACTTCCTGTCGGCGCTCATCACGCTGGACCGTGAGGAGCTGGGGCGCTTCGCCGGGGAGCGGGGGCTGCAGGGGAGCTACGAGGACCTGACGCGCGACCCGAAGGTCTTCGAGGAGGTGGAGCGGATCGTGGACCGGGTCAACGAGGGCCTGCCGAGCCACGAGCACGTTCGGAAGTTCGCCATCCTCACCACGGAGCTGACCGAGGAGCAGGGCGAGCTCACCCCGACGCGCCGGATCCGGCGACGCGTGGCGACCGAGCGCCACCGGGCTTTGCTGGACTCCTTCTACTCGGAGCAGTACTGACGGCCAGAGTCGTGAACCGGCCCCCGGAGCCCCTCATGAGCGATGCCGCCCCGGCGCCCCCGAAGGCGCTCATCATCGTCCCCACCTACGACGAGCGCGAGAACCTGCCCCTGCTGATCGACGCCGTCTTCGACGTGGAGCCGGACCTCCACGTCCTGATCGTCGACGACGCGTCCCCGGACGGCACCGGCGAGCTGGCGGACGAGCTGGCGGCCGAGGACGGGCGGATCCACGTCCTCCACCGCGAGGGGAAGCTGGGCCTCGGGACCGCCTACATCGCCGGCTTCCGCTGGGCGCTGGAGCGCGACTATCCCCTCGTCTTCGAGATGGACGCCGACTTCAGCCACCAGCCGAAGTACATCCCGGACTTTCTGGCGGCCGCGGAGGACGCGGACCTGGTGCTGGGGACCCGCTACATCCGCGGCGGCGGCACGGAGGGCTGGGGTCCGCTGCGACAGATGATCAGCCGCGGCGGGAACCTCTACGCGCGGGCCGCCCTGAGCCTGCCGTTTCGCGACCTCACCGGCGGCTTCAAGTGCTTCCGCCGCCGCGTGCTGGAGACCATCGACCTGGACGCGGTCCGCTCGGAGGGCTACGCGTTCCAGATCGAGCTGACGTACCGGGCGTGGAAGCAGGGCTTCCGCGTCGTCGAGGTGCCCATCGTGTTCCCCGATCGGACGCGCGGGAAGTCCAAGATGTCCGGGAACATCGTCCGCGAGGCCATGATCAACGTCCTCCGCCTCCGCTTCGAGGTCTAGCAGCGTCCCCGCCCGGCTCCGACTCCTCGTCCCCGCCCGGCTCCGCGAGGGCCTCCACGACGGGCCGCCACTTCGCCTCCGCGTAGCCGCCGTCCTGGCCCGTGATGCGCTGGAGTGCCTCCCGGGCGTCGTCCCTGGCCGGATCCCCCTCGCGTGACACGACGGGGAGCAGCGCCCGGGCCGTCTCGCGCCCGCCCAGCGCGCCGAGGGCCCGCACGAGGCGGCGCCGGGCCATGGGATCCTCCTCCTCGGGGAGGCGGGACCGGAGGGCCTCGGCCGCCGCGTCCCCCTCGGCCTCGTCGGCCGTCCGCTCGACGTAGACCGCCGCAGCCGCCCGGACCAGGGGCGAGGCATCGTCGACGTGCGCGACGAGGGTCTCCAAGCGCTCCGCCGGAGCCATCGCCGCGGACAGGACCGCCAAGACCGTCACCCGCACCTCGGGAGCGTCGTCGTCCAGAGCCCGTCGGGCCGTTGCGGCTGCCTCGTCCGGCTCGCGCGCCGCCCGGACCTCCAGGGCCGCCCGCCGCACCGCCGGTCGCTCGTCCCCGGCGGCGCGTTCCAAAAGCGGCCCCACCGCCTCCGCACCCTCTACGTGCTCCAGGGCTCGCGTCGCCTCCGTCGCTACGCGGACGTCGTCGCGCCCGAGCGCCGCCTCCAGGGTGGACAGGGGCGGGGCCTCTCCGGCGCGCCGGAGGCCGTACAGGGCGCCGTAGGCGGGCAGGACCCCCTCGCCGCCGGCGCGCTCCGCGAGGGCCTCGGCGGTCTCGCCGTCGCCCAGCGCGGCCGCCGCGTATCCGGCGCGGGCGACCACCAGCTCGTGGTCCGCGTCGAGCGCCTTCAAGAGCGCCGGGACGGCGCCGCGGGCCTCCGAGAGACGGAGGGCATCGGCGATGCGCGCCCGGAGCAGCGGGGCCTCCTCGACGCCGAGCCGGCGGGCGAGGGCCGCGCCCGCCTCCGGGGCCTCGAGGTTGGCCAGGACCGCCACGACCCGCTCCCGGACGTCGCGCGCGGGGTGGTCGAGGATCGCGGCGAGGTCCTCCGTGGCGCCCTCCGGCCGCACGCGGTCGTACCACTCCACGGCGCCGCGCACCTCGGCGAGGTTGTCGCTCCGGAGCAGGGCGCGGAGGGTGGGGCGGGCCTCGGCGCCCACCTCGACGAGGCGATCGACGGCCTCGGCGCGGTCGCGGGCGAGCCGCATGGCCTCCCGGCGCACGGCGGGGCCGACGTCCTCCAGGGGCACCCCGCCGGGTGTGACCGGGCCGGCGCGCTCCCCGGTCGCCTTCGAGGGCTCGGGGGCGTCGGCGCTTCGCGGGGACTTGCAGCCCGTCAGCAGGGCGAGGCACGAGACGATGAGCACGATGCTGCGCACGGTTCCTCCGTGTCGGGAGGGCGCCATGGTAGCAGCATCCGGAGAGACTCTCCCATCGCCCCACCACAGCTCGCGCCTCGATGCCGTGGACCCGAACCTCCGCTACTTCCCAGGAGTCGAGTCAGTGGACTCGGCATCCGATCCGGATTCGGGGACCCGGAAGAGCAGGAGGCCATGGCCGGGCGCGGCGATGGGCTCGCCGAGGCCCGCGGCGACCGGGTCCACCGGGTTGGGGTGGGGGATGAGCCGGCCGTGGTCGTAGAGCCACCAGCCTCGGCCGAGCAGCGTCGCGCTGACGGCCACCAGGCCCGGGGCGAAGGCGTCGCCTCGGGGCACGGTGTAGTCGAGGCCGTAGATCGCGGGGTCCACGCGGCCGAAGTACATGAGCTGTACCGGGCCTCCGCCGGCCGCCTCCACCGCGCGGCGGAGCGCCGGCAGGCCCTGGCCCCAGTCGAGGTTGGAGTCCACGGCGATCCGCCAGGCCTCGTCCCGATCGCCGGCGAGGGGGTTGAAGTAGGCCAGGTAGTGGGGCCACGCGCGGGACGCCTCGCCCCCGCCCCAGGCGATGAGCGCTACGAGCACCGCGATGGCCGCGCCCCGGGCGAGCCCCCGGGCGGGCAGGCCCCGGGCCACGACGACGGCCACCCACAGGGCCGCCAGGGGCAGGGCCGGGAGGATCATCCGCAGGCCGAGCTGCTTGTCCGCCGCCAGGGACTGGACGGCCAGGACGAGCCCCGCCGGCAGGAGGAGGACCAGGCCCAGATCGGCCGTCGCGACCCCGCGCCGGCGCAGGGCCAGCGCCACGGCGAACAGAGCGAGCACCAGCACCGGCAGGGGCGTCTTGTAGCCGATCAGCACGGCGAAGTAGTCCCAGCGCCCGCCGTGGTAGGACTCGCCCAACAGGTAGGAGGGGTCGCCGCGCCGGACGTCGCGGGTCTGCCGGTCGAAGGCCTCGACGTACGCCTCCGGCAGCGGCACCGGCGTCGCCTCCGGGAGCACGAAGGCGACGAGCTGGAAGGGCTCGCTGACGAAGTCGTAGCCCCCGAGGGGCCGCATCGTCCCCTGGAAGCCGTAGCCGGCCTGGACTACGAGACCGCTCACGCCCAGGGCCACCGCCACCTGCGCGGCAAGGCGGCGACCGCGGGTCCGGGGATCGAGGACGTGCCAGAAGGCCGCCGCCAGGATCACGACCGGGTAGAGGTGGACGGCGGTGAACTTGACGAGCTGCGCGAGCCCGATGGCCAGCCCGAGCCCCAGGGCGCGGCCCCAGCCGGGTTGGCGCAGGTGGCGGTCCAGGGCGAACAGGGCGAGCGCCATGGCGGCGGCGCAGGCCACGTCGGTGGTCACCAGCCGGGCGTGGGCGAGGAGGTTCGGCGACAGGAGCACCAGCCCGGCGGCAAGGAGGCCTGCGAGCTCGGGCCGCCGGGGCGCGAGCCGGCGGGCCCACGCGAAGAGCAGGATCCCCAGCAGCGCCCCCACGGCGAGGGTCGCCAGGCGTGCCGCCGTGAAGATCCGGTGGTAGCTCGCGGCGTGCTCGGCCATGAACGCGTAGCCGTTCGCCCAGAAGTCGTACCCCGGAGGCTCGGCGAGCTGGCCCCGGAGCGGCGCGACGGCCTCTCGGCCCTCCACCCCGCCTTCCGGCCCCGCGGCGGTCGCGGCCGCCAGCGCGTTGAGCACGTTCATCGCAGGCGGGTTGAGCTGGGCGTAGGCCGTGTCGCAGGTCTCCAGCAGGTTCACGCCGGCCGGGAGGTGGGCGAACTCGTCCACGGTCACCGAGGCGTCCAGGAGGCTGGTCCAGCCGAGGGTTCCGTAGGCGCCGAGGAGCGCGACGAGTGCGGCGACGCTCCACCATGGCGGGGCGCCGGGTCGGGCGTGGGCGGTCACCGCGGCGGCTCCCAGGGGCGGAGCTCCCAGAGGCGGGCCAGGGGCACCGACTTGCCCAGGAAGGTGGCGCGGCGCCCGGTCTCGTGGACGAGGTGGAAGGGCCCGACCGTCGTCTCGGCGCCCTGCCCGCCGGCAGCCTCCCCGCTCCTGTCCGCCGGGCCCGCCGTCGCGAGCCGGGCCCACAGGGTGCGCCGCATGGCATCGGTCGCGCGGCCGTCCGGCGCGAAGAGCGGCCGATCGTCCAGCCCCAGCGTGCGCGCGTAGCGGGCGATGTTGTCGCGGCCGTCGGGGACCACCAGCACGTAGCGGGCCCGGGTCGCGCGGGCCAGCGCCGCGGCCCGGGCCAGGTCCGGCTCGAGGAGCACCCGGTAGGCGCGGCGGATGCCCGGGAGGTGCTCGGGGGTGACGAAGGGGTTGGCGACGTTGGGTCGCCGGCCCAGGTAGAGGATCTCGTGCCCGAGGTTCCACGGGCCGAGCACGCCCCAGGGCGGCGGGGCGTTCAGGTCCTCGACGTCGCCCGCCGGCGGGGTGTGGTCGCGCATCCACGCCAGTGCCTCGTGGATGGCGGCGCGGTCCACCGGGCGCACCCGGAGGCCGGTGTAGTACCCGGCCGAGGGGAGGCACAGCGTCACCGCGCCGAGGGTCACGGCCCACCGCGCGCCCCGCCCACCCGGGAGCCGCCGCCAGGTCGCGGCGAGCAGGGCGGCCAGCGCGACGCCCGCAGGGAGAGCCGCCAGCACGAGGAACCGCCGCTGCAGGACGGCCAGGGCGCCAAACGCGGTGAGCATCACCAGGGCCGCCAGCCGGGCACGGCGCTCCGGCCCCGGCCGCCGGGCGGCGTCGTGGAGGAGCAGCACCCACGCGATCGGCAGCAGGAAGAAGGCCAGCGACCAGGTCTTGATGATCCGCTCGAAGGTCTGGTCGAACAGGCCCGAGGACTCCGCGATGGCGCCGACGAAGCCCTCCCGCCCCACGAAACCCAGCCCGCCGCCCAGCGTCGATGCGAGCGACGGCACGATCAGGGCCGTGAGGCCCAGGGCCAGCGTCGGGCCGAGGGCGCCAGCGGCCAGGCGGGGGCCGACCCCCCGGCCGGCGGCGTGCAGGCGCCCGGCGGCAGCGGCCGCGCTCGCGATCCCGACCCAGGCGGCGCCCAGCAGCAGGGGGTGCAGGGCCGAGGTGGCGTGGTAGCCGAGCTCCCCGCCGCGGCCGTGGGGCGACAGGAGCCCGATGGGCAGGGCCAGCGCCGCCGCCACCCCCAGGGTCGTGGCAGCCCGGGCCGCCGGCGAGGCGCCGCCCCCGCCGGAGGCCGGGAGCAGGACCGCCTCGGCCAGGGTCACCGCGCACAGGGCTCCCAGGGCGAGGAGCGACGAGGGCCACACGAGGAGTGACGAGGCCATGAGGGCGCCGGCCAGCGTCGCCTGGACGAGCGCTGGCCGGCGCCGGACCGCGTCCCCGGCGCGGAGCCAGATCCACAGCGCCGAGAAGGTCACGAGCGGCTCCGCCACGTGGTGATCGGCCCGGCCGACGATCGCGTAGTGGACGCCCCCGGGCCACAGGGCGACCCACGCACCGGCGAGCAGCCCCCACCATGGCCCCACGAGGCGTCGGGCGACGGCCCAGGCGAGGAGCACCAGGAGCGCGCCCAGGGCTGGCACGGCCACCGCCGCCACGTGCTCCACCAGGGCCGGCGAGGGGTTGCCCCCACCCGCGGCCCACGCGGCGGCCGCCAGGGTGAGGTCGAAGGCCGGCGGCCACTGGATCCGCGAGCCGTCGGGGAGGTTCTGGTGGGCGTCGAAGGTCGGGACGGCCGGGAAGTCGCGCACCGTCGCCCGGACGCGGCGCAGGTGGTAGTGGGCGTCGGTCCCGAACAGGGTCGCCCCGTCGGAGGTCATCACCTGGTCCCACGGGGCGAGGCGGGCGGCGAGGGCGAGGAGGACCAGCGCCGCGAGGCTGAGAGCGAGGGCGACGCGCCGGGCGAGAGGTCGGCTCGGTGTGGCCACGTCCACGGGATAGCACCCCAGGGGCCCGGTGTCACGTGGCCCCCACCCGGACCGCAGGGCGGTCGCAAGGTCGACGGCCCTCCCTTGCCCTTGCCCGCTCTCAGACGCGCAGAATCCATCGTTTGCGAGCGGGTGCAATCGGGCGCCTGGCGCCGTACCGCCGCGCGGCCCTCACTCTTCCGCCTCTGCGATTGTCCCGACCCGGACCGAGATTGCCCCGACCCGGAACGGTCATCTCTACGATGCCCTACAGACTCCTGGGCCAGGCGCGTGGCAGCACAACCGCCGTGGGCCGGTTGCGGAGTCCCCGGCCTCGCCGTAACCTGCCGCTGCACCGCAGGGGAGGGACATGGCCAGGGGCCGCCGTACAGGGCTGCGGATCGCGCTGCTCGTCGGGCTCTGCCTCGCGTGGACGCCGGCGGATGCGGTCCGCTACCACGTCCGGTCGGAGACCATCGGGGACGCGTACCAGCTCGTGCGCGCCGACGACGAGGTGCTGAACCGGCGGCGGATCCACCAGTACCTCGGCCTCGGGGCGTACGACCTCCTCACCAGCGAGGAGCACCGGCTGAACCTCGTGACCCTGTTCCGCTTCGACGCGGACTTCGGGATCACCGAGGAGGAGCTGGACGCCGTGCGGACGCTCCGGCGGGAGCAGCTGTCCATCCAGCAGGCCTACGTGGAGGGCCGGGACCTGGGCGGTGTGGTGGACTTCCGGCTGGGGCGGCAGATCCACTACGATCCCATCGACTTCCTGATGCTGGACGGCCTCGTCGCCACGGTGAGCACGCCCTGGCACGTGGGCGTGGAGGTCCAGGCCGGCCTGGAGGCGGGGAACCGGCTGGGGGACGTGACCACTTCGCAGCTCGAGCTGGACGGCGTGCGCCTCATCGACGGCGTGCAGGAGCGGGATCGACCCAAGTGGGTCCTCGGCGCAGCGCTGGTGACCACCGACCTGCTCTGGACGCGGGCGAGGCTGGGCTATCGGCGGATCTTCTCCGGCGGGGAGGTGAACCAGGAGAAGATCGGCGCCGGGTTCACGCAGCGGGTGGCCGGGGCGCTGCACCTGGACGGCGCGGTCTCGTACGATCTGTTCAGCGAGGCCTTCGACCGCATCCGGGCCGGCGCGTCCTGGCGGATCACGCCCGCCTGGGAGGTGGAGGCCCAGTACGTCCGCACGGTCCCCACCTTCGACGCGGACAGCATATTCAACATCTTCGCCACCTGGCCCCTGAACGACGTGAACGGCCGCGTGCGCTGGCGGCTGGGGCGGGATCGCTCCGTCTACGCCGGTGGGATGGTCCGTCTGTTCCAGAACGAGGACTGGCCGGACGCGGAGGAGGACACGGCCACGGGCGACGTGGACGACGCGGTCACCGCCACGGGCGCCATGGCCGGGTACGTCCACGGGTTCGGAGAGCGGGGCAGCGTGTCCGTGGACCTGAGCTGGGAGGACGGCTACGGCGGACAGCGCGGTCTGCTGGACGTCTGGGGCCGGTGGGCGGTGCTCCCGGGCGTCGTGGAGCTGGACGGACGCCTGACCGGGATCCGCATCGAGGACGGTCTCCAGGAGCGCCTGGAGGCCTGGGGCGGCGGCTATCAGCTCGGGGGGCGTTGGCTCGTGGGCGAGCGCGCCTCCATCCAGGCGATGCTGGAGCACAACTTCAACCGGCTGCGCCCGAGCCAGGTGCGCTTCTTCGTGGTGGCGGACGTGAACCTGTGGCTGTGACGGAGCCGATATGACGGGCGATCGCTGGAGCAGGCGGGGTGTCGCGGGCGGGGCGATCCTGCTGCTGGCCCTCGCCGTGGCCGCCACCGCCGTCCACGCGGACTCTCCGGACGCCGGGAGCGAAGGTGGCGGGGAGGACGCTGGCGAGGGGCCGGCCGCGGAGGACCTGGGCGATCCCATGACCTCCGAGGGCCAGCGCCGCCGCGCAGAGGCCGGCCTGGGGAGGCAGCACACGCCGAGCCCGCTCATCATGCCCGATCAGCGGATCGCCGTGCGCTTCACCCACCGGGTGCACCTCGAGGACATGGACTGCGACGATTGCCATGCGTCGGCGAAGGACTCCGTCCGCGCGTCGGACGTGAACCTCCCGAAGGAGGAGGGCTGCTTCGACTGCCACGACCCGGAGGATGCAGCCGAGGATCCTCCGGGCTATCCGCCGGCCCTCTGCACCACGTGTCACCCCGGCTACGAGCCGAAGATGCCGCCCGACGCGGAGCCCCACGAGACGAGCCGGGCGCAGGTCCACCCGGAGACGTGGGAGATCCCGCCGCCCAACCTGCGTTTCAACCACAAGGTGCACGTGGACCGGGGCATCGGGTGCACCACCTGCCACCAGAACATGGCCGCCCTGGACCTGGCGACCCGGGACAACGCCCTGCCGACCATGGGGACCTGCCTGGAGTGTCACGACGGGGACACGGCGCCGTCGGAATGCAAGACGTGCCACCTCACGAACCCGGACGGGCGGATCGACACGACGCTCCAGAATCAGCGCCTGGAGCCCGCCGGCTGGTACTTCGGGGACGCCCACGACGACGACTGGCTCCACGACCACGCGAACCCGGCGCGGATGCGGGCCGACACCTGCAACGCGTGCCACGCCCCGAAAGACTGCATCGACTGTCACAACGGGGTGAAGAAGCCCCTGAAGATCCACCCGAACAACTGGATCCTCACGCACCCCGTCGCCGCGCGGAAGAACGCCCCGAACTGCTCGAGCTGCCACCGGAGCCAGACCTTCTGCGTGGACTGCCACCAGCAGACGCGCGTCGCCTGGGAGCCCTACGACGGGGAGACCGGCGAGGCCGTCGGGAAGCGTCGCCTCCGGGAGGAGGGGGTCCGCTTCCACCCGGAGGGCTGGGTCGACCGCAGCCAGGCTCCGTTCGCCAGGGGGCGGCGCGGGCCGAACCACCACGCCTTCGAGGCCCAGCGGAACATCCGCGCCTGCGTGAGCTGTCACACGGAGCAGACCTGCCTGACCTGCCACAGCCCGAAGGTCTTCGGGGCCGCCGCCGCCTCGCCGCACCCGCCGGGGTGGGGCTCGTCGGGACGCTGCCGGCGCATGCTGCAGCGGAACCACCGGGCGTGCGTCAAGTGCCACTCCCTGGCGGATCCCCTGCTGGACCTCTGCCGCTGAGGCCGGGCGTCGGCTCGCGGTTGCCGGTGCGGGCACGCGGGTTGTTGCGGCCCCGGCGGCCCGGAGGCACCCTTCAGCCAATGCAGATGTCCGCCCCCCGCTGCGCCCCCGCCCGCGACTGGCTCCGCGCCAGCCTCGTCCCGCTCGTGTTGCTCGGGCTCGTTCCGGCCCTCACAGGGGCCTGCGGCGACTCCGGCGCGGACGCCGGAGCGGCCGACGGCGGGGACGCGTCCCTCGGCGACGTGACGCCGCGAGCCGACGCGCCCGGCCCCGCCCCGGGATCGTCGGACGCATCGGGCTCGGACGCGGACGACGACGCCGAGCCCGACGTGCCGGAGGAGCCTCCGGACCGCGACGAGGACGGGGTGCCCGATCAGGCCGACAACTGCCCGGGGCTGTTCAACCCGGACCAGGACGACGTGGACGAGGACGGCGTCGGAGACCGGTGCGACGACGTGCGGGACGGCGACGACGACGGCGTGCCGGACGGGCGGGATCGCTGGCCCGAAGACCCCGACCGCCCGGGGACCGCGTTGGCCTCCACGGTCTACGCCCACTCCCCGTCGACCCTCTACACGCTGAACGTGAAGACCTACGGCGTGGTGGAGGTGGGGGACTTCGGCTATCCGGCCGGCACCGACGACGTCGAGATGACGGACATCGCCATCGACCGCTGGGGCGTGCTGTACGCCGTGACCCGGTCGGCCCTGTACACCTGCCACCCGCAGACCGCGGCGTGCACGCACCTGGCGGCGCTCCCGGACTCCTTCAACGGCCTGACCTGGGTCCACGAGGGCGTCCTGGAGCCCGATCGCGAGGTGCTCGTCGGCGTGGCCATCGACGGCGGGTGGTTCCGCCTGGACATCGACGGCACCCAGGTGATCCCGACGAGGGTCGGCGAGTACGGGGGGCCCTACACGTCCAGCGGCGACGCCTTCTCCATCGAGGGAGTGGGCACGTTCGCCTCCGTGAACCAGCCGGGAGAGCCCCACGACGTGCTCGCCGAGATCGACCCCCAGACCGGCGCGGTCTTCAACGAGATCGCGGACCTGGAGGGACTCGACGAGGTGTGGGGCGTCGCCGGCTGGACCGAGCGGGTATTCGGCTTCGACCGGGACGGGACCGTCGTCGTGATCGACCTGACGACGGGCGACCTCACCACCCTGTCCGACAGCGGCATCCCGTGGTGGGGCGCCGGCGTGAAGACGCGCCTCTGAGGCGGAGCCGAAGCTCCCGGTGGGCACGTCGAGCGCCCCCGCCCTCCCCCGGATGGTCCCTCGGCCCGCGGAGCGCCGGCGTCCCCGCCGGGCTTCGGGCGCCGCGCCCGAGAGGCCGTCGTTGCGCGGGCTACCCCTTCACCGCCGAGGTCGGCGGCGCCCCGGAAGACAGAGTCTTGACTCCTGTGACGAAACTCCGGTCCGGCCCAGGCCGACGATCCGACGGCGCTGTGGCGTGCCGCGACTCCTTGAATTGGCGCTGCCAGTCCTGCGTCGTTGCGTCCCACCACAGCTTGCGCCTCCCCGCCCTGGACTCGAACCTCCATTCCGTCCCAGGAGTCAGTCTTGCGGACCGTCGGCGTCCCGCCCGCCCGGCGAGCTGCCATCACGTCTCGGCCCTCGGGGGCGATCCCTGCGGGCTCGAAGGTGCGGTTGCCCTGCTCGGGGCGAGGATGCCCCTTGCGCCCGGGGCCGCCCCTGGGGTATCCGAGGCCCCCTCGCCGGGAGGTACCCAACGTGTCGAACGAGAAGGCTGCCGGGTCCCCCCTGTTCGCGAAGGTGCTGATCGCCAACCGGGGTGAGATTGCTTGCCGGGTGATCCGTGCCTGCCGCGCTCGGGGCATCCGCACCGTCGCCGTGTTCTCCGAAGCCGATCGCGCCGCGGTCCACGTCCGCATGGCCGACGAGGCGTTCTGCATCGGACCGCCGCCGTCCCGCGAGAGCTACCTCGTGGGGGAGCGGATCCTCGAGGTCGCGAAGAAGACCGGCGCGGAAGCCATCCACCCGGGCTACGGTTTCTTGAGCGAAAACGCCGAGTTTCGCGAGGCCGTCGCGGAGGCGGGGCTGGTCTTCATCGGTCCGCCGGCCTCCGCCATGCGCCTGATGGGCTCCAAGACCCTGGCGCGCCGGACGATGATCGACGCCGGGGTGCCCGTGGTGCCGGGCACGGCCGATCCCATCGAGGACGAGGACGAGCTCGTGGCCCTGGCGAAGGACATGGGCTATCCGGTGATGCTCAAGGCGGCGGCGGGCGGCGGCGGCAAGGGCATGCGCATCATCCGTGACGCCGACGAGCTGGTGAAGGGCTGGGAAGCCGCGCGCCGCGAGGCCCTGTCGTCGTTCGGCGACGACACGGTCTATGTGGAAAAGGCCATCGTCGGGCCGCGCCACATCGAGGTGCAGGTCGTCGCCGACACGCACGGGAACGTCGTGTACGTGGGCGACCGCGAGTGCTCCGTGCAGCGGCGCCACCAGAAGGTCGTCGAGGAGTCCCCGGCGCCGAGCCTGACCGGCGAGACGCGCCGGCAGATGGGGGAGATGGCCGTCCAGGCCGCCCGCGCCGTGCACTACGAGGGCGCCGGGACGGTCGAGTGTCTGGTGGACTCCGAGGAGAACTTCTACTTCCTCGAGATGAACACGCGCCTCCAGGTGGAGCACTGCGCGACCGAGGAGGCTTTCGGCGTGGACCTCGTGGACGCCCAGCTCCAGGTGGCGTCCGGCGGCGAGCTGCCCTGGGGCCAGGACGAGCTGGTGGCCGCGGAGCACGCCATCGAGCTGCGGATCTACGCCGAGGACCCGTACCAGAACAACCTGCCCTCGCCGGGGACCCTGTCCGTGTACCGGGCGCCGAAGGGCCCGGGGGTGAGGGTGGACGACGGCGTCGAGAGCGGCTCCGTCGTGTCGCCGCTGTACGACCCGATGGTCGCCAAGCTGATCTGCTCGGGCGACTCCCGGGACCTGGCCATCCGGCGGTGCCTGGCGGCGCTTCGGGAGTACGCGGTGGAGGGGATCCGCTGCAACATCCCGCTGCTGGAGCACGTGCTCCACAGCGAGCCGTTTCGGGCGGGCCGGTACACGACGGCGCTCCTCGACGAGCTCCCGCCGCTGGAGCGGCCGGAGCCGACGCCGGAGATCGCGGACCTGGCGCGCGTGCTGGCCGCCGTGGTCACCGACGAGGAGGCCCGGGCCGGCCACCGGGTGGTCGAGGGCCGGGAGCAGGTCGTCGGGTGGAGTCACTGGGCCCTCGACGGGCTCCGCAGGTCGCTCCGGGGGGAGATCTGATGGGCGCGCGCTATGCGACGTGGATCGACGGCGAGGAGGCCATCGTGGAGCTCCTCGAGGCCGCGGAGGGCCGGGTGGTCGCCCGCATCGAGCCCGAGGAGGGCGCGCCGCGGGAGGTGACCCTGGACCGGATCCGGGGGGCGTCCGGCGACTTCCACGTGCTCCAGCCGGACGGCCGGGCCGCGAGCGGCTACGTCCTGAAGGCGAAGGGCGGCGAGCGCACGGTGGTGGTCGACGATCACCACGTGCAGGTGGTCGCGGTCTCGGAGCGGGACGCCTGGCTCGGCGCCGGGGGCGCGGCCCACGGGGAGGGCGAGGTCACGGTCTCGATGCCCGGCCTGGTCGTGAAGGTCCTGGTGGTCGAGGGCGAGCAGGTCGAAGCCGGCCAGTCCGTCCTCATCATCGAGGCCATGAAGATGGAAAACGAGGTCAAGGCCGATCGGGCCGGCGTCGTCACGGCGGTCCACGTGGGCGCCGGCGACCGGGTCGAGGCCGACATGGTGCTCATGGAGATCGGCGATGGCTGACGCCCTCGACAAGGCACTCGAGGTCTGGCGGGAGCAGCAGTACGACGCCCAGGCCGGGAAGTTCGGCGAGCGCAAGGAGAGCTTCGCCCTGTCCGACGGGAACGAGGTGGAGCCGCTCCACACCCCGGCGCACGTGGGCGACATGGCGGCCCGCTACGAGGAGGACCTGGGCTTCCCGGGCAGCTTCCCGTTCACCCGCGGGGTCCAGCCGACCATGTACCGCGGCCGGCTGTGGACCATGCGGCAGTACGCGGGCTTCGGGACGGCGGCGGAGTCGAACCGCCGCTACAAGATGCTGCTGAAGGCCGGCGGCAAGGGCCTGTCCGTGGCCTTCGACCTGCCGACCCAGATGGGCCTCGACTCGGACGACCCCAAGGCCGCCGGCGAGGTGGGCAAGGTCGGCGTCGCCGTCGACTCCATCGAGGACATGCGGGTCCTGTTCGACGGGATCCCCCTGGACAGGGTGTCCACGTCGATGACCATCAACGCGACCGCGCCCATCCTGCTGGCGCTCTACCAGGTCGCGGCCGAGGAGAAGGGCATCGCCCCGGACAAGCTCCGCGGCACCATCCAGAACGACGTCCTCAAGGAGTACATCGCCCGCGGGACGTACATCTACCCGGCGGAGCCCAGCCTGCGGCTCATCACGAACGTCTTCGCGTACTGCAAGGACGCCCTGCCGAAGTGGAACACCATCTCGATCTCCGGCTATCACATCCGCGAGGCCGGGGCCGACGCGGTGCAGGAGGTGGCGTTCACGCTGGCCAACGGCCTCACCTACGTGCGGGCCGCCATCGACGCCGGCCTGGAGATCAACGAGTTCGCCGGCCGGCTGGCCTTCTTCTTCAACGTCCACAACAACTTCCTGGAGGAGGTCGCCAAGTTCCGCGCGGCCCGCCGACTCTGGGCGCGGCTGCTGAAGGAGCGGCACCCGGACTGCACGGAGCGGAATCTGCGTCTGAGGTTCCACACGCAGACGGCCGGCTCGACGCTCACCGCGCAGCAGCCGTACGTGAACGTGCCGCGCGTGACGGTTCAGGCCCTGGCGGCGGTGCTGGGCGGGACCCAGTCGCTGCACACCAACAGCCTGGACGAGGCGCTGGGCCTCCCCACAGAGCACGCGGCGCGCATCGCCCTGCGGACCCAGCAGGTGCTGGCCAGCGAGTCCGGCGCGGCCGACTTCATCGACCCCCTGGCGGGCAGCTTCGCCGTGGAGAGCCTCACGGACCACGTCGAGGAGTCCGCCCGCGAGCTGATCGAGAAGATCGACGACGTCGGCGGCGTGGTGAAGGCCATCGAGGCGGGCTGGATCCAGAAGCGGATCCTCGACACGGCCTATCGCTACCAGCAGGGCGTGGACGACGGCTCCGTCGAGGTCGTGGGCGTGAACGTCCACGAGGTCGAGGACGAGCCTCCCATGGAGGTCCTGAAGATCGACCCCGAAGGCGAGCGCCAGCAGAGGCAGGCCGTGGAGTCCCTCAAGGCCCGCCGGGACGGCGAGGCGGCCGAGGCCGCGCTGAAGGCCCTCCACGAGGCGTCGAAGACGGACGCCAACCTGATGCCCCACATCGTCGAGGCGGTGCGCAAGCGCTGCACCCTCGGCGAGATCGCCGGCACCATGAAGGAGGTGTTCGGGGGGTACAAGGAGACCATCGTGGTGTGAGGCGCTCGCCACACGCCCGTTCCGGTTCCGGTTCCCGTTCCCGTTCCCGACCGACGTGGCTCCTGCCGACGTCACGGATCGAACGCCGCGGAGGCCGCCAGCGCGGACAGGGCGGGAAGTGACCGCCGGGTACGGCGGTCCTGCTTCATCTTCTTCCCATCCTCGGCGCCTTTGCGGCTTCGCGCCTTGGCGCGAGCCTTCGAATCACGGAGATGTCCACGAGCGGGCGGCGGGCCCCCCGGGGCTCGACCCGGGGCTGGATGCGTGGCCGCCTCCAAGGTCGCCCCCCTGAGGGGCGGGCGGACGCTCGTCGTATCCCCCGTCCGCAGGAGGAGGACATGCGGCTCATGGACATCCACGACAACATGGTGGGGCTCACCGAGGAGCAGCTTCGGCAGGCGCACGAGGAGGACCTCCGTCACGAGGACTCCGAGGGCGTCCTCTTCATCCGGTCCTGGGCGGATCCGGCCTCGGGCAAGGTCCTCTGCCTGTCCGAGGGGTCGGACAAGGAGGCCGTCCGGCGGGTCCACGCGAAGTCCGGACATCCGCCGGACGAGATCCACGAGGTCTCCCAGAGCGTCGAGTAGCCCGGCACCGGGGGAGCCCCGGTCGGCGGGCCGGGGTGCTCCCGGGTCTCTGTGTGCGCGAAATGTGATCGAGGTCACACTCGTCCTCGCGGCCCCTGATAGCGTCCCCCCCACCGTCGTCAGCAGCCGACGCCACTCATCGCCCGGAGGGCCGCGAGACCTTGAGCACGCACACGCCGACGCACAGTAGCGCCCGGACCTCGACGGCCCGGAGCGCCCGCCTCGCCAGCCCGATCCCATGTGTCCCCACCGCGACGACGCTGGTCGCCGCGCTCGAGGACGTCGCCCGGGAGGAGGGCGATCGCACGTGGATCCACCTGCTGGACGCACGCAACGTAGTGACCCCGCTCAGCTTCGGGGAGGTCCGGGACGGCGCCGCCCGCCTGGCGGCCGACCTCGTGGCCCGCGGCGTCTCGCGGGGCGATCGCGTCGTGCTGCTGCTCCCCAACGGGCCGGACTTCGTCCGCTCGTTCTTCGGGGTCCAGCTCGCGGGCGCCGTGCCGGTGCCCTTCGCGCCGCCGGCGATGAACGGTGACGCGGACAAGTACCTGGCGAACCTGCGCCACATCGTGGAGAGCTCCGCGCCCGCGCTGATCCTGACCACCGGGCGGTGGGCAGAGACCATCCCGCAGGCCTTCGGCGCCGATCGGCCCGTGGCCCTGGCCGAGCAGCTGGGCGTCGGGGACGGTCCCGCGCCCGCCGCGCCGCGCCCGCCGTCGGCGGATGATCCGGCGCTGATCCAGTACACGTCGGGCACCACGACGGTGCCGCGGGGCATCGTCCTGAGCCACCGCGCCGTGCTGGCGAACCTCCACGGGATCACGGAGGCGCTCGGCCTCACCCGGGAAGACATGGCGGTCTCGTGGCTGCCCCTCATCCACGACATGGGGCTCATCGGGGTCCTGCTGACCAGCCTGTACCGGCGCTATCCCATCGCCGTGATGCAGCCCGAGGCCTTCCTGATCCGCCCCTGGATGTGGCTCGAGGCCATCAGCGATCTCCGCGCCACGATCACCGTGGCGCCGAACTTCGCCTACAAGCTCTGCACCCGGCGGGTGTCCGAGCGCCGCATGGAGGGCCTGGACCTGTCCACCTGGCGCGTCGCCCTGAACGGCGCCGAGGCCGTCGACGACGAGACGGTCCGGGCCTTCGAGGAGAAGTTCGCGGCGGCCGGCTTCCGGGAGGACGTGTTCGTCCCCACCTACGGTCTCGCCGAGAACACGCTGGCCGCCACGTTCCCGCCGCTGTCCTCGCCCTATGCGACGGTGGATCTGGACGCCGAGGCGCTCCGCGACGGGCGCGTGGTCCGCGCGCAGCCCGGCGCCGAGGACGCGAAGCGGGCGGTCTCGGTCGGCGTCCCCATGGCCGGACACGAGGTCGCGGTCGTGGACCCGGACGGCGAGGTGGTCGAGGAGGAGGAGACCGGCGAGATCGTCGTCCACAGCCCCGCGCTGATGGACGGCTACGCGGGCGAGGAGGCCGCCACCCGGGAGAAGATCCGGGGCGGGTGGCTCCACACCGGCGACCAGGGCTTCGTCTCCGGCGGGCGCCTGTACATCAGCGGCCGCCTCAAGGAGATGATCATCAAGCGGGGGCGGAACTACTACCCGTGCGACGTCGAACGGGTGGCCTCCGCCGTGGACGGGGTCGAGGCGGACGGCCTCATCGCCTTCGCGGCCCCGAACCCCAAGGACGGCACGGAGGACCTGGTCCTGGTGGCCGAGACCGCCGCGACCGGGGCCGACGAGCGCAAGCGCATCGACCAGGGCCTCAACTCCGAGCTCCTCGGGGGCCTGGGCATCCGCGCCGATCGGATCGTGCTGGTGAGCCCGGGGAGCCTGCCGAGGATGGACGACGGGGGGATCGCCCGGGCGGCCTGCCGCGAGGCCTTCGGCACGGCGCGCACCAGGGGTGGCGGGCCGTGATGAGAGCCCTGGTCGTCGGCGGTACGGGCTTTCTGGGCCTGAACGTCCTGGAGGCCCTCCGGGACGCGGGGCACGAGGCGGCCTGCACGCGGCGCAGGTCGAGCAACACCATCCTGGCGCGCCGCCTGCGCGTGCCCCTGGTCCAGGCGGATCTGGACGACCCGGAAGGCCTCGTCCGGGCGATGGACGGCCGCGACGTGGTCTTCATGACCGCCGGCCACTATCCGCGCTACTCCGTCGACACGGCCGCCGAGGTGGAGACCGCCGTGCGGCGCCTCGACCACGTGCTCCGGGCGGCGCGCGAGGCCGGGGTGGGGCGCGTCGTCTACACCGGCACCGTGGCCACCGTCGGCCGACCCGCGGACGGCTCCCCCGCGACGGAGGCCGACGGGCGCCCCGAGGTCCCGGACGGCAGCACCTACTTCGCCGTGAAGCTGGCGCTGGACCGGCGCATCCGGCAGGCCGTCGACGCCGGACAGGACGTGGTCGAGCTGTGCCCGACCGCGTGTCTCGGGCCCTACGACTACAAGGTCGGCACCGGCTTCTTCGTGGCCGGGATGCTGAACGGCCGCCTGCCGTACTGGGTGGACGGCCCCGTCGACGTGGTCGACGCCGCGGACGTGGCGCGGGCCCACGTGGAGGCGGCGCGGCGCGGGCGGACCGGTGAGCGCTACATCCTGGGGGGCCACGGGACCACGGTCCGGGTCCTCCTCGACACCATCGCCCGGCGCTGGCACACGCCGCCGCCCGGCCGCGAGCTGAGCGTCGAGGCGGCGCGGGCCCTCGCGGACGAGGAGGAGGCCCGATGCCTCCGGGACGGCGGCCGGCCGCTCCTGTCCCGGGAGATGGTGGATCTGGCCGCCCACGGCCAGCACGTGGACTGCGGGCGCGCCCGGACCGAGCTGGGCCATCGGCCGCGCCCCCTGGAGGACACCATCGACCGATCGTGTCGGTGGTACCTGGAAAACGGCTTCGTGCCACGACGCGCCGCCCGCGACGGCGGCCGGAAGGAGAGGACCCATGCAGGTGACCCCCGCTGACATCGAGCAGGCCGCCAAGGCGCTCCTCGCGGAGTTGATGGACGTCGAGGAATCGGAGATCGGCCGCGACGACCGCCTCCGCGAGGACCTCGGGATGGACTCGCTCCAGAGCATGGAGCTGCTGAGCCGCCTGAGCGAGGAGTACGAGATCGATCCGGACATGGACGACGTGATGCAGGTCCACACGCTGGGCGACGTCGTCACCTTCCTCGGCGGATACCTCGACGCGGCCTGAGCGGCCCGCCCGCGTCGCCCACCCCGTCCGCCCGCCCGCTGCCACGCCGGCCGCGCGCCATCCCCGCGCCGTGAGGAGAGAGCCCTTTGAAGATCCTCTTCGTCTACCCGTCGTTCGACCGGCACGCGGACTCCCACCCGGAGCTTCGCCGGTACGTGCCGTGCAACGAGTACCTGGGGCCGCCGTCCATGGGGATCGCCTCGGTGGCGGCCACGACCCCCGAGGGGCACGAGATCGCCTACGTCGACGACCGGATCACGCCGTTCGACCCGGACGATCCGGCCATGGACGCCGACCTCTACGCCCTGTCGTTCTTCACGCCGGCGGCCACCCGCGCCCTCGAGATCGGCGACGCGCTGCTGGCCCGCGGGAAGAAGATCGTCATGGGGGGCATCTTCCCGACGATGATGCCGGACCTGGTGGGCTCCCACTGCACCTCGGTCGTGGTGGGCGAGGGCGAGCCAGTCTGGCCCGAGGTCGTCGCCGACGCCGCCGCCGGTCGACTCCAGCCCCGCTACCAGGCGGACGGGCCGGTGGATCCCCACGCGACGCCGCCCCCGCGGGTCGACCTCTACCTGGGCGCGGAGCAGGACGGCTTCCGGCCGGACGACTACCCGCTCCAGTTCTCCCGGGGCTGCCCGCTGAAGTGCGACGCGTGCGCGCTGCCCGGCGTCATGGGGCGGACCATCCGCTTTCAGGGCGACGACAACCTGGTGGCGACCATGGAGACCCTCTCCGCGGCCGGGAAGTACCTGTCCTTCACCGAGGACACGTCGTTCCTCCCGGCCAACGGGGCCCGGCGGCGCTTCCAGGCCTTCCTGGATCTCTGCTCCGGGCTCATGGCCGAGGGGATGCCGCTGAAGCTGAGCTATATCGGCATCAGCATGCCCATGATCCTGCACCTGGACGCGGCCATCCTGGAGCGCCTGCGCGGCCTGGGCATCGACCGCTTCTACCTGGTAGGCGGCTTCGACCCCATCACACGCAAGGCCTTCGGGACCGGGGACGCCAAGGCGCTCGACAAGGCCCACCGGGTCATCGCGCGCTGCCACGAGCACGGCATCGACCCGTACGTGTCCTTCCTGGCGGGCAACCCGGACGACGACGAGGGCGTGTTCGACCGCATGCTCGACTTCACCGCCACGAGCGGCGTCGAGCTCGCCGAGTTCGCCGTGTCGACGCCCTATCCGGGCACGCCCATCTGGGAGCGGTACGAGGCCGAGGGGCGCATCTTCGACTACACCTGGCGGCACTACAACGACGCCAACGTGGTCTTCCAGCCCCACGGCATGAGCCCCGAGCGCCTGCAGGAGGGCTACCTGTACCTCTGGCGCGAGTTCTACCGGGGCCGCGACGAGGAGATCACCAGCCGCAGCCACGTCCGCCAGACCATCCAGTTCTAGCCTCAGTCCTAGCCTCCCGAGGAGGTCCGCCATGGGCGGCGATCCCTTCGCACCGGTCCTCGAGGCGCCCCGCGAGCTCGCGGACGCCCTGACCCTGCCCGCCGCGAGCGCCGACGAGGCGGCCGTGGTCGCGGCCCTCCGCGGCGCGGTCCGGCGCTGGGCCTCGCGCCACGTCGACGCCGCCCGCGTCGACGGCGACAAGGACATCCCCGACGACGTCCTCGCGACCGCGGCCGACATGGGGCTGTTCGGCCTGACCATCCCCGAGCGCTGGGGCGGGGCGGGGCTGTCGATGACCGCGGCCTCGGCCATCCTGGAGACCCTCGCCACCGTGGACCGCTCCGTGGCCACCACCATCGGCCTGCACGCCGGCCTGGGCCTCCGCGGCCTCCTCCGGTATGGCACGGACGAGCAGAAGGACCGCTGGCTCCCCCAGGCGGCCACCGGCGACCGCCTCACGGCCTTCGCTGCCACCGAGGCGGGCGCCGGCTCGCACATCGCAGCCATGGGGACCACGGCTCGCGCGGGCGAGGACGGCAGCCTGAGCCTGTCGGGCGAGAAGATCTTCGTGACCAACGGCGGTCTCGCGGGCCTGTACACGGTGGCGGCGCGGACCCCGGGCCTCGGCGGCGCGCGGAGGGGCACCAGCATCCTCCTCGTGGACCGGGAGGCGCCGGGCGTCACCGTGGGCCGCGAGGAGGACAAGCTGGGCATCCGGGGGTCCTCCACCACGACGGTGGCGTTCGACGAGGTGGCGCTGACCCCGGACCGGGTGATCGGCGAGCCCGGCGCGGGCCTGGATCAGCTCAACGGCATCCTCGCGTGGGGCCGCACGTTCATGACCTCCGGCTGCGTCGGCACGGCCCGCGCGGCGTACGAGCGGACCCTGCCCCAGGTGACCGGCCGCGTGCAGTTCGGCCGTCCCATCGGGCGGTTCGAGCAGGTGCGCGAGAAGGTCGCGACCATGGCCGCGACCCTGTACGCCATGGAGAGCGTCGTGCGGCTGACCACGCTGCTCTCCGATCTGCGGGGGGCCGACATCGGCTGGGAGTCCTCCATCGCCAAGGTCTTCGCCAGCGAGGGCGCCTGGCGGGTGGCCGACGACGCCGTGCAGCTTCACGGCGGGAGCGGGTACATCGAGGAGACGGGCGTGGCGCGCCTCCTCCGGGACAGCCGCATCACCCGCATCTTCGAAGGGGCCAACGAGGTCCTCCGGGCCCACATCGCCACGGCGGCGCTGGGTGGCGCCGGAGAGGGCCGGCTGGGCGACGCGCTGGCCCCGGACCTGGCGGACGAGGCGGCCCGGGTGGACGCCCTGGCGGACGCCGTGGGAGAGACCGTGGCCCGCCTCCGCAAGCGGCACGGCTTCCGGGTGGTCGAGCGGCAGGTGGCCCTCGCCCGGCTCGCGGACGCCCTCATCGGCCGGTGGGCGGCCATGGCGACCCTCCTGCGAGCCGACGGCGAGGTCCGGGTGGGCTCGGACGCCCGCCGCAGCGAGGTGCTGCCGGTGGCGCGCCATGCCTGCCGCAACCTGGTACGCGACGCCCGGCGCGCCCTCGAGGACGCCGAGGCGGACACGGACCTCGTGCACGCCATCACCGACGGAGCGTATGCGCCGTTCTGACTCGGCGCCATGGAACGCCCTCCCTTGATGACCATCGAGACCTGTTCGGCGTGGCGCAGACGCGGCGCCTGCTGACCGACCTGCCCGGCGGGGTGGGCACCCGCAGCTTCCATGAGCAGCTCATGTCGGGGGCGATGGCGGGGTCTCGGACGCCGATCGGGCGCCGATCTTCTGATCACGACCACCGCGGCAGGCGGGCTGCCGAGCAGGTAGAGCCTGGGGTGGAAGCAATGGGGCCGTGTTCATGGGCCCGGAGCCGGCATGAACCGGGCGATGCAGGGCGTCGAGGCCTCGTCGATTCAATGGGGCCGGGCTCGTGGGCCTGGCATCGGATGGCATCACGGGGCGGGTGAGCACCGCGATCGTCGCCGCAGCCGCACTGCTGCGAGCCCGGCGATGGCGAGGAGCAACATGGGATCCGAGCCGCCCGCCCCGGCAGCGCAGCCACCGCCGTCACCATCGCCCTCCGAGGTGGGCGCCGCTTCACCGGTGGCGGAGAAGGGAATGTCGATGGACTCACCGTTGGCGAGGTTCAGCGTGACCGTGCCGGAGAACGTGCCCGCGACCGCCGGCGTGTAGGAGGCCCGCAGCAGGCACTGTCCGGCGGGCGCCAGATCGCGGTGCTCGCAGGAGTTCTCCAGGATGTTCAGCCCCGCCGTGTCGCCGGAGAGGCGCAGGTCGCCGATGGCCACGGCGCTCGTGCCGCCGTTGGTGACGAGCACGGAAGCCTCGAAGCTCGCGTCCGTTCGGATGGTGCCGAAGTCGAAGCTGCCCGGCGACAGGGACAGCGCCTCGGCCTGCGACGGCGCATGGCCGACGGCGCTCAGGTTCACGTCCACCGCCGGGTTGGCCGCATCGTTGGTGGTCAGCGTGATGGTCCCGCTGTAGGCCTCGTCGTCGCCGGGCGTGACGTCCCTGGTGGTCAGATCGAGGGTCACCGTGACATCGCAGCTCGCGCCGGGGGGGAGAGCCAGCGGATCGCCGTTTTCGTCCGAGCAGTCGTCGATCATCGAGAACACGCCGTGATGTCCCGCATCGAGGCTGGCGTCCACCGTGAGGTCGTCGACGGCGTCCTCGTCGTTCGCCGGGGAGAGGGTCCGGGTCTCGGTGGTGCCGGCCTGCACCGCGCCGAAGTCGATGGTGTGGTCGGCCAGCACGAGGCCGCTGCCGGTCGCTGTGCCCGTGATCTCGAACTCGAACGTCGGATTGTCCGGGTCGTCGCTCGTCACGGTGACCGTGGCCGTGCGCTCACCGAAGTCCGCAGGTCGGAAATCGAGCACCACCCCGCCGGCCCGCAGGACGATGGGCAGGCCGTCGTGCAAGGAGCCGAGGGAGAAGTCGCCGGCCGCCGCGCCGGAGAAGCTGATGTCGTCGATGGTCAGCGGCGCGGGCTGGTACAGCTGGTCCAGGTCGGGGCCGACGTTGTGGATGGCGCTGCTGAAGTTGGTGTGCGCCCTGCCCACCGCTGCACTGGGAGTGTCCGGGCTGCCCACGAGGGCGATGACCGGCAGCCCCGCTCCGGCCGTCAGGGGCAGCGCGCGGGTGTAGGAGAACGCGTCGGGGGTGTCGTCGCCATGGACCACCTCGACGGTGTAGACGTCGATCCTCGTGATATCGTCCGGCGGCGTGGCCTGCAGCCTGAACGTGCAGCTGTCGCCGGCGCTCTGCGGGTTCGTGTTCGGACAGTCGGTTTCCGGCAGGGCGAAGTCGTCCGGGGTGCCGTAGACGCCGATGACGACGTCGTCCCTGTGCGCATGGGCCGTGATGGTCTCGTCGTCGCTCTTCCCGTTGTAGATGGTGTCGAAGATGACGTTCTCCGGGGCGAACGTGGCGATCGCCTCGACCGCCCCCGCGTCGCAGCCGGAAGCCGGGCGCACGAGGCCGCGGCCGTCGCCGGCGGGTGCATGGCTGACGCCGAGGCAGTCGTCGGCGAGATCGAGGGCCGGCGAGCCGTGGCCCGGTGCCATGGTCTGCGTCGGCCCGCCGTAGTCGTCGAGGGACAGGACGGGGCTGAAGTTGGTCTGCAGGTCGGCGATGACCACGTCGTCGTCGCCCGTCTCGTCGAAGGGCGGGCAGGAGGAGCCGGCGTTGTCGTTGTAGTAGACGTTGGCGCCGGCCGACACGATCGCGCCGCCGGTGGCGTCGTCCTCGAGGCAGCCGTTGAAGTAGTAGACGCTCGCCCGACTCGTGATGACGGCATCGTTCGCGGCATACAACGAGCCGGACTCGACGTCGGTGACGACCCGGTTGCCGTAGAAGGTGGAGAAGCTGATCTCCACGTCACGACCGTCTGCGTAGACAGCGCCGCCATAGGCGGTGAAAGCGTGGTCGATGCCGTGGGCGGCGGTGTTTTCGTAGAAGGTGCTGTTGTCGATGGTGACCGGGGTCGTTTCGCTGCCGTCGCCCAGCAGGCGCAGGGCACCACCGAGCCCCTCGCCGATGTCGGGGTCGACGTGCCCGTTGTCCGCGAACAGGCAGGAGTCCACGGCCAGGTCACTGCCGGCCTCTGCGACGAGGGCGGTGGCCTGCGCGCCGGTGACGGTGAGACGCCGGAGCGTCAATCCCCCCGCGTCCTGCACGACGAAGGCGTACGGGTTGCCACCGAAGTCGACCACGACGCCGGTCTCCCCGCCGTCGATGGTGACGGCCTTGTCGGCGACGGTGAGGTCGTCGGAGGTGATGCTCACCGAGGTCAGGGAACTCTCGAAGGTGACGGTTCCGCCGTCCGGGGCACAGGCGATGGCGTCACGGAGGGTCGCTGCACCGGAGTCGCCGCCGTCCGCGACGGTGGTGGTGCACTGCGCCGCCACCGGTTCGGTGGCCGCGAGGACGAACGCAGCGGTGAGCACGAGGAGGGAGGCGACGATGCGCGGGATCGACATGGGACTCTCCCCGCCGGTGCCGGATACACGGAGGCGTGCCGGCTCGAGGAATCTCTACGGCGCAACTCTACCACCACCCGGCACGGATGGTAGCGCGATGTTCGCCGTCCATCAGCGTCCGGCGGCCGGGTCGTCACCGCCCATCCAACGGCGGAGCCGGGTCGGTGTGGGCAGCGCGCTGCTTCTACCCCGGCCTTCTCACCATCCGCCGGCTGCAGCTCGGGATCCGCCCGCGTCTCCGGGGCGTGCTCTCTCCGGCCACTTCGACGTACTGTGAGTACGACTTCAGTGGCCGCCATTCCGGGCCACGCCGGATCCACGGACGCCTTCCGGCGCTTCGGCTCCACACCGGGGGTGCCCGCACCACAGTGAACATCCGCTCGGGCGGAGCCGCGCTTCGTCAGGCCGCCTCGCGCGGGTCCTCGTCCGGCAGCGGCTCGATGTCCAGGCCCTCTCGCGGGCCCTCGCGGCGGTGGCGGAGGACGGCGAGGAAGGCCTCGACGACCAGCCACACGCCCAGGATCAGCAGCAGCCCGCCGACGACGAAGAGCGGCCAGGCGCCCTGGTCCCAGAAGCGCTGCACGTTCGTGACCATGGCCTTCAGGGTGGTCCCCAGCAGGAAGACCATGGGGATGCCGGTGTAGTACCAGGGGCGGCCCCGCTGGAGCAGGTAGAGCGTCACGGCGAGGAGCGCCAGGCCCGCCAGGAGCTGGTTGGTGGTGCCGAAGAGCGACCAGAGCGCGACGCCGGCCGGCTTCCCGTCCAGCTCGTAGAAGGCGAAGAAGGCGATGGCGCCGACGGCCAGGATGCTGGCCACGTAACGGTCGAGCGTGAGGCCGAGGGTCTCGCCGATCTCCTCCAGGTTGTAGCGCAGCAGGCGCGTCGCCGAGTCGAGGGAGGTGAGGGCGTAGCTCACGACGATGAGGCTGATGAACGACGCGCCCACGAAGCGGTCGATGCCCAGGGCCTCGAGGAAGGTGGCGGAGCCGTTGATGAAGCCGCCCACCTTGGCGCCGAGGCCCTGGACGGCGCCCCAGTTGGCGTACGCGGTCTGCCACTTCTCGGGGTCCAGGATGCCGGCGGTGGTGGCGAGCACCGCGATGAGGCCCAGGAGCGACTCGCCGATCATCCCGCCGTAGCCCACGAACCGCGCGTCGGTCTCCCGGTCCAGCTGCTTGGCGGTCGTGCCGGACGAGACCAGGCTGTGGAAGCCGCTCGCGGCGCCGCACGCGATGATGATGAACACGAAGGGGAACAGGCTCGGCGCGCCCTCGGGGTTCAGGCGCACGGCCGGGGCGGCGAAGTCCGGCTGGAGGACGAACACGCCCACGTACAGGCCGGTGAGGCCCACGTAGAGCAGCAGGCTGTTCAGGAAGTCCCGCGGCTGCAGAAGGCTCCAGACCGGGAGCACGGAGGCCATGAAGGCGTAGGTCAGCAGGATGACGCTCCAGCCCTGGCGGCCGGGGGCGACGTCGGGATCGCCGAGCCCGGTGGACTCCAGCACCGAGCCCTGGGTCGCCAGGTAGACGAGGTACAGGAGCAGGGCGAAGCCCACCGGGGTGAGCCACTTCCAGGACAGGCCGCGCTTGAAGCCGAGCCAGCCGATGGCGGCGGCGATGACCATGAGCCCGAAGGAGGGGAACACCGCCTGGGGGAAGTGGATGGACTCCTGCTCGGGTGTCTTCGCCGGGCTGAACAGGAAGGCGATGACGTAGACGAAGACCCCCATGGCGAGGGCCATCAGGAAGAAGATGACGATGTGGAACAGGGTCTTGGCGCGGGGGCCGATGATGCCCTCGGCCACCTTGCCGAGGCTCTTGCCCCGGGCCCGCGCGCTCACCACCAGGGCGCCGAAGTCGTGGACCCCCCCGACCAGGAGGGAGCCCAGGACCACCCAGAGCAGGGCCGGCGCCCAGCCCCAGATCACTGCGACGGCGGGCCCGAGCATGGGGGCGAGGCCGGCGATGGACGCGTAGTGGTGCCCGAAGAGGACCCACTTCTTCGTCGGGACGTAGTCGACCCCGTCGTACAGGGCGTGGGCCGGCGTCGTCACGTCGTCGCGGAGACCGAACACCCGCCGGGACAAAAACCGGCTGTAGAGCACGTAGCCGAGTACGTAGGCGACGAGGGCCAGGCCGGTGGCCAGGGCCGCGTTCATGGAGGCACCTCCGGGGTCCTCGGTGGACCGTCGGCCCCCGACATACGGCACGGGACGGCCTGCTGCCAAGGGCACGTGCCCCGACGTGCCGGGCGGGATCAGCGCAGGGCCACCAGCAGGGGCTCGAGGAGGGCGCCGAGGCCATCGGGCTCCAGCTCCGCGGTCAGCTCCAGGCGGACGTCATCGCGGCGGAGGGCCCAGCCCGTGGCGCGGTTGCCGAACGAGGTGATGGCGGGCAGGTCCACCGACGTCCGCGGCCCGGCCATGTCCCGGAGGCGCGCCTCCAGCTTCGCGATGCGCTCGCGGCGGCCGGGCGGAGCGACCTCCCGGATCTCCTCGGCCAGGGCGAGGGTGACCTGCACCAGCGCCTCGTGCTCGTCGGAGCCGGTGCCGCGCTGGACCGTGCGGAGGGCATCCAGGCGCGTCTCCACGTCGTCGGCTACGTCCTTGTCGGTCGCGTGGAAGGCCAGGGTGATGCGCGGCGGATCGCCGGGGCGGATCCAGGCGCCGGCGGCCGACAGCTCCTCGGCCAGCCGCTTCCCGAGAAATCGCCCTCCTCGGTCCTTCGGTGACGGGAGCCAGGCCCACATGGGGCCGCCCAGCTTCAGGTTCTGGAGGAGCCGGTCCTCCTCTTCGCTGGCGTCGATGGTGTCCACGTCTCCGTGACCGGCGTCCACGAGGGCCTGGACGAGGTTCTCGGGGCCGAGGGCCAGGGTGTCCTCGTCGACCCGTCCGACCGCGTCCTCCGAGCCCTCGGGGAGGGCCTCCTCCACGGCGGCCCGCTTCGTGCCCAGCTCGTCGGATCGGACCATCAGAGCGCGCTCGCCGTCCGCCGTGCCCACCATGGCGGCCTCGACGACGTCCTCGAGCTCCAGGTCGGCCTCGCCGAGGGCCTCGATCCAGGGACCGCGGGCCGTCTGCCGGCGGAGCGTCGCGTCGACGGCGGGAGACTCGGCGAGGATGGCGGGGTTGCCGCCGACGATCCAGGCGGCCTGCTCGGGCAGCAGCTCCGTGAGGTCCTTCTGGGGCAGGGTCCGCACGAACAGGACGATCAGGCCGCCGGCCAGCACCAGGAGGACCAGCGACGAGCCCACCAGCCGTGTGAGGGTGGCCCCGGCGCCCGGTTGCTGCTCCTCGTCGCCGCGGCGGGAGCGCTCGACGCCCCAGGCGACGAAGACCCCGAACAGGTAGAGGACGTTCAGGGGGACGGCCATGAGCACCTGGCTCACGGGGTCCGGCGGGGTGAGGATGGCGCCGGCCAGGACACTCAGCACCGCGAAGTAGCGGAAGAAGCTCAGCAGGCCCTTCGCGGTCACCAGCCCGAAGAGGGTCAGGAAGAAGATGACCAGCGGAAGCTCGAAGACGAGGCCGAAGATGAGCAGGAAGATGAACGCCGTGGAGTAGGCGTTCTGGAGGGTGACCATGACCTCGGCCTGGCCGGCCTCCATGGTCATGTTCACCAGGTAGTCGGTGATGAACGGCAGGATGACCCGGTAGGCGAACGCCGAGCCGATGAGGAAGAAGAGCACCGTGAAGATGGTCACCGGCATCACGAAGCGGCGCTCGTTGTCCAGGAGGCCCGGGCTCACGAAGGCCCAGAGCTGGTAGAAGGTGAGCGGGCTCGTCAGGACCACCGCGGCGACGAACGAGGTCTTCAGATAGACCAGGATGCTCTCGGTGATCTCGATGGCCTGGAAGTGGTAGATGCCGTTGTCCGCCAGGGCCCGGCTGATGGGGCCGGACAGGAAGGCGAACAGCTCCTCGCGGAAGGCCCAGCAGGAGAAGAAGCCCACGGCGAGTACCAGCGCGACGCGGATGAGGCGCGTGCGGAGCTCCGCGAGGTGCTCCTGGAACGACATGACGCCGACCTGTCCCTCGGCCGCCTCCCCGGTCGCGTCGTCGGTCGCCTCCTCGCTCACGCGGGCCCCGTCTTCTCGTCCGTGTCCTGCTCGGACGGCGCCTCCTCCGCCGGGCGGCGCCCGTGGGGCGGCGTCGTGGCGACCCGGCCGTCGTCGGACTCATCGCCCGGGGCGCCGTCGCCGGTTTCATCAACCCGGGTGCCGTCGTCGGCCTTTGCACCCGGGGCGCCGTCGTCCCCGCCGGCGTCGCCGCCCTCCTTCGGCGAGCGCTTCTTCTCGTCGTCCTCCGGGATGGAGGTGGCGTCCGAGATCTCCCGCTCCAGGCCGGCCATGGCTCGTCGCATCTCGCGCATGCCCTTGCCCAGCGACCGCGCGAGCTCGGGGAGCTTGCCGGGGCCGATGAAGATCAGGGCGGCCACGAGGATGAGCGCGATCTCCCAGGTTCCGAGCCCGAACATCCGTCCGCCTCTCCCCGGGGAACGGCCCCGGTTCACGTCGCTCGCCCGCGGGCCGGATGGCTCTCATCCGTCGCGGCGGCGGCCGATGATATGCACGCCCCCCCTGCGCGGCAAGGTGCGGTCGGGGAGCGTTCCCGCCGAGTCAGAACTCGGTCTCGGTCTCGTGGATGTTCTGTGGGCTCTCGGGCTCCCAGCCGAACTCCGTGGGCGCCGTCCCCTCGCGGTGGGGGATCTCCCGGCCGCCGTCGCGGGCGAGCAGGCCGGTGTCCGGGTCGACGCGCACCCGGACGATGTCCGGCGGAGGCTCGCGCACGATGGAGCGGTGGGGGCGCCCGGCGCCCACGCGCTCCATGAAGGCGAGCCAGGCGGGAAGGGCGGTGTCGCTGCCGTACACGCGGTTGACGTCCTCCGACAGGCCGAGGGGACGCTCGCGGCGGTCGGCCCCGATCCAGACCACGGCCACCCGCTCCCGGGAGAAGCCGTCGAACCACACGTCGTAGGGCAGGGTGCCCGTCTTGCCGGCGACCTCTCGCTCCAGGCGCCGGGCGCGACGGCCCGTCCCGCGCTCGACCACCTCCACGAGGTTGGCGCCGGTCAGGTAGGCCGTCCGGGGCGCGATCCGCCGCTCGGCGGGGCGCAGGGCCCGATCCCAGGCCGCGAGGATCACGTCGTGCAGCGGAGCGTGGCGGTCCAGGGGGTGCACGTGGCGCTCCAGCACGCGGCCGCTGTCGTCCACGACCTTGCGGACCAGGCCCATGGTCGGGTCCAGGCCGCGCCGGGCGAACACGCCGAAGGCGTGCGCCATCCCGAAGGGCGTCTGGTCCGCTCCCAGCACCTCCGAGGTGAAGCCCTCGAGTTGTCGGGGCAGCCCCAGGGCGCGCCCCCAGGCCTGGTAGTCGTCCCGCGACGTGTGGTGGAGCACGTACTGGAGCACCCTCAGGCTCACCGAGTTCTCGGACTTCGCCAGGGCGTCCCAGACGAGCATGTCGTCCTTCGTCCGCTTGCCCGTGGGGTTGTAGTCCCCCTCGCGGAAGGGCGCCCCGGAGAAGAGCGCCGAGGGTGGCAGGCCGAGGTCGTAGGCCTTGGAGTAGACGATGGGCTTCATGGTGGAGCCCGTCTGGCGGACCGAGAACGCCCGGTTCACCTGGCTGCGATCGAAGTCCCAGCCGCCGACCAGCGCGTCCAAGCCGCCGCCCGCGGTGGGATAGGACACGAAGGCCCCCTCCATGAGCGGGATGGGGACCATCTCCAGGGACGGGGCGTCCCGCTTCCCGCCGCCCACCTCCACGTAGACCACGTCCCCCGGGGACAGCGCGTCGTTCATGGCCCCGAGCCGCGGCTCGAAGGACACCCGTCCGCTGGTGATCCGCCGGCCGCCCTTCACCGGAAACTCCGTGTAGGGGCCGGCCCAGCGCGTGTCCTTCAGTCGGAGCGTGCCGGCGACGCCGTCCGCGAGCTCCACGGTGGCGGTCTCCTCCCCGGCCTTCGTGACGCGCCCGAGCAGCCTGTCTCCCTCCGAGACACCTCCCGCCGGGAGATACGGGGCCGACCGCGCGAGGAAGTCGTCCCGCTCCATGCGCCCCAGCGGGCCCGGGAAGCCCTGTCGCTTCGCCAGATCCTCGAGGGCCGCCCCGAGGGCCTCCGAGGCCACGCGCTGGGTCGCGGGATCCACGGCCATGGACACCCGCAGGCCCAGGTCCAGCCAGCTGCGCCCCTCCCCGTCCTCGCCGTAGCGGTCGACGATCCGCTTGCGGACCTCCTCCGTGTAGTACGGGACGTGGTCGCCGAGGGTGTCCCGGATCGGGTGGACCTCCAGGTCCGTCGACAGGGCCGCCTCCCGCTCGTCGGCCGTGATCCACCCGCGCCGGTGCATCTGGTCCAGGACGTGGCCCATCCGCCGCCGGGCCGCCGGCATGTCCACCGCCGGGTTCACCCGGCCGGGCGACTGGGGCAGGCCGCCGATCATCGCCACCTCGGCCAGGTCCAGGTCCCAGACGTCCTTCCGGAAGTAGTTCTGGGCGGCTGCCTGCACGCCGTAGCTTCCGTGGCCCAGGTAGATGGCGTTCAGGTACCAGGTGAGGATCTGCTGCTTCGTGTAGATGTCCTCCATGCGGCGGGCGAGGATGGCCTCGCGGATCTTCCGCTCGTAGGACTTGTCGTGGCCCACCAGGGCCTTGGCGAGCTGCTGGGTGATGGTGCTGGCGCCCTCGCGGATCTCCCCGGCGCGGATGTTGGTGATCATGGCCCGCACGATGCCCTTCAGGTCCACGCCCTCGTGGAAGAAGAACCGGGCGTCCTCGGCCGCCAGGAAGGCCAGGACGAGCTTCCGCGGCAGCTGATCCCAGTCGAGCTGGATCCGCCGCTGCTGGTACCACTCGCCCACGACCTGGCCGTCGCCGGCCTCGAAGCGCGTGACCCCGGGGGAGACCAGGTCGTCGAAGCGGTCGAGGCGCGGCAGATCGCGGGCGTACCAGGCGTAGGCTCCGAACGCGGCGGCCCCGGCGAGGAGCGCCCCGACCAGGCCCACCACGACGAGCGCGCGCAGGGCGGTGCCCGGCCAGCCGCCCCGGCGGCGGTTGGCGACGCGGACGACGGCTCCGGTGTCTCGATCGCGCATCGCTCGGGAGGGTACGCGGGGCATGGCGGGGCCACAACGGTTCGGCGACGGCGCCTCATCCCGAAGCCCGGTGGGCTCGCGCCCTTGCCCGTGCCCTTGCCTGAAGGAGCGACTCCCGTCGGAGTATCCGGTGCGCTGCAGACGCCTCCCGCGGTCCAGGCACTGATCGCGTTCGCTGGGACGGCGGGCGTTCTTCCCGCCAGACGTGGCGTTGCTGATGGCGTCGTCGGCCCATCCAGAGAAGACCGTTCCTGAAGTCCCTATCCGCCGGGTTGCCGTGGGAGTGCCCGAAGCGCCGACCACGTCCACGTCCACGTTTCGCCGGCTCTCGGCGAGTTGGTCGCCCGCGTCGCCGGGGCTTGCAATCCCGCCGGGACGGGCCATGCTGGCGCCATGGGCACGAGCACGCCGGAGGCGCGCCCCACCGGTCCGGTGGACGTGCTGGTGACCGGGTCCGCGGGCTTCATCGGGTCGGCGCTCGTGGCGCGCCTGCGCGAGGCGGGCGCCACGGTCCAGGGCGTCGACGTGCGCGCGGGCGACGAGCCCACGATCCGGATGGACGTCCGCGACGGGGCCCACGTCCTGGAGGTCTTCGAACGGCTGCGACCGCGCCGGGTCGTCCACGCGGCGGCCATCGTGGACGATCGCGGCGATCCCGGGCTGTTCCAGGCCGTCAACGTCGCCGGCACCCAGAACGTCCTGGACGCGGCGGCGGCCGGTCGGGTCGAGCGCTTCGTGCACATCTCGTCCATCGCGGCGCTGGGCTTCGACCCGGGGCAGGGCGCGGACGAGACGACACCCCTGGACTTCGACACGGGCGCGCCGTACTTCGACACCAAGGCCGCCAGCGAAGAGCTCGCCCGGCAGGCCATGGTCGAGGGGCACGTCCCCACCGTGGTGTTGCGGCTCGGCGACGTCTACGGCCCGGGCTCGGAGCCCTGGGTGGAGCGCCCCCTGCGCATGATGCGCGCCCGGGTGCCCGTGCTCGTGGGCGGCGGACGCGGACTCATCGCCCACACCTGGGTCGGCCACGCGGTGGACGCCGTGGTCCTGGCGCTGCAGGCACGGGATGCCGACGGCGGCATCTTCCAGGTCACCGACGGGGTCGACGACACGACCTGCGCCGAGTTCTTCAGCCGCCTGGCCGCGGCGGCGGAGCTGAAGCCCCCGCGCGTCTCCATCCCGTACCGCCTCGCCCTCGCCCTGGCGCGAGGCGGGGAGGTGGTGGAGCGGGCCACCGGCGTCCACATGCCCCTGAGCAGGGGGGCGGTCCGCTACCTCTGCCGGCGGGCGACGTACTCGACGCGTCGAGCCCGGGCGGTGCTGGGCTGGGCGCCGACCGTCGACCTGGACGAGGGGATGGAGCGGATCGGCGCCTGGCTGCGCCACCGCGCGGCTACTCCCGCATGAACCCCTGGAGGCGCTCCAGCAGCTCGGGGAGGGGGTCCTCCTCGCCGGACTCCGTGCCCATTCGGCGCACGAAGCGGTCGCGGCCGCGGCGCTTCCGGACCACGTAGTCCAGCTCCCCGTACGCGTCGAGAGCGTGCTTGAAGGTCACGGAGCTGGCGGCCTCGGGGCGCGTCACGTCGCCCTCGTGGAAGCGGCGGGCCGCCACGCGCTGGAGGCGCTTGAGGAACTCCTTCTCGGGCATCTCGGCCGCCACGAGCTCCTGGAGCCCCACGCCCAGGAGCCAGTAGGCCTCCAGCCAGGGCTCGAGGACGTTGTGGAGGTAGTCGAGGACGCCCTGGGGGGCCGGGTCGTCCGCGAGGCGGAAGCGCGCGCCGTGCCCGCCCGTCTCCCGCGTGACCAGCCCGGCCCGCTCGAACTCGCCGATGATGGCGCCGAAGCGCTCGTCGAAGGGGCTGTCCGGCTCGAAGACGAACTCGTACTTGAAGGTCCGGGACAGGCGCCGCGCGGCCAGGCGGGCGTCGTCCTCGGTGGTCACCCCGTCCTCCGCGGTCGCGTGCAGGGCCGTGGCGAGGATGGCCTCCGGCACGAGCAGATGGACGATGTTGTTCTTGTAGAAGTCGAGCTTGATGCGCTCTTCGGCGACGGGCGTGTAGACCACCTCGCCCTCGAACTCCCGGGACTCGACGAGCGTGTCCTCGACGTAGTGGTGGAGGACCTTGTCGATGGCCTCCTCCACCGCCGCGCCGCGGGCCTCGCTCACCGGGCTGTCGGCGCCCAGGGCCAGGCAGTGCGTGCTCCGTCCCTCCTCCTCGACATGCTCCAGGGCCGCGGCCACCTCCTGGCGCCGGATCTTGAGGGCGTGCTCCAGGGTCTTGGAGAGGGGGGCCTGCTTCCGGCTGGCCACGGCGAGGAGGAAGCCGATTCGGCGCAGCAGCACGTCCCGTCGCACGCCCCGCTTCGGGTGCGTGAGCAGCGCCATGGCCGTCAGCGCGTTCGGCGTGACCAGGGCGATGTCCTGGATGCCGTCCACGACGCGATAGCCCACGCGGCGGACGAAGTCCTGGTAGGAGGGCTCGTCGACCGCCGCGTCCTCCACGCCGGCCTCCTCGATCTGCCGGCGCACGGACAGGGGCTCGCCGAAGCTCACGTACAGGCGCCCGTACTTGGACCAGAGGACCTTCGTCGTCTTCAGCAGCCCGGTGATGTTCTCCTTCTTCTTCTCGCCGCCCGTCAGCTCCTGGGTGTAGGCGCGCTCCTCGATGACGCGCTCGTAGCCCACGTAGACCGGGACCAGGTTCACGTCCGAGGCGCTGCCGGAGCGCACGGCGTCCAGGACCGTCCGCAGCATCCCGTACTTGGGCGGGAGCATCTTGCCCGTCCTGGAGCGGCCGCCCTCGGGGAAGAACTCGATCCAGTAGCCCTCGCGCAGGAGCTTGCGGATGTACTCGCGGAAGGCCACGCGGTAGGCCTCGTTCTCCCGGAAGCTCCGCCGGATGAAGAAGGCCCCGGAGCGCCGGAAGATGTGGCCGATGGGGAAGAAGCTCAGGTTGATGCCGGCGGCGATGTGCGGCGGGATCAGCCCGTTCGCGTAGAAGAGGTAGCTGATGACCAGGTAGTCCACGTGGCTGCGGTGGCAGGGAAGGAGGACCAGGGGCGCGTTCCGCCCCGCCTCCCTGACCCGCTCCAGGCCGTCCACGTCGGCGATCACCTCGCTGTACATGCGCTCGAAGACCAGGGTCAGGCCGATGCACATGCCCTCGATGTAGGCCATGGAGAAGTCGGCGGCCATCTCCTTGAGGTAGCTCGCGATCTGCTTCTCCACCTCCTGTGTGGAGCGCTCCTCCTCCATGGCCATGCGGCGGATCTCCGCCTGCATCTCCGGGGTCCGGACGATCTCCTGCCGGATGCGCTTCGCGTCCTTCAGGATCGGCCCCTTGATGACCCGCTCCTCGACCTGGAGCGTCCGCAGCGCCGTGAAGCGGAGCTTCCGCGCGAGCTCGCTGGTGGACAGGTCGTCGGGCTGCTCCAGGAGGAACTCGAGCAGGTCCACCGGGTGGCCCATCTGGACGAAGGCCTTGCCGCGGTTGATGACGAAGTTCAGGACCTTGCGCGTCGCGCCGGGCGCCGACGGGTTCCCGAACACCATGTCCCGGATGCTGCGGCGATAGCGGTTCGGGTTCTGGCTCCACACGAGGAGCTGGGGCATGAGCCGGATGGGGCGGGGCGTGGCGCTCTCCTCCCCCTCGCAGGCCCGGATCCGCTCCTGCTGCACGCCGATGAGGGTCTCCAGGTACTCGTTGGCCTGCTGGTCCGTGGACCAGGGCCACATGCCGCTCCGCTTGAGGAAGAGCAGGGCGGGCTTGCCGCGCTCCACCCCGTAGGTGAGGAGGTCCGTCTCCTCCAGGATCCGGCGGCGCCGCCCGAACAGCCGCGACAGCCCGGCCAGGATCAGCCGCCAGAGGGGGCGGAACAGGGTCGTGGCCACGTTGTTCGCGAAGAACACCAGCGGCAGCCCGAACTTCAGGAACGCGTAGTTGAAGTACAGGTAGTCCAGGAGGCTGTGGTGGTGCATCACGAACACCAGGTCCGCCTCCCGCCCGTGATCCCGGATGGAGCGGACGTGGCGCTCGTCGAAGGCCACGCTCTCGAAGAGGATCCTCCACAGGCCGCGCCAGAGCAGGCCGGGCTTGCCCAGCATGTGGCTGGGATTGTGCAGGTGGCGCTCGTCCAGATCCGGGAAGCGGCGCGGCGCCACCTCCGTCGGGGCCCTGGCGTCGGCCAGCAGCGCCGCCTCCCGGTCCGCCGGCAGCCCTGCGCGCGCGTCCTCGCTCTCGCCGGAGGAGGGCTCGGCGGCCTCGCGCCTGTGGTCGGACGGGGACATGGCGGGGAGGGGCTCCTGGTGAAGACACGCCCGGCTGCGGACGTGTTCGCTCACGTCCTTCGTGGCACGACCGCGCGGAAGGGCTCAGGGTCGGGTCTCGCGGAAGCGAGCACGGGTGTCAAGCGTTCGGCGTCCCGGCGACGCCGCCGAGAAGACCTCGCGGCGGCCTTCGCGTTGAGGCGGCGCGACGTGATCCGGTAGGCTGCGTTCGGTGAAGACAAGCATGCGAGCCATCCTCGGGGCGCTCGTCGTCGGCGTGGTCGCGGGCTCGGTGGGGGCGACCCCGCCGGACGCCTCGTCCGCGACGGACGGCGAGATCGGCCCCGCGCCTCCGCGGTGCGCCCCGGACTCCGAGCGCCCGGACGCGGCGGTGCGCCGGGTCTTCGGAGAGCTGGCGAGGGCGAGCCGCCTGGACGTCCCCGGGCCCGCCGGCGAGCGGCTGCGGGAGCGCCGGCGGGAGCAGATCGCCGGGCGGAGCGTGGACGTGGACGCCTTCGCCGCCGCCGCCGTGGGCGAGCCGTGGGAGGAGGCCCCCGGCTGGCAGCGCCGCCGGTGGCGCATCAGCCTGGATGCGCTGCTCCAGAACCGGTACCTGGAGCGCCTCCGGGACCCCACGGATCACCAGCTCACCGTGGAGGACACGAGCCGGACCTGCGACGGGGCCCTCGTGGACGCCCGCCTGACCCGGCGCCGGGACGGCGCCCGGTGGGATCTCCAGCTCGAGCTGCGCTGGAGCGGGGACCGCTGGCGCGCCTGGGACGTGGTCGTGGACGGCGCGAGCCTGGTGGCGACCTACCGCAGCCGCTTCGCCCGCATCGCCCGCGCCGACGGCCTGGAGGGGCTGGACCGCCAGCTCACGTCCATCGCGAGGCGCTACGGCGTGGCGCTCCCCGCGCCACCGCCGCCCCCGCCCGAGGGCGACGTGGAGTCCGCCGAAGCGGTCGACGCCGCGGAGGGCTGAGCCCCCTCGGCCCTTGCCCATGCCCGACGGAGCGACTCCCGCCGGGATATCCGCTTCGCGGGCGGGGACGCCTGTCCATTGGTCACAAGTCGTCGAGAGCCCGCGAATCGTGGTCGTGGACGCGGACGTGGTCGGGCTCACCGGGCCCGGCGTTTCGCCCCCATCGGGAGTGGGCTCCGGGACGGGCCGCCTCGTGCCGCCGGGGCCGACGGATCGGGGAGTGACCGCCGCGGACGGCGGTTGTACTGCATCTTCCCCATGTCCTCCGCGGCTTTGCGGCTTGGCACCTTGGCGCGAGCCCTTCGGTGCTGGGGAGACGTGTATGATCGACAGGCGGGGACGCCCGCGGTCCCTGGCGGTGCTACTGCAGCTCGTCCATGTCGTCCGCTCCCCCGCCGGCGCCGGAGGCTGCGAGCAGCGCGGCCACGTCCACGCCCTCCATGGCCTCCCGGTCGCGGCCGTACACGTCGGGGTGCGCCACCAGGCGACCGTCCTCGTCGACGGTCAGGGTCTGATAGACGAGGTGTATGGGCACCGGGGCCTCCAAGGGGATCGACCTCGTCTCGCCGGCTTCGAGCAGCCCCCGGAGGTGCTCGGCCCGCTCCGGGAGCAGCCAGCGGGCCAGTGCCAGCGCGTCTCCGAGGCGGACGCATCCGTGGGAGCGCAGGCGCGTCTCCGCGGCGAACGCGGCCCGGTGCGGCGTGTCGTGGAGGTAGACCCCGCCGGTGCCGGGCAGGGGCAGCTTCAGGCGGCCCAGGGGGTTGTGGCGGCCCGCCAGTCGGAGCACGCGCCAGCGGCCGTCCGGCAGCACCTCGACGCGATAGCCCCGGTCGCGCAACAGGCCGGGCAGATCGTTCACGGCGGGCCGAAGCTCCTCCTCGACGATCCGGCGTGGCACGGCCCACGTGGGGTGCACCACGACCCGCTCGACGACGGTCGACACGCTGGGCGTGGCGTTGTCCTCGTCCGCGCGGCCGACCACCACGTCCATCTCGAGGGCGGGCGCGTCGTCGCTCTCCGCCAGGAGGTGCTGGCGGTTCAGGTGCACCAGCACCCGGCGGCCCTGGTCGCTGCGCATCTCCAGGTCCCGCCAGCGCTGCAGGGCGACGGCCACCCGCGCGGGGAGGACCTCGAGGCCCTCGTTGAGCCGGACCCGCGTGAGGTCGTCGAGCCAGGTGGTGACGGGCAGGTCGTGGGCCTGCTGCCAGCGCCACAGGGCGCGCTTCAGCCCAGGATCCCAGTATCGGGCGTGCCGGCCGGCGGGATCTCCGGCCTCGTAGCCCTCGAGGGCCAGCCGCCGGCGGAGCGTCCGCACCTCGTCGGCCGTGCTGCCCGCCCGGATCCGGTAGGGGGTCGCGGGGAGCCGGGGCGGGTCGTCCGCGAGCGCCGCCCGCAGTCGCCCCATGGCGTCCACCAGGGCCCGGTAGCGCCGGTGCCGGGGGACGAGCCTCTCGACGGCCGGGGCGAGGGGCCGCGCGTTCACCAGGGCCTCGACGCTGTCGTCCCCGCGCGTCGACGGGGGCGCGAACCGCCGGGCGAGGCGCGCTGCGAGGGTCTCCCACGCCGCGTGGGGCGTGTCCGCGGCCGGCACCTCGACGGGCGGCAGGCCGTGGCCGGGCAGGTCCTCGGCCAGGGCGGTCAGACGGCGGCGATCCTCGGCGGCCACGGGGGGCGGCCCGGATCCCTCGGCGGAGTCCGGTGCAGGCGCCGCGACGAGGACGGCCGAGGCGACCAGGAGCAGGGGCGCGGCCATGGGCTCAAGCGTGCTCCAGGACGATCTTGCCCGTGTTGGCGTTGTCCTCCATCACCCGGTGGGCCTCGGCGACGTCCGCCCAGGGCACGACCCGGTCGATGACGGGGTGAAGCCGCGGCGCGTCTCCCTCGAACAGGGGGACCATGCGATCCTCGAACGCCCGCGCGACGGCGACCTTCTCCTCCATCGGGCGGCTCCGCAGGACGGTGCCTCGCAGCCGCAGGCGCTTCGCCAGGAGGTGCCCCAGGGAGATCTCGGCCTTCGGGCCCCCCATCAGGCCCACGAGGATCAGCGCGCCGGTGGGCCGGAGGCACCGCATCATGGAGCCGAGGCCCGGGCCGCCCACGAGGTCCACCGCCACCGCGGCCTTCGCCCCGTCGGTGGCCTCCTTGACCACGTTCGGCAGGTCGGCGCTCGTGCCCTGGACGGCCACGTCCAGGCCCAGCTCCTTCGCGCGCTCGCACTTCGCCGCGGTCCTGCTGCTGCCGACGCTGCGGGCGCCGATGGCCCGCGCGATCTGGACCGCGGCCGTGGCCACGCCGCTTCCGGCCGCGTTGACGACCATCCACTGGCCCGGGCCCAGGCCGCCCTGGAGCATCATCGCGTCGAAGGCCGTGATGAAGGCCTCCGGGACGGCGGCCGCGTCGGTGGCGGACATGCCGTCGGGCACGCGCACCGCCTCCCGCTCGTGGAGCACGGCCTGCTCGGCGCAGGCGGCGCCGCCGACCACGCCCATCACCCGGTCGCCCTCCTCGAACCGCGTGACGTGTTCGCCGCAGGCGACGACGCGGCCCGCGAGCTCGAGGCCGGGGATCTCCTGGGGGAACCCGGGCGGGGCCGGGTACAGCCCGCGCCGCTGCAGGAGATCCGCCCGGTTCAGGGCGGAGGCCTCGACCCGGACCAGGACGTCGAACGGCCCGGGTGTCGGATCGGGGACCTCCCTCAGGGCGAGGACCTCGGGACCTCCTTGCTCCGTGATCACGACCGCGCGCATGGCCTCACCTCCTGGACCGTCGTCGGCGCGCAGGATGCCGCGCGGAGGTCACGTCGGACAAGCCCCGTCCCCGGCCGGTGTGGATCCCGATCGCGGATCGGGCCGCCGCGTTCACGCCGAGGGCGTCTCCCGTCGCGTGGACGCAGGCGCTGGGCTTGCTGCCGGTGTCGACGGGCCCTGGATCGGGCGGGCACGGCGTGCAGCTACGTCGCGTAGAAATCGAGCTCCGAAATGGGGCGGGCCCGACATCCGAGATTCCGCCTCATGGGACCTCCGCGCGCAGCCATCGACGTCGACCCCCGCCGGTAGGTGGGCCAAGAACCTGATACGCTCGACGTCATGAAACGCCCGACCCGTCCCGATTTCCTGGCCCCATGAGCGTGGAGCCCTGCCGGACCCCGGAGCACCCGCGATGTCGGGAGCCGGCTCGACGACGTGCGGCAGCCACCGCAGCGAGGCGGCTCTCCGCTCCTCTCGACGAGGCCTGCTTCGCCGCGCTCCTGCTCTGTCTGCTGGCCCAGCCGGCGTTCGCCGCAGGACCGCCAGCCGGTCCATTCCGGGACGTCTCCCTCGGCGAGGGCGCCTACCCGTGCGGGATCCGCGGCAGCGGGGAGCTGGTGTGCTGGGGCTCGGGTACCCTCGACGGGAACCGCAGGACCGACCCGGGCCCCTACGAGGCAGTGGCCAGTGGCATGGGGCACGTCTGCGTGCTACGGGCGGAGGGCACGGTGGCATGTTGGGGCGCGGGTCGCATGGCTGATGTCGAGGCACCCGACGGCCGATTCACCTCGATCGCCTCGGGGCAGACCCAGACGTGCGCCCTGGACGAGCAGGGCGAGGCGACCTGCTGGAGCGCGCGCGGACTGCCGACGACCCCGCCTCCCGACGGCCGGTTCACCCGACTCGCGGTCGGACAGTACACGGCGTGTGGCGTCCGGGAGGAGGGCACCGTGACCTGCTGGGGTGGCGGGCCGGGCCGGATGCCGGACCCCGCGACGGTCGAGGACGCGAGGGGCGTCGCGGTCGGACAGCTCACGGCGTGCGTCGTCGCTGCCTCGGGAGAGCTCGTCTGCAGCGGCGAGTCGGGCGTCGAGCCTCCCGAGGGTCGCTTCCGGACCGTCCGCGCGGCGGGCCCGCGCTGGTGTGCCCTCGCGGAGAGCGACGGTGTCCGTTGCTGGCAGGAGCGAACCGGCGAGGTGCACGAACTGGAGGGTGATTTCACTGCCGCGGTCCCCGGTCAGGCCATGTTCTGCGGACTCTCCGAGGGCAGCCTGGTATGTCGCGACTGGTCGGGCCGGCCCATGGAGGCGCCGGCGGACGGGGCCGCGGAAGGCGGAGTCGTGGGCCAGGAGGGCGCCCGAGAGGTGGAGGGCACGAGCGTCTTGTGGACGCTGCTGGCCCTGCTGGGCTTGGCGGTCGTCGGAGGGGCCGCCGCCCGGGCCCGCCACTCCCGGAGGGACCGGAGACGACCGCACGGACCTGACACGACCGGAGGTCCGACGTCGGGGTGACCGCGGGCATGGCCTGGCCCTCCTTCCGATGGCCTAGCCGCGCGTCAGCGCCGGTCCGCCTCCACCTGCAGGACGCCACGCTTCGGGTCGTAGGTCCCCTGCAGGCCGATCTCGGTGTGCTCGTCGCCGCAGCGGAGCTCGCCCGGCTTCCAGCGCCAGCCGTCGGGCCTGGCGAGCGCGGGGACGGGCGCCCACAGACCGGCGTGGGCCGCGGCCTCCTCCCCGGTGAGGGCCTCCTCGGGTCCCTGGTGCCGGCTCCGCCAGCGGGCCCAGCGGGCAGCGTCCCGCTCCCCGGGGAGGAGCCTCTGCCGGAGGGAAACGGCCACACCGTCCTCGAAGCGGAGCTCCACGTCGAGGCGGAAGGGCGTGTAGCCGTCTTTCGCCGCCGGCTCCGTCGGAGCGCCCAGGAGGGCCGCGACCTCCTGCCGGCTCCGGCCGAGGGCACGGCACGGCGGCACGGCGTCTTCCTCCGGTGCGAACGGATCCCGGTAGGTCCTCCGAATGTGACGGCGGATGTCCTCGACGTGCTCCGCTGCCACGCAGATGGGGGCATCGACGGGCTTGCGTGTACAATCGTCGATCTTCGCTCCGTCCTCTCCGTCCTCGAAGAACGCCGTGCACACGCCTTCGACGCAGCGGGGCTCCGCGACCTCGGGGCCCGCGCAGCCGTCCTCGCAGTCGTCCCAGAGCCGGCTAGCCCACCGTCGGCTCACCGCTCCGTACCGGCACGTGTTCACGCAGTTGGCGTCCACGTCGCACCGGAAGCGGGCCTCGTCGGTGGGCACGAGTTCCCCGTCACAGGCCGGCTCCGGCGCCGGGTCGGCCTCCGGCGTCGCCCGGGCGCGAGCCGGAGGCGGCTGCTCTGAGACCGGGGGCGCGGGCGGATGTTCCGGCTCGGCGCGGCATCCGACGAGGAGGGCGGCGATCGATGCGAGGAGTGCGAGGCGCATGGGGCCCGCAGTCTACGCCGGGCCACGAACGTCTCGCCAGCCGTGCGTCGCCGATCATGGTACCGTGGAGCCCATGGACGCAATAGACGCCCTCTTCGCCCGCTTTCGCGCGCACGTCGGCCGGGGAGCTGTTCACTGCGAGGACGTCGGAGACGTCCTGTCGGGCTTCGGCTCCGGCGACGTCGACCTGGCCGTGTCGTCGGTCTGCGACCTCGCAGCCGATGCGCTGGTCGAGGACGACGGCTTCTGGGAGCTGGCCGAGGAGGCGCTCCGGGCCATCGGCGAAGACGCTTCGTGGATCCACCAGCAGCACTCCCGTTCCAGGTACCTCGCGGCGGCCGGGGGCTTCTGTCGCGTCTGGCTCGGCCCGAGCGGGGACCCGATGATCCGCTCTCGGGGACCGTACGAGGGGGGACCGCCCGTCCCCTTGGGGCGGCGGGAGGTCGTCGCCCTGGCAGATCACCTGGACCGGCTCGCCGGGGACCGGAGCACGACGGACGATCGGGAGCGATCCTCGCCGCCCTGGGGCCTGGAACTCGACGAGACGGGTCGACTCCTCCTGAGCGTCGCGGAGACGTCCCTCTCACCGGGCGAGGCTCGCAGACTCGCAGCGGAGCTTCGGGCCTACGAGCCGGTGATTCACCAGCCGGGGGCGCTCGATGCCGAGTCGATGGTGCCGCCGCCGGGGGAGCCGGCCACCATCCAGCGCGCTCGCGCCGAGTGGCAGGACGGTAGGCGGGCCGCGGCCGTCCGCACCTGGCGCCGAGCGACCGGGGCCACCCTCGCCGAGGCGAAGCACGCCCTGGAGACGTCCTGAGGGCGCGGTTCGGGGAAACCGTCCGGGCGGATCAGGTCCGCCGTGCCGGGCCCGCCGCATCCACGGTGGAGTCGACGCCGGACCTCATGTCGGACAAGCCCCGTCCCCGGCCGGGGTGGACTCCTCCAGGCCGTCCAGGAGGGCCGCCTTCGTCAGCACCTCGGGGAGCAGCATCGGCTCCCCGGGCCGCCCCGCGGGCAGGATGACGTACATGGGCACGCCCGGCCGCTGGAAGCGCTCCAGCCACTCCGTGATCTTCGGATCCTCGTTGGTGTAGTCCGCGCGGACCGGGACGACGCAGGTGTCGCTCAGGGCGCCCTTGACCAGGTCCGTGTTGATGACGGTGCGCTCGTAGACCTTGCAGGTGACGCACCAGTCGGCGGTGAAGTCGATGAAGACCGTCTTGCCCTCGGCGGCCAGAGCTTCCACGTCGATGGAGGTGAAGTCCCGCCACGGGATCTCGCCCTCGGCCACCGCCGCGGGCTGGTCACCCGGGCTCCCGGTCGGCCGATCGAAGTGCAGGAGCTGCCAGCCGCCTACCGCCGCGACGGCGACGGCCGTGATCGCCGAGATCCAGCGGGTCCGCGCGGCGCGCTCCAGGCCGCCCCAGTGGCCGTAGATCCAGGCTGCGAGCGCCAGCACGGCGAGGAAGCCCAGGTAGTGGACCAGGGCCGCGCGCGTGACCTGGGCGGCCAGCACGTCCACGAGCCAGACGGTCGTCGCGACGAGCAGGAAGCCCATGGCCTTCTTGAAGGTGTTCATCCAGGGCCCGGGCTTGGGCATCAGGTCCGCCCAGCGGGGCAGGGCCGCGAGCAGCAGGAACGGGAAGGCGAGCCCGAAGCCGATCATGAGCAAAAAGCCCAGCAGGACGGCCGGCGGCTGCGACATGGCGAAGCCCAGGGCCGGCGCCAGGAACGGGGCGGTGCACGGGGTGGCGAGGATCGTCGCCAGCACGCCGTTCATGAAGGATCCGCCGTAGCCGTGCCGCGAGGCCGCCGCCGCGTTCAGCTTGTGGGAGCCCGGCGCCTGGATCTCGAAGACGCCGAAGAGGCTCAGCCCGAAGGTGAACACGATGGCGCCCATGGCCGCCACGAACATGGGGTTCTGGAACTGGAAGCCCCAGCCCACCAGCTTGCCCGAGGTCTTCAGGGCGATGACCAGGACGGCCAGGAAGGCGAAGGACAGCAGGATGCCGACCGTGTAGGAGAGCCCGTGCCTCCAGATGCGGCTCCGGTCGTCGTCGGCCTGCTGCACGAGGCCCAGGATCTTGATGGACAGGACCGGCAGGACGCAGGGCATGACGTTGAGGATCAGCCCGCCCAGGAAGGCGAAGAGCAGCATGAGGGCCATGGAGGGGCCCTCGCCCGGCTCGTCGGAGGGCTGCGTCGCCGCCCCGGCGCTCTGGACGGCCGCCGGGGTCGGCTCGATGTCCCCGGGCGCCTTGGGGCCGGAGCCGGACGCGGCCTCGGCGTCGGCGAACACGGGGTGATCGCTGCTCACGGCCGTCTGCCCCTGCTCCATGCGGGGCAGGGGGGCGCCCAGGTGTGCGCGGATCGTCCGGTCGCCGCGCCGGGCCTCGAGCACGCCGTCCAGGCGGGCGCCGCTCCGCGACGCGTCCCCGGATGCGCGGCCCTTCACGCGGATCATGGCGCCGCCGTCGGGCACGTGGGTCCCCTCGTCCTCGACGGCGACGCCCAGGGCGTGCAGGCCGTCGGCGGGCGCGGGGTAGAAGCGCACGTCCTCGAGGGGCGCGCCGGACTCGGGGCCCAGGAGGATGGCCATCTCCCAGGTGTCCCCGGGGGCCACGCCGCTCACCGACAGGTGCGTGTCGACCTTCAGGTCCTCCGGGAGCGGCCCCGGGATCCGCTCGCCGGCGGCCTCGAACACGGGGCGGTGGTCGCTCGGGCCCGCGTCGGAGCGCACGTGCAGCGGCAGGCTCAGGCGCGCCGTGCCCGGGATGCAGTTCTCGTGGCAGACGAGCCAGTCGGCGTGGGCCGTCAGGGTGATCGCCTCGCCCTCCAGGATGTCCGGCGGCGCCGTCACCTCGGTGAAGAGGAGCACGTCCTCCTCGTAGCCGTAGCTGACGATGCCGGAGTCGCTCTCGATGCGCGTCGGCGTGGGCCACCGCATCCCGCGAAGCTCGAAGCCGTCGGGGGCCTGGAAGCCGATCTCCGTGGGCAGGCCGGTCTCACCCGCGTAGCGCCAGTAGACGTGCCAGCCCTCCTCCACCTCGAACAGGACGCCGACGCGGAAGGTCTCACCGGGGACGACGCCGTTCACGTCGGTCATCAGGCGCACGTCCACGTGCTGCTGGCTGGCCAGGCACGGGTCGCCGGCGTCCGCCTGGCAGGGCGTGTCGACGTCGGCGCAGCAGGGATCAGCGGAGTCGCCCGCGGTCGCCAGGGCCGGGGGCGACGCGAGCAGCGTCAGGGCGATGAGCAGCGATCGGAGCATACGGTGCATGGGACCTCGTCCATGTCGTCAATCGTTACGCGTCGACCCCTATGACGCAGCGTGCGGGGAGGTTACTCATCGACCCGGGGAGCATCAATGTCGAGGCGTCGCAGAGGCCCGTCTCGGCGGGGGCGGATGTCGCCGGTGGGGACGCCCGCGCCCGGATTGCATTGGGACCGCCGTCCCCGGCGGGCGATGCCTCCGCGGCCGGCGGCCCGGACGGTGTCGGGGCGGGCCGCCCAGCCTCAGCGGATCAGCCGGGGATCCAGCTCGGGGACCGGTTCCGGGCGGGCGCGCAGCAGGTGATCGACCGCGTCCTCCAGGCCCTGGAGCGTCAGCGGGAACATGGGGAAGAGCTGCCCGACGAGCTGCACGGAAAAGCCCCTCCACCAGCGCGGTGGCATGGGGTTGAGCCACACGGTCCGCTGGAAGCGGCTGCGCAGCTTGTGGAGCCACGCGATGCCGGGCGTCTCGTTCCGGTGCCAGTAGTCGATGGCCCCGTAGGACGCCGTCAGCTCCGTCGGCGCCATGGAGGCGTCCCCCACCACGATGAGGAAGGTCTCCTTCGGGCGGTCGCGGAGCAGGTCGGCCGTGGGCACGTGCTCGCCGTTCCACTCGCTCTCCCAGACCTCCTCGTACGGGCAGTTGTGGAAGGCGAAGGCCTCGAACCTCTTCCAGTGGTTCAGGCCGCTGGCCGCCGAGAAGAGGCGCTCCACCAGGTGCGCGTAGGGCGTCATGGAGCCGCCGACGTCCATCAGCAGCAGGACGCGCGCCTGGTTCTCGCGGGGCGGCGTGAACACCAGGCTCAGCTCGCCCGCGTTCCGGCACGTGGCGTCGATGGACTCCTCCACGTCCAGCTCCGGGCGGCCGTCCCGGCGCTCCAGGCGCCGCAGCTTCTTGAGGGCCACGGCGATGTCCCGGGTGTCGATGACCCGATCGCTCCGGTAGTTGCGGAAGCGCCGCTCCGTGGCGATCTGGACCGCCGAGCGGCCGCCGCCCGTGCCCCCGACGCGCACGCCGGCCGGGTTGCGCCCGCCGTGGCCGAAGGGGGAGGTCCCGCCGGTGCCGATCCAGCGGTTCCCGCCGTCGTGGCGCTCGTCCTGCTCCTCGAGGCGCTGCTCGAACAGCTCGCGCAGGGTGTCCAGGGGCAGGCTCTCCATGGCCGCCAGATCCTCCGGGGAGAGCTGGGGCGGGGGCACGGGGTCCTCCAGCCAGCGCAACAGCTCGTCGGTCAGGGGCGTCGGCATCTCCGCGTCGCCGAACACGTGGGCGAAGACCTGGTCCCACAGGTCGAACTGCGCCTCGTGCTTCACGAGGATCGCCCGGGCGACCCGGTAGAAGTCCACCAGGCTCGGCGCGACGACCCGCTCGGACAGGGCCTCCATCAGGGTCATCCACTCGGACAGGGAGACCTGCAGCCCGGCGGCGCGCAGGGCGTAGAAGAGGTCGCCGAACAGCAGCGGGGGGCGGCGGAACACGCTCAGCGGCCGCGCCCGAGCCGGGAGGCCACCGCCTGGAGGTCCTGCTCCCGCTTGAGCAGCGTCCCCAGGAAGGGCATCTCGCGCTCGACCTGCCGTGGATCCACGCCCGTGGCCATGAGGGCCGCGAGCCAGTCGATGAGCTCGCTGGTGCTGGGCCGCTTGCGCAGGCCGTCCAGCCCCCGGAGGCGATAGAAGGCGGTCAGGGCGGCGTCCAGCAGGTCCTTCTGCAGGCCCGGGAAGTGCACGTCGACGATGCGGGCCATCAGCTCCCGGTCCGGGAAGGAGATGTAGTGGAACACGGCGCGCCGGAGGAAGGCGTCCGGCAGCTCCTTCTCGCTGTTGGAGCTGATGATCACCACCGGGCGGTGCTTCGCCGTGATCGTCTCGCCCGTCTCGGCGATGGTGAAGCTCATGGCGTCCAGCTCGTGGAGCAGGTCGTTGGGGAACTCCACGTCCGCCTTGTCGATCTCGTCGATGAGCAGGACGACGCGCTCCGGGGCGGCGAACGACTGCCCGAGGGGCCCCAGCTCGATGTACCGGGTGATGTCCGAGACGTCCTTGTCCTGGAAGCGGCTGTCGTACAGGCGCTGGACCGTGTCGTAGACGTACAGGCCGTCCCGGGCCTTCGTCGTCGACTTCACGTGCCAGGTGAGCAGCGGCATCTCCAGGCCGCGGGCGATGGACTCGGCCAGGAGCGTCTTGCCCGTGCCGGGCTCGCCCTTGATGAGCAGCGGGCGGCCCAGGGTCACGGCCACGTTGACGATGCGGGTCAGCTCGTCGGACGCGATGTAGTCGTCGGTGCCGCGCCACTCGGTCGGGGTCGGTTCGATCGCTCGGGTCATGGGCGGGTGCTCCTCCGGCTCTCCGGTCTGGGACGCGCGGGAGAGTAGCAGGACCTGCCGCCGGATCCAGAGGGAGGAGCCGGGAAGGGTCAGGGCGGTCGCAAAGTCGACCGCCCTCCCTTGCCCTTGCCCTTGCCCTTGCCTGCTCTCAGACGCGCAAAATCCGTCCCTTCCGAGCGGGTGCAATCCGGCGCCGGGCGCCGTACCGCCGCGCGGCCCACACTTCTCCGACTTTGCGATTGCCCTGCGGGAAGGGTTCGCCCCGAGCCCCACCGGAGGTCTGGTCCCCCACCGCCGGCGGGGCTGCCCGTCGATCATCCACACCTCGGCAAGCTGGCCTCGTTCCCTTGCCCTTGCCTGAAGGAGCGACTCCGGCCGGGATATCCCCTGCGGCTGCGCGGGCGGGGACGCCCGCGGTCCCCGGCGCCGGTCGCGTTCCTGGGACGGCGGCCTTCGAGCCCGCCGGACGTAGGTTGGCGCTGCGCCGACCACGTCCACGTCCACGTCCACGTCCACGTTGTGGAGGACGCTACTCCTCGTCGTCGGCGCCGCCCTGGCTGCGGACGAAGGCCAGCCAGCTCCGGACCTCGCGGAGGGACGGGGGGGAGCGAGCCTCGCGCATGGCGTCCTCGAACCAGCCGGCGGCCTCTTCGTGGCGGCTCGCTCGGGCGTACAGGCGCCCGATCTCGTAGGCCGGCCACCACCGGGTGGAGCGCGGCCACGTCCACCGATCCATGTGGGCGGCCGCCTGGACGAACGACTCCAGGGCCTCCTGCCGGCGGTCCAGCTTGAGGAGGGCGTGCCCCCGGCGCCAGCTCGTCATGGGCACGGGGCCGGCCTCCAGGGCGCGATCGTAGTGCTCCAGGGCCTCCTCCAGGTCGCCGCGCGCCTCCGCGAGCGTCCCCAGGTTGTGCTGGACCGCGGGGTCGTCCGGGCCGAGGGCCTTCGCCCTGTCCAGGATCTCCGCCGCGTCGCCGAGCCGGCCGCGGTGCTTCACCACCGCCCCGAGCAGGTTCAGGCGCCGGCGCTTCGCGTTCGGGTCCTCGCCGGTCAGGTCCACGGCCTTGCGGGCCGCCTCCTCCGCCGCCTCCAGGTCGCCGAGCTCGTCGAGGGCGTCGGCCATCCTCTCCCACGTACCCGACCGCGCGGCCAGGCCCAGGTCGGCGGCCTTCCGGAAGGCCTCCACGGCCTCGCCCCAGTGCTCGTTGACCTGCTCCGCCTCGCCCAGGACGCGCCACGCCACGCCCAGGTCCGGCAGCCGCTGCACGGCCAGGCGGGCCTTGTCCAGGGCCTCGCCGGGACGCTGCAGGGCGATGGCCATGCGCGCCTCCAGGAGGTCGGCGGCTCCCTCGGTCTCGGGGCGGGCGCGGTAGGAGTCCACCTTCCGCCGGATGCGCTGCTCGACGGCCGCGCGCTCCTCGCCGTGACCCCGCAGGGCCATGGTCCGCAGGGCGCCCAGCGCCGGGGACGTCTTCCCCGGGCGCAGCTCCATGGCGTGGAGGTAGTGGCGCCGCGCCTCCTCGAACAGCCCGCTGAACAGGGCAGCGTCCCCCTCGATCATGGCTCGCCGATAGGCCGAGAGCTCCTCGTCGCCGATGGCGTCCCGGTGCCGGCTCTCCGGCTCCGCCGGCCGGCGGCGCTCCTCCGTGGCGGAGGAGGGCGCGGCGTCGGCGGCGCCCGGACCGGGCGTGGCCGGGGACGCGGGTCCGTCGTCGGCCGGGGCGTCGCGGCACGCGCCCAGGAGCGCTGCGGCGGCGACCGCACAGGAGGCTGCGCGCAGGAGCGTCATGGCAGGGCAATCGCACAGTCGGAGAAGTGTGGGCCGCGCGGCGGTACGGCGCCCGGCGCCGGATTGCACCCGCTCGGAAACAATGGATTCTGTGCGTCTGAAAGCGGGCAAGGGCACGGGCACGGGCAAGGGCAAGAGCAAGGGAGGGCGGTCGACTTTGCGACCGCCCTGAGCGTCATGGCTGGGACCATAGCAGCGGTGGCCGGCGTCCGCTATGCTGTGGAGCCGCAGCAGCCATGGGGGTTGGATGCCCGAGGAATCGATCGAGGAGGTGGTCGTCGACGTCGTGAAGACGTTGGCGGCCGCCCACGCGAAGAAGAGCCGGGGGCTCCTGGTCGTCCGGTGCACGGGGCCGCGGGAGGTGGACCACGCCCGCGAGGCCCTGCTCCGCGCCCGCGCGCCGTTCCGCTGGAAGTCCCTGCCGGCCGCGGAGCTGGATCCCCCTGATCTCCTGGGATACGCGCTCCACGCGGGCTCTCCGGAGGGGCCCTGCTTCCTGGCGTACGGGCTCCCGCGGGGGCGCGACGGCCGGGTGCTTCGCCGCTTCGTGGAGCTGATCAACGTGGCGGGGCGCAAGTACGTGATGGCGCCCTATCTCATGGTGATGATCCTGACGCTCGACGAGATCAGGGACCTGAACAAGGGCGCACCTCAGTTCGCGCGAAGCCGGGACCGGATGGTGGCCTGGCCCGTGCAGGACGCCGCCAGCCGCTTCACCCCCGCCGTGGCAGGCGGGTCGCCGTCCCGTCGGGGCGGCGATGTCGCGGGGGCGACCGGCGGCGTGCGCGGTGTCGGCGGCGGGCTGCAGTCCACGGCCGGCGACGTGCCCGGCATCTTCGACAATCCCCTCATGGCCGGCGGCGCGGGCCTGTCTACGGAGGACTACGGCCTCGCGCCGTGGGCCGGTGCGCCCTTCAAGGAGGGCGACGAGGTCCCGCGCTACATCGCGGACGCTCCGCCGCCCGCCGGCCGCCGCTGGGGGCGCCACCTGGCCCCGGAGGATCTGGAGGGCGCGGAGCTGCTGGACCGCTGCCGGATGCTCCTGGATCAGCGGCACACGGAGTATGCGCGCCAGGGGCTCGCCCGCGTGGCCAAGAAGTTCCGGGCGGCCAACAACGGCCCCGCCACGGCGGAGTGCTACGTGCTCCTGGGGCGGGCGAGCGAGATGCGCTTCGACCACACGGTGGCGCTGGAGTGGTACGAGCAGGCGGCCAGCGTCTACGAGCAGCTCGCGGACGACGCCGGGGTGTCCGACTGCTGGAACATGATCGGCCATCTGCGCTTCACCCACGGGGACCTGGACGGCGCCTTCAGCTTCTTCGACCGGGCCATGCGCCGCGACGAGGAGGTCGGTGACGAGCTCCGCATGGCCTCGGGGCTCCGCCGCATCGGCATCATCCTCGAGCAGCGGGGGGACCTCGACGACGCGCTGAACCTCTACGAGCGGGCCGCCGAGATCGAGGACAAGAACGAGGATCGCTTCGCCTTCGCCCGGAGCCTGCACCACCAGTCGCGGATCAAGGCGCGGAAGGAGCGGTTCGACGAGGCCCGCGATCTCCTGTCCCGGAGCCTGGAGATCAAGGAGGAGCTGGAGGATCGCGTCGGCCTGGCGACCGGCTATCACGAGCGCGGCAACCTGGATCTCCGCCAGGGGGACGTGGAGGAGGCCCTCGAGGACTACCAGCACGCCCTGGAGCTCGAGGAGGAGCTCCACGACATCCAGGGGATCGGCGTGACCCACGCGCAGATCGGCCTGTGCGAGAAGGAGCTGCTGTTCTTCGACCGCTCCGTACGCGCCCTGGCCGTGGCCAGGGAGATCTTCCACCGCCTCCAGTCCCCGTACGTGAGCGCCGTCGACGGCATGCTCGAGGCCCTCGACCAGATGGTGGACCGGGAGACCATGGAGGCCATGCAGGCGGAGGCCCGGGGCTACGTGGAGCGGCTGCTCGCCCCTACGTGAGCCGGGTCACCAGGTCGGCGTACAGGGAGATCCCGGCCCGGAGGTCCTCGACGGCCAGGTGCTCGCCCTCGGCGTGGGCGCACCGCATGTCGCCGGGGCCCATCAGCAGCAGGCGGGCCCCCATCGGCGCCAGGTAGTGGGCGTCGGTGTTGAAGGGCACGGCCTCGCCGGGCTCCAGGCCGGCGGCGTCGAACTCGATGGGCTCCGCGCGGGAGATCTCCTCGACCGAGGCGACCCCGTCCACCCGCTCCCGCACGTCCGAGAGGATCGCGTCCACCGGGGCCGCGCAGCGCACCAGGACGAGGGCCTCGGCCTCGTCCGCGATGACGTTGGCCGCCACGCCTCCCTCCAGGCGGCCCACGTTGACGGTCGTCGGCCCGAGGGCCTCGTCCGCCGGGAGGGGCGTGTCCCGGATCGCCGACAGGGCGGCCAGGAGATCGTGGATGGCGGACACGCCCACCTCGGGGTAGGCGCTGTGGCCGGCGCAGCCCCGAGCGCGCAGCCGCAGCTTGAGGATGCCCTTCTGGGCCCTGGCCGGCGCCATGCCGCAGGGCTCGCCCAGGACGATGACCTCGGGGCGGAGGTCCGACTCGGCGGCCGCGCGCGCCCCGAGGTGATCGGTCTCCTCGCCCACGACCAGCAGGACGGCGGCGTCGTCGGCTTCTCCGGCCTCCCGCAGCCGGGCCAGGGCGTGGAGCATGGCCACCGCCACGCCCTTCGCGTCGGCGGCCCCCCGGCCCAGGACCGTGCGGGCCTCCCGGCGCGCGGGGACGAACGGGGGCACCGTGTCCAGGTGCGTGCACAGGAGCACGCGCGGCGCCCCGGACCCGACGAGGAGGTTGTCGCGCCCCTCGTCCACGGGCATCCGGCGGACGGGGAGGTCCAGGTCCTCGGCCGCGATCCGCTCGGCCTCGTCGACGGCCGGCCCCTCCTCGCCCGAGACGCTGGGGCGATCCACGAGGGCGACGAGGTGCTCGACGGCCTGCTCCAGGGCCTCGTCGTCGACTCCGAAGCGACCGGGGTGGTGGTGGGTGGTCTCGTGCACTGCCGACATGGGAGGCCTCCGCGCAGGGAGTCCGGGCGAGCCCGGGTGGGTGCGCCGCCGCCGATGAAGAGGAAGGGAGCCCATGGTATACCGCGGCCCATGACTGACAAGGTCCTGACCGACATCTCGGGCGCCTCCGTCGCGGTGACCGGCACGAGCCGCGGCATCGGGCGCGCCCTGGTGCGAGCGCTCGGGAAGTCCGGCGCACGCGTCCTCGTCCACGCCCGGCGATCCGCGGACGTCCGAGAGGTGGCCGTGGAGGCCCGCTCCGCCGGTGCCGCCGACGTCGTGCCCGTGTCCGGCGACCTCCGGGACGACGATCTCGGCGAGCGCATGGCCCGGGCCGCCGAGGACGCCTGGGGCGGGCTGGACGCCCTCGTGCTGAACGCTGCCGTCCTGGGGCCCATGCGGCCCCTCCTGGACGTGTCCCGGGAGGAGCTGGAGGCCGTCCTGGCCGTCAACGTCGCCGCCCAGCTGGGGCTGGTGCGGGCTCTCGTCCCCCCGATGATCGGCCGCGGGCGGGGGCTGGTCGCGTGGGCGTCGAGCGGCCTGGGGCGGTTCGGACTGCCGGGTTACACGGCGTACAGCGCCTCCAAGCACGCGGTGGAGGGCCTGATGAAGGTGGCCGCCGCGGAGCACGGGGATCGCGGGGTCGTCCACGTCAGCGTCGATCCCGGGATGGTCCGGACGGACATGCTGCGCACGGCCAGGCCCGGGCAGGACCTGTCCGGCCACTACGCGCCGGGGCCGACCGCGGAGGCGTACGTCCGGCTCCTGCGCGACCTCGGGCCGGAGCACAACGGCGCCTCCCTGTCCCTGTCCGACTGGCGGCGCGGCGGGGCGGATTCTGGAAACGAGGACGCCTCGGCGGAATGATGGGACCCGGGGTGGCCGTTCGACCCTCGGCACCCGCCCACCGTCCCGGCAGGGAGGACCCTCGAGGATGACCCCGCACGCAAGCACGCTCCGACTGCCAGAGCGCCGAACGGGAGCGGTCCTGTTCGGCGCTCTAGCCGCCTCCACGCTCGTCGCCCTGGGGGCGTGCGGTACGCCCACGGTGGACGGGGGAGCGTCGGACCCGGACGCCGTGCCCGAGGTGGCCGCCCCCGACGTGACGGACACGAGCCCGGACGCGGGCCCGGACGTCGAGGCAGACGTCGACGGCGATCCGCGGGTCTTCTGCGATCCGGAAAACCAGAGCGAGGACTGCCCCGAGGGCATGGTCTGCCACAGCCGCTCGCGCTTCTGCGTGGACTGCCTGTTCACCGAGGAGCGTTGCTCGGACGAGGGCGCCCACGAGAGCTGCCCGGCGCCGGAGAGCATCGGCATCGGCGACCTGGAGGGCGGGTTCTGGCAGTCCGATCCCTGCCCGGCGCAGGAGGCCTGCAACCCCTCCACGTCCACCTGCGAGGAGGTCGTCTGCACGCCCGGCCTGCGCCGTTGCCGGGACCCGCTCACCGTGGAGCTGTGCAACGAGGTGGGGACCCAGCGCTTCGAGGAGGCCTGCGACACGGGCAAGGCCTGCTACGACGACACCTGCAAGCGCCTCCGGAACAACGTGCTTCTGCTCTTCGACACGTCCGGGTCCATGACGCTGCCCATCGACACCACGGGCCTGGACAAGGAGTGCAAGCAGAGCGCCGTGTCCTGCCTGGAGCCGCCGGTCTGCGACGATCCGGACGACCCCCTGATGATGTTCACCCTGGCGAAGCGAATCTTCGCGGAGACCCTCCAGGGCGCCATCGGGGGCGACTCGCAGTTCGCGCTCCAGCGCTTCCCCCAGGGCGAGCGGAACAACCTCGGCGAGTACGCCACGATCCCGCCCAACTGCGGGTCCGGCTGGTACGCCGGCGCCGCGAAGATGACGGGGGACGACGACGGCCACACCACGGAGGGGGCCGGCTGGTTCGGGGAGAACATGGACCAGGTCCTGGTGGTGCCCTTCCCGGCGCGCTCGGAGCTGGACAACACCGGTCAGCTCCTGAAGTGGCTGGACTTCGAGGAGAAGCTGGGCCCCGGCGACATCCCCTGCGACACGGACGTGGACTGCCCCGACGGGGGGCGGTGCGACGAGACGGCCGACGAGGGCCGCCGATGCTGGTATCACAAGGATCCCGAGCTCCGGGCGGCCGGCGTGACGCCCCTGGGGCGGAGCCTCTACTACGCGGGCGAGTACCTCCGGCGGTTCGTGCTGGTGGACGGCAAGCCCTGCAACTCCTCGGCGGACTGCAGGTCCGCGGGCTACGTCTGCGACGACGGCGCCTGCCGGGATCCCTACCACCACTGCCGGGACACCTGGATCATCGTCTTCACGGACGGCGAGGAGTCCGAGGCCACGGACGCCGATCCCTTCTTCATGCCCGACGTGCAGGCCAAGCGCCTCGCCTACGGCCTGGGCTGCGACGATCACGAGGACTGCCGCGGCGGGGCCTCCTGCGTGGACGGCGTCTGCCTGGGGCCCGACCAGTCGCTGGGCGGCGTCCCCACGTGGACGGATCCCCAGGGCTACGACGCGCTGTCCCGGCCCGACGGCTCGCCCATCAGCGTCCGGACGGCCGTGCTGAACTTCCGCCGGGACGCCTCCTCGGGGAGCCTGGACAACAACGACCGCATCGCCATCGCCGGCGGCGGTACCTCGGTGGACGTCTACGCCACCGATCCCGAGGCCATGGCCCAGAAGCTCGACGAGCTGATGGCCCGGGATCTGAAGTGCTCTCCGGAGGACCTCTAAGGACGCTCACACGTCCTGGATGAAGTGATCCTGCCGGCGGTTGATGGTCCAGCGCCGGAAGATCTCCATCTCCTCCTCGTCGGCCCGGTGCAGCTTCTCCATGAGGTGGTCGAAGATGTACTTGTGCTTGCGGCACCAGTTGGAGTCGCGCATGCGGCCGAAGATGGAGCCCTGGGTCTTGTAGTTGTACTCGGGCTGTTGGCCGCACCAGGCCTTGTAGGTGCAGGACACGCAGTCGGGCTGGCTGTCGTTCGAGCTGGCGAAGACCAGCGAGCGCACGGTGTCGCCGCTCATCATGTCCCGATACGACGAGGAGTGGACGTCGCCCACCCGGAAGATGTCGTCGCCCATGGCGGCGACCATCCGGCCCTCGTCGCTCGAGTAGATGCGCCCGTCGGGGTGATAGCCCACCTGGCCGATGACGGCGCCGCCCGGCGTCCGCAAATCCAGGTAGTTCGGGTCCATGTCCTCGATGATCTTGTGGAGCATGATGGCCGCGTGCCGCTCCATCACCTGAACGCCCTCCTTGTTCAGCTCGATGATGTAGTCGAGGGCGTGCTCGTAGAACTCGATGTACTCCTCCATGGAGTAGCCGAGCTTCTGGGCCGTCGCCGCCGCGAAGCCGAACGGGTCCAGCTTGCGCAGGAAGACCGCGCGGCACCCGTGGTCCACGTAGGTGTCGACGATCTCACGCCACCGGTGCAGGGAGTCCCGCGTGATGGTGGGCAGGGCCTCCACCCGGTAGAGGTTCGGGTCCAGCCCCATCTCCACGTAGCGCTCGTTGACGCGCTCGATCCAGTACGTGGTGACCTCGAAGGAGTTGCCACCCTTCCAGAGGCGGATGCTGTTGTGGAGGTCCTCCGGCCCGTCGAGGCTGCAGCAGATCTGCACCCGGTTGTCGATGAGGAAGTCCAGCATCTCCTCGGTCATGAGGCTGAAGTTGGTGACCAGGGCGAAGGACAGCTCCTTGTGGGCCCTCTTGTTCTGCTCGCGGGCGTACTCGACGACGTGGGTCAGGGTCTCCCAGTTGGCCGTGGGCTCGCCGCCCTGGAACTCGATGGTGAGCCACGGGCTGGTGGTCTGGAGCGCCATGTCCACGGACTTCTCGGCCACCTCGATGGACATGTCCGTCTCGGTGCGCTTCATGCTCACCACCGACGAGTGGCAGTACTGGCAGCCGTGGTTGCAGCGCTCGGTGAGCACGAAGGCGTGGAGCGTCGGCCCCCAGGACAGGAAGCCCTTCTTGGACGCGTAGCGCGCCGCCTGCGCCGGGACGTCCACCTCGGAGGCGATGAAGTTCCGGCTCGCCAGCGTGTCCCACAGGGGCTCGCCCGGCTTCACGTCGGCCTCGACGAAGCGGCGGAACTCCTCGGGCTCGAGGAAGCACCAGTCGCCGAGGTCGTTGGTGATCAGGATCGCGCCGTCCACGACGCGGTGGTTGAAGGGCATGGCGAAGCCCGGATCCACCCGGTCCAGGCGGATCAGGTCCCCGAAGTCCACTGCGGTCATGCTCGCTCCCACTTGCCTGTCCGTCCCCATGACGTGAGGCGGCACACCATACACACGCACCCGGGGCGCTTCCACGTCCGGGGCGGCCGGTCCGGTGAACCACGGGCCGGGGGTGGGGGAGGAGGGCCGGTTCCCCGTTGACGGTCGGCCCCGGGTCGCTATGCTCCGGGCCCGTCCCCGGGAGGCGTCATGTTCGAGCGCGTACCGCAGAAGATCGACTTCCCCGCCAGCGAGAAGAGGATCCTGTCCTTCTGGAAGGAGGCGGGGATCTTCGAGAAGTCGCTGACGCTCCGCGAGGGCCGCGACACCTTCGTGTTCTACGAGGGGCCGCCGACGGCCAACGGCACGCCCCACAACGGGCACGTGCTCACGCGGGTCATCAAGGACCTCTTCCCCCGCTACAAGACGATGCGGGGCTATCACGTGCCCCGGAAGGCCGGCTGGGACACCCACGGGCTCCCCGTGGAGGTGGAGGTCGAAAAAGAGCTGGGCATCCACGGCAAGGACGAGATCGAGAAGTTCGGCGTGGAGGAGTTCACCCGCCGCTGCATCGACTCGGTCTTCCGCTACACGGACGTCTGGCGCGAGCTGACCGAGCGCATCGCCTTCTGGGTGGACCTGGACGAGGCCTACGTCACCTTCCACAAGAGCTACGTGGAGTCCGTGTGGTGGGCCCTGTCCAAGCTCTTCGACAAGGGCCTGCTCTACCAGGGCCACAAGGTCGTGTGGTGGTGGCCCCAGGGCGGAACGGCCCTGTCCGCCGGCGAGGTGGGGCTGGGCTACAAGACGGTCGACGACCCCTCCATCACGGTGCGCTTCCCGGTGAAGGGCGAGGAGGGCGTGAGCTTCCTCGGGTGGACGACGACGCCCTGGACGCTGCCGTCCAACACCGCGCTGGCCGTGCACCCGGCGCTCGACTACGTCCGCGCGAAGAAGGACGACGAGGTCTTCATCCTCGCGGAGGAGTTGACGGACGCGGTCCTGGGCGAGGGCGAGTACGAGATCGTCGAGCGCATGAAGGGCCGGGATCTGGTGGGCACGGCCTACGAGCCGATCTTCCGGTACGCCGAGCCCGAGGGCGGCAAGGCCTGGGAGGTCATCGCCGCCGACTTCGTCACCGCCGACTCCGGCACGGGCGTCGTCCACACGGCGCCGGCCTTCGGCGAGGACGACTACCGGGCCGCGCAGGACAGCGGCGTCGGCATGCTCCAGCTCGTGAAGGCGGACGGGACCTTCGACGAGCGGGTCACGGACTTCGCCGGACGGTTCTGCAAGGAGGCGGACCGGGACATCATCCGCCACCTGTCGGCCGAGGGGATCCTCTTCCACGAGGAGGTCTACCGCCACGACTACCCGTTCTGCTGGCGGGCCATGGACGATCCCCTCATCCAGTACGCGCGGCCGGGCTGGTTCATCCGCACGACCGAGGTCATCGACCGGGCCATCGCGAACAACAAGACGATCCGCTGGATCCCGGAGCACATCCGCGACGGGCGGTTCGGCGACTTCCTCGACAACAACGTCGACTGGGCCCTGTCGCGCGAGCGCTACTGGGGCACGCCGCTCAACATCTGGGACTGCGACGCGTGCGGGCACCGGGAGGCGCCCGACTCCATGGACGCCATCCTGGAGCGGAGCCCCGACGCCTTCGCCCACTGGGAGGAGGCGAAGCGGCAGGATCCGACGCTGTCCGAGCACCTGGTGGTCCACAAGCCGTGGATCGACGAGGTGACCTATCCCTGCCCCGAGTGCGACGGGACCATGCGGCGCGTGCCCGAGGTCATCGACTGCTGGTTCGACTCCGGGTGCATGCCCTTCGCCCAGTGGGGCTATCCCCACCAGGGCCACGAGCAGTTCGCCAAGGCGTTCCCGGCGGACTTCATCAGCGAGGCCATCGATCAGACGCGAGGCTGGTTCTACAGCCTGCTGATGATCTCCACGCTGCTCTTCGACGAGCAGGAGCTGCCGCACCCGTACAAGACGTGCATCGTGCTGGGACACGTGAGCGACAAGCACGGGCGCAAGGAGTCCAAGTCCAAGGGCAACTACACGCCGCCCGAGAAGATCCTCGAGACCGACGGCGCGGACGCCATGCGCTGGTACTTCTACGCGGCCAACCCGCCGTGGAACAGCACGCGCTACAGCCCGGAGGCCGTCCGCCAGGCGCAGCAGGAGTTCCTGGTCAAGCTGCGCAACGTGTACGCGTTCTTCGTCATCTACGCGAACATCGACGGCTTCGACCCGCGGACCAGCCCGAAGCGGCCCGCGGCGGAGCGCAGCCTCCTGGACCGGTGGATGCTCTCGGAGCTCCACCTGGCGCTCCGGGAGGTCACGGCGGCCATGGACGACTTCCGGCTGTACGACGCGGCCCAGCGCATCATCCGCCTCACGGACGCCGTGTCGAACTGGTACGTCCGGCGGAGCCGGGACCGGTTCTGGGCCTCCCGGGACGGCGCGGACGTCCAGGACAAGTGGGACGCCTATCACACCCTCTACGAGGTCCTGACGACCCTCTCCGCGGTGGCCGCGCCGTTCGTCCCGTTCATCACCGAGGAGATCTACCGGAACCTCGTGCTGCAGCCGTTCCCGGACGAGCCCGAGAGCATCCACCTCACCGACTGGCCGATCCTGGACGAGGGCGTCATCGACGAGCGCCTGTCCGAGGAGATGCAGGGTGTGCGCGAAGTGGTGAGCCTGGGGCTCGCGACCCGCGCCAGCCACAAGATCAAGGTGCGCCAGCCGCTCGAGAGCGCGGAGATCATCCTCGGCCACCCGGAGATGACCGGGCGCATCCGCGCCTACGAGGCCCTCATCGCCGAGGAGCTGAACGTCAAGGAGGTCCGCTTCACCCAGGAGGCCGCAGGTCGCGTGTCCTTCACGGTGAAGCCGAACTACCGGGTCCTGGGCCCGCGGTTCGGCAAGCGCATGCCCATGCTGCGCAAGGCCCTGGACGCCGCGCCGGGCGACGAGGTCCGCAAGGCGCTGGCCGAGGAGGGGGCCTACACGGTCACGCTCGAGGACGGGGAGGACGTGACCCTGACCGGCGAGGACGTCCAGGTCTCCGTGGAGGCCCACGAGGGCTGGGCGGCGTCGGGCGGCGCCGTCGGCGTGGTGGTGCTCCACACGGAGCTGGACGACGCCCTGGTGGCCGAGGGCCTGGCCCGGGAGGTCATCAGCCGCGTCCAGTCCCTCCGGAAGGAGGCCGACCTGGAGTACACGGATCGCATCCGGGTGCACCTGGAGGGCGGACGGGCCATCCTGGACGCCGTCCGCGCCCACGCGGACACCGTGAAGGGCGAGACGCTGGCCACGGAGCTGGTGCTGGGCGAGGCCGTCCCCGCGGGCGGCGCGCGGACCGAGACCGAGGTGGAAGGAGAGCCGCTCCACGTCCGGGTGGAGGCGGTGTCCTGAAGGCCCTCGCGGGCCTGGAATGCCTGTTGATTACCCCCGGGGGCGCTGCTAGCATTCGCCGCGCTCTGCGGAAGACGACCCCGAGGAACCCATGCTCAAGACGACGCTCCTCCGAACCCGACCGGGCCAGGCTGTCACGATGTGGACGCTGGCCGCTCTCGTGGCCGTGTCCGCCTCGGGCTGCTTCAACACCTACGAGCTGGAGAAGGAGGAGTTCGCCGAGCTCCAGCGCCCGGACGAGATCCCCAAGGTGGTCGAGTCCAGGGAGGGCCAGGAGGTCCTCGTGGACCGCGGCACGAAGCTGCAGGTGGTCTCCACCGGTGGGCGCGAGTACGCGGTGACGCCCTTCAACTTCAAGATGACCCAGAGCCAGCTCGTGGCCTCCGACCGCGACACGCTCCTCATGCTCGAGGAGGTCGAGGACTACGAGGTCCAGCACCTGTCCACGGGCAAGACGGTCGCGCTCATCTCCGCCGGCGTCGTGGCGGTCGCGGGCATCATCGTCGCCACGGTCATCACCGCCGGCCGGAAGTCCTTCGACCAGTAGGGGGCGGGGATGGGCTCGTCTCCCGTCGCGAGCCCGGCCGCTTCCGCGCATCTCGGCCTCCCGCCGACGCTGCGAGGTAGCCTCCGGCTACCTCTCGGTCGCCGTGACCGGCGCCTGCGGCGCCTGGCCGATCTACGCGAAATCGTCTCGCGCTCGCTCGGTCCGCCGAGCCCATCCCCGCCCCAGGGGACCGGGAAGGGCTCGTCTCCCGTCTCGAGCCCGGCCGCTTCCGCGCATTGGGGAATCGGCGGTCTCCCGTCGCGAGCCCGGCCGCTTCCGCGCATTGGGGAATCGGGGAATCGGCGGTCTCCCGTCGCGAGCCCGGCCTTCGGGGTAGCGGGAAGGGGGGGCGTTGCCCTCCACCGGGCGCCTCCTTGCCGCCGGGTTCTGCGGCGCCGGCGGCCGCGGCCGTGTACTGTTCACGGGTGCCGAGAGCCGGCGAAACGTGGACGTGGACGTGGTCGGCCCAGCGGGCCCGGCTTTCCGGCCCCATCCGAAGCGGACTCGGAGCCGAGCGGGACTCGGAGCCGAGCGTCGTCGCGCTGTCGGCGTCGGTTCGTCGGGACGCGACCGCCGGGGACGGCGGCCGTACTGCACCTTCTCCACGTCCTCTGCGCCTCTGCGGCTTGGCGCCTTGGCACCGAGCCCTTCGGAGGTGGGGAGGTGCGTATGATCGGCAGGCGTTCCCGCCGGCGCCCCGATGACTCGGGAGGTTCGGCGGCGTCGGGGCTTTCTTGTGGCGTCGTCGGCCTCGTGCTAGTCGGACGACGAGCCTCGAAGTACCCTGCCCGACGTGCACGCACGGAGACGCTCGTTGAAGCTCGCCGCACAGCTCACCCTGTTCGTCGCGGCGGTGGTGGCGGGGATGGCCGCCGGGACGCCCGCGATGATGGAGCGGGCCGGGCGGCGCGCCGAGGCCTCCCTGGAGCGCGGACTGGACGCCGACGTGTCCTGGGAGTCCCTGGACTGGTCCTGGGGCGGCCGCCTGGTCCTCGAGGACGTCACCGTGGAGCCCCGCGATGCGCCTGACGGCGAGGCGCCCCTGGTGTCCGTCGGCCGCCTGGCCCTGGACGCCGAGGCCCTGTGGAGCCGCCGCAGGGTGCGGCTCCACCAGTTGAGCCTCCAGGACGTGCGCGTGAAGGTCCGGCGCCGGGCCGACGGCTCCGACAACCTGCGCGCGGCGCTGCGCGGCGTCCTGCAGGTCGTCCGGGGAGGGGAGGGCGGTGGTGATGGCGGCGACGGCGGGGGCGGAGGTCTCGGCCGCCTGTTGGACCGGCACGTCCCGGAGGTGGAGGTGGACGGCCTCGATGTGGACCTCGCCGGCGGCCTAGAGCTCGCCGGGTTGGCGGGCCTCCCGACGCACGTGGCCCTCCGCGACGGCCACGTGAGCGCCGAGAACACCGCCCTCCTGAAGGAGGACGACAACCTCACGGTACACGCCCGGTTCGAGGACACCTCGCTCGACCCCGGGCACGGCCTCGTCGTCGAGGCGACCCTGCCCATCGGGGGTGGCCCGGTGCCGGCGACCGTCCGGTTCGACCGGGCTGCCCGGGTCTGGCTCGGCCGTCGCGTCCTGGCGGCCCGCGCCCTGGCCTGGGACGGCGAGGCCGTCGCGGTGGAGGGCATCGCCCTGTCCGTCCCCCTGAAGGAGGGCGCTGCGCCCTCGGGCGAGCCCGTCGACCCCGCCGTGACCGCCGAGCGGGTCCGCGTGCAGCCCGATCCCGACGTGCTGGCGTCCGCGATCCGGGGTCTCGCGAGCGGCGCCTCCGTGCGGGACCTCCTGGCCGGGCTGGAGCGCATCGAGGTGGAGCGTCCGGTGCTCGTCTTCGAGCGGCGGCCCGGGGGCCACAACTTCCAGGACCTGGTGCCCGCTCGCGCGGCGGCCGGAGAGGCGCCCGTCGCTTCCGGTGGGGAGGCCGAGCACCCGCTGCTCGCGGCGACCCGCCTGGCTACGCGGCGGCTGGCCGCCGGGGACGAGCCCGACGACGGCAAGGGCTTTCGGGGCTTCCTCGTGCGGGGCTTCGAGCGCCTGGAGAGGGACATCGCCCGGGTCGGCCGGGGCGCCGTCGCCGCGGCCCGCGCCTTCCCGTTCCGCCACCTGCAGGTCCGCGGCGGACGCCTCGCGTGGCGGGACGCCCTCGCAGATCGGGAGGAGGGCGTGTCCGTCGCCGGCCGCATCGAGAACTTCGACTTCGAGGCGCGCCGCGAGGGCGACCTCATCTCGTTCTCGGCGTCCTTCCTGGCCCCGGGGACGCGGCGGGAGTCGAACCGGATCGACGGCCGGATCCAGCCGGCCTCCGGGGACGTCCAGCTCCACGCGGCCATCGACGAGATGCGGCTGCACCCCTATCGCCACGTCTTCCCGGCGAGCCTGCCGATCCGCCCGGGGACGCTGCTCCACGACACGGACTTCCGGCTCGTCTGGTCGCCGGCGGAGCGGGTCGCCCACGTGAACGGCGAGCTGGCCGTGGGCGACCTGACCTTCCACTATCGCCCGGTGGCCTCCGAGCCGCTGACCGACCTGGACGTGGCCCTGGACTTCGACCTGCAGCTCGACGCGGAGCGGAACACGGTCGTGCTGGGCAAGAGCCACCTCACCCTCGGTGATGTGCGCGCGGTGGTCCGGGGGGACGTCTCCCGCTACGCCAGCGTCCCCAAGCTCACCGGCGCCATGCGCGTCGACCGCGCGCGCTGCCAGGACATCCTCGACTCGCTCCCGGACGGGCTGGCGCCCATGCTCCGAGGGCTCCGGGTGGAGGGGACCCTGGCGTGGCAGCTCGACTTCTCCCTGGACACCGCCGACATGGACTCCCTCGAGTACCACTCCCACCCGGAGCTGAACCGCTTCCGCGTGCTGGACATGGGCGAGCGCCTGAACATCGACGCCGTCCGCGGCACCTTCGTCCACCGCATCCAGGAGGCCGACGGCACGGTGGAGGAGATCCTGGTGGGGCCCGGCTCCCCGGCCTGGGTGTCCCTGGACGACATCAGCGACTACATGGTCAAGGCCGTCACCACCACGGAGGACGGCACGTTCTTCGATCACGAGGGCTTCGCGCCCTTCGCGATCCGGCGCTCCCTCATCGAGAACCTGGAGGAGGGGGAGTTCGTCCGCGGCGCGAGCACCATCAGCCAGCAGGTGGCGAAGAACCTCTTTTTGAGCCGCGAGAAGACCATCAGCCGGAAGCTCCAGGAGATGTTCATCACGTGGCAGCTCGAGAGCGTCCTGGAAAAGGAGCGCATCATGGAGCTGTACCTGAACGTCATCGAGTGGGGGCCCGGCGTCTACGGCATCCGGGAGGCGGCGGCCTATTACTTCGGCAAGTACCCGGCGGATCTGTCCTGCCTGGAGGCCGTCTTCCTGGCGAGCCTCATCCCCAGCCCCAAGCGCTATCACCACCAGTACGAGCGCGGGGGTGTCACGGACGGGTGGCGGCGCCACCTCCGCTGGATCATGAGCGTGATGGTGGACCGCGGGAAGATCACCGAGTACGAGTTCCTCGCCGCGGCCCCCTATCGGCCGGAGTTCCGCCCGCCGGACGCACCCATGCCGGACGTGGGACGCATGACCGAGGACGAGTTCTACCGGATGGGGACGGCCGGGGGTCCCTAGCAGTTCAGCCCGGCGGCCACCGGAAGTCGCGCCCGCCGAGCACGTGGAAGTGCAGGTGGAAGACCGACTGGCCGGAGCCCGCCCCGTTGTTCGTCACCACGCGGTAGTGCTCCAGGCCCTCCTGCTCGGCGACCTTCGCGCAGACGCGCAGGCAGTGGCCCGCCAGACTCTCGTCGTCCTCGCCGAGGTCGGCCACGTTGACGATCTCCTTGCGCGGGATCACCAGGACGTGGGTGGGGGCCGCCGGGTTGATGTCCCGGAAGGCGACGCAGCGGTCGTCCTCGTAGACGATGTCCGCGTCCGCCTCCCCGCGGACGATCTTGCCGAAGATGGTGCTCACGCTGGGTCCTCCTGGGGAGTCGGCCGGGGAGTCGTGGTATTGCTCTCCGCCGAGCCTAACACCTCGCCGGGAGGAGGAGACACCCGCAGGGCGGTCGCAAAGTCGACCGCCCTCCCTTGCCCGGGCCCTTGCCTGCTCTCGAACGCGCAGAATCCATCGTTTCCGAGCGGATACAATCCGGCGCCGGGCGCCGTACCGGCGCGCCGCCCTCACTTGTCCGACTTTGCGGTTGCCCTGGAGACACCCGTGACCCGACGCGCCCGCTACGACCTCGTGGCCTTCGACCTGGACGGCACCCTCGTCGCCCACTACGAGCCCATCTGGAAGACCTTCCACGAGCGGTTGGGGAGCGATCGGACCCGCCGGAAGGCCGTGATCGCCGACGCCGTGGCGGGGCGGATAAGCTACGAGGAGTGGTTCGCCGCCGACCTCGAGATGCTGCGGGCGGCGGGCGCGCGTCGCGACGATCTCGAAGCGGTGGCCGCGGGCCTGGAGGCGGCCCCCGGCGCCCCGGACCTGGTCCGGGACCTCCAGCGGGCCGGCGCGCGCGTGGCCGTGCTCTCCGGGGGCGCCGACCTGGTGCTCGAGGCGGTGCTCCCGGGCCTGGCCTTCGACGCCGTCCACATCAACCGCATCCACTTCGCCGACGACGGGCACATCGTGGGAGGCCGCCACACGGCCTACGACATGGAGCACAAGGCCACCGGTCTCCGCGAGCTGTGCGCGCGCTTCGGCGTCCCCATGGAGCGCACCGCCTTCGTCGGGGACGGCGCCAACGACGTGGAGGCCGCCCGGGAGGCCGGCTTCTCCGTGGCCTGGGGCGACGCCGCGCCGGACGCCCTGCGGGAGGCGGCCCACGCCTTCGTCGAGGGCCCGCACCTGGACGCCCTGCGGCCCCACCTCTTCGAGTGATCGGGAGGCCCTACACCTCCTCCTCGCGCAGATCCCGGGGCCGGCGCCGGCGCAGGGCCACCTCCAGGTCGGAGCGCGGGCGGGCGCGACAGGCGAGCCGCTCGTCGGGCGCGAAGCGCTTCCGGTGCCGCCGGCGGAGATCGGCCTCGTCACCCATCACGGGCGTGACCTCGCCGGAGACGATGCGCACCCGGCACGTGCCGCACTCCGCCTGGCCGCCGCAGGCCTGCGGAAGGACGATGTCGTACATCTCGGCGTGACCCAGGAGGTTCAGCGCCCCGTAGCCGTCCGTCGTCCGGCTGGTGCCGTCCGTCAGGTGCCAGGTGATGAGGTACTCGGGTCGCACGGGGGACCCCCAGAAAGAAGTATGGCCGATGGTACCCGGGGGCTGGTTACCATCGGCCAGTGTGACGCGACGATTCCCCAGACAGGCCAAGGGGGCACGCCACGTGAGGTTCGGATGAGCAACAGTCCAGGCCTGAGAGGGTTCGGACATGAAGCCACCAGAACCGTGTCCCAGGGTAACGACTGCCCCGGGCGTTGCCAACCCTCGATCCGACACGGGCGAAGTCCCGTGAAACCGGCCACAGGCAGCGGGAGATCGGAGGCCGCCGGCACACCGCTCAGCCCAGCGGGGGTTCGTCCCGGTCGGCCCGCAGGGCGTTGAGCTGGTCGAGCCACGGCAGGCCGTCCGGGCCGGGGCCCCCGGCCATCGCCAGGGCCATCGCCTCGAGCGCCACCGCCGCCGCGTCCCGGAGGGTCCGGCCGAGGGTCAGCGCCGCCACGAGCGCGCCGTCGAACGCCGCGGCCGCTGCCCCGGGGTCCCGGACCTCAGGCGGCTCCACGCCCTCGATCCGCGTCACGCTCACGCCCTCCGCCACGACGCACCCGCGGTGGCCCATGCGGATCACCGCGCGGCGCGCGCCGCGTCGGAGGGCCTCCCGCGCCGCCTCGTCCGCCTGGGGGCGCGCCAGCAGACGTCCCGCGGCGAAGGGCGCGCCGAGGATCAGCAGATCGGTCAGGGGGACGATGGCGTCGAAGGCCTCCCGCGCGGTGGCCATGTCGTCGTCGGGCCACAGCCCGGCGTGCAGCCAGGGGTCGTGCACCGTGACGACCCCCCGGCCGGCGGCCTCCTCGAAGGCCGCGACCATCGTCCGCCGGGCGTCCGCGCCGAGGGCCTGGCCGCTCCCGGGCGCCAGCACGTGGCGCGCCATGTCCCAGGGGACGGCCTGCACGTCGCTCGGCTCCAGGGTCTCGACCGCCGGGCTGCCGGGATAGGCGACGGATCCGCGCCCCCGGCTCCCCGCTCCCACGAGCTCGAGGGGCGTGCGTCCGGGATGCTGCCGGGCGTAGTCCAGGTGGAGGTGCTCCGCCTCGCCTCGCTCGAGCAGCCACTCGCCGAATGCGTCGTCCCCCACCCGCGCCACGAGGGCGGCCTCGACGCCCATCCGCGCCGCCGCCACGGCGGTCAGGAGCGCGCCGCCCGACAGGGTCCGCCGGTACAGGTGCGCCTCCTCCACCGGGCCGTCCGCTGCGAGCGCCACGCGCGCGTCCCCCAGCACGACCACGCCGAGATCGCGTCCGGGCACCTTCACGCGTCCGCCTGCGTCGCCCGGGCGTGGCGGACCACCTCGCGGTGGATCGCCGCCGCGTGATTGCGGATCTGCCGCGCGTCCTCGTGGGCCAGGAGCAGGGGGGAGTAGATGGCGTCCGCCAGCGCCACGGCCCGGGCCCCGGCGTCCAGCCAGGCGCCGATGCGATCCCCCTCGATCCCGCCCCCGGCGAGGAACTCCACGTCCGGGCAGGCGTCCCGGAGGAGCCCCAGGTGGGCCGGACCGCCGGCGGTGACGGCCGGGAAGAGGTGGACCATCCGCGCCCCGGCGTCGCGCGCCCGGCGGACCTCGTTGGGCGTCATGGCGCCGGGGATCCACGCGGCGCCGGCCTCGCGGGCGACCTCGCCCACGCCGGGCACCATGTCGACCGCGACGAGGAACGCGGCGCCCGCGTCCACGGCTGTCCGCGCCCCCGTCTCCGTCTCCACGAGGGTCGCCCCGACCACGGCGCCTCGACGGCCGGCGAGGGTGGCGATCACCTCCGGCGCGTCCGGGATGGTCGTCGCCACGGCCACCGCCCGGAAGCCGGCGGCGAGGCAGGCGTCGGCGGCGTCCACGGCGCGGTCGGCGCGATCGGCCTCGATCACGACGACCGCGGGGGCCTGGTCCAGCGCCCGGTCGAGCTTCTCCGTGCGTCCCTCCATAGCGTCGCGAAGATATCACACGGCCCACCGAGCGGGCCACGGCGCGCGGCAGGACCACGACGCACGACCCCGTCCACGTCCACGGTTCGCGGGCTCTCGGCGAGTTGTGACCAGTTGGTGGGCTTTGAGCCCGCCAGACGTGCCCCGGACGGCGACCGGGCCTCCCGCATGGAGCCGAGTGGTCCCGAGGACTCGATCGCCCCGGCCGTCGCCTCGCCATGCCCGAGGGCGTCCTCGACGTCGAGAACGGAGCGGCGCGTGGCTCCGTGTATACCCGATGATGTTGCAAAGCGGAGACGCCTCCGGGATCCCCCGTGTACAGGACCGGACGCCCACCGGTGCGGCGAGGGCGAGTCGAGTCGAAGTGGGTGGGAACACCCACGTCTTCCTGGTCGCGGCGGTGCCATTCCCAACATCTGTCGAGCCCCGTGAGCCACGGATCGGCGAGGGGACGGGGGGAGCCGGCGTGGCACGGGTCGTGCATCCGCGAATGGCCAATCCGCACATAGGTTGTCGGGTGATGCCACGCGCCGAGTGATCGGCGCGACCGGCGTGCGTGCGTTGGCTCCAGGGGGATCCTGGGAGTCCTGTCTACAACTGCGCGTCGAGAGGAGTGTGCCATGAAGCGCGTGCTGTCGTGCTGTCTGGTCATGAGCGTGATTCTGTTCCCGGGTGCATGCGACGACGACACGGAGACCATCACCAAGGAGGTCGTGCCGCCTTGCGGCCCGACCGAGCCGCAGGGGGCCTGTGACGTCGGGGAGACCTGCTTCGAGGGCGCGTGCGTGGAGGCGGCCTCCCTGTGCAGCCCCACGAACCTCACCGGGACCTGCCCCGACGGCACGACGTGCCTGAGCGGTGGCTGCGTCCTGGACAGCGACCTCTGTAGCACGGAGACGTCGGACGGCCTGTGCGCCGTGGGCGATACCTGCTTCGAGGGCGAGTGCGTCGCCATGTCCGAGCTGTGCTCGACCAGCAACCCCGCCGGGCTGTGCCCCGGCGACCTGACGTGCATCGACGGGATCTGCGGCACCCCGGAGGCCGACCCCTGCACCGAGCAGGTCTACACGGAGCAGCCGGCCATCGAGGCCCGCACGGTGGACAGCAAGAAGGGCGTGCTGACCGACGACGGCTACGAGTTCAAGGACCTGAGCGGCGACGGAGAGCTGCAGCCCTACGAGGACTGGCGGCTCCTCGAGATCTGTCGCGCGCGCGACCTCGTCTCCAGGATGAGCCTGGACCAGAAGGTCGGCCTCATGAGCGAGGGGAGCCGCGTCGGCGGCGGCACCGCCGACGGCACCATCCCGGACAATGTCCAGGAGCGCCTGACCGAGGGGCACGTGCGGTACTCTCTCATCCGCCTCGGCCAGCGGACGCCCCAGGAGCTGGCGGTCTACCTCAACAACGTCCAGGCGCTGGTGGAGGGCGAGCCGCTCGGCATCCCGGTGACCATCACGACGGATCCGGCCCACGGCTTCGGGATGTCCACCGACGACGAGACGGGCGAGCAGAGCATCCGTCCTCCCTCGGTCGTGTCGGCGTGGCCGTATCCCATGGGCCTGGGCGCCATCAACGACCCGGAGGTCACGCGCCTGTACGGCGACACGGTCCGCCAGGAGTTCCAGGGCATCGGCTTCCGCTGGCAGCTCGGCCCCATGGCCGACCTGGCCACCGAGCCGCGCTGGGCGCGCGTCCAGAACACGTTCGGCGACAACGCCTTCCACGTGTCCATGCACGTCCAGGCCTGCGTGTCGGGCTTCCAGGGAGTGGGTGACGGCGGCCTGCGCAACGGCATCGCCGCGACCATGAAGCACTTCCCCGGCGCCGGCCCGAACGAGGACGGCATGGACAGCCACAGCTACGTCGGCCGGTTCAACGTCTTCCCGGGGAACTTCTTCGGCTACCACGTCCTGCCCTTCCAGGCCGCCGTGGACGTCGGCGTGGCCGCGGTCATGCCCTGCTACAGCATCTTCGAGACGGACGCCCTCGAGCCGTGGGACCAGGTGGGCGCGGCCTTCAGCTACGGGATCATGACCGAGCTGCTCAAGGAGGAGGTGGGCTTCACGGGCATGGTCACCGCCGACTGGGGCGCCCTGGGCAACGGCTACAACACCGAGAACCTCACCGATGCCCAGAACGCGGCGATGTTCCTGGACGCCGGGTCGCATCAGCTCGGGTCGGACTCCGCCGACAACTTCATGGACGCCTACGACAAGGGCTACATCGCCGAGCAGGCCATCGACGACGCGGCGACGAAGATTCTCGAGATGACCTTCAAGCTCGGGCTCTTCGAGAACCCCTACGTGGACCCCGAGGCGCCGAACGCCCGGACCGCGGAGCACCGCGACAACGGCTTCATCGCCCAGAAGAAGGCCATCGTGATGCTCGACAACGCGGCCCACGAGTTCCCGCCTCCGCCCACCGGGTGGGGCGCGCCTCCGGACACGCGGCCTCGCTACCTGCCCATCGACGGCGCCCGCTACGTCGACGACAACGACAACGAGGCGCCCGATCCCGGCGAGTACGTCTGTGACACCGACGACGACGGGACGGTGGAGGTCTACTACGACGGCGCGGTGGACGGCCTGGTGGCCGATCCCGAGCGGCCCGACGACGTCACCGACGTCTACGGCGAGTACGACTACCGCTCGCCCGGCGACGCCACGACGCTTCCCGTCGAGCAGGCCGACAGCCTCGCCGACGCCGACATCGCGGTCCTCCGCATCACGGCCCGCAAGGGCGTGTACTTCGGCATGGACGCCGGGGTCCCCCTGTCCTTCGACGGCGAGTTCCCGGGCGAGGACAACGACCGCACCATCGGCGCGGCCATCATGGATCGCAACCGCGTGCTCGACGCGCTCCGCGCCCGTGACGGCTACACCGACGCGGACGGCGAGGTGGTCGAGGCGGTGAACCCGGACCTGAAGATCGTCCTGGTCATGCACATGGACCGCCCGGGCATCGTCGAGCCCTTCATCCGCGGCGTGACGACCCTGGACGAGCTTCCGGGCGAGCCGAGCAGCTATCCGCTGGTCTCGGACCCGTCGAACATCGACCCCGAGGGCCTGAGCGGCGTGGACGCGTTCCTCGTCGAGTTCGGCGCCTTCGACCGGGCCGTGCTCGACTTCCTGTTCGACGTCGACGAGCCCGAGGGCTGGACGTACGGGTCGGCCACGCTGCCGATCGAGATCCCCAGCTCCGACGCGGCGGTCGAGGCGCAGTTCGAGGATCTCCCGAGCGACAGCGTCGACCCCACGTTCCGACCCGGTGAGGGGATGACCTACTAGGTCCCACCCCCCACGACCGCGCGCCGCCGTACGGATGCCACGGCGGCGCGCGGGTGCTCCGTCCATCGCGCCCGGCCTGGCGTCGCCCCGCGTCCAGGAAGGAGAGGACCTCCCATGAACACTCGGTACCGACTCCCCATCGCCCTGATCTTCCTCGCGAGCCTGGTCGCCTGCGGCGGCGACGGAGACGGCGCCTCGGAGGACGTCGTGCCCGACGTGGCTCCCGACGCCGACGTGCCGGCGGACGCGGTCCCGGACGCCGAGGAGGACGTGGACGTCGGACCGCTCGCCGAGTGTGATAAGCCGGCGAACGCCGACCGGCGCCAGTCGCTCCTGGACGCCCAGCCCGAGGTCGAGGGCCGCGCGAAGGGCGCGATCACGGCCACCATCACCTGGGCGAGCCTGGCCGACGACCCGGAGGTCACCTGCTCGGTGGACCTGGAGTTCAAGGACTCCAACGACAACGGGACCCTGGACCCGTATGAGGACTGGACGCGGACCCCGGAGGAGCGGGCTGGGGATCTCCTGGGTCGGATGAGCGAGGCGGAGAAGCTCGGCCTGATGGCGCACGCCACGACGACGGACGCGCCGTCGTCGAGCGACCCCGACGTGTCCGACGACCTCGAGGCGGCGATCCTCGAAGACCACGTCCGTTTCGGGCTCGTGACGTCCATCGAGGGGCAGCTCGGGGCGCGGGCCACCTGGGCCAACGACGTCCAGGAGCTCTGTGAGGGCACGGACCTCGGGATCCCGTTCGTGCTCAGCATGGAGCCGGCCCACTCCGAGGATAACGGCCGCGTGAAGGCCGCCGGCTTCTCCCGCTGGCCCCACGAGCTTGGGCTGGCGTCGACTGGTGATCCGTCCGTCGCCGAGACCTTCGGACAGGTGGTCTCCCAGGAGTACCGGGCCCTCGGCGTGCGCATGGCGCTGTCGCCCTCGGCCGATCTGGCCACGGAGCCGCGCTGGTTCCACAGCCAGTTCACGTTCGGCGAGGACGCCGACGCGGTGGCGGACATGGTGGAGGCGTACATCGCCGGCCTGCAGGGGCCCGAGATGGGCCAGTCCAGCGTCGCCGCGGTGGTCGGGCACTTCCCCGGCGCCGGGCCGCAGAAGGACGGCTGGGACGCGCGGCTGGACAAGGGCAGGCTGCTGGCCTGGCCGGGGGACAACCTCGACTTCCACCTCGTCCCGTTCGAGCGCGCGATCGACGGCGGCGTCGCCGGCGTCATGCCCGGGTACGGCGTGCTGGAGGCCGGAGACTGGTCGGCCCTGGGCGGCCTCGTCGACGGGACGACCCTCGAGCAGGTCGGGGCCTCCTTCAACGACACGCTCCTCACGGACGTCCTGCGCGATCACTACGGCTTCGAGGGCCTCGTCCTGGCGCCGCGGGGCGTGGTCCGGGACGCGGGCCTGGATCCCCTGGGTGCCCCGTGGGGTGTGGAGGGCATGACGGCCTCCGAGCGGGCCGCCGAGGCCATTCTCGCCGGCGTGGACCAGATCGGCGGGCTGAACGATCCGGCACCCATCGCCGACGCCCTGGGCGCGGAGCTCATCGGCGCGGATCGCGTCGACGCCGCGGCGGGGCGGGCCCTCGCGGTGATCTTCGCGCTGGGCCTGTTCGAGGATCCCTACGTCGATCCGATGCAGGCGCCCGCGCTCGTCAACACGGACGACTCCTACCGGGTCGGCCTGGACGCCATGAACCGCTCGATGGTGCTGCTGGTCAACGACGACAAGCCCGACGGCTGGCTGAACGGCGACGGCGACGGCACCCAGACGGGCGACAAGGGCAACGCCGGCAACGGGAGCCTGGCCGTGCTCCCCGCTCCGCCCGGCGAGCCCTACGTCTCGCCGGGCTGCTCGTACTTCATCATGGGCAACTTCGACCTGGACTACGTCCGCTCGGTGAGCGCCGGCTACGGCGAGATGACCAACGACGCCACGTCCATCGCCGGCGTCCCGGTCGACACGGCCGAGGATCGCATCCCGCGCACGAACTACGTCTTCATCCGGATGGACGCGCCGTACACGGTCGATCCGGACAGCGGGCCGCTGGAGTACAGCGAGGAGTCGCTCGAGTACGCGTCCAACGCCAACGCGGACGTGCTGGACGACCTCGCCTTCGCGCGGGACGCCATCGACGCCGTGCCGGACTCGCAGACGCAGATCATCGTGGGCGTGGACGCCGGCCGCCCGTCGGTGGTCGAGGAGATCCTGAGCTACGGCGTGAGCGGCCTCTACGTCACGTGGAGCGTCACGGACAAGGTCTTCCTCGACGTGGCCTTCGGCATCGTCGACGGGGCCGGCGCGCTCCCCGTGGGTCTGCCGGCCTCCGACGCGGCCGCCGAGGCCCAGGCCGAGGATCTCCCGGACGACGGGCAGGATCCGACGTTCGTGGAGGGCTTCGGCATCCCCACCACCGGCTTCTGAGGGGCGGGGCCGCTGGCCGCACCCCACCACCAGGGAGGCGCACGATGTATCGAAGAGTACGGTCCCCCATCCTCGGACTGGCCCTGGCGGCCGCGCTCCTGGTCCCGGGCTGCTCGTCGGGTGGAGGCGAGGACGGCGACGGCGACACCTGTGATTCCATCGTGAGGGCAGCCAACCTCGACTGCGAGGATCCCGAGGTCACGGAGGCGCTCCAGCTCCTGCGGGCCATGTCCCTGGAGGAGAAGGTCCAGCAGATGAGCGGCCCGCCCTACAACCCCAACAACTTCTTCGACCAGGAGGACAACGAGCGCCTCGGCATCCCGGGGCACCTCTACCTGGACGGCCCGCGCGGCGTGCGCTGGTACAACACCGACTACGGCACGACCGTCTACCCGGTCGCCGCCGCTCGCGCTGCCACCTGGGACCCCGACCTGGAGCGGCGGATCGGCAAGGCCTGCGCCGACGAGATGCGCTACATGGGCCGCCACGTGCTCCTGGCGCCGACGGTCAACCAGGTGATGCACCCGCGCTGGGGGCGCGCCCAGGAGACGTACGGCGAGGACACGTTCCTCCTGGGCGAGATGGGCGCCGCCTTCGTCCGGGGCGCCCAGTACCGCCCGGACGAGGAGGACCCGGAGGGGCCGGAGATGCCCGTCGAGGAGACGTACCGCATCCAGGCCTGCGCGAAGCACTACGCCGCCAACAACATCGAGGACACGCGCATCTACGTGAACGCCGTGCTGGATCCGCGGACCATGCGGGAGGTCTACCTGCCCCAGTTCAAGGCGACCATCGACGCGGGCGTGTCGTGCGTGATGGCCGCGTACAACCGGACCAACGGCGACTACAACTGCTACAACAAGCAGTTGCTCCGGGATATCCTCAAGGAGGAGTGGGGGTTCGCGGGTTACGTCATCTCGGACTGGTTCGCCAAGGGCAGTACGCTGCGGTCGCCGCCGGCCGGGCTCGACGTGGAGATGCCCTTCAGCTCGGGGTCGTTCCCCAGCATCTTCGACAGCGACTACTTCTACGGATCGTCGCTGCTCACCGCGGTCCACAACGGCCAGATCGACGAGGATCTCGTGGACGAGGCCGTGCTGCGGATCCTGCACAACAAGGTGGCGTTCGGCATCCTCGAGCACGACGTGGGCTGGACGCCGTGGCTGACCAAGTCCCAGGCCACCCAGGACCTCGCCCTGGAGGCGGCCCGGGAGGGCATCGTGCTCCTGAAGAACGGGCCCGACCGGGCGCTGGACGACGACGTCCTGCCCCTCGACCCCGCGGGGCTGACGAAGATCGGCGTGGTGGGCAAGTTCGCCGACAGCGAGAACATGGGCGACAAGGGCAGCAGCGACGCCAAGGTCGTCGACGGCGAGCTGGTGATCACGCCCTTCGAGGGGATCCGGGACGCCTTCGAGGGCGACGGCCGCACCGCGCTCACCTACCAGACCGTCGCCGACCACGAGGACGACCTGCGCGACGCGGACGTGATCGTCGTGGTCGGGGCGTACTACTACGCCGATCTCGCGCGCTCCAGCAGCGGCGAGGAGGGCGAGTGGAAGGATCGGGAGAGCATGGAGCTCCCGGCGCGCGACCTGGACAACATCTCCCGCGCCGTGGCCCTCAAGGACGACAACGAGGACCTGCGCGTGGTCGTGGTCATGAAGAGCGGCGGCGCCATCGTGGTCGACGGGTGGCTCGACGGCGCCGACGCGGTGGTGATGGCCTGGTACGCGGGCATGAAGGAGGGGACGGCCCTGGCCGAGGTCCTCTTCGGGGACGTCAACCCGAGCGGGCGGCTGATCCAGAGCTTCCCCAAGCAGGAGTCGGACCTTCCCGGCTTCCAGAACGACACCGTCGGCGACGTGGAGTACGACTACTACCACGGCTATCGCTGGCTCGACCGGCAGGGCGTCGCGCCCCGCTATCCGTTCGGCTTCGGGCTGTCGTACACGACCTTCGAGCTCTCGGACCTGGCGGTCGCCGAGCCCACCGTGGGCGTCGACGGCACGGTCTCGGTGTCGGTGGACGTCACCAACACGGGGCCGGTCGCGGGCTCCGAGGTGGTCCAGCTCTACGTGGGCTACGACGACACCTCCGTGGACGACGCGTGGGGCCGCCCGGTCAAGGAGCTGAGGGCCTTCGAGCGCGTGGACGACCTCGCCCCCGGCGAGACGCGGACCGTCACGCTCGCCGTGGACGTCGCCGATCTCGCGTACTGGGACGACGACGCCGGGGAGTGGGTCGTCGAGCGGATGACCCACCAGCTCTACGTGGGGCCGTCGGCCGACGCCGCGGACCCGAACATGCGGACGGCGACCTTCACCGTCGAGTGACCTGCGCCGAAGCCGGGGGCCCGGGACGCGCGCGTGCGGGGCCCCCGGTGCGTCGGTCGGGGAGGCCATCATGGACATCAGACGACCCGTAGCCGCACTCCTCTGCCTCGCGCTCGCGCTCGCCCTCGCGGCGGGCCCCGCCACGGCCGCCGAGCCTCCGCCTCCGCCCGAGCCGGAGGAGGGCGAGGAGGCGGAGCGCCCGCCGGCCAACCAGCAGCTCCCGTCCACCAACGAGCCGCCGCCCACGGAGCGCATGGTGCCGCTCGCGGTGCCGCTGGCCCTGTCCGGCTGGTTCTGGACGGACACGGGCTTCATGAAGCGGACCAACGCGCGGGAGGGCCAGTACGACCAGGACGTGACCTACATGCAGGGCCGCTTCGTCCTGGCGGCCCAGCACGCGAGCCGGTTCGACAGCTTCTTCGTGAAGGCGCGGACCGAGCTCATCGGCTTCGTCAACGAGTTCACCAAGTCCCAGTTCGAGGCCCACGTCCTCGACGCATACGTGATGGTCGGCCAGAAGGCGTGGGACATCCAGGTGGGCCGCTTCCTCGCGTGGGAGCTGTACCACCGCGGGCAGGGCATCGAGCTGTACACGGCCGAGGAGGCCGGGGCGCTGGCGGCGCCGCGCCTGTACTGGCTGGACCTCGCGCGCGGCCACGAGAACGAGGCGGGGCAGCTCGCGTTCCATCTGTATCCCTGGGACTTCCTGTCCGTGGAGGTCGCCGGGGTGTACGGCCAGGAGTCCAACCAGAACAACCTCGGCGTGCGCCCGGCGCTGGACTTCCACGTGGGCGGCCTGCGGGTCCTGGCCGGCTACGAGTACCTGCTCCAGTCGGGACAGACCACCGCCGACAAGGTCGAGATCGTCTCCCACGGCGTGGGCGGGAGCGTCCAGTACACCTTCCCGTTCCTGCGACTCGGGGTGGACGCCGCGTTCGTCGACACGGACTACACCGACATCCAGGGGCTGGTGGACGGGGAGAAGACGCTCCGGAAGACGAGCGTCGGCGGCTTCGTGGACATCAACTTCTGGCCCCACTCCATCGGGCTGGGCGAGCACTTCACGGTGGAGGACAACGAGCAGGGCGAGCGGAGCACGCACCACCAGGCGTTCGCCACCTACCTGCTCCACCTGCCCCTGGACGGCCTGAGCTTGAAGGCCGTGTACGGCTTCGCGCTGGGCGACATCGAGGACGTCGACGCCGGGGACTCCTGGAACAACGACATGCACTCCGTGCGCCTGCGCGTGGGGTACGACTTCCGATGATCTCCGGGACCCGCTACGCGTCGCTGGTCAGCGCGGCGGCCGCCCTGGGCGGCTTCCTGTTCGGCTACGACACGGCGATCATCAACGGCACCGTCGTGGCCCTGCGCCACCACTTCGAGGCGGACTCGGTGCAGATCGGGCTGGCGGTGTCCCTGGCGCTGCTTGGCTCCGCCACCGGGGCCTTCTTCGCGGGCCAGCTCGCGGATCGCATCGGGCGGACCCGGGTCATGATGATCGCGTCGGCCGCCTTCACCGTGAGCGCCCTCGGCTCCGGCGCGCCGTTCGGGATGGCGGACTTCGTCCTGTGGCGCTTCCTCGGCGGGATGGCGGTGGGCGCCGCCAGCGTCATCGCCCCCGCCTACATCGCCGAGGTCGCCCCGGCCCATATCCGCGGACGGCTGGGGTCCCTGCAGCAGCTCGCCATCGTCGTCGGCATCTTCCTGGCGCTCCTCGTGGACTACCTCGTGGCCATGGACGCCGGCTCGGCCGAGAACGCGTGGTGGCTCGGCGCCGACGCCTGGCGCTGGATGTTCTGGTCGGAGGCGCCGGTCGCCCTGCTGTACGGCGTCTTCGCCTTCGTGATCCCGGAGTCGCCGCGCTACCTCGTCGCCCGGGGGCGGTACGACGAGGCGGCCGCCGTGCTGGAGCGCGTCGGCGCCGAGGCCACCGTCGCCGCGATCCGCGAGACCCTGAACGAGGAGCGCCGGCCCCGGCTCGGCGACCTGGTGGGCCGCTACGGCCTGCTTCCCATCGTGTGGGTGGGCGTGGGCCTGTCCGCCCTCCAGCAGCTCGTCGGCATCAACGTCATCTTCTACTACTCGAGCGTGCTGTGGCGCGCCGTGGGCTTCTCCGAGGGCGACGCGCTCATCGTCACGGTGATCACCGGCTTCACGAACATCGTCACGACCCTGGTGGCCATCGCCTACGTCGACCGTTTCGGGCGGAAGCCCCTGCTGCTGATCGGGTCCATCGGCATGGTCGTGACCCTGGGCGCGATGGCCTGGATCTTCGGCAGCGCCCCCGTGGGCCCGGAGGGCAACCCCGTGCTCTCCCAGACCGTGGGCATCGTCGCCTGCGTGGCCGCGAACCTCTACGTGTTCTGCTTCGGGTTCTCGTGGGGGCCGGTCGTCTGGGTGCTGCTGGGCGAGATGTTCAACAACCGCATCCGGGGCGCCGCCCTGTCCGTCGCCGCCGCGGTCCAGTGGGTCGCCAACTTCCTGGTGTCGACCACCTTCCCGCCCCTGCTCGAGTCCATCGGCCTGGGCGCCTCGTACGGCATCTACACGTTCTGGGCGCTGGTCTCGATCGTCTTCGTCCTGCGCTTCGTGCCGGAGACGAAGGGCAAGACCCTCGAGGAGATGAGGTGATCGCTCAGTAGGGCGTCGGCGGGCGCGTCACCTCGGGCGCCACGGCGGACAGGAGGCGGTCCTCCTCGGCGCGCATCCGGGCGGCCTCGTCGGGCTCGGCGTGGTCGTGGCCCAGCAGGTGGCACACGCCGTGGACGAGCAGGAAGATCAGCTCGTGGTCCACGGGGTGGCCGTGCTCCTCGGCCTGTCGGCGAGCCGTGTCCAGGCTCAGGATCACGTCGCCCAGGGGCGGCACCACGCCGGAGGCCAGGGCCTCCCCCTCGTCCATGGGGAAGCTCAGCACGTCCGTGGGCGCGTCGACGCCCCTCCAGCGGGCGTTGTGGGTCTCCATGGACGCGTCGTCCGTGACCAGGATGGACAGCTCCCGCTCGGGCGCCCCGACGGCGTCGAGCAGGGCCACGCCGCGGCCGCGGAGCAGATCGGCCAGGGCCGGATCCTCGGGCTCCGTGTGCGCCCACAGCACGTCCACCACCTCAGCCATCGCCGCCTCCGGTCTCGGGCTCCGGCGCGCCCGGGGGCGCGGCCTCCTCGGCCTCGCGGGCGGCGCGCTCCTCGGCCCGGCGGTCGTCCCGCTCGTAGGCCCGGATGATCCGCATCACCAGGGGGTGCCGGACGACGTCCTCCGCCGTGAAGGTGCACATCCCGATGCCCGGCACGCCGTCCAGGATGTGCTGGGCGTGCACCAGGCCGCTCCGCCCGCGCTCCGGCAGGTCGGTCTGGGTGATGTCGCCGGTGACGACGGCCTTCGCGTCGAAGCCCAGCCGCGTGAGCAGCATCTTCATCTGCTCCCGCGTGGCGTTCTGGGCCTCGTCGAGGATGACGAAGCAGTCGTTCAGGGTCCGCCCGCGCATGAAGGCGAGGGGCGCGACCTCGATGACCCCCTCGTTGAGCATCCGCTGCACCCGGCGGAGGTCCAGCATGTCGTACAGGGCGTCGTACAGCGGGCGCAGGTAGGGGTTGACCTTCTCGGCCATGTCGCCGGGCAGGAAGCCCAGCCGCTCGCCCGCCTCCACCGCCGGCCGCGTGAGGATGATGCGCTTGATCTCCCCCGCCAGCAGGGCGGAGACGGCCATCGCCATGGCGAGGTAGGTCTTGCCCGTGCCGGCGGGGCCGATCCCGAAGGTCAGGTCGTGCTCGCGGATGGCGTCGATGTAGATCTTCTGCCGCAGGTTCTTCGGGGCGATCTTCCGCTTGCCCGAGGCGATGAGCACCGTGTCCAGGAAGACGTCGGTGAGGCGACCGCCCCCCGCGACGATGTCCACGCCCCGCTGGACGTCGGGGGCGTACAGCGGATATCCGCGACGGGTCAGGTCGTAGAGCTGCGAGAGGACGTCCGCCGCGAGCTCCGTGTCGTGCCGGGCGCCCTGGACCTGCAGGGTGTTGCCGCGCGGCTGGAGCGTCACGTGGAGGCGCTCCGCGACCAGCTCCAGGTTGCGGTCGTGGGTGCCGCAGAGTCGCCGGAACGACTCCGGGTCCTCGAAGGTCAGCTCGGTGGAGGTGGGTTCCGTCACGGTGTCTCGCCGGTGGGAGGCCAGGAGAGGGTGTAGGCGTCGCCCGTCGACTCGTAGCGGAGGCCGTCGAGGACGCGCGCCACGTCGGCGCTCACGAGCCCCTCGGACTCCAGGTCCGCGAGCCGCTCCGGGAAGCGGCCCCGCAGCAGGTGATGGAGCTGGAGCGCCCGGTCCACCAGGTGGCGGCGCGCGTCCCGGACGACGGCGTCGATCCGGGGCGAGGACGCGCTGGCGGTCGCCCGGAGCCGGGCCCGTTCCTGCCAGACCCACTGCGCGCCGAGGGCGAGGATGGCCGCGATGAGCGCGTAGGTCACGACCGTGACCACCCGGTGGATCTGCGACCCCTCGCTCCGGCCCACCCGCCCCTCTCCGTGGGTGGTCACCAGGGTCAGGAGGTAGGCGTCAAGGAGCTCGTCCAGGGCCGCGTAGCAGTCGAACAGGGTCAGGCCGCCGGCGCGCGCGACCTGCTCCACGGTGCGCTCGCCGTCGATGAAGAAGTAGGCCACGCGGGCGTTCGCGCCCAGCTCCGGGAGCGGGTCGTCGCCGTCCTCCGGCTCCTCGTAGCCCAGGATCTCCGCCATGAAGGCCGTGTCTTTTTCGTAGACCGCCGAGGCGCGTCCGACGCGCTGGCGCAGGCTCGGCCACCGCTCCGCCTGGCGCTCCGCCTCCCGGAGGACGTAGCTCACGGGGAGGGGCGTGCCGAACCGCGACGGGGAGGGGCGCTCCTCCACGAAGCGCAGCTGCAGGTTCTTCCGCCGCGACAGCGGGAAGAGCCGATCGGCGGTCTGGAGGTCCACGAAGCGCTTGAGGACGTCCTCGGTGATCGCCCCGCGGTCGACGAGCACCTGCTCCACGTCCACGCCGCGCTTGACGGACTCGCGGCGCGCGGCCACGAGGTCCTCCTCGCCGACGGTGCCGCTGTCCACCAGGTAGTCGCCGAGGAGCCAGCGATCGCCCTGTTCCCCGGTCACGGCGACGATGTAGCCCTTGCGGAGGTGGATGCGGACGTAGCCGTCGTCCCAGCGGACCTCCAGGACCCCGGTCCGCCCCTGCTCGTCCATGAGGCCGAGGACGCGCGTGAACGTCCACTGCCCGGCCTCGGCGCCGCCCGGCGAGGTCATGGCTGCGTCCCCCCCGCGTGGGCGTCGATGACCGCCACGAGCCAGGTGATGCCCGCCACGACGCCGAAGACGAAGAGCCTCCCGCCGGTGATCCCCAGCGGCGACACCGGGTCGTGGGCCACCTCGTGGGGGGTGAGGGCGCCGAGCACGCAGCCGAGGACCAGGGCGAGGTAGGTGAGCCCGCGCAGGGGCGCCCCGCGGAGGAGGTGGCCGAAGCCCGGCACGAACCAGGTGATCCAGCGCGCTCGTCGGGCTCGCCGCCGCAGGTCCACCTCGCGCTCCTTCTCCCGGAACCACTGCTCCTTGGCGTCGATGAACGCACGCCGCACGTCGATGAGCAGGCAGCGCTCGCAGATGGCGCCCTCGGCGATCTCCAGCCGGGTGCGGGGATCGGCGACCCCGGCGCACTTCACGCAGGCCCGCGCGGGGCGGAGCAGGCGCCGGAGGAGCCAGAGCAGGAGGACCAGCCCGGCCCCGACCAGGCCGACCACGCCCGTGCCCGGAGTCCCGGTGCGCCCGGTGAGCAGGCCGCCGAAGGGGACGACGAGGGCGTCGCGGGGGACGTCCCGGGACATGGTGATCCCGGCCAGGCGCTCGGGGGGCAGCCCGGCGTACATCACGTGGCGGTTGCCGCCATCCGTGGAGCGGCACCGCACCAGGTTGCGCTCCTGGGCGACCTTGTTGTTCCAGCTGACGACGGCGCCGGTGTCCACGGTCATGGCCCGATCCAGCATGCGCCCGCCCTCCGCGTCCTCTCCGAGCTGGATCAGGGCCACGTGCGCGTTGTACAGGGCGGGCAGGAGGGTGGGCTGGCGCTTCACGGCCCGCTGCCACAGCTCCAGGGCCTCCCGGACCTTCTCCTCGGCCCGGGCGGTCGCGCCGGGGATGCCCTCCTCCCGGTCGCGACAGGCCTCCAACGCCTGCAGGTACGAGAGGTTGCCCAGGAGGACGAGGGCCTCGGGCGTCACCTCCGTGTCGTGGGCCACCGACGCGTAGTTGGCGGCGTCCTCCAGGGTGTCGGCGCCCACTCCGGCGAGGCGGCCCAGCACGAGCCCCATGGTGAAGTGAGTCTCGTAGGGGAGCACGTTCACGTTCGCCCAGCGGCGGACCTCGTCCTGGTCGCGCGCCGTGCAGAGGCCCGCGTTGCAGCGATGGACCACCGCCTCCGGCGTGGACGGCCAGCTCAGGCTCCGCACGACCGTGGACGTCGCCAGCGGCAGGGCGCCGACGGCGAGGAGCAGGGCCAGCGTCGCCAGGCGCTCCGTCGGCCGGTGATAGAGGCTCGTCACGACGAGCCAGACGCCCACCGTCAGCAGGAGGCCCAGCCCGACGAACAGCGGTGCCAGCAGCAGGACCAGCAGCAGCACGGCCGCCTGGAAGCCGGTGACGCCGCGCGGGAGCAGTCGCCTCAGGTCGTTGGAGGCGAAGCGCGCGTAGCGCAGCAGCATGGCCACCGCGAAGAGGATCAGCACCGTGACGAGGACCCAGATCGCTCCGGTCACGGCGTTGGCGACGGCGGTCATCGCCGCGGGCAGATCCTCGTCCAGCCGCTCGAAGCCCGCGCGGACCTCGCGGATCTGGCTGGCCACGCCGAACGGGGTCCGCTCGAAGACGTAGCTGGCCTGCTCGAAGCGGGGCGCCGCCAGGTCGGGCGAGAGGGCCGCCGCCGCCTCGGCGAGGCTCTCCGACGCATCCACGGCCCCGCCGTCCGCGGCGCGGTCCGCGGCGTGCAGGAGGACCCCCGACATGGCGGGGAGGTCGGGCAGCCCGAGGTCGTGGCGCAGGGAGACGAGCCGCTGCTGGCGGCCCGCCGCCTCCGCCCAGGCCTCGCGGGACAGGTCGGCGCGCACCTCCTCCCACGCCGCACGGAGCGGGCCGTGGATCGGGTCGGCGAGAAGGGGCCTCTCCTCGGCCGCGGCCCCGTCCGAGGCGGCGTGCGCCGGCGCGGAGGGGTGCAGGCACAGGACTGTCGCCAGCACCCCGAGCAGGTGCACGGCACGGGCACTCGCCGCGTGGCCGGCAGCCCCGCGAACGTGGCGAGTCCCGAGGGTTGTCGCAGCCGGACGCGGCATGGCTCGGAGGCTAGCATCGTCCCGCGAAGATCCGCAATCGGACGGGGTATCCGCGCCAGGGCGGTCGCAAAGTCGACCGCCCTCCCTTGCCCTTGCCCTTGCCTGCTCTCAGACGCGCAAAACCCATCGTTTCCGAGGGGTGCAACCCGGCGCCGGGCGCCGTACCGCCGCGCGGCCCACGT
>JBNJGB010000010.1:0-196155 GCA_051747385.1 Myxococcota bacterium
CGCCGCATCTTCGACATCGTCCACTCCTGTCGTTCAGGGACATCGACAGGATGCGGATCACGGCCGCGAAGTCAGCCCAGCCTCGGTCGGACGGGTACCGTGGCCTTCCTCTGCGGGGCGGTGTGGCGGTCGTGGCGCGGAGCGTGCGAGGCCGGCCGGGCCTATCGGGAGCCCCTGTTGAGGGATCGGTACCGGTGCTCGAGCCCCGTGTGCGAGCGCCGCGACATGACGCCTCATCACATCGTGTTCCGGAGCCAGGGCGGCGGCGACGAGGACGAGAACATCGCCGGGCTCTGCTCGGCCTGTCACCTGGACGGCGTGCACGGCGGCGTGCTGCGGATCCGGGGGCGGGCGCCGCGGCTGACTAGGAAGGTCGGGCGCGAGCCGGTGCTGGTGGTCCGCGGGCGGGAGGTCGTCCGGCGGGCCGCGTGACCGACGCGGTGGCCGCGAGCGTTCGGCGGAAATGCAGGGGAATCGAACCCCCCGAGGGCGCCTCTCGACGCCCCCCAACGGTTTTGAAGACCGCGCGGCCCACCAGGACCGATGCATTTCCGCGGCGGAGCATAGCAGCGGGGCCGGGAGGTGCGAAGCGTTCGTTGGGGCGAACGGGGGCGAGAGTTGCTTGCCGCCGCCTTGACCGTGCGTTCAGGGGGCACCTAGGCTTCCGCAATGGGCCGTGGCGCGCGAGACCTGCGTCCGCCGTGAGGCCGCGGGATCGCGACCGGAAGCTGGAGAACCCATGAAGCGTGCATTGCTCTCTGTGTTGGGCCTCGTCGTCGCCACCGCCGGGTGCGAGACGGTCCCCCCGGACGCCGGGGCGGGCGAGCCGACGACGGGTTCCACGGCCGGGGAGACCGCGGCCGAGGCCCCGGGCGCCGACGAGGAGGCAGCCCCGCCCGTGCGCCTGCGGCGGGACCGGGAGCGCGGAGTGGACTACATCTTCTATCCCGACGAGCCGATGCGGCACGCCTACCGGGATCCGAGCGCGAAGCCGGCCCTGAAGGCGGACGAGTACGACGACATCCGTTGGGCCCATCCGGAGCGCTACGCCATCACGGCGCCGCCGCCCGAGGGGGTCCGCCCGATGGTCGAGTGGGAGCCCATGAAGGCCCTCATGATGGCCGTGCCTGCGTACATGATGGGCTACGACAACGCGAGCCACACCATCATCCAGATCGTGAAGCACACCGTGCCGGTCGCCGAGGTGTGGATCGTCACGGACACGGAAAACGGCGCCTCGGTCATCACGGATCGCCTGCTCGAGGCGGGCGTCGCCCAGGGGGACATCGACGCGAAGGTGAAGTTCCTCGTGGAGCCCATCGACAGCGTCTGGGTCATCGACTCCGGCCCGCTGCCGCTCGTGGACGAGGAGGCCGGCACCTTCGCCTTCACCGACTTCCGCTACTACCACAACCGCGCCCTGGACGACGGGCTCCCCACGTGGCTGGGCCGGCAGCTCCCGGCGCTCGGGCAGGAGGCCCCGATCAGCACGTATCGGATGCCCTTGAACACCGAGGGCGGCACCTTTCAGGCCACCAGCGACGGGGTCTGCTTCACCGGCAACCGGCAACTCTACTACATGAGCTGTGACGACGGGGCCTGCGACCAGGACCTCCGGACCATGCCCCTCGACGAGGTCCAGGACCACCCGCTGGCCCAGGAGGTCCGCGACGTCTGGACCGAGTACGCGGGATGCGAGGACGTCGTCATCACCAACGGCATCACCGACGACGGCACCGGCCACATCGACATGTACCTGAAGATCGTGGACGACGACACGATCATCATCGGCGACTACCGGGAGCCCTACCAGGAGGGCTTCGAGGAGGTGCAGGCCACCAACGCCGCGCGCATGGACGCCAACGCCGCGTTCCTCGAGTCGTACGTGAAGCCGGGCGGCGGGGGCTTCGAGGTGGAGCGCGTCGTGATGCCGGGCCACCGCACCACGAGCGACGGCGGCGTGCCCTTCACCTACATCAACTCCACCTTCGTCAACGGCCTGAACCTGTGGCCCGCGTACGCCTTCGAGGAGGACGACCCGCAGCGCGAGGCGTGGGAGGCGAGCCGAGAGGTGGCCCAGGGCGAGTGGGAGGCGGCGATGCCGGACTACGAGCACATCTGGATCGACTCCGAGGAGCTCTCGTACTGGTCCGGCGCCATCCACTGCATCACCCGCACCATCCCCGACCAGGCGCCCGAGCCGTGGGTCGAGGACGGCGCCTGCGGCGAGGGCGACAGCTGCGAGGCCCCGGAGGGCGGCTACGACGGGCAGTGCAAGCCGAACGACACCATCGAGGACGTCTGCTGGGGCCCCGCCTGGCTCTGCACCTGCAACGACTGCGAGACCGGCTGCACCTACGAGCCGGGCGTCGACCCGTGCAACGGCGTCACCTACACGGGGTGCTGCGACGAGGCCACGCTGCGGTACTGCGAGGAGGGCTCCCTCGTCGAGCAGAGCTGCCCCGGGAGCTGCGGCTGGGACGGCGACAAGGACTTCTACGACTGCGGCTTCGACGGCGCCGACCCGAGCGGCGCCAACCCCCTGTCCTGCGGGGAGGTGGCCTGCACGCCCGACTGCGACGGCCGGGTCTGCGGCGACGACGGCTGCGGCGGCTCCTGCGGGGAGTGCGACGCGGGCGAGGGCTGCACGGAGACGGGCCAGTGCGAGGCGACCTGCGAGGACGCCTGCACCGACGGCGACAAGGGCTGCGACGGGGAGACGGCCTGGGTCTGCGCCGTGGGTACCAGCGGCTGCACGGAGCGCTACGAGACGGACTGCGTCTCCAAGTCCAAGGTCTGCACCGGCGGGCTCTGCGTGACCTCCGCCTCCGACGACACGGGTGGCGGCTCCCCCGACGCGGGATCGCCGGACGCCTCCAGCGGCGACGTGCCCCAGGGCGACGCGTCGGGCGGCGAGGACGCGAGCGGGGCCGACGGGACGGCCGGCGGCGGCACGGGCGGTGCCGACGGGACGGCCGGCGGCGGCACGGGCGGTGCCGGCGGCGGTGGCAGCGACGGTTGCCAGGCCTCCGAGGCAGGCGGGTCCTGGCCCGTTTTCGCCGGGCTGCTGGCTCTCCTGGCCGTGGCCCTGCGGCGCCGGATCGCCTGATCCGGAGGCGGCCCCCTGCGACCCCACGGCAGGGCCCGCGCGGGGAATGCAAACCCGCCTCCGGCCCTTGTTCCGTGCACCGCCGAGACCTTGTTCCGGCCGGGAACCGTGCATAGGCTGAACATGGCGGCGGACCACGCCGCGATCCGGGGAACGGGATGCGACGCAGGCGCATACGACGGAGGAGACCGGGCGCGAGGTGGATTTGGGTCTTCCTCGTGGCCGTCGTCCTGCAGCTTCCCATCTTCTGGCTGTTCGCCCTGTACGTGGACCGGGGCGGCGAGGTGGAGGAGCAGCCGATGCGGATGCGCCTCGTGGGCTATCGTCCGACGCCGCCGGAGCCGAAGGAGCCCGAGCCGGAGCCCGAGGAGGAGATCCCCGAGGACGCGCAGATCGTCGAGGTCCCCGACACGGACGAGCCGGAGCCGGAGAAGACGGAGACGAAGCACCTCGCCGACCGGAACGTGGAGGTCGAGGAGGAGCAGAAGTCCCGCCGCAAGGCGCCGCCCGATCCGAGCCGCCAGCCAGGCAAGACGAAGCCGAAGGAGCCGTCGGAGGTCCAGGCGAAGGAGTCCACGAGCCCGGAGCCCAGCGCCAGCCCGGAGGAGGCGAAGCGGGTCGCCAAGGCCGCGCCGAAGCAGGAGCGACCGGAGGCCGACGAGGGCAGCCAGAAGCCGAAGTCCGTCATGCAGGAGGGCGACAAGGCCGAGATCCTCATGCCCGTCACGACAGAGAAGCAACGGATGGCGAACCTCCAGGGCCTCTCGGACGAGTACGCCACCGACGATCACCTGCCCGACGTGGACAAGGAGGGGGAAAGCACCCTCCTCAACGCGAACAAGTACAAGTACGCCGACTTCTTCTACCGCGTGAAGGACGCCGTGCGCCGCCACTGGCACCCGGACCGGATCTATCGCCACCGCGATCCCACGGGGCGGACCTACGGGGTGAAGGATCGCTACACGGTGCTCCACGTGACCCTGGACGACACCGGGCGCCTCAAGAAGCTGATCACGAAGCGCCAGTCCGGCCTGGACTTCATGGACGACGAGGCCCGCGAGGCGTTCCAGCGCGCCCACCCGTTCCCCAACCCGCCGAGCGGCCTCGTGAACGACCGGGGGGAGATCGAGTTCCAGTTCGGCTTCTTCTTCGAGATCTCCTCCGGGCGCCACCGGTTCCAGTGGAAGCGCCTCTGAACGCGGAGCGTCTTGAAGGCGCGCGCAGCGTGCGCAGGGTGTGGGACATGCACCGACTCCTCGCCGCCGCCGTCGCCGCCGCGCTGATTCTCGCCCCCGGCGCGGCGATCGCCGCAGAGCGCGCGCAGGCCATCGAGACGGAGCACTTCCGCTTCCACGCGGCCCCGGGGACCCATCGCAACACGGCCCGACTCGCGGCCGGCGCCGAGGAGCGCTTCGACAGGCTGTGCCACATGATCGGCGCCTGCGATGCCCTCGACGAGCCCATCGAGGTGTGGCTCGCCGAGGACGCGACCGGCTTCGCGCGGGTCTTCCCCGACGGCTCGCCCATGGCGGAGTGGGCCGTCGGGGTGGCCTTCCCGGACGAGCAGCGCATCGTGCTGCGGGCCCACGGCTCCGCCCTGTTCACCCTGCACGAGACCTTCGACCACGAGGTGAGCCACGTGCTGGTCAGGGCGAAGGTGGGCGACCACGTCCCCCGCTGGCTCTCCGAGGGCATCGCCATCTGGCAGGCCGGCGAGGCGGTGCTCCAGCGCCTCGTCGACGCCCAGCGCGCGGCGGTCACGGACAACCTGCTGCCCCTCGAGGACCTGGACCGGCGCTTCCCCGCCCGGGGGAAGGCGGTCACCCTCGCCTACGCGCAGGCCGCCCTGTTCGTGCACTGGCTGGAGCAGGAGCACGGCGTCGGGGCCCTCCCCGCCCTGCTGGACCACCTGGGCCGCGGGAAGGACGTCCACGAGGCCTTCGAAGCCGCCTACGGCGCCTCCCTGGACGGCCTCGAGGAGGAGTGGCGCGAGGCGATCGCGCACGGCAGCGCGGGCTCGACCCTGCTCGGGGATCCGAACCTCATGTGGAGCCTCATGAGCCTCCTGTTCCTCTGGGCCGCCGTGATCACGTGGCGACGGCGCCGGGAGCAGATGCGAGCGCTGGCTCGGGAGGAGGCGCGCGAGGACGCCGTGGTCTGGACGGACCCCGACGAGGCCCCGACCCTCCACTGACCCGGGGCAATCGCAAAGTCGGAGAAGTGTGGGCCGCCCGGCGGTACGGCGCCCGGCGCGGGATTGCACCCGCTCGGAAACGATGGGTCTTGCGCGTCTGAGAGCAGGCAAGGGCAAGGGCAAGGGCAAAGGCAAGGGAGGGCGGTCGACGTTGCGACCGCCCTGTCCACTGACCGCGTCCCGGTTGCACCGGCTCGCCCCGCGTGATACCCGGCGCCGGAACAACGGGGAGGTTCGGCGTTGGGCGGCATCATCGACGGCAGGGAGGTCGCGGCGAAGGTCCGCGCCGAGGTTCGCGAGCGGGTCGCGCAGCTCTCCGAGGCGGGGGTGCGCCCCGGCCTCGCCGTCGTGCTCGTGGGCGACGACGCCCCGAGCCAGGTCTACGTGCGCCACAAGGCCCGGGCGTGCGAGAAGGCGGGCATCGCGTCCTTCGTGCGCCACCTGCCCGCCGAGACGACCCAGCGGGAGGTGCTCGCGCTGGTGGAACGGCTCAACGGCGACCGGTCCGTGCACGGGATCCTGGTCCAGCTTCCCCTGCCGGAGCACATCTCCGAGTACCGGGTGCTCCAGGCCATCCGCCCGGACAAGGACGCCGACGCGTTCCACGCCCTGAACATGGGCGAGCTCGTGGCCGACCGCCCCGAGCTGGCGCCGTGCACGCCGAAGGGCGTGATGCGCCTGCTGGAGACCTACGACGTGCCCACCCGCGGAGCCCACGCGGTCGTCATCGGCCGCAGCCGCGTCGTCGGGCGCCCCATGGGGGCCATGCTCCTCGCGGCCGACGCGACGGTGACCGTATGCCATCGGCACACGCGGAACACGCGCGAGCTGGCGGCCAGGGCGGACATCGTGGTGACCGCCGTGGGGAAGGCCGGGCTCGTCCGCGGCGACTGGGTCAAGGAGGGCGCCGTGGTGCTGGACGTGGGCATCACCCGCGGCGAGGACGGCAAGCTCCGCGGCGACGTGCTATGGGAGGAGGTCTCCGAGAAGGCCTCGCTCGTCACCCCGGTCCCGGGCGGCGTCGGACCCATGACCATCGCCATGCTGCTGGAGAACACCTGCCTCCTCGCGGAGCAGGCGGCCCGCGCGGCTTGACGCACCCGGGGTCGGGCCCATAATCCCACTCAACGCAAGGAGCGCCACGTGGCTGACACGGTCGAGACCCCGCTACACGCCGTCCACCGCCTCCTCGGTGCCCGGCTCGTGCCCTTCGCGGGCTTCGAGATGCCCGTGCAGTACGAGGGCATCCTCGCCGAGCACCGCCGCGTCCGGAAGCACGTCGGCCTGTTCGACGTGAGCCACATGGGCGAGGTGCGCGTCGCCGGCCCCGACGCCGTCGACGTCGTGAACCGCCTGGTGACAAACGACCTGGGCCGGCTCGAGGACGGCCGGGCCATGTACACGTGCATGTGCGCGGAGGACGGCACCATCGTCGACGACCTCATCGTCTATCGCCTGAGCGCCGACGAGGTCTTCCTCTGCGTCAACGCGGCCAACCGCGAGTCGGACTTCGCGCACATGCGGCAGCACGCCGATGGCGAGGCGGAGCTGATCCAGGAGAGCGACGCCTGGGCGCAGATCGCCGTCCAGGGCCCGGACGCGCCGACCCTGCTCGGCCGGGTGTTCGACGAGGAGATCCGCGACCTGGGCTTCTTTCGCATCCGGACGCGGGACTTCGGCGGCGAGCACGTCTACGTCTCCACGACCGGGTACACGGGCGAGAAGGGCGCGGAGATCTACTGCCCGCCCGGGGTCGCGGTGGACCTCTGGGCGGCCCTGACCGACGAGGGCCGAGACCTCCACGTGGGCCCGACCGGGCTCGGCGCCCGCGACACGCTGCGCCTGGAGGCCGCGCTCTGCCTGTACGGCAACGACATCGACCGCTCGACCACGCCGCTGGAGGCCAACCTCGGCTGGGTGGTCAAGCTCGACAAGGGCGATTTCGTCGGGCGCGAGGCCCTGCTCCGCCAGAAGGAGGAGGGCGTCCGGCGCAGCCTCGTGGGCATCGAGATGGTCGAGAAGGGCATCCCGCGCCACGGCTACGCCATCGTCCACGAGGGCGAGGAGGTCGGGCACGTGACGTCCGGGACCCGCTCGCCCAGCACCGGGCGCTCCATCGGGCTCGCCTACGTGCCGACGACCCTCACGGATCCAGGCACCATCGTCAGCGTCGACTGCCGCGGGAGGGAGCGCGCCGCCCGCGTCGTCGAGACCCCGTTCTATCGCCGGCCGAAGAAGGGCTGAGCCGCCGCCACGCACAGACCGAGGAGCACGAACCATGGCGAACATCGAGACAGATCGCGTCTACAGCAAGGAGCACGAGTGGGTCCTCGTCGATCCCGACGACGACGGGGTGGCCGTCGTCGGCGTGTCCGACTACGCCCAGGAGAAGATGGGCGACATCGTGATGGTCGAGCTCCCCGACGCGGGAGATACCTTCGAGCAGGACGAGCCCCTCGGGACCGTCGAGTCGCCCAAGAGCGTCTCCGACGTCTTCGCGCCCGTGAGCGGCGAGGTCGTCGCCGTCAACGAGGAGCTGGAGGACAGCCCGGAGCAGGTCAACGAGTCGCCCTACGTCGAGGGCTGGCTCGTGAAGATCCGGATGGACGACGCCTCCGAGCTGGACGACCTGATGAACCCCGAGGCCTACCAGTCCTACCTGGACGGCCTCGACGAGTAGGGAGACCGTGCGTCCCCAGCCGCCGGCGCGCGCCATGGCGCCGGCGGCTCCCCGCGCCCAGGAGAACGCCATGCGCCGCCTCGCCCTTCGCCTGACGCTCGCCCTCGCCCTCCTCGTCGCCGTGCCCGCCCTCGTCGGCGGGTGCGACCGCGTCGACAAGTGGCTGGGTTGCAAGTGGAGCACCACGGTCACGTCGCCCGAGGAGGGCACGCCGGAGTGGGTCGTCCACGAGGCCGTCCAGGCCGCCCTGGAGGAGGACGAGGCCAAGGGCTGGGAGCGCTTCCGCAAGCTGCTCCACAGCTCCCAGCTCGACAGCCCGGCCAGCGAGCAGAACTGGCGGACCATGAACTTCTCCACCTTCCGCCGCAAGGTCCCCCTGTACCTCGAGGACGACAACAAGGCCGTCTTCGACATCTGCTACCAGGAGGACCAGGCCGACGGGGGCCGGCGGCTGTTCGTGAAGAACGAGAAGTCCGAGATGCCCACGCCCTGCAAGGTCATGAAGGACCCCGAGGCCGGCGGCGCCTGGCGCATCACCATGTGCTCCCTCTGAGCCCCTACGACCTCAGGCCCGCCGCGCCACCGCCACCAGCTCCTGGTGGCCGGTGTGGGGGAACATGTCCCTGCCGGTGATGGACTCCACGTGCCAGTGGTCGCCCTCGACGAGGGTGGCCAGGTCCCGCATGGCCGTGGACACGTCGCAGCTCACCATGACGGCCAGCCGGGCGCCGCTCGCGCGGACCCAGGGCATCAGGGGGGCGGCGCCGATGCGCGGCGGGTCCAGGAGGACGAGGTCGGGCCGCTCCGGCTGCGGGATCGGGATCCCGGCCTCGAGCAGGTCGGCCCGGTGCCACTCCGCCTCGCCCCACGGGGCGGTGTTCTCCTCGAAGAGACGCCGCGCGTCCTCCGCGACCTCGTACGCCGTCACGCGGTAGCCCGCCTTCAGCAGCGGGATGGTCAGGGTCCCGACCCCGGCGAACAGCTCCACGGCGTGCGTCCCGCCGTGCTTCCTCGCCACCTCCTCCACCTGGTCGGCGATGGCGGCCGTCACGGCCGGGTTGGCCTGGAGGAAGACCTCCGGCTCCGCGCGCACGTCGAAGCTCCCGTGACGCACCGTGACCTCGGGCTCGCCCACGTGCCACTCGACGCCGCCGGCGGGGCGCACCATCCCGGCCACCCCCTCCTCGCCGGCCACCAGGAGGACCTCGCCCTCCCCGGCTCCCGCGCTCCCGATCCACTCCCGCACGTCGGCCAGGATCTGCCGGATCCGTGGCGAGGCCACGACGCACGTGGGGACGTGGACGATCTCGTGGCTCGCGCCGGCGCGATAGCCCAGGATCACCCGGCCGCCCGGCTCGACGCGATAGGCCATGCGCACGCGGCAGCGATAGCCCAGCTCGGGGCCGGTCGGCAGGGCCAGGCGCACCCGCCGCCGGAGCGTCTCCTCGTCCCAGCCCAGGTGCTTCGCCGCCTCGCCCTGGAGGATCGCCAGGCGCGAGGCGGCCTGGGCCTCCGAGTCACCGATCATCCACGGGCATCCGCCGCACGCGGCCTGCACGCTGCAGGGCGGGTCCACGCGGTGGGGCGAGGGGCGCTCCACCTGCACGATGCGTCCACGGGCCCAGCGCTTCTTCTGCTTGACCACGTCCACCGTGACCACGTCGCCGGGGACCGTGCGCGGCACGAACACCACGGCGCCCTCGAGGGGACCCGACTCCGGGAAGCCGACGCCGTCGCCTCCGTGGGCCCAGCGCTGGATGTACAGGCCCTCGATCCTCATGCGCTCCCTTGCGGATGGCCCGAGTGACCACGCTCGTTGTTGCGCGGCCCGGGCGGATGTGCTTCCGTTCTCGCGGGGACGGAGCACCGATACCACGCTTGGCGATGCCGACACAGCGAGAGATCCGCCGCGTGCTCGTCGTATACAAGACGAGCCCCTACGCGCGCTACGTGGAGACCGGAGAGCTCGCCCTGGCCGGCGGCGCCGACGGGGACCGCGCGCGCGTCATCGACCGGCTGCGGCGCGCCCACGAGGCGAACCTCCGGACGATCGAGACGGTGCGGGCCGTCCTGGCTCGGCAGGGGATCGACACCCACGAGCCGGAGCGCCCCACCAAGCGCGACGCCGCCCGGGCGGACCTGATGATCGCCGTGGGCGGCGACGGGACCTTCCTGCGCTCCAGCCGCTGCGTCGCGCGGACGCCCATGCTGGGTGTGAACTCCGCGCCGAACAGCTCCGTCGGCCACTACTGCGCCACCGACGGCCCCGGGTTCGAGGCCGCGCTGGAGCGCATCCGCGCCGGCGAGGAACCCCTGGTGGAGCTCACCCGCATCGCCGCCTGGATCGGCCGGCGCCGGGTCCCCCACGACGCCCTGAACGACGTGCTCTTCGCCCACCGCGTCCCGGCCGCGTCCACCCGGTGCGTGCTCCGCGACGGCCGGGACGCCGAGTTCCAGACCTCGTCGGGCGTCTGGGTGTCGACGGCCTCCGGCTCCACCGGCGCCATCCGGTCGGCCGGGGGCGTCCACATGGAGCCCCTGGACCGCAGGCTCCAGTACCGCAGCCGGGAGCCCTTCCTGCGGCCGGATCAGACGCTCCGCATGCCCGGAGACGTGGTCGACGGCCCCCTGGAGCTGGTGGCCCGGAGCCCGCACCTCGGGGTGTGGATCGACGGGCACGGCCCCTGCCACCGGGTGCACCTCGGCGAGCGGGTCGTCCTGGCCCGCTCCGATCGTCCCCTGCGGGTCTACGGGTACCATCCGGCCTGGAGCTGACGCGGCCACGCGAGACGGGTCTCGGGGGCGTGTCGAGCGGCTTCCCCGGGCCCCCGCTTTCGTGTTAGGGCCGTGCCATATGCCACGGAGGTCAGCATGCGTGAGGAGTGGGTGAGGAACCGGAAGGGCGACTGCGTCACACAGATGCACTACGCCCGCCAGGGCACGATCACCGAGGAGATGCGCCACGTCGCCGAGCGCGAGGAGCTCGCGCCGGAGCTGGTGCGTGACGAGGTGGCCCGCGGCCGGATGATCATCCCGGCCAACGTCCGCCACGTGAACCTGGAGCCCATGGCCATCGGCATCGCCTCCCGGTGCAAGGTCAACGCGAACATCGGCAACTCGGCCGTGTCCAGCGGCATCGAGGGCGAGCTGGGCAAGCTGGAGGCCGCCATCGGCCACGGCGCGGACACGGTCATGGACCTGTCCACGGGCAGGAACATCGACACCATCCGCGAGTCCATCGTCCAGGCCAGCACCGTGCCCATCGGGACGGTGCCCATCTACCAGGCCGCGGAGATCCACCCCCGCACCGAGCTGATCACCATCGACGACTACCTGGACGTCCTCGAGTTCCAGGCGCGGCAGGGGGTCGACTACTTCACCATCCACGCCGCCCTGCTCCTCCGGCACATCCCCCTCACGCTGAACCGCCTCACGGGCATCGTCAGCCGGGGTGGGAGCATCATCGCCCACTGGATGCTCTACCACCACCAGGAGAACTTCCTGTACACGCACTTCGACCGGATCCTGGACGTCTGCGCGAAGTACGACGTGTCCATCAGCCTGGGCGACGGCCTGCGGCCGGGCTGCCTCGCGGACGCCTGCGACGAGGCCCAGTACGCCGAGCTGAAGGTCATGGGCGAGCTGACGAAGAAGGCCTGGGAGCGCGACGTCCAGGTGATGATCGAGGGCCCCGGCCACGTGCCCTTCGACAAGATCGCCGAGAACGTCGAAAAGGAGATGGAGTGGTGCCACGAGGCGCCCTTCTACGTGCTCGGCCCGCTGGTCACCGACGTGGCGCCCGGCTACGACCACATCACGAGCTGCATCGGGGCCACCATGGCCGCCTACCACGGCACCTCGATGCTCTGCTACGTGACGCCGAAGGAGCACCTGGGCCTCCCCGACGAGGAGGACGTGAAGCAGGGCATGGTGGCCTACAAGATCGCCGCCCACGCCGGCGACGTGGCCCGCCAGCGCCCCGGCGCCCGCGACTGGGACGACGCCATCTCCAAGGCCCGCTACGAGTTCGACTGGGACAAGCAGTTCGAGCTCGCCATGGACCCGGAGACGGCCCGCGCCATGCACGACGAGACGCTGCCGCAGGAGGTCTTCAAGGAGGCCGAGTTCTGCAGCATGTGCGGGCCGAAGTTCTGCTCCATGCACATCGACGGGGAGATGCGGCGCCTCGCCGGCCAGCTGATCGAATCCGGCGCCATGCGGCTGGACGGCAACGGGTCGGGCGAGGACGACGAGGATCGCTGCGAGCCCACGCCGACCGCGCCGCGGGCCTGATCGGATGACGCGCGGCGCACCCCGGCTCGCGCTGCTGCTGCTCCTGGCGGGGGCGGCGCACGCGGGGTGTGCCTCGACGTCGGGGGCGCGGGGCGACGACGACGCCGTGGAGCCCGACACGACCGTCCGCGGCGCCCCGCTCCCGGAGCCGTTGGCGAACGATCTGCACCGGGAGGGCCTGGCCGCCCTCCGCGCCGGCGACCTGGAGCGCGCGGGACGCCTGCTCCTCGACGCCGCGGAGGCAGCCCCCGGGCACGCGGGCGTCCGGGTCGACCTGGGCGTTGCGCGGCTCGTGGCCGGAGCGCCCGACGCCGCCCTGGACGCAGCCGACGCCGCCCTGGCCATCGCCCCCGAGCACCCGCGCGCCCTGCTGCTCCGCGCCGAGGCGAGCGTCGCCCTGGGGCAAGCGCAGCGGGGGCTGGACATCAGCCGCGACCTCGTGGACGCCCGCCCCGAGTGGGCGGACGCGTGGTACGCGCTCGGCCGCGCCGCCCTGACCGTCGGCCGTCGCCCGGAGGCCGGCGCCGCCTTCGAGGAGGTCCTCGACCTGCGGCCGGGTGACCGGGACGCCTGGAAGGGCCTCCTCGCCGTCGCAAGCATGGCTCCGGACGAGCCGGGCTGGGAGGAGATCGAGGCGCGCGTCTCCTCCGAGCAGCCGGACGAGGCCGGCGTACTCGTCAACCGGGGCGCCGCCGCCGAGATCCGCGAAAGGACCGACGAGGCCCGCCGCCTGTACCGAGCGGCCGTGGAGGCCGACCCCGACTGCCCCTGGGCCCGGTACAACCTGGCCCGACTGCTCGACCGGGAGGGCGACCCGACCGCCGCCCTGCCCCACTACCGCGCCTTCCTCCGCGTCGCGCCGCCGGGCGCCCGGCAGCAGGTGGAGGAGGTGCGCGCCGTCCTGAAGACCCACGACCCCCCGGAGGCTCCATGAGCGAACCCACCCTGGCCGAGACCGATCGCGAGATCTTCGACCTCATCGACAAGGAGGCCGTCCGCCAGCGGGACCAGATCCGTCTCATCGCCAGCGAGAACTACGTCAGCCGGGCCGTCCTCGAGGCCACCGGCTCCGTCCTCACGAACAAGTACTCCGAGGGCTACGCCGGGCGGCGCTACTACGAGGGCCAGGAGAACATCGACGAGATCGAGCGCCTGGCCATCGAGCGGGCCAAGGCCGTCTTCTCCGCCGACCACGCCAACGTGCAGCCCTACTCAGGCAGCCCGGCGAACCTGGCGGCCTACACGGCGCTGATGAAGCCGGGCGAGACGCTCCTCGGCATGGGGCTCCCGGCCGGCGGCCACCTGACGCACGGGTGGAAGGTCTCCGCCACGGGCAAGTTCTGGAACGCCGTGCAGTACGGCGTGCGCCGGGACGACCACCTCATCGACTTCGACGAGGTCGCCGCCCTGGCCCGCGAGCACAGGCCCCAGGTCATCGTCTGCGGGGCCACCGCCTATCCCCGGCGCATCGACTTCGGCCGGTTCCGGGAGATCGCCGACGAGGTGGGGGCGTACCTGGTCGCCGACATGGCGCACATCTCCGGCCTCGTGGCCGGCGGCGCCCACCCCAGCCCGGTGCCCCACGCCGACGTGGTGACCACCACGACGCACAAGACCCTCCGCGGGCCGCGGGGCGGGATGATCCTCTGCAAGGAGGAGCACGCCAAGAAGGTGGACCGGGCAGTCTTCCCCGGGCTGCAGGGCGGGCCCCACAACCACACGACGGCCGCCCTGGCCGTGGCGCTGCGGGAGGCCTCCCAGGCCACCTTCGAGGAGTACGCTGCGCACATCGTCGCGAACGCGCGGGCGCTGGCCGAAGCGCTCACCGACGAGGGCTTCGAGGTGGTCACGGGCGGCACCGACAACCACCTGGTGCTGGTCGACGTGACGCCGCTCGGCGCCACGGGCAAGCCCATGGCCCGCGCCATGGCCCGCGCCGGCCTCGTGGCCAACTACAACAGCATCCCGTTCGACACCCGCAAGCCCATGGATCCCAGCGGCATGCGCCTGGGCACCGCGGCCGTGACCAGCCGCGGCTTCGGGCCCGACGAGATGCGCGCCATCGCCTCCTGGATGGCGCGGGTGGCGAAGGACCCGGCGGACGAGGCGACCCAGGCCGCCATCGCCGACGAGGTCCGCGGGCTCTGCGACGCCTTCCCGCCGCCGGGGATCCACCTGGCATGAGGCGCTCCCCCGGCCGGAGGCCGGCCCCCGTCGCCGGACTCCTGCTGGCGGGGCTGCTCGCCCTGCCCGTCCCCGCCGCGCGAGCGGAGACCCTGGAGGACCGCCTGGACGCCCACCTGGCGGCCCTCGAGCGCGCCCGCGGCGGGGAGGCCCACTGGCACCTCGCGGAGGCCCAGCGCCTCGCCCCCGACGTGGCCGGCGGCCTCGACCGGCTCCGCCCCGTCGCCGCCGATCTCGCCGACCGGAGCCCCATCCCCTGGATGCAGGGGGAGGCCCTGGGCACCCTGGCGGCCTTCGACCACAGGGCCTCGCCCGAGGAGGCGCGGATGCACCTCCGGGACGCCGGCGTGCTCCTGGACGGCCTGGTGCTGGGCCCCCTGCCCGGGCCCGGGGTGGAGGCGTCTTCCGAGCCGGCGACCGCCTTCGACCCGGAGGGCGCGTACGGGGGCAAGCGCGCCGAGATCGGCTGGCGGCCGTTCGCGGGGGCGGCCCTGACCGGGCCCCTGCACCTCCCGGACCTGCTCGAGGCGGACGGCGACGCCCACGCGTTCCTGGCGTGGGGCCTGGAGGCCTCGCGGCCGACGCGCGCCATGATCGACCTGGGCACGAACGGCCCCGTCACCGCGTGGCTGGACGGGCGCCGCATCGTGTCCTGGGACGGCGAGCGACCGCTCACGGACTGGCAGCACGCCGTCCCCGTGCGCCTGGACGCCGGCCTCCACCGCCTCGTGGTGCGCGTCGGCCACCGCGGGGAGGCCCCTCAGGTCCTGCCGCGCGTCCTCGACCGCCGCGGCCGCCTCCCGGACCCCCTTCGGCTCGTCTCCCCCGGGTTCGAGGAGGAAGCGACCGGGTGGACGTCCTCCGAGCGGCTCCCGCAGCCCCTGCCGGACCTCCACGACGGCGACCCGGCGCTCGCGGGGCGCCTGGCCCTGCTGGCGTCCGACACGTCCCCCGACCGCCGTGAGGCCGCCCGGATACTCGAGGAGGCCGTCGAGGCGGCCCCGGACGACCCCGACCTGCGCTGGCTCCTGGGGCGGGCCGAGCGCTCCGACCGCGACCGGGCCCGCCGCGCGTTCGAAGCCGCCGTGGAGCGCTCGGACGGCCGGCACCCCGAGGCCCTCGCCGCCCTCCTCCGGCTCCACCGCGAGCAGGGCCTGGAGGCGAAGGCGGACGCCCTGGCGCGGGACCTCGCGGAGGCGGATCCCGACCACCCGGCCCTCCTCGTGGATCGGCTGCAGAGGCTCGCACGCCTCTCCGACGCCGCCGCGGCCCTGGGCATGGAGGCCGTCGGCGGCCCCCTGGCGGACCACCCGGGCGTCGCCCACCTCCGGGGACGCCTCGCGCAGGAGGCCGGGCGCCCTCTGGACGCCATCGAGTCCCTGACGACGGCCGCCGTGGCCTGGGGCGCCCCTCCCGGCCTGGTGGACCGCATCGTCGGCCTGTCCCTCCGGGCCGGGCGTCCCGACGACGCGCTGCTGCACCTCGAGGCCGCCCTGGCCCGCAGGCCCTACGCCGTGCCGCTGCACCTGGCGAAGGCTCGGGCCCTGGCCGCCGGCGACGCCGGCCCCACGGAGGCCTCTCGCGCCCTCGCGGACGCCCTGGAGCTGCACCCGCACAGCGCCTCGCTCCACGAGATGCGGGGACGGATGCTCCTCCTCGCGGGCGATCGCGCCGCCGCGCTGGAGGCCGTCGGGCGGGCCGCGGCGCTGCGGCCCCAGGATCGGACCCTCGCGGACTATCACCGGCGCCTCCAGCAGCGGACGGGCGTCGCGGAGCGGCACGCGGTGGATCCCGAGGAGGTCATCGCCGGGGCGGCGGACGAGCCGCCCGCCCCCGAGGGGGCCCGGACCCTGCTGGACCTCCACGCCATCCGGGTCCACGACAGCGGCCTGTCCTCCCACTTCCGCCAGCAGGTCATCCGGCTGGACGACCCCAGCGCCGTCGACCGCCTGGAGGAGATCCCGTTCCCCTACACGCCCGGCGAGGAGCGCCTGGAGGTCGTCGAGGCCGAGGTGCTCCACCCGGACGGCTCGCGCTCCCGGGCCGCCGGGGTGCGCGACCGGCGCCCCGGCGACCGCCAGGGCGGCGTGTACACCCTCGCCGGCGCGCGGGTCGTGCAGTTCGACCGGCTGGAGGCGGGCGACGTGGTCCACGTGCGGATCCGGCGGGACGAGGTGGGCTCCCGGAACCTCTTCGGCGCGTTCTTCGGCGTGCTGATGCCGGTCCAGGAGGCCCTCCCCAAGCGGCGCCTCGTCGTCCGGGTGGACGCCCCGACGTCGCGGCGCCTCCACGCACACGGCGCGCGGCTGCCCGAGCCGACGCGTCGCCGCGACGGCAACCGCCAGGTCGTCGAGTGGGACGTCCGCGACCTGCCCGGCCTGGAGATGGAGCCCCGCATGCCCGGGTGGGGCGACGTGGCCGCCTACGTGAACGTCTCCACCTACGGCTCGTGGGACGAGCTGGCGGGCTGGTACGCGAACCTGGTCCGGCCCCAGCTCACCCTCTCCCCCGGCCTGCAAAGGAAGGCCGAGGCCCTCGTGGCGGACGCCGACTCGGTCCGCGACGAGGTCGCCGCCGTCCACGCCTGGGTCGTCCGCAACACGCGCTACGTCGGCATCGAGTTCGGGATCCACGGCTTCAAGCCGTACCGCGTCACCCGGGTGGTCCGGCGAGGGTACGGGGACTGCAAGGACAAGACGTCCCTCCTCGTGGCCATGCTGGACGCCGTGGGCGTCGAGGCCCGCTTCGTCCTGGTGCGGACGCGGAACATGGGGCACGTCGCGCCGGAGCCCGCCACCCTCTGGGCCTTCAACCACGCCATCGCCTTCGTGCCCGCCCTGGACGCCTGGCTCGACCCCACCAGCGAGTTCGCGGGCCTCGGAGAGCTCCCGGCCCTGGACCAGGGCGCCATGGCCCTCCGGCTGGACGTGCTGGGCGGCGATCCCCGCCCCGAGCTGACGACGATCCCGTTCCTCCCCGCCGAGCTGAACGCGGCGACGACCGAGGTGGACCTGACGATCGCCCCCACCGGGGACGCCGAGGCCGACGTCGCCATGACGGTGGAGGGGACCTCGACCCCGGAGTGGCGCCGCGCCTTCCAGGAGGAGAGCCGCCGGCGCGATCGCCTCGCCGGCCTCCTGTCCCGCGCCCACGCCGGGACCGTGCTCCGGGAGGCCCGCTTCGAGGGCCTCGACGCCCTGGGCCGTCCGCTCCGGGTGGAGGCACTCGCGGACCTCCCCGGGTTCGCGCGGCGCGTCGACGACCGCCTGGAGGTGCCCGTCGCCCTCGACCCGAACGACCTCCTGCGGGACCTCGGCCGGGACGCGTCGCGGCATCAGCCGCTCGTGCTCGATCATCCGTGGCGCGAAACCTCCACGGTCCGGCTCCGGCTGCCGGACGGCGCCCGGCTCCGCAGCGCACCCGATCCGGTGGACGTCGAGACGCCGTTCGGGGCGTTCTCCATGGAGGTGGAGGCCACGCCCGGCGGCGCGGTGATCCGCTCGACGCTGGAGGTCGCCGTGGCGCGGGTGGAGCCGACCCGCTATCCGGACTTCCGGCGCTTCCTGGGCGACGTCACGGCGGCCCGGGGTCGCCGCCTGTCGTTCTCCCTTGACGATCCCTCCGGAAGCGGGCAGCTTTTGCCCGGCCCCGACCCCGCTCGGGCGCGGGGCGAGGTCCCGACCGCAGGGAGTCCCCGATGAACGAGACCGCCTACGCCCACGAGGGAGAGTGCCCGCGCTGCGAGAGCACGGACATCGAGCGCGAGGTGATCTACCTGACCACCCACCGCGAGGTCGGCGGCGTCGTGTTCTTCTGCAACACCTGCGGCCTGCACACGAAGGTGCTCTCCAGCGATCGGGAGGCGTGGTTCGACGCCCACCGCTCCTGGAGGTCGCCCGCCGTGCAGGACGAGACGTACGAGGAGTTCGCGAAGCGCTGGAAGAAGCGCGTCGGCAGCGCCGGCTACGGCGATCCCGAGCCCCTCGGCCCCATCCTCCCGCCCGTGAACGGGCAGTCCCCTCCTCCCGCACCGGACGACGCCGGTGACGAGGAGCGGAAGTAGCGAACGCAGGTCGCTTTGTCGCGGCCTCCGTCGTCGCGGTAGGGTGCGTCCATGTCGTCCGGTGACGAGAGCGATCGGCGCCCGGACGCGGAGGACGCCACGCCCCCTGCAGGGCTGCGCGCGACCCGCGTCGGCTGGACGCCGAGCGGCCAGGAGGCGGTCGGGCCGGGCGCATCCCCGGACACCGACACGCCGCCGGCGAAGGCCGTCCCGGGCAAGCGGCCACCGACGGGCCGGACGTCGCCTCCGCCCCACCCGCAGGCCGGCCTGGCCGAGCAGGTGGACCTCCCCGGGATCGACACGCGCATGGTGCTGCCCTCCCTGCCCGGCGAGCGGCCCTTCGATGCGCGTCGGGCCAGGCGCGACGGGAGCCACCTCCTCGGCGAGGTCCTCGGCGAGGGCGGCATGGGCGTCGTCATGGCGGCGCGGGACCTGGACCTGGGCCGGACGGTGGCGCTCAAGACCCTGCCCCCGGACCGGAAGGACGACCCGGGGATGGTCCGCGCCCTGCTCTTCGAGGCGCGCCTGACGGGCCAGCTCGAGCACCCCCACATCGTCCCCATCTACGACGTCGGGACCCTGGACGACGGCCGGGTCTACTACACCATGAAGCTGGTGGGGGATCTGTCCCTGAAGGACGTCCTCCTCCAGCTCCGGGACGGCAACGCCTTCGCGCGGCGGACCTACACGCTCACGCGCCTGCTTCAGTACTTCCGCGGGATGTGCATGGCCGTGGAGTACGCTCACGCGCGGGGCGTCGTCCACCGCGACCTGAAGCCGGACAACGTCCTCATCGGACAGTACGGCGAGGTCCAGATCATGGACTGGGGCATCGCGCGGGTCATGCCGTCGGCGGATCCGTCCATGGCCTGGTTCGCCGGGGCGCCGGAGGTGCCCGGCCTGGTGGCGGGGACGCCGCAGTACATGTCCCCCGAGCAGGCGCGGGGCGACACCCACGAGATCGACGCCCGGAGCGACGTGTACTCCCTGGGCGTCATCCTCTATCAGATCCTCACCTGGGAGCTTCCCTTCGGCGCCGCCCGGACCGACGAGCACCTGGAGGCCCTGCGCCGGGAGCCCATCCCGCCGCCCCGGGCGCGCGCCCCGGAGCGGGACGTTCCGGTGGAGATGGAGCGCATCTGCCTCCGCGCCCTCGCCCCGTCCCGGGAGGATCGCTATCCGAGCGCGATGATCCTGTGGAACGACATCGAAGCCTGGCTGGAGGGTCGGAAGGAGGAGGAGCGCCTCCAGGGCCTCGCCGACGCCCAGGCGGAGGAGGCCGACCGGGTCTCGCGGCGCTATCTCGAGCTGCGCGGCCGCCTCCGGGCCCTGGAGGAGCGCGTCCGCCACGACACCCTGGGGGCCGGCTACTTCGACCCGCTGCCCGCCCGGAAGGAGGCCTGGGCCAGGCGGATGGAGCTGGAGCGCCTCCGGCTCGTGGAGGCGCGGGCCTTCGCCGAGGCCGTGCGCCGCTATCAGCAGGCCCTGGCGCACCGCCGGGACCACATGGGCGCGTTGGAGGGCCTGGCGGAGCTGTACCGGAGCCAGGCCGACGACGCCATGCGCCGGGGGGACGACGCCACCATGGTGCTCTACGGCGACCTCGCGCGGGACGCGAGCCGGCGCACCGGGCAGGAGGAGTCGGCCACCGTCCACATCCGGAGCTATCCGGAGGGCGCCCACATCCGCATCTACGAGCTGGGATCCGGCGAGACCCTGGACGCCTCTCGCGTCCTCGAGGTGGGCGCGGCCCCGGTGGTGGGCCTGTCGCTCCGACCGGGAAGCTACCTGGTGAGCGCGCGGCTGCCCGGACACCGCGAGAGCCGGGCGCCCCTGCTCGCCGCCCCGGGAGAGACGAGCCAGGTGCTGGTCACGGTCCGGCCGTGGTCCGCGTCCACCCCCCTGGTCGGCCACGCCGACGACCTGACGGCCATGAAGGAGGCGTTCACCTCGGCGGTGGCGGACGGGCTCCTCTCCAGCATGCGGATCGTCGGGGAGGCCGGCCTGGGCAAGGGCAAGCTGCTCACGGAGTTCGACGCCTACCTGGACGCCCTGCCGGAGCTGGTCTTCTTCGGGTTCGTGCGTCTGGAGCGACGCCACCGGCACGTGCCCTTCCTGGCGGCCAGCCGCGTCCTGCGCCACCGGTTCGGCATCGCGCGCCACGATCCGCCGGGCGTCGTGCGCGCGAGGCTCCGCGCCGGCGTCGTCGACGCCTTCACCCACAACGGCCGCGACGAGCTGGCGCCGGGCCAGGCCGAGCGGGTCGAGGAGATCGCCGCGCTCCTGGCCACCATGCCCGGGCTGGGGCACGCCGAAAGGCCGGCTCCCGGGCCGGACCGCACGCGCCGCCTGTTCGACGCCGTGGCGGAGCTGTTCGACCTGTACGCCCGCATGCACCCGGTGGTGCTCACGGTCCGCGGCGCCGACCACCTGGACCGCCTGAGCCGCGACCTCCTGGTGCACCTGCAGCGCCGGCTCCGCGAGCGCCCGATGTTCCTGCTCCTCTTCTCGCGGAGCGACCACCGCCTCCTTTCCGTGTCCCGGGAGGTGCGCCTGCGTCCGCTGGACGCCGAGGGCGTGCGACACCTCCTGTCGGTGCTCCTCAAGGGCCCCGTGTCGAGCCGGCTCCAGTCGCGGGTCCGCGACAAGGCGGGAGGGAACCCCTTCCACGTGGGCGAGGTGACCCGCCACCTGACGCTCACCGGCAGGCTCACCTGGCGCGTGGGCCAGTGGGACCTGGACGACGCGGCCGAGGGCTCGCTGCGCCTGGAGGACGCCTCCATGGAGCAGCTCCTCCTCATGGGCCTGGCGGACCTGGAGCCCGGGCCTCTGGAGGCCCTCGAGGCGGCCGCCATCTGCGGCCGCACCTTCTGGGGCGGACAGGTCGGCGCCGTGCTGGGCCGCCCGGCCGACAAGGCCCTCGAGGCCCTCGTCGACCGAGAGCTCCTCGTGCCCCAGCCCACGAGCCACTTCGAGGGCCAGGACGAGCTCACCTTCCGGCACCACGGGGTCCAGATGGGGCTCGTCCGGCGCCTGGACCGCGGCCGGCGCCGCGCCGGACACCACGCCGCGGCCTCCTGGCTCCGCGACCACGCCACGGGCGCCCTGGAGGACGCCGCCCTGGTGGCGCGTCACCTCTCCGCGGCCGGTCACGACGACGAGGCGGCCGCGGTGCGCGACGTCCTGGCCGCCGCCGCGTCCGAGTGGGAGCCGGAGGACGCCCCGCCCTGGTTCGACTGGCCGGACGACACGCGCAGCGCCTTCGACTGAGCGCCGTCAGAGCACCCCGTCCCGCCGCCGCCAGGCGATCTCCTCGCGCGCGGCCCGCACCAGGTCCTCCGTCGCCATGCCGTGGAGGCGGTCCACGCTCTCCAGGTCGCCGGCCTCGCCGTTGTCCCGCGGGCCCAGGAAGCGGTGCCCCCGGACCCGCTGGAGGGCCGCGGGGAGCCAGTCGGCGACGCTGGGGACGTGGTCGCCGGTGACGATGAGCGGCGCGTTCACCTCGTCATCACCGAAGAGCTCGTGGAGGTGATACGACCGCGACGGATCGTCCCAGGCGTCCGGGTCGCGCCGGAAGGCGTCCCACTCGCGCCAGAGGGCCTCCCAGCTCGTGACGTTGAGGATCCGGCTTCCGACCCCGTCCTCCTCCGCCAGGATGCGGGCCGCCTCGCGGGCCTGAGCCAGCTTTCGCCCGCTGGCGACGAAGCGGACGCACGGCGCCCCGGGCGCGGGCCGGCGATCGTCGTCGCCCACGAGCCACCATGCGCCCCGGACGGCCTGCTCGGCGTGATCCTCGGGAAGCTCCGCGGGCTGCTCCAGCGGCTGGGTGGTCAGGCGCAGGTAGTACGCCTCGCCCTCGTCGCCCCACAGCCTCCCGAGGGCGTGGAGGTAGACGGCGTGCACGTCCGCGGCGAAGGCCGGCTCGTAGGCGAGGATGCCCGGAAGGTCCATGACCATGCGGAGGGTCTGGAGGCTCTGGTGGGTGGCCGTCTCCCGGCTGAGCCCGGTGCCGCTGGGCACCCCGACCGCCACGAAGCGGGCGCCCGAGTAGACGGCATAGTCCAGCTGATTGAAGCCGCGCTCGAAGAACTTGTCGTAGACCGTGACCACGGGCAGCAACGGCGCCTTCCCCTCCACGCGCTTCCGCCGGCGACCGAACGCGTAGGACCACAGCATCGCGTTCCCCTCGGCGATGCCCAGGGCGTGGAACTGCCCGCCGGGTTCGGGGCGCCACGCCATGGCGGTCGAGCCCCCGCGGCGGAGCCAGCCGAACGCGTCGGGCAGATCCCTGGGCGCGAAGACCCCGGTCTGCCGGATGACGGGCCCAAGGTGCGTCGTGGAGGCCACGTCGGGGGCGCAGAACTGGAGCCAGGGGGCCAGGTCCGTGCGCAGCAACGCCAGGTTGAGGCTCTGGAAGGCCTCGCCGGTGGACGCGACCTTCCGGCGCGGAGCCTTCACCTCCGCCAGAATCGCCACGTGATCCTCCACCGGGGGCTCGGCGTGGCGGTGATCCGGCTCGCCCCAGAGCAACCTCCCGCGCTCCTCCAGGACGCGCGCCTCGGGACTCTCCGCCGCCGGCACCGGGAAGAGCTCGTCTTCGGGCAGGCCGCGGCCGACGCCCCAGGCCAGGACCTCCTCCTCGGGGAGGATGGCGCCGTGGTTCTCCGGGTGGGCAGCGGCGGAGGTCTCGTAGCCCTTCACCGTGTGCGCCAGGACGACGGCGGGTCGGCCCTCGAAGGCGACGGCGCGGCCGAGGGTCTCGACCAGCGCGCCGATGTCGTGGCCGCCCAGGTGCCCCACGGCGTCCGCGAGGGCGTCGTCCGACACGCCCTCCAGCGCCCGGGCGACGGCGCGGCGCTCCTCCTCGCCCACCTCCAGGGCCCTGCGATACCACTCGAGGGCGGCGCGCGCGCCTTGGTCGGGGTGCTCCGCGCCGCCGAGGAGCACCTGCCGCACGGCCGCCCCGTCCAACATCAGCAGCGGGTGGAAGAGCGTGTCCGGCAGGCGGTCCAGGAGGGCCTCCAGCGCCGCCCCGCCCTCGCGGGCGAAGAGGTCCCGGGCGCGACCGCCCCAGCGCAGGGGCAGGACCTCCCAGCCGTGGCCGCGGAACTTGCTGGCCGCCCAGTCCTCCAGGCGGCCGGAGTCGTCCATCACCCGGTCGAGGCTCTGGCGGTTCAGATCGACGATCCAGACGACGCGGTCGAGGCCCCAGCGCCCGGCGTCGTAGAGGCTCTCGTCGATCTGCCCCTCCGTGAGCTCTCCGTCGCCGCAGTGGGCGTAGTAGAGCGCGTCCACGGCCGGCACGTCCGCCGCTCGCGCCAGGGCGCGGTTCTGGTGGACGGCCCCGTAGGCGTCGTAGATGGTCGCGCAGACGCCCAGGGCCTCGCTCGAGGTGGTGTAGTCTACGAATCGCTCGTTCTTCAGCTTCGTGGGATACGGCTGCGGGCCGCCCATCTCGCGGAGGCGCTCCATCTGCTCGCGCGGAAGCTCGCCGACCAGGTGCATCAGGCTGTAGAGGACCGGCGCGGCGTGGGGCTTCACCGCCACCCGGTCCTGGGGCCGCTTGCAGTGCAGGTAGAGCGCCGAGAGGATGTCGACGGCGGACATGCACGACGCCTGATGGCCGCCGACCTTCGGCTTGTGGCCCCGGTTGGCGGGCTTGTGGTTGGCCCGGTCGATCATGGACAGGGCGCCCTTCGCCACGTGATCCCGGATGGAGCGATAGACGCCCAGGCGCTCCTCCGACGGGAGCTCGAACGGTGTGGGACGCCGGGCCATGCGTGCACCTCCTACCCGCGTGCGGGACAGCCCCACAGCCGCCTACCACACCTGCCCCCGGGCGTGTAGCTACTCCAGGCGCCCGCAGTGACGGCAGCGCCAGAGCCCCCGCGAGGGGGGATCGGCGCCCTCCGGCGGCCGCAGCGACTCCGGCGAGGTGTGCACCATGGGATTGCCGCACGTGCGGCAGCGGTTCGGCAGCAGAGTCCCGGCGCGGTGGGCCCGCCACGCGAGCCGGAGCACCACGAGCGCCGTCACGAGGGCGCCACCGAACAACAGCAGCGCGCGCCCGCCTCCCCAGATGTCGGTCGTGGCCGCCAGCCACGCCAGGGGGAGCATCAGCAGCGCGCTGAGGATCCAGACGCCGGGGTTTCGTCGCATCGTCGCTCCAGAGGCCCGTGCCGGGAGTCTACACGCCCACCGGTCGCGACGCGACGTTCCCGGGCGCCGGAGGCAGGGCGGTCGCAAAGTCGACCGCCCTCCCTTGCCTTTGCCCTTGCCCGTGCCCTTGCCTGCTCTCAGACGCGCAAAACCCATCGTTTCCGAGCGGGTGCAATCTGGCTCCGGACGCCGTACCGCCACACGGCCCTCACTTCTCCGACCTTGCGATTGCCCCGCCGCCGGAGGCGCCTCGCGTTGACCATGGGCAGCGCCCGTCGCTAATGTACGGCGCCGGCCGATGTCCCCGTCACCCCTTCAGGGGAGCCCCGCGTGCGCGCGCCCTGCGACGTCCAGACCGCCAGCCTCGACTGGCTCATCCTGGCGCTCTTCGCCGCCGGGGCGGCCGCGGCGCTGCTCGTCTGGTGGCGACGGCGCGAGACCGAGGAGGAGCGGGAGACCCGGCAGGCGCGCGCGGACATCGTGGAGGGGCGCTATCACCTGGCCGTGCCCTGGCTGCTCGAGCACGGACGGATCGCAGAGGCCGCGCGCCTGGAGGCCCTCCGCGGCCACACGGACAGGGCGGCGGCCCTCTACGAGCAGGCCGGCGACGTGCGCGGCGCCGCGTCGGTGTACCTGACCCTCGGCGACTTCGACATGGCGGCGCTGGTCTTCAAGGAGGGCGGTCTGCGCCACGAGGCGGCGGACGCCTTCGCCCACGCCGGACGCCACGAGGCGGCCGCCGCCCTCTTCGAGGACCTGGGCGCCCTGGAGCGCGCCCTCGAGTCCTGGCGGGCCGCAGGCGACGGGGCGCGTGTGGCCGCCCTGCTCGAGCAACTGGGCCGCGGCGACGACGCCGAGCGGGTGCGGGCGCGCTCGGCGGAGATGTCCGGCCGCTGGGCCGAGGCAGCGGCCCTCTGGGAGCAGGTCGGCGACGCCCCGCGCGCCATCGAGGCGTGGGCGCAGGCCGGCAAGCCCACGGAGGCCGCGCGCATCCTCCTCGGCCGCGGGAAGCAAGAGGCCGCGGCCCCCCTGCTGGAGCGGGCCGGAGAGTACGAAGCGGCTGCCGAGGCCTGGGCGCGGGCCCGACGCTACACCGAGGCCGCCCGTGCCTACTACCGCGCCGGGCGGGTCACGGACGCCGTGCGCCTGCTGACCCTCGGCGAGGACTGGCTTCCCCTGGCGCGCATCTACCTGCAGCACGGCCGCGAGGCGGCCGCCCACGACGCGCTGCTGAAGGTCCCGACCGACGACGAACGCTGGGAGGAGGCCCAGATGCTCCTCCTGGAGCTGTACCGCCGCGGCGGCCAGGACACCTCCACCTGCCGGGTCCTGGAGCAGCTCGTGGCCCGGCGCCGGAAGGTCGGCCCGCTGAACGACGACGTGCGGCGCTGGACGGTTCACATGGCAGAGATCCTGTTCCGCCACGGCAAGGAGACCGAGTCGCTGATGCGCCTGCGGAGCCTGGGCGAGGTCGGCCTGATGACCCCGGAGTTGGAGCGCCAGATCCAGGCCGTGGAGCATCCGCGCAAGGCCGACGGGGCCCGCGGGGAGCTGCCCTCGACCCTGGGGCTGCCGGAGCACGACCGCTACGAGTTCGTCGAGAAGCTCGGAGAGGGGGGCAACGGCGTCATCTACCGCGCGGTGGACAAGACCCTGGGTCGTCAGCTCGCCATCAAGATGATCGGGCAGACGGCGCTCCCGAGCGACGTGGCGAAGCGCTTCTTCCTGCGCGAGGCCCAGACCGCCGCCCGGCTCAACCACCCGGGCATCGTGACCATCTACGACATGGGCGAGATCGAGGGCCGCTCCTACATCGCCATGGAGCTGATCGACGGCGAGAGCCTGGCCGACCGGCTGGCCGGCGGATCCGGCCGCATCTCGCCCGAGGCGTTGATGCCCATCGTGCAGAGCCTCTGCAGCGCCCTGGACTACGCCCACGAGCGCGGCGTCATCCACCGGGACGTGAAGCTCGAGAACGTGATGCTGAGTCGGGACGGGAGCGTGAAGCTCATGGACTTCGGGCTGGCCAAGGCCATCCACGGCAGCCCCGATCGCACCCTGATGATCACGGGCACGCCCCTGTACATGTCCCCTGAGCAGATCGCGGGCGAGGACGTGGACCACCGCACCGACATCTACGCCCTCGGCGTGATGGTCTTCCGCCTCCTGACCGGCCGCTGGCCGTACTTCGACGACGACGTCCTGGACCAGCACCAGCACAGCCCCGTCCCCGACCCCTGCCAGGCCAACCCGGACCTCCCCGCCGGCTTCCGAGACCTCATCCAGCGCGCCATGGCGAAGGATCGCCAGGCCCGCTACGCCCGCGCCGGAGAGCTGTGCCGGGCCATGCGCGCCGCCATCCACACGCAGTAGGCCCGACGCGCACAGTGTCGTGTCGTCCACCCGAGCAATGTACGCGATGCCCCGAAAGCACGGACGCCAGCCCCCGTTCCGCGAGGACAGCCGGACCCTCGATGTCTCGGACGCGGCCGCCTATCGCCTGGCCGTGGTGGCGGACACCCACGGCCGGCCCCATCCGGCCACGCGGGACCTGGTCGAGGCCGAGCGGCCCGCCGCCATCCTCCACGCGGGCGACGTCGGCGACCTGGCCGTGCTCGACGACCTGGAGGCCGTCGCCCCGGTCATCGCCGTCCGGGGCAACATCGACGACCGCGGGACGGGGCTCCCCGACGGCGTGTCCATCACGCTGGAGGACAGGGACGGCCCGCTGCTCGGACTGTATCTCACGCACATCGCCGTGCAGCGGGGTCGCCTGATGCGGGGCGCCCGCCGCCGCGCGAGGAAGGCCGGAGCCCAGCTCGTGATCTGCGGTCACTCCCACGTGCCGCTGCAGATGCGCGACGAGGGCCTGGCGGTGTTCAACCCGGGCTCGTGCGGCCCGCGGAGGTTCCACCTGCCCATCGTGTTCGGCGTGTTGGACCTGGATCCGGGCGGCGTGCGCCTGCGCCACGTGAGCTGCGAGACGGGCGAGGCCTGGCGGCCCTGAGCGGCTCGCTCACCGGTCCACGTCCTCGAGGCCGAGGTCGTGTATGGCGATCTCGCGCATCCGGAATTTCTGGATCTTGCCCGTGGCGGTCATGGGGAAGTCCTCCACGAACCGCCAGTAGCGCGGGATCTTGAAGGTGGCGATCTGGCCCCTGCAGAACTCCCGGAGCTCGTCCTCCGTGATCTCGGCGCCGGGCCGCGGCTTCACCCAGGCCATGACCTCCTCGCCGTACTTCGCGGAGGGGACGCCCAGGACGGAGACGGCCTCGACGGCCTCGTGGCCGTAGAGGAACTCCTCGATCTCCCGCGGATAGACGTTCTCCCCGCCGCGGATGATCATCTCCTTGAGGCGGCCGACGATGTCCACGTAGCCGTCCTCGTCCATGGTCGCCAGGTCGCCGGTGTGCATCCAGCGGGCGTCGTCGATGGCCTCCGCGGTGCCCTCCTCGTTGTTCCAGTAGCCGACCATGACCGAGTAGCCGCGCGTGCACAGCTCTCCCGGGACGCCCCGGGGCACGACGGAGCCGGTGCGCGGGTCGACGACCTTCACCTCCACGTGCGGGTGGACCCGGCCGACGGTGGAGACGCGCTTTTCCAGCGGGTCGTCGGTCCTGGTCTGCGTGGACACGGGCGAGGTCTCCGTCATGCCATAGCAGATGGTGACCTCCGGCATGTGCATGTCCGCCCTGACCTTCTTCATCACCTCCGCCGGGCAGGAGGCGCCGGCCATGATGCCGGTCCGCAGCGACGACAGGTCGAACTCGCCGAACCGCTCGTGGGCGAGCTCGGCGATGAACATGGTCGGCACGCCGTAAAGGGAGGTGCAGCGCTCCTGCTGGACGGTCTCCAGCACCGCCAGCGGCTCGAAGGCCTCCCCGGGCACCACCATGCAGGCCCCGTGGCTCACGGCGGCCAGGTTGCCCATCACCATGCCGAAGCAGTGGTAGAAGGGCACGGGGATGCAGATCCGATCCCGCTCCGTGTAGGCCAGCTTCTCGCCGACGAAGAAGCCGTTGTTGAGGATGTTGTGGTGCGACAGGGTCGCGCCCTTGGGGAAGCCCGTGGTGCCGGACGTGTACTGGATGTTGATGGGCTCGTCGAACTGGAGCGTCTCCTCCCGGTCGCGCAGGAGGTGGTCTCCCACGTCCTCCGCCGCCCGCAGCATGGCCTTCCAGTCGTCCTCCAGGACCAGCACGTCCCGAAGGGCCTCGCAGTCGCCCCGGACCTGCCGGACGATGGAGCGGTAGTCGGTCTCCCGGAAGCCCTCCGACGTCACCAGCAGCGACACCCCCGCCTGGTTCAGGGCGTAGCGCAGCTCCGACGCCTTGTAGCCCGGGTTCACGTTCACCAGGATGGCGCCGATGCGGGCCGTGGCGAACTGGGTGACGACCCACTCGTGACGGTTCGGCGACCAGATGCCCACCCGATCGCCCTTGTGCACGCCCATGGCCATGAGGCCCTTCGCCGCCCGCTCCACCTCGTCCCACAGCTCGCGATAGGTGGCGCGATAGCCCTGGGATCGCACCACCAGGGCGTCCCGGTCGGGGAAGCGCTCCATCGCCCGCCGCAGGTTCTCACCGATGGTCTGTCCGAGCAGGGGCGTCGGGCTGGTTCCGTGGTCGTACGACGGTCGGGACATGGCGCTCCCCTCCTGGTGGCCGGGCTGGCTAGCCTGGCACGGTGGGATCCTCCGCGTGCCGGACGGTCTGGGGCCCGACGCGCGCCCACAGCGGCGCGGACCAGGCGATCCACGACATCTCGCGCGAGGCCCAGCGGTGCCGCACGAACCGCGGCTTCGGATCCACCACCGGCACGGACCAGGGCTTCGAGGTCCCCGACCGTCCGGCCACGCGCACCTCGACGCCGCGCGGCTCCATGGCGGCCTTCACGCGCTCCACCTCGGCCTGCTCGCCCGCATCCAGGTCCTGGAGGTGCCGGGACTCGCCCCCCTCGTGGGAGACGGACCCGTACAGCCACAGCCTCCCGACGCCGGCCTCCACGAAGCGCTCGAGCAGGTCCTCGTGCACCCGGGGCTCCCGGATCTGCATCATGAGCGACACCTGGGGCCCGCCCACGCCCGATGCCCTCCGGAGCTTTCGCAGCCCGTAGGCCAGGTCCTCCTCGTTGCCGTGGGACTGGTGGCGGTCGCCGTTGTCGGACATGGCCTTGGGCGGATACGCCACGAAGCAGACCTCGTCCACGCCGCGGCGGGCGAAGATGTCGTACTGCTCGTGATAGGTGCGCCCGATGGCGGCCGTGAACACCGTCAGGCGCTCGACGCCCCGGTCGCGGATGCGGCCCAGCAGCGCGTCCAGCCTGTCCGGCGCCAGGGTCTCGATGCCGCCGAACCACAGCTCGCGGGTCCCGTGGGCGGCCACGTGCTCGGCGACGGCCGCGTCCATCTCCTCGAGCATCCGATCCTGCGGGTAGTACTCTGCGCGGAACCCGTTGCACGGCTCCGGACACGTCTTGCAGTCCTGGATGCGGAAGAAGCCGCCCGGCGTCTCGCGCTGCTGCTGCTGCACGTCCAGGTGCAGCTCTCCGGCGTCGTCGTTCTCGAACTCCCGGAATACGCTCAGCTTCTTCCACTGGCGCTCCAGCCTGTCCTCGATGTCCCAGAGGAGGCACACGGGCGTGTTGAACAGCTTCACGTGCCCGCCGTGCCGCTCGGCGACCGCCGAGGCCTCGCGGATCGCCTCGGCGATCTGCTCGTAGCTGGCCAGGTACAGGTGCGCCAGGTGCGTGTTGCCCTTCGAGAACGTGAAGGGCTGGATCATGTGCTGCCTCGCTCCCTTCTCGCCCGTGATGCGCACGATCTCCGGGAAGTGCTCGAGCACCTGGGGCGACGCGAGGGACATCTGCATCACGTCGATCCGGCGGCCCTTCCGCTCCCGGAGGTGCTGCAGGTTGTCCAGGCCCCGCATGGCCATCTCGAAGGAGTAGGGCGCCCGCATCATGGCGTTGTGGGACTTCGCGTCGGGGCCGTGGATGCTGACGTTGACCGTGTCGAGGCCGGCCTCGACGATCCGGCGGGCGTACCCCTTGTAACCCAGCATCATCCCGTTGGTGGTCACGGCGATCCGCTCGTAGCCCAGGTCCTTGCCGTAGCGGACCAGGTCGATGAAGTCGTCGCGGATGGTGGGCTCGCCACCGCTGAAACCCAGGTGCTTCGCCCCGCGCTCCGCGCCCCACCGGATGCGCTCGCGGATCTGCTCCGTCGTCAGGTCCAGGGGGAACGACGGCTCCAGCTCCCCCCGGTACCGGAGCTGCGGGCAGAACCCGCACAGGGCGTTACAGCTGTAGCCGGTCTCGATGGAGAGGACTTCGGGCATTCGGCGCGATCCATAGGGCCCCGGCCTGCCCCGACGCGGGGTCGGAGGGCCGAAAAACGCAGGAGGGTCGCGCAGTTGCGCGATATCCCACGGCAGCCTAGCAGAGGCCCTCGGGGTGTCAAGGCGCGGGCCTGCGTCGCCAGGGATGATCGGTCCGGGCGGCGTGCCGCCTCGTGGATGAAGTGGAGGCGGAGCTGGCAGCGTCCGGGGAAACGTGATTTCCCTTTGAGTTCGGAGGACTGGCCGGCGCGGCAGCGCTTGGCGCTGCCAACGGAACCGTCGAACGCCGATCTGACCGAAATCGTCTCGGGCTCGCTCGGTCCGCAATACCCTGCAGACTCCTAGCCGACGTCATCGTGCCCCCGGGCCGACGACCTGTTTGCACGCGGCGGGCTGAGTCCCCAGCAACGCCACGCCGCCCACTCCAACACCCGCTGCCGAACCCAGGCGCTCGGAGGCTACGCCTGCGTCTGCGACGAGTGCGGGGTCATCCACGCCGCCTACAACGCCTGCCGGGACCGGCACTGCCCGAGCTGCCAGAGCCTGGCCCGACGCCCCTGGATCGGGCGCCGCATCGCCCGCGTCCTGCCCGCCGCGCGCTACCACGTCGTCTTCACCCTGCCGGACGGGCTCCGCCCCATCGCGCGGTTCAACCAGGCCCCGGTCGGCTCCGAGCTCCTCCGGGCCGCCGCCGCCCCCCTGCTCGACTTCGGCCACGCGACCCGCGCCCCCTCGGCGTCACCACGTCCGCCAACGACCAACCCCGCGGGCCGCCGAGGGCCCTGCCATGAATCGGCCCTGCCAGATGCCGCTCGAGCTCCCAGCCAGGTCCTCCCGGCCTCGTGCGTCCCGAGGCCCACGCGGGGCCTTGCGGCGTCGCACTCGCGCCTCGACTCACCCCCTTCATCGCCGCTCGACCCGTCCCGTCTCGCCGATACGGCCTACAACACCCTCCGGAGCCCTTGGAACAGCAAGTCTGCCGGCTGATGCATCACCCCCCTCATCACAGGCGTGGGCCCCGCCGGTCGTCTCGCCCACCGGGCACGTCCCACAGCTTCCCCCGCACCCGTCCAGACACACTCCCTGCCGCCGCAGTCCCGTACGCAGGGCAGCCGGTAGACCTGGCCCACGCACTTCGGCGCCGCAACGAGACAGGTGCCGCAGGTTCCGCCGGACCCGTCGGGAACGCACTCCGTCCCGCCGCGCTCGGGGACGCACGCCACACCGTCGCCCGGGACCTCCTCCCCGGCGTCGTCCACCCGCTCCAAAGCGCCGTTCTCCCCTCCGGCCACGTCGGATTCCGCACCGGTGCCGCACCCCGTGCATGCCGCCACGGTCCACGGGAGCGCCGTCAGCAAGAGCCGCGTGAGTCGCGGCGCACCATCTCCCGGTCGGAGGACGGCGCCATCGTGGCGCGGCCGGGCAGGTCGCCGCAATGCAACCTCGGGCGGGTCGGTAATCCGGGCAATGGAGTCCTGTCGAGTCGATCCACTCCTCGTCGATCCATCCGCGCGGGCGAGGACGAGGCTGTCGCTATACCCTCGCGAGGAGGCAGCCGGCTCCGTTTTCGCGGGCGGGACGCCCGCGCAGACGGCCCCGTCCGGAGCTCCCGCATGAAGCCGAGTGATCCCGAGAGCTCGATCGTCCTGGGTCGGTAATCCGGGGCCGTTCGGGGCGCGCGATGCGCGTACCGAAGCTCGCCGACGGAGCCGTGTCCTCATCACCCCACGACGAGCCCGAACGAAAGAAACCCGGTGCGCCGTCCGCCCAGGGAGGGAAACAGCCGGCGCACCGGGTGATGGGGCATGGTCGGGGCTGTGGGTGTGTCGCCGGGGCGGCGTCGTGGGAGTGCGCGGTGGGCCGAGCCTCCGCCCCCGTCGGGGAGTCACGACCCACCGCGCCTTCGCCGGCCCTGCTACTCGGGCTACTCCGTGGCGTGCTCGCCGCCCACGCTCATGGGGTCGCCGCTGTAGCCGAGCGCGACGAAGTCGATGCCACCGTTGTGGCAGTCCGTGCAGTCGCGGGCCTGGCCGGTCACCTCGTGGTGGAGCTTCATGTACATCTCGGTCTCCACGAAGCCGTAGGTGCCGCTGAAGTCGAGGCCGGCCGCAGCCATGCCCTCCTGGATGGCGAGGTCCCAGTCCCAGGTGCCCCAGTAGGGGTTGTCACCGGCGATCTTGCCGAACAGGTGGGGCACGGCCAGCACCATGTTCACGGTGTCCGCGGGCTGGTTGCCCTTCATCACCTTGAACGGGTAGATCTTCGCCGCCGGGTCGTCGATGGAGCCGTGGGGCTCCGCCAGGGCGACGGGCTCGCTGTCGTACGTGTCGCCGATGACCATGCGGTCGTACGTGCCGTTGTACCAGGCGAGGGTCGGCTCGACGTCCTGCCCCCAGACGAACTCGCCCTTCTTGGCGTTGTAGTCGGGCATGCCGTACTCGTCGAGGACCGGCTCACGCTCCTGGTCGCCAGCGAACTCCCAGTACCACTCGAGCTTGGTGGGCTGCTGCCGGCTGTAGGCCGGGATGTGGCAGGTCTCGCAGGCCACGTGCGCCGTGTGCTGGTCGAGCGTGTCGTTGTCCTCGTGCACGACGGGCCCCTGGTGGCAGTCGGTGCACGCGAGGGACTCCTCCTCGACGGGGACGTGCAGGCCGCCGCCGGAGATCCGGTGGGCCGTCGCGGTGTGGCAGTCCACGCACTGCATGTCGTGGGCGCCCATGTGGACGTCGGCCTCGTCGGTGGGCTCGAAGGCCCAGGAGCCCAGATCGCCCTTCTTCACGTTGTCGCCGCCGCCGGCGAAGAAGTGGCAGGCGCCGCAGTTGTCGCGCGTGGGGCTGCCCACGCTCTTCGCCGCCAGGGTCAGATCCACGCCCTCGGCCACGGTGCCGGCCTTCTTCATGTCCTTCACGTACTGGCCGGACTGGTCATGGCAGACGAGGCAGTCGACGGAGTTCGGCTCGTCGAAGGCGAAGTCGCCGTCGTCGTAGCCGTACCCGGCGTGACACTGGGTGCAGCGCGCCTCGTTGGAGACGACTGCGATGCAGAAGTTGTTGATGATGTTGTCCTTGCCGTACTGCTCGCCGGCGGGGACGTCCTGCATGCCCGGGTTCGGGCCGCGCCACTGATAGTGCGCCGACTGCATCACGTCGTGCAGCTGGCTCTCGTGGCAGGACCGGCACGCCGCCGTGACCTCGGGGCCGCTCTCGAAGGGCCCCTCGAGCAGGGCGAAGGTGGCGTGATCGGACGTCGGGAGGCACGTGCCGTTCACGCAGACCTCGCCCTCCAGGCAGTCGGGGTCGCACGCCTGGACCACGGCCACGCACGTCCCGGCGTCGCAGACCTCGTTCGGCCCGCAGGCGGGGTCGCAGGTCACGGCCAGGTCGACGCACGTCCCGTCGGTGGCGCACGCCTGCCCCGCCTCGCAAGCCGGGTCGCAGGTCACGGCCACGGCGACGCAGGTGCCGTCGGACGTGCAGGCCTCGTCGGCTCCACACGCAGGCTCGCAGTCGGCGGCCACGTCCGCGCAGGTGCCCTCGCTGGTGCAGACCTGGCCCGCGTCGCAGGCAGGCTCGCAGGTCGCGGCCACGTCCGCGCAGGTGCCGTCGGCGGTGCAGACCTGCCCGGCCCCGCAGGCGGGGTCGCAGGTGGTCGGGGTGGTCCGGGCGACGCAGGTGCCGTCGGACGTGCAGATCTCGTCATCCGCGCAGGCGGGGTCGCAGGTCACGCCCTCGTTCTGGTCGACACACTCTCCTTCGTTCGTACAGATCTGCCCGGCCTCGCAGGCCGGGTCGCAGGTGATCACTCCGTCGCCGTCGTCCGAGTCGCAGGCTGCGAGGAGGAGGACGGCGGCGGAAGCAAGTGACAGCACGATCCCGAGTCCGAGTCGTTTCATTTTTCTCTGTCCTCCTACCAATTCCTTCATCTGGTTTCGGGGGCGGGATGGGCCGTGCCGCGCCGTGGGCGCCCGCCATGCGGTCCGAGACAGGCACGCACCTCCAAGGCGGTCGGCAGGACACTCGCCGGGGCGGCACGGCTGCATCCCGCCGGAGGACAGAGCAAGGGAAGGGCCAGATCCGAGCGTTGCGCTGGACGTTTCGTACAAGCCGAAGGGATCCCACGAGAAAAATAGCGCAGTTATAGGACGTTAACCGCGTCCGGAGGCACCCCGCCGACGTTAAGGCAACGTTAACGACAACACCCCGAAGGCAACACATGAACGGTGTTTCCGTTGCCCTTCACGCCGAAGGAGCGGAGGCGCCCCGGGACGCCGTCGCCCAGGCGCGACCCGATCCCCCGGCCCGCTCGTCGGGAAGTCGTAGCGGAGGGAGTCGATGGTCGCCGCGCCGATAGGAAGAGGCGATGGCGAAGCGTCCCTCCCTCTCTCCTCGAGCGTGGGGCTCGCCACACCCCCGACGACACCAGCCCGTTCGAGCCGACAGGCCGGATCGACGGGGGAAACCACAGACCTGTCGCGTCTGGTGTCCGCGAACCTGCCGAACGCTCGGACCTTCCGCCATTCGACGGGGCACGTGAGGCGCCCCCCACAGGTGACAGGCACCCATGGGGGCGCCGGCCCTACTGCTCCCCGGCCTCCGAGGCGTCGGCGGTCTCTGCAGCATCTTCGGGCTGCTCCGACTCCTCCGGTTCGGGCTCGGCCTCGTGGTGCTCCACGAGGACCACCGCGGCGCCGGCCTTGAGGTTCACCATGGTCCAGGCGTTGCCGTCCCGGCGGGTGACCGGGATGCGGGCGGCCTCCACCTCGTGCTCCCCGCCGTGGCTGTCCACCACGACGAAGCGGTCATCCTGCCGGCAGATCCGCACGGCCGCGCAGCGGTGCGGCTTGCGGCTGCGGCTCACGATCATCCGCACGCCCTTGCCGCCGCGGCGCTGGGCGGGCGTCTCGTCGAGGGGCGTCAGCTTGGCCCGACCGGACTCCGTGAACACCGCCACGGAGAGGTCCTCCGCCTCCGGGGGCACCAGGGCCGCGTCCAGGACCTCGTCCTCCGGCTCGACCTTCATGCCGCGGACACCCCGCGCGGAGCGCCCCTGCACGCTGATCTCCTCGACGGGGAAGCGGATGCCCTTGCCCAGACGCGTGAGGATGAGCAGGTGGCCGCTCCCGTCGCTCTCCATCACCCGCGCGAGCCGGTCGTCGCCGGACAGCTTCGCGGCGACGATCCCGCTGCTGCGGCTGCTCTCGAACTCGCTGAGCGGGGTGGCCTTCACGGAGCCGTGCCGCGTGAGCAGCACCAGGTGGCGATCCTCCGGGAAGTCGCTCCGCGGCACCACCGCGACGACCTCGTCGTCCTTGTGGATGCCGCAGACGTTCACCAACGCCGTGCCCACGTCGCCCCACTTCGCCTCGGGGATCTGGTGGACCGGCAGCGGGAAGCACTGCCCGGAGGCCGAGAACACGAGCACCGTGTGGGTCGTGTTCGTGAACACCACCTCGTGCATCCGGTCCCCGGGGCGCACGCCGCTCGAGTCGCGATCCGCGCCCGACGCGCTGTACGACGCCATGGAGGCGCGCTTGATCCAGCCCTGGTCGGTGACGCCCACCACCACGTCCTGGGGCTTCACGACGACCTCGAGGGAGACCTCCAGGCGCTCGACCTCCTCCTCGATGGTCGTCCGCCGCTCGTCGGCGTGCCTCTTCCGGATGGCCTTCAGCTCGTCGGCCACCACCCGGTCGCACACGGCCGGGTCCGCGAGGATCGCCTGGAGCTCCTCCACCTTCGCCAGGAGCTCGTCGCGCTCCCCGGTGAGCTGGGTGATCTCCAGGTTGGTCAGCCGGACCAGGCGCAGGTCCAGGATGGCGTCGGCCTGGATCTCGGTGAACCCGAACCCCTTCATCAGGTTCTTCCGCGCGTCGCCCCGGTCCTTCGACGCCCGGATGGTCGCGATGACCTCGTCCAGGATGTCCAGGGCCTTGATGAGCCCCTCGACCTCGTGGAGCCGCCGCTCGGCCCGGTCCAGGTCGTGGCGGCTCCGGCGCCGCACCACGTCCCGGCGGTGCTCGACGAACGCCCGGAGGATGTCCAGCAGCCCCACCTGGCGCGGCGTGTTCTTCCAGATCGTGACCATGTTGAAGTGGTAGTTGATCTGGAGGTTCGTCTTCTTGAACAGGTACGCGAGCACGCCCTCCGGATCCGCGCTCCGGCTGCACTCCACGACCACCCGCAGGCCGTTCCGGTCGCTCTCGTCCCGGACGTCCAGGATCCCGTGGACCTCCTTTTCGAGGCGCATGGCGTCCATGTCGCGGACGAGGTCGGCCTTCACGATGTTGTACGGAAGCTCCGTGAAGACGATGAGGTGCTTGCCGTCCCGCTGCCGCTCGATGGTGTGCCGCGCGCGCAGCACCACCTTGCCGCGGCCGGTCTCGTAGGCCGACCGCATCCCGTCGGCGCCCATGACGATGCCGCCGGTCGGGAAGTCCGGCCCGCGGACGTGCTTCATGGCGCCGTCCAGGTCCAGGTCCGGCTTCTTCAGCAGCGCCAGCGCCGCGTCCATGACCTCGCCGAGGTTGTGGCTCGGGATCTCCGTGGCGAAGCCGGCGGAGACGCCGCTGGTGCCGTTGATCAGCAGGTTCAGGAAGCCCGCCGGCAGGCAGACCGGCTCCTCCGTCTTCTCGTCGAAGTTCGGGCGCCAGGGGACCGTGTCCTTGTCGATGTCCCGCATCAGCTCCAGGGCGATGGGGCTCAGGCGCGCCTCCGTGTACCGCATGGCGGCCGCGGGGTCGTCGTCCATGGACCCGAAGTTGCCGTGCCCGTCGACCAGCGGATAGCGCATCTTCCACGGCTGCGCGAGGCGCACCAGGGCGTCGTAGATGGCCGAGTCGCCGTGCGGGTGGTAGTTGCCCATGACGTCGCCGACCGTCTTGGCCGACTTGCGGTAGGGCTTGTCGTGGGTGTTCCCGGCCTCGGCCATCGCGTAGACGATGCGCCGCTGCACGGGCTTGAGCCCATCGCGGATGTCCGGGATCGCCCGGTCCAGGATGACCTTCTCGGCGTACCGCCCGAAGGCGGCGCCCAGCTCGGCCTCCAGGGCGATCTGCTGGATGTGGCGTGCGCTGCTGTCCTCGGTCGTCATCCGGCGGCCCTCTCCAGCGGCTCCTCGGTCTCCACGGGGGCGGCGCCCTCCTCGGGCCCGGTGACCTCCTCGACGAGGCCGGCCTCCTCGGGCTCCCCGCCCTCCTCACCGAAGTGCACGTTGTGGATGATCCAGTGCTTGCGGAGCTCGGCCTTGTTGCCCATGAGCACCGTGACCTGGCGCTCCGCGTTGGCTGCGTCCTCGATGGTCACCCGCACCATGGTCCGGGTGTCCGGGTTCATGGTGGTCTCCCAGAGCTGGTCCGGGTCCATCTCGCCCAGGCCCTTGAAGCGCTGGACGCCCACCGACCTCCCCCACTCGGCCATGGTCCGCTGCAGCTCGTGCATCTCCCAGTGATAGCGGACCTCGCGCTTCTTCTTGCGCTTCCGCTCCACCTTGAACAGCGGCGGCTGCGCGATGTACACGCGCCCCGACGTCAGCAGCGGTCGCATGAACCGGTAGAAGAACGTCAGCAGCAGGCAGCGGATGTGCGCCCCGTCGTCGTCCGCGTCGGCGAGGATGATGACCCGCTCGTAGTTGGACTCGTCCAGGTCGAAGTCGCTGCCGATGTTGGCCCCGATGGCCTGGGTGATGGCGACGATCTCCTTGTTGCCCAGGACCTTCGTGAGGCTGGCCTTCTCCGTGTTCAGGGGCTTGCCCTTGAGCGGGAGGATGGCCTGGTGCATGCGGTCCCGCGCCTGCTTGGCGCTGCCGCCGGCGGAGTCGCCCTCCACGATGAACAGCTCGTTCTTGTCCGCCTGCCGGCTGGCGCAGCGCGTGAGCTTCCCGTCCAGGGACGTGCGGGTCTTCGACGAGCGGCCCGTCCGGACCGCCGCCTTCGCCTTCCGCGCCGCCTTCCGCGCCGACGCCGCCCGGGCCGCCGAGTCCAGCAGCTTCCTGGCGGTGTCCGGGTTCTCCTCGAGCCAGGCGGCGAGGTGCATGCTCACCACCTCCTCCACCGCCGCGCGCGCCTCGGGGTTGCCCAGCTTCGTCTTGGTCTGGCCCTCGAACTCCACGTGGGTCATGCGCACGCTGAGGACCGCCATGAGCCCCTCGCGCACGTCGTCGCCGGTGAGGTTCTCCTTCTTCTTCCAGACCCCGAGCTTCCGGGCGTACTCGTTCATCACGCGGGTGTGGGCGGTCTTGAAGCCCGTCTCGTGCTGGCCGCCCTCCACCGTGTTGATGCAGTTCACGAAGGAGTTGAGGCTCTCCGTGTAGCCGTCGTTGTACTGGAGGGCCACCTCCACCTCGAGGTCCCCCGAGCTGCCCGAAAAGACGATCGGGTCGTGGAGCGTCGCGTGGTTCTCGTTCAGGTAGCCGACGAAGTCCCCGACGCCCCCCGGGTACTCGAAGGTCTCGTCGAAGGGGTCCGCCTCCTCGTCCGCGTCGTCCCGGATCGGGCGCCGATCGGCCAGGTGGATGGCCAGCCCCGGGTTCAGGAACGCGAGCTCGCGGAGGCGGTTGGCGAGCGTGTCGATGTTGAAGCGCGTGGCGGCGAAGATCTCCGGGTCCGGCTTGAACCGGATCAGGGTGCCGCGCCGGCGCGTGTTCCCCTGCGCCTCGAGGCCCGTGACCGGCTTGCCCCGCTCGTAGCGCTGGCTCCACGCCTTGCCGTCGCGCCAGATCTCGACCTCGAACCACTCGCTCAGGGCGTTGACCACCGAGGCGCCCACCCCGTGCAGACCGCCCGAGACCTTGTAGCCGTCCCCGCCGAACTTGCCGCCGGCGTGGAGCCGGGTGAAGACCACCTCCGGCGTCGGGATCCCCGCGTCCGGGTGGAGCCCGGTCGGGATGCCCCGCCCGTCGTCGCGCACCGTCACCACGTCGTCGCCCTCGAGGCGCACGTCGATGCGGCTGCAGTGGTCGGCCAGGGCCTCGTCCACGGCGTTGTCGACGATCTCGTAGATCAGGTGGTGCAGGCCCCTCGGGCCCGTGGAACCGATGTACATGCCGGGCCGGAGCCGGACCGCCTCCAGCCCCTCCAGCACCCGGATGTCCTTTTCACCGTAACTCTGCGTCATGAGTACCAGGCCTCCGCGCGCCTCCGCCCGCGGGGTCATAGCATATGCGCGGCCCTCGGGCACGGACCCCGCACGGGAGCACGGCGACCGGGGACACCGCAGACCCCGGGCACGGCGGCGGCCCCGCCCCTTCGGTTGCCAGCGACGTCGCCACCGAGCGAGGCCGCGCCCGGGTGATCACCGGAGGGCCGACCTACCGCCCGGACAGGCGCTCCGGCACCGGGACGACCCCCAGGCCATCGGCGCCTCCGCGCCAGGTGGACTCCAGGCGCCGACCGTCCCGGAGGTACTCGAACGACGTGGAGTCCCGGCTCTCCAGGGCCGCCTCCAGGGCCTCCCGACCGCCGACGGTCCGGGCCTGCACGCCGACCAGCACGTCGCCCTCTCGGACGCCGGCGCGGGCCGCGGCGGTTCCCGAGCCCACCGAGACCACCAGCACGCCGGGCCGGAGAGGCGTCACGCCGAACGCGGCCTCCACGGCACGGCGACGCTCCCGGACGCGCTCCAGGCGCTCCCGCCGAGCCTCTCCCCGCTCGCCTCGCTGCCGGGCGACGTGCGCCTCCACGGGCGCCGCCCACAGCCACCGCTCGGCCAGGGAGAGCCCGCGATCCAGCCCGCTCTCCTCGGAGCCGGGGCAACGGATCACGGCCAGGGCGGCGACCTCCTCGGCGGCCGCCTCGTCGTCCCCCTGCAGCCAGCGGCACATGGCCAGGGCCTCGTGGGCGGCCGCGCGGGTCTCGCAGGAGGCCCCCTCCCCCTCCTCGACGCGCCGGACGGCTGCCGGGAGATAGCGCACGCACGTGGAGCGGGCCTCCGGGTCCACGTCGGCCGGATCCGTCACGAGTAGCTCGCGGTAGACGTCCACGACCTTCGGCGCTCCGCTCGAGGTCGCCGGGCCCAGCCGGCGGACCAGGTCCGCCACGGACGGCTCGGCGGCGAGGACGGAGCCGGTGATCACCACGAGCCACAGCGTCGTCAGGCGGGTGAGCCACTTCACGGGATCAGCACCTCCTCCGGGTGTTCGCAGCTCGCCCGGTCGCCGCCAGCGCCGCGCGTCCGAACTCCGATGGGTGCATGCTGCCTGCCTCCGCGGCTCCCCGCGCTTGCGGTGGCCGCGCCCGTCGATGATACGTGGGATCGTATACGGCATCCCGCCGCCCGATTCCACGCCACGAGCCCTCCACGCCTTGTCGCTCCTCCTCCTCACCCTGCTGCTCGCCGTCCCGGCGGACCCTCCCCCGGGGCCGCTGTCCCGCCCCCCGCGGGCGGTCGGCTCCGAGGCGCCGGCGCCCTTTCCGGACGAGGCGGCAGAGGCCCGCTACGACCTCCGCGTCTTCGGCGTGCGCGTCGGACGACCCGTGGCCCGCATGGGCGCCGTCCGCACCATGGGCGACGGCCGCCGAATCCGCTCGCTGGAGATGCGCTCGCGCCTCGTGGGCTTCGCGCGGCGCTTCGTGGACCTGGACTGGACCTACACGACGGTCCTGGATGCACGCACGACCCGCCCCATCGAGTCCCGCCTGGCCGTGGCCCGTCCCGGGGCCGCCGACGCCCGCCGGGAGACGGCGCTCCGCTTCGCCGGGCACCACCTCGAGGTCACGCTGGAGGGACGCGCGCGGCGCCGGCGCTGGCGGCGCGTCGTGGAGCCGGGCACCGTGGACCCGGTGAGCGCCCTGCTCTGGCTGCAGTCCCGCGACCTCCGCCCGGGGGACACCGCGGACGTCGCCGTGCACACCGGGCGGCGGCACTTCCGGATGGTCGCCCGGGCCGTCGAGCGCGAGACCGTCTCGGTGCCGGCCGGCGTCCGCCCGGCCCTGCGGGTCGAGTGCGCGTTCCAGCCGTGGCGGCCGTCGCCGGCGCTGCCGACCGGAGAGCCCGCCGGGGAGATGGCGCCCCGGTATCGCTACACCATCTGGCTCGGCCGCGACGCCTATCGCACCCCGCTTCGCATCGAGACGCTCGCCGCGGGTGTCGGGAGGGTCACGCTCGCGCTGGTCGGGCGCCGCATGCTGCGATGAACGCGCCCGGTGATCCGCGTCTCGTCCGAATCATGGGAACGGCGTCCGGGACGTGCTAAGCAGCCCACTTTCGCATCGGGGGTCGCCCGGTGCGGGACCGACGGGGAGGAGCGCGATGCGAGCCAGGTGGCCGGTGAAGATCGCGGGCGTGGGGCACTATCTGCCCGAGCGGGTGGTACCCAGCAGCGAGGTGGCGGCGCTCTGCGGCGTGGACACGTCGTGGGTCGTGGAGCGGAGCGGCGTGCGCGAGCGCCGCTGGGCCGACCAGGCCGCCGGGGAGACCAACTCGTACATGGCCGCCCGCGCCGCGGAGGAGGCCCTCGAGGAGGCGGGGATCGAGGCGAGGGACCTGGACCTCATCCTCAACGCGTCGGGCTCCAACGAGCAGGCCATCCCGGACGGAGCCCCGTTCGTGCAGCGCCAGCTCGGGCTGGGCGAGTCCGGCATCCCGTGCATGAGCGTCCACGCCACCTGCCTGAGCTTCCTGGGCGCCCTGGACGTCGCCGCCAGCTTCATCACCGGCGGCCGGTACGAGCGCATCCTCATCGTCAGCTCCGAGATCGCCTCCGCGGCCCTGGATTTCCAGGAGCGGGAGAGCGGCTCCCTGTTCGGCGACGCCGCGGCGGCGGCCGTCGTCGTCCCCACCCCGGAGGGCGAGTCCAGCGGCATCCGGACCCTCCGCTTCGCCACCTACGGCGTGGGCGCGGAGCTGACCGAGGTCCGCGGCGGAGGCACCCGGAGGCACCCGAACCACCCGGACACGACGCCCGAGGACAACCTCTTCCACATGCGCGGACCCGAGGTGCTGAAGCTCGCCATCCGGCACGTCGGGCGGTTCATGGAGAGCGTCCGGCCCGGCCTGAGCCGCGGCCTGGGCGACATCCGCGTGGTCATCCCCCACCAGCCGAGCCTCGCCGGCATCCGCGCGCTCCGCGCCCTGGGCTATCCGGACGACAAGGTCGTCCTCACCCTCGACCGGCTCGGCAACACCATCGCCGCCTGCATCCCGGTGACCCTCCACGCCGCCGTCCGGGAGGGCCGCCTGGAGCGCGGCGACGAGTTCCTGCTCGTCGGGACGGGCGCGGGCCTGTCCTTCGGCGCGGCCGTCTGCACGTACTGATGGGCGCCGGACCGCGAGACGGGCAGCGGATCCTGGTCACCGGGGCGACCGGCTTCCTCGGCGGCGCCACCGCCCGGCGCCTGGCCTCGGAGGGCGCCGACGTGGCCGGGCTGGGGCGGAACGCCGAGGCCGGACGCGCCCTGGAGGCCGACGGCATCCGCTTCGCCCGGGTGGACCTGGCGGACGGAGAGGCCGTCGCCGACGCGTGCGCCGACCGGGACGCCGTCATCCACTGTGCCGCCCTCTCCTCCCCGTGGGGAGCGTACGAGGCCTTCCACGAGGCCAACGTCGCGGGCACCGGGCACGTCGTCGCCGGCTGCGAGCGCCGGGGCGTCCGCCGCCTGGTGCACGTGTCGACGCCGAGCCTCTACATGGCCGACCGGGATCGCTTCGACATCCGGGAGGACGAGCCCCTGCCCCCGCCCATCAACGCCTACGCGCGGACCAAGGGCCTCGCGGAGCGGGTGGTGGACGGCGCCGCAGAGCGCGGCCTGGAGGCCGTGACCATCCGCCCCCGGGCCATCTTCGGGCCGGGCGACACCGTCATCTTCCCGCGGCTCATCCGGGCCCTGGAGGGCGGGCGGCTGCCCGTGGTCGGCTCCGGCGACAACGTGGTGAACCTGAGCTACGTGGACAACGTCGTGGACGCCCTCCTCGCCGCCCTGGACGCGCCGTCGCGGGCGGTCGGCGGAAAGTACAACATCGCCAACCCGGAGGCCGTCCGGCTGTGGGACCTCGTCCGCCGGGTCGCCCGCGAGCTGGGCCTGCGCCAGCCAGGACCGCGCATCCCGTTCCGGCTCGCGGACCGCCTCGCCCAGGTCCTCGAGCTCACCCACCGGCACCTCCTGGGCGGCCGGGAGCCGGTGCTCACGCGCTACTCCGTCGCGGTGCTGGCCCGCAGCACGACCCTGGACACCTCCGCGGCGCGCCGGGACCTGGGGTGGACGCCCCGCGTGACCGTGGACGAGGGCATCGAGCGCTTCCTGGACTGGTGGAGGGACGAGCCGTGAGACGACCGCGCCTGACGCTGCTGGAGGCGGGACACTGCGTCCACCCGGAGCACGTGGTCCTGCGGAGCCGGAGCCTGCGCCCCATGCGCTTCCCGGCGCTGTTCGCGGTCATCGAGCATCCGACCGAGGGCGTCATCCTGTACGACACCGGGTACTCGCAGCGCTTCCTGGACGAGACGCGCGCGCTCCCCGGGAGCATCTACGGCCGGGTCACGCCGGTGACGCTCCCGCCCGGCGCCAGCGCCCCCGAGCAGCTCCAGGCCAGGGGCATCTCGCCGGACGACGTCCGCACCATCGTCATCTCCCACTTCCACGCCGACCACGTGGCGGCCCTCCGCGACTTCCCGCGCGCCCGGTACGTATACTTCGACCGGGCCTGGCGACGCCTCCGGGGCCGCGGGCGCTGGCGGAGCCTCCTGAAGGGCGTGCTGCCGGCCCTGGTCCCGCCGGACTTCGAGGAGCGCTCGCGCCCCGTGGAGGCCGGCCGGCTGGCGCCGCTGCCCCCGGAGTGCGCGCCCTTCGAGCGCGGCGTGGACCTGCTGGGGGACCGCTCCCTGCTCGCCGTGGAGCTGCCCGGCCACGCCCGGGGACAGCTCGGCCTGTTCGTCGCCGACGAGGACGGCCGGCGATGGTTCCTCGTGGCCGACGCGTGCTGGACCTCCCGGAGCTGGTGCGAGCAGCGCATGCCCCACCCGGTGGCGCGCCTCCTCTTCGACGACTGGGGTGCCTACCGGGGGACCCTCCACCGGATCGCCGACTTCGCGGTGCGCCATCCCGACGTGCGGGTGGTGCCGTCCCACTGCGAGGAGGTCCGCGCCCGCTTCGTCCGCCCCGGCTGATCGGCGGCGCGGCGCTGGCACGCGGCGTGCATTCGGGTCCGGGTGCGCGGTGGCCGCACGTCACCGCGTCCGCCACAGGAGGATCCGATGACGATGCGAGATCCACGCCCGCGCCACGAGGACGTCGAGTTCGAGCTCGCCGACACGGCGGACTTCCTCGATCAGCCGTACGCCCACTACGTGAACGTCCCGACCTCCCGCGCGGAGGTCCTGCAGGAGATCCACCGGCTGCTGGAGGACGAGGGCTTCCACACCATGATCGAGACGGAGCTCGACCAGGAGCTGGGCCGCATCATGGGCGCGCACATGCGCCCCTTCACCCTGCTCGGCATCTGGAAGCCGTCCCTGGCCCACCGGGCGGCCATGGTGAACGCGGCCACGGCGCTGATGCTCCCCTTCAACATCGCCGTCCAGGAGCTGGAGGAGGAGCGCGTCCGGGTGTGGATCCCCGACGCCGAGGCCATGTACGCCCAGACGGGCGACGGGGAGCTGGAGTCCATCGCCATGGAGACGCAGGCCTCCCTCGAGCGCATCCTCGGCTACCTGCGCGACATCGGGCGATGATCGGCGAGGCATCGTGGGCCCGGTGGGGCACGATGCCATGGTCTACGCCGTGTCGAAGCCGTAACGCTCGAGGACGACCGCCAGGGGCTCGGTGACGCGGTCCGGGTCCAGGCCGAACTCCTCGAGGCCGTAGCGGTGCCGGGACGGGCGCGGCGGGCGACCCTCCAGGTCGTCCAGCCGCGCCTCGAGCACGCGACCGGGTCCGGGCAGCGCGAACCGCGCGTAGATCCGCCGCACGACGTCGGCCGGCGAGGCCACCAGGTCGTCGTAGGTGACCACCAACCGCCTCGAGGTCGGCACCTGCGGCAGATCCCGCTCCGCCCGCAGGTAGGTCCGGACGCTGTCCGCGAGGAGGGTCTCGACCTGCTCCGGGCGCATCTCGCGGAAGCCCGGGAAGCGGCGCCGCCAGATGGCGCGCACCAGGCTCAGCCGCGAGGGGATGGCCTCCCGAGGGTCCCGGACGAGGTAGACGAAGCGTGCGTCGGGGAAGGCGCGCAGGAGCGCGGGGATCTTCCGGGTGAAGGCCGGGTTCTTCGCGACGATCCACGCCTCGGCGTCCCCTCCGGGCTCCCGGAACAGCTTCTTGCGGAGGACCGCGCGATACCAGGCGAGGACCTCCGCGCGCCGGTCCTCGGACCAGGCGTCGAAGTCGCGCAGCCCGTCCAGGGTCCGTTCGCCGGTAGACGCGGGGGCGTCGTTGGCGCACATGGCCGAGGCGTACACGGCCCACAGGACGAACTCGTCCTCCTCCACCTCGTCGAAGCGCGCCCGGTGGATGTCGTCCAGGGGTCCGAAGAGCCGATCCTGCGCCGCCCGGAAGCTCCGCTCCAGGGCCCGCCCGGTGCTCCGGTCCACACGGGCGACGCGCGCCACGACCCGCTGCGCGCTCACCGCCGGCAGGAGCATCTCCTGGAGCGTCAGGGCCCGCGCGTGGTCCACGTCCGAGGCCAGGAGCCGGTGAAGCAGCGTCGTGCCCGAGCGCTGGTGGCCGAGGACGAACAGCGGCCCGCGGCCGTCCGCCTCCCGCCACTCCGGGGCCAGGACCTCGTCCGCGGCCCAGGTCACCTGGGACAGGGCCAGGAGGCCCATCCGGAAGGCGGCCTGGCGCGCCGCAGCGCCCGGCCCCTCCCGCTCCAGCAGGAGCCTCAGCTTCCGCCCGAAGTCGCGCCAGCCGAAGGGCACCAGGGCCCCGAACTCCCTGCGAAACGGATCCGAACTCGGGTTGCTCACGCGGGCCCTATACCACGGTGCGCCTTCGGCTGCCGCCGCCGGTCGCTCGGGAGGTGACCGCCGGGGGCAGTGTCCTACTGCATCGCCCCCCGTTCTCCGCGCCTTCGCGGCTTGGCGCCTTGGCGCGAGCCCTTTCGGACCGGGGAGATGTGGTTCACCGGCACGGCTGACTCCTGGGAAGGAATGGAGGTTCGAGTCCACGGCGCCGAGGCGCAAGCTGTGGTGGGACGCAACGACGCAGGACTGGCAGCGCCAATTCAAGGAGTTGCGGCACGCCACAGCGCCGTCGAATCGTCGGCGTGGGCCGGACCGGAGTTTCTTCACAGGAGTCACGGCTAGAAGTTGGTGTCCGCCGCGACGCCGGACAGGCCGTCGCCGCCGGGGAGGCCGAGGGAGAAGCCGCCGTTGCCGCCGTCTCCTCCGGCGCCGGGCGCCGCGAAGACGTTGGTCGTCTTCCAGGACGTCAGGTCGGCCGCGCCCGGACCCACGGCGAAGATGCCGTAGGCCGGGCCGCCGCAGCCTCCGCCACCGCCCCCGCCGTGGCCGCCGTTGCCACCGTTGCCGCCCTTGCCGCCCTTGAAGGCCGGATAGCTCGGCTCCGGAGGATCGAACGTGCCGCCCTCCAGGCCGCCGAGGGCGCCCGCGCCGCCCGACCCGCCGGTGCCGGCGTTGCCGCCCGCGCCGCCGTCGCCTCCGGTGCCGCCGTACAGGGCGTTGTTGTTCAGGTCCGGCACGGACGCCGGCATCGTGGTGAAGACCACGAAGATGCCGAACGCGCCGCCGCCGCCGGTGCCGCCGGTGCCGCCGGTGCCGCCGCAGCCACCCGCGCCGCCCCCGCCGCCGGTGCCGCCCAGGTTGTCGTAGCCGAAGTCCTTCGAGAAGCAGGACGTGTGCACGTAGGCTCCGCCGCCGGAGCCTCCTCCGCCACCACCACCGCCGGGCCCACCGGCCCCGCCCATGGCGCCGGACGAGGCCGTCCACATGCCGCCGCTCACCTCGCCGTCCGTGTCGAGACAACCGTCGCCCGAGGTCCCCGAGGTACCGGGCGTGCCGTCCGCACCGTCCTCGCCCTCCACGGGGCCGAAGGTCGAGTAGCCGTCACAGCTGTAGCTCTGGTGGTAGACGTCACGTCCGGCGGAGCCGCCCGAGGCGTCGCCGTTGGCACCGGCCACGCCCTGCTCGCTGGCCTCGGGGAGGCCGGTGACCGAGCCGTCGAAGGAGGGACAGGTGCGCTCGCCACCCGCGCCGCCTTGGGTGGGCACGCCGCCGCAGGAGTGCACGCCGCCCGCGCCTCCGGGCGAGTGGTTCGCGGCGGTGCAGTCGTGCTCCTCCACGCCGTAGGCCTCGAGCAGGTCGAGGGCGTCCACGCCGCCCTGGCCCTCCACGCCGTCGGAGCCGTCGGAGCCGTCGTCGCCCCGGCCCCCCTTGCCACCGCTGCCGCCGAAGATCTGGTTGTTGGACACCCGCAGCGTGGCGCCGCTGTCCCGGATGTAGATGGCGTAGGAGGACTCGCCGGACGCCTTCTCCTCGTAGCCGAAGACGCTGAAGCCGTCGAAGACCGTCGCGCCGGGGTCACCCGTCAGGTCCACGGCGTTCACTCCGCCCGGCCGCGTCGCCGTCGGAGCCGGCGCCAGGATGGCGACCTCGTGCAGCGTCGCGTCGCGCGCCAGGAAGTCCGCGCTGTAGCCTCCATAGACGCCCACACCGGCCTTCAGCATCACCGACTCCCCGTACACGCCGGTGGCCACGTACACGTCGCGCTTGCCCTGGGCCACGGCCGCGTCGATGCCGGCCTGGATGGTCCGCTTCGGGGCGTACCGGCTGCCGTCGTTGGCGTCGTCGCCGTTCTTCGCCACGAAGATGCCGTTGCCCTCGACGCCGTCGATCCCGTCGCAGTTGGCGTCGACGCCGTCCGGATCCGGCAGGTCATCGGGCTGCGGGTCGCAGCACTCGCAGCCGTCGGACGGGTTCGCGTTCACGTCGAAGCAGTTGTCGCTGCACGACGTGGAGCACACGGGCGGGTCGACGTTCGTGTTGCACGACCCGGCCCCGCCGTTGAACTCGAGGAGGGTACAGTCGTTGCCGCACGCCCCGCAGTGCTCGTCGGAGGTATACCGCCCGTCCTCGTCCACGAAGCCCTCGTCCACCTCCCCGTCGCAGTCGTCGTCCAGGAGGTTGCAGCTCTCCTCTGGGAGGGAGCACTCGGACCAGCCGGTCGCCGTGCAGACCTCGGTGCCGAAGCAGCTGTACTCGGCCGCGCCGTCGGTGCCGACGTACTCCTCCTCGCAGGCCCGCTGGAGCGTGGTGTTGGAGCCGTCGCACGTGCAGGCGTTCGTGTCGGGCACGCAGTAGGTGCCGCTGTCCAGCGCCGAGCACGAGAACCCGTCCGGGCACGTGCCCTCGGACTCGCACGGCGGCAGGCAGAAGGAACCATCGTCCAGCGGCGCGCAGACGGCGCCCGGGACCACGCAGGTCTCGGCGTCCACGCACGGGCTGCACAGCCCCAGGTCCGTGGGCACGCACTGGTCGTCCCCGACCTTCACGTAGCCGTCCGCGCAGGAGGCCACGACACACCGCGCGGTCCCGCCCGAGGCGTCGCAGACGGCCGTGCCGTTCGGGATGGCCCCGGTGCAGGAGCGACCGCACGAGCCGCAGTGATCCTGGCTCACGTACAGGCCGTCCTGGGTGAAGGGCTCGTCGGTGAGCCCGTCGCAGTCGTTGTCCAGGTGGTCGCAGGTGGCCTCTTCGGCCTCGTAGTCCTCCCCGTACTCCGCCGCGCCGCAGGCCAGGTGCCCCTCGGCGCCGCCGCACGCCTTGAAGGAACCCGCGCAGACGCCCTCCTGGTTGTCGCAGGGCACCGGGGAGAGGTCCTCGTCCGTCAGGCCGTCACAGTCGTTGTCCAGCCCGTCGCACGTGACCTCCACGGACTCCCAGTCGGCGCCGAACTCCGCCTGGCCGCACGCGAGCCAGCCGTTGGATCCACCGCACGACCTCACGGAACCTGCGCATACGCCCGCCTGGTTGGTGCAGGCCGGCGCGCTCAGGCCCTCGGCCTCGTCGATGACGCCGTCGCAGTCGTTGTCCAGCCCGTCGCAGGTGGTCTCGTCGGCCTCGTAGGTGTCGCCGTACTCGGCCGCGCCGCACGCCAGGAAGCCCTCGCTCCCCCCGCACGTCTTCGAGGAGCCGGCGCACACGCCATCCTGCTCCGCGCAGGGCTGCGCCGGCAGGGTCTCGTCCGTCAACCCGTCGCAGTCGTTGTCCAGCCCGTCACAGGTCAGCTCGGAGGGCTGCCAGTCCGGGCCGAACTCGGGGCCCGTGCAGTCGACCCACCCCGTGGCGCCGCCGCAGGCCTTCGCAGCCCCGGCGCAGACGCCCTCCTGGCGGTCGCACAGGGGCGCGTCCAGGTCCGCGGCCTCGTCGGTGGAGCCGTCGCAGTCGTCGTCGATGCCGTTGCACGTCTCCGCTCCGCCCGTGCCCGGGGTGGCGTCGCACACCGGGGCCGCGGCCGGGTCGTCGGGATCGCAGACGTACACGCCCACGGCCTGGCAGGCGCCCTCGCCCACGAAGCAGGGGTCGCCGAGGTCCGCCCACTGGGGGTCCTCGTCGGTCTCCCCGTCGCAGTCGTTGTCCACGCCGTCGCAGATCTCCGGCGTGTCCGCGCCCGGCTCGGCGCTGCAGCGGGTGCCGGTGCCGTCGGCCGTGCACTCGCGGGTCCCGAAGCGCTGGCAGGCCCCCTCGCCGACGCTGCACGGGGCGAACAGGTCGGTGAAGTCCTCGTCCACCTCCCCGTCGCAGTCGTCGTCCTCGCGGTTGCAGGTCTCAGCCGCCGGCGTCCGCCCGACGCACGCGAGCGCCTCCTGGTCCGCCACGCAGTCCAGGGTCCCGGCGCACGTGCCGAACTCGTTGGTGATGTCGCACGCCTGGCCGCGGCCCACGACGTCGTCCACCGCCAGGTTGCAGTCGTCGTCCTGCTCGTTGCAGACCTCCTCCGCAGGAACCGCGGCCGTGCAGCCCACCCAGCCCTGGGCCGGGTCGCAGGTCTCGCTGCCGAAGCAGATGCCGGCGTCGTTGGACTCGACGCAGCTCCGGACCTGGCCGCCGTCCCCCCCCAGGCAGCTGCAGGACCCGGAGGTGGGCACGCACTGGGCCCCGGAGCCCTCCACCTCCTGGCAGGTGTAGCCGGTGGGGCACTCGCCCGCGGACAGCCCGTAGGGGTTGTCGGCCCCGCACGCCCGGCCGCAGAAGCTCCCGCCGTCCATCTCCAGGCAGGCGTCGCCCGGCGTCGGGCAGTTGTCGTCCGTGAGGCAGGGGGCGCACAGGGTGTCCACGGCCTGGACGCAGGTGAGCGGGCCCACCTGGAAGAAGCCGGGATCGCACTGGGCCACCGTGCAGTGGGGCCCCGCCTCGTCCTCGACGCAGGCGCCTTCGGCGTTGGGGATCCCCTCACAGTCGTTGCCGCAGGTGCCGCAGTGGCCGTCCGCCACGTAGCTGCCCGTCTCCGGATCGCGGAAGTCCTCGTCGGTCATGCCGTCGCAGTCGTCGTCCGCGAAGTTGCAGGTCTCCTGCTCCGGCAGGGACGCCGAGCAGCTCCACCCGTCGGCCCCGTCGCAGACGAAGGCGCCGCCGCAGGTCCCGAACTCGTTGGACTTCTCGCACCCCGGCGGATCGTGGACGACGTTCTCGTCGGTCACGCCGTTGCAGTCGTCGTCCACGCCGTTGCAGACCTCGGCGGCGGGCTCGGCCGCGTCGCAGGCGCTCCACCCGGGGTTCTGCGTCGGATCGCACGTCTGGGTGCCCAGGCAGCTTCCGTGCTCGTTGGCCGAGGTGCACAGCCGCACGGCCCCGTCGTCGGAGGGCAGGCAGGTGCACGAGCCGGAGTCCGGCTTGCAGGTCCCGCCGACGCACGAGTACGCGCTGGCGCAGTCGTCGTCTACGGTGCAGGTCCGCGTGCAGTACATGCCGGTCCCGATAGGCTCGCAGACGCCGCCCTCGATGCCCGAGCACTGGGAGTCCTCCGTGCAGGGCGTGCAGTCGATGCCGCCGCCCTCCGGGATGCAGACGCGGTTCGTCTCGGGCGGCGTGACGTAGCCCACATCGCAGGACAGGGCCACGCACACGGCGGCGCCGTCCTCGAGCTGGCAGGTCGTCTCGTCGGAGAACAGGATGGCGCCGTCGCAGGACTGGCCACAGACGCCGCAGTGCTCGTCGTTCACGAGCTGGCCGCTGTCCGGATCCACGAAGTCCTCGTCGATCTCCCCGTCACAGTCGTCGTCCTGGCCGTTGCACGTCTCCGCGGCCGGAGTCTTCGCCGTGCAGAGCCAGCCGGACTCGCCCTCGCACTGCCACTCCCCGGTGCACGTCCCGAACTCGTTGGTCACCTCGCAGGCCTCGACCGGCTCGACGAGGTCCTCGTCCACCAGGCCGTCGCACTCGTCGTCCAGCCCGTTGCACGTCTCCGCCGCCGGCTCGACCGCGGAGCAGGCCGACCAGCCCGTCGTCGCGTCGCAGGTCTGGAGGCCGGTGCACGTGCCGACCTCGTTGGAGCGCGCGCACGGCCGGCTCTTGCCGGTGTCGGCCTCCTCGATGCAGGTGCAGGAGCCGCTGTCGGGCAGGCACTGCTGCGACCCGTCGGTCAGGGTCTCGCACGCGTAGCCCGCCGGGCACTCGCCCTCCGGGGTGCCGAAGACGTTGCCCTCCCCGCACGGGATGGCGCACGCCCCGCCCTCGCCCAGCTCCACGCAGGCCGCGCCGGGCACCACGCAGTTGGCGTCCTCGGCGCAGGGGAGACAGCTCGTGTCCACCAGCGGCAGGCAGGTGGTGGGCGAGGCGGCGTACCAGCCCTCCTCGCAGGACTCGACGACGCACTGGGCCTCGCCGGTCTCCTCGTCCACCTGGCAGGTGCTCGTCGCGTGGGGGAACAGCCCGTCGCAGTCGTTGCCGCACACCCCGCAGTGCTCGTCCGCGGAGTAGGCCCCGGTCTCCGGGTCCACGAAGCCCTCGTCGGTCTCCCCGTCGCAGTCGTCGTCGAGGAAGTTGCAGACCTCCTCCGAGGCGGTCGGGCCGACGCACTGCCACCCGTCGGCGCCCCCGCAGGTCCAGGTCCCCGCGCAGGAGCCGAACTCGTTGTCGACCGTGCAGGTCTCCATGGGCGCGACGACGTCCTCGTCGGCGAGGCCGTCGCAGTCGTTGTCCAGCCCGTCACAGGACTCGGCCGTCGGCTCCTGGGCGTCGCAGGTGCTCCAGCCCGCCGCGCCCTTGCACACCTCCAGGCCCCAGCAGGTGCCGAAGTCGTTGTCCTTCCGGCAGGGCCGCTCCTTGCCCTCGTCCAGCAGCGTGCACGCGCAGAGGCCCGTCACCGGGACGCACTGCTCGCTCTCCGTGCCCGGGTCGGACTCGCTCTCGCGAAGCTCGCAGGCGTACCCCTCGGGGCAGGTCCCGTCGTCGTTGCACGGCCGCGTGCAGGCCTGGCCGTCGCCCAGGGTCAGGCACAGCCCGCCGTCGCACTGCAGGTCGTTGACGCACGGCTCGCAGAGGCGGTTCCCACCGGGCCAGCAGATGAAGGCGCCGTCGGTCCCGGCCGTGGACACGCCGATGCACGACCACCCGCCCGGGCAGTCCTCCGTACACGTCCTGGAGCAGACCAGGCCCTCGGCGGAGGGCACGCAGAACCCGGAGTAGCAGTCCGAGTTCTGGGAGCACGGCGCGCCGAACTCGCCCGGATCCGGGTCGGGCACGTCCTCGTCGACCGTCTCCTCGACCTCCTCGACGTCCGATGCGTCCATGACGTCCGAGGACGCGTCGCCGCCGTCGGCCTCCAACGTGGTATCCGGTCCGCCCTCCGTCCCTCCCGAATCGGAGCAGGCCGCGAGGCCGAACGTGAGGAGCAGGACCGCCAGGAGAGAGGCGGAGCGAGCAGAGACGACACGAGGACCCATGGGGCTCTCCGATTGAGAAGGGGCCAACCCGCTCGAAGACCGCGCACGAGCGAGGGAGGTCAACACCATACCAGAACGCACTTGTAACTCCATCGCGCTACCAGGCTGAAACCTCGACGGACCGCTGAAAACCGCCGTCGGAAGCGCTCAGGAGCTCGTGGTCGGCCGGCCGCTCCAGAACAGCACGACCATCCACCTGCGGCGCACTCGCATCCGATCCCCCGACCGTTCGTCGTTCCCGCCACGGGGCGCACTGCGCCCAACCGACACGAGACACGACGGTTGGATCCGCGAGGGACTTGAGGCGGACGAGCAGAAACCCGTTCGAAGGCGCCGCGCAGCGAGGGTCTGCCTACTCGCCGGTGCCGACCCGCACGCCGAAGTGATCCGACACGTGCGTCTCCACGGTCTCCTGGTCGCTGTCGATCTCGACGGTATCGGTCCCCACGCGCTCGGCGGACGCCTCGGCGCCCTTCACGAAGACGTGGTCGATGAGCACGTCGGGGGCCGCGTCGTCGATGAGCGTGTTGTCCGCGCAATAGGTGCACAGCGGCTCGGCGCCCTCGCTGAACGGCGACGAGAAGCCGTCGTCGATAAAGGCCTGGTACGCCTCCGGGATCTCTGCCTCGATGTCCGGGGCGATGGCCGGCCCGGAGTTGAAGTCGCCCGCCACGAACACCTGCGGCGTGGCGGCCGTGGAGGCGATCCAGTCGACGAGGGTCTCCGCCTGGTAGAGGTTCTCGCCGGCCCAGGAGCCGTGGTCCCCGGTGTAGGCGAGGTCCTGGAGGTCGGCGGCCAGGTGCGTGCAGTAGACGTCGGACGTCCCGAGGCCGGGCAGGTCCACGGTGGCGTGGAGCGCCGCCCGCTGCACGGTCGTCGAGTCCATCACCAGGTGCTCGGTCGCATCGAAGGGATGGCGCGACAGGAGCAGCAGGCCGTTGTGGCCGTCGTAGCTGAACGAACCGCCCGCCGTCGTGCAGGCCTCGAAGATCACGTCCAGGGGGTCGCCGAGGTTCGACACCAGGCACCCCTGGCACTCGGCGGACGAGGCATCCCACTCCGTCGAGCAGGACCCGAGGACGCAGCCCGCGAGCTCTCCCGGGTCCACGTCGGCGCAGTTCTCCTCGGCGCAGGCCCCGAGCGAGTCCGCCTCGGCCTGGGTGCAGGCGGGCTCGGTCGATCCGCCCTCGGCCGTGGTGATCTCGTAGAAGCCGTGGGGATACGCCTCCGCCGCGCCCTGGGTGATGGCGTCGATGTCCTCCTGCGTCCACACCTCCTGGAGGCAGAGGACGTCGGCGTCCATGGCGGCGGCCGTATCGACGACATGGGGGAGCCTCTGATCCGCGTAGTCCACGAAGCCCCGGGCCAGCCCGACGTTCCAGGTCGTCACCGCCGCCTCGGGCCCGCCTCCGTCGTCGGAGTCGCAGCCGGTGACCGCCAGGGCGAGGACCAGGACGCACGCGAGCACATACCAGGGCTTCATGGGGGTTTCCTCCGGACGTGGAACAGATCCAAACCTAGCCGGGTCCCGACGAGGCGGCAAGCCGGGTACTACGCCTGCCGGAGGTCCTCGTCGATCTCGTCGAGGAGCGGCGCGAGGCTCCGGGGCGGGGTCTGCTCCAGCCACGCCGCGGCGACCTCCATCGGAGCGACGCGGGCCGCGGGGTTGTCGAAGGCGTCGAACTCCCCGACGACCGGGTGGAGGTAGAAGCGGCTGTGGTCCGCCTCGTCGAGGAACCAGTGCCCGCCGTAGCGCTCCACGAGGATCTCGCCGACGAAGTAGCCGAGGCGCGGCAGGACCCAGACCAGGTCGTCGTGGCTCTCGATCTCGTGGTCCCGCATGAAGGCCTCGAGCGCCGGGAGGCAGGCCTCCGGTCGGGCCACGATCCAGCCGGGCTCGGACAACTCCAGGCGCTCCGCGAAGTCCTTCAGGACATCCAGCCTCTCGGCCATCATCGCCTCGAACTGCGCCCGGCGGCGCCCCTGAAGCTCCCCGTTCGTACCCTGGGTGGCCATCGCCTCCTCCCCTGCGTGGGCTCGCCCGCATGCTACCGCCGTCCTGGCCGGCGAGCCAACGCGGCGCGCCCACACCCGATCACTTCGGCGACGTCGGCTCCAGCCCGAGGCGGGCGGCCGCGTCCCGGCGGAGTGCGGCCTTGTCGACCTTGTCCTGCCGGCCCGTCGTCGGGAGCGAGTCCACCGCCAGGTAGTGATCCGGCCGACCGTCCGGGCCGACGATGCGCGCCACGATCCGATCGAGCGCGGCGGGACCCGGGGCCTCCTCCGGCGCGTACACCAGGACGACCTCCTCGTCCTCGGTGGTCGGGTTCCAGACGCCGATCAGCGCCACCTCCCGGAACAGCGGCCGCCCGTCCGGATCCCGGGCCGCCTCGAGCGTCGGCTCGAGGGTCCCCGGGTAGATGTTCACGCCCCGGCGCACGATCATGTCCTTCGCGCGCCCCACCAGGGTCAGCACCTCGCGGCCGCGCCGGGTCACCAGGCGGCCCAGGTCGCCGGTGCGAAGCGGCGTCCCCGGCGCCCGGCGCGGCTCGTCCAGGTAGCCCAGGTACAGCGACGGGCTGTGGGCCAGGACCTCCCCCACCTCGGGGTCGCCCTCCGTGGGCTCCAGCTCCAGGCGGACGCCGGACAGCGGCGCGCCGACGAGGTCGCCTCCTCCCCGGAACGCGAGCTTGTCCCGTGCGTCCACCGTGCACAGCGGCCCGGCCTCGGTGAGCCCGTAGATGACGCGGACGCCGGTCCCGGGGTCGAGCCGGGCCAACAGGCGGTCCAGAAAAGCGGGGGTCACCGGGGCGCCGCCCAGCATGACCGTCCGGAGGGTCGCCGGGAGACGCCGCGCCGAGCGGCCCTCGCGGGCCATCATGTTCATCCAGATGGACGGCGGGCCGAAGCAGGCGTCCACCTCGCCCGCCCGGATGAGCCGCAGGGCCCTGCGCGCCCGCTTGTCGGGTCGCCCCCGCACGACGGTCGCGGACCGCCCCAGGTACAGCGCGTACAGCACCTGGGGAGGCGTGTCCGCCAGCAGCCGGCTCACCCGGAGGTCCGTGATGGCCTCCCGGACGTGCCCGAAGTACGCCCGGAGCGCCCCGTGGGAGTGCAGGACGCCCTTCGGCTGCGAGGTCGTGCCGCCGGTGAACACGAGCACGGCCTCGTGGTCCTCCGCCACGGGGATCGGCTCGACGGGCCGCGCCTCGGCCGCCAGGGCGCGGAGGGTCCGCTCGGAGACGGGGATGCGCCGCGCGCCCAGGTCCCGCTCGGGGCGCGGCGGCACCACCAGGTCGACGCGCTCCAGGGCCCTCCGGAGCCCCGGGAAGCGCTGGATGCGCTCGACGAGGGGGTGGGCCAGCAGCCACCGGGGGGCAGCCGCCCGGAGACGCGAGTGGTAGACGGCGGGACCCAGCCCCGGCTCGCAGAGCACCGGCGTCCCTCCGCAGGCCAGCACGGCCAGCACGCCGGCCGCGAAGCCGGGCCCGTTGGGCACCTGGATGAGCGCACGATCGCCCGGTCGGAACCCTCGCTTCCGCAGCAGCCCCGCGAGCCCCTGGACCCGGCGTCGCAGCTCACCGTAGCTGCAGGCTGCGCCGCCGTCCTCGCACACGGCCGGGTCGTCGGGTCGCGCCCGGAAGCCCTCGAGGAAGTCCGCGGCGACGTTCTGATCGGGGCTGGGATCCGGCATGGCGGCAGTGTACACGAGGGCGCCGGGGACGACCCGCGACCCACGGAGGAGGCGGCACGTGACGGACTGGGCAGCGCTCGGGGTGGCGTTCGGCACCGTGTTCCTGGCCGAGCTCGGGGACAAGACCCAGCTCGGGGTGGTGCTCCTCGCCAGCCGCATCGCCAGGCCCTGGACCATCCTCGTCGCCGCGAGCCTGGCCCTCGCGACGAGCACGGCCCTGGCGGTCGGGCTGGGCGCGAGCCTCGGCGCGATGGTGCCGCAGTCCGTGCTGCAGATCGGCAGCGGCGTCGTGTTCCTCGCGTTCGGCGCCTGGTTCCTGCTGCAGGGGATCCGCGGCGCCCACGAGGAGGCGGAGGACCTGCGCGTCGGGCGCGGCGGCCTGGCCGTGGCCCTGTACCTCGCCATCCTCCTGGCCGAGATGGGCGACAAGACCCAGATCGCGGCCGGGCTCCTGGCCAGCTCCAACCCCTGGCTCGGGACGTTCCTCGGGGCGTCCGCGGCGCTCGCCCTGAACACCGCCCTCGGGGTCGTGGTCGGCCGCTGGATCGGTGGCTTCCCGGCGAAGGCGCGCTCCGTCGTCGTGATCCTCGCTGCGCTCGCCTTCCTGGGCTTCGGGTTCGTGCTCGTCCTGCGCGGCGTGGACGTGCTCTGAACGTACGAGCGCCCCGCCGCGACGCGCGGTCACGGCGGAGCGCCCGGGGATGGCCCGGCTCCGGCCTACAGGGCGGCGCTCGTTTCGCCCTCGGTCTCCGAGACGGCGCTCGCCTCGCCGCCGGCCTCACCGCCCTCCGAGGATCCCTCGGCCTCCGCGCCGGCGTGGACGGAGACGTCGATCTCCACAGAGGCCACGGCCTGCTGCTCAGCACCCTCGGTGCTCCCCTCGGAGTCCGCGGAGCCCTCGGCGCCCGACTCACCATCGGAAGCGGACTCGCCCTCGCCGGACGCCTCGATCATCTGCTCGACGGCGATCCGAAGCTCGGCGACCTGCCCGCCGGCGATCTCGAAGGCCGCGGTGCCCGCGCCCTTCACCTCCCCGGAGGCGCGGTCGATCACCTCGACGTCGACCACGTGACTGCCGGGATCCACGGCCACCTCTGCGACCGTCTCGCTCTGCGCGGCCAGATCGAAGGTCTCGTCGGCCTGGAACTCCCCGGACGTCTCGTTCGTCACCAGGACCCGCACGGACGAGGCGGAGTCGCTCTGGTTGGACAGGGCCATGCGGGCCGTGCCCACGTCGTCCGGCGTCCCGCCGCTGTCGCACCCGACGAGGACGAAGGCCGCGGCCGCCACCATCACGCTCGTGAGCTTCACCGTCTTCATGCTCTTCATCGTTGCTTCCCCTCTGCGTTTTGTTCCGTCGTTCCGGACACGTTCTCCGGTGCCCGCCTCGCTCATCCCCTGGAGCAGCCGGCGTGCCAAGATGAGCGCGCGACCGAAACACGACGCCTTTTCAATCAGTTGCAGCGACCCCGGGCCGTGTCGGGGGCCGAGGCGCCGTGCCGCCGGGACCGGGACGGTGTCCCCCTCGGCAGCGTGACCGGGACACTGCTATGCTCTGCTCCATGACGGGACGAAGCCGGAACGCGACCCCGCTGGTCCTGCCCTCCGTGGGCGGGCGCCGGACACGCGTCGAGAAGCCCCGCTGGTTCCTGCGCGTCGTCGCGGGGCCGGACGGCGAGGTCCCGGTCGAGGACCACGAGATCACCGCCCGGGAGACGCGCGTGGGGCGGCAGGATGACCTCGCGCCCCCGGCCGGCCTGCGCCTCGACGACCACGCGGCGTCCCGCGTCCACGCCACGCTCCGACGCAGCCCCGACGGCCGGACCCTGGAGCTGATCGACGAGGGCTCCACGAACGGCACCTGGGTCGGGGGCCGCCGGGTCGAGCGGGTGGTCCTGCGGGACGGCGACGTGGTGCGCATGGCCGGCTCGGTCCTGCTCGTCGGCCGCTCGCCCCTGGCACCACCCGAGGGGGACGACCTGGGCCTCCTGGGCCGGACGCCCGCCATCGCCCGGCTCCGGCGCCTGGTCCGGCGGGCGGCGCCCAGCGACCTGCCCGTCCTCGTCATGGGCCCCACCGGGACCGGAAAGGAGCTCGTGGCGGAGGCGCTCCACGGCCTCGCCGGGCGCACGGGTGAGCACGTCACCGTCAACTGCGGCGCCCTGCCCGGCACGCTCGTCGAGGACGCCCTGTTCGGGCACGTGAAGGGCGCCTTCACGGACGCCCAGAGCGACGAACCCGGGGCCTTCGTCCGAGCCCACGACGGCACCCTGTTCCTGGACGAGGTGGGAGAGCTTCCCCTGGAGGATCAGCCGAAGCTGCTGCGCGCCCTGGAGACCGGCGACGTGACCCCGGTCGGCGCCACGCGCAGCCGGCACGTGGACGTCCGCGTCGTGGCGGCGACCAACCGTCCGCTCCTGGAGGCGGTGGACGAGGGCCGCTTCCGGGACGACCTCTACGCGCGGCTCGCCGGCATCGTGCTGGAGACGCCGCCCCTGTCGGCCCGCCGCGAGGACATCCTCCCGCTGTTCCGGCACTTCCTCCCCGAGGACATACGCCACCTCCCGGTCACGCCCGACTTCGTGGAGGCCCTCCTCCTGTATCCGTGGCCGCGGAACGTACGCGAGCTACGGCGCCTGGCCGAGCGCCTCGGCGTGCTGCACCCGGACGCGGATCACCTCGAGCCCGGAATGCTGGACGCGGAGATGCACGACGCCGTGGATCGCCTCGCCGAGGAGGCCGCCCCGCAGACCGCGCCGGAGGAGCTGTGGCCGCCGTCGCGGGAGCGCCTCGTCGAGCTGCTCGAGCGGGCCGGGGGCAACGTCTCGAAGGTCGCCGAGCGCGTGGGCCGCAACCGGAAGCAGGTCTACCGCTGGATGGACAAGCTCGGCGTCGCCCGCGGGGCCGGGCGCTGACCGCCTCGGACGGCTCACAGTCCTACGCATTTCGGGGCGCCGCGGTCTCGTGGAGAATCGCGCGCCAAGTCGCCAAGACGCAAAGTCCAGCGAGCCGCTTGCACACAGGCTCGGCTGAGGCTGTCGGGGCACCAGCAGGCCAAGAGCGAGTACACGGGGCCGAAGCATGCCGTTTTCCTTTGCGTCTTCGCGTCTTTGCGCGAGCCCTTCGTCTTGCGACATGTGACGAACGGTGAGGCTCGGACGGCGACCCTGCTGTATGTCTCCCGTGTTCTCCGCGGCCTTTGCGGCCTGGCTCCCTGCCGCCCTGGCGCGAGGCCCTCGGAGCTTCCGAGGCGTGCGTGATGGACAGTGGCCCCGCCCGCCCCCCGGAATCCTCGTGCACGTCCCCGGGGGCCCTTGCTAGGCTGCGGAGACGTACCTCGACGAAGGAGGCCCACGTGGCCACGGTTGAAGCGACCAAGGACAACATCGAGCAGCTCGTCGGCGGCAACGACATCGTGCTCCTGGACTTCTGGGCGAGCTGGTGCGGCCCCTGCAAGACGTTCGGGCCGATCTTCGAGGACGCCTCGGAGAAGCACCCGGACATCGTCTTCGCCAAGGTGAACACGGAGGAGCAGCAGGAGCTGGCGGGCCACTTCCAGGTGCGCTCGATCCCGACGATCGTGGCCTTCAAGGAGCAGATCGGGGTCTTCTCGCAGCCGGGCGCCCTCCCCGCCCAGGCCCTCGAGGAGCTCATCGGCAAGCTCCGCGCCCTGGACATGGACGAGGTCCGCGAGGAGATCGACAAGTCCTCGTAGGCCGCCCTCCAGGGCGGTCGCAAAGTCGACCGCCCTCCCTTGCCCTTGCCCTTGCCCGTGCCCTTGCCTGCTCTCAGACGCGCAAAATCCATAGTTTCCGAGCGGGTGCATTCCGGCGCCGGGCGCCGTACCGCCGCGCGGCCCACGCTTCGCCGACTTTGCGATTGCCCTGGGCCGCCCTCCTATCCGGCCCGGGCGCGTCGTACGGCCCGTATTCGTCCCCGGATCAGGTGGAACAGGGTGAGGACCACGAGGCCCGTGGCGAAGATCCCCAGCCACAACGACCCCACCTCGGGGTAGCTGTGGATCTCGAAGTTGGCCACCTGCTCGGACCCGAAGACCACCGGCATGAAGGGCTCCATGTCCACCGGGGCCTTCGGGTCCAGATCGTGGCCGTAGTCGTACAGCGTCTTCACGAAGCGGCCGAAGGCGAACAGGGACAGGTAGCCCGTCAGCACGGTGATGTCGATCAGCGTGCGGATGTTGCCGATGGCCGCCGCCCGCAGGGCCAGGATGCCCAGGAAGCCGAGGCCGAAGGGGATCCAGTCCAGATCCGCGAAGTCGTCCTCGTCGATGGCCCGCATGCCCACGTAGTGGTTGAGGGTGTTGATCTCCTGGATGTCGTGGCCGTCGTTTCCGGCGTCCAGGCGATAGCTGTAGATCCACATCTCCAGCCCCTCCGGATACTGGGGGGCCGTCATGCGGATGCTCCAGATGGGCGCCATGAAGCTGAGGGCCAGCGGGATCAGCAGCAGCACCATCACCACGCGGGCCCACATGTCGATGGGCTTGTCGAGGAAGGCGTAGAACCGGTCGAGCATCAACTTCACGACGTCCCTCCTGCATGCTCCGGCCTCACACCACGTCGCCGCGGCGGAAGGCGGTTCCACCCAGGGCCCAGCAGGTCGCGCCGACCAGCGACGGCCAGGCGAGCCCCAGCGCCATCAGCGCCGCGGGCCCCAGGTTGTTCGAGAGGTAGAAGCCCACGGGGCCGAGCAGCGCCAGCTCGGCGTCCGCGGCGGACAGCAGCGCCAGCCGGGCGGCCTCCACCGGGTTGATGGCGGCCAGCACGAACACGAGGCGCGGCGGCACCCGCCACTGGAGCATCACCCCGATCAGGGCGAAGTCGAGCAGCGCCACGGACAGCAGCCAGATCACGAGCACCGCCAGGATCGCCCGGGCCTGGCTCGCCACCAGCGTCGTCACCAGCATCCCGATGCCCACGAAGGCCACCAGCAGGCTCGCGCCCACGCCCAGGGCCCTGCCCACGAAGGCCCACGGGAAGGCCTGGCCGAAGGACTGCCCCACAAGCCCCACGACGACCGTGACCACCACCAGGGGCACCAGCAGCATGGCCAGCCGCACCACGGAGACGCCCACGAAGTAGTCCCAGCGGCCCACCGGCTGGCTCAGGAGGAGCTCCAGGGCGCCGGCGGATCGGGCCTGGTTGATGACCTGCCCGGTGGCCATGAGGGCCAGCAGCGGCAGCAGCAGCAGCAGGGCGTGCGAGAAGGACAGGAGCACACGGCCCGTGCCCGTGAAGCCGACGATGGACGACTCCCGCAGGCCGACGAAGACGAACCCGGCGGCCAGGAGCGCGTAGACCACCAGGGCGAAGCCCATCCACCGGGATCGCAGGACCTCGGACAGGTCCAGGCGTGCCACCGCGCCCACCGCTCGTGCCCTCATCGTGCCCCCTTCGCGGACTCGTCCCGGTCCTGCTGCAGCGTGCGCGCCCGGGCCCCGGACAACGAGACTATGCCCTGCCCTCGGTCCACCGCCCCCAGGCCGTAGCCCATGGGCGTGGGGCTCCGCTCCACGAACGCGGCATCGTCGGCGGGGATCCAGCGATCCTCGTCGACGTGGTGGAACCAGACGCCCTCCAGGTCGGCGTGGCGGTCGGCTTGCCACGCGAAGAGGCACCCCGGGTCGTCGAAGACGTGGACGTCGCCCTCCCGGGTCCGGACCTGCGCCGCGAACGCGGGCTCGCTCACGTGCATGTGGCACCACGCGCAGGTCTCCTTGTCCCACACGATGTCCACGGGGCCCTCGCCGGGGCCGCCGGGCGCCAGGGTCCACAGGGCCGCCCCGCCCGCCGCAATGACGACGAGCACGACCGCGACGATCCCCACGACGCGCAGCCCGGAGGACTCAGCCATCGCCCGCCCCCGCCTGCTCCACGGGCTCCACGCGCTCCATGTCGCGCACCACGACGTCCTCCAGCCGGCCGTTCAGCCGGTCGGAGACCTCCCGCAGGGCCTCGACCTTCTCGGAGCGCCGCACCGTCTTCGTCCACCAGCCGGCGGCTCCCGGGCGGAAGCCGTGCTCGCGGAACCACTCCGCGTCCGACTCCCCCGCCTCGCGAAGCTCGATGATGCTCCGGCCCCGCTGGCCCAGGTAGCCCTCCGCCGACCCGTGCCAGGCCACCTCGCCCTCCCGGAGGGCCACCACGTGATCCACCAGGTGCCGGATCTCCTCGAGCCGGTGGCTGCTCAGCACCAAGGTGGCGTCGCCGCGGCGCTCCCGCACGAGCTGGAAGAAGCGCTCCCGGGACTCCGCGTCCAGGCTGGCGGTCGGCTCGTCCATGACCAGCAGCCGGGTCCCGGGCATGACCGCCAGCGCCACGAGGACCTTCTGCTTCATGCCGCCGGAGAGCTCCCGGAACGGCTTGCGCCACACCTCGTCCGGGTCCAGGTCCAGCTCCACCAGCGCGCTCCGCACCTCGTCCCGGGGCACCTCGCGCACGCGGCAGAAGGCCCGGATCAGCTCGCCCACGGGAGCCGCCAGCGTCGGCGCGAGCTGGGGCACGTAGCCGATCGCCCGGCCCACGCGGGCCCGATCCGGCGGCCTGTCGTCCAGCAGCGCCTCTCCCCGCGTCGGGGCCACCAGCCCCATCACGATCCGCTGCAGCGTCGACTTCCCCGAGCCGTTCGGCCCCACGAGCGCCACGCCCCGTCCGGACTCGAACTCCAGGTCCACGTCCCGGAGCGCCATCAGGCGCCCGAAGCGCTTGTCCACGCCGCGAAGCTCAACGCGCATCGGCCACCTCCCCCTCGGTCGGGCGCGGCACGGGCGACTCCATGGCCGGGCGGGGATCCACCAGGAGCGTCTCCGGCGACAGCAGCGGCGCGATGTGCGTGATCGCGTCCACCAGCCAGAGGGCGGCCGTCCCCTCGAGGAACGCCAGCTTGGGGCGCCGCTGGACCATCTCCCCCGACAGGCTCCGAAGCTCGAAGGGCACGTCCCCGTATCCGTCCCCGTCCAGGTCGTAGCCCGCGTAGTCGTCGAAGTGATTGCCCGTCCACGTCATGTCCCGCGCGTGGCCGCGGCCCTCCACGCGCACCGCGTCCCGGTTGTCCAGGAAGGAGTTGGCCCGGAACGTCGTGCGCTCCTCGGTGGCGTGGAAGACGATCCCCGCGTCCCCGAAGGCGAAGACGTTCCGCTCGAAGCGGTTGTGGTCTTCCAGGGACAGCGGGCTGGTATCCACGTAGCAGCCCAGCGTGTTGTGGACGAACGCGTTGTCGGTGATGACCAGCTCCCCCGACTCCTTCAGGCCCAGCCCCACGCCCGCCGACCCGCCGGAACGCGCCAGCACGTTGCCGTGGACCCGTACGTCGCGGCTGTACATCAGGAAGATCCCGACGATGTTGTCGCGATAGCGGTTCCCCACGATCGTGTTGTGGTGGGAGTACATGAAGTGCGTGCCGTAGCGGCCGCCCTCCACGACGTTGTCCGCGATGCGGTTTCCGGACGAGTACCAGATGACCACGTCCCGGCCCGCGATGACCCGGTTGCCCTCGACCACCGAGTCGGTCGTCTCCCACATGCGGATGGGGTCGCCGCGCATGCCCACCGGGCCGTCGTCCGGGCCGTGGACCTCGTTTCCGCGCAGGGTCACGCGGGTCGCCTTCTCCACGAGCAGGCCGAACACGGCGTTGCGGACGAGCAGGCCCGTGACCTCCACGTCCGCCGCCTCGACCCGGACGGCGGCGTCCAGGGTGTCGAACCGGCCGCCGCTGCCGTCCACCGTGAAGCCCAGCAGGCGCGTGCCGTCGGCGAGGACCTCCACGGTGGTGCCCTCGCCGGAGGTCCGGATCACCGCGTCGGAGGTCCCCCACAGGGTCACGGGGCTGTCCACCACCAGGGGCCCGGCGTAGGTCCCATCCTCGAGGCACAGGACGGCCCCGCCGGCGGCCTCGTCCACGACCGCCTGGAGGTCCGCCCCGGCCTGGACGCGCCGATCGCAAGCGGGCCGCTCGGGGCTGGCCCGCTGCGCCTCGGGCTCGGGGAAGACGGGCGCGGAGGGCTCGGCGATCCCTCCGCAGGCGACGAGCGCCAGGGAGAGCGCGCCGAGCACCAGAGCCCGGCGCCGCCCCCGGCGAGCTCCGCTCCGACGAGCGCGGAACAAAGCTACTCGACCTCCCCGGACTCCTCGTTCTTCTCCTCGGGCTGCTCACCCTCCTCGGCGCCGGACGGCGGCGCGTCCGTGGGCGAGTCCACGGCGCCCCCCTCCGTCGGCTCCACGAGGAGATAGCCGGCCATCTCCAGGTGCAGCGCCGAGCAGAACTCCGTGCAGTAGAACGGGAACACCCCCGCCCGGTCGGCCACGAAGTCGATGTCCACGTGCTTGCCGGGCTCCAGGCTCGTGTGGATGTTGTAGGAGCCGATGCCGAAGCCGTGCGTGGCGTCGTGGGCCTGCTCCACGTTGGTGAGGTGCAGGTGGACCCGCTCGCCCTGCTTCACGCGCACGATGTCCGGCGTGAAGTGGCTTCGGACCGCGGTCATGTAGACGTGGACGCCGTCGTTCTTGCGCTCGATGCGCTCCTCGCCGGACTCCGCGGCCTCCGCCGCCTTCTCGCCCGTGAGCGGGTTGGTGCCCACCGGCTTGTAGACGTCGATCGGGTCGATCTTGTCGGCCTTGACGATCTGCGCATAGTGGGGCTCGCCCAGGGGCAGCGGCATGTCGTAGAGCAGCTTCATCTTCTCGCCCGAGATGTCGACGAGCTGGAAGTTCTGCGGCAGCAGCGGCCCGACCTTCGCGAAGCGATCGATGGCCCACTTGTTCATGGCGACCAGGTAGTCCCCGTCCGGCGACACCGTGTCACCCTCGGCCACGGCGAGGTGGCCGATGTTGTAGTGGACCGGCATCTTCTCGATGAGCTTCAGCTCGTCCAGGGACCACTTCGCCACCTTCGACTCGATGAACACCGACGTGTAGGCGTTCCCCTCGTCGTCGAACTGCGTGTGCAGGGGCCCGAGGCCGATCTCGACCTGGCCGTGAAGCGTCTCCTCGAACGGCAGGATGGGCACCCCGTACTGGTCCTCGCCGTCGTACTTCTCGTCCTCGATGAGCTTCTTGATCTTGTCGAAGCTGTAGACCGTCGCGTGGGTGTCCAGCTTGCCGGAGACCACCAGCCGCTCGCCGTCCGGCGCCACGTCGATCCCGTGGGGGCTCTTGGGCTCACCCACGAAGTGCAGCAGGTTCTCCTCGAGCGCCGTCTCCAGCGGGATCACCCGCATGTCCGCGATGGTCTCGGTCTTGCCGGCCTCCACGACCTCCTCGGCCTTGTCCCAGTTGAAGACGTGGAGGTAGTCCATGTCGTTCTGGGACGCGCCCGACTCCAGCGACGGGTTGCCCTCCAGGTTGCCGCCGTAGGCCAGCTCCGTGTTCAGGCTGTTGAAGAACGCGTAGCCCTCGCTGACCTTCTTGCCGGCGTCCGACAGGTCCTGCATGTACGGCGGAAGCTCCACCGCCCAGGACTCCTCCGGCACGATGCGCCCCGCCTCCCGGTCGAACTTCCAGAAGATCGCGGCGCCCCGGTACTTGTCCTCGTAGTCCTCGATCGGCTCGTAGGTCCCGCCCAGGGGCGCGGGATACTGGGCCGGCTCGATCACGTACTCCGTGTTGGGCGTGACGAAGGTGGAGCCGTGGTCGGACTCGATGAGGTGGCTCGTGACGATCTGCTTCGTGATGAAGTCGTGCAGATCGATGACCGCCACGCGCGCGTTGGCCTTGTCGTTGATGAAGACGTACTCGCCGTCGTAGTCGCCCTCCGTCTCCGACAGCGCCGGGTGGTGCGTGTCACCCCACTCCAGCGTGTGGCCGTGGCGGTCACCCGAGGCCAGCAGCTCGTCGGTCCCGTCCCCGTAGCCGAAGCCCTGCCAGGGCTCCGGCGTGAACACGCCGATGTACTTCAGGATCCGCATGCTCGGCACGCCGATCACGAGCAGCTGGCCGACGTGCCCGCCGGACGTGAACATGTAGTACTCGTCGTGGCGACCCGACGGCGTGTAGGTCTTCAGCGCCGCCTCGACGTCGTCCTCGCTCAGGTTCCGCTCCTCCATGAGGGCCTGCAGCGTCTGTCCACCGGCGGCCGCCATGCCGCCCCCCGCTCCGCCTTCGCCCTTGCAGCCGCTCGGCGCCGCGGCCATCGCCACGACCGCCAGGGCCACGGCACCCCGCGTCCAATCCACGCGTCCGGATAGCCAGTTCATCGCGCTCCCTCCTCCTGTCGGTGTGCTCGCCTCCGTCGAGAGGCAGTCCTCCGCAGCCGGGTCGGCTACTCGCCGCCCTTCCCCAGGCCACGCACGTGCTCGCGCAACGCGGCCACGACAGCCGGCTTGTCGCTCAGGTCCGGGTTCGCCGGCATGGCGGGCGCCAGCCCCACCGCGGCCCCGCCGCCCACGATGATCTCCTCGATGTGCTCGTCGGTGACGGACTCCTGCCACTCGGCCTGCCGGAGGTCGCGCGGCTTCGGGTCCAGGGCCTTCGAGCCCGGGCCGTCCCCGGCGCCCATCTCGCCGTGGCAGGTCACGCAGCGGTTCGTGAAGATCTCCTGGGCCTTCTTCCGGGCCTCGGGGGTGATGGTGGCCTCGGCCGCGGCGGCCTCCTCGGCCATCTCCTCGGCCCCGCCCGCGCCTTCTGACTTGCAGGCCGCCAGCGACACGGCCGCGGCCAGGAGCAGGGCGAACACCACACCGCACACACGTCTCCTCGGATCGCAACCCATGATGCGCCTCCTCATGTTTGAATGAGCCCGAGGCTAACACAGGTTCTCGGGGGTGGTAACAGCGAGCGCTCGCTCGCTTGTCTGCCCCCGCAGAAGGGGTCAAGCCTACTCACTTCTCACTTTTCATGCACGCCGACGGTCCTGCCGAGAGGCCACCCCGAGCCTGCCGGACGGCGAGCACGCAGCCCCAGCAAACGCCAGCGGCACCTCGGGCCCCGGGCGTCCTCGCCCGCGCAGCGGACTGGCCGAGGTCCTCAGCCGAGCGCGCCCATGGCCTCGTCGAGGATGTCGATGCCCTCGTCGAGGGTGTCGTCCTCGATGGTCAGGGGCGCCATCACCTTGAGCACCCGGGCGCCCGGCCCGCAGTTGGCGATGATGAGCCCGCGCTCGAAGGCCTCTCGCGACACGCGCTTGGCCACGTCGCCGTCGCCGAAGTCCAGGCCGTGGATCATGCCCTTCTCGCGGAGCTGCACGTCCAGGTGCCGGTGCTTGCCGACCAGGGCGCCCAGACGCTCGGAGGTGTGCCTGCCCTTTCGGCGGACGTCGTCCCCGAAGGCGTCGTCCCGGAAGTACTCCAGGGCCTCGGCCCCGGCCACGAAGGACAGGTCCTGGCCGCGGAAGGTGCCGGTGTGCTCGCCGGGCGACCAGACGTCGTGCTCGGGCTTCACCAGCAGCATGGCCAGGGGCGTGCCGAAGCCGCCTATGCCCTTCGCCAGGCAGACGACGTCCGGGTCCAGGTCCAGGTCGTCGAAGCTGAAGTAGCCGCCGGTCCGGCCGCAGCCCACCTGGATGTCGTCGACGATGAAGAGGCTTCCGTACTCGCGGGCCAGGCCCTGCACCGCCTTCAGCCACTCGGGCCGGGCCACGTTGACCCCGCCCTCGGCCTGGATGGTCTCGACGATGAACGCGGCCGGCGGCGTCAGCCCGCTGGAGGGATCGCGAAGCTGCCTGCGGAGGGCCTCCAGGGTGTCGACGCCCTCGCCCAGGTAGCCGTCGAACGGCAGGCGCGTCACGTGGTCCAGCGAGACGCCGGCGGCCGCCCGGTGCAGGCCGTTCCCGGTGCACGCCAGCGCCCCGAGGGTCATCCCGTGGAAGCCGTCCGTGAACGCCACGACGCCCTGCCGCCCCGTGACCTTCCGGGCCAGCTTGAGGGCCGCCTCCACGGCATTGGTCCCGGTCGGCCCGGTGAACTGCATCTTGTAGTGCATCTTCCGGGGCCGGAGGATCACCTCGTCGAAGCGCTGGATGAACGTCCGCTTCGCCGTGGTGTACATGTCCAGGCTGTGCACCACCCCGTCGGACGAGAGGTAGTCGATCAGCGCCTTCTTCAGCCGCGGGTTGTTGTGGCCGAAGTTCAGCACCCCCGCGCCCGCGAAGAAGTCGATGTACGAGCGGCCGCCCTCGTCCACCTGGTGCGCGTTCCTCGCGGTCTGGAAGACCGTCGGGAAGGCCCGGCAGTACCCCCGCACCTCGGACTCCAACCTCTCGAAGACCTGCATGTTTCCTCCTCTCGTCGCAGGGACGGGCTCCAGTGTACACGACAGGCACGCACACCCTACGGGTTGGTGATCTCCGGGGGCTCCCCGGTCTGCCGGGTCTCCGATCTCGCCCGCCCCGGCGCAGCGGAGCAAGCGGCCGCACCCCTCGGCACGCCGCGCCGACCGAAGACCTTGCGTGCGAGGGAGCGGGGATCGTAGGTCTCGGCTCGGACCTGCGATGGGGAGGACGGATGAGCGCAGCGGCCGGGGTCGATGTCGAGGGAGAGGCGGTGCGGGATCCGCTTCTGGTGCACGCGGAGGCCCTACGCGGGCTGGCATCCGACGCGGTGGTGAAGCGCGGGGTCCGGTACTTCAAGGAGGATCGGGTCCACGGGCTCGGCTGGATGGAGGGGCACGTCTGGGCCTCGGTGGAGGGCTCCCGGCCCGGCGAGCCGTACGAGGTCGAGCTGGCCGTCGACGAGGACGGCGAGATCGGCGTCGAGTGCTCGTGTCCCTTCGACCAGGAGCCGACCTGCAAGCACGCCGTGGCGACGCTGCTGGCGTACGCGGCGCGGCAGGAGGTGGGCGACGAGACCGTGCGGGGCGCCGCGGACGAGGCGGTGGCCGACCGGCGGAAGCGCGGGCGCACCGGGGTGACGGTGACGCACGTCGGCGGCGACCGCTGGTTCGGGACGTGGGAGGCGCGGTCGCTCAACCCGACCGGGGTGTCCTCGCGGACGTACCGCGTCGAGCTGCGATCCGTGGGCGAGCGCATCAACCACTGCACGTGCCCGGACTTCGCCACGAACCGGCTGGGGACCTGCAAGCACATCGAGGCCGTGGTCCACAAGCTGGCCAGCCGCGCGCACCGGAAGGCCTCGAGGTGGCGGTGCTGGATCCGGGGACGTTCGGGAGCCTCCGACGCCTGGGTCTCGCGCCCGTCGAGGACGGCGAGGTGGTCGTGGAGCGCTCCGAGGACGCGGAGGCCCCGCCCGCCGATCCGCTCGGCGACCTGGCGCGCCGCAAGCTGCGGGCAGGCGAGGTCCTCGTGGAGCAGGGCTGCCACGCGGAGGGGCTTGCGCTCCTGGTGGAGAGCATGGCCGCGGCGACCGCGCGCTCGGCCGGCGCCTCGGAGGTGCCGCAGCGGGACGACCTGACGGTGTGGCTCTACGGGGAGGCGTTCCCCAGCGGCCGCGTGGCCCAGGAGGACACGACCGCGCTGCTCCGCGCCGACGGGCTGGCCCGCGCCCCCACCGTCCCGGAGTCGCTCGCTGCAGAGGCGCTTCGGGATGCCCGCGAGATGGTCCGAGAGACTCGAAGCCCGGCGGCGTGAGACGGGAGGCCGAGCGGATGCCGCGGGCGCGGACGCGAGCCCGACTTGCGGGGTGGTCGCGGGTCGGGGCTCCAGGACTTCGTGCAAGCCCCGCGATGTCGGCGTAGGATTCGCGGCGTTCAGTCGGCCAGGAGGCAACGAGCGAGATGGGCACGCAGGGTTCCTCCCAGTCGGGGCCGTCCATCGCGACGGGCCGGGATACCGGTGCGCCCCCTCCCCTGCCCGTTCGCGCAGGTGCCGCCTCGACGGGGAACAGCGTCCGCTACTTCAGCGACGAGGGGGCGGCGCTCGACGCCATCTGGCACGCCATCGACGAGGCCCGCACGCGGGTGTGGGTGGAGATCTACATCATGGAGCCCGACGAGGTCGGGCGGGAGACCCTCCGCAGGCTGACCGCCGCCGCGCGGCGCGGCTGCGACGTGATCCTCGTCTTCGACCGCTTCGGGAGCCGGAACCTGCGCCCCCGGCACCTCCGCCCCCTCCGCGAGGCCGGCGGGCGGGCCCTGGTCTTCAACCCGCTGCGTCCGTGGCGCGGGCGGCAGTCGCCCCTGTTCCGCAACCACCGGAAGGTGATCATCGTCGACGATCGCGTGGCCTTCTGCGGCGGGCTGAACCTCTCCCTGGCGTATAGCGGCGTGCTGTCCCGAAAGCTCCTGCGTCGCCGGAAGCGGCACATCGAGCACCTCTTCGACGACACGCTGATCCGGATGACGGGTCCGTGCGTGGCGGACCTGGGCCGCCTGTTCACGCGCACCCTCCACTACGCCGACGCCATCGTGGAGCGGCGGCCGTTTTCGCCCATGGAGGCCGTGCAGCACCCCGGGATGCCCGTCCACGTCCTGGCCCACGACCCCGCGGAGCGGCCGTCGAGCCTCGAGCAGGCCCTCCTCCAGGCCGTGGGCGCGGCCCGGAACCGATGCTACCTCTCCTCCCCCTACTTCGTGCCGACGGCCGAGCTGGACCGCGCGCTCCGGGACGCCGCCGATCGCGGCCTCGACGTCCGCGTCCTCACCGCGGGGCGGACCGACGTGCCCTTCGCGCGCTTCGCCGCGCGCCACGGCTACGGGCGCTTCCTCGAGCGCGGCGTCCGCATCTACGAGATGTACCAGCGCACGCTCCACTCCAAGACCCTCTGCGTCGACGGCCGCTTCGCCGTCGTCGGCTCCTACAACATGGACGTCTGGACCAGCCGGCACGTCCTGGAGATCGCCGCGGCCGTCCACGACGAGTCCGTCGCCCGCGCCTGCGAGAGCGAGTTCCACCAGCACGCGGGCATGAGCGTCGAGGTGAGCCTGGAGGCCTGGCGTGGTCGCTCCTGGTGGCGGCGCCTCCTCGACCGCGCGATCCACTACCTGGCCGGGCTCATCTGACCAGGTCGGGAGGGCTGGCTACTCCGGTGGCGCGGGCGGAGGCTCGGGCTCTCCCCCCTCGGCGTCCACCCCCTCCCAGCTCTCGTCGTCGAACCAGCGGACGTCGCCGACCTCCGGCGTGGCGGCGAGCGCGTCGTGCACGCCGCGGCAGAGGTTCCGGAGCGACGGCGTGTCCTCCCGCCTCCCGACGAAGCGCTCCACCAGGCCTCTGCGCCTCTCCAGGGTGATCACCCAACGCCGGTGCTGCCCCTCCGGGGGGAGGACCATGACGTCGAACCGATCGCGGCCGATGCGGACGTCGAAGGCGTGGCTGTAGTCCGTGGCCCAGCGGTTCTGCACGTCCCACCCGGCGCGGCGCAGCGTGTCCACCAGGTGAGCCGCGAAGGCGATCCCGGCGGGGATGCGCCCCGTGTGCCCCGGTGGAGGCTCGTGGCCCACGTCGACCTCCGGGTCGTCGAAGGCCGGCGCCGTGAAGCGGACGGTCCAGGTCATGGCGTCATCCTACCACCCGCCCGTCCGGAGGGGATCGCTCGGAGACGTCCAGAGGCTCGAGCGAGCCGCCGTCGAGATGCCCGCGCTCCCAGGCCACGGGTCCCTTGGACGGCGGGCACCTTGCCCGCCAAGACCAGCAGCCGACCATCCACGCGACAGCCCCGTCCCGCCCGCCGAGCGAGCCGCCGTCACGTCTCTCCGCGGGTTCGAAGATGCGATTGCCCTGCTCCGTGAGTGGTCACCCATCTTCGGGCAGGTCAGGACACGCCCAGTCGCTCGGCCACCACCTCGGCGAGGGCCAGCGCCGCGGTCACGCCCGGGGACTCGATGCCCAGGAGGTGGACGGCGCCGTCGGGCGCCTCGGCGACCAGGAAGTCCCGATCCTCCGGCTCGTCGGGAGCCCGCAGCTTGGGCCGGATGCCGCAGCCGTCCCACGACAGGGCGTCCTCGGGGAAGGGGCCGATCAGGCGCTGCCCGGCCTCGTGGAACGTCGCTCGCAGCCCCTCGTCCGGCGGCGAGAAGTCGTCCCGCCGGGCCACCCACCGCGCGTCCGGTCCCAGGCGCACGCGCCCATCCAGATCGAGGGTCAGGTGGACGCCGAGCCCGGGATCTCCGGGCACGCGCACGGGGTAGACCAGCCGGCGCCAGCCCGTGCGCCCGGCCAGCCGGAAGTAGTCGCCCCTCGACGGGTGGTGCTCCGGCGCGTCCTCCCAGCCCACCCGACGCGCCAGGCGGTCGGCGTCCATCCCGGCGGCGTTGATCAGCCGCTCGGCCCACAGTCGCCCGCGGCCCGTCTCCAGCGCGAAGCCCCCGCCGCCGGGCTCCACGCGCGCGACCGGCGCGCCGAAGGCCACCAGAGCGCCGTGGCGCTCCGCGTCCACCCGCAGGGAGTGGACCAGCGCGTGGACGTCCACGACGCCCGTCCAGGGACACCACAGCGCCTCGTCCACCGGGGGGAGCGAAGGCTCCAGACGTCTTACCTCGTCGGCGCCCAGCATCCGGATCTCCCGAGCGCCGTTGTCCCGGGCCCGCACCTCGAGGGCATGGAGCGCCTCCCGCTGCTCCGCGCCCCGGGCCACGACCAGCTTGCCCCGGCGGGCCACCGGGACCTCCCGGGCCTCCGCCCACTCGTACAGCAGCCGCTGACCCCGCACGCAGGTCCGGGCCTTGAGCGTTCCGGGCGGATAGTAGAGGCCGCTGTGGATCACCCCGCTGTTGCGGCTGGACACGCCCGTGCCCTCGACCTCGGCCGCCTCCAGCAGGGCCACGCTCAGCCCGCGGCGGGCGAGGAGGCTCGCGATCGCACAGCCGACGACTCCGGCGCCGATGACCGCAGCGCCGACGCCGTCGTCCGGTCGGGCCGCTACGCCGTGGCGCTCCACGGCTCGTCGATGCCCCGGGTCGGGAGGATGCTCCGATCACCGCGGAGATCGCGGTCGATCGCCCGGGCAGCCTCCCGCCCGTCACTGATGGCCCACACGATGAGGCTGGCGCCGCGGAAGGCGTCGCCCGCCGCGTACACGCCGTCGGCGCTGGTGCGGAAGGCGTCGTCCACGGCCACGTTGCCCCGCGGGCCCAGGTCCACGCCGAGCTGGTCGACCAGGGCGTCCGCGATGGGCCCCACGAAGCCCATGGCCAGGAGCACGAGGTCCACGTCCAGGACCTCCTCGCTTCCCGGTACCTCCTTCATCTGCATGCGCCCGTCGTCGCCCTCGTCGAAGGTCACGCGCACGCCGTGGAGGCGCTTCACGCGGCCGTCCTCGCCCTCGAGGCGCTTGGTGAGCAGCGCGAATTCCCGCTCGCCGCCCTCCTCCTGGCTGGACGACGTCCGGAAGACCATGGGCCACTCCGGCCAGGGGTTCTCGGGGTCCCGGACGTCGGGCGGCCGCTCCATCAGCTCCACCTGAGCGACGTGGGACGCCCCCTGGCGCAGGGAGGTACCCAGGCAGTCGGAGCCCGTGTCGCCTCCGCCGAGGATGACGACGCGCTTGCCCTCGGCGTCGATCCGGCCGTGGCGGACGCTCTGTCCCGCCACGACCCGGTTCTGCTGCTCGAGGAACTCCATGGCGAAGTGGACGCCGTCCAGCTCGCGGCCAGGGACCTTCAGGTCGCGGGGCCGCTGGGAGCCGATGGCGATGAGCACCGCGTCGTGCTCGTCCCTGAGGGCGTCCCAGGTCGGCTCCACGCCCACCTCGACGCCCGGGGCGAAGCGGACGCCCTCCTCCTCCATGAGGCGGAGGCGTCGGTCGATGACCCACTTCTCCATCTTGAAGTCGGGGATCCCGTAGCGGAGCAGGCCGCCGATGCGATCGGCCTTCTCGTAGACCGTCACCGTGTGCCCGGCCCGGTTGAGCTGGGCGGCGGCGGCCAGGCCGGCCGGTCCCGAGCCCACCACGGCCACGGTCTTGCCGGTCCGCGCCTCGGGCGGGCGCGCCTCGACCCAGCCCTCGGTGAAGGCCCGCTCGATGATCTCCTTTTCCATCTGCTCGATGGTGACGGGATCCGTGTTGATGTTCAGGACGCAGGACTTCTCGCAGGGCGCCGGGCACAGGCGGCCGGTGAACTCCGGGAAGTTGTTGGTGGCGTCCAGGCGGCGGAACGCGTCCCGCCACCGGTTCCGGAACACCAGGTCGTTCCAGTCCGGGATCAGGTTGCCCAGGGGGCAGCCCTGGTGACAGAAGGGGACGCCGCAGTCGATGCAGCGGCCTCCCTGCTGCCTCGTGACCTCGGTGGTCTGCGCCAGCTGGAGCTCCTTCCAGTCCCGCAGGCGGGCGGACTTGTCACGCTTGGACGGCAGCACGCGCTGCCACTCGATGAAGCCGGTGGGCTTTCCCATCGCTCCTCCAGATACGGGTGAAGGCTCCGCGTCTCCTCCGGGCGGCGGGCTAGGCTGCCGCCGGCTTGGCCGCGGGGTGCGCGTCGGCGGTGCGCTGCTCGAGGACCCGGCGGTACTCGGTCGGCATCACCTTGATGAACCGCGGGATCATGATGTCCCAGTTGTCGAGGATCCGCTGGCCCATGGGGCTGCTCGTGTGGCGCACGTGGTCCTCGATCATCTGGCGCACGAGCCACACGTCCGAGTCCTCGGCCAGGGTCTCCAGCTCGACCATCCCGGGGTTGCAGACCTTCTTGAACTCCCGGTCGAGGTCGAAGACGAACGCCATGCCGCCGCTCATGCCCGCCGCGAAGTTGCGGCCGGTGGGGCCGAGCACGACCACGACGCCGCCCGTCATGTACTCGCAGCCGTGGTCGCCCACGCCCTCGACGACGGCCCGCGCCCCGCTGTTCCGGACCGCGAAGCGCTCGCCGGCCACGCCGTTGACGTACATCTCGCCGGCCGTGGCGCCGTACAGACACACGTTGCCGACGATGATGTTCTCCTCGGGCACGAAGCGGCTGCCCTCCTGGGGCCGCACCACGATCCGACCGCCGGACAGGCCCTTGCCCACGTAGTCGTTGGCGTCACCCTCCAGCACGAAGGTGACGCCCTTGGCCAGCCAGGCGCCGAAGGACTGCCCGGCCGTGCCGGAGTATCGGACCATCAGCGAGTCGTCCACGAGGCCGCGGGCGCCGTGACGCCGCGAGATCTCGCCGGACAGCATCGCCCCCACGGCCCGGTCGCGGTTGCTGATGGGCACGTCCAGGCGCACCGGCTCGCCGCCCTCCAGGGCGTCGGCCGCGTCGGCGATCACCCGGTTGTCCAGGTGCTGGTCCAGGCCAAGATCCTGGGGGTCTACCTGGCGCCGGGGGACGTCTTCGGTGGCGTCCGGCTCGGCGAGGATGGACGACAGGTCCACGGTCCGGGCCTTCCAGTGGTCCACGTCCTCGCGGACCTTCAAGCGGTCGACCCGGCCCACCATCTCGTCGAAGGTGCGGAAGCCCAGGGCGGCCATGTGCCGCCGGACGTCCTCCGCCACGAGCAGCATGTAGTTCACCACGTCGTCCGCCGTGCCGTCGTAGCGGTCGCGGAGCTCCTCGCGCTGGGTGGCGATGCCCACCGAGCACGTGTTCAGGTGGCACTTGCGCAGCATGATGCAGCCGGTGGCGATGAGCGCGGCGGTGGAGATGCCGAACTCCTCGGCGCCCAGCAGCGCGCCCACCACGATGTCGCGGCCGGTGCGCATGCCGCCGTCGGCCTGCACGCGGATGCGCCGGCGCAGGTCGTTCTGGACCAGGATCTGCTGGGTCTCGGCGAGGCCCAGCTCCCAGGGCAGCCCGGCGTGCTTGATGGACGACAGGGGCGAGGCGCCCGTGCCCCCCGAGTGCCCGGCGATGATGACCGCCTCGGCGCCGGCCTTGGCCACGCCCGCGGCGACCGTGCCCACGCCGGCCTCGGCCACCAGCTTCACCGACACCCGCGCCGACGGGTTCACCACCTTGAGATCGTAGATGAGCTGCTTCAGGTCCTCGATGGAGTAGATGTCGTGGTGGGGCGGCGGCGAGATCAACGTCACGCCCGGCGTCGAGCAGCGCACGCGGCCGATCCGCTCGCTCACCTTGTGGCCCGGGAGCTGTCCGCCCTCGCCGGGCTTGGCCCCCTGGGCCATCTTGATCTGCAGGTCCTCGGCGTGGACCAGGTAGTGGGCGTGCACGCCGAAGCGCCCCGAGGCGATCTGCTTGATGGCGCTGTTCCGCCAGTCGCCGTTGGGGAGCGGGTCGAAGCGATCCGGCTCCTCTCCGCCCTCGCCGCTGTTGGAGCGGCCGCCGAGGCGGTTCATGGCGATGGCCAGGGTCTCGTGGGCCTCCGCCGAGATGGACCCGAAGGACATGGCGCCCGTGCAGAAGCGCTTCGCGATCTCCATGGCCGGCTCCACCTCGTCGAGGGGCACCGGCCGGGCGCCGTCCATGTGGAACAGGCCCCGCAGGGTCATGAGCTGCTTCGACTCGTCATCGGCCAGTGCCGTGAAGCGCGCGAACCGCTCCGGGTCGTTCAGCCGAGCCGCCGCCTGCAGGTTGGCGATGGTCGCCGGGTTCCACCGGTGCCGCTCGCCCCGCCGGCGCCACTGGTACTGGCCGCCCACGGGGAGGTCCCCCGCCTCGTCGGCGGTCGTGGGGCCAAAGCCCCGCTCGTGGCGCTCGAGGACCTCCCGCCCCAGCTCGGGCAGGCCGATGCCCTCGACCCGCGAGACCGTACCGGCGAAGTAGCGATCGATGACGTGCCGATCCAGGCCGACGCACTCGAAGATCTGGGCCCCGCGATACGACTGGATGGCCGAGATGCCCATCTTGGACATCACCTTGAGGATGCCCTTGTCGATGGCCTTCACGTACAGCTCGCGGGCCTCCTCGGGCGTGACGTCGATGACGCCCTCCGCGGCCAGCGCGCTCACGCTGTCCAGGGCCAGGTACGGGTTCACCGCCGCCGCACCGTAGCCGACGAGGAGCGCCATGTGGTGCACCTCGCGGGCCTCGCCGGTCTCCGCGACCAGGCCCGCGTGCATGCGGATGCCCTCGCGGACCAGGTGATGGTGGACCGCGCTCACGGCGAGCAGCGACGGGATGGGCACCCGGCCCTCCGACACGCCGCGATCGCTCAACACGAGGATGTTCACGCCCTCGTCGATGGCCTCGACGGCGTCCTCGCACAGGGACTCCAGGGCCGCCTCCAGGCCGTCGGGCCCGGCGTCGCGGTCGTAGAGCAGCGACAGGGTCTCCGACTCCAGCGCGCCCTCCTCGAAGGCGCGGATCTTCTCGAGCTGCTCGTTGGTGATGATGGAGCTGTCCAGCGCCAGGCGGTGGCACTGCTCCGGCGTCTCCTCGAAGGTGTTCCCGTCCGGGCCCAGCGAGGTGGTCAGGGTCATCACCAGGTTCTCGCGGATCGGGTCGATCGGCGGGTTGGTCACCTGGGCGAAGAGCTGCTGGAAGTAGTCGAACAGGCTCGGCGCGCGGCTGCTCAGCACCGCGAGCGGCGTGTCCGTGCCCATGGAGCCCGTGGGCTCCTTTCCCATCGCGGCCATGGGCGCCAGCAGCACCCGCAGGTCCTCGTCCGTGTATCCGAAGGCACGCTGGAGCGTGCGCAGGCCCTCGCCCTCCAGATGCGGACGGGCGGGGACCTCGGGGAACCGGTCGAGCTCGTAGACGTTCTTGTCCAGCCAGCGCCGGTACGGCCAGCGGCCCGTGATCTCCCGCTTGATGGCGTCGTCGTCGATGATCTCCCCCTCCTGGGTGTCGACGACGAACATGCGCCCCGGGCGGAGTCGGCCCTTCTGGCGGATCTGGCCCGGAGGCACGTCGATGACGCCCACCTCGGAGGCGAGGATGACCCGGTCGTCCTCGGTGATGACGTATCGCGCCGGGCGCAGGCCGTTCCGATCCAGGGTGGCCCCGATGAGGTGCCCGTCCGTGAAGGCGATGGCGGCGGGCCCGTCCCACGGCTCCGTCAGGCTGGCGGCATACTCGTAGAACGCCTTCCGCTCGTCGCTCATCAGGGGGTCGTTCTCCCACGCCTCGGGGATCATCATCATCATGGCGTGGGGGAGGCCGCGACCGCCCAGGGTGAGCAGCTCCAGCATGTTGTCGAACTGGGCGGAGTCGCTGCCCCCGGGGACGATGATGGGGAACAGCCGGTCCAAATCGCCCTCGAACTTGGCGGACTGGAGCTGCTTGCGCCGCGCGTTCATCCAGTTCCGGTTGCCCCGGACCGTGTTGATCTCGCCGTTGTGGGCGACGAAGCGCAGCGGCTGCGCCAGCTCCCACGTGGGGAACGTGTTGGTGGAGAACCGGGAGTGGACCAGCGCCAGGGCGCTCACCATGTCCTGGTCCTGCAGGTCCGGATAGAAGTTCGGGAGCTGCTCGGACAGGAGCAGGCCCTTGTAGACGATGGTCTCGGCCGAGAGGCTGGCCACGTGGAAGTAGCCGGAGGGATCGACCCCCTCGTCCCGGATGCGGTTCTCGGTGAGCTTCCGGATGATGTAGAGCTTGCGCTCGAAGGCGCTGGGGACCACCCGCCGGCGGGCCACGTAGAGCTGCCGGATGACGGGCATCACCGACCACGCCAGGGAGCCGACCTGGGTGTCGTCGATGGGCACGTCGCGCCAGCCGATGACGCGCTGGCCCTCGGAGGCGACCACCTCCTCGAAGATCTGCTCGCAGGCGGCGCGGGCCTCGGGATCGGGCGGCAGGAAGACCATGCCGACGCCGTAGCGCCGCCGCCGCGGCATCTCCCAGCCGAGCTTCAGGCCCTCGCGCTTGAAGAAGCGGTGGGGAAGCTGGAGCAGGATGCCGGCGCCGTCGCCGGTCTCTGGATCCGCCCCGGCCGCGCCGCGGTGGGAGAGGCGCCGAAGCACCTCGAAGGCCTGCTCGACGATGGCGCGGCTCTTGTCGCCCTTGATGTGCGCCACGAATCCGACGCCGCAGGCGTCGTGCTCCATCTGGGGATCGTACAGCCCCCACTTGTCCGGTCGCTTCCGCATAACGCTCCTTCGTCGTTCCTCGACGGTCACCCCTGCTGTGGGCCGGCTCTCGGGGCGACTCGTACCAGCCCTGCCGAACACAGAGCGCACGGACCCTAACGCGCCGCGTCACGGATCCGCAAGCTCCAGGCGAAATGTCCGGGCAACGAAACGGAAACGCGGGCAGCGTCCACGGCAGTCCCGCGGCCCGTCGGAAACCGGCGGTGTCGCTGCGTGGTGGGATCGACCCGTGCGTTTCGCTACAGTACGCGCCGCGCGGCTCGAGCCGCGCCCACCCCACGGGAGGCGCTCCGATGCGAGGACCCACCGCAACCTCCACTCTGGCGATGCTGGCCGCGGCCGCCCTGGCCCTGGCGGCCTGCGACGACGGCGGCACGACGCCCGGCGACGGCACGCCCGACGGCGGTCCGGGAGTCGACACCCTGGCCCCCGACGCCTCCGGCGACGCCCCCGACCCGGACGAGGACGTGGTCGACCCTCCGGACGACACGATCACCCCGGGCGACGCGGAGCCGGACGGCGGCGAGTCCGACGGGGACGAGGAGGACGCGGCGGTGGACCCGGACGTGCCGCCCGACACGGGAGATGGGTGCCGCCCGGACGAGTGCGCCATCGACGGCGAGTGCTGGCCCAACAAGGAGGTGTCGCCCGACACCCCGTGCCTGGCCTGCCTCGTGGTGGTGGACCGCCAGGCGTGGAGCCCGGTGGACGGCGCCCAGTGTGACGACGGCAGCGCCTGCACCACCGAGGACGCCTGCTACGACGGGGAGTGCGTCGGCGTGCCCGTGCCGTGCGGGGACGGCAACCCGTGCACCGACGACATCTGCGACCCGGACACGGGCGAGTGCAGCCACGAGCCGAACGAGGCGCCCTGCGAGGACGGCAACGCCTGCACGGACGGCGACACCTGCTCCGGCGGGTCGTGCCAGGCCGGGCCCGAGCTCGACTGCGACGACGACAACCCCTGCACGAAGGACACCTGCCTGCCCGCGGCCGGGTGCGTCCACCAGGTCGCCACCGAGGCCACCTGCGACGACGGCGACCCCTGCACCATCGGCGACGCCTGCGTCGACGGCGCCTGCGTCCCCGGCGACTTCCTGAACTGTGACGACGGCAACCTCTGCACGGTCGACAGCTGCGGGCCGGACGGCGAGTGCCACCACGAGCCCATCGGACACCTCTGCGAGGACGACAACCCGTGCACCGACGAGGCCTGCGACCCCGACAAGGGCTGCGTCTACCCGTACAACAACGACCCGTGCGACGACGGGAAGCTCTGCACCGAGGGCGACACCTGCACGAACGGGGTGTGCAAGGGCTCCCCGGTGCCGGTCGATGACGGCAACCCGTGCACCGACGACGCCTGCCTCGAGGGCGAGGGCGTCGTGCACACGGCCAACACCCTGCCCTGCGACGACGGCGACGCCTGCACCCTGGGCGACACGTGCGCCGACAAGGCCTGCGTGTCCGGCGGCAAGACCCCCGACTGCGACGACGACAACCCCTGCACCGACGACACCTGCGACCCGGACGTCGGCTGCGTACACACCCCGAACACCCTGCCCTGCGACGACGGCACGGTGTGCACCGAGGGCGACACCTGCCAGGGCGGCGAGTGCGTCGGCACCCCCATCGACTGTGACGACGGCAACGACTGCACGGCGGACAGCTGCGACCCGGTGGAGGGCTGCCAGAGCGAGCTGATCGTCTCCAACGCCTGCCGGCCGCAGATCACCGTCACCAGCCCGGAGCGGGCGGCCACCCTCGAGGGCTCGTCTCCGTTCCTGTACGTCCAGGGGCAGGTGGAGAGCGGCGCCGGGCCCATCACGGAGCTGAAGCTCAACGGCACGTCCGTGAACATCCAGTCCGACGGGAGCTTCAGCTACCCGTACAACGGCCACATCGGCGGCAACACGCTGGTCCTCGAGGCGACGGACAGCTTCGGCTCCACCCGCAAGCGCGTGCAGTCCTTCCTGTTCGGCGTCGACTACAACAAGCCGACGGAGCCCAAGGCGGGCATGGTCGAGCAGGGCATGGCGATCCACCTCGCCCAGGAGGTCCTGGACGACGGCGACCACAGCCACCCGCCGGACGACCTGGCCACCATCTTCGAGATGGTCCTCGACGGCTACGACTTCTCCTCCATCATGCCGCCCGGCTCGAAGCTGGGCTCCGTCGACCTCGTCGTGGGCACCGCGAGCGTGTACGTGGAGGACTTCTGGGCCGGCGAGCGCTCGGTGTCCCTGTACTCCACCTTCTCCGGCCTCGAGATGACGGCCTCCGTGGCGGACGTCGGGGTCACGGTCTGCGCCGGCTGCGGCGAGTGGTACGAGGTGGACGCCGACGTGACCATGGACGCCATCATCATCGACGCCGACCTGGACCTGTCCGTGGAGAACCACCAGCTCGTGGCGAACCTCACCAACGTGAGCGTCACGGTCGACAACCTCGACGTGAGCGCGGGCGTCCTGGTGGACTGGCTCATCGACTTCTTCGAGCCCACCATCAAGGAAGAGATCGAGACGTCCTTCGAGTCCGAGATCGCGGGCCAGATCGAGCCCATGCTGACGGACGCCCTGTCGTCGCTGGCCTTCCAGACCACCTTCGACATGCCCTCCCTCGACCCGTCCGGCGGCTCCGTGCCCCTGTCGCTGGTCACGGACTTCCAGGCCGTGGAGAGCAACTCCTCCGGCCTGACGCTCAAGCTCCGGTCGGGGGCCTACGCCCCGAAGGTCACGCCCTACGACAACCTGGGCGCTCTGGCCCGCGGCGGCTGCGGCTCCGGCTATCAGAAGCTCATCGTGCCCAAGGCGGACCCCTTGGAGCTCGTCCTGTCCGACGACACCCTCAACGAGCTCCTCTACGCCGCGTGGAACGGAGGCCTGCTCGAGGTCGACGTGCCCCCGGAGATGCTCTCCGACGTCGACCTGGGCGAGTACGGCATCACCGACCTGGACATCTCGCTGAGCGGGATGCTCCAGCCGACCCTGTCCGACTGCAACCCGGACTCGGAGCAGGAGGTCCACATCGGCGACCTCCGCGTGGACGCCTCCCTGAACCTCCTGGGCCAGCCCATGGACGTGGTGATGTACGCCAGCTTCATCGCCGGGGTGGACATCCTCGTCCAGGACGGCGAGCTGGGTGTGTCGTTGACCTCCGTGAAGTCCCTCGAGAGCGAGGTGACCGTCCTCCAGGACGGCCTGGTCGGCTCCGAGGACATGATCGCGGATCTCATCAACGAGAACCTGGTCCCGAGCCTGCTCGACGCCATGGGCGGGGAGACGCTGGGCGGCTTCCCGCTGCCGGAGATCGACCTGGGCGCGGCCGTGGACGGCCTGCCCGCCGGCACCGTCATCGCCATCGACCCCCAGAGCATCACCCGCCAGGGCGGCAACACCATCGTCGGCGGCGACCTGAAGTGAGGAAACGCTCCATGCACCTCCAGATCAGCAACACGCCCCTCCGGAACCTCGGCGCCGGACTCGTGCTCCTCGCCGGCCTCCTGGTCGGCTGCGACGACGGGAGCGAGATCGGGTCCGGGGGCCCGGACACGACCCAGGCCATCGACACGGCCGGCGACGACGGCCCCACCGGCGACGAGGGGAGCGGCGAGACGGTGGAGCCCGACGCGGACGCCACGACGGCCCCGGACGACGACGCCGGCCCCACGCCGGACGCCGACGCGGACGACGGCGAGGAGGACGTCGTGCTCCTCGAGTGCCCGGACGACGTCGACTGCGACGACGGCCTCGCCTGCACCGACGACGGGTGCTCGATGCCCGGCTACGTCTGCACCTGGGAGCTTCAGCCCGGCTCCTGTCTCATCGGCGGCACCTGCCGCGCGGACGGCGAGGCGCACCCCGACGATCCGTGCCGGGTGTGCGATCCGGACGCCGACCCCTACGCGTGGACGCCTCTGGAGGACGGCACGTCCTGTGACGACGGCGAGCCGTGCACGGAGCAGTCCACCTGCCAGGGCGGCATCTGCCAGGGCGCCCCGAACTGCTCGGACAACAACCCGTGCACGAAGGACGAGTGCGACCCGGAGACGGGCTGCGAGCACACGCCGCTGGCCCAGGGCACGCCCTGCGACGACGGGGACATGTGCACGGACATGGACACCTGCCAGATGGGTGAGTGCACCGGGACCCCCACGGACTGCGACGACGGCAACCCGTGCACGGACGACGCGTGCGACCCGACCCTGGGCTGCACGTCCACCGACAACGAGGCCTCCTGCGAGGACGGCGACCTCTGCACGGACGGCGACACGTGCGTCGAGGGCACCTGCGAGCCCGGCGAAGAGACCGTCTGCGACGACGGCAACGCTTGCACCGCCGACACCTGCGACCCGAACGTGGGGTGCGTCCACCTGCCGATGGAGAGCCCGTGCTGCGTCGGGGAGACCTCCATCTGCGACGACGACGACCCGTGCACGACGGACCTCTGCGACCCGGCGACGGGCGGCTGCAGCCACGAGTTCAACACCGCCCCGTGCGACGACCAGGACGCCTGCACCACGGGCGACACGTGCGACGCCGGCGAGTGCGTCGGCGAGCCCGTGTCCTGCGACGACGGCAACCCCTGCACCCAGGACCAGTGCAACGCCAGCGAGGGCTGCGTGAACGTGCCGCTGGACGGCGACGCCTGCGACGACGGTCTGGCCTGCTCCACGAACGACGTCTGCGTGGACGGCGTCTGCCAGGGCGACGAGAGCGAGTGTACCTGCACGCCCACGTTCAGCGCCGACGCGGCCAAGGCGGACTCGGTGCTCATCGGCGACGGCGGCCACCCGGGCGAGGGCCTGGACCTGGACGACGACCCGGAGACCTGCGCCCCCTCCACCGACTGCTCGGGCGGCATCAACAACGGCCTCGGCATCCTCGCCGGCATGGCCAACGACTCGCTGGTCGACGCCGTGGACGACGGCAGCGTGATGATCCTCCTGGAGTTCCGCGACCTGAAGCAGGGGAGCTTCACCATGGCGGCGTATCAGGCCGACCTGGATCCGGCGAACGCCGACTGCGACTTCCAGAACGCCACCTGCGCGTACCTGGTGGATCCCTCGCTCCTCGACGAGGAGACCTGCGAGCCCATGGCGGCGCTCCCCGGCACCCTGGACGGCGACACCATCGCCGCAGGGGGACCCGAGAGCGTGTTTCCCTTCGCCCTGCCCCTGACCGACGGCGTGGAGCTCCAGCTCACCATCTTCAACGTGCGCTTCGAGGGGACGGCGACGCTCACGGACGGACAGGTGACGGGGGTGGACGGCATCCTCGGCGGCGCCGTGCCCAAGGAGACGCTGCTCGCCGCGGTGGACGCCCTGCCCGACGACGGGGACGTGCCGAAGGATCTGGTGAAGGCCTTCATCGACGGCCTGGAGGCCGACATCGACGGCGACGGCGACGGGACGAAGGAGTCCGTCAGCCTCGGCCTGAAGGTCCACGCCATCGACGCCACCATCGCCGGCATGCAGGAATAGACCACGGGCGGGGATCCGTTGCCCTGCCCGAGGGCGCGCGAAGTCGTTGCCGGACCGCGCTCCCCCGTGGTATCGGGCTACGCGGTTTCGGACCCCACTCCGGGAGGCGCGACGTGGCGAAGGACCCCACCATCGGAACGTTCGAGGATCGGGTCATCACGACCCGGATGTCGTCTCTCGCACAGTGGGCGCGGAAGGGCGTGAACTGGGCGCGGAGCTTCAGCCTCTTCCAGTATCCCTTCGTGACGGCCTGCTGCGGCATGGAGTACATGGCCGCGGCCGGGCCCCAGCACGACATCGCGCGCTTCGGCGCCGAGGTGCCCCGCTTCTCCCCGCGTCAGTCCGACGTGCTGTGGGTGGTGGGCACGATCACCCACAAGAACGCGCCGGTCCTACGCCGCGTCTACGAGCAGATGGCCGAGCCCAAGTGGGTCATCGCCTTCGGCGTGTGCGCCTCCACGGGCGGGTTCTACGACAACTACGCGACGGTCCCGGGCATCGATCACATCATCCCGGTCGACGTCTACATCCCCGGCTGTCCGCCCCGCCCGGAGGCCATCATGGACGCCATCCTGATGCTCCAGGACCAGATCCGGGCGGAGCCGCCGCGACTTTTCGACGAGTCGGAGGACGTCGCCCCGGGGGATCGCCCGGGCGCCACGGCCACGGAAGAAGCCGCGGAGGCCAGCTGGTAGCCGCTCCCTCCGCGTGACTTATCAGCGCGCCTCGAGGGCCTCCTCGAGGCGTCGCCCGACGTCCTCCCGGGCCTCCTTCGCCACGTACAGGCGCTCGATCTCGAGCGTCCGCTCGTAGCGGTCGAAGAGGTCCGTCACCTCCTCGATCCGGCGCAGCTTCGGCGTCCGCCGGCCGGGGCGATCCTCGCGGACGAGAAGAGGGTTCGTCCGAAGATGCGCAGGGGACCGCGCATAGCGGCTGAGCACGGGCTTCGCCGTGAGCCAGATGGGCGCCACACCCTCGCCCCGGAGCGTCTCCAGGAAAGTCTCCTTCCAGGCCGGGTCCACGGGCTCTCGAAGCTCCGCCACCAGGCCCAGGGGCCTCCGCTCCACCACCCGCCGCGCCCAGGAGTCCTCGGACCGGCGGAGGCGATCCAGGAGCCAGGCGTCGTCGCAGCCGACGTACGCCTCCGGATCCGCCGGGAAGCGCGCCTCGTCGCCCACGGACGCCAGCCACTCCCGGAGCATGGCGTCGTAGATGTCCGACTTCGGGTGGAAGTAGACCATCCGGAACATGTGATAGCGCGCCAGCAGGAAGTGCTCGAAGGCGGGCACGGCGCGCATGGAGATGCCCAGGCGCACCGCGTCGCCGTCCCGGACCGCCAGGCCCTCGGACAGCAACCAGTGCAGGTCGTAGCGGCCGTAGCCGACGCCGGCGAACGTGCTGTCCCGGAGCAGGTAGTCCATCCGGTCCACGTCCAGCTCTCCGGACACCATGGCGTGCAGCAGCGGACGGTGGTCCAGGCCCCCCAGGGTGAAGACGTCGCGCGGGACCTCCACGTCGTCCTCGATCAGGGCGGCCACGTGCGCCGGGGTGATCCCCCGCGTGCCGAAGACATCGCCGAGGACCCGCGTGAGGCCGCTGTCCAGGATGAGCTTGAGGGTGATGTCCTCGTGGGACGCCCGGCCGCTCTGCCCCTCCCGTCCCGGGACGCCCAGGGCCGTCCGCTCGGGCAGCAGGGCCTCCGCGGCGTGGCTGAGCGGCGGGTGCCCGATGTCGTGTAGCAGCGCCGCCAGCCGGACCGTCTGGCGCAGCCTCTCCAGGTCGGCCTCCCCGACCCCCTCGAGCGCCGGGGCCACCTCGTCGAACAGGCGTCCCGCCAGGTGCATGGCGCCGATGCTGTGGAGGAAGCGGTTGTGGACCGCGCCCGGGAAGGCGAACTCCGCGAACCCGAGCTGCTTCACCCGCCTGAGCCGCTGGAAGTGGGGGGCATCGATCACCCTGAGCTCGTCGTGGCTCACGGGGATCGGGCCGTGGAGCGGATCGCGGAGCTCGACGGTGGCAGCGCGCTCGGTCATGAAGGGACCTCCTGGGAACCTCGACGTTGCGGGATCACGCGCCGCCCTCGCGTATCCGGCGCCGCAAAGACGAAAGGCCGGCCCCTCTGGGGAGCCGGCCCGTCGTCGCGTCCGGACGTCCAGGACGTCCGTGGAGGCGCCACCCGGATTCGAACCGGGGATAAAGGATTTGCAGTCCTCTGCCTTACCACTTGGCGATGGCGCCGCAGCGCGAGGGAGTGTCTACCGGCTCTCCCGCCGCGTGTCAACAGGGTTGGCGCCCCCTCAGAGCGACACCTGGGACAGGCGCCACGCCCCCTCGGCCTGGTCGTCCCTCTCCAGGGTCACGGGCGCGGGGCTCTTCCCATCGGCCAGCACGAAAATCTTCACCCGCCGCGTGTCCTCGCCGGGCTCGGTCGGCGAGGTCCGCTCGACCTCGAACGACGCGGGATCTCCATCCGCGAGATAGTGCTGGACGCTCCTCCGCAGCTTCTTCCAGGAGAAGGCCTTGAGGTGATCCAGGGCTCGCGGGGCCGACAGGTCTCTCGAGTGCGTCAGCGCCGTGAGCAGCTCGAAGGCCTGCTCGTCGTCGTCCACCAGGGCGGCCTCGAACATGCGCGTGAGGACCTGCTCCATGTCGGCGTCCGGCCCGGCGCCCGCCAGCGCGGAGGGAGGCGCCTGGCTCCCTTCCGAGTCCACGGAGGCCTGGGTGGCGCCGGAGGCTCCCGCCGGCCTCGTGCCGGCCGCCTGGGACGCCGAAGATGCCGGCGGGTTTGCAGGCCGGGCCGGCGCCGCGGCGGTCTCCTCCACTCGGCGGGGCTTCGCCGGAGAGGAGGCGCCCGCCTCCATCAACTCGACGAGGCGCGCCAGGGAGCGATCCATGGATCCCAGGCGATCCTCCAGGGCACCGAGGCGGGCGAGCACGTCTTCCAAGGCGGGTTCGGACAACAGGGGCCTCTCGGCGTCAGGGGTTTCGTCGCGCCGAGCGCTTGTCGGAGGACATGCACTCCAGCAGGTCGGCCGCGCGCATCCGCTGGAAGTCGAACTTCACGGCCGGGTTCGGGTTCTTCTCGTACAGCCTCCGGGCGATGCCGCGGTCGTCGGCGCACTCCTTCACCGTCGCGGCCCACGCCTTGTTCTTGCTCTCGTACTCGGCGTCCAGGGGCGCGAGGTGGTGAGAGAGGTTCTCCTCGCGGAAGCCGACGGGCATCTCCCCGTCGATCTCGGGCGGCACCTCCAGGTCCGGCTGCACACCGATGACCTGGAGCGTCCGGTCGTTGGGGCTGTAGTAGCGCGCGACCGTCAGCTTGATGTAGTAGTCGTCCCGGAGCAGCGGCGAGAACAGCGTCTGGACGCTCGCCTTGCCGAAGGTGCGATCTCCGATCACCAGGCCGCGACCGTTGTCCTGGATGGCCGAGGCGACGATCTCCGAGGCCGAGGCCGAGCCGTCGTTGACCAGGACCACCAGGGGCACGTCCCAGGTGCCGTCCGGCTCCGCCCGGTAGGTCTCGTCGCTCTCGGTGCGGTTCTTCACGGTCACGACGTTCCCGTTGCGCAGGAAGCGGTCGGCCACCTCGATACCCTGCTTCAGCAGGCCGCCGGAGTTGTTGCGCAGGTCCAGCACCAGGCCGCGGAGCTCGCCGCCGGCCTCCTCGCGCAGCTCGTCGTAGACCCGGCCCAGCTCGCGGTTCGTGGTGGGCACGAACCCGGTGACCTTGATGTAGCCGATGGCGTCGTGGCCCTTCACCATCTTGCCCTGGACGTTCTTGATGTCGATCCGGGAGCGCGTGATCTCGATGTCCATCGGGTCGGGGACACCCTCGCGCCGGACGGTGAGCACCACGTGCGTGCCCTTCTCGCCCCGGATCCGGGACACGACCTTGGGCAGCAGCTCCCCCTTGATGTCATCGCCATCCACCTGGAGGATCACGTCCCCGGCGCGCAGGCCGGCCTGGACGGCCGGCTGCCCCTCGATGGGACTCTCCACGATGGTGTACTCGCTACCCTGCCGGCGCGTGAGGATGGCGCCGATGCCCTCGAAGCTGGAGTCGGTGATCTCCTTGGTGGAGTCCTCCCACGCCGCCTTCGCGATGAGCGACGAGTGCGGGTCCAGGGAGTAGAGATAGCCCTGGGCGGCAGCCACCCAGGCCTTCTTCATGGTCCAGTCCTCGCTTTCGCCCAGCTCCTTGGCGGCGAAGGACATGACCCGGTCGAACTCCCGCGGGCCGAAGCCGGCCTCCTTCCACGCCTCGTCCAGCATCCGCTGGCGGGCCTGAGCCTTGTCCCGGAGCTCGCGGATCTCGTCATCGGACAGGCGCCCCTCCTCCTCGTCCTCCTCGGCCTCGACGCGCTCGAGGAGGACGAATCGATCCGAGGGCTTCAGCTTCGTCTTCTCGCCGGAGAGCAAGCCCTTCTCGTCCGGGTGCCCCTTGCGCTTGTCGTAGAAGGACTCCGGCAGCAGGAGGAACTGGTGGTCCTCGTCCGAGCCGAGGGCGAACGACGCGGCCTGCGCGAAGGCCCGGCTCTTGTCCACGTCAGTCTCGATGTACCGCTCGCGTACGAAGCTCCGGACCTCCTCGAAGTTGGTCCGGTCGAAGTCGATGGGAGCCCAGTAGTCCTTGCTCTCCTCCTCGTCCTCCTCGTCGTCGGCGACGCGCCCCTCGAGGTTGGCGTTCTTGCCCGTCGTGGGCACACCGGCGCGGTTGGGCTCGCCGTCGAGGGGTACGCCACCGCCCTGACTCGCGAGGCTCGTCCCCTCGTCCGCGTCCGCGGAGGAGCCGGGCGCCTCGTCGGCTCGACACGCGAAGACCAGCGCGAGGGACAGGGCCAGCGCCATCAACCCGCTGCGCGCGAGCACCCTGGCCGTGCGACGTCGACGACTTCCTGCCTGCATCATGCACCCATCCCTGTGTGATGGTCGGACGAGGTCCCACCTCGTGCAGAATAGCGACCGCTCGGGCCCTCTTTCAAGGTGTCCGGCGCCCTTGTCTCCAACCTTGCAAGCCGTTCCAACACCGGAGGGCGCCCGAGCCTTCCCGAGCCCCCTCGCTCGCCGGGGCCTCGCACAGAATCGCGCGCCAAGACGCCAAGCCGCAAAGGCCAGCGAACCGATTGCACACCGGCTCGGCTGCGACTGTCGGATCACCGGCAGGCCAATAGCGAGCACAGCGGGCCGAAGACTGCCGTCTTCCCTTGCGTCTTCGCGTCTTTGCGCGAGCCCTTCGTCCTGCGACGGACTGCGAGCCGGGGACGGCGGGCCTGTCCAGGCGATCGCCGGGCGGATGCTACCGCCTCCCGGTATGGCCGAAGCCGCCCCGTCCTCGAGGCGTCTCGTCAAGGGTGTCGACGCTCTCCACGCGGACCTGGACCACCGGGGCCACCACGAGCTGGGCGACGCGATCGCCGCGGTGCACCGTGTAGGCTTCCAAGCCCAGGTTCACGAGGAGGACCCCGAGCTCTCCGCGATAGTCGGAGTCGATGGTCCCCGGCGCGTTGGCCAGGGTGACGCCGTGCTTCAGGGCGAGCCCGCTGCGGGGGCGGACCTGGACCTCGAAGCCCGACGGGACGCCGAGGGCGAGCCCGGTGGGCACGAGCGTGCGCTCACCGGGCTCGAGGACCACCTCCCCCTCCACGGCCGCCACCACGTCCATCCCGGCGGAGCCGGGGGTCATGTAGCGCGGGAGGGGGAGGTCGGCGTCGCGGTCCGGGTGGAGACGCCGGACCCGAAGGACCGGCTCAGGGGAGCTCACTCGTCGCCCTGATCCTCGAGCGCCGCCCGGCGGGACACCTTGACCTTGCCCTGTCGGTCGATGCCGATGACCTTGACCAGCACCTCGTCGCCCTCGTTGAGGACGTCCGTCGTCTTGCGGACGCGCTCGTCGGCGAGCTCGGAGATGTGGCAGAGGGCCTCCTTGCCGGGCATGATCTCGATGAAGGCGCCGAAGTCGACGGTCTTCACCACGGTCCCGAGGTAGACGTCCCCGATCTCCGGGTCCTCGGTGTAGCCGCGGATCAGCTCGATGGCCTTCGCGGCCGCCTCGCCGTCCGTGGCAGCCACGGCGACGGTGCCGTCGTCGTCCACGTCGATCTGCACGCCGGTGGCGTCCACGATGCCGCGGATGTGCTTGCCGCCCGGGCCGATGAGGTCGCGGATCTTCTCCTTGTTGATGAGCACCGTGAAGATGCGCGGCGCGTGCTCGGACAGATCCGCGGCCGGCTCCGAGATGGACTTGCGCATCTCGCCCAGGATGTGGTCGCGGCCGTCGCGCGCCTGCTCGAGGGCCGTCTTCAGGACCTCCCACGGGAGGGAGTCCATCTTGATGTCCATCTGGAGGGCGGTGATGCCCTCGTCGGTGCCGACCACCTTGAAGTCCATGTCGCCCAGGTGGTCCTCGTCACCGAGGATGTCGCTCAGGACGGCGATGTCCTTCCCGTCGGTGATGAGGCCCATGGCGATGCCGGCCACGGCGGACTTCACGGGGACGCCGGCCTGCATCAGGGCCATGGAGGTGGCGCACACGGTCGCCATGGAGGAGGAGCCGTTCGACTCCAGCACCTCGGACACGGCGCGGATGGTGTACGGGAACTCCTCCTCGGAGGGGATGCTCGGCAGGACGCCGCGACGCGCCAGCGTACCGTGGCCGATCTCGCGCCGACCGGGGCTCCGCAGGAACTTCGCCTCGCCCACGGAGAACGGCGGGAAGTTGTAGTGGAGCATGAAGCGCTCGTGGTAGTCGCCCGACAGCGTGTCGATCTTCTGCGCGTCGGACTTCGTCCCGAACGTGATGGTCGCCAACGCCTGGGTCTCACCGCGCGTAAACAGCGCCGACCCGTGGGTCCGCGGCAGCACGTCCACCTCGCAGGTGATGTCCCGGATGTCCTCCAGGCCGCGCCCGTCGATGCGCGTGCCGTCCTTCAGCACCTTCTCGCGGACGATCTCCGCCTTCAGGTCACCGACGACGCCCTTGATCTCCTTCTTCCGCTCGGCGGCCTCCTCGCCCAGGGCCTCGACGACCTGGTCGGCCACGGCGCCGATCGCGGCGTAGCGCTCCATCTTCTCGGGGATGAAGGCGGCCTTCTCCACGAGGGGCCTGGCGATCTCCCGGACCTTCCCGGCGAAGTCCTCGTCCTTGGCGGTCGGGACGAACTCGAACTTCTCCTTGCCCGCCTTCTCGCGGAGCCGCTCGATGCCCTCGAGGACCGGCTTCATGGTGTCGGCGGCGAGCTGCAGGCCCTCGACGACCTGATCCTCGCTCAGCTCCTCGAGGGCTCCCTCCACCATGACGAGCCCCTCCTTGCGGGCCGCCACGAGGATCTCGCACTTGCTCTCCTCGAGCTGTGAGGCCTCCGGCACGGCGACGAACTCCCCGTCGACGTGGCCGATGATGCAGCCGGCGATGGGGCCGTTCCACGGGATGTCGCTGATGTGCAGCGCAGCCGAGGCGCCGATCAGCCCGCACAGAGCCGGATCGTTCTCGCCGTCGGCCGACAGGACGGTCGCGATGATCTGCGTCTCGTTCTTGTAGCCTTCGGGGAACAGCGGCCGGATGGGCCGGTCCATGAGTCGGCTGGACAGCACCGCGGCGTTCGACGGCCGACCCTCGCGCTTGAAGAAGCCGCCCGGGAACTTGCCCGCGGCGTAGAACTTCTCCACGAGGTCACAGGTGAGCGGGAGGAAGTCGAGGGGACGCGGGCCGCCGTTGGCGGCGGTGACCAGGACGACGGTCTCGCCCAGGGTCACCAGCACGGCGCCGCTGGCCTGCCTGGCCATGCGTCCGGTCTCGAAGGTGAGTGTCTTTCCGCCGAAATCGACGGACTCCGTTACGATATTGAAGTCGTGGGCCATGCGGCCTCTCCTTTGGGTCCGATGCACGACACCCCGGAGCACACCGTCCCCGCCGCCCGAGGCCAATCACCTCGGGCGGCGGGGACGACGCGTCCAGGGTCGTGCGCCTTATGGGGCGTCTCGGGAATGGTCCGGCTCAGCGCCTAGCGCTTGATGCCGAGCTGGCCGATGAGCGATCGGTACCGGTCGATGTCCTCGCTCTTCAGATAGTTCAGCATCCGGCGACGCTGACCCACCCGCTTCAGCAGACCACGCCGAGTGGAGTAGTCGTGCTTGTGCACCTTCAGGTGCTCTGTGAGGCGACGAATACGCTCCGTGAGGAGCGCGATCTGCACCTCGGCGGAGCCGCTGTCACCGTCCGAGCGCTTGTGCTGCTCGATGATCTCCGCCGTCTGCTCGGGCATCAACGCCATGAGGGCTCTCCTCGAAAACGCACCTGTTCTTCGTTCATATTCTTCTCTTGGAAGCGGCGGGAACCTAGCCGCCGTCGCTCGCCTTGTCAATCGCAGAGTCGGGTCGCCCGACCTGCGGGACACGCAGTCCCCGCGCGACCTTGAAGCGTCCGCCGTCGTCGCGCACGGCCATGGCGAGCGGCGTCCGAGCGGCGTCCACCAGCAGGACCCGCTCGGCCTCGATCGTCGCCGGGATCTGCCGCCCGTTCCGCACGGCGGCGGCCTCCTCCTCGCCCAGGCACACCACGGGCACGTCCGGCAAGGCCCGGTCGATGGGCACCACGGCCGAAGCCGTGATCTCCTCGGGGGACACGGCGTCCTCGACGCGCCACGGCCCCACCCGCTCGCGCCGGAGGGCGGAGAGGTGGGCCGGCAGCCCGAGGGCCTCGCCCAGGTCCCGCGCGAAGGACCGGACGTAGTAGCCCTTGCCGCAGTGGACCCGCACCTCCGCGGTGCGCTCGCCGACCTCCAGGATCTCCAGGCCGTGGCAGATCACGGGCCTGGGCTCCACGTCGATCGTCTCCCCGGCGCGGGCCCGGCTCATCAGCGTGCGGCCCTCCCGCTTCAGGGCGGAGTAGACGGGGGGCACCTGGTGGACGTCGCCCACGAAGCCGGCCAGGGCTGCTTCGACCGAGTCGCGGCAAAGCCACCCGGGGGACACCTCCGCCTCCTCGACGACCCGGCCGGCGGCGTCCAGCGTGTCCGTGGCCACCCCGAAGCGCACCTCGGCGCGGTAGACCTTGTCCCACCCCATGGCCCAGGCGCTCAGCTTGGTCGCCTCCCCGAGGAGCACCACGAGCACGCCGGTGGCCATGGGGTCCAGGGTCCCGCCGTGCCCGGCGCGCCCCGCGTCGAGGCGGCGCTGGACATCCCGCATCACCCGGAAGGAGGTCGGCCCCGCAGGCTTGTCGATGCAGACGATACCGTGGGGACCCCTCTGTCGGCGCCGGGCGCGCCGGCTCATCCGTCCTCGTCCGTGGCGTCCTCGGGCGGGATGTCCAGATCCCTCAGGATGGCGTCCACCCGCCGGCCGCGATCGATCGCCTCGTCGTAGTGGAAGCGAAGCTCGGGCGTGTGGCGCATGCGCACCTGCTGCCCGACGCGCGTTCGCAGGAAGCCCTGCGCCCGCTCGAACGCCTCCCCCACCTCGTCCGGGTCTCCGGACATCAGGTAGTAGTAGACCCGCGCGAGCGAGAGATCACGGGTGACGTCCACCCCGGTCACCACGACCTGGTGGAGCGCCTCCTCGTGCGTCTCCCGCTGCAGGGCCACCGCGAGCACCTGCTGGATGCTGCTGGCCAGGCGCTCGGTGCGCTTGCTGGGACGTCCCTTGGACATTCCTAGGCCTGCTGGGCCGGCTGCTCGGACTTCTTCTCGACGTCCTCCAGCTTCTGCTTGCGCTCCTTGAGCTCGAAGCACTCGATCTCGTCGCCGACCTTCACGTCGTTGAACTTCTCCAGGTGCGCGCCACACTCGTGGCCGCGGTCCACCTCGGCGACGTTGTCCTTGAAGCGTCGCAGGGAGTCGATCCGGCCCGTGTAGACGACGCGGCCGTCGCGGACGAGCCGGGCGTGCTCGTTCCGAACGAGCTTGCCTTGGAGCACGGCGCAGCCGGCGACGTTGCCGGCGCCCTTGAGGCCGAAGACCTCGCGGACCTCCGCCTTGCCGAGGAAGCTCTCCTCCACGATGGGCGACAGGAGGCCCTCCATCGCGGACTTCACCTCGTCGATGGCGTCGTAGATGACCGTGTACAGGCGGATATCGACCCCTTCCTGCTCGGCGAACTGCTTGGCCTTCTTCTCCGGGCGGATGTTGAATCCCATGATGATGGCGTCGGAGGCCGCCGCCAGGGTGACGTCCGACTCGCTGACCGGGCCGACGCCGCCGTGGATGACCTGGACCCGCAGCTCCGGGTGCTCGAGCTTTTCGAAGGCGGACTTGAGCGCCTCCAGGGAGCCCTGCACGTCGGCCTTGACGATGAGGTTGAGGTTCTTGACCTCCGCCTCCTCGGCGAAGCGCTGCAGGTCCTCGAGGGACACCCGCTTCCGCTCGCTGGCCAGGCGCTTCTCCCGGGCCTTCTGCTCCAGGTAATCGACGATTTTCTGGGCGTCCTTCTCACTCTCGACGACGTAGAACTTCTCCGACGGGGGCGGCGCCGAGTCGAGGCCCAGCACCGTCACCGGCGTGGAGGGCCCCGCCTTCTTCACCTGGCGCCCCTTGTCGTCGATGAGCGCACGCACGCGGCCCATGGAGCGCTCGGCCACCAGGATGTCCCCCTTCTTCAGGGCGCCCTGCTGGATGAGCACCGTCGCGACGGGTCCCTTGCCGCGGCTGAGCTGCGACTCGATGATCACGCCCCGGGCGGGGCAGTCGGAGATGGCCTCCAGATCCAGCAGCTCGGACTGCAGGTACACGGCCTCGAGCAGCTCGGGGATGCCCTCGCCCGTGTGCGCGGAGACGTCGATCATCTGGATGTCGCCGCCCCACTCCTCGGGGACCATCCCGTACTGGGTCAGGTCGGTGCGCACCCGGTCGGGCTGCGCCTCCGGCTTGTCGATCTTGTTCACCGCCACGACGATGGGCACGCCCGCCGCCCTGGCGTGGTTGATGGCCTCCGCCGTCTGCGGCATGACGCCATCGTCGGCGGCCACCACCAGGATGACCACGTCCGTCACCTGGGCGCCGCGGGCCCGCATCTCCGTGAACGCAGCGTGGCCCGGCGTGTCCAGGAAGACGAGCTGGTGCTTCTCCTTGCCGACCTTGACGGGCACGCGGTAGGCGCCGATGTGCTGGGTGATGCCGCCGGCCTCGCCCGCGGCCACCCGCGCCTTGCGCACGTAGTCCAGGAGCGACGTCTTTCCGTGGTCCACGTGGCCCATGACGGTGACCACCGGATCCCGGCGCACCGTCTTCGCCTTCGCCTCGTCGACCGAGGGCACGTAGTCCTCGATGCTGAAGGCCACGTTCTCGACGCTGAAGTCGTACTCCTGGGCGATGAGCGTCACGGTGTCCATGTCGAGGACATGGTTCACCGTCACCATCTCGCCCATCTCCATCAGGTACTTGAGGATGGCGCCGGCCTTGACCGCGAGCTGCTGAGCCAGGTCGCCCACCGTGATGGTCTCGCCCATCTTGACGACGCGCTTCGACGCCTTCGGGATGGTGATCTCGGTGGTCTGCCCGCCGCCCTTCGGCTGCTTCTTGCCCTTGCGGCGCCCGCGCTGGCGGCCGCGGCCCCACCCGCCGTGCTTCTCACGGTCGTAGGCCACGCGCCCGCCCCGGCTGCGACGCTCCCGGCGCGCCCCCGGCTTGGAGCTGCGATCCGGCGGCGGCCCTGCCACGCGCCCCGGCCCCGGCCCCGGCCCCGGCCCGCCCGGGCCACGGCGCGACGGACGCGACGAGCCTCCACGACCCGGCCGCTGGTCCCGGCGCTGGCTGCGCTCGATGACGGCCGGATCGATGGTCCGGACCACCTCGACGTAGCGCTCCCGCTTGTCGGTCTTGCTCCCGCCCGGCTGGTTGACCGGGGTGGCCTCGGCGTAGGCGGACTCGGCGCGCTCGGCCTCCTCGTCGTCCGCGGCGGGAGCCTCCTCCCCGGCCGAAGCGGGGGGCTCGGCCGGCTTGTCCGCCGGAGCCTCCTCCCGGGCCGCGGCGGGAGCCTCCTCCTCGGCCGAAGCGGGGGCCGCCTCGGCGGGCTCGTCCGCCGGGGCCTCCTCCTCGGCGACGGGAGCCTCCTCCTCGGCCGAAGCGGGGGCCGCCTCGGCGGGCTCGTCCGCCGGGGCCTCCTCCTCGGCCGCAGCGGGGGCCGCCTCCCGGACCGCAGCGGGGGCCGCCTCCGAGGCCGTTTCCGCCGGAGCCTCCGCGGGCTTGTCGGCGGGAGTCTCCTCGGCGGCCTCCTTCTCCTCGGCCTTCTCCCCCTGCTCGGCGGCGCGAGCGCGGCGGCGGGCTCCTCGGCCCTCCCCACGGCGGCGCCTCCGGATGACCGTCCTGCGGACGCGCTTCTCCTGCACCTCGCCCGCGGGGTTCTTCTCGAGGGCCTCCCTCACCCGTGCGGCGTCGTCCGGAGACAGGTGGTCCAGGTGCCCACCCACCTCGATGCCGAGCTCACGGCAGCGGTTCTCGACCACCGTGTGATCGAGGCCCAGATCCTTGGCCAGTTCGTAAACGCGTACTTTGCTCATGCCTTACCATTGCGTTGCACGCCAGGCGCGCCGACGCGTCGGAGGGGTCCGCCGGGAGCGGGACGGCGGTTCATAACACCCGACCTGTGGATTGTAAACGGTCCAGAAGGCCTGCCAGCCGGGACACACGCGCGCGCAGCGCGGGACCTCGGACGACCACCTCCAACCCGGAGTCGGGCCGGCCCTCCCGGGCCCTTCGGCTAGCGAGGCTCTTCAGCTCGGGAGGCGCCACCTCCCGGCCCGTGGCGTCCACCACGTCGCCGGAGCGGCGCCCGTCGCGGAGGAGCGCCTCCAGGCCCTCCCACGCACTGGCGCGGAGCGATTCGACGAGCCCGTCCAGGTCGACCCGGACGGGGCGTCTCAGGACACGGCGGAAGGCGCGCCGCTGGACGGCGCGCTCCAAGCAGTGCTTCGTCGGGCACACGTGCACGCCCCGCCCCGGCCTGCGTCGCCGCAGGTCGGGTACGACACGTTGCCCCTCGGCCGCGAAGCGTAGAAGCTCCGCGGCGGGGCGACGCTGGCGACACGCGGCACACGCGCGCATCGGCACAGCGACATCGGCTTCACGGTGCGCCACCCTGCTGCTCTACCTCCGTCTCCGTGGTCTCCACGGTCTCCTCTTCCTCGCCCCCGGGCTCGGCCAGGGGCGCGCCCGCCTCCTCGGCCTCGAGGAGGCGGGCCATCGCGGCCTCTCGCCCGCCCTCGGGCCAGAGGCTTCCCGTCGCCCGGGCCTCCACCAGGTCCTCGCAGAGATCCTGGAGGCGCATGGCGAAGGGCTCGTCGACGCCGGGCACCGCCGTCAGCTCGGCGGGATCGGCGTTGATGATGTTCTCCGCGCTGTGGAAGCCGAGCTTGAACATGTACTCGACGTCGTCACGCGGGAACTCGGGCATCTTCTGAGCCAGGAACCACCTCAGCTCGTCCTTGTATTCCTCGACCTTCGTCTCGCTGGTGATGTCGATGCGCCATCCCACCAGCTGCGACGCGAGCCGCACGTTCTGTCCGCGGCGTCCGATGGCCAGCGAGAGCTGGTCGTCCGGTACGATGAGCTCGATGGTCTCGTTGCGCTCGTCGATGAGGACCCGGCTCACCTCGGCCGGCGCGATGGCGTTACACACGAACTTCGCGATGTCCTCGCTCCACGGGACGATGTCCACCTTCTCGCCGCGAAGCTCCTGGACGACCGCCTGCACGCGGCTGCCCTTCATGCCGACGCAGGCGCCGACCGGATCCACGTCCACGTCGCGGCTCGCCACGGCGATCTTGGTGCGCTCTCCCGGCTCGCGGGCCACCGCCACGATGCGGACGATGCCCTCGTAGATCTCCGGGACCTCCATCTCGAAGAGCTTGTAGATCAGGCCCGGATCCGTACGGCTGAGCACGATCTGCGGCCCGCGCGACTCGGCGCGGATCTCCTTCACGTACGCCTGGACGCGATCACCGGCCCGGTAGCTCTCCCGGTGCATCTGCTCGCGGCTCGGGAGGATGCCCTCCGCCCGGCCGAGATCCACGATGACGTGGCCGCGCTCGAAGCGGCGCGCGATGCCCGTGACCAGCTCGCCCTGGCGATCCTTGTACTCCTCGAAGATCTTCTGGCGCTCGGCGTCCCGCACCCGCTGGATGATGACCTGCTTGGCCGTCTGGGCCGCGATGCGCCCGAAGGCGTGCCGGGCCTGGCGGATGCCGAGGATGTCGCCGTACTTGCGATCCTCCTCCTCTGCGCGCTCCCGGTCCTGGTCCAGGTAGAAGATCTGGAAGCCCAGCTCGTCGCCGACCTCGGCCTCGGGGTCGACCTTCTTCGCCTGCTCCAGGGAGATCTGGAGCTCCGGCTCCTCGATCTCGTCGACGACCTCCATGTACTGGAACAGCTCGACCGCCCCGATCTCCGGGTTGAACACGGCCTCGAGCTCGCGATCCTGCCCGAAGACCTTCTTCGCCGCCGTCTCGATGGCGTTCTCGATCGCCTCGATCAGGACATCACGGCTGATGTCCTTCTCCTTGGCGACCAGGTCCAGGGTGATGTTCAGGCTGTCGACGTCCATGGACTGCATCTCCTCGCGTCCACCCCCGCCTGGCGGGGGCGCCTGCTCCTCAGAGCTCGACTTCCAGGTTGGCGTTCGCGATCAGTCGGTACGGAATCTCCACCCGCTCGCCCCGGACGTCCAGGGCGATGCGATCCGCGTCCGCGTCCACCAGCGGCGCCACGAAGAACGAGGCGCCCTCGACGGGGATGCGGGTCTTCACGCGGACCTTCATGCCGCGGGCCCGATCGAAGTGCTCGGGGCGCTTCAGCGGGCGATCGATTCCCGGCGAGGTGACCTCGAGATGATACGCGGAGGGGATGACGTCCTCCACGTCGAGCACGTGGGAGAGCGCCTTGCTCACCCGCACGCAGTCCCCGATGCCCACGCCGCCCGGCTCATCGGGGGGCGCCTGATCCGGCGGGCGATAGGTCGTGCGACCCTGGCGGTCGATCATCACCTGCAGGCGAGAGCGCTTCCCGGCCGGCTTGTAGACGACGTCCACCAGCTCAAAGCCCTCCCGGTCCACGATCGGCTCGATGATCTGCTCCAGCCGCTCTATCGTTTCTGCGATGTGCTCGCGTGCCATAAAAAAAAGCGGGCGTGGCGCCCGCCTCTCACAATCCGTGTAGAAGCGTTGGAGGCGGTTAGTAGCACGCCTCTCGCGACAAGGGCAACCCTCAATGCGCACTGGACATTCCCGCCTCTACACCGTCCCCGCGGCGGCCCTCGCCCTGCTCCTCGCGGCGCCCCCGGAGGCCGCCGCTGCGGAGCGATTCACGGAGCAGGGGGTCGAGGTCTGGCTGTCCTCCGGCACCGCCGGAGAGGTGGCCACCGTCCGCCTCGTCTACGACGCCGGCCTCGCCACCGAGTCGGCGGACTCCCGGGGCCGCAGCGCCGCCCTGGCCGCCTGGCTCCTCCGCGGGCCGTCTCCGCACCTGGCCCCCGGTGACCTCGAGGAGCGCGCCGCCCGCGCAGGACTCCGGGTCGAGACGAGCCTGGAGCAGCGGACCGTGGCGCTCTCCATCTCCGGGCCTGTCTCGTCCCTGGAGCGCGCCCTCTGGCTCGCCACGGAGCGGCTCCGGGCGCCGCCCGCCTCCCGGAAGCTCGCCGACACCGTCCGGGGCGCCCTGTGGTCCGGCGCCGAGCACACGCGCGCCGAGGCCGTCGGCCCGGCCGGCGATCCCCACGACGTCCTGACGCAGGCCCTCCTCGGCGCCGACGGCGGCCACACGGCCTTCGCCAGCCGCCTCCGGGCCCAGCGCGCGGAGGACGAGGTCCTATTGGACATGGCCCTGGAGGCGCTCGCCCGGGCGCCGGCACGCCTGCTCGTGGTCGTGCCCTCGGGCCACGCCGGGCGGGCCCGCGCGCTCGTGGAGCGCGACCTCTCCGGGATCCCCGACCGCACCGCCCCCTCGGCCGAGCCGTTCACGCTCAGCTCCGAGGCTCGCCGTGACGTGCCCGAGTCGATGCACCTCGACAACCGCCGGGACGGCCGGCGCTCGGTGGTGGTGGGCTGGGATCTCCGCGGCGCGGCGCGGGCGGCCGAGCTGGACGTCCTGGAGCGGGACGCGGGCCTGCTCGCCCTCCGGACGTGGCTCCAGCACGAGGGCGGCCCCCTGCACCGGCAGCTCGTCGACCAGCACGCCGTCGCCCGGGACGTCCGGGTGGAGCTTCGGGACGACGGCCGGCCGCTGCTCCTCGCCTCCGTCGACGTCCGCAGCGCGGAGACCGCCGAGGCAACGCGCCTGCTCGTAGAGGAGGTCCAGCGCGCGGCCGAGGACGGCCCGAGCCCGGAGGCGCTGCGCGGCGCGGCCCGGGTCACCGCGGTCGAGCTCGCCAGCGAGTGGGCCTGGGCGCCAGGGCGCGCGCGGCTCCTGGAGGTGCTGGTGTCCTCGGGCCGCCTCCCGGAGGGTCGGGATCCGGGCGCCTGGCTGGGGAGCCTGCGCGACGCCCTGGCCGACCTGCGCCCGGACACCCTGCGCGCCCTGGCGAGCTGGGGACTCACGGCCGACCGGCGCGTGGTGGCGCGCGTCGAGCCGACCAGCCCGCCGCCGTCGGAGCGCTTCGAGCTCGACGCCGATCTCCTGTCCACCTACCTGCGCATCATGGTGGACGTCCGCTGCCCGCCGCCCGGAGCCGCCATGGACGTGGTGGACCTGCTGGAGCGGAAGTACGAGCTGGACGCGCGCACCTACGTGGCGCTCACGCGGGCCATCGCGCGGCGGCCGGACCTGATGCGTCAGCTCGCCCAGCAGGCGGACGACCGCTGCCGGGAGTACCGCAAGCTGCGGGGCCTCATGTCCACCGAGCGCGCCCTGGCCCTCCACGAGGCGCTCGCCTGCGGTCCCGGCCGCGAGGCCGACGAGGAGCGACGGGAGCGCGCGCTGCGGCGCATCTGGGAACGTTTCGACATCGACCCTTCCTGGTATCCTCCCCTGGTCCGCATGCTCCGGGAGGACGTCACCGTGCGCGAACGCGTCCAGGCCATCGACGAGCGCTGCGCCCCCCGCTTCGGCCCCGCCGCGCGGCTCATGGAGGACTCGTGAGGACGTCCTCGCTGCTCCTCCTGGCCGGCGCTCTCGCGGCCTGTGGCCCCTCCGTGGGGCCGCGGCCCGACTCCCCGCCCGACGTGCCCCGCGTCCGACCCGCGCCGGAGGAAGAGCCGGCACGGACCCTCGACAACGGGCTGCGGGTCGTGGAGGCCCCCGGGCGCGAGGGCGTCTTCTCCGCCGCCCTGCTCTTTCCCGGGGGGCCGCTCCACGATCCCACCGCCCTGCCCGGCCTCACCGAGTTCATGGCCGAGGCGGCGACCCTGGCCACCCGGGGCGATCCCGACGACGCCACGGCGCCCCACCGGCGGGCGCTCCTCCACGGGGGCGAGCTCCTCGTGGTCGCGGACGGGCGACGCGTGGGCTGGGCGGTCGTCGGGCCCCGAGAGGCCTCCGCCCCGCTCCTCCGCCTCCTCGTGGACGTGGGCACGCGCCCGTCCTTCCCGGCCACCCGGGTGCAGCTCCGCGCCACCCTGATGCGCGAGCAGACCGAGGCGGAGGGCGACGCCGCCGTCTCCGACGCCCTGGCGCTCGCCGTCGGGCTGGCGCTGGGCACCGAAGGCCCCCTGCCCCTGAACCCCACCGCCGAGATGCTCTCCGGCGTGAACCGGGAGGACACCCTGCGGCACTGGCGGGGCCTCGCGCGCCCCGAACGCGGGGTCCTCGTGCTCTCCGGCGCCTCCCCGGCCCGGAGGGAGGCCGCCGTGGATCGCCTCGCCGGCTGGCGCCAGGAGGGCGAGCCGGCGTCCGCTCGCCGCCCGTGTCTCCCGCAGGGGCACGCCGCGCACCTCGTGGTGGACGAGGAGATGCCGCGCACCCGCGCCATCGTGCTCCTCGCCGCGCCCGCCGTCCCCGGCCCCGACCGGGAGGGGCTGGAGGCCCTCCTCGCCTGGTTCGGGCGGATCCCCTCCGGCCCGGTGGCGGACCTGGTGGGCCCCGACGACGCCCGCCGGACGGCCCCGGAGCTCATCGAGGTCGGGCTCTGGGGCGAGCGCCGGGTGGCGGCGATCCTGGGCGGCCTCGGGGGCGACCGGGACGAGGTCGTCGGGCAGGTGCTCGACGTGGCCGACGCCCTGGCCGGGTATGCCTCGGACGGGGCGGCGCTGGACGAGGACGAGGCGGCCGACGCCGTGCGCATGGCGCGAGGGCGGAGCCTCACCGCCGACGCCCGGCCCCTCCGCCGCCTGCTCGCCGCCGCGGGCCGCGTGATGCCCGACGCGACGCAGCCGGCGACGCCCGATCCCGAGGCGCTCCGGCGGGTCGGGGCGGCCCACCTGCAGCCGCATCGCTACACCTACGTGGCGCTCGGCCCGGAGGGCCTCGAGGAGGCCCTGGCCGAGATCACGCCGGTCAGCGTCTGGGGTCGGGACGGGACGCTCCTCCGGGGCCCGGGCCCTCCTCGCTGCCTGCCCGTTTCCCCGACCATTTCCGGGCAGTTCTCTGTTGACACACACCCCGCGCACCGATAACTCACCGCCGGTGAGCTCACGAGGCGCCAGCGACGTCGGTCTGGTGGGCGGGAGCCTGGAGGAGCGCGTCAAGCACTCCCGGGTTCCACCGCTCGACCTGCCTCACGTACTCGCGCCGGTCCGGCGGCCGGCGGACGACGCGCCGTTCCACGAGTTCGTATCCCACCGGCCGCTCCACGTGGAGATCGGCTTCGGGCGCGCCCACCACCTCTGCGATCTCGCGGAGGCGGAGGGCGACGCCCACGTGCTGGGCTTCGAGACCCGCAGGGAGTGGTGCCGGAGGGCGGCGAAGCGCGCCGCGCGGCTCGGCCTGGACAACCTGCGGGTGGTGGAGGGCGACGCGCGGCCCTACCTGGACGCCCTGTTCGAGGCGGAGAGCGTGGACCTCTTCCACGTCCTCTTCCCGGACCCCTGGTGGAAGAAGCGGCACCACAAGCGGCGCCTCTTCCAGCCCGGCTTCGTCGAGACCATGCAGCGGCTCCTCGCCCCCGGCGGGGCCGTGGTGGTCAAGACGGACGTGCCGGCCTACGCCGAGCTCATCGAGGAGCAGATGCTCGCGCACGCCGGGTGGCGGCTCGTCGGGACCTCGTCCGACGACCCCGTCCTCGCGCGCCTCCCGCGGTCCCACCGCGAGAAGAAGTGCGCCGAGCTGGACATCCCCGTGTTCCCGTACCGCTTCGTGAAGGAGGCCCCCTGATGGAAGAGCTCCGCTGGTTCCCCATGACCGCCGCGCTCGTGATCGCGCTCGGCTACTTCGGCTACGTGATGTGGGGCAAGCTCAGCCTCCTGTCGCTGTCGGCGGGCTACGACAGCCTGGCGACGGGGGCCGCGAAGGTGATCCCGCCCCTGCTCAAGCGCCTCCCGCGCCGCCTGGCCAACCTGGTCATCTACTTCCTCGGCCAGAAGAAGTTCTTCAAGAAGCAGGAGCGCAAGTCCGGGTTCATGCACGCGTTCATCTTCTGGGGGTTCATGATCCTCCAGATCCGGACGCTGTACCTCATCTTCGTGGCGTTCATCCCGGACGCGCAGCTCCCGCTCATCCACAACGAGTACACGGTGGCGAAGGACCTCACGGAGCTGATCGTCCTGCTCGCCGTGAGCTACGCGGCGTATCGCCGGATCTTCGTGAAGCCCGAGAGGCTGACCCTCAGCGCCGAGGCCCTGGTGGTGCTCGGGTTGATCGGCGGCCTGATGATCACCGACTTCCTGTACGACGCCTTCATGTTCGCGCACGCGGAGGCGGCCGGCACCATGAGTGAGCACCTGCGGGGTGAGATGGCCTGGGCGGTCATCGGCGGCAACCTGGCGACCCTGGTCGGCGGCCTGGGCATCGACACGCTCCGGAGCCTGGAGGAGCTCTTCTACTGGTCGCACATCTTCATCGTGCTGGTCTTCCTGAACATGCTGCCCGGCTCGAAGCACTTCCACGTCATCACGTCGGCCGGGAACGTCTTCTTCAGCCCCATCGGCCACAAGGCCCGCGGCGCCATCGAGCCCATCCGCGACATCGAGGAGCAGGAGACCTTCGGCGTCGGCGAGGTCCTGGAGTTCAACCCGAACCAGCTCCTCGACACCTACACCTGCACCGAGTGCGGTCGCTGCAGCATCAACTGCCCGACCACCATCACGGGCAAGCCGCTCAACCCGAAGCTGCTCATCGTCGACATCCGGAACCACCTGTACGCCCGCGAGAAGGAGCTGCTGGCCAACAAGGGCCCGAGCAGCGACTACGAGGGCCCGAGCCTGGTGGACGACGTGAGCTACGAGGCCATCTGGGACTGCACCACGTGCCGCGCCTGCTCCGAGGCCTGCCCGGTGATGATCGAGCACGTGGACAAGATCATCGACCTCCGGCGCTACCTCACCCTCATGGAGGCCAACTTCCCCAAGGAGATGGGCGCCACGCTCCGGAACCTGGAGCAGAAGGGCAACCCGTGGGGCCTGCCCATGTCGGATCGCCTGGGGTGGATCGATGGCCTCGAGGTGCCCACCGTCGACGAGAACCCGGACGCCGAGTACATCTTCTGGGTCGGCTGCGCGGGCGCCTACGACGACCAGCAGAAGAAGGTCAGCCGCGCCCTGGTGCGCATCCTCCACGAGGCCGGCGTCTCCTTCGCCATCCTGGGCGAGGAGGAGACCTGCACCGGCGACCCGGCGCGGCGCGCGGGCAACGAGTACCTCTTCCAGATCATGGCCGAGCAGAACATCGAGGTGATGAACGCGCGCGGCCTGGACAAGAAGAAGATCGTCACCCACTGCCCGCACTGCCTGAACACGATCCAGAACGAGTACCCGCAGTTCGGCGGCCACTTCGAGATCGTGCACCACAGCGAGCTGATCGAGCGCCTCATCAAGGACGGCAAGGTCACGCCGCGCTCGACGCCCGAGGGCTCGAAGACCATCACGTACCACGACTCCTGCTACATCGGCCGGTACAACGACGTGTACGAGGCGCCGCGCCAGACCCTGAGCGCCATCCCCGGCCTGCAGATCAAGGAGATGGCCCGGAACCGCCAGGCCGGCATGTGCTGCGGCGCCGGCGGCTCCCGCGTCTGGATGGAGGAGCACCGGGGCACGCGCATCAACCAGACCCGCGTCGAGCAGGCGATGGAGACGGAGGCGGACACCATCGCGGTGGCCTGCCCCTTCTGCAAGATGATGCTCGGCGACGGCGTCAACGAGCTGCAGATCGAGACCGTGAAGACCCGCGACATCGCGGAGCTCGTCGCGGACTCCATCGGCGCCACCGAGAAGGCGGCCGCCGCCAAGGCCGAGGCCTCCGAGGAGGCCTAGAGCACCAAACAGGACCGCTCCCGTTGGGCGCTCAAACCGCGTCCGGGAAAGCTCTTCCGGGGCGCCGCCGGCACGCCGTCGCGGCCGAACCGATCCTGGCGAGCGACCTGGGCCGGTGATACGGTCCGCCGCCGTTCCACGGCCCGGGGGACCGGGAGGAGACGCCCATGACGGCCTCGACTGCGCACATCCCCGGCGACGACGCGCGGCGACCGGAGGACACCCGGCTCGCGGAGGATCACCTGCTGGTCCACCCGAGCGGCGAGATCCACATCAAGTCGAAGCGCACGCGGCGCCGCTTCCGCCGCCTCCTCGTCCAACGGATGAAAGCGGCCCTGGCCGAGGGCGCCCCGGAGGCGCGCATCCTGGGCAACGCCCCCCGCCTGGCCATCGCCGGCGGCCACCTGGAGCGCGCGGCCCGCGTCGCCTCCTCCGTGTTCGGCGTCCACCGGATCACCGAGGTCACGCCCATCCGCTACGCGTCCCTGGACGACCTGGCGGACCGGGTGGCCGACCTGACCCGGGACCGCATCCGCGGCCGCCTGTTCGCCGTCCGCTGCCGCCGCCGGGGGAACCAGGGATGGACCTCCGAGGACGCCATGCGGACCATCGGCGCCCGCCTGTACGAGGACTCCCGCGGCGTGGACCTCGACCACCCGGAGGAGGAGGTCCGCGTCGAGGTCTACCAGGACGTCGCCTACCTGGTCACGGCGACCCACCCCGGCCCCAGCGGCCTGCCCCTGGGTGCCCAGGAACCCTCCCTCGGGCTCGTCTCGGGCGGCTTCGACTCGCCCGTGGCCGCGTGGATGATGATGCGCCGGGGGAGCCCGGTGGACTTCCTTCACTTCAAGCTGGAGTGCTCCGTCAGCGAGCACGCCCTGGTGGTCGCCCACGCCCTGTACGAGCGCTGGGCGCGCGGCACCGCCCCGCTGTTCTGGATGGTGGACTTCCAGCCCATCAGGCAGGCCCTGCTGGATCACGTGGAGTCCCGCCTGCGCCAGGTCGTCCTCAAGCAGCTCATGATCGCCACGGCGGACGCCCTGGCCGAGCGACTGGGCGTGCACGCCCTCGTGACGGGCGAGGCCGTCGGCCAGGTGTCGAGCCAGACGGTGAGCCACCTGGCGGCCATCGACTCCTACTGCCACCGGGCCATCCTCCGGCCCCTGTCGGGCCTCCTGAAGGAGGAGATCATCGCCCGGGCCCGGCGGATCGGCACCGAGGACATCTCGGCGCGGGCCAAGGAGGTCTGCGACCTCTCCGACGGACCCGTGGCCGTCTCGGCGAAGTGGTCCGCCCTCGCCGAGGCCCACGACAGGCTACCGGCACACCTCGTCGAGGCGGCCCTGGAGTCCCTGACCGTGTGCGCGCTGCCCGACTGGTTCCCGGGGACGCCGTTCGTGCCGGTGACCGCCGAGCCCCCCGACGGCGTGCCGGTCCTCGGCGCGAGCGATCCGATCCCGCCCGAGGGCCCGTTCGCCCTGGTGGGCCGCGACCGCGCCCAGGCGGCCTCCAGGCTCGCCGCCCGGGGCCGCGACGTGCGCCTCATCCTGCCCCGCCCGGAGGCGGCGCCCGACGACGCCCGATGAGACGGGCGGCCGTCGCGGTGCGGGTCCCGTGCCTCGTGGCGCTCCTCGCCGCGCCCGCGTGCGAGGCGCCCGAGCGCCCCGAGGGCGTCCTGGAGTCGAGCACGGCCGTCGGCGCCGACGATCCGACGCGCGTGGCGCCGGACGCGACGACGACCCCGGCCCGGGGCGCGGCCAATCCCCTCGCCGTCGTCACCGTGTTCACGGACTTCCGGTGTCGTCACTGCCCGCGAGCGATCCGCCACGCCGAACGACTCTCCGAGGCCTTCGGCGACGACCTCCAGGTCCAGTTCCGCCACTATCCGCTGGCGGCGGAGGGGACCGGCACCCTCGCGGCCCGCGCCGCTGCCGCCGCACATCGCCAGGAGGCCTTTGCCCGGATGCGGGACCGCCTCTTCGCCACCGCGGACGCCTGGGGTGACCTCCCCCAGGCCGATCTGGAGGCACACCTGGCCGACCTGGCCGAGGGCCTGCACCTCGACCGGAGGCGCTTCCTGCAGGACCTGCGGGACCCGGCCGTCGCCGGGAAGGTTCGCCGCGACTCCGCCCGCGCCTCGCTGCTCGGCGCCCCCGGGACCCCCACCTTCTACGTGGGGAGCCGCCGGGTGGGTCCGCGGGGCGGGGTGGTCGCCCTGATACGGCGGACCCGCGAGGCCCTTCGGGAGGGTCGGAGCCTCCTCCGGGAGGGGGCCCCGCGCGATCAGGTGGCGTATCGCGCCGCCGCGGCGGACCGGGAGGGGCACCCGCGGGCCGCGGACTGGCTCGTCGCGGATCGCCCGCCCGTGGGCTCCGGAGGGCCCGGGTCGTCGACGTCGTCCTCCGCCGGGGTGGAGCGCTGGGACGTCACCGTGCGACCGGACGACCCGCGCCGCGGCGGCGCTCGGGCCCGCGTGACCCTGGTGGTCTTCGAGGACCTGGAGAGCCCGTTCGCCCGCGGCCTGGACGACGCGCTGAAGCAGGTCGAGCAGCGCTTCGGGGATCGCGTGCGCGTCATCTTCAAGGCGCTCCCCCTGCCCCACCACCCGCGGGCCCGCCCTGCAGCCCTCGCACTGGAGTGCGCACGTCGCCAGGGTCGCTTCCTCGACCTGCGGGCGGCCCTGCTCCGGGACGACGCGGACCTCGGTGACGAGGCCCTGGTCGCGGAGGCCGGCGACCTCGGCCTCGACGTGGCGCGGTTCGAGCGCTGCCTGGGCTCGGACGCCGCGGCGCGCCGGATCGTCGAGGACCGCCTGCTGGCCGAGCGGGTGGCCGCGCGCGGCGCCCCGATCACGTACGTCCAGGGCGTGAAGGTGCCGGGCGCGCCGAGCGCGGACGACCTGGCGACCGTCGTGGAGACCGAGCTGGAGCGCGCGGAGGACCTCGCACCGGCCGGCGCCGACGCCGGCGCGATCTACGAGGCGGCCCTCGAGGGGGCGCGGACGCGGTCGCCCCTCCGACCGCTCGGGAGGCAGCCCGAGCTGACCGGCTCCGAGCGCCGAGGTCCGGCGGACGCGGACGTGCGAGGCGTGATCTTCGCCGATGTCGCCCGGAGCACGGACCGGGTGGTGGCCGAACGGCTGGCGGACCTGGCCGACGCCCCCCGCCGGACGAGCCTGGCCCTCCACCTCCGCCCCCTGGCGCCCGAGGGGGACGCGCGGGCCGAGGCCGTGGCACGAGCGCTGCTCTGCGCCGGGCGGCTGGGGCGGCTCTGGTCCTTCCACGACGCCCTGGTGGACCAGGGAGATCCCACCGAGGCGCGCCTGGGCCCGGCCGCTCGACGCGCGGCCCTGGACGACGGGCGCTTCGCGCGCTGCCTGGAGGATCCGGAGGTGGGCGACGCCGTCCGGGCCACCCGCCGCGAGGCCCGGGCCCTGGGGATCCACCGCTCCCCCGCCCTGGTGCTCGGCGATCGCCTGTACGACGGCACCCTGGGCTGGGATCGCCACGCCCTCCGCCGCCTGATCGGGATCGCCGCCGCGGAGTGAGGGGCGGAACCGCAGGGGTTGCAGGCGTCGCGGGAGGCCCCGGCCCCCAGGGCAATCGCAAAGTCGGAAAGGTGAGGGGCGTGCGGCGGTACGGCGCCCGGCGCCGGATTGCACCCGCTCGGAAACGATGGATTTTGCGCGTCTGAGAGCAGGCAAGGGCAAGGGCAAGGGCAAAGGCAAGGGAGGGCGGTCGACTTTGCGACCGCCCTGCCCCGGCCCCCTCCTTGCGTTCGATCGGCCGACGCCTATGATGCCGCCGTCTGTCGTGTCATCCTTCAGGTGACGAGACAGCCGGCGGAAGGTCCGCCGGGTCTCCGGACCCCGGAGACACACGCGAAACCCGTCAGGAGTCTGCCTACATGGTCGACGGCGACACAGGCGCCTACCCGCCAAGTATCGAGCCGTAGTCGCCCACCGGGCCCTCTCCTCCGGAGGCAGGTGACCGGGTGAGCGATTGCGGTGCGCTGCTCATCCGAACATCACCACTTCCGAACGGAGGGACCCCCATGACCATTCAGGCCACGCGGGCCGTCCTGCTCAGCAACCTCCTCCGGGCCGGGGACGCTCGCCGCATCGCGCGGCTGCTGGATCGCCTCCCGGCACACGATCTCTCCCGCCTGCTCGCCGGGCTCGAGGAGCTCGAACTCCGCCGCGCGGCGCGCGTCCTGCTGGACGAGAGGCGCTGCGAGCAGAGCGTCGCCTGCCTCGCGCCCCGGGCCGTCGCACGCCTCGTGGTGGCCGCGCGCGAGGACGACGCCCGGCGCGCCCTGGAGCACATGCCGCGCCGGGAGGCCGCCCGGGTCCTCCTGGCCATGTCGGAGGCCCGGCGCGAGCGGCTCATCGACGGCCTCCCCGAGGGGGAGCGTCGCCGCCTCGTCCCGGCCCTTCCCCGCTCCGCCCGGCCCCGCCGCCGGGGGGAGGAGGGGCTCGGCTCCGTGCTGCGGCTCCGGCGCCTGTTCGCCTGAGTCCGGCGACCGGCGCCCCGCCTGTCGATCAGGCACATCTGCCCGGCTCCGAAAGGCTCGCGCCAAGCCGCAAAGCCGCAAAGCCGCGGAGGACACGGGAAAGATGCAGCAGGACCACCGCCCCCGGCGGTCACTGCCCGATCCACCGCCCCCCTAGCGGGGCGCCGGCGGCCCCCTCCCGTGGGGGATGGAGCCCATCGAGCGGGCCGTGGGCGCCCCTATTCCGCCAGGACGTCGTAGCCGAAGCCGCGCAGGAGGCGACAGAGCTTCGTGAGGGGCAGGCCCACGATGGCCGTGTCGTCGGCGCTGTCCGGGTCGGCGTCGATGCGCTCGAACAGGGCGATCCCCCGGCGCTCGAGCATGTAGGCCCCGGCGCAGCCCACCGGGCGGTCGTGGGCCACGTAGCGCTCCAGCGTCTGCCGGTCCAGCCGCCGCATGTGGAGCACGTGCACGTCCACGTCCGCCTCGACGCGGCCCGTGTCGGTGTCGTGGACGGCCACGGCCGTGATCAGCCGGTGGGCGCGGCCGGACAGCCTCGATAGCTGCTCGACCGCCCGCGCCTCGGTCCCCGGCTTGCCCAGGACGTCGCCGTCGATCTCCGCCACCTGATCGGAGCCCACGACCAGGCAGCCCGGCCGCGTGATCGCCCGGGCCTTGGCTTCGGCCAGGTGGCGGGCCATCTCCGCGGGCGGGAGGTGCCGCCACGCGGACTCGTCCACCTCCGGGGAGTCCACGTCGAACGGGACGCCCAGACGCTCCAGGAGGGCGCGGCGGTACGGGCTGGTGCTGGCGAGGACGAGGCGGCTCACGCCTCGACGCGCTAGCACCTTTCCGGCGCGGGTGCCAGGGCCCTTGCTTCCCGCCACCGCCGCGGCCAGGATCGGGGCCGTTCACCGGCCGCCCGGGAGGGCTCCATGTCCGAGGAAGAGGTCGAGCGCCACGACGTCCTGATCGTGCCCGCGAACCGCCAGATGAAGGTGGCCGACGCGGCCGCGGGGCACCTGATCCGCCTGCTGGCGGCGTCCAAGCAGGCCGTCCCGACGGACGAGGCCGTGGCCAAGGAGTGGGCGGAGGTCTACTTCGAGCCGGGCCCCTCCTCCCACGAGGCCTTCACGAAGGGCACGTACGAGGGGCCGGAGCCCGTGTTCCGCGAGGCTGTGATCCGATGGGGCAAACGCCCGGCGTCCCTCGACTACGGCGCGAACACCGAGAAGGTCTACTTCTACATCGAGTTCCGGGGCTGCGTCTTCGAGACCCTCGCCGGCACCTTCAAGGCCAAGCTCGAGGACCTGCTGTACCTGAAGCCCCACGTCTTCACCCGCCCGTTCGACTCCGTGCCGCCCCACGCCGAGGTGCCGGAGGGCGAGGAGGCCGAGGACACACGCCTGAAGCCCAGCGACCGGGGGCCGGGTCTCGCCGGCACCCGGGTCGAGGAGTTCTGATCCAGGCCGGTCGGGCTCCGGGCCCGGAGGAAGAGCGCCCATGCACGAGGCCGTCTGTCCCGACTGCTTGCGCATCGTCCACCCCGAGGACGAGGACTGTACCGGCTGCGGCCGGACGCGACCCGAGGAGGGCTGGCGGCCGGACGCCCTCGTCGGGCTGATCATCGACGAGCGCTATCAGCTCCAGCGCCGCCTCGGCGAGGGGGGCATGGGGACGGTCTACCGGGCACGCCGTGTCGGGCGCCTCGGCGGCGAGGTGGCCGTGAAGGTCCTGCCGCCCGTCCTCGCCCGCACGGTGGCCGCGCGCCGCTTCGAGCGGGAGGCGCAGGTGGTGAGCCGCCTGTCGAACCCGCACATCGTGCGCGTGTACGACTTCGACGGCTTCCGGCACCCGAGCACGGGCGATCCCCTCTACTACCTCGCCATGGAGCTGGTCCGGGGCAACCCGTTGTCGGTCATCATGCGGGCCACGCCGCGGCCGAACTTCCTGTGGACCATCGACGTGCTCCGGCAGACGGCCCGCGGCCTTGACGAGGCCCACCGCGAGGGGATCGTCCACCGGGATCTCAAGCCGTCGAACCTCATGATCCTGCAGCAGCACGGCTCGACGCACGTCAAGATCCTGGACTTCGGGATCGCCGCGCTGGTCACGAGCGAACGCGACGAGGGCGAGGGCCTCGAGAAGCTCACGCGCACGGGCTACATCACGGGCACACCCGACTACATGGCGCCCGAGCAGGCCATGGGCAGGAGCGAGGTGGGGCCCACGGCGGACATGTACGCCCTGGGGGTCATCGCCTATCGCTTGCTGACCGGCGAGATGCCCTTCCACGGCGACACGGCCATGGAGGTCCTCACCAAGCGCGTGGGGGGCGACGCCCCATCCCTGCGCGAGGCCTGCCCGCCGCCCTCCCTGCCCTCCGGCATGTACCCCATCGTGGATCGCCTCCTCCAGCGCGACCCGGCGAAGCGCTACGCCAACGCCGGAGACCTCCTGAGGGATCTCGCCGCCTTCCCCACCATCCAGGCGGCGCCGGACGTGGAGCCGGATCCGACGCTCATCGAGCGCTACGAAGAGCTGACGCCCCACTCGGTGGCCACGGACGTGCCGGCGGACCGGGACGCGGCCACGGACGGGGATCGCTCCGGGTCGCAGGCTGTCCCGGGCGACATGGAGACCGCCGCCGAGGAGCGCGGGGTCTCGGGCGGGCTGGTCCCGGCGATGGTCGCCGTCGCCGTCCTGCTCCTCGCGGGCGGCGCGGTGGGCCTCTGGCTGGTGCTGGGCGAGTCCGACGACGTCGAGTCCCCCGGCGAGGAGCCGACCACGGTGGCGGCCGGCGGCGAGGACGGGCAAGCTCCGGCCGACGAGCAGCCCGCTGCCGGGGGCGCCGACGAGCAGCGGGAGCAGGCCACGGCCGGCGGCGACGAGGGCGAGCGGGCTCCCGACGAGGCGCCGTCCGGGCCAGGCGAGGAGGAGCCGCAGGGCGAGGAGGAGCACGCCGCCGTCCCGGACGGGCCACGGAGCCTCGACGGCCCACGGCCGGACCTGGAGGACGGCTTCGAGGAGGCGCTGCGCTTCGAGCGCGACGGCGTCGCCGTGTCCGTGGCCGCCCCCGCGGAGCGCCCCGGCGTCCGGGAGGCCCTGCCGCTCCTGGTGACCGTCGACCGGGGGGACGAGGCCCTGCGCGCCGCCGGAGCCGAAGTCACGCTCGCCGAGGCGCCCGACGCGCCCCCCATCCGCGCCCGCGGCCGGGACGAGGACGGCCGCGTCGCCCTCGAGGTGCCGGGCGCGGAGGACCCGGCGCCGCGCCACCTGACCCTGACCGTCGTCCTGCACGACGGCTCGTGGGAAGCCACCCGCCTCGTCTGGGACCCGGCGACCGGCCTGCTCATGCGCTAGCCCAACGGGAGCGGTCCTGTCTGGTGCTCTATCGGTGTCCGGGAGCGTCCCCGCCGTCGGGGGCGGCGCGCTCCATGCGCACGCCCAGCGCCCGGGCCCGGCGCGACTCGGCGCGGCGCTTCTTCTCGAAGCGACGGAGGCCCTCCTCCGTGATCATGCCGACCGGCGGGCGCGTCTCCTCCTCCTTGCGGGCGAGCACGCCGTCGGTGGCGCTCTTCGGGGCGGTCACGTCGCGGCGGGCGTCGAACCAGCGCGCCCACTCCGCGACGGAGGCGAAACCGGACGCGGGCTCGTGAGGATCGAACAGGACGCGCTCCACGACCGGCTCTCGCGGCACGAACAGGGGATACAGCTCCGCGGGATCGTAGCCGTCGCCGCGGTCGAAGAGGCCGGCGCAGATGGACCGCAGGCTGCAGGAGTCGCAGGCCTCGGAGTAGATGTGGCCCCACTCGGCCTGGCGCACCGCCTGCATCTCGTCGAGGTAGAAGATGAGGCGATCCTCGCCCTTGATGATCTTGCGGGTCTCCGTGCTCGCCCACGCGTACTCGGTCATGTAGCACAGCGGCACCTTCTCGACGCGGAAGGTGCGGCCGCTGCGGTAAAGCAGGTCCAGCGCGCGCTTCAAGGAGGCCTCGAAGTCCGCCAGCCGCGGCACGAACCGGTCCTGGTTCACCTCCGCGCGCCCCATGGACGGGTCCAGGTTGTTCCACACGAAGTGCGGGATGTACGGGTGGTGCTCCAGCCAGTATGCGACGGACTCGTCCAGGTGATCGGCGTTCATCCGGTTGATGACGCTGTTGATGTTGACCGTGATGCCGTGCCGGTGGGCGTGGTCGATCCCGGCGACGGCCCGCTCGAGCGTCCGCGGCAGGCCCCGGAGCCGCTCCTCCACCTCCGGCCGGGTCGAGTAGACCGACACGTGCACGAGCTGGAGGCCGGCCTCGCCGAGGTCGCGGGCGAACGCCTCGTCCGCCAGGCGGTGCCCGTTGGTGATCATCCGCACGTGCAGCCCGAGGTCGCGGCAGTAGGCGACGATCCGCGGAAGCTCCGGGTGCAGCGTCGGCTCGCCGCCGGTAAGGATGACGCCGAAGTACCCCTGCTCCGCGAGGTCGTCGGCGAGGGCCGCCACGGTCTCGAACGTGTGGACGTAGGGGGTCGTGGGGTTCGAGCAGAACCCGCAGAAGTGGTTGCAGTGTCGGACGACCTGGATGTAGCCGATGTTCGCCATGAGCGGGCGCATCCTAACCCGCCCCCGCGCCCGATTTCGAATCCGGCGCCGTGACCCGCGCCCCTGGCGGGCCGGCCGATTTGCGGCGGGGGGGGCTCGGTGTATTCTCCCGCGCCATGTCGGGCCTTCGATTCCCCTTCACGGACTCCTTCGGGACGCGGGTTCGCCCCGCCGCGCTCCTCGAAGGCCTCGACGCGTGCGGCCTGGCGGGCGCGCGCCTGGTCCTCCGGGACGACGGCGTCACCCTGGAGCACGACCCGGCGGAGCCTCCCGGCGGCGACCCGGTGAGCCTGGGCATGACGTGGCTCCGGGAGCGCCTGTCCCCATTGACCGACTGCCGCGCGGTCCCCACGGAGGACCTCGGCGAGGGACCGCGGGTCGCCGACCGCCGCACGCGCCCGGTCCACACGGTCGCCCTGGCCGAGGTGACGGCCCCGGAGCGCCTCGCGGAGGGCGTCCGGGACCTGTTCGCGCGCCTCGGCGTCGCGCCTCCCGGCGACGAACGCCTCGAGGTGGCGCCGCAGGTGGAGGCCGGCGGGATGCTGGGGGCGGTCGCCGCCGAGCTTCCGCGCACCGCCACCCTGAGCACCCTGCGCCCCACCGCCCGCGGGCTGCAGGTGGTGGGCCCGGCCACCGCCACGCCGCAGCCCGACGGCCCCCACGTCCTGGCCTGGTGGCGCCCCGGAGGCGACCGCGGCGTGCGCCCGGCCCTCCTCCTGGCGGCCTCCGCCGAGCCGACGCACCTCCAGTGGCTCGTCGGGGCGCTGGACGATCCGCCCCGGGAGGTCGCGCTGCCCGGCGAGGTGCTCCTGGACGGGCTGGTGTGGGGTGTCGGCCGGCGCCCGACCGTCGCCGTCGCCGCCACGGGTCCCGGCGAGCCGCCGATCCGCGTCGACCCCGACCGCTGCATCGAGTGCGGCGCGTGCGCGGCGGTCTGCCCGGTGGACTACCTGGACGCGGAGGGCCGGCCGACCACCGACGACCCGGACGCCTGCATCCGCTGCTACGACTGCGTCGAGCTCTGCCCCACGGACGCCCTGCGGCCGGTCTACGGCGACGACGCGGCGACCCGCGGCAGCACCCTCGCGCACCGCCCGGGCTGGCTGTCGCGGCTCCGCGGCGCCCCGGGACCGCTGCTGCCGACCCCCTTCCCGCCCTCGTACCTGGCGCCGAAGCGCCGGAGCGAGCCCCAGGGCCGACCCACCTACGTCCTGGGCCTGGCCGTCCTGACCATGGCCGAGCACGCCGCGGTCCTCCTGCGGGACGGCGAGATCGTCGGCGCCGTGGAGGAGGAGAAGCTCGTCCGCATCCGCCACTACGGCCGGCGCGTCGAGGGGCGCCCGGACTGGATCACGCCGGCGGTGGACCCCACGATGCAGCTCGAGGAGGTGCTGTGCCGCCGGTCGATCCGGGTGCTCCTGGCCGAGGAGGGCATCACCGCGGACGACGTGGACATGGTGGCGATCAACGGCCTGCACGGGCGCTATCGGAACGCCTACTCGCACCTGGACGCCGACGAGCCCATCCCGACCCTGCGCGCGGGGCGGGTGGTCTCCGTGCCGCACCACCTCTGCCACGCGGCCTCGGCCTTCCGGGTGGCCCCGTTCGATCGCGGATGGATCTTCACGGTCGACGGGCGCGGGGACCGCGAGACGGCCGCCCTGTTCCGGGGCGAGGACGGCGCGCTCGAGCCCGTCTTCACCCTGCTTTCCCTGAGCGACCGCTCCATCGGGGGCGTCTACCAGACCATCACCCAGCACCTCGGCTTCGGCGAGTACGGCCAGGGGAGCGTGATGGCCCTCGCGGGCTTCGGCGAGCCGGAGCCGGACATGACGCCCTTCCTCTCCGCCCGCTCGGCGACGGACTACGACATCCACGAGTTCGGCCTCGAGGCGGCCTTCGCCGATCGGCGTCGCGAGCCGGGCGCGCCCATCGAGCAGCACCACCGGGACCTTGCGGCGAGCCTCCAGCACGCCCTGGAGGAGGTCGCCCTGGCGCTCGTGGCCTCCGGCGTGGACGGCGGGGAGGTGGACCACCTCGGGCTCGCGGGCGGCGTGACCCTGAACTGCCACATGAACCAGCGGCTGCGCCTCGCGTTCCGGCCGCAGGCTCTCTTCGGGCAGCCCGCGGCGAACGACGCCGGCACCGCGCTGGGGGCCGCGTGCGAGGCCCGCGGGAGGACGGCCGGGCCGATGACGCACGCCCTGCTCGGCCCCTCCTTCGACGACGCGGACATCGAGCGGGCCCTGGCGCGGTCGGACCTGTCGTGGCGGCGCGTCGACGACGTGGCGGACGAGGTGGCGGCGCGCATCGCCGACGGCCAGGTGGTTTGCTGGTTCCAGGGCCGCCTGGAGTTCGGGCCCCGCGCCCTCGGCGGTCGCAGCATCCTCGCCGACCCGCGCCACGAGGCCACGAAGGACCGCGTCAACCGCCTCAAGGAGCGCGAGCCGTGGCGGCCGTTCGGGCCCTCCATCCTCGCCGGTCACGAACACGAGTGGTTCGAGACGGCGTTCGACAGCCGCTTCATGCTCTTCACCCTCCCCGTGCGCGAGGACCGCCGCGACGAGATCCCGGCGGTCGTGCACGTGGACGGCACCACCCGCCCCCAGGTGGTCCACGCCGACACCCACCCCGCGTACCATCGGATGCTCGTGCGCTTCCACGAGCGCACGGGCGTACCCATGGTGGTCAACACGTCGTTCAACCGGCGCGGCGAGCCCATCGTCTGCACGCCCGCCGACGCCCTGGAGGCCTTCGCAGACCTCGGCGCGGACGCGCTGGCCATCGGCTCGTACCTCGTGGAGCCGGCCGAGGAGGCGGCCTCCGGCCCCGAGGCCGACGACGACGCCCTCGCGGAGCGCCCAGGCGGCCGGCGCCTCTCCCTGCGCCTCACCACGACCTGCAACCTCGACTGCGTCCACTGCACGCTGCGCGACGCCATGCCGTACGGCGAGCGCACCTTCGAGGGGGCGGTGCGGGCCCTGGCCGCGGGGCGGGAGGCCGGCTGCGACGAGCTGGTGGTCATGCGCGGGGAGCCCACGGGCCGAGCCGACCTCCTCCCCCTGGTCCGCCGCGCCCGGGCCATGGGCTATCGCTTCGTGCAGCTCCAGACCCACGGCGCGTCCTTCGCCGACGCGGGCGAGCTGAAGAGGGCCCTGGAGGCCGGCGTCGACGCCTTCGAGATGATGCTGCTGGCCGGGACCGAGGCGCTCCACGACGAGCTGGCGGGGGCCCCCGGCGCCTTCCGGGCCATCGCGGCCGCCCTCCGGAACGTCGCCGCCAGCGAGCGCATGATGCTCGTGCGGGTGCCGGTCCTCCGCCGCAACCTGCGCTCCCTGCGGAAGACCGTTCGCGTCCTGCACAGGCTGGGCGTGCGCCACGTCCAGCTCGAGTTCCCCCGCCCCGTGGAGCTGCCCCGGGGCGTGGTGACCGAGCCGCTCGTCGCCCTGCCCAACGCCGCCGCGCACGCCTGCCGCGCCGCCGAGACCGCCCGGGACCTCGGCATGACGGTCACGACCGAGGGCTTCCCGCTGTGCCACCTGCCGGAGTGGCTCCACGGCACGCCCGACGCCACGGAGGACTTCGGCCGCCATCGCGTCGACGACGTCCACATGGTCCACGACGACTTCCGCGACGTGCGGTCCACGGTGCGTCCGGGGGCCGAGCCCTGCCGCCGGTGCGCCGTGCGGGCCCGCTGCCCGAAGACCTGGTCGCTGTATCTCGAGATGGTGGGGACGGGCGAGCTGATCCCCCTCGAGGAGTGACCGCCTCGGCCGCGGCCGCTCCTTGTCGCGAGCGGGACGGCGCCAGTAGAGTCGAGCCGATGGACGCCCACCCCGAGATCTCGGACTGGCAGCGAACGGAGGCCCGGACGGTGACCGGGAACCTCTCCGGGCACCAGTTCGAGCTCCAGCTCGGCCACCTGTGCAATAACCGTTGCGTCTTCTGCGACAGCGGCTGGCTCACGGAGCTGGGGTTCGCGACGCCCGTCGAGTTCCAGGACATCCTGGACGCCATGGACGGCGCGCGCCGAGATGGGGCGACGCGGCTCGTCTTCCTGGGCGGTGAGCCCACGCTGCACCGGGGATTCCTCCCGGCGCTGAAGCGGGGCGTGGAGCTTGGCTTCGAGGAGATCGTCATCTTCACCAACGGGGTGCGGCTCCCCCAGCGGAAGTTCGTCGACCCCATCCTGAAGCTGGGGCGGTTCACCTGGCGCATCTCCATCCAGGGCGCCGACGAGGACTCTCACGTGGCCGTGACGCGACGGACGCAGTCCTTCCGCCGCATCATGGAGGGCATCGAGTACCTCCGGCGACACGGCCAGCGCATCACGTCCAACATCTGCGTGAACGAGCGCAGCTACCGGTCGCTCCCGAAGTTCCCCGATCTGGTGGCGCGGACGGGCATCCGACAGCTCCACATCGACATCATCCGCCCGTCCAGCGTGGGCAACCGGGGGCAGGAGTACCTCCGGAGCATCATGCCCCGCTACTCGGACATGGCTCCGTACTACGCCGAGATGTTCGAGCGCTTCGAGCGCGAGCAGCCCGGCTTCGAGGTCGACGCGGGGAACCTGCCGTACTGCGTCCTGCCGGAGTGGGCCAACCGCATCCACCACGGCGGCGAGGCGACCGTCATCCAGTCCACGACCCCGGAGGGCTTCGAGGAGGCCGGCGACAAGTACGCCATCCACCGCTCCCAGCGGCGCTTCCTCGATCGCTGCGGGGAGTGCGTCTTCCGGACGAAGTGCACGGGCATCTTCCGTGACTACCTGGCCATCTACGGCGACGAGGAGTTCCAGCCGGTCTCGCGGGAGCGCCTGCGCGCCATCGATCCCGGCCTGACCAGCTTCACCCTCCTGGTGGAGCCGTACCTCCGGCCGCTGTACGACGCCTACGCCGGCGGGGACGCCCCGGAGGGCTGGCGTCCCGTCGAGGCCTTCGAGGACGACCGGAACCGCCGCGTCCACTTCGCCTGGACCACCGACGCGGGCGCCGGGGTGACCCTCCACGTGACGCCGCCCGAGGGCGTGGGTCGGCCGGTGAACGCCCCACCCTCGGCGTTCGAGACGGATCGGTATCGGGTCGCCCCGCTCGTCGACGGCCTCGTCCCTCCCGAGGACCTCCGGCGCCTGCTCACGTGGGCCACGGACCGCTTGTCGGCCGCACCCGGCGTCACCGTCACGCGCCCCCTGGCCTCGGGGGACATCGACTCCCTGGCCGGACGCGACGAGGCCGCCCTGGCCCGCAGCCGGGCACGCCTCCGCCGCGTGGTCGGCCGTCTCCAGCGAAAGCGGGAGTTCTGCGCCTGGCACTTCTCCGGCCTGAGCCTGCTGCCCGAGGGGCGCGGGGCGATCTGCCAGGTCCGTGGCCCCGGCGGCCTCGGGGTGGACCTGGTCGTCGAGGTGGGCGCCCGCGACGGCCGCTCCCGGGTGGACGCCCGCTTCGAGGTCTGCGACGGCACCGACGAGCACCTGGCCCGCCCGGTCATCGAGGAGATCGTCCGGACCATCCGGACTTAGCCCGGCCGCCCTACTGGAGGAGGACACACTCGTCGGGAGTCGGGATCTCCGCGACCTCCCAGGTGTCCACGCCGACGCGGCGGATGGACGCGCCGGACGGGGCGTCGTCCACGTGGGGCGGCGACACGGCCTGGCCGTCGGCCCCCACGAGGCCGCTGTCGTTGACGCCTCCGTAGACCACCGCGTCCAGCGGCACGGAGCCGCCTCCGACGGCGTCCGCCGGGACGTCGAACAGGGCGATCCCGTCCGCCGTACCCTGGCCGGAGGCGTTCTGGATGTCCGGCGCGAAGTCCTCGGCCAGGTCGAAGGTCGGCGCGCCGTTGTCCTCGTCGCTCGATGGGCCGCCGACGACGACGCAGGACCAGGCCGGGATCGTCCCGGAGAGGTCCAACACGCCGTAGGTCCAGTCGACGCCGCCCCAGCCCAGGTACCAGCCGTCCAGGTCCAGCGCCTCCGGAGTCCCGTTGAACAGGCGCACCCACTCCTTGCCGTCGTCGCTTCCGTCCACGTCGTACAGGACCTCCGCGATGCGCAGGCCGACCGTCGCGAGCTCGGTGATGGTCAGCGTCACCTGGACGTCCTCGCCCGCCGCGAGGATCACCTCGCCGGGCGTGTCGCCGAGGGTCACCGGGACGGTCACGGACGTCTCGCCGGCCGGGACCAGGATGGCCTCGGGCAGCTCCACCGGCGCGCCCTCCGCCGTGACGTCCACGGGCCAGCCGCCGGCCGGTGCGGGGAGGTCCACGGTCACGATCAGCTCCACCTCGGCACCGATCGGGCCGCTCGTCGCCTGCGGGACCAGGTCGACCACCTGCGGCGCGGCGCCGGCGGCGAGGGCGGTCACCTCGGCCTCCAGGGAGACGCCGTCCAGGCTCGCGGTGAGGACCACCGGGCCGCCCGCGGACACATACTCCAGGAGCAGCGGCGCCGACGACGCCCCCTCGGGGATCGTGACGCCGCCGTCCACCACCGTGACGACGTCCTCGTCGGCGCTGGTAACGGCCACGAAGGTGTCGTCCAGGGCCGGCCCCGTCAGGCTCACCTCGAGGGCCGGCTGGGACGTCTGGGCCTCGCCGGCGTAGAGGACCGCGGACGACGGGCCGAAGGCGTGCAGGCCGGGGTCGGACCAGAGGATGTCCTCGGGGCCACGGGGGTACAGCTTGTTGCGCCCCCACGACCACGCCACGACGCCGGTGATGGCCGCGAAGACCTGGCCCTCCGAGGGCATCGGCTCGAGTGCGTGGATGCCGTCGTCCACGCTCAGGCCGCCCGTGATCACGAACTCGTTCTCGACGGTCTCGCCCTCGCCCCCGGTCGGGGAGACGTCCAGGACCTCCACGTCCTCGACGCGGACGAGCACGCCCTCCCAGGCCTCCACCGCGTCGCCGCCCGGGCCCGCGCTCGCCGGGTCGATGGACACGGGCGACGGGGCGCCGGCCTCGGGGTCCAGGACCTCCACCTGGCCGGCGACGATCTCGAGCTGGCCGAAGAACGAGTCCACGGTGCCCTTGACGTCCACCCGCGCGCCGACCGGCGGGGCCACCGCGTCCGGGGCGTACACATAGACGCCCGAGAACTCGGGGCCCTCCCAGCCCTCCGAGGCGGGTTCGACGCCGACCCAGAAGCCGAACTCGTCCACCGCGGTGACCAGCACGCTCTGCACGAGGGCGCCGTCGCCCGTCGGCGTGTCGCCCTTCTTCACCGCGTAGATGGTCGTCGGGCAGGGGCCGCCGGCCGGGTTCCAGAACTCCGGACAGGCGTCGCAGGCGTCCCCGGTGCCGTCGTCGTCGGCGTCCGCCTGGTCCTCGTTGGCCACGCCGGGGCAGTTGTCCGTCGCGTTGCCGACGCCGTCGCCGTCCACGTCGGTCGGATCCACGGACGAGCACGCCGTCGTGTCCGCGTCCAGCGGGCAGGGGTCGCACGCGTCGCCCTCGCCGTCCCCGTCGGTGTCCGGCTGCTCGAACACGTCCATGGGGCGCACCGCGTTGAAGACGTCCGGGCAGTTGTCGTCCACGTCGGGGATGCCGTCGCCGTCGGGGTCGTCCGCGGTCGCCTGCCCGTCGAACTCGTCCGGGCGGAACGGCGTGCAGGAGGGCTCGTCGTCCGGCTCGCCGCAGAAGAAGAGGTCGTAGGTGTCGGAGCCCAGCTCGGACTCCAGGTCGGAGGTGGACGTGCCCAGCTCCCTCGGGGTGCAGAGACGCTTGTCACGACCACAGACGTCCAGGGCGTCGCAGTCGCCCGCCTCCGTGAGCGCCGCCACCGTCTCGTCGTCGCCGTACAGGGGCACGCCGCCGCGGAGGACCAGGACGACGTCCTCCGTCCCCGCGTCGAGCACGGCCCGGTAGCCGGGGTGCTCACTGGCGTCCCAGATCGCGATGTCGGCGACCTTGTGGTCGACCAGGCTGCCGAGGGTGTCGCCGAAGCCGAGCATCTCCGCGGCGGAGGAGGTGGCCATGGCCACGAGCTCGGCGTCGCTGAACCAGTGCCCCCAGTACCCGTTCCACTGCTCGGCGCAGGCGAGCTCGCGCAGCATGTGGACGCTGCCGCTGGCGGTCCAGTCGCTGCCCAGGGCCACCAGGGCGCCCAGGCGATCGTACAGCGGCGCGTCCGCCGTGAAGCCGTACAGGTCCGTGTTCGAGCGCGGCGACCAGACGAGGCCCGCGCCCTCGCCCGCCAGCAGCGCCACGTCGGTGGCGGTGAGCCCGATGCCGTGGATCAAGCCGGCGTTGGGGTTCACCAGGTCCACGCCGTCGTCGTGGAGACCCGAGACGCACACGAACTCGTTGCGCGCGGCGTCCACGACGCCCTCGGCCAGGTGCGGCACGTACGCCGGCTCCTGGGCCGCCTGGTCCGGATCGTCGTAGTCGTAGGCCGTGCAGCCGTCCGACACCATGGTCCCGCCCGAGTCCCCGAGCGGGAAGGTGGAGTAGTCGGCCGGCGCTCCGCCCAGGCCCTCCAGCAGGTTGCCCCGGTCCAGGTTCCGCAAGAAGCCGTCCTCGCCGCCGGAGCCGAACAGGCTCGTGGTGCCGGCCATCGCCTGCCGCATCTCGCCCCAGGCGTCGCCCAGGGCGTGGCTGTTCTGGGTGGCGGGGAGCTTCGTCTTGCCGTTCTTGCCCTTGCGCCACTCGTGGCGGTGGTCGTAGCGCTCGTCCCCGTGGGGCGTGGGCCGCATCTGCGTGAACGTGATGTGATCGTGGGCGTTGATCAGCCCCGGCGAGATCACGCCCTCCGGGCACGTCACGCGGGTGGCGCCCTCGGCCGCCGGTCGGGATCCGCAGTCGCAGCCGACGCAGGCGACGAGGCCGTCGACCACCAGCACCCGGCCGGCCTCGAGGAGCCGATCGGGGAGGATGAGATCGCCCTCCAGGAGCAGGGCCTCGCCGCCGGGTTCCACCGCGCAGGTGCCGTCCCCGGGACCATCCAGGGGCGCCTCGCAGGACTCGACCGGGGGCTCCTCGCCGGCGTCGCCGTCCGGATCGAGCCCGGCGTCGCCGTCCGGGTCGCTCACGCCGTCGGGCTGCGGGCCGGCGTCCGCGTCGGGCGTCGTCACGTCGCCTGCGCCGTCGAGCGTCACGTCCGCGTCGCCGACGGGCGGCAGCACGCCTCCGCCTCCGCCGGCGTCGCACCCGGCCCAGATCATCCCCGCCGTCAGCACAGCGGCCACGGCCGCGCGCGTACCCATGCCCCTCATCGCGTCGCCTCTCGTCCTCGCCGCGGCCTCCGGAGCGGGCCGTGCGGCATCGCGTCACTCCCTACCAGACGCCGGTCCCGGCGCCCAGCATCCGTTCCACGGGTGCCCCGCCATCGCGGGATGGTCAGGGCAATCGCAAAGTCGGAGAAGTGAGGGCCGCCCGGCGGTACGGCGCCCGGCGCGGGATTGCACCCGCTCGGAAACGATGGGTTTTGCGCGTCTGAGAGCAGGCAAGGGCAAGGGCAAGGGCAAGGGCAAGGGCAAAGGCAAGGGAGGGCGGTCGACTTTGCGACCGCCCTGGCGGGATGGTGCGGATTTCTCGTGCACTGGCATACTGCGCGCCATGCAGACCGGGCTGTTCGACGAGCGTCCACGCCTCGCGGAGGACACGCACCTTCTGGACTCGGACGAGGGACCGCTCCTGGTCGGGCCGTCGGCCCGGCACGCCCTCCTCCTGTCCGACCTGGAGGTGGGGGCCGTCGCCTGCATGGACGGCTCCCTCACCCTGGAGGCCATCGCCGCCAAGGTGCTCCAGCGCTTCGGCCGCGTGAGCTACGCGGGGCTCGTCCACCTGGTACAGACCCTGGCCGTCGAGGGCTTCCTGGCCCGCCCGCTCCCGCGCCTGGCCGCCTGGCCACACCTCCGATGGGTGCGACGGCTCGTGGATCTGCCCGTCCTGACGCTGCCGGGTGTCGGGAGCGTCGCGCCGCACCTGCCCGACGGTTTCGTGACCGCCCGGGTCCTGCTGCCGCTGCTCGTCGTCGCGGCCGCGCTGACCATCCCGCACGGCCTCCCGATGCTCGAGCGCCCGGACGGGAGCGTGCTCGTCGCCGGCTCCTGGGAGCTTACGGTCCTGGTGCTCCTGACGGTGGGCTTCGTCGCGCAGGCTCTCCGCGGGCTCGCCCGGGCCGCCTGGCTCCGGGGGCGCACCAGCGAGCCCCCGGCGGGCGGGCTGCGCCTCCGGTCGGGGCTCCTCGGACTGGACGTGGCCGCACCCCACCTGAAGTCGGCACCTCCCCGCAAGCGCGCACGACTCGGGCGGGCCGGCCTCCTGGGGCTGCTGCTGGCCGCCGTCGCGGTGAGCGCCGGGGCGTGGTTCCTGGAGCCCCCGTACGAGGACGCCGCGAGCTGGGCGCTCCTGCCCTGGCTCCTCATCTTCCTCGAGCTGTGCCCGTTCCTCCCGACGGACGGGGAGCGCCTCGCGGACGGGCAGAGCGCCACCCCGGAGGCTCGGGCCCGCCTGACGAGGGTGCTCCTCCGCGGATCCTGGTGGCACGCGAGCCTGGACCTGTTCCGCAAGGACGCCAAGGCCCTGCTCTCCCTGCTCTGGCTCCTCGGCGCGCTGCTGCTCACCTTCGGCCCGCTCCGACCGGCCGCGGCCCTCTGGGCGTCGCACCTCTTCGCGTCGGACAGCCCCGCCCTGCGAATCGTCGGGGCCCTGCCCCCGATCGCCTGGACGGCCATCCTCCTGTTCGGTCTGGCCTCTGGGATCGCGGCGGCCATCCGGCTGGGCCTGCTCGCCATCGAGGTGCGCCGCGGACGCGACATCGGGCCACGCCAGGCCATGCCGGACGAGGACGCGGACCGCGTCATCTTCGACCTGGCGCCCCTGGCCGTGCTCCCCGACCACGAGCGCGTCGAGTTCGAGCGACGCCTGCTGACCCGGGTGGTCTCCCCCGGCGAGCGCCTGGACGGCTCGGCCGGCGGACTCCAGGCCGTCCTGAGCGGCGTCGTGGCCCTCCGCGTCGACGGCGAGGACGTGGTCCGCTTCGGCCCCGGGGACGTCTTCCCGTGTCCCATGGACCTCCCGGACGTCCCCGAGGGCGGCTCGGCGCTGATCGCGCTGACCCGCGGCCGGCTCCGGGTGCTCCAGGATCCGGACATGGACCGCCTCCTGGATCACCTGCCGCAGGGCCGCGAGGCCCTCGTCGAGACGCTCCTGGCCCGGGCTACGCTCCGGGCGTCCACCCTGTTCTCGTCGCTCCACGGACGCGCCGTCGACCAGCTCGTGGTCCGCAGCGAGCCCATGGAGGTCGCGGCCGGCGAGGTCCTCCTCGCCGAAGGGGTCGAGGATCGCGCCCTGTACGTGATCCAGACGGGCGCCCTCTCCCCCGACGACGATCCGGACGAGGAGCTTCGCACCGGCGACGTCGTCGGCCTGGACACGATCCTCACGGGCGGCAGCCACTCGCGCACGTGGCGGGTGCGCTACGACGCCCGGCTCGTTCGGGTCCCGGCCCCGGCCCTGACGACCACGCTGCGGCGGGCCGCGCCGCTGGGGCTCATGCTGGAGACGGCGGCCGCCCACGGCCCGGTGTTCCGGAGGAGAAGGCCAGGGATCTCGCCAACCTGAAGAAATCGTGGTTGGATCCCCCCATGTTCGCCCGTCACGTCATCGCAGCGCTTGCCCTGACCGCCATCGCCGGCGGCGCCTGGGCCGTGACGTCCGGCGGTCCCCGCCACGACGTGGAGGCCATCTCCAAGCAGGAGGTGCTCCAGGTCATCCGGGCCGCGAAGGCGCGCTTGTCCGAGTGCTATCGCGAGGCCGTGGGGCGCAACGCGGCCCGATCGGGCAAGGTGACGGTGAAGTTCACCATCGCCTCCAGCGGCGAGGTCACCCACGCGGAGATCGCGGGGTCCTCTTTCGATGACACCACCTTCCACGCCTGCCTGCTCGACGTGGTGCGCCGCCTGCGCTTCAGCCCCTTCCAGGGCGAGCGGCTGGTGATCACCTACCCGCTGGTCTTCACGCCCGAGGAGGAGCGGAGGCGCCCCCTGCCGCCGGGCGTGCCCTCGCACCCGGAGGAGCCCCCCGAAGAGCCCGAGGAACCCACGGAGGAGCCCGAGAGACCCGGCGAAGGGCCGGCGGAAGAGCCCGCGGAGGAGCCCGCGGAGGCCCCGGACCACCCCCTCGAGGAGCCGGAGCGACCGCCGGCCGAACCGGAGCAGCCGGAGCAGCCGGAGCAGCCGGAGGCTCCCCCGGCGGAGCCCGACGACGACGTCAGTCCCTCGGGACCACAGTGATCTCCGCGCCCGGGCCGAGGCCCAGCGCCCGCCCGGCCGAGCCGTCCCGCACCGCGATCTCGAGCCTCCCCTCGGAGCCGAGCAGGGCCAGCGGCCGACCCGCCTCCACGTCCCCGTAGGTCCGCGCGAAGGGCACGACGCGATCGTCGGGGAGCGAGACGCGCGGCGATCCGCCCACCTGCTCCAGGTCGGCCACCGTCACGTTCGTAACCAGGTTCCCGAAGTGATCGGCGAACAGGACGCGCCCCCGGAGACCACCTCCGGACAGACGCTCGGGCGCGGAGAGGTCCAGGGTCATCGGCTCCATGGACTCCCCCGCGTCCCATGGCCGGAGCCGTCCGGCGGCCAGCGCGGCGGCCGCCGGCGCGAAGACGTCCCGGCCGTGGAAGGTGCTGGACACCTCCCGTCCGACCGCCGGGTGACGCTCGATGCGCCAGGCGCCCTCGACACCGCCCAAGGCCTCCGCGGCGGGGCCGAACAGCCCGTTGTCAGGCCCGACGAAGGCGTGTCCGCCGGCCAGCACGACCACGGGGGCCCGGGCCGTCCCCACGCCCGGATCGACGACACCCAGGTGGACGGTGCCCTCCGGGAACCACGGGGCCGACGCGCGGAGGGCCATGGCGCCGCGCACCACGTCCTGCGGCGGCACGTCGTGGGCCGCGTCCACCAGGCGCAGATCCGGCCCGACCGACAGGGCGACGCCCTTCATCGCCCCGACGTAGCCATCCCCCGTGCCGAAGTCCGTGGTCAGCGTGACGAGGCCGCTCGGCGAGAACCCGGGGTGCATGTGCTCCTCCTCCGCTCCGTCGTGCTCAGCCGCGGTACATCAACCCGGCGACGGCGCCGGTCATCATGGCCGCCAGGGTACCGCCTATCATGGCCCGGAGTCCGAGCCGGGCCAGGTCGTGCCACCGCCCGGGGGCGATGCCTCCGGTGCCGCCGATCCGGATGCCGATGCTGGCGAAGTTCGCGACCCCGCACAGGGCGTAGGAGGTGATGACGGCGGACCGGGGGCTCAGGGCCTCGGGGCTCGACTGGAGGTCGCCGAGGTGCATGCAGGACATCGGCTCCCGGACGCCGGCGTCGACGCCGCGGAACACCTGGCCGCCCACGTCCGCCAGGAGGATCACGGCGCCGAGCCCGATCTGCAGGGTGACGCCCCACCGCACCGGGCGCCATCGCACCGCGCGGCGATCCACCGACAGGAGCCAGGCCAGCCCCACGAGGCCGACGAGTCCCGGCAGCGACAGCAGGCGTCCCACGGGGCGAGGTGATTAGCACGCGCGCCGTCCGCTGCAAACCGGACCGACACGCTCGGGCAGGGCGGTCGCAAAGTCGACCGCCCTCCCTTGCCCGTGCCCTTGCCCGTGCCCTTGCCTGCTCTCAGACGCGCAAAACCCATCGTTTCCGAGGGGTGCAACCCGGCGCCGGGCGCCGTACCGCCGCGCGGCCCACGTTTCTCGGACTTTGCGATTGCCCTGCACGCTCGGGCCGCCGCCGTCCCCGGCGGTCCGTGCCCGGCCCCGAGTCACTCCCGACGGCACCGGTACACCGTGCCCGTCGAGCCCGACCACGACCACGTCCACGACCACGTTTCGCGGGCTCTTGGCGAGATGCTTCCCCTGGTCTGTTGGCGCGGCAGGGGGCAGCATGGTGCCCATGCGCCCCACGCGCCATGCCGGCTTCCTCGTAGTGCTCCCGACGCTGTGCCTTCTGGCGGGATGCGAGCCGGAGCACCGGGACGCCGCCGAGGATGCCCTGGACGAGGTCGCCGTGGCGACCCGAGCCCAGGTGCTCACCGGGCGCGTGATCGAGCTTGCGTCGGCGGTGCCTCCCGGCGTGTCGACGGCCGACGCGGCGTCGGCGGTGGAAGACACGGTGCTCGAGACCCTCCCCTGCGCCGGCGTGAGCCGAGAGGGCGGCACCCTGGAGCTGAACTTCGGCCCGCCCGAGCGTCCCTGCACGCTGTCCGGGCGCGCGCTGCACGGCGTCGCCTCGGTGAACGTCGTGTCCACGTCGTCCGAGCGGATCGAGGTCCACCACGAGTGGACCGGGCTGGGGGACCGCGAGATCGCCGTGGACGGGAGCGCAGACGTGACCTGGGCGGCGGGGAGCCCGGAGCGCCGGGTCGAGGACCAGGTGGTGTGGAAGGACGCCGACGCAGGCGACGAGTCCCTGGGCGGCGGCGATCGCACCCAGCACGCCCTGGACGGCGGCGCGGTGCTCGCCCTGGACGGCCGCACCACCTGGACGAACGAGCGCGGGGCCTGGGACCTCACGGCCGCCGGCGTCGAGGCGGGGTGGTCGGAGCCGGTCCCCCGGTCCGGAGAGCATACGCTCCTGGACCCCGGCGAGGACACCTGGTCCCTCCTGTGGGAGCAGGTGGACGCCGGGTCCTACCGGGTGGAGGTGGACGGCCCCGGCGCGGCCTTCGACTTCGTCGTGTCCGCCGCCACCGCTGGCCCGGGCTAGCCCGGGCTACAAGTCGGTGAGGTTGAGCCCCGCGGTGTAGCCGTAGGAGACGTCCCTGTCGTAGCCGTACGCGACGACGCCCACCGGGTGGGTCGCCTGGATGCGGTGGATCCCGTCGGTGACCTCGAGGCGCGCGACCTTGTAACCGGAGTCGGGGATGGCCTGGAAGTTCCCGCTGGGGAGGTCGACCCCGTCGAACGTCACGGTCGCCTCGGTGGGGGCCAACACGTTGACGTAGTCGTTCTGGTATTTGTTCGGAGACAGGAAGACGTAGCTCTTTCTGAACTGCCCGACCGGCGCCATGGTGACGAGGGCCGGGTCGCCGATGGCCTGGCAGTAGCACTGATCCACGTCGAAGCAGGCGCAGGTGTGGCCGTTCGGGCATCCCTGGGGGGTCCCCTCGACCGCGCACGTCGGCGGCACGCACCCCTCCTGGCCGTTCGACAACAGCTCGCAGGAGTAGCCCGGGTGGCAGTCCTGGTCGACGGCGCAGGAGCCCAGCACCTCCGTCACGAGGACCTCCCCGGAGCTGGCGAGCACCTGCACCAGGGTCACGGGCTCGTCGGACTGCACCTCGAAGTCCTCCTTGCTCGACAGCTCGTAGAACTCGCCCCGGTCCAGGGTCTGGGGCGGGGCCACCTCCGGCGAGAACGTCACCTGGGTCCCGTCCTCCGAGGCGAGGATGCGCCAGTAGTCGCTCTCCACGCCGCGCGGGTGGGACTTCGAGGCCAGAAAGCGGGTGCCCCACGTGTTCACGGGGAACATCTGCTGCTCCAGGTGGTCCGCGCAGCACCGGTCCGAGGAGACCGAGGCCTCGTGGCCGCTGAAGACGGCGACCGGTCCGTCGGCGGTGACCACCGTCCCGGTGAGATCCCCGCCCTCCTCGTCGCTCTTGACGTTCAGCACCTGATACGGGCCGAGGGTGTACGTGTACGCCTGCCCCGGCTGCATGACCTCCAGCCCGTCGCCGGTCAGGGTGCGGGCGGTGGGCTCGATGGTGACCTGCGTGTCCGGCTCCGGCGCCACGACCGTGACGGTCCCGCGATAGGGCAGGACGCAGACCCGGCTCCCCGTACCCGAACCGTCGTCCTCGCAGTGGGCGCCGTCCATGCCCTCCCCCTGGCACACGGTCTCGCAGGTCTCCTGCGGACCCGGCTCCGGCCCGCCTCCCACGAACTGTGCGCGGCTCACGGCCAGGTACTCCGTGCCGTAGGTGTGCGCGGGGATGAGCAGGGACGCGTCGTTGGAGAACACGTCCACGTTGTCCAGCGGGTTGAACTGGTAGGCGATGATGGGCGACGTGGACTGGATGCGGAACGCCCCGTAGCCGATCCCGGCGCCCGCCGGGTGGCGCTGGGGAAGCTGGAGGATCTCCAACTCTCCGGGCGCCACGGTCTCCTCGGCGACCTGCTCCGGGCTCATGTCCGGGCCGTCCCTCACGGTGATGGTCACGGTCGAGGGGTTGTCCGACAGGTTGGAGACGATGACCGCGAAGGGCCCCTCCTGCGCCGCGTAGTGGTTGTCCAGGTCCACGGCCCAGTAGTCGCAGCCCGTGTTCGACTTGGCTTTGAGGTCGGCGGAGCACGGCGACAGGCACGCGCCGGCGGAGCAGGCCTGCCCGGAGACGGCACAGTCCTCGGCCACCTCCCACGCGCCCTCCAGGGAGCAGACCTCCGCCACCTGCCCGGTGCAGCGGCGGTTTCCGGGGAAGCACTCCACGCACCGGCCCTGGACGCAGACATCCTCCCCCGTGCAGGGCTCGCCCGCCTCGTAGGTCTCGCCCTCGGCGTCGCAGACCATGACCTCCCGATCGCCCTTGCAGACGCGCTTGCCCGGCTCGCACCCCTGGCATTCGCCGCCCACGCAGTCGCCGCCCACGCAGAAGAAGGGCTCCCAGGACGTGCCGTCCTCGGCGCACGTGAGCCGGGTCCTGCCGTCGCACTGCGTGTCGCCCGGCGTACAGGTCGAGGAGACGCACGACCCGTTCGTGCACGACTCGTCGTCCGCGCAGTGCCCTCCCTCGAGACACTCGAAGCAGAAGCCGGTGACGCCGCAGTACGGCGTGGGCGCCTCGCAGTCCCCGTCGCCGTCGCACGGGGTCAGTCCGTTGTCCACGTCGGAGCCGGGAGATTGGCCGTCCGGTCCAGGCCCCGTGGCACCGTCCTCCTCGCCGCCCGACCCCGCGTCCACGTCCGGGACGACGAAGCCGCCCTCGTCGCTGATGGGCGTCGTCGGGCCCGGGCCGGCGGGGCCCCCTCCACCGGGTGACGAGCACGCCGCGCTCCCGAGTCCGGCCACCACGACCGTCACGAGCGCGAGCCTGGTCGAATACATGAGGCCCCCTCCACATCGTTCGAGGCAACCGGACTCGATTAGCACCCGGCGAGGCGCGAGGTCGAGCTCCTCCTCCAGGCTACGCCCGTTCAGGGGCAGCCGTCTCCCCCGGAGGCACACCCGCGGTCCTCGTCGGCGCAGTCCACCAGACCATCCCCGTCGTCGTCGAGGCCGTCCCCGCACGCCGCCTCGATCCCGTCGGGCGCGCAGGCGGCGACCGTACACGGATCGCCGTCGTCGCAGTCCTTCGGATCGAAGGTGCACGCCCAGTCGGCCTCGCACGTCGCGCCGATGCACGCGTCGGCGGCCTCCTCGCAGGGTTCGACCGGCTCGGCACACGCCCCCTCGACGCAGGCCACCTGGGCGCACGGAGCGTCGCCGGCGCAGTCGGCGTCCCGCGCGTCGGACGCCTCCGTGTCTTCGGTCGCTCCGCCTCCGCCGTCTCCGCAGCCGACGGCCAGGATCGGGATCGCCAGGGCCAAGCGCCTCATCGCCACCTCGGGGGCATGGGCGGGCCCTGCGCCTGTCGATCATACACATCTCGGCAAGCCGGCCTCGTTCCCTTGCCCTTGCCCTTGCCCGTGCCCGTGCCTGAAAGAGCGGCTCCGGCGGGGATATCCGCTGCGCGGGCGGGGACGCCCGCGGTCCCGGGCGCCGGTCGCGTTCCCTGGGACGGCGGGCTTCCAGCCCGCCAGACGTGGAGTGGCTCTGCGCCGACCACGACCACGTCTCGCCGGCGCTCGGCGACTTGTGAACAATTGACAGGCCCTGCGCCCGCCCCCGCGGAGTCTACACGAAGGCACCTCGGGCCCACGACCGGCGCCGATCACCACGCCCGGTTTTCTGGACAGCCCCCGGGCGCCGTCCCATCGTCGGAGCCCGCGTCCAGGACACGACGCACGCGTCCACTCCAGGAGGCTCCCATGAGCGCCGCCCTGCCCGAACACGACCGCCCGGATCGCCAGGACCCGCACGGGAACGTCCGGCGCCTGGCCTCCGTCGCGCCCGCGGCGGACGCCGGCGAGTCCCGCCGGGACGACGAGCGGGACGCCCTCCGCGATCAGCTCGTGCACCTGGCCCGTCACTACGCCGCCGACGTGAGCCGCCTCCACCGGGCCCTGGACCGGGCCCGGACCGACGAGGCGCGCGCCCGCACCGAGCGGCTCCGGGCGGAGCGGACCGCCGAGGCGATCCGGACCGAGCGTGATCGGCTTCGGGAGGAGGCGGCCCTCCTGCGCGACGCCCTGGAGCAGGAGCGGGCGCGCCGGGAGATCCTCCGCGAAGCGGCGGAGATGCCCTGGTGGGCGGTCAGACGGCGCCGCGAGCTGCTGCGCGCGACGGGGCATCGCCCCTGACCCAAATCCGCCGCCTGTTCCGGCATTCGCCCACCGATTCGGGCCCATCTGCGGCGTCACCGTCACCGATTCGTGCTCGCAGTAGCTCGCTACGGCTCCGCGCGATTCGGCAACGTTTCCTTGCACCTGGACCCGCCTCGGCGCGCTCGGTGCTCGGCCCAGGCGGCGGCTTTGGGTCTGACGGGTCATGGCGGGGTCGCTCCGGACCCGCTATCATCGCGGGGGCACACCCGACGCACGGAGACGCTCCCCCGCGTGAGTCCCTTCGACCCCACCGTCCTGCGGAAGACCCTCGAGCGATTCGGCTATCGGATCGCCATCCGCCGGGACGGCTGGACGGAGTGCCTGGTCTCGCGGGACGCCGAGCGCTGGGTCGGCCACGGGGTGGACCTCGACGAGGCCCTGCAGGACGCGGTGCGCGCCATGTTCCCGTCGGCCCTGGGCCGCGAGCTGCTGGCCCGCGCGGTCGAGGACACCGTCCGCACCACCGGGAGGGTGCGCGAGGAGCCCGCGCCGAGGTCGCGCCCGGAGGCGCGAAGCCCCTCCGTTCCCACGCCTGCGCCGAGACCAGAGCCGCCCCCCGTCCCCACCGAGGAGCCGCCCGCGGCGCGGGCGCAGACCGAGGCCGAGGGGACGTCGGCGACCGAGCGCGCAGGGGAGCCGACGGACGAAGAGGAGGCCCGCGAGGAGGTCCCGGAGGAGGCGCCCGCGGCCATCCCGCCGGGGCCGCCGGTGGGCGAGGCCCTCGAGGAGCTCTCCCTGCTGCGGCGGCGTGTCGACGACGCCCGGGGGGAGCTGGCCATGATGGCGCCGGAGCTGCAGCGGCTGCACATCCTGGCGTGGATCTGCCGCGCCCGGGCCATCCAGGAGCGCCACCCCCACGACATGGCGGTGGAGCGCGCCGCGGGCGACATCGCCCGGACCCTGGGCGCGCTGGGGAAGATCTGGTGGCCCGGCTCCGTGAAGGCGCTCCAACTCCGGGCGACGCCCCTGGACGCCGGCGCGGAGCTGGGCCTCGAGGGCGGCGGACGGCTCCACGACTGGCTGGAGGCCGCGGAGAAGGCGGAAGCCGTGCTCGCCGACAAGCTGGACGAGACGGACACCGGCACGGTGGACGAGTACGGATGGTCCGACCGCGGGGCGCTCAACCCGGCGCCCAATCGGCCGGACGACCTCCTGCGCGAGGTGCGCGGCGGCCTCGCCCGACAGCACGGTCCGCTGAGCCGGGCGCCCCGGAAGGAGGCGCGCGATCGCCTCCGCAGGGCGCTCCCGGCGGACGTGAAGCAGCTGGCGGACTGGGCCCGGAAGCTGCGCTGGCTCCGGGGCCACACGGACGACTTCGAGACGTGGGGCGCCGCCATGGGGCGCCTCCGCTGGGCCGCCTATCACCTGCCGCGGGACCAGGGCGCGGAGGTGCGCGACCTGCTGGACCCGGCCTGGTGCCCGCCGCAGCCGTGGTCGGCGACCCTGGGGCAGAACCCGCGGAAGAAGCGCAACCGCAAGCGCCGCGGGGAGCTCCTCCAGTCCCTGCCCGTGGGCAACGGCTCGCAGCCCGAGCCCGAGGACCTGGCCGAGTGGCTGGGCGAGGCCTTCGATTTGGGCACGGAGCTCCCGAACCCCCGGATCTCGGGGCTCGTCTACCCGGTCCGCGACGCCGTCCTGCAGTTGGACAGCGGCCTGCTGCCGGAGGACTCCCGCCGGACGCGGAAGCGCCTGGCCGACCTGAAGAAGCGCCTCCAGGTGATGGGTGCCTCCGAGGCGGACGCCATCCGGCGCGACGCGCGCCGCGAGCTGGAGCGGGAGCCCGACACGCCCGAACCCGAACCCGAGCCGCAGCCCGAGCCCGACAACGTCCCGGATCCGATGGAGCGGATGACCCGCGAGGTCCGCAGGCACACCCGGGGCAAGAAGGCGCTGTTCGTCAGCAACCGGGAGGACCCGGCCCTGAAGGAGCGGATCGAGGAGATGCTGGGCCTGGATCTGACCTGGACGGTCATCGACCCGCGCCGGGTCCAGTCCAAGTGCGACTCCATCGAGCAGGGCTCCTTCGACTTCGTGCTGAGCGCCACGGGCTTTCAGGGGCACAACGTGGACGCCGTCCTCTACAAGGCGGCCAAGAACGCGGACACGCACTACGTCCGCGTCAACCGCGGCCGCCCCCACATGTGCGTGCGCTCCCTCGCCCGGGAGCTGGGCCTGCGACACCCCAGCCGGGTCTGAGCTCCCTCCGCGCCCCGTTCCGGCGGGCCGGCGGGCTCGCGCGAAGGCGCCAAGCCGCAAAGCCGCGGAGGACCCGGGGAAGATGTTGTTGGCCCGGCCCCACTGGGAGCAGACGACTCGGAGCGCCGCCGCAGGCCCTACCGCAGCGCCTCGATCAGGACCTCGTCGCCCAGCTCCTGCTGGACGAACTCCTTGAGGCGCTTCTTGATGCGGACCTCGAGCTGGCGCACGCGCTCCTTGGAGACGCCGAACTCGTTGCCCAGGTCCTCGAGGCGCACGGGGTCCTCGGACTGGAGCCGCTGGTCCCAGATGGCCCGGTCGCGCTCGTCGAGGGTCTCCCGGAACCGGGCGAAGACGTGCTCGAGCATCTCCTGGATCTCCCCGCCGCCCGCGGCGGCCTCGGGGCTCTCGAAGGTCGCCTCGTCGGCCAGGGCGTCCCCGCGGGTGCGGCCCTCCTCCTCGCCGTGCATGGGGACGTCCAGGCTCATGTGGCGCTGGTCCAGGATGGGGGCGAGCTCGTTCACGTCCTCGGGGTTCACGCCCATCCGGTCGGCCAGGAGCTTCGGGGTGGGCTCGATGCCCTCCTGGCGGAGCTTCCGCCGCTCCCGGTCGAGGCGCCAGAACAGCTTCCGCGCCGCGCGGGACCCGGCGTGGATCAGATGCTTGTTTTCCTGGATGAACGCCAGGATCCGCGCGCGGATCCAGAAGCGGGCGTAGGACGGGAACGGCACGCCCCGGTCCGCATCGAACTTCCGGATGGCCTCGGCGAGTCCCAGGTTCCCCTCGGCGATGAGGTCCATGACGTCCGCCCACTGGCGGCGGAACTGGAAGGCGATCTTCACCACCAGGCGCAGGTTCGACGCCACCAGCCGCGCCGCCGCCTCGCGGTCCCCGTGCTTCTGGAAGGCCTCCGCGAGCTCCGTCTGCTCCTCGATCGGGAGGATCTCGACGTTCTTCAGGCGCGCCAGGTACACGTTCAGCGCCGAGAGCTTGTCCGGAAGCTGCCGCTGGGACAGGGCCGGCAGCCCCTTCACGGCCGCGCGCAGGACCTCGCCGGCCTCGTCGGACTCCGCCTCGTCGTCGCCTCCGTCCAGGTCGATGGCGTCGTCCAGCTCGGGCTCCAGGATGACCTCGTCACCCTCGACGTGCGTCCCCTCCGCCGACCCGTCGTCGGGCGGGACCGTCTTCTTGCGTCGCTCGGACATCGCGCACCTTGACAGCCTTCGAGGCGTGCTTCCACTCCCTCGTGACGGCCGGCGACAACCCGCCCCGATACACCGAGGGCAGCCTGTCTAGCGCACGGGCCGAGGGGAAGCAAGCCTGCCACCAGGCGGGCGCGGGGGTCGCCACGGCGCCTGGCTGCGGGCGGCGTCGACGATGACGTACGTCCGCCGAACGGCCACCAGGAGAGAGTTGCATGGACATCAACAAGTTTACCACCAAGTCACGCGAAGCGCTCAGCGAGGCGCAGGCTCTCGCGGTCCGACGGGGTCACCAGCAGGTGGACGCCGAGCACCTCCTCGTCGCCCTCCTCGAGCAGGAGGGGGGCCTGGTCCCGCGGATCTTCGAGCGGATGGGCGTGGAGACGAAGGCCGTGGCCGCCGGGCTCGAGCGCGCCCTGGACAAGCAGCCCGCCGTGGGCGGACCGGGCGCCTCCCCGGGCAGCGTGGCCCTCACCCAGCGCCTGTCCAAGACCCTGGTGCGGGCCATGGACGAGGCCGAGCGCCTCAAGGACGAGTACGTCAGCGTCGAGCACCTCCTGCTCGCCCTGACCGACGAGGATCGCTCCACGGGCGTGGGCGACGTGCTGTCGACGTTCCAGGTCGATCGCGACCGCGTGACCGAGGCCATGACGGCCATCCGCGGCAACCAGCGGGTCACGAGCCCGGATCCCGAGGCCAGCTACGAGGCCCTGGCGAAGTACGGGCGCGATCTCTGCGAGGAGGCCCGCGCCGGCCGCCTGGCGCCGGTGATCGGCCGCGACGAGGAGATCCGCCGCGTCATCCGGATCCTCAGCCGCCGCACCAAGAACAACCCGGTCCTCATCGGCGAGCCCGGCGTGGGCAAGACCGCCATCGTCGAGGGCCTGGCCCACCGCATCGTGCGCGAGGACGTCCCCGAGAGCCTCAAGGACAAGACGCTCTTCGCCCTGGACATGGGCTCCCTCATCGCGGGCGCCAAGTACCGCGGCGAGTTCGAGGAGCGCCTGAAGGCCGTCCTCAAGGAGGTCCAGTCCTCCGAGGGCCGCGTGATCCTCTTCATCGACGAGCTTCACACCATCGTCGGCGCGGGCGCGGCCGAGGGCGCCATGGACGCGGGCAACATGCTCAAGCCCATGCTGGCCCGCGGCGAGCTCCACTGCGTCGGCGCCACCACGCTGGACGAGTATCGGAAGCACCTGGAGAAGGACAAGGCCCTGGAGCGGCGCTTCCAGCCGGTCGTGGTGAACCCGCCCAGCGTGGAGGACACCATCTCCATCCTCCGCGGCGTGAAGGAGACCTTCGAGGTCCACCACGGCGTCCAGATCCGCGACGGCGCGCTGGTGGAGGCGGCCAAGCTGTCCGATCGCTACATCACCGACCGCTTCCTGCCCGACAAGGCCATCGACCTCATCGACGAGGCGGCCGCCTCGATCCACACGGAGATCACCTCCATGCCCGCGGAGCTGGAGGCGGTGACCCGCCGGATCACCCAGCTCAAGATCGAGGAGCAGAGCCTCGTGAAGGAGAAGGGTGACAAGGCGGCCGAGGAGCGCCTGGAGAACGTCCGCCAGGAGCTGGCGAGCCTCGAGGAGCAGGAGCGCGCCCTCCGGGACCAGTACGAGTCCGAAAAGGAGAGCATCGAGTCGGTGCGCCGGCTCAAGGAGAGCCTCCAGCAGGCCCGCCACGAGCTGGAGAAGGCCCAGCGCGAGGGCAACTTCGAGGTGGCCTCGCAGCTCCAGCACGGCCGCATCCCCGAGCTGGAGGAGGAGCTGCACGAGGCCGAGGCGCGCCACGAGAGCGAGGGCGACAACTCGCTCCTCCGCGAGGAGGTGACCGAGGACGAGGTCGCCAAGGTCGTCAGCCGCTGGACCGGTGTGCCCGTGTCCAAGCTGCTGGAGACCGAGCGCCAGAAGCTCCTCCACATGCCCGACATCCTCCACGAGCGCGTGGTGGGCCAGGACGAGGCCGTGGACGCGGTGTCCGACGCCGTGCTGCGCTCGCGCGCCGGCCTGAAGGACCCGAACCGGCCCATCGGCTCGTTCCTGTTCCTCGGCCCGACGGGCGTCGGCAAGACGGAGCTGGCCCGCACCCTGGCCGAGGCGCTGTTCGACGACGAGGACAACATGGTGCGCCTCGACATGTCCGAGTACATGGAGCGGCACGCCGTGAGCCGGCTCGTGGGCGCCCCGCCCGGCTACGTCGGCTACGAGGAGGGCGGTCAGCTCACGGAGTCCGTCCGGCGGCAGCCCTACTCGGTCATCCTCCTGGACGAGGTCGAGAAGGCCCACCCGGACGTCTTCAACATCCTGCTGCAGCTCCTGGACGACGGGCGGCTGACGGACAGCCACGGCCACGTGGTGTCCTTCAAGAACGCCGTGGTCATCATGACGTCGAACATCGGCTCGCCGCTGTTGCTGGAGGGGCTGCGCGAGGACGGCACCATCGCCGAGGACGCCCGCGACGGCGTCATGCAGCAGCTTCGGAGCCACTTCCGGCCCGAGTTCCTGAACCGCGTCGACGAGGTGGTGCTGTTCAAGCCGCTCACCCGCGACGAGATCCGGGAGATCGTGAAGCTCCAGCTGGAGCGCGTGAACGAGCGCCTGGCCGACCGGCGCATCGTCCTCGCGGCGACCGACGAGGCCGCGAGCTTCATCGCCAACGCGGGCTACGACCCGACCTACGGCGCCCGACCGCTCAAGCGCTACATCCAGCGCCACGTGGAGACGGGCCTGGGCCGGCGCATCATCGCCGGCGAGGTCCCGGAGGGCAGCCGCGTCACCATCGACGCCCGCGGCGGAGAGCTGGTCTTCGACGTCCACCCCGGCGAGGAGGCCGACGCGTAGCCGCACACGGGTAGCCGCACGGGCGCCCCTCGACCACGGCCGGGGGGCGCCCTGCCGCGCACGCTCCCCGCGCCGCCTGATCCCCGCGCCGCCGCCCGCCCCTACTCGTCCGTCGTGCAGCGGGCCCCGTCGCGCACCATGCCCGGCGGACGCCACCTCGCCCGGCCGTCCCGGCCGCAGCCCTCCCGGCAGTTCTCGGCAGCCTCGACGCAGGCGGTGGGTGCCCGGCATCGTCCGCCGCACGTCTCCCCCAGGGAGCGGCAGACGGCGACGCAGCCCGGCTCGCCCAGGCCACCGCCGAGGTCCCGGCGGACCCGGGCGATCTCGGCCTCCAGATCGGTGACCAGGGCGCGCGCCGCACGGCGGGAACGCTCCCGGTCGGGATCGACCACGAGGTCGAGGCGCCGCGGCAGGAAGGTCTCGCTGTCCAGCGCCACGGCGGGCCACGGGGACGCCGCCAGGGCTTCCCGCGCCCTCTGCCGGGCCTCCGGGTCCTCGCCCACCAGCGCCGGGCCATGATCCGCCAGCCACCGGTACAAGGCCCGGGCCGCAGCGACCCGGTGCAGCGCCGCCACCCCGGGCTCGCGCGAGAAGCCGCCATCGCGCCACGCCCCCACGAGGGCCGCGGCGTCCGCAGGGTGACCCGCCCGCAGGGACGCTCCGGCCAGGACCAGCGCCGCCGCCCGGACGTCGTCCTCCGCACCACGACCGGCGTCGCGGAGGGCGTCCCCGTCCCGCCCCAGCCGCTCCACGAGGGCGCGGGCCAACTCGGGGATCGCGGCGCAGACCGCTCCACCCGGGGCCTCCCGCCGGCCCAGCACGAAGTCGCCCACCATGGAGGCGACGTGGGGCGCGAGGGAGACCAGGCGCTCCACCCGCCCGCTCGGCTCCCCCCGCAGCGACGCCTCCAGGGAGGCGAGACCCGGCGCGACGTCGCCGTCCGCGAAGCGCGCTCGCAGGCGGTCGAGGCGGGTCCGGTGGACCCTCTCCCGGAGACGAGCCAGCGCCGGGACGCCCGACTCGAAGGTCCGGAGCGGCGCCAGCCTCTCCTCGGCCGCCGCGGGACGCCCGTCCTCCAACAGCTTCCCCACGACCACCTCGAGGCGCTCCAGCGGGTGGATCGGCAGGCCCCGGACACCGCCCCCCGTCGCCACGTACAGGACACCGCCGGCCCGCCCGGCCGCGTGCACGCCGCCCGCCGGGGCGTCGAGCGCGCCCACGATCTCCGGCGAACCGTCGTCTGGGGACAGCACCGCGATCCGTGCAGGCTCCGGCCCCGCCGCCACGAGCACGTCCCGTCCCACCGCCACGAGCTCGGCGGCCTCGTGCCCTGGCACGGTCCGCTCCCACGCCGGTGACGCCCCCTCGTCCGCGAAGCCGAGGGCCTGCACGCCGCGTGCCTCGTGCCCCACGGCCACGATCCTCCCGTCCACGACCACGGGCCGCGGTCGCGGGGCCACGCTGTCCACGCGGACCGCCCCGTCGCCGTCCAGGGGCGCCCTGACCAGCGACGCACCGTCGTCTCCGGCGCCGGCGAGCCACGTCAGCCCCCCTCCGAGCGGCCTCGCCCGGGTCGCGGCGCCGTCCAGGCCGGGCCGCCGGAGGAGCCTCGCCTCGTCCACCGCCTCGCCGGACGAGGAGACGCGCACGATCCGCGCGACGAGATCCCCGCCGGGCGCCAGGTCCCACACCAGCGCGCCATCCGGGGTCGCCGCGAATCCCACGGCCTCCGGGCGCGCGCCGGCGCCGTCCCACGTCCACCGCCCGCGCTCGGTGCCCGTGGCGAGGTCGACGAAGCGCAGCGTGGGCGGGGTTCCGCCGTCCCGGATGACGACGACGTCGCCGGCCACCTGGACGTCCCGCGGAGCTTTCACGGGGGCGACCCGGCGCCACCGCGGCGCGCCGTCCGTCACGCCGAGGAGTCCCAGGCGCCGGTGGCTCGGGCCGCTGCCGCTCACCAGGACACCATCGGGGCCGGCCCACCAGGCGCGCTCCACGCACGGCCCGCCGGTCGCGCAGCCCAGGGTCCGCCGCCACAGGACGGCGCCCGAGCCCCGGGCCAGCACCTCCAGGCCCACGCCCGCGACGACGACGTAGTCCCCCAGGCGCCAGACCCGGTCCAGGCGACCGCCCATGGCGCCGTGGTTCCAGCGGACGCGCCCCTCGCGGGTGTCGATGGCGGCGACGCCGCGGCGCAGGTCGCTCACCAGGAGGGTGTCCGGCGCGGCGTCCAGCCAGCGCACCTCCCCGACGGGCGAGGCGTAGGACCGCCCCGCGTCCAGCACGCTCGGCCGAGCTTCGGTGGCGCCCGCCCTCGCCGGGGCCGAGAGCCCCCAGGACAGCACGACCAGGGCCAGCGCGGCAGCGATTCGTACGAGCCGGGTGTTCACATCACCTCCGCCGCCAGACTCGCACCGGGCCGGAGTGGGGTCCAGGGCGGCAGGTTGCCTGTCCTCGCGCCTCCTGTCACAGTTGACCGTCCCACCCCGAACCCGATTCCTTCGCGGACGTCGGAGGCCCCATGAAGCAGCCCCCCGTCGACGGCGAGAGTGCCCGAGAGCTGCGCGAGCTCCTCGAGCGCGACCCGCCCGAGCTTCCGTGCAAGTATCTCTACGACCGGCGCGGGAGCGAGCTGTTCGAGCGGATCACGCGCCAGCCGGAGTACTACCAGACGCGCACGGAGATCGCCCTCCTGGAGGCCCACGCCGAGGACATCGTCCGGGCCGTGCGGCCGAGGGAGATGGTGGAGCTGGGCTCGGGCTCCAGCCGGAAGACGCGGCTCCTGCTGGACGCCATGCGGGGCGTGCAGGGCGGGGGCCGCTGCGTGGTGCTGGACATCTCCGAGTCGTTCCTGCGGGACTCGGCCCGCGACCTCCAGGAGGCCTATCCGGACATGGAGGTGCGGGGCGTGGTGGGCGACTTCCTGCGGGACCTGGATCGCCTGGGTCCCGGCGGGCGGCGGCTCCTCGTCTTCCTCGCGGGGACCATCGGCAACCTGGATCCGGACGCCTCTCGGGCCTTCCTGCAGCACATCGGCGGGATCATGGCGCCGGACGACGCCTTCCTGCTCGGCGTGGACCTGGTGAAGCCCGCGGAGCGCCTGGAGGCCGCCTACAACGACGCGGAGGGGGTCACCGCGGCGTTCAACCTCAACATCCTCTCGGTGGTGAACGACCGCTTCGGGTCGGCGTTCGACCCGGCCGACTTCGAGCACCGGGCCGTCTGGCTCCCGGACGAACGGCGCATCGAGATGCGCCTGCGGGCGCGACGCCCGGTGAGCGTGGAAGTCCCCGTGGCGGAGATGCGGGTGCGCCTGGACGCCGGCGAGGAGATCCGCACGGAGCTGTCCTGCAAGTACACGCGCGAGACGCTGGCCGAGCGCCTGGAGGGCTCCGGCCTGCACATCGCGCGGTGGTACACCGATCCCGACGACCTCTTCGGGCTGGCGTTGATCCGGCCCGAGGGCGCCCCGGACGGCGAGGAGGACGCTGCATGACGGACGCGGACGCCATGCGACAGCGGCTGGAGGCGGCCTGGGCGCGCAGCGACGCCCTGTTCGGCCTGCTGCGAGACGGCGCGCTCCTGGAGCGGCCGATCCCCCTGCGTCACCCGTTCCTGTTCTACCTGGGCCACCTGCCGGCCTTCGCGCGGAATCACGTACACAGCGGGGTCCTGGGGCAGCCGGGCTTCCGGCCCGAGTTCGACGACCTGTTCGAGCGCGGGATCGATCCCCTGAGCGCCGACGCGGCGGAGGCGGCCACCATCCGCTCCTGGCCGCCGGCCCGCGAGGTCCGCGCCTACCGGGATCGGGTCCGCGACGATCTCCGCGAGAGCTTCGGGGCGGTGGCGGCGAAGGCCGACGACGACGTCCTCGCCGAGGGGTTCCGCGTCCACCACGTGGTGCTGGAGCACGAGCAGATGCACCACGAGACGCTGCTGTACATGCTCCAGGTCCTCGACCACGGGCAGAAGCAGCGCCCGGAGGGCCTCCCCGCGCCGGAGACCGGCCCGGGCGTGGAGCCCGAGGTGATCCCGATCCCCGCCGGCCGCGCCACCCTGGGCGCCGACTTCGCCGACCAGCCCTTCGGCTGGGACAACGAGTTCCCGGCGCACGTGGTCGACGTGGACGCCTTCGCCATCGACTCGGTACCCGTCACCAACGCGCGCTTCCTGGCGTTCGTCGAGGCCACGGGCCGGGACCTGCCCGACTCCTGGCGACGCCGGGACGGGGACCTCCTCGTACGCTCCATGTTCGAGGACGTGCCCTTCGACGGCGCCGCGGACTGGCCGGCCCAGGTGACCCACGCCGAGGCGACGGCCTACGCCGACTGGCGCGGCGACCGCCTCCCCACCGAGGCGGAGCTCCACCGCGCGGCCTACGGCACCCCGGACGGCGACGAGCGCCCCTATCCGTGGGGCGACGCCGCCCCCGAGGCCCGCCACGGCGGCTTCGACTTCCACACCTGGGCGCCGCTCCCCGTGGGCAGCCGCCCGGACGGCGCCAGCGCCTGGGGCGTCCACGAGCTGGTGGGCAACGGCTGGGAGTGGACCTCGACGCCGTTCCGCCCCCTGCCCGGATTCGAGCCCTGGATCCGGACCTACCCGGGCTACTCCGCGGACTTCTTCGACGACGCCCACTACGTCGTCTTCGGCGCGGCCTGGCCCACGGACTCCAAGCTGCTCCGCCGCAGCTTCCGCAACTGGTACCAGGGCGAGTATCCCTACCCGTTCACGTCGTTCCGGCTCGCGTACGACTCCTAATGCGCATCCTGTCGTGGAACGTGAACGGCCTGCGCGCCTGCGTGCGGAAGGGCTTCCTGGGCTGGCTCGAGGGCTGCGGGGCCGACGTCGTGGGCCTCCAGGAGACGCGCGCCCTCCCCGAGCAGCTCACGAGGAAGGCCCGCGAGCCGGAGGGCTGGAGCTTCGCCCTCGCCCCGGCCGAGAAGAAGGGCTACTCCGGGGTCGGCGTCTACAGCCGGCGTGCCCCCGACGAGATCCGGACCAGCATGGGGACCGACGAGTTCGACGTGGAGGGCCGGCTGCAGCTCCTCCGCTTCGGGTCCCTCACCGTCGCGAACGCCTACTTCCCGAACGGCTCGGGCCCGTACAGGGATCACTCGCGGGTGCCGTACAAGCTGGGCTTCTACGCGCGCCTGTTCGACATGCTCGACCCCGCGCTGCGGAACGGCGAGCCCGTCCTCGTGATGGGCGACTTCAACACCGCCCACCGCGACATCGACCTCGCCCGCCCCGGCTCGAACCGCAACAAGACCAGCGGCTTCCTGGACGTGGAGCGGGAGGAGCTGGACCGGTGGCTGCGCTCGGGCTGGACCGACACCTTCCGGCACGTCCACGGCGACGTGGAGGGCGCCTACACCTGGTGGGTGCAGCGCTCGGGCTGCCGCGAGCGCAACGTAGGGTGGCGCATCGACTACGTCCTCGCCTCCGAGGGCGCCCTCCCCTACCTCCGCGACGCCTTCGTCCTCCCCGACGTCATGGGCTCGGACCACTGCCCCGTCGGCGTCGACCTGGACGACGCGGTGCTCGGCGGCTGACTCCTCGCCGCCCACTCGCGCGTGGCGAACGGGGCACCAGGCGCCCCCTCCCGTGAATCGTCCGCGCTGTTCCCAAGCGGTCGCCCGGCGGCTTCCGAGAAGTGAAATATGAAAGTGCCTGACACCTCGCTTCCCGAGAAGTGAAATGTGAAAGTGCCTGACACCTCGCTTCCACCGGAGAGGAGAAACCCCATGGTTCGCTACGCGATGCTCGTCATGCTCTGCCTGACCCTTTCCCTGACCGCCTGCAAGAAGGAGGAGGAGGCCGCCGAGGGCGCCGAGCGCACCGAGGAGAAGGCCCCCGCCGCCGGCGAGGAGCAGGCCGAGGCCGAAAAGCCCAAGGCCGAGGAGCCCAAGGCCGAGGAACCCAAGGCCGAGGAGGAGGCCGGAGGCGCGCTCGAGCTGGGCAAGCTCGGGCTGAAGGCCGAGGGGCCGAGCGACGCCAAGGTCGGCGACGCCGTCGTCGGCGAGGGCGTCATGGTCCAGGCGCCGGGCCTCGTGGTCACGGTCGCCGGGGCCACCGACTCGAACCCGGAGACCCTCGAGGCCGCCGAGAAGGACGCCGAGATGTACTCCCCGGAGAACGTGAAGGCCGAGGAGCTCGAGGACGGCTACACGCTGACCTACGAGAACGAGGGCTCCATGGGGAAGAACTACTTCGTCAACGTCCGCCGCACCATCGGCGACAAGACCTTCTGGTGCTCGACCACGGCCTCGGAGGAGAAGCAGCAGGCCAACGCCCTGGACTTCTGCAAGAGCCTCCACCAGTAGGGTTCCCTCGAGCCTGAGCCAGGCGGGGAGTGCTACGCGAAGGCGCTCCCCGCCCGGCCCCCTCCGGAATAGGCACTTCAGGTCCCCGTAGCCGTAACGCACGTGCTCCCGGGCTGCCATGGCCTGCGCCTGCGGCCTGGACACCGAGTGCTGCCTGTCCGGCTGGGACGCCATCTGCGCCCAGCTCGCCGACCAGGACTGCCAGGCGTGTCCCTGTTCAGTCCCGGCCGTACAGCTCCACCAGCTCTCGGAGCGCGGCGGCGACGTCCTCGTTGAAGGCCTCGGCGCGGACCCGCCACAGCCAGTTGCCGTCCGCGCGGCCCGGGACGTTCATGCGCGCGTCCGAGCCCAGGCCCAGCACGTCCTGGAGCGGCACGATCGCCGTGTGCGCCACGGAGGCGAGCGCCGTACGCACCAGGGTCCAGGCGATCCCGCTGCCGTCCGTGGCCAGGTAGCGGCGGACGTGGTCCCGGACGTGTCGGGGCGACGTCTCCCACCAGCCCACGGTGGTGTCGTTGTCGTGGGTCCCGCTGTAGACGATGGCGTGCTCGGGGTGGTTGTGGGGGAGGTAGAGGTTGTCCGCCTCTCCACCGAAGGCGAACTGGAGGATCTTCATCCCGGGCAGGCCGACCGCGTCCCGAAGCTCGTGCACGTCCGGGCTCAGCATCCCCAGGTCCTCGGCGATGACGGGCACGTCGCCCAGGGCCTCCTCGATCGCGTCGAAGAAGGCCTCGCCCGGCCCCTCCCTCCAGCGCCCCCCGCGCGCGTCCGGCGCGTTCGGCGGGACCTCCCAGTACGTGGAGAAGGCCCGGAAGTGGTCGATGCGCACCAGGTCCACCTGCTCCAGGATGCGCTTCAGGCGGCCGATCCACCACGCGTAGCCGTCGGCGGCCATGCGCTCCCAGTCGTACAGGGGGTTGCCCCAGAGCTGGCCGGTCTCGCTGAAGTAGTCCGGGGGGACGCCGGCCACCGCCTCGGGGTTCCCGTCGTCGTCGATGCGGAACTGCTCCCGATCGGCCCAGACGTCGACGCTGTCCAGGTTCACGTAGATGGGGATGTCGCCGATGATGGTGACGCCCCGCTCGGCGGCGTGGTCGCGGAGGGCGTGCCACTGCCGGTCGAAGAGGAACTGGAGCGCCACCTGGTGGGCCACCTCGTCGCCGTACTCCGCCTCGAAGGCAGCGATGGCGTCGGCGTCGTGGTGCCGCAGGCCGGCGGGCCACTCCCACCACGGGGCGTCGCCCTGGCGCTCGTGGATGGCGGCGAAGCGGGCCATCTCCTCGACCCACGGCTCCCGGGCGCGCCAGTCCTCCAGCGCCGAGCGGAGGGCGCGGTCCTCGTACAGCCGGTGGCTGGCCTTCCAGAGCGCCGGTCCCTTGAACGCCGCCAGGGAGGCGGGGTCCACCGCGTCCGGCGGGAACCCGGGCGCCTCGAGGTCGGACGGGTCCAGCAGACCCAGGGAGCGCAGGTCATCGAGGTCGAGCAGCCAGGGGTTGCCCGCCAGGGACGCCGGGCTCGAGTACGGGGAGAAGCCCGCGCCCGGCGGCACCAGGGGCAGGATCTGCCACCTCGAAATACCCGCCGAGGCGAGCCAGTCCACGAAGCGGCGCGCCTCGGCGCCCAGGTCGCCGATCCCGTGCGGCCCGGGGAGCGAGGTGGGGTGCAGCACGATCCCGGCGGATCGCGGGAAGAGATGGAGGTTGCCGTCGTCCATTGGAAAAAGCCCTCAAGCCCTGGCGGGGGCCGTCCGATTGCAGGGACATATCCTCATCGGGGAGGTCCGCCCATGACCCATCTTGCGTTCCGGCTCGCCGTCTCGTCGAGCATCGTCACGACCCTGCTCCTCTCCCACGCCCACGCCGCAGCCGCGTCCCCCCGCGTGCAGGCGATCGATCCCGGAGACGTGCGGGACGTGGAGGCGAGCCACGCAGGCTCCGAGGGCGCGGCCTCCCAGGTGACCGACGGATACCTGTACACGGCATGGCACGCGGGTCCCGGACGCGCCGTGGGCGAGAGCGTGACGCTCCGATTCGGGGCCACCCGCTACGTCACCCGGCTGGACGTGCTCCCGGGACACGGCCGCAACAACATCAGCTTCCAGCGGCACGCCCGGCCCGCCGAGGTCACGGTGAAGTGGGACGGCGGCAGCCAGCGCTTCACGCTGGAGGATCGACGAAAGACCCAGCGGCTGGAGCTGTCGGGGCTGGCGCGGACCCGCTCGCTCACCGTCACGGTCGAGGCGATCCACGGCCGCGCCGCCGCCGGGGTCGCGCTGTCCGAGATCGTCGCCTTCGAGCCCCAGGACGTCCTGGGCGTCCACCCGGATCTGCGCGAGCGCATCCGCGACGAGGTGGCGGCCCTGGGTCGTCCCGCGGACGCTGAGGAGGCCATGCGGCGCATCGTCTCCTACGGCCGCCCGGCCATCCCCTGGCTGCGCGATCGCCTCGCCCAGGACGACCCCGGCCCCGGCGGCCCGATGGCCCTGCGGACCGTCTACGCCATGGACCGCGCGGTGGCGCGTGACGTCGCCCGGGACATGCTCCTCGAGGGCACGCCCCAGCGGGTGGTCGCCGCCCTGAAGGTCGTGGCCGAGGAGGACGCCGCCACCCAGGCCGACGCGCTCTTCCACGTGGCGAAGCGCTACGAGCAGCGGATCCCCGAGCTGGCCGCCGCCGCCCTGGACGCCCTGGCCACCGCCGGGGACGAGCGCGCCCTCCCCCTCCTGGACCGGGCGCTGGCCTCCGGCGATCCCAAGCGCGTCTCCGTGGCCGTCGTCGGCCTCCCCCACTTCGGAGACGCGGGCCGCGCCGTGCTGGGCCGCCACCTGGAGGACGGCGACGAGCCCGTGCGCCTGTCCGCCCTCGCCAGCCTCGGCTCCTTCGGCGGCGATCCGGAGGCCATCGCGCTGGCCGGACGCTACGCCGAGCACCCGTCCGCGCGGACCCGCATGGCCGCCGTGAAGGCCCTCGGCCGCCTGGAGGGCCCCCACGCCCGCGCCGAGCTGGGCCGCCTCCTGGACGGCGACGACGACGCCGTGCGCCGCGCCGCCCTCCCCGCCCTGGTCCGCCACGGCGAGGCCGCCATGCCGCTGCTCCGTCCCGTCCTCGCAGAGGCCGGCGAGGACATGCGGGCGCGGGCCTTCGACGAGCTCGGGAACATCCGCACCGACAGCGTGCGCGAGATCCTGGTGGAGGAGGTGGTCGCCGAGATCCACCCGGCCTGGCACCGGCACGCCGTGCGCGCCCTGGCCGGCCAGGGACGCGCCGGCGTCGATCGAATGCTCGGCTGGGTGGACGACAATCCGTCCCTCGCCCGGCGCGCGGCGCCCTTCCTGGAGCGGGTCGCCGACACCGCCGCCCCGGCCGCCGCCGAGATGCTGGCCGCCATGGGCCCGGATCGGCGCCTGGACGAGGCCCGCGGCGTACTGCTCGAGACCATCCGCCACGCCGGCTACGCCGCGGCGGCCCCGGAGGTCGCCGCGTTGTACCGGGACATGGCCACCTCGGATCGCGTGCGCCGGCAGGCCATGGAGACCCTGGGACACCTGGACACACCGGAGTCCCGCGACCTGGTCATCGAGGAGATGCAGAGCCCCAACGTCCAGCTCGCCGCCCTGGCCCGGCAGGCCGCCGGGCGGCTCGGTGACGAGCGCGCCATCGCGCCGCTCATGGAGATGCTGGAGTCCCGCGAGGTCCGCGACTGGCCAGCCGACGCCGTCCAGGCCCTGGGCGCCCTGCGCGCCGAGGAGGCCCTCCCCCTGTTCCGGCGCCAGGTCCCGAACGCCGCGCGCGGCGTCAAGCTCGCCATCCTGCGAGCCTGCGAGCGCATCGGCGGCCGCACCGCCATCCGCATCCTCGTGGACGCGAGCGTGAGCAAGGACGTCGTCGTCTCCCGCACGGCCCAGAACCTCCTCGGGGACCGCCGGTAGTCCGGAGCGCGGTGCGCTTGGCACCCGCCCGGTCTGCGGGGTAGAAACGGGGCCATGCCATCGTTCCCCGACGTCTCGTCGACCACCGAGAGCCTCGTCGCCAACGTGTACACGCCCCTGTCCGGGCGGATCGCGAGGCACGAGGGCCCCATGTACCGCCTGCAGATCGGCGACACCTGGCTGGACCCGCTCCCGGCGGCCCGGGCCGAGGCCATCCGGAGCGCGGACCACCCCGGGCTGCACCGCTACGCGCCGGTCCAGGGCGAGCCCGCGCTGCTGGACGCCGTCGTGGAGCGCCTGGCCGAGCGGACCGGCATCACGGTCCCGCGCGAGGCCGTGCAGGTGACCCAGGGGGCCACGTCGGGGCTGGCCGTGCTGTGCCAGGCCGTCCTCGACCCGGGCGACGAGGTGCTGCTGCCGTCGCCGTACTGGCCGCTCATCCGGGGCATCATCGCGGGCCGGGGCGGAGAGCCGGTCGAGATCCCCACGTGGACCCGCCTGGACGACCCGGACTTCGACCTGGAGGCCGCCCTGGAGGCGGCCGTGACGCCCCGCACGGCGGCGGTCTACGTCAACTCGCCCCACAACCCGACCGGGCGGGTGCTCGACGAGGCGCAGACGGCCGCGATCGCACGCGTGGCCGAGAGGCACGGCCTGTGGATCCTCTCCGACGAGGTCTACGAGGACCTCTGGTACGGCGACGAGGCGCCGAGGCCCTTCTGGGCGCACCCGGACGTGCGGGGCCGCTGCCTGGCGGCCCACAGCCTGTCCAAGGCCTACGGGCTGGCCGGCGCGCGGATCGGCTGGGTGCACGGCCCGGCCGACGCCATGCGGGTCGTCCAGAGCGTCCACACCTTCCAGGCCTACTGCGCCGCCCGTCCCATGCAGCTCGCCGGGGTGCAGGCCCTCCGCGGCGGCGACGCGTGGCTGGCCCGGGCGCGCGGCGCCTATCGGGACGCCGGCAGAAAGGCGGCCGAGGTCGTCGGACAGCCCGCGCCCGAGGGCGGCACGTTCCTGTTCTTCGACGCCTCGCCCTGGCTGGAGGAGGGAGCGGATGCGACGCCCTTCCTCGCGCGTTGCATCGACGAGGGCCTCGTGCTCACCCACGGCCGCGCAAGCGGTCGCGCCTACGGCTCCTGGGTGAGGTTGTGCTACACGGCCGTCCCCCCCGACGACCTGGACGCGGCCCTGGAGGGCCTCCGGCGGGTCGTCGGCACCTGAACGAGCGACGAGGGAGATCCCATGCGAACCGCCCTGTTGACCACCCTGCTCCTGGGCGCGCTCGCCGCGCCCGCCACGGCCGCCCCGAAGCCCGACGCCCGTCAGTTCCCCTTCCAGGAGGTCCAGACGGACGGCCTGGAGGGGGACCGCGCCATCCTGCGCGACGAGGAGGTGTACGGGGCGCCCTGCTTCTTCGAGCCGAAGGCGTTGCACGACACCACGGTCTTCGCGATCCTCGTGGAGATCGAGGACGCGAAGCAGACGGCCTACGTGGGCGGCGTGGACACGGCGCTGGCGCCCCTGGACCTCACCCCGCTCCGTGACGAGGGGGGGCCGGTCCTGGACGTGGAGGGCGCGCGGATCTCGTGCGTACACATCCCGTCGAGCCGGCGCTACGGGGCGGTCGTCCTGCCCTACACCATCGAGGGCAAGGGCCGGACGCGCTACGCCGTCGTCCGCATCACGCTCCGGGGAGAGCACGCGCCGGAGGCGGTCATCGTCGGCACCTATCCCGGCCGGCGCCACGCCGTCCGCCAGGCGGCCGGCGCCATCCCGCGCTTCGACAACCGGCTGCCCGCCGGGTGGAAGTCCTTCCTGGTGGAGGGCGGCCGGGAGTTCTGCCTCGCCGAGGACTGCCCCGAGTAGCCATCCGCCCCGGCGCGCTCTACTCGGCCGGCTTGCGCAGCCCGAGGGAGGCCAGGGACAGCGTCAGGGCCACGCACGTCACGAAGATGACCAGGATGCCGACCACGGCCACCCAGCCGATGGTGCGCAGGCCCTCGTTCGAGATCACGGTCATCCCGAAGAACCCCGCGGCCGTGGTCAGCGACGAGATGGCCGCGGCGCCGCCGGTCGTGCGGAGGACCAGCCAGAGATCGTCGCCCTCCTCCCGGATCCGGTGGACCAGGTGGATGGAGGTGTCCACGCCGATCCCCAGGATGGTCGGCAGGACCACCACGTTGAACAGGTTCAGCTGGATGCCCAGGAGCACCAGCGTCCCCAGGAAGAGGACGAATCCGATGGCCAGGGGGACGAAGGCCAGCAGCAGATCCCGCAGATCCCGCAGATCCACCAACAGCAGGAGCAGGACCACCAGCGCGGCCAGCCCCACGGCCCAGGGCCCCTCCTCGCGCACGATCTGATACGCGTCCCCGGAGATGTAGTAGCTGGCTGTCGAGTGGTAGACTCGTCCATCCACCTCGACCGTGCCGACGGCGTCCTGGATCCGCAGCACGTGCTTCGCGTCGGACTTGCCGCCCTGGGTGTACAGGAGCACGTAGCGGCCGAGGTTGCCCTCGGTGTCGGTGAACTTCTCCTTCACCCACTCCGGGAGATCGTCGACGCCGAACCGCTCGGCGTGCAGGTACTCCATCAGCCGATCCGCGTCCTCCTTCTGCTGCCCCTCGAACAGGGCGTACTTCATCTTCAGCTTCCGGCGGATCTCGCGGATCAGCTCGAGCTTGTCCTCCTGGCGGTCGGGCACGAACGTCCAGATGGACAGGACGTCCTCGAGGATCCGGTGGTCCGCCGCGTACCCGTCCATCTTCCGGTGGACCTTGCGCGCGTCCTCGCGGTCGTCCGCGATGACGAGCGCCGGGCTCGGGGCGCGGGTCTCCGCCTCGCGCCGGTACTTCTTCCGGAGGCCCGACGTCTCGCGGGAGACCTCGGTCTTCATCTTGCTCATGTCTGACTCGAAGGCGAGGCGATCGAGCTGGGTCGCGGCGAGGCCCGTCAGCCCCACGAAGCCCACGAGCACCGCCAGGGCGAGCCTCCGGCCGGGGCCGCCCGGCCCGCGCTGCCTCGAGTGTCGCCGCCGGGGGCGCCGGCGCATGTGGTGCATGGCCATGGCCAGCGGGGGCATCGTCACGTACACGGCGAGGAGGCAGAGCAGCACGCCGGCCGCCGCGATGGCGCCGAACTGGCTGAAGCCGCGGAAGTCGAAGACCGTCAGGGCCAGGAAGGTGGAGGTGGTCGTCAGGGCGGCCGCCACCATGGCCCGGCCGAGGCCGGCGAGCGCCCGGGGCAGCGCCTGGTCCAGGGGCAGGCCCGTGGCGTGCTCCTCGTCCGCCCGGCTGCCGGCGTGCACGGCGAAGTCGATGCCCAGCCCCAGGAGGATGGCGAAGATGAAGGCCGTGATGAGGTTCAGGTAGCCGATGGCGAGGCGGGCGAAGAGGAGCGTCCACGCGATGCCCACCGCCAGGGGCAGGAGCACCAGCACGACGGCCCGGAAGCGCCGGAACCAGAGCACCAGGATGATGGTGATGAGGGCGATGGCCAGGGCGCTCGCGCGGGTGAGGTCGCCGGAGATCTGGTCCACGGCCGCGGTGAGCTGGGTGTAGTCCCCCTCCACCGCCGTCGAGAGACCGCGCCCGGCGTACTCCTCCTCCACCCGGGAGAGCAGCCCGCGCACCCGCTCCATGAGCGCCTTGGTGTGCTTCACGTCCGCGGGCTTGAACCGCGGATAGGCCTTCACGGCGATGACCTCGCCGTCCGGGCTCTCGAAGTACTCGGACAGGTCCTGGGCCTCGTAGCGGCCCCGCAGCTCCGCCTCGGTCGGAAGGCGGCTCTCCTCCCCGTCCGCGGCCTCGTCGCCGGGCGCCGGCTCCGGCTCCTCGTCGAGCTCGAAGCCCGTGTCGAGGCGCATCTCCCCGGACACGGCGTCCTTGATCGCCTCGTCCACCTCGTCGTGGAGCTCTCGCAGGTCCTCCATGGGCAGGAACAGGAGGGCGTTGTCCTCGAAGAACGAGACGTCCCGCCGGAACTCGACGCCCCGGACGGAGTCCCAGCCCTCCAGCGTCCCGGCGATCTCCGCCCCGACCTCGCGGTTCAGCGCCCGATCCGGGCTCCCGATGAGGATCTGCAGCTCGGAGCGCGAACCCAGGACCTCCCGCGCCCGCATGGCACGGACGACGTTCGGGCTGTCCTCGGGGAAGAGGTCCTCCATGTCGCTGCGGATGGGGATGTCCTTGCCCCACACCGCCGCCCCGCCCGCGAGCGTCAGCACGATGCCCAGAGCCACCCAGGGGCGCCCCACGAGCCGCCCGACGAGGCTCTCGATGGCGGAGGCGATGCGCGCCGCGAGGTTCATGCTCATCGCCCCCGCTCCGCCGCGAGTCGCCCGTACAGGTCGAACAGCATCCGGAAGTGGTCGTCCATGGTGCCGATCTTCTCGGCCGCCGCCCTTGCGCAGCCGGCCGCCAGCCCGTCGCGCGGACGATCCATCATCCGCTCGATGGCACGCGTGCAGGCCGGGGCGTCACCCGGCGGATAGGTCTCCGCGTAGTCCGGCGCCGCGAGGTCGGCCGCCCCGCCCACGTCCGGGACGATCACCGGCAGCCCGGAGCAGATCCCCTCCGCGACGACGAGGCCGTAGGTCTCGGCGGCCGAGCCGTGCAGCATGGCGTCCGCGCTCGCCAGCACGCCGGCGAGCTCGTCTCGATCCTTCGTATAGCCCGCCAGGTGGACCTGCGGGATCTTCGCAGCCTTGCGAACGAGCCAAGGCCGGAGCGGGCCGTCGCCGTAGACGACGAGGCCGGCGGGGCGCCGCCCGCCCAGCTCCTCCACGGCCCGGAGCAGCGTGCCGAGGCGCTTCTCCGGGTGATAGCGGCTGACCGTGACCATGAGGAAGGCGTCCTCCGGCAGGCCGCAGCGGGCCAGCAGCCTCCGGCGCACCTCGGGATCGCGCCGCGACGGGGAGAACTGCGCCTTGTCGATGCCGAAGGGCACGGCCTCGGGCCGCTGGAGCCCGAACCGGCGGAGCTTGTCGGCCAGCCAGTGGCCCGACACGACCGTCGCGTCGAAGTGCCCGCTCAGCTTGCGGAGATAGGCCCAGTACCAGCCGAACATCCGGTCCACGCGGTCCACGCCCAGGGCACTCCCCAGGAAGGTCTGCGGATACACGGCCACGGGATCCTGGTGGAAGATGAAGGTCTTGGCGGCCGGCCCGCCCCAGCGGGCCGCGAACCACCCGCCGCTCCAGGGCGACGAGCCCTCCACGACGTCGGGCTGCTCTCGATCGAGGATCCGGTGGACGGCCTTCTCGTTCCACAGGATGTAGTAGCGCGGATCGGGCGGCAGCGGCGGACCCTTCACCCACACGATCCGGCCGCCGAGGCGCTCCTCCTCCCCGTCCTGCGGACCCGGCGCGACGACCACCACCTCGTGGCCGGCCTCGCGACCCGCCTCGAGCTTCTGGTGGATGTACGTCCGCACGCCGCCGCCCTGCTCGGCGTAGAACTCCGCGACGTCGACGATCTTCATGGGCCCTCCGGCTCCGGGGATCGGACGCCGTCATGCCACCGCGCCGCCCTGCCTGCAACATCGGCACACTCGCCCGACCGTGACTGGAGTAGCGCTACTCCACCCGCCGCCCCGACATGGTGCCCTCTTACTCCAACTCTGCGGCATCTCACGGAAACCGGCCGGAGAATACTTGCGCTCCGGCGGGGATCCTGCGACAAGCGCGCCGTCGAAGTCGCGGTGGTCCGCCCCTTGCATGCGGGCCGGGCGGCAGAAGTGGACGGAGGTCATCGTGCGCGTAGGCATTCTCACCGAGTACCCCTCCCCGGCGGTCCAGTCCGGGCCGGCCATCCACACGCGGTTCCTGTCCGAGGGGCTGGAGCGTCGCGGACACGACGTGGTCCTCATGGGCCCGGACACCACGGGGGACGCGCCCGTCGAGGGCATCGAGACGCACCTGTATCGCTCCTTCGGATATCCGACGCATCCGAAGGTGAAGGTCGCCATGCCCGTGCGCCCGGGCCACCTCTGGAACGCGCCGGACGTGGACGTCATCCACTCGCAGACCAACACCCACATGGTCCACTACGCGAACTGGATGCGGGAGATGCGGCAGGTCCCGGTGCTGAACACCCACACGATCCACCTGCCCACGCACTGCCACTTCCTCGTCTCGGACAGCCTGTGGCGCAAGCCGGCGGTGAAGCGCATCCTCCGCGACAACGCCGAGGCGATGGAGCGCAACTTCGCGAACATGTACAACATGGGCGACGCCCTCATCGTCCAGAACCGCTTCTACGTGGACTACTGGCGTGAGCGCGGCGTCACCGTGCCCATCCACGTGGTCGGCCGGCCCATCGATCCGAGCAAGTTCTCGGCGCAGCCGGGGCCCGACCCCTATCCGCGCCACTTCCGCGCCGGGAAGCGCCTCCTGGTGGTCTGCCGCCACGACCGGGAGAAGAGCCTCGACCACCTGATCCGCATCTTCCAGCGCGAGATCGCGCCGTCCGACCCCGAGGTCACCCTGACCCTGGTGGGCGACGGGCACGATCACGCCAACCTGGTGGCCCAGGCCGAGCGCGGCCCCCACGCCGATCGGATCCACTTCCCCGGAGAGTCGAGCCACGACACCCTCGTCGACTGGTACGCCCACGGCGACATCTTCGTGTACACCTCGGTGTCCGAGACGTTCGGGAACGTGGTGAACGAGGCCCTGTGGTGCGGCCTGCCGGTCGTCGGCCTCGATGACCGCATGGGCGTCGCGCATCAGCTCGCGGACGGCGTCAACGGGTTCCTGGTCCAGCCCAACCGCGGCGACACGGACCAGCGGTTCGCCGCGGCGGCCCTGCGACTGGTCCGAAGCGAGACCCTGCGCCAGAAGATGGGCGAGGAGGGGGCCAACCTGAGCCGCTGCTCCTCGCACCCCGACGTGGTCCTGCGCCGCTTCGAGCTCATCTACGGCGAGGCGCGGGATCACGCCCGGCGCGCCGTGCCCGTGCCCCTGTCGGAGCGCAGCCGCCTGGCCCAGGCCCGCCGCTTCGCCTTCCACATGAGCCGGTGGGCGTGGTGGAACGGCCTGCTCCTCAGCATCGCCCACACGGCGACCCGCCTGGGGGCCGCCCGCCAGGCCGAGGCCAGCCAGCACGAGGCCGTGACCCGGCAGCGCACGGAGCGTCGGATCCCGATGGCCCAGGAGCAGCGCTCCGCCGCGTAGTAGCCGGGGCTCGCGCCAAGGCGCAAAGCCGCGCAGGCACGGAGAGCGTGGGGGGATGCAGTAGGAGCGCCGTCTCCGGCGGTCAGCAGACCACACGCCGCCGGGGACGACGGCGCTCCACCCCGGATCCGCTGACCGGGCCGAGCACCGAGCGCGCCGAGGCGGGTCCAGGTGCAAGGGAACGTGGCCTGTTCGCGCGGAGGGATGGCTGAGCTACCTCGAGCACGAATCGGTGACGGTGACGCAGCGGATGTCCCAGCCGGAGCCGCTCTTTCAGGCAAGGGCAAGGGCAAGGGCAAGGGCAAGGGCACGGTGGGGGACTCCCGGCCGGGAGGCGTGATATACGGGCCCCATGGGCCGAGATGACGTGATACGGGTCGGCATCGCCGGAGTCACCGCCTACACGGGCCAGCAGGCCGCGCGCCTGGTCGCCGGACACCCGGGCCTCCGGGTGGCCACCGCGTCCAGCGACGCCATCGCGGGCAACCGCCTTCGGACGCTGGACCGGGACCTGGGCCCCGACGGGGAGGCCGTGGTGGTCGGGCACGGGGACACCGTCTCCGCGGCCCGGGACGTGGGCGTGGACGTGATGTTCCTCGCCACGCCGCCCGAGCAGTGCGGACGCCTCGTCCCGGACCTGCGCGACGCCGGCATCCGGGTGGTGGACCTGTCCGGGGCCCACCGCATCGAGGAGCCCCGGGCCCACCTGAGCGCCTACGGCTTCGAGCGCGCGCGGCCGGACGTGGTCGGGCAGGCCGTCTACGGGCTCACCGAGTGGGCGGACCGGGCCGCGCTGGCCCGGACCGGGCTCGTCGCCAACCCCGGCGGCTTCCCCACGGCGATCCTCCTGGCGCTCCTCCCCCTGCTCCGGGCGGACCTCGTGGACCTGGAGAGCCTGGTCGTGGACGGCAAGTGCGGCACCAGCGCTGCGGGACGGAGCGCGCGGGTCTCGCTGCTGTTCAGCGAGCTGTACGGGAACTTCTACGCCGACCTGGTCGGCCCCAACCGGCACACGCCGGAGATCACGCAGGAGCTGACCCGGCGCGGCGCGGAGCGGATGGGGATGACCTTCGTGGCGCACCTTCTGCCGGTGGCGCGCGGCATCTTCACCACCTGCTACGTCCGGCCCTCGCGCATGGACGACGTGACCCAGGCGGCCGAGCTGGCCCGGGCGGCCATGGAGGCCTCCTACGCGGAGTCACCCTTCGTGCGCGTCCTGGAGCGCCCCGAGGACGTCCACCTGGACCACGTCGCCGGCACGAACCGCTGCCAGATCGCGGTGACCGGGGATCCCCACGGCGGCCGCCTGATCGTGGTGAGCGCCCTGGACAACCTCCTCAAGGGCGGCGCCGGCCAGGCGATCCAGAACGCCAACCTCATGTTCGGCCTCGCCGAGGACGCGGGCCTCGCCCACCGCTTCGCCCCCGGACTTTGAGAGTCCGGGCCGGACACCTCGGCGGTGCGAGCGCGGAGGGGCGCCTGCAGGGCGCTGAGGAGGAGGACCGCCGCGGCGACGTAGACGGCGCAACCCACGGCGATGAGCGTGAGGCCGCTCAGGAGCGTCGCGCCCGAGTAGAGGGCCCCGAAGTCCCCGTGGCTCAAATCGAACTCCGCGCGCCACTCGCCGCCGAACAGCGAGACGAAGAACGTCTGCCCGAAGCTCGAGAAGAACGCGGCGAGGAGCCCGAAGGACAGAAAGCGCGGGTGTTCGGCGATGAATCGGAGGTAGGCGCGCACGGACCGCGGCTCCCGGGGACGAGGTCGGCGGGAGGATGCACGAGCGGCCTCCCACCGACAACGGCGAAGTCCTCCTGCCCCGGATGGAACGAGCAACCGGGGGATCTCCCGTTCCGACAGGGGACGCTCGGGCCGGCTCCAGCCTCCTCGGGGCGCCCGCCATCGCGGCCCGGCGGAACCGTCGGAGCGGCGGCCAGGAGGCCTCGCGCAGACGGCCCGCCGCGAGACGCCGGGGCCGTGAGCACCTCGTTCCAAGCCGTACGGGGCCGCGTCGTGGACGGTCGGCGAGCAAGACACACGCCGGACACGCCGAAAGGAAGCCTCGACGCGATCAGCCGGCGCTCCTCAGCGTGGGAGCGGGCGGGTTGGCCCGGCGCTCGATGTCCCGAAGGACGGCGAGCAGGTCCTTTGCCCAGTCGGCGGTCTCCCGCTCCACGGCCTCGGCGAGGCGGAGGAGGGTGCCCTTCGCCAGGTCGAGGTGTCGCTCGGCGTCCTCGAGGCTCGCCGGCTTCCCCTCCCTGGGGAGGCGCACCTCCTCCCACTCCATCCGGAAGCGATCGAGCATGCGGTGCAGCGCCATCATCGTCGTGATGAAGCGCATCCAGGCCGGCGTGAAGCCGTAGAAGCGATCGAGGGCGATGAGCAGGGCCGCCATGGCGATGGCGATGGTGGTCCATGCGGGGGCGACGTGTCCGCCGGCGTCGTCCGCCAGGGCCGAGACGCTGGGTAGGATCCCGGCGACGGCCGTGAAGATGATGGCCAGGACGCGAAGGACCTGCGCGCCGAGCTTCATCCGCCTCTTCTTCCGCTCGTACCACGTGATGGCGTCCTCGAAGCGCGCCACCACGTATTCGCATAGCTGCTCCAAGGACGCGTCCCGCCCCCCCTCGCTCCAGTCCAGCTCCGGGAACGGCTCCACCCGGAGATTCGTGCGGTCGTCTGCCTCGCCCACGCGCGCCTCCTTGTTCGTGCGCCACCATGCAACGCCGCGGCGCGGACGCGCAACGGCGTCCGGGGCGGGGGAGCCTCGTGGTGCGACCACGTCGCGCCGAGCGGTCCCCGTGCCGGGCCGCGGGAAGGGGCGGGAGACCGGGTTACGCGAGCCGGGAATCGAACACGCGGGCCCCTGTGTACATCGCCATGTGGATTCTGCAGGATGCCACCATCGACGGCTCCAGCACCGATGCCGCACAGCAGGGGAAGGGATGCGGAGTTTCATGTATGCCCGGCGTGCCCGGGTGTCGAGTCCGAGGTGTGCGCTGCTCGCGCTGACCGGGAGCCTGGTCCTGGTTCTGGCCAGCGCAGGCTGTGGGGACAACTCGGAGGCGTGTCTCGGGCTGTATGCGTTTCCCCGTGGCGTAGAGCCGGGGGGCGCGACCACCGTCGCCGTGGAGACGTCGTCGGCGTGTGGGGCGGACGAGTCCGTCGTGGTCTGCCTCGAGTTGGGCCCCGAAGGCTCGGGGGCGCTCTGGACGGTGACCTCTCCGGACGCGGCGCGCACGCTGCGGCTGACCATGACGCCGGGGGACGTGGCGCAGACCGTCTACCAGGCCGGGGAGGAGGAGGGGCGACGCGTGATCGCGGCCGCCGTGCACCCATCCCGTACGGCGTGCCCCCCGGAGGACGGGGAGGCGACTGCCCTCGGAGAGAGCACCCTCGCCATCGAGGTGCGGACGCCGCCCGAGGTGCCAGCAGGTGGGGACACCGGCGCGGCGGAGGTCGACGATACGGCGTTCCCGGGCGTCGACGAGGCGGATGCTCTTCCGGATGCGGACGCGGCGAGCCCGGACGAGGGCGGCGGGCTGTCGGACGACACGATGCCTGCCGAGGACGCCGGGGGTGTCGGCCCGGACGAGGGAGCCTAGCATTGGCGGCTCCCCTCGACAGGAAGGAGCAACCCGACGAGCTCGCGCCGCCGCGGGAGCGCTCCTGGCGCGCCGCCGGGGAGCCCCTGAGGCCCGGCCTCGCCATCCGCGTCGCACACCAGACGGACGACGGCCGGGTGAAGCACAGGCAGGGTAGCCTCGGCCCGTGCTTCCGGATCGACGGGGCCTTGTGGTTTGCGTGCTCCTTCCACGTCGTGGCAGGGGGCGACCGGGACCGCCCGGTGGAGATGCACACCGCGGAGGGGTGGCGGGCGGCCCCCGAGCTGGTCATTCCCCCTTCGGAGGATCAGCCCGGACGCTCGGAGGTCCGACCCAAGGCCGATCTCGCCTTTATCTCCGTCCGAGACGAAGGAGCGACCGGCTTCGTGGACGAGGACACGTGGCCTGGGCTCCTCCTCGCCAGCGAGGCCGACGGCAAGCGCTATTGGTTCGAGGGGCTCCAGGAACCAGGGGTGCACCTCGCCAGCTACGTGGGGCACCTGAACGACGTCTACGGAGACGCCGAGTTCACGGCGAAGCAGCTCCGCAACCTGCGCCGGGACTGTCTCGGCGTGCTGCAGCTCAACCAGGCGCGCCCCGAGGGGGGCTTCGACGGGGACAGCGGTGGCCCGGTGTGGCGCGCCACCGGCGACGACATCGGCATCGTGGGGCACCTCGTCGCGGCGGTGGCGCCAAGGCGCCGGGGCCTCATGGTGCGCTACGCGAGAGCCTTCGATTACGTGGGCTTGTCCCACGACGACTACGACGTCCTGAGAGGGGTGCATGTTGCGGGTTGATGAACGGGTCCTTCTGGCCGGGCTGTCCGCGGCCCTCGTCCTGCTCCTGCCGGCGCGGAGCCTCGCCGCCGCCCCTCCGTGCGGCGAAGACCTCGACGACGTGCTGCGGCAGCTGAACGAGGCAGGTGAGGACGACACCCGGCGCTGTTTCGCCGTCCCCGCGGCGGTGGCGGACGACTGCGACACCTGGACGTTCCGGTTCGACGGAGCGGCCCCCGCACGGGAAGGGCTCGTCGAGGGTCATCTGGAGTGCAACGCCGAGGCGGCCTGGGTGCCCGTGTCGAGGCGGCAGGTCCAGTCGAGCCTCCGTGGCACGAGCGGGGCCCTGGTGTTGAGCAAGGCGAACAAGGAGCAGGAGCGCGTAGCCTACGGGAAGCTGGAGGATCCCGCCGAGGGTGGCGGGGACGCGGAAGACGCCGACGACGGGGACCGAGCGGACGAGGAGAAGCTCCCGGTCGACATCGCGCCCAAGCCCATCCCGCACGACGACGTCGCGGACCTGGTCCCCCAATCGGAGGAGGACGACGAGCACGTGCGCGTCCTCTATGTGAACGAGAACCTCGCCATCCTGCCCGAGAGCCCGGACCGATACGTCACGGACGCGGACGTCATCGTCGTCCGGTTCTTCGTCCGCAAGGCCCTGGCCTGTCGCATGAACGGGGTCGCGAACAGCTCGAACGAGGTGGGCAACGACGTGCTCGCGTTGGGCGGCCAGGACGGCCTGACCGACCTCCTGGCATTCAGGCCCTCGTCACGAACCACAGAGACGGGCCCGACGGACGAACAGGAGGAGCAGCCGAGATCCTGCGGATACCTCCTGGACGGACCATACGGGGAGCCCGGGATGTACGAGCCTGCCGAGCCCGTGTCTGAGGAGGGCTCAGGAGACGGGGACGACCCGAGGGACGGAGGGGACTGGACGTCCGTGGCGTTGCGGCTCGGGCCCTTCAGCAACGACGAGGTGAAGATCACCCTGTATCGGGCGGACCGAACGTTCACCGGTCACGACATGAAGCGCGAGCTGCGGCTCGCCAACCACAGGCGCTATGACGGCTGGTTCGAGGTCATGGTCCTCGGGAGCTTCTATCCCCACCCCGGCCAAGACCTGTCCGTCCGCCGCGAGCCGGGCACGGAGCTGCACCGCGTGTCGGCGGAGGACGACACGATGGCCATCGACGTGGGGGTCGGCGTGAAGTGGCTGGCGTGGTGCAGCGGCGAGGGCAACGGTTGGGGTGGCAAGCAGGACCTCCGCGCGGCCAGCGTGTGCGTGGGCCTCGGCAGCGCCCTGTCCGCGCGCAAGCCCGCGGAGCGCTTCTACCCCCTCGGCCTGAACATCACCGCGGGCCGCTTCGTGGGCCTCAACGTGATGCTCACGGTCGAGCGCACGCACCGGCTCGCCGGAGGCCTGGACTCCGGCGATCTCTTCGACGAGGGCGAGCCGTCGATTCCCCGGAAGCGCCACGTCGCCCGGGGCGTCGCAGTCGGCGTGGGCCTGGACCCCAGCGCGTTCGCGCACCTCGTCAAGGCGATCTTCACCGGGGACTAGAGCACCAAACAGGACCGCTCCCGTTGGGCTAGCGGCGATCTCCGGCGCCTCGGCCTTCCGGGACCGCTGCGCCATGCCTCATGGTAGCGGCGCCTTGTTCACCATGGAGGCGATCGTCGGACGGGGCCGTGAGGACCCGTGGACCGTCCCCTCGGTCGCGGTGGCGCGTGGCTGGACTCTCGGCTCCACCGGGGCGGCCGATGAGGATGACCTGGAGCAGGGGCACGCCGTGCTCCGGGGCCGCACGCCGCCGGGAGGCATGGCGGAGCTGTTCGGCCGGGTCACGGGCACCGTCCGCGGCCGGGGCGGCTTCGTGCACATGTTCGCCCGGGAGGCCCGCTTGCAGGGCGGGCACGGCATCATGGGCGCCCACGTCCCGCTGTCACCCTGTGGGCGCAGTGGGCGCGAGGATCCGTGTCGCCCAGGTCGTCGACAGTGACGTCGTCGTCGGTGACGCTGAACTCCTCGCCGCCCTCTGGTGTCTCGGACTCGATGCTCCAGGTCCCGTCGCACATGGGGGACGCGAGCTCCCCGACGCCGGGCACCGGGTCCACGTGTCGGACGGAACTCGTCCTGGCACGGCGAATGCTGGTGACGTGAGGTGCTCCTCACAACCGATCACGCCGGAGCGCCGCTCCGTCCCACGGCTCCACGCAGGGGGCCCGGGAGGTCGCCATGCGCATGCCCGCTGCCCGTGTCGTCTCCTCCACGCTCCTCGCGCTCGCCTGGGCCCCGGTGTTCTCGTGCGGGGGAGGAGGCGAAGCCCCCGACGGGGACACCGATGGCTCGAACCGGGCGCCCCGGGCCTCCTTCGAGGCCACGCCGCGCCAGGGGGCCACGCCGCTCGAGGTGCGGTTCGACGCAACCGCCTCCAGCGACCCGGACGGGCAGATCATCACCTGGGAGTGGGACTTCGGCGACGGAGGCGCTGACGCCGGGGAGGTGGCCTGGCACACCTACACCGACCCCGGGTCTTACGAGGTCGTCCTCACCGTGACGGACGACGGCGGCGCCACGGCGACGGCCACGGCGCGCATCGACGCGGAGGAGGGCCTGATACGGGACGAGGCCTCGGGGATGATCCACGGCGAGGTGTGGGACACCGGCGCCCGCGCGCCGCTCGAGGACGCCCGCGTCACCATCGGCGGCGTGGGCGGGGTCGTTTTCACCGACGCGGAGGGGCGTTTCCGCGCGGCTACGCCCGGTCCCGGCACCTGGACGCTGACGGTCGAGAAGGCGGGCTACGGCTACGCGCGGCGCAACGCGTCCGTGGAGGCGGGCGGCCTCGGGGCCGTGGATCCCGTCTACCTCAAGCCCGTGGACGAGGCCGTGACGCGCATCGGGCCCGAGGGCGGCAGCCACGCCAGCGCAGACGGCGAGGTGGAGGTCGACGTCCCGGCCGGCGCCACGTCCGAGCCGCTGGACGTGCGGGTCACGAACCTGGACGCCCGGGAAGAGCTCCCCGCGCCCCTGCCCGACAAGACCGACTTCACCTACTGCGTCCGCCTGCAGCCGGAGATGGCGGACTTCGGCGAGCCCGTGACCGTGCGCGTCGCCAACAGCCTGGACTTCCCGCCGGGCACGCAGATCCCGGTGGGCATCTACCGGAAGGACGAGGGGAAGTGGCGCCACGAGGCCCTGGCGACCGTCAGCGACGACGGGCAGTGGGTCACCTACGAGACGCAGCACTTCTCGGCCCACGACATCAACTTCTACCAGCGCACGCTGGGCGAGAACACGCAGGCGCCCGAGGCGTCGAAGGTGAACCCGCAGGCCATCGCCCCCACCGTCCGCGAACTCCTGGACTGCGACGACGAGAAGGCCGGCTCCCGGGTGGACGTGCGGGACGGCGAGCTGTCGGTGACCCAGGACCTGCCCACCTGGCGCTCCCTCGATCGCCTCCGCGGGCTGCGGCTGCGGTACGCCTCGGGGACGGCCGCGCCCACCGCGCTCGTGGGCGTGGACTACGACTTCGAGCAGGCCGAGGGCCTGTGGGAGCCGGACGGCCACACCGTGGTGGTGCGGGTCGGCGGCCAGGTGGAGCCCTTCCGCTTCGAGCCCATGGGGGGCCCCCACCGCTTCGTGTACCTGTGGCGGCCGGAGGCCACGGGCGAGGACGCCGTCGGGACCGGGACGTACCCGTGGGCGGTCGAGGTGAGCAACGACTACGCCGTGAGCTACTGGACGTCCTTCGAGTTCGCCGGCGCGGTGGTCGAGGACACCGGCGTCGAGGGGCGCCAGCTCGCCCGGCGCGTCGCCGAGTTCAACGGGCGCGTGCCCATCCGCAACCTGGTGGACAGCCCGTTCGGCGCCGGCTGGGGCCTGGAGGGAGTCCAGCGCCTCATCCGCCGGCCGGACGGCACGGCGCTGATCCGGGAGGGCGCCTCCGGGCTGACGACCTTCGAGGGCGGCCTGGAGCTCGCCGCGTGGCCGTCCGCGGGCCCCGAGGACTTCGTGGACGAGGGCCCCGGGTGCCCCATGGGGATGGACTTCGACCCGGAGGGGAACCTCGTCGTCTCGGCGTCCTACACGGGCGGCGGGAGCGACATGATCTGGCGGGTGTCCCCCGACGGCACGGTGGAGCACGTCGCGGGGGACGGCACCCACGGCGGCGACGGCGGCGACGGCGGACCCGCCACCGAGGCCGCCCTGAACCTGCCCCACGGCCTCCAGGTGGACGGCTCGGGCGACATCTACTTCGCGGACATCGCCAACGAGCGCGTGCGGCGCATCGACAACAACGGGATCATCACCACGGTGGCCGGAAACGGCGTCCAGGGGTTTTCCGGGGACGGCGGTCCGGCGACCGACGCGCAGCTCGCGTGGCCCATCGACGTGGCGCTGGATGGCGAGGGGAACCTCTACGTCGCCGACCTCCTCAACGGCCGGGTCCGCAGAGTGGACGTCACCGGGACCATCACCACCGTGGCGGGCGGCGGCGCCTCGAACGCGGAGGGCATCCCCGCGACCCAGGCGGACATCGGCTCGCCGTCCGGCGTGGCCGTGGACGAGCTCGGCAACCTCTACATCGCCTGCCAGGGCGTCAACCGGGTGAAGCGGGTGGATCCCGACGGCGTCATCCACAACGCCACCCCGCCCCTGGACGGCGGCGGCATCTCCGTGAACCTGGGGCCGCTCGACGCGATCTACTACCGCGTGGCGGGCCCCGGCGAGACCAACTGGATCGAGCGGATCGGCCCGGACGGCGCCCGGGAGGTCGTGGCCGGCACGGGCAGCGCCGACATGGCGCCCGGCACGCCGGCCGCGGACGTGGAGATGGAGCGCGGCTTCCACCAGACCACGGACGCCCTGGGGCGCCTGGTGGTCGGAAGCTGCGAGCAGAGCAGGCTGTTCCGGCTCGTGCCCTCCCACGGCATCCCCGGACGCGAGAGCGCCGGTGGCGCCGGGGACTTTACGACGCTGACCTTCGACGCCGAGGGCGGCGCCGCGCGGACGTATCCGGACGGCACGGTGGTCGAGTTCGGCGCCGACGGCTACCAGGTGGGCCGCGTGGACCGGAACGGGCGGCACACGACCTACGAGTGGGAGCCGAACGGGGAGACCCGGCGCCTGGCGCGCGTCGTCGGGCCGGCCGGCCTGGCCGCAGCGCTCCGGTACGACGAGGCCGGGCACCTCTCGGAGATCGAGGACCCGGCCGGGCGCATCACCCGGTTCGACGTCGACGAGCGAGGCGACCTGGTGCGCGTCGAGAACCCCGACGGCGGGGTGCGCAGCTTCGCGTACGACGAGGACCATCTCCTCGTGGAGCGCGTAGAGCCGATGGGAGAGACGACGACCTACGAGTACGACGAGACCTCCCTCGCCCTGCGGCGGGTGGTGCTGCCGGACGGGGCGGAGCGGACGTTCGCCTCGCTCCACAACGGCCCGCTGCTCAACGGGATGACGGGCAAGCGCTTCTGGGAGGAGCCCGCGGCGCCCCCGCCCGTGCCGGAGGACGGGCAGCACCTCGTGGACGCCACCGGGGAGGTGCGCGCCTACGAGACGAACGCGTTCGGCACGACCACGGCCATCGAGGATCCGACGGGGGCCGTGATCCGCATCGAGCGGGACGAGGACAACCTGCCGTTGACCGTGACGCTCCCGGACGGCGAGACCATGCACAATCAGTACGACGAGCGGGGTCGCATCACCCGGTTCGAGGACCCGGCCGGGTCGGTGAGCCAGGTCGCGTACGGCGGTCCCCACGGCGCCGTGACGGAGACGGTGGACCCGCACGGGGTGGTGACGGCGATCACCAACGACGCGGCGGGGAACCCGACGCAGGTGGCGGTGGCCGAGGGGACGGACGCGGAGCGGCAGTGGTCCATGACGTGGGACGCCCTGGGCCTCCCCCTGTCGGCCACGGACCCGAAGGGCCAGGAGGTCTCCTGGGAGTACGACGCGGTGGGATTGGCGACATCCTACACCGACCCGGCCGGGCGGACGTGGTCGTTCGAGTACGACGCGGCGGGGGCCCCGGTCCGCGCCGTGGACCCGGCCGGGCACGAGTGGCGCGTGGAGTACGACGCGATGGGTCGCGTGGTCGCGCGGGAGGACCCGCTCGGGAACCGGCGCACCTACGAGTACGACCTGTCCGGGCGCGCGGTGGCCGTCGTGGACGAGACCGGCGCGCGGACCGCGTACGCCTACGACCCCATGGGGCGCGTGACGACCGTCACCGATGCGCTGGGGCACGACGCGAGGCTGGAGTACGACGCGGAGGGTCACGTGGTGCGCGCAGACCGGCCGGACGGGACCGTGACCACGTACGAGTACGACGCGGCCCACCGCCTCGTGCGGAGGATCGAGCACCGGGGCCCGCCCGAGGACGGGCCGGACGCGGACGACGCCGTGCACGTCCTCGAGCGTGACGAGCGAGGGGACGTGATCGCCATGGAGGACGCGGACGGATCGCGCTGGACCGTGGAGCGCGACGCCAACGGCCGGATGCTCCGGCGCACCGACCCCATGGGCTCCGTGACCGAGTACGGCTGGGACGCCGCGGGGCGCCTCGTCTCCCTGCGGGACCCGCGGGGCCGGACGATGACCATGACCTACGACGCCTTCGGCCTCCTGAGGCGGGTGGAGGACGACCTCGGCCTGCTCTCGGAGCGGACCTTCGACGGCCTGGGCCGGGTCGTGGAGAGCATCGACGCCATGGGGAACCACGTGTCGTTCGAGTACGACGCCGCCGGGCAGCGGACGGCCGTGGTCGACGAGGCCGGCGAGGCCCTGTCGTACGAGTACGACACGCGCGGCCTGCTGGAGCGCGTCGTGGGACCGCTGGGACAACAGCTCGCCTACGAGTACGACCCGGCCGGGCGCACCTCGGCGCGGTCCGACGCGCTGGGCAACGTCACGACCTGGGGGTACGACGCCGCCGGCCGGCCCGTGTCCATGACGGACGCCGAGGGGCGCACGACGACGTTCGAGCGGGACGACGTGGGGCGCCTGGAGGCCATCACCTTCGCCGACGGGAGCGAGGAGACCTACGCCTGGGACCCCGTGGGCCGCATCGTCCAGCGCGTGCTGCCCGACGGGCGGACCTTCGGGTGGACCTACGACGACCTGGGCCTGCTCGCCCAGGAGGACGGTCCGGGCGCCGAGGACGTGACGTACACGTATCACCCGGACGGGATGCCGGCGACCATGGACGGCCCGCTGTCGCACCTGGAGTTCGCCTTCGACGCGGCGAACCACCTCACCGGCCGGGTCGAGAACGGGCGGGAGACCACGATCGAGACCGACACGCCGTCCGGGCAGGCCACCATGACCTATCCGTCGGGGCTGGAGGTGACGTACGCCCACGACCTGCGCGGCCGCCTCGACGAGGTCCGGATCGACGACGAGGCGGCGTTCACGTGGACGTACGACGCCCGGAACCGGCCCACCGGGCGCTCGGCCCCGGGCGTCGACACGACGTACGGGTGGACCCCGCGAGGCGAGCTCTCCCGCGTGGAGCACGGAGACCTCTGGCGGCGTGACTACGCCTACGACGAGCGCAACCAGGCGGTGTCGGCGCGCGACGCGGTGCGGCCGGAGCGCTCGTGGACCTGGGGCTACGACGCCAACGGGCGCCTGACGAGCGCGGCGCGGGGCGAGATGGACGCAAACGGCCAGATCCCCGCGCCCGAGGAGACGTTCGCCTACGCCTACGACGCCGAGTCCAACCTGCTCACGCGCGCCACGGACGAGGGGGTGCTCTCCTTCGCGTACGACGCCCTCCACCAGGTCGCGGAGGCCGCCGGACAGGCCGTGACGTACGACGCCACCGGGAACCTCGCCGCCGACGGGACGTACGAGTATGCCTACGACGGGCGTGGTCGCCTGACGAGCGTGGTGCGGGCCGCGGACGGGCAGGAGGTGCTCGCCGTGGGCCACAACCCGCTGGGCGAGCGGATCCTGACGCGCCGGGACGGACAGGACGTGGAGCACGTCACCCTGGGCGGCAAGGTCCTCGAGGAGCGGACGGCCGACGGGGAGGTGCTGCGCCGATTCGTATACGGCGCCTCGGGCCGCGAGCCGTTGCTGCTGATGACCGGCGGCGAGTCGTACACGTACCTGCAGGACCGCATCGCGAGCGTGGTCGGCCTCGCCGACGACCAGGGGGGCCTCGTGGAGGGCTACGACTATGCGCCCTACGGGGCCGGCTCGCGCTTCGACGCGGGCGGCGCGCCCCAAACCGCGTCGGCCGTGGGCAACCCCCTGACCTTCAACGCGCAGCGGCTGGACGCCCCGATGGGGTGGCTCCACTTCCGCCACCGCAGCTACGCCCCCGACCTGGGCCGGTTCGTCTCGCGGGACCCGGCCGGCTTCGCCACGGGCGGCAATCTCTACACCTACGCCCTGTCGGACCCGGTCAACGTCACGGACCCGGACGGCGACTGCCCGCCCCTCCTCCTCGCCGGCCTGGTCGGCGCGAACATCACCATGTGGCAGTACAACCTGTCCAAGGCGTGCGGGAACCCCTTCGCGGGCGGCGGCTTCGTCGACTTCGACGGCTGGGAGCAGGCCCAGGCCGGCGCGGCGGGCGCTGCGGCGGGCGTGGCCGGCGCCTACACGTTCGGCGCCACCGCCAGCGCGCTCGGCGGCACGGCCCTCGGAAACGTCGCCACGTACATCACCGCGGGCGCTGCGAGCGGCCTGGCCGAGAAGGCGGCCCAGGACCTCGTCTACCTGGAGCTCTCCAGCGTCCAGGAGTACGTCGAGCACGCGGTCTTCGGCGGCGCGCTCGGCGGCCTGGGCTACGGCCTCGGCAAGATGATCTCGTCCGGGAGGATCCTGGACGCTGTGGAGGGCATCAACCCCAAGCTGGCGCTGGCCATCAGCGAGATCGTGAACCACCCGGCCGCCACCAAGTCGGGGCTCGCGGGCCGCATCACCGGCGAGTCCCAGCTGGGCAAGAACATCAAGCTGAAGCAGGCCGTCGGCGGCGAGCCGGGCCCCACCGCCCTGGCCAACGACGTCGACATGTCCACCAACCTGAAGCTCACCCAGCAGCAGCGCGTCCTGCTCGCCGAGTGGCTGAACAAGGCCGCCGGGGCGCCGGTGTTCGACACGCACGCCACCCACGGCATCCTCAGCGACATGGCCCCGGACGGCCTGGTGATCGATCAGATGGTGAAGGCCCTGACCGGCAAGCTGAGCTTCCGGATCATCCCGACCATGGACCTGTTCGAGTTCGGCGCCATGATCCTGAAGCCCTCCACCGGCGCCCTCAAGCACGTCCCGGCCCGCCCGGTGCTGAGGTTCGACAACCCGGCCAAGGTCCTCGGCTCGATCCTCCAGTCGTCCCAGGCGGGCGCGCCCCCGGAGGACTGAGCCCGGGCGGGGGCCGAACCGGCCGAACCTACGGTCACCTCACTCCTTCGGCGGCACGACGCGGCGCAGGGCGTTGCGGATCGGCCGGTCTCTGGCTAGGCTCTCCCTTCCCCCTTCGAGTCTGGAGGCCCCATGGCGAAGGACGCCGACGTACCCGTTTGTGACCCGGACGCCGCCGAGGCGCTGGGCCGGGATCCACTCCGCGCGTTCGTGCAGCAGATGCAGATGGTCCGTCGCTTCGAGGAGCGCGCGGCGCGGGAGTACGCGTCGGGGCGGATCAGCGGCTTCTGCCACCTGTACATCGGCCAGGAGGCGGTGGCGGTGGGCGGCATCGGCGCCACGGAGGAGGACGATCACGTGATCACCGCGTACCGGGATCACGGGCACGCCCTGCTCCGGGGCTGCACGCCGCGCGGGGTCATGTCGGAGCTGTTCGGCCGGGTCACGGGCACCGTCCGCGGCCGGGGCGGCTCCATGCACATGTTCGCCCGGGAGTCCCGCTTCCACGGCGGGCACGGCATCGTGGGCGCCCACGTCCCGCTGGCCGCCGGGTTCGGCTTCGCCGCGCGCTACCGGCAGTCGGGGGAGATCACCCTGTGCTTCCTCGGCGAGGGAGCCGTGAACCAGGGCGCCTTCTACGAGTCGCTGAACCTGGCCAGCCTCTGGGATCTGCCGGTCGTCTACGTCATCGAGAACAACCAGTACGCCATGGGCACCCCGCTGAGCCGCGCCAGCGCCATCAGCGACCTCCACCAGAAGGCGGCCGCCTTCGGCATGGAGGGCGACGTGGTGGACGGCATGGACGTCACGCAGATGTGGCGCTGCGCGAGCCGGGCCGTGGACCGCGCGCGGACCGAGAGCCGCCCCACCCTCGTCGAGGCGCGGTGCTATCGCTACCGGGGCCACTCCATGAGCGATCCGGCCAAGTACCGGAGCAAGGACGAGGTGGAGGAGGCCAAGGCGCAGGATCCCATCGCCCTGGCGGCCAACACCCTCGTGGAGCGCGGCTGGGCGGACGAGGACGAGATCAAGGCGTGGGACGACGAGGCCAAGGCGACGGCCGCCGACGCCGCGGAGTTCGCCGCGGACTCGCCGGAGCCGGACGTGAAGGACGTCGGCGAGTACGTCTACGCGGAGCCGCTCCAGTGGCGGCCCGACGAGGCCACGACCCCGCACCGCCGCGAGCACTGAGGAGCACCGAGCATGGCAGAGATGTCCTTCCGCGAGGCCCTCAACGCGGCCATGGACGAGGAGATGGCCCGGGACGACCGGGTCTTCCTCATGGGCGAGGAGGTGGGCCACTACCAGGGCGCCTACAAGGTCAGCCAGGGCCTGCTCCAGAAGTACGGCGAGGACCGGGTCGTCGATACCCCCATCACGGAGCTGAGCTTCGCGGGCGTGGGGGTCGGCGCGGCGATGGTGGGCCTGCGCCCCGTCGTCGAGATGATGACCTTCAACTTCTGCATCCTGGCCCTGGACCAGATCTTCAACAACGCGGCCAAGATGCGCCTGATGAGCGGCGGCCAGTACCACGTCCCCATCGTCTTCCGGGGGCCGAACGGGGCCGCGCACATGCTGAGCGCCCAGCACTCCCAGGCGACGGAGAGCTGGTTCGCGAACGTCGCCGGGCTGAAGGTCGTGGCCCCCGCGGACCCGAACGACGGCAAGGGCCTGCTCAAGGCGGCCATCCGGGACGACGACCCGGTGATCTTCCTCGAGTCGGAGATCATGTACAACGACCGCGGCGAGGTCTCGGACGCCGAGGACCACGTGATCCCGCTCGGGCAGGCCGCCGTGAAGCGCGAGGGCGCCGACGTCACCGTCATCGGCTACTCCAAGGGCCTGAAGCACGCCCTGGGCGCGGCGGAGGTCCTCGCGAAGGAGGGCGTGTCCGTCGAGGTCGTGGACCTGCGGACCATCCGGCCGCTGGACATGGAGACCATCGCGCGGTCCGTGCGCAAGACGAACCGGGTCGTCACCGTCGAGGAGGGCTGGCCCCACGGCGGGACCGGCGCGGAGCTGGCCTATCGCATCCAGCAGGACCTGTTCGATCACCTGGACGCCCCGGTGACCCGGGTGACGCAGCTCGACGTGCCCATGCCCTACGCCGAGAACCTGGAGCACCACGTCCTGCCAGACGTCAAGGACGTGGTGGACGCCATCCACGCCGTCACCTACCGGAGCTGAGCCCATGCCCACAGTCGTCGAGATGCCGCGCCTGTCCGACACCATGCGGGAGGGCACCGTCGCGAGCTGGCTCAAGGAGGAGGGCGACGCGGTCGCCGCCGGCGACGAGCTGGCCGAGATCGAGACCGACAAGGCGGTGCAGGCCTTCGAGAGCTTCGACGAGGGCGTGCTCCTGAAGATCCTCGTGCCCGCCGGGGAGACCGTGCCCCTGGGCGCCCCCATCGCCGTCCTGGGCGAGGAGGGGGAGGACGTCTCCGAGCTGATCCCGGAGCTGGAGCAGCGCGTCAAGGACGCCCTGGCGCAGCTCGAGGCCGAGGAGGCCGCCCCGGAGCCCGCCGAGGAGGAAGAGGAGCCGGAGGAGGAGCCCGCCGAGGAGGCTCCCGAGCCGGAGCCCGAGCCGACGACCGGTCCGCCTGAGGCGCCGCCGGCAAGGTCGCCGGGGCCGCGGGAGGTGCCGGTGGACGAGCGCGGGGTGCGCGTGAAGGCCTCTCCGGTGGCGCGGCGCATCGCGGAGGACAAGGGCATCGACCTGCTGACCGTGCGCGGCAGCGGTCCCCACGGCCGGATCCTCAAGCGCGACGTGGAGGACCTGGAGCCGACCCACGCCGTGCGCCCCGGGCTGGCCGGGCCGGCGCGGCAGGACGAGGAGGTCCGCGTCACCCAGATGCGGAAGACCATCGCGAAGCGCCTGGTCCAGGCGAAGCAGTCCGCGCCGCACTTCTACCTGACCGTCACGTGCCGCTGCGACGCCCTGGTGGATCTCCGCCGGGAGATCAACGACAGCCAGGACGCGGTGAAGATCAGCTACAACGACCTGATCATGCGGGCGTGCGTGGTGACGCTCCTGGACCACCCGGAGGTGAACGCCGGCTGGGAGGGCAAGGTCATCCGCCGCTTCGGCCCGGTACACCTGGGCTTCGCCGTGGCCATGGAGGAGGGCCTCATCACGCCGGTCATCCGCAACGCCGACGGCATCGGGCTGCTGGACATGGCCGTGCGGACCCGCGAGATGGCCGAGCGGGCCCGGGACGGCGCGCTCGAGGAGTCCGAGTACCAGGGCAACAGCTTCTGCGTGTCCAACCTGGGCATGTACGGCATCGAGCACTTCACGGCGATCATCAACCCGCCGGCGGCGTGCATCCTGGCGGTGGGCGCCCTGCGCGACGAGGTCGTCGTCGAGGACGGCGAGGTCCGGCCCGCGAAGGTCATGACCCTGACCATGTCGTGCGACCACCGGGTCGTGGACGGCGCCATGGGCGCGGCCTTCATGAAGGACCTGAAGGCGAACATCGAGCGCCCCCTGAACCTGCTGCTCTGATCGGTCCGAGGAGGACACCATGGGCGACGAGGTCCGACGCTTCGACGTGGCCGTCATCGGCGGAGGCCCCGGCGGGTACGTCGCCGCCATCCGCGCATCCCAGCTCGGCCTGGACGCCTGCTGCATCGAGCGGGACCGCCTGGGCGGCATCTGCCTGAACTGGGGCTGCATCCCGTCCAAGGCCCTGCTGTACACCGCGGAGCTGTTCCAGAAGCTCTCCGACGGGGAGAAGTGGGGCTTCGAGGTGGAGGGCCTGAAGGCCGACTGGCCCAAGGTGATCCAGCGCAGCCGCAAGGTCGCCGACCGCCTGAACAAGGGCGTGGCGGGGCTGCTCAAGAAGTACGGCGTCACCCACATCTCCGGCGAGGCCACCATCGAGCGGCCGGGCCGCGTCGCGGTGGGCGACGAGATCATCGAGGCGAAGCACGTCATCGTGGCCACCGGCGCCCGGGCCCGCGCGCTGCCGGGGCTCGACTTCGACGGCGATCGGATCATGACCTACAGGGAGGCGATGGTCCTCGACGCCCAGCCGGACAAGGTGCTCGTCGTCGGCGGAGGCGCCATCGGCTGCGAGTTCGCGTACTTCTTCAACGGCATGGGGACCGAGGTCACCCTCGTGGAGGTGGAGGACCGGATCCTCCCCGTCGAGGAGCCCGAGGTGTCCGACGTCGTCGCCAAGTCGTTCGGCAAGCAGGGCATCGACGTGCGCCCGGGGACCATGGCCGCCGACGTGGAGAAGACGAAGGGCGGCGTGAAGGCCCGGCTGAAGCCGGCGTCCGGCGACGACGAGGGCGAGGTCGTCGAGTTCGACCGGGTCCTGGTAGCCGTCGGCGTGGTCGGGAACACCGAAGGCCTCGGCCTCGAGCAGGCGGGCGTGGAGTTCGAGCGCGGCACCATCGAGGTCGACGCCGACCTGAAGACGACCACGCCGGGCATCTACGCCATCGGGGACGTCGCCGGGCCGCCGTGGCTCGCGCACAAGGCGTCCGCCGAGGGCGTCCACTGCGTCGAGCGCATCGCCGGGCACCCGGGGAAGCCCGTGGACTACGGGAACATCCCGGCCTGCACCTACTGCCAGCCCCAGGTGGCCAGCGTCGGCCTCACCGAGGAGGCCGCGCGCGAGGCGGGCCACGACCTGAAGGTGGGGACCTTCCCCTTCATGGCCAGCGGCAAGGCCCTCGCGGTGGGCGCCAGCGAGGGCTTCGCCAAGGTGATCTTCGACGCCGGGACCGGCGAGCTGCTGGGCTGCCACATGGTGGGCCACGGCGTGACGGACCTGGTCTCGGAGGCCGTCCTGGCCCGCTCCGGCGAGCTGACCGAGGCGGAGCTCCTGGCCGCCGTCCACCCCCACCCCACCCTCTCCGAGGCCATCCACGAGGCCGTGGGCCAGGCGTACGGCGAGAGCGTGAATTTCTGACCGGCGGGGACGCCTCACAGTCCTACAGATCTCGGGGTGCCGCGGTCTCGCGGACAGTCGCGCGCCAAGCCGCCAAGACGCCAAGGCCAGCGGGCCGCTTGCACACGGGTTCGGCTGAGACTCTCGGGCCACCGGCAGGCCCACAGCGAGCATATCCGGCCGAACCATGCCGTTTTCCTTTGCGGCTTTGCGTCTTTGCGCGAGTCCTTCGTGTTACGACATGTGACGAACTGTGAGAACGCCGAGGTCCCATGGACGAGGCCGAGTACCAGCGCATGGCGGAGGCGGAGGACGCCTCCTGGTGGTTCCGGGGGCGCCGCCGCGTGCTCGACCGGGTCCTGTCGCGCCTCCGCCTGCCGGATGACGCCGAGATCGCCGACCTGGGCTGCGGCACGGGGGGCAACCTCCCCATGCTCGCGCGGCACGGCCACGTGACCGGCGTCGAGGCCTCGCGCACCGCGGCGGACCACGCGCGACGGCGCCACGCGAACGGCGTCGTCCACGCCCCGGCCCACGCGACGATGCTCCCCACGGGACACTTCGACGTGGTGACCATGTTCGACGTCCTGGAGCACCTGGACGACGAGGGCCCGGCGCTCCACGAGGTCCGGCGCCTGCTGAAACCGGGCGGGCGCCTCGTACTGACGGTGCCGGCCTTCCCGATGCTCTGGTCGGGCCACGACGTGGCCCTCCACCACCGGCGGCGGTATCGCCGGGGGCCCCTCGGCGCGCTCCTCCACCGGAGCGGCCTCCGGGTCGACCTGCTGACCTACTACAACGCCGCGCTCTTCCCGCCGGTGGCCGCCGTCCGCCTGGCGCGGCGCCTCACGGGCGGCGGCAGCAGCCGAGCCGACGTCGCGGACGCCCTCCCCGCCCCCATCGCTCACGCCCTCGAGGCGGTGTTCGCGGCCGAGGGGCACCTGATCGGGCGCGTGCCCCTGCCCTTCGGCGTGAGCCTCATCGGAGTCGCGCGGACCGGGTGAGGCGGACGCGGCCCGGACGTCAGCGCCGTGACCGGAGGACCTTCACCGCGTTGCCGTTCTTCAGCATCACGCGCAGCCCCCGGAACCGAGGGAGATAGCGGACCGGGGGCTCGCGCTTGATCTTCCCCGAGGCCGGCTCCAGGACCACGTCCCGCTTCACGAGGTCGTAGGTGGCGGTGAACGTCATGGAGCCCAGGTCCACCGTGCGCGGATAGTCCCGATCCAGCTTGTCGCGCTCCGCGGGATCGAGGTCGTCGGGCAGCAGGTCGTCCGGCGTGAGGAGGGCGAGGTCCTCGCCGCTCTCCACGCCCACCTCCTCCAGGCGGGCCAGGACCCAGTCCTCCAGCGACGGCACCGGGTCCAGGTGGTTGAGCCGCGCGTGGAGCGCCCGGGCCTCCAGGCGTTCCCGGGCCGGCTCCAGGGTCTCCTTGAAGGTGGTCCCGCGGAGGAAGAGGTCGCGGATGGCCTCCCGGGCGAGCGCGCCGGTCGGCACCTCCTCGCGGGTGGCCAGGACCCGCCGGGCGTGGACCCGCTCGATGCGCGCCACGACCACGCCGCCCTGCACCTCCATGGCGGCGAGCCGATCCCGCCCCAGGCCGGCGTCGACCATCTCGCTCGGGCGCAGCGGGATGGCGCAGGTGGCCAGGATCCGCGTGTCGCGAGCCCCGAGCCCGAGGGCCCGCGAGTCCAGGACGGCGATGGCGCTCGGGGCGTCCTCGCCCTGCTCCTCGACGGCGCTCTCCCGGGCGAGCTCGATCTCGGTGCCGCCGTTGGACCAGCCGACGCGCTTCTTCCGGCGCCGGGCCACGTGGGCGCACCTCGGGTCCGCCGCCAGCGCGATGCGGGCGAGGGCCTCCCGGTCCACGTCGCCGTCCCCCTCGGTGGTCGGCGGCAGGTGCCAGCCCTTGCGGAGCCGCTTCGAGATGCGCCGCGCCTCCTCCAGCGCCCACGGGTTCAGGCCGTGCTCCCGGGGCTTCCCGAAGCGCACGGCACGGACGAGCGCGGTGGCGTCGCAGCCGCAGCGGCGCAGATCCTCCTCGACCCGGGGCCGGAAGATGGGACGCCCCACGGCCAGGGCCGACACGAGGTCCACCACCGCGGGGAGGTGCGGCGTGTCCTCGGCCTCCACGAGGAGCCGGCCCTGGTGGACGTCCAGGGGCAGGCCGAAGACCTTCCGGCCCCGCTCCGTGAGGCGATCCTCCGCGTCCAGCGCGCCCAGCGCCCGGAGCTCTCCTCGGGCGTGCTCCACGGCGTGGTCCTTCGGCGGGTCCACGAAGTCCAGGTCCGGCACGCGCTCGCCCGCGGCGGCCGCGGCCAGGAGCAGCGGGACCAGGGACTCCCGGTGCACCTCCGGCGGCGTGGACTCCTCCAGCCGGGCCGACTCGTCCCAGAGGCGAACGCAGACGCCCGGCCCGGTCCGCCCCGCCCGGCCGGCACGCTGCACGGCGCTGTCCATGGCGACGGGCGTCCGGACCAGAAAGCCGCGGCCCTGGTGATAGCGCGTGCGCCGCACGAGGCCCGAGTCCACCACCACGCCCACGCCGGGCACCGTCACGGACGTCTCGGCCACGTTGGTGGAGAGGATGACCTTCCGCCTTCGGCTCGTCCCGAAGGCCCGGGCCTGCTCGTTCAGCGCCAGGCCGCCGTGGAGCTCCACGACGTCCAGATCCGGCTCGCCGCGCAGGGCCTGCGCGCAGTCCGCGATCTCGCCCTTGCCCGGCAGGAAGACGAGCACGTCGCCCGGGTCGTCGGAGGCCCGGACCGCACGCCTCACCCGCTCGTCCAGATCCTTCGCGTCCGGGAGCAGGACCCCGTCGGCCCGGTGCCGGACGTCGACGGGATGCAGGCGACCCTCGCCCTCCAGGTGCACGCCGTCCAGGTAGTCCGCCACCCGCTCGCCCTGGAGCGTCGCGGACATGACGACGAGGCCCCGGCCCCACCGCTTCTTCAGCAGCGCCAGGATGAGGTCCGTGTCCAGGCGGCGCTCGTGGAACTCGTCGAGGATGACCGTGGCGTAGCCGTCCAGGCCTCCCTCCCCGCCGAGCATGTTCAGGACGATGCCCGGCGTCGCGAACAGGAGCCGCGTCGCCTTCGAGGCCCGGTGCTCGCTCCGCACCCGGTAGCCCACCTCGGCGCCCAGGTCGTGCCCCTCGACCTCGGCGACCCGCGACGCCAGGGCCCGGCACGCCACACGCCGGGGCTCCACGACAAGCACCGGCCCGCGCTCGGCGCACCACACCGGCACCCGCGTCGACTTGCCCGACCCGGTCGGGGCGGACACGACCACGGGCCCGCGCTCGACCTGCTCGTCGAACGCGTCCCGGAGGGCCTCGATGGGGAGGTGGGTCGGCGCAACCATCGGCGGAGAGGATGGGCACGACCGGCCCGAGGATCAATGCGCGGACGGCGTGCCCGGCCGACGGCCCCCGGAGGGGCGCCGCGGTGACCCCCCCGTGCTAGGCTCGTCCTCGGTTTCCGTCGCCGGGTCGGGGCGGGAGGTGCTTCGATGAGCGGTCGGGTGAACCTGTTGGTGGGCGGCGCGCCCCACGCCGGGTCTACGCTGCTGTGCTACCTGCTGGACCGGCACCCCGGCGTGGTGGCCGTGAGCCAGTTGGAGTGGCTGGACCTGCTCGCCGCCGGGCGTGACATCGGACCGTGCACCTGCGGCGAGCCCATCCTCGAGTGCCCCTTCTGGGTCGAGGTGCTGGAGGATCACCTGGCCGGGCGCTGGCGGCGCGGACAGCCGCTGCCTCGCCTGGACCTGGGACCGCTGGCCGACCCCGCTCCACCGTCCCTGGCGGCCCTCCGCGTCGGCACGGCGTCGCTGATGCTCCCGCGCCGCGGCTTCCTGCTCGCGACCCGCGTCGCCCCGGAGCCCGCCCGACTGCGGCGCCAGGCCGCCAACACCCTGTCGCTGTACGCGTCCATCCGGCGCGTGTCCGGGGCGCGCGTGGTCGTGGACACGTCGAAGAACCCGCGCCGCATGAAGGCCGTCCGGCACCTGGACCCGGCGGCCTTCCGCGCGCTCCACCTCGTCCGGGACGGCCGCGGGCACACCTGGTCGTACATGCGCCGCGAAGGCATGTCCGCTCGGCGGGCGGCGTTCATCTGGGAGCGGAACAACCGCCTCCACGAGGCCCTGTTCGGCCGCGCGCCGGGCCGCCGCCACCTCCGCGTGCGCTACGAGGACCTGTGCCGCCGCCCCGGCCGGGAGGCCGCCCGCATCCTGGGCCTCGCCGGGCGCTCGCCGGCTCCGGGGATCCTCGGGGAGCCCTCGCTGGACAAGACCTCGGCCCACCTCGTGTCGGGCAACCCCATGCGGTACGACCGCGGGGCGACGACCATCGATCTGGACGAGGCGTGGCGGGGCCACCTCCGCGGCGACGACCTCGAGGCCTTCGAGCGCGTCGCCGGGAGGCGGAACCGCCGCTACGGGTATCCTCGCGAGTAGGGGCCAGCTGCGTGCACGCACCGCCGGTGGAGCCGCCGTGGCCGCCTCCGCCGATCCGCTCCTGGCGCAGACCACCCCGAGCTGCTCGGCGTCAACGGCTACGTCGTCGAGCAGGAGGGCAGCTTCTCGATCGAGTTCGGCCAGGACGGCGCCTGCAGCGGGGGCGGCTATTGCTGCGCGTCGCCGGTGGAGGACGCCCGCGCCGCCCGTCCGGACGACAACCTCGCCTACCTGCCGCGGTTCCGACCCTCGCCGGTCAGTCGGCGCCCGGCGCCCCCGCCCTCAGCCACCGGGTCAGGAGGCGGAGCTCCTCGGGAGTCAGGTCGGGATAGGCGGGCATGTCGCGCTCCCGGTGCTCCTCGAGGAGCGAGCCGCCGAAGTAGGCGGGGTGGTCGGCGGCCAGGACGAGGCCCCGGACCCACTCGAAGCCCAGGTAGCCGTCCAGGTCGGGTCCGAAGGCGTCGTACTCCCAGTCGTCGTCCCCCGGCCCGTCCTTCGGGTCGTTGTGGCAGTCCCGGCAGTCGTGGGAGAGGAAGACCTCGCGGCCCTCCGGCACCAGCTCGGGGTGCGGGGGCGTGCCGCCGCCCAGGCTCGTGAGCCAGGAGACGAGGGCCGTGCGCTCCTGCTCGTCGCCCTCGAAGGGGGGCATGGCCTCCTCCATGACCGTCCCGCCGAAGAGGTCGTCTGCGTCCGGGTCCTGCAGGAAGCGGTGCAGCCGCTCCGGGGTGCCGTAGCCGGCCAGGAGCGGGCCCTCCACGTCGTCCGGGTCCTCGGTGTGGCACGACGCGCAGCCTTCCTCCTCGAAGATCCGGAAGGCCTCGTACCAGACCACGTGGCCGTCCGCATCGATGCCGCCCTCCCCGGCCCAGCGGCGCGCGCGCTCGGCGTGGACCCGAGCCTCGGCGCGGCTCTCCTGGAACGCCTCGTTCCCCGCGTCCTCGACCTTCGCCGTGACCGTCAGGGCCCCGGCGCCCAGGAGGAGGCCGAACAGCGGCACGGCCACACGCAGCGACGGTCCTCCCCGCGGACTCCGGTCCAGCCACGGGACGGCGACCAGGAACGCCAGGGCCAGCCCGGGGGCGACCACGGTCCCGATCAGGACGAGCGGCCCCTCGAAGTACTTGAGGAGCTGGTAGAGGAACAGGAAGTACCACTCCGGGCGCGCCTCGTAGCCTCCCGCCGGGTCCGCCGGGGCCTCGAGGCCGGCGCCGACGCCCACCGCGAGGGCCACGAGCAGGCCCAGCACCACGCCGGAGACGACCACGTCGCGGAGCATCTGGAACGGCCAGAAGGGCTGGGTCGCGCGATCCAGGGACTCCGGGTCGCGTCGCGGGCTCGGCGTCACGCCGTAGCGGCGGAACAGGGCCACGTGGCCGACGACCAGGAGGGTCAGGGCGCCGGGCAGGATGAAGACGTGGAGGGCGTAGAATCGGGTGAGCGTCAGGTTCCCGTACGCGGCGCCTCCCTGGAGGACCTCCTGGAGCGGGACGCCGCCGGGGACGCCGCCCATGATGCGGGTCGCCACCTGGGTCGCCCAGTAGCCCTTCTGGTCCCAGGGCAGGAGGTAGCCCGTCAGGCCGAAGGCCAGGATCAGGAGGAGCAGCACCACGCCGCTCACCCAGTTGGCCTCCCGGGGTTTCCTCCAGGCGCCGTGAAGGAACACCTGGGTCATGTGGAGGATCGCCAGGACGATCATCGCCGACGAGCCGAAGTGGTGGAGGCCGCGGACGAGCCAGCCCAGGGTCATGCGCTCCTGGATGTACCAGACGCTGCCCCACGCGTCGGTCACCGACGGGCTGTAGGCGCTGGCGAGCGCGACGCCCGTGAGGGCCTGGAGCACGAACGTGAACAGCAGGGCGCTGCCGAAGACGTAGGACACCCGCGCGCCCCCCTTCACGGGTTCGTCCGCGGCGGCCCGCACCATGGCGCGGTAGCCGGTGCGGCGGTCGAGGGCGTCCGCGAAGGCTCGGAGCCGTCCGCTCATGTGCGCGGCCTCCTCAGGATCGAACGATGGGGATGCGCTCCTCGGTGCCGGTCTCGTAGCGGACCCAGCGGACCTCCAGGCGGCCGCCCCGGACGCGCCACTCCAGCGGGTCGAGGCCCCGGGGCGCCGGGTTCGGCTCGCCGCCGGGCCTGGCCACGAGGGAGCCGTCGACCTGGAAGGCGCTCCGGTGGCAGGGGCAGCGATAGCGTCCCGCCTCGTCCAGGAACTTCACGGAGCAGCCCAGGTGCGGGCACACCCCGGAGAACACGCGGAACTCGTCCTCGCCGAGGCGCTGGACGAAGACGGGACCGATGGGAGTGTTCGGCCTCGCGAGCCAGGCGTCGCGCCGATCCTCCGCCAGCACCACCTGCACGGGATCCCCGCCTGCCGGGAAGCGGGCGGCGGACGCGACGGCGGTCCACGCGGCCTCCTCGTCGACCGCGCGGGCGCTCCTCCGGCGGCGCAGGAGTGGATCCAGGGCGATCCCGAGCGGACCGGCCAGGGCGGCCCCTCCGACGAGGGCTCCGAGGGCGCCGGTCAGCCAGGCGAGCACGCGTCTGCGGCCCGGAGCAGGCTCCGGCGTCTGGGCGTCCGAGTCGTTCATGATTGAAGCGATTGTGGAGGCGCCCTCGGGGAGGTGTAAAGAGGGCAGCGACGACCTCGACACCTTCACTGGGGGCGTGCAACCATCGCCGCACGGCGACGGAGGTGCGGCTTGGACGTTCGATTCGTGGGCAACAGCGGCCTGAAGGTCTCGGAGATCGCCATCGGAGGCTGGCTCACCTTCGGGGCCAGCGTCGACGGGCACACGGCCGCCGACATCCTCGATCGCGCCGTCGACGGCGGCGTGAACTACGTCGATCTGGCAGACGTCTACGCCCGAGGCGAGGCCGAGCGGGTGGTGGGCGAGTGGCTGAAGGCGCGCACGCGTCACCACCTGGTCCTGGCCAGCAAGGCCTTCTGGCCCATGAGCGAGGACCCCAACGACCGCGGGCTGAGCCGCAAGCACGTGATGGAGAGCGTGGAGGGTTCGCTGCGTCGGCTGGGCACGGACTACCTGGACCTCTACTACTGCCACCGCTACGACCCGGACACGCCCCTCGAGGAGACGGTCCGGGCCATGGACGACCTGGTGCGCCAGGGGAAGATCCTCTACTGGGGCACGAGCGTCTGGAGCGCCGATCAGCTCGCGGAGGCCCACCGTATCTGCGAGGCCAGCGGCTACCACCGCCCCGTGGTCGAGCAGCCGCGCTACAACCTCCTGGACCGGCACGTCGAGGAGGGCATCCTCGACGCCGCCCGGGGGCTCGGCATGGGGGTCGCGGTCTGGAGCCCGCTGGCGGGAGGCGTGCTCACCGGCAAGTACGACGACGGCGTCCCGGAGGACAGCCGCGGCGGCCGCTCGGACTGGCTGGACGATGTCCTGACGGAGCGCAACCTGGAGCGCACCCGGCGCCTGAGCGCCATGGCGGAGGAGCGCGGCGTGCGCCCCGAGCACCTGGCCCTGGCCTGGGTCCTCGACCACCCCGAGATCACCTGCACCATCACCGGGGCGACCCGCATGGCCCAGGTGGAGTCCAACCTCCGGGCCGCGGAGGTCTCCCTGGACGCGGAGACCCGCCGAGCGCTGGACGACCTGTTCGCCCCGTGAGTTTCCCCCGGGAGGGGGCGCCTTCCTCGCCTCCGGCGGCCCGCCGCGGCATCCTCCTCCGGGGCAGGCCACCGAGGGTTCCATGATCGATCGTTCGTCCGCAGACCGCGTACGCCGCCGGAACGCGCGCGTCCTGTACGTGGCGTTCATCCTCTCCGGGGCGGCCGGGCTCGTCTACGAGGTCGTCTGGGCTGCGCTCCTGGGCCAGCTCGTGGGCGGAACGACGGCCACGCACACGGTGGTCCTCGCCGCCTTCATGGGCGGCCTCGCCCTGGGCAATCGCTTCGGCGGACGGTGGGCGGACGGGCGGACGGCCCCGCTCCGGCTCTACGCCTGGCTGGAGGTCGCCGTCGGCGTGCTCGGGGTGCTTTCGCCGCGCCTGGCGGACCTGGCGGGGACCGTCTACGTCGCGCTCGCCCCGGTTCCGGAGAGCGGCCTGGCGTTCCTGGACCTTCCGCTCCGGGTGCTCCTGGCGGCCTGCACGATCCTGCCCGGCGCGTTCTTCATGGGCGGCACGCTGCCCGCGCTGGTCCGCGCGACCACCGACCGCCTCGGCTCGCTCGGCCGCTCCGTCGGGTGGCTCTACTTCGTCAACAGCGTCGGGGCGACCGCCGGCGCCTTCGCGGCCGGCTTCCTCCTGATCCCGAAGCTGGGCCTCGAGCTGTCGGTGATCCTCGCCGGCATGGTGAACCTCGGCCTGGCCGTCGTGGCGCTGGCGCTGCTCCGGATCAGCGGCGAGCCGTCGGAGGCCCCGGCGCCCGCCGACCCCAGCGGGAAGCCGGCCCGGACCTACACGCCGCGCCAGGCGCGCGCGGCCGTCCAGGCGGTGCTGCTGTCCGGCGTGGCGACCATGGTGGTGGAGATCGTCTGGACGCGCGTGCTCGGCCTCACCATGGGCGGCAGCGCTCACGCGTTTTCCATCATGCTGTCGACGTTCATCGGGGGCATCGCCCTGGGCGGCATCATCGCCTCGCGCATCGCCGGCGACGATCGGGACGCCTTCCGGCCCCTGCTCTGGGCGGAGGCGATCGCGGCCGGCTCGCTCCTGCTCCTGGCGCCCTGGTACGACCGCCTGCCCTTCCTCTTCCACCGGGCGGCCTCCCAGCTCGCCCGGGACGGCGGCGCCTATCCCCTGTACCTGGCCATCAGCACCGGCATCGCGATCCTGGCCATGATCATCCCCACGGTGGCCATGGGCGCCACGCTGCCCCTCGCGAGCCGCGTGGCCACGGGGAGCCTCGGCGAGGCCGGGCACAAGGTGGGGAGCGTCTTCTCGGTGAACACCCTGGGCAACGTCGCCGGAGCCGCGATCGGAGGCCTGCTGCTGGTGCCGACCTTGGGCCTGGAGACCAGCCTCCACGTGGGCATCGGGGTGCTGGTCCTGGCGGCGCTCCGGCTCGTGATCGCGACCGGCGCGCGCCCCGTCGTACGGTGGGCGACCGTGGGCATCGCCGCCGCGGCGGTCGCGGCCCTCGTCCTCAGCCCGGGCTGGAACCTCCACGTGCTCCACGCGGGCCTGTACCGCGTGCTGGACAAGGACTACGGCAGCGTCGAGGAGTTCGAGGCCACCTCCTCCCAGGTGGAGTTCCTCTTCGCCGAGGACGACGCGGAGGCGACGGTGAGCGTCGTGCAGAACGCGGCCGGCCACCGCCTGCTCCGCATCAACGGCAAGAGCGACGCCTCCAACCACGGGGACGTCCCGACGCAGGTCCTGGTCGGACAGCTCCCGGCGCTCTTCCACCCGGCGCCGAAGCGGGTCCTGGTGGTGGGCCTCGGGAGCGGCATCACCGTGGGCACCCTGCTCGCCCACGACGCGGTGGAGCGCGTGGACGTGGTGGAGATCTCCCCCGCGGTGGTCCGGGCGTCGCGCTACTTCGACGAGTGGAGCGGCGCGCCCCTGGACGATCCCCGGGTGCACCTCCACGTCCAGGACGCCCGGAGCTTCCTCAAGGTCTCGCCGCAGGGGCGGACGTGGGACGTGGTCGTCTCCGAGCCCTCGAACCCGTGGCAGCCGGGCTCGGCCATGCTCTTCACGCAGGAGTACTACGAGCTGCTGGCCTCGCGCCTGGCGCCGGGCGGCGTGATGAGCCAGTGGGTGCACACCTACGAGATGAACGACCGGGTGCTGGAGACCATCCTCCTGACCTACGGCTCGGTGTTCGGGGACGCCCGGGTGTGGAACTCCAAGGGCAACGACATGGTGCTGCTGGCTGCCCCGGACGGCCTCGAGGCGGACTTCGACCGCTTGGAGGACCACCTGGCGCGCCCCGCCGTGGCCGAGGAGCTGGCGCGCATCACGCCCGACGGGCGAGAGGTGGACATGCTGACGCTCCTGTCCCACGAGGTGATGGGGCCGGGGCGGTTCCGGGCGCGCTGGGGCCACCCGGAAGGGCGCAACCTCCACACGGATCGCTTCCCGGTGCTGCAGTACCAGGCCCCGCGAGCGTTCTTCGCCGGCGAGCCCGCGGAGACCTTCAGACACGCCGACCAGCGCCACATGGCCAGGGGCGCCGTCGACCTCCTGGCGTCGCGCTGGCTGGGCGAGCGCCACGTGCTCCGGGAGGACCTGGTGCGCCTCCACGACTACTTCGACGCCCGGGACCGCTCCCTGGACGAGGCGGTGGAGCGGGCCCTGGCCGCCGAGCTGTGGGAGCGTGCGCCCGACGCGGCGGACTCCCTGGAGCGGCTGGCCGCGGCCGACGCCCTCGACATCAGCGCCGAGGCGCGCCTCTGGCAGGCGACCCTCGAGGAGGGCGTGCCGGACACGAAGGAGCGGTGCATGGCGTGGATCGACCACGAGTTCCGGCGCCTGGCCATGTCCGTGTCCATCTACACGCCGGCCCGCTGGGCCCGCTTCGACTCGGCACGGGACACGTGCCTGGAGCGCTATCCAGACCTCGCCGAGGCCGTGGAGCGCTACGACGTCCGCCTGGAGAAGCACCGCCCCGAGACGATCCCGGAGACCGAGCACTCGCCGACCCTGGTCGCTCCCCCCGTGCCCTCCAGGGAGAACGGGGGCTGAGCGTTTGGGACCTCTCCTTGCCGCCCCCGATCGCCCGCAGTAGCGTGGATCGCGTGAGAAGCCCGCCCGGCGGCCACCGCGCTGCATGCTGTGGGGATTGATGGCGTGAACCTGCTGGTGACGTTGCTCCTCGGGGGGCTGACCCTATGGGCCGGCTCCCCGTCCATGGACCTGCTCGGGCCCGTCTACGACGAGGACCTCGTCCCGGACTACACCCTCCCCGACCCGCTGACGATGAGCGACGGCGAACCGGTGCGCGACGCGGAGACGTGGGCGAACCGGCGACGCGGCGAGGTGCTGCGGCTCTTCCGGGAGCACGTCTACGGAGAGGCACCCCAGCGCCCCGAGGGCATGCGGTTCGAAGTGATCGAGGAGGACCCCGAGGCGCTGGGCGGCCGAGCGACCAGGAAGCAGGTGACCATCTACTTCGCGGCCCGGGGCGAGCGGCCGAAGATGGACCTGCTGCTGTACCTGCCCAACGGCGGCCCGCGGCCCGCTCCGACGTTCCTCGGGCTGAACTTCGACGGCAACCACACGGTGGAGGACGATCCGGCGATCCACGTCACCACGCAGTGGGTGCGAGACGCCACGAACGCTCACCGCGCGACGGAGGAGAGCCGGGGCGCGAGGACCTCGCGCTGGCCGGTGGCTCGGATCCTGCGTCGCGGCTACGGCCTCGCGACCGCGTACTACGGGGATCTCGTCCCCGACCACGACGACGGCTTCCGGAACGGGGTGCATCCGCTGTTCTACGACCCGGACCAGGAGCGCCCCGCGGAGGGCGAGTGGGGCGCCATCGCCGCCTGGGCGTGGGGCCTCAGCCGCGCGATGGACTACCTCCAGCGGGATCCGGACGTGGACCATGGGCAGGTGGCGGTGATGGGCCACTCGCGTCTGGGAAAGACGGCGCTGTGGGCCGGGGCGCGGGATCCACGCTTCGCGCTGGTGGTCTCCAACCAGTCCGGGTGCGGTGGCGCGGCGCTCAGCCGCCGGGCGTTCGGTCAGACGGTCCACCACATCAACGCGAAGAACCCGCACTGGTTCACCGCGCGCTTCGCGACCTACGGGGACGCCGAGGACGACCTGCCGGTGGACCAGCACATGCTGCTCGCGCTCGTCGCACCGCGGCCCGTGCTGATCAACAGCGCCGTGGAGGATCGCTGGGCCGACCCCCGCGGCGAGTTCCTGTCCGCCGTCCACGCGGGGCCCGTCTACGAGCTGTTGGGGGCGAAGCCGCTGGCGGCCGACTCGATGCCGGAGACCGATCACCTCGTCGGCGGCACGGTCGGCTACCACGTCCGGGCGGGCGGACACGACGTGACGCCGGCGGACTGGGAGGTGTTCCTCGACTTCGCGGATCACCACCTCCGCCGGCGTCCCTGACCGCCGCTCTGCGAGCGGTCCTGTTTGGTGCTCTCGCCCGGAATCATCACGAGACGTCGAGCGAAGCGCGGGGAGGCGCCCGTGGATCCCAAGCTGCAGCCGGCGGATGGTGAGAAGGCCGGGCTAGCCTCGAAGCTCGTTCAGGTCGACGTCGAAGCGGTCCATCCAGCGGTAGATCTGCTGGCGATGCTTTCCGTAGAACTCCGCCACCCTGCTCACGACGAGGTCGTGGTCCCGCAGCACCCGGATCAGCTCACCGCGGGAGCGCGGAGGTCCGGGCTGGGAGCGCGGCTGCGGCCGGGGCGCGCCCTCCCGGAGCATCTCGCGGATGCGCTCCGTGGGCCGGATCACCCGGTCCTCCGATGCGGCGGCCTCCACGCAGCCCGCCTCCACCACCGCCAGCACCTCGGGCACGTTGCGCGGCCACGGGTGCTCCACGAGCGCCCATACGAGCTCCGGCGACAGGCTCATGGCCGGCGTACCGTGGGACTCCGAGAAGCGCCGGACGGTGGCCGCCGCCAGGGCGCCGATGTCCATGGGGCGCTCCCGGAGGGGGGGCACGTCCACCGACCACGCGACGAGCCGGGAGTACAGGTCCTCGCGGAAGCCGTCGTGCTCGCCCGGTCGGAGGCGCTCGCTCGCCGTCGCGACGAGGCGCGGCAGATCCCGACTTCCGGCCTCGTAGTGCTGCGCGATCTCGTCGAGGGCCCACGCCAGCCGCACCTGGGCCCGCGCGCTCAGGCGATCCACGTCCACCAGCATCACGGTCCCGCCGGCCGCGGCCGTGAGCGCGCCGCCCAGCTGGGGGCCGTCCACGACCGGCCCGGAGCGGGCGCGGCCGAAGAGCTGCTCCTCGACCTCCTCGGGGGATCCTGCGCCGCACTCCACGGCGACGAGGGAGCCCGACCGCCCGCTCAGGCGATGCACCTCCCGCCCGATGGTCCGCTTGCCCACGCCCGGCTCCCCGACCACGAGGACCGTCGTGCTCGTCGGCGCGACGACGGTGAGGCCCATCCGCAGGGCCTCGATGGACGGCGAGAAGCCCACGACGAGAGAGCCCGGGACGAGATCGGGATCCGGCGCCGCCACGAGATACTGCAGGAAGGTATTGCCCACCTGGACCACGTCCCCCTCCTTCAGGGCGGCGCGGGTGGTCTCGCGGCCGTTGACCAGCGTGCCGTTGGTGGAGCCCGCGTCCTCGATGACGAAGCCGTCCTCGACCGCGTAGACCGTGGCGTGGTGCCGGGACATCCGCGCGTCGTCCAGGGGGATCCCGGAGAAGCCCGCGCAGGCCCGACCCAGGCGGGCGACTTCCGTGAGGACCATGCGCTGGCCGATGCGCTCGTGATCGCGGGTGTACAGCACCATGAGGAGGTGCCGCGGTGGCTCGTCCCTCGTGCGTTCCACGAGCGCCATGCGTTCTGTCGTAGCGTCCCAGGCGGTCACTGTCACACTGTAACAGCATCCGCCGCCACGTACAGAGAATGTAGATGGCTCAGCGGCCTGCTACGCCTCGGCGCTCCCCCAGCCATGTGACGAAGGCGTCGTCCACCGGCGCCCAGGGCAGGGAACCGAAGCCAGCCGGACCGACGCTCCGCATCGCGTCATGGTCTACGAGGCTCGGGCGCCCCGCGGCGGGCGTCACCTCCCAGAAGGCCACCTGCAGCGGGCGCCCCGCCTCGGCCTCACCAGCCCACAGGCGGCGCCCCACCTCCACGTCCAGGCCCAGCTCCTCGCGGATCTCCCGGGCCAGCGCCTCCGGCTCCGTCTCCCCGGGCTCCACCTTGCCGCCGGGAAACTCCCAGAGGCCACCGTGGTCCTTGTGCGGCGCACGACGGAAGACCAGCACCTCCCCGGGGCGCTCGCCGGGCATCACGGCGGCGACGACGCGCAGGACCGTCATCCGTCGAAGGGGTCCGTGCAGGGCTTCTGCTCGCCGTCGAGCGTCTGGATGGTCGTGCCGACCCGGCAGTACACGTCGATGCGATAGGAGTCCTCGGGGGCATTCAACCCGTCGTAGTAGCCGAACGCCATCTTCGTCGGGACGGTGGGATCGATGAGGAAGTCGGCGGAGTAGACGAGGCCCTCGGTGAAGCCGAAGGCTCCTTCGGGCTCGACGTCGGTCACCACCAGGACGCGGGTCTCCTTCGGATTCTCCGGCTTCACTCCGCAGAAGTACCAGCCCTCGATTACGGCGCTGACGGACTGGCCCGTGGCGCTGTCGGTCCCCTCGGAGCGCTGCCGCCACGTGTTCCCGGAGAACGTGAAGCGCTCCCGATAGTCGGCGGGATCGAGCGGGTCGTCGGGATCCTCCGTGTCTCCCCGGATGTTCCGCCACGACGCCTCGACCACCTCCTGTCCGTACGGGCAGCGGTTGCACGTGTAGGTCGTGCCCTGGTGCGTGAAGCCCTGCCACGGGACGGTCGGCCCGCATGTGTCCTCGAACTCGGGCGCGCGGCAGGCGGCGTTCCGGGTCGCCAGGGCGGGAGCGGGCTCCGACTTGGGGATGCAGCCGTTGACGGTGTCGGGCCCCGTCGACGTGTCCGGGGTGCCGGCGGTGTCGGTCGTCACGTCGTCTTCAGTGACGAAGGTGGCGCCGCCGTCGTCGCAGGCCGCGAGGCCCGTGAGCGCCAGGGCGGCGAGCAGGGTCGTGATCCGGTGCGTTCGCATCATTCCTCGATCTCCGTCACCTCGGTGAGCTTCCCGAGGCTGTTCTCGTTCGGCGGGTCGTCGCCCAGCACGTCCCGTAGGATGACGCGCGTGACGGCCGGGTCCTCCGGCACGACGTACTGCCGGTTGGTGTACGGGAACTCCTCCGTGCCGGCCCACTGCCCCTCGAAGGTGCCGGTCCCGACCGTGTACTTGTACTGGAGGACCTCACCCCGTGGGAAGCCGAACGTCCCGGTCCACACGTTGTCGCCGGCCACCTCGTCGCCGCTCTTGCCGCTGTCGCTGAGGGCCACCTTGTTGGGCACCCAGTCGCCCAGCTTGTCGTCCTTGCCGACGATGAAGACCACGCCGTCGCCCAGCGGCGGCGGAGGCTCCTTCAGGCCGATGGGCTCCACCGGGATCTGCTCGCCGGTGGCGTCGCACTCGAAGGTCACGAAGACCCTGTTGGTGACGTCGTCGAAGACGCGCTTGGCGGAAAACGACGGCGCCGCGTCCACGTCCTCGTCGCCCTCCGTCGCCACCACGTGGAAGCTCAGGGGATCGTCGACCGGGACGAGGCCCAGGTCGCTCCAGGGGACGCGAAGCTCCACGACCATCCCGCCGAACTGCGGCCCGCCGAGGTCCACCCCGTGCCCGGCGACCCCGCTCCAGCCGCCGGAACCGTCGCTGTCCTCGAGACGAGCCTCGGGTGCGTCGCCGGAGAAGTCCACGCGCACCCGGCGGGCCACGTCCATGCTCGGCGCTTCCTCCCCGGGCGGGGTGTAGGGGTGGGCCGGGTCCTGCTCGGCGGTGCCCGTCTCCGCGTCGAGGATGTGCTTGTGGTCGACGAGCACGCTCAGGGAGTACGGCGTGCCCAGCTTGGCGTGCAGGTCCTCGTTGGCCTGGACCGCCACGTAGAAGGCCTCGGGATCCCACCCGTAGTAGACCGTGCCGATGTCGTCCTTGTTGTTGATCGCGGTCGACGAGTCCGAGTCGAAGAAGAACCCGCCCGGCGGCGTCCACTCCGCCTCGCTGGGGACGAAGGCGCCGTCCACGGTCGGCGCGGGGTCCTCCCCGCCGTAGGGTCCCTCCAGGCCCTTGGGCTTGGCCTGGATGAGGGGCGCGAACTCCGGGACGTCCAGGGGCGGCTCGCCCATGAGCGCCAGCGCCTCGTTCATGTGCTCGTAGACGCCCAGGAGCTGGCTCCGGAAGGCGCGGTCGAAGGGGCTGTCGTCGTTGGACGGCGTCGTCTGGTCTACGCCGTACCACCAGAACCAGTCGGAGCCCTCCGCCGCATACATGAGGTCCCAGGCCTGGTAGATGGCCCACGGCAGCGCCTCGGACGGGTCGGGGGCGGCGGCCAGCGGGTTCGGGCGCGGCAGCCCCGAGGCGGCCAGGTCCGCGCGGGTCCGGCGCAGGTACTCCCACGCCTTGTTCTCCTCCACCTCGCCGATCCAGGTGGCGAACGTCCCGCCGATCCAGGAGCCGGCCCACAGGGGCTCCAGCTCCTGCTGCTCCGCGATCGGGTGCGGGTCGATGGCCCGCTGCGGGTTGCCGTGGATGAACTCGGAGGTCGTCACCGTGACGATCTCGCCCGTGTCGTAGGCCTGGGAGAGCTTCTGGTACAGGGCGTGGTGGAAGCCCTTGGCGTCGTGCTCCTGCGTGTAGGCCTCCCAGGCGTTCTCGCCGTCGAGCACCACGGTCAGCAGCCGGTCCTCGCCCCCCAGCCCCGGCGCCAGGTGCGCCAGGTCGTCGATGAAGTCCTGCGCCGCGGCGTCGCCGTCCCAGGTCTTGTACTCGAAGCCCATGCGGTCGGAGAGGTCCGTGTGGCGGAAGACGATGAGCATCGAGTCGCTCTCGTCGCCGGCGTGACCCGGGGACGTGTCGGCGTCGACCCGGTACGGCCGGAACACGGGCGCGTCGTCGTCGTTCAGGGAGCGCTTCAGGACCTCGTGGTCCGTGGCGGTCCACTCCAGGCCGGCGTCCACGAGCAGGGGGACGATCTCCTCGGCCACCGAGCCCTCGCCGCACCAGATCCCCCGGGGCTTCACGCCGAAGATGTCCTCGTAGAAGCGCACCGCGCGCCACACCTGGGCGGCGGCGTCGCCGGGAAAGGAGAAGGCGGGCTCCGGCCGCGGATCGAAGGGCTGGGACTGGCCCATCAGGTCGGTGTCGTAGATGAGCGGCAGGATGGGGTGGTACATGGGCGTGGTCGTCACCTCGACCTGCCCGGCGCCGGTCGCCGCGTCGTAGAACAGCTCCTGGTGGATGGGGATGGTGTTCCGCATCACCTTGTGGTTCTCGATGAGGAGGTCCACGGCGAGCTGCTCGGAGGGCTCCACGGCGAGGGTGTAGCGGGCCTGCCCGTCGTCCCCCACGGAGCGGTCCAGCCACTCGTGCACGCGCGTCACCGAGCCGTCGGGCAGCTCCACGGGCCCGTCGAGGAAGTCCGGGTCGAACCAGGCGATCTCGAACCAGATCTTGAGCGCCAGGAAGTCGTCGTGGTCGTACTCGGTCCGGTTCGCGTCGCGGAGCGCGATGTACTCGGGGAAGTGGCGCATGATGGCGTCCGAGGTGGACACCAGCGTCCAGGGGCCCTTCCAGACCAGGTCCAGCTCCTCCTCGGTGATGGTCTCCGCCGTGGGCGTGTCCTCCAGGAGGAAGTCCACGAACGGGTCCGTGCGACCGGCCCACGCCTCCAGGAAGCCCTCCACGTCCATGGTGTTCGCGTGGACGTCGATGAACGGGTCCAGGCGCTCCACGTAGTACTCGATCAGCTGGCGCAGGAGCACGCTGGTCAGGTTCACGTTGAAGTGGACGTCCGGGTAGCCCTCCAGGATGGACACCATGTCGTAGTAGTCCTTGGTGGCGTGCTTGCGCACCCAGGGACCGGTCAGGGTGTCCGCGTCCGGGTCCAGGTACAGGGGCTGGTGCTGGTGCCAGACGATGTTCAGGAAGAGCGTCCGGGTCACCTTCGCCTTGTGCTTGCCCAGGGCGATGACGTTGCCGGCCTCGTCCTCGACGTCCTTCACCGAGAGCTCGTAGCTCAGGTCCGGGTTGATCGCGGAGGCGTCCACCTGGAGATCCACGAAGCGCGGCGCCTCGGCGTGACGGGTCGCGCCCAGCACGGGCAGGACCTGGTTGTTGGAGGCCCGGATGGTGTAGTTGTCGGCGTCCTCCGCGCCCGCGCCCACCGGCTCCGAGAAGCGCGCCGTGACGACGCCCTGCTTGTTCGAGAACGCCGAGCGGAGCTCCGGCTCGTCCGTGTCGGGCCCGGGCACGTCCGGTCCGGGGCCCTCGGAGTCCGTCGCCACGTCCGGCGCGCCCACGTCGGAGGTGGCCGGCACGTCGAGGCCGGGCTCCGGCGTGTCGAACGCGCCCGGGACGTCTCCGTGCCCGTCGGCTCCCGTCACGTCCCGCGGGGCGCTGCCGTCGTCGTGCTCCAGGACCGGGAACTCCTTCGGCCCACCGGAGCACGAGGCCACCAGGCCTGCCATGAGCGCGACCGCCAGGCCGCGACACCAGTCGTTCACGAGGCTCCTCCGGGCACCGTGGCTCCCGAACCGGACTACGCTGCCACAGCGGCCGTCGAGCGGTCCAGGGAGCAGGCCCACCCACCTGTCGCTCCTACACGTCTTCCCCGCTCCAGAGGGCTCGCGCCAAGGCGCCAAGCCGCAAAGCTGCGGAGGACATGGAGAAGATGCGGCAGGAGCGCCGTCCGCGGCGGTCACGTCCCGATCCGCCGGACCCGGCGGCACGACCCGGCCCGGCCCGGAGCCCACTCCCGATGGGGGCGAAACCCTGGGCCCGGCGAGCCCGACCACGTCCACGTCCACGTCCACGTCCACGTTTCGTGGGCTCTCGGCGAGTTGTGACCAATTGACGAGCGTCCCCGCCCCGGAACCCGCGCGGCCCGGCTAGAGCGCCGAACGGGACCGCGGACCGCGGGTCTGCGAGCGATCTCCGAGTGGATCGGCCAGGCGCGGAGCGCCGATTCCGGGTCCCGAGCCATGCC
>JBNJGB010000011.1:0-154526 GCA_051747385.1 Myxococcota bacterium
CCCAACAACCGAGCGATCGACGGGCCAAGCGCCTGGTCATGCGGATCCTGGGCGCCCTGGCGGTGCTCTCGCTCGGCGCGGCCTGGGCGGTGGACGTCTGGGTCGCGGACGGGGGCTCCATGCTGCCGACCCTCGAGGCGGGGGAGCCCGTCGTGGTGAACAGGCTGGCGTACGGCCCGCCCATCCCCTTCACGGATGGCCGCGTCCTGACGTGGGGCGAGCCCGAGCGCGGCGACGTGGTGCTCTTCCTGGACCGCCGCTTCCCCGAGTCCCCGGAGAGCCTGAAGCGCGTCGTGGCCACCGGCGGCGACACGTTTCGCCTGGAGGACGACCGGGTGGTGGTCTCCGGAGCGCCCATCCCCACGCGACCGGGCCCGCCCGTCACGTGCCGCCTCTACGACGAGACGGGGCGAGGCGAGCCTGCCTGCCCGTGCGTGCGCCAGCTCGAGCGCCTCGGCGGGCGCGTGTGGAGCAGCCAGCACTGGATCGGCGAGGTCGACGGCCCGTGCGCCCCTCAGGGGGACTGGCCGCCCGGTGGCGAGACCTTCCACGTCCCGGCCGGGCACGTGTTCGTGCTGGGGGACAACCGCGACAACGCCGAGGACAGCCGCGTGTACGGCCCGGTCCCCGTCGACGACGTCGTCGGCCCCGTCGTGGTCACCTTCTGATCACGGGTCGCGTTGACAGGTCCCGGCGGGCTTGGGATGCCGGGGGCATGAACAGCGCGCGCGACCTCCTGGACCTGGATCGGCCGGCCCTCGCCGAGCTCCTCCGGGCCGGCCACCCCGTCGACCCGGCGGCCCTGGACGACAAGGAGTACCGGGGGATCAGCCTGGGCCTGCCGGGCTGGGTCGATCGCCTCCTGTGGAAGACGTTCCGCAAGGTCTTCCACCGCGACCCGGAGACCGGACTCCTCCGCGGCTGGAACGTCCGCTGCGTCCAGGCCGGGCTGGAGGACGGCTGGCGCCCGCAGACGCGCCGGGGACGACCGCGCACGTTCGGTCACTATCGGGTGACGTCCATGGAGGGCCACCGCCCGCCGCGGCCCGTGGGCGACGGCCTGATGCTGGACTATGGCCCGGGAGGCAATCGCCTGCTCGACCCGACCCGGGCCCTCCGGGATCCGGTCGTGGCCCTGGAGCCGGGCTCCGCCGACCTGCTCCTCGGCTGGAGCTACCTGGACCTGGGCCTGCTCCGCCTGCCCACGCCCAGCTACTTCGTCCTGGAGCGGGACGGCGCCCTGACGCACCGTGCCGACCCGCCGCGCCCCGTCAGGGGGTGATCCGGCACTCGAAGACGAGGATCCGGCTCCGGACCCGCGGGTGGGGCAGCGACCAGTCCTCGGCGACGGCCCGCGGCTCGTAGAGGTGCACCTCGTCGAAGCCCGCCTCGCGAAGCTCGCGGACCAGGTCGTCCCGCGTCCGCTCGTCGCGCACGAACGAGCGGCCCCCGGTGAAGCGACGCATCAGCCACCCCAGCACGGCGCCGACGGGGCCGGGCCGGGGCTCCTCGGGGGAGGGCAGCAGGTCGAACGCCAGGGTCCCGCCGCCGGCGCTCCGGAGGAGATCCGCCACCATGCGCCACAGGGCGCGCTGCGCCCCGGCGTCCAGGTACATCAGGAGGCCCTCGGCGACGACGAACAGCCCCGGGCGTGGGTCCACCAGGGACCACAGCGCCGTGTCCGTCACGTCGGCGCCCGCCATGCGGAGGTTGGGCCGCCGGGCGACGGCCGTGCCCTCCGGGGTCCGGGCCAGGAGGCGACGCTTGGCCTCCACGACGTGGGGCAGGTCCACCTCCACGTAGTCGACGTCCGGGTCGGCGCTGAACGTGGCCCCACGTCGGGACAGGCCCGCCGCGAGCTCCAGGACCTGGTGGCTCCCGGAGCGGCGGAGCAGGGTGTCGATCATGACGTGGCGGTGGAGCAGGCCGTGCTTCAGGGAGCCCAGCCTCCAGATGAGGAGGCGGGCGAGCCACAGGGCCCCGTTGGTCACGCGGTAGACGGCCCGGGCCTCGGGCGTGTCGAACAGCGCGGCGCCCGGCAGCCGACCCCAGCGCCAGACCTGGGAGGTGTACAGGGCCGTCACGGACAGGTCGCCGCCGGTCTCCCCGCGTCCGCTCGTCGACTCCGGCTCGGTCGTCACGCCCACTCGCCTCCTCCGAGGGCATCATACGCAGGGCCCGTCCGGCGCGAAGGAACCGCGCGGGACCGCTGGACACGGCCCGTAACCGGGGCGCAGCATGGGTCGGCCATGGGCCCCGTCGAGATCCTGGTCATCGTCCTGGTGCCGCTGGGCATCGGCCTCTACCTCCTGAGAAGGCGCGTCGGGCGCTGGCGCGCGGAGGTATCCGCGGACGTGGACGCACGGCTCGGCCGGGACCGTATCCGGCTGCGGGACGACATGGCCAACTTCTTCGGCCTCGAGAGTTGGGGCCTCGGCCAGGTCCGCGGCAACGGGTGCCTCGCGGCCACGGACGACGAGGTGCTGTTCGTCATGTGGGTGCCGCGGCGGACGATCCGCGTGGACCGCGCGTTCATCGAGGCCGTCGAGACGCCGCGCAGCCACCTCGGGAAGACCAAGGGCCCGCGCCTGCTCCGCCTCCGCTTCCGCTCGCCCGAGGGGGGCGAGGACTCGGCGGCGTGGCTCGTCCGGAACCTGGACCGCTGGGTGTCCCTCCTCGCCCCGTCAGAGTGAGAAGTCCCCGCCGTCGTCCCCTCGCGCGAGCCGCTCCCACCGGGCTCGCACGGCCTTCTCCTCGGCCTCGGTCCGCTCGGGATCCGGCTCCAGGCCGAGGCGGAACCACTGGCCCTCCCTGCTGCCCTGCGGGAGCAGCGTCCGCGGGATCTCGAAGGCCTCGCCGCCCTCGCGCATCAGGACCGCCATGGGCCCCTCGATCCGATCCAGGAACACCGCCTCGTCGCCGGCCATGACGTCCCTCCTCCCGGTCCTCAGGGCAGGCAGCACTTCGCGTGCCGCAGCCCGGCTGCCTTCGCCTCCTCCGCGGAGTCGTAGCGCTTCTTGTTCTTCGGCTTGATCTGCTCGAGGCCGCGGTTGCACTCGGGCTCGTGATAGACGCTGCTGTTCCGGCTGGCGTACACCACGCCGGAATCGCCGGGCGGCGCTCGGGCGGCCTCCGGCTCCACGTCCGGATCGGTGGAGGCGCTCCGCTCGGACTCCAGGTGCCACTCCTCACCGTCCGTGATCACCAACCGCACCGTGCCGTGCCGGTCGGTGCGCCACACGGGGAGGTCGCGCTGCTCCAGTCGCGACAGCAGCTCGTCGGTCGGGTGGCCGTACGAGTTGTCTCCGCAGGAGATCACGGCGGCCTCCGGAGAGACCTTCCGCAGGAACCGCGCGCTCGTGGAGTGCCGGCTGCCGTGGTGCGCGACCTTGAGGATGGTCGAGTTCAGCTCCCCGCCGGACTTCAGCAGGCGCCTCTCCGTCACGCCCTCCGCGTCCCCGGTGAACAGGACGCTGACCTCGCCCCACTCCAGCCGCGCCACGACCGAGTTCGCGTTCACGTCGGAGCGGGTGTCCGTCAGGAGAGGCTCCTCGGGCGCCAGGATGGTGAAGGTCGCGCCGCCGCCGATGTCCACGGTCCGGCCGGCCCGCGCCAGGCGGACCGGGATGCCCAGGCGTTCCAGGGCTGCCAGGAGCTTGGAGTACGTCGCCGAGCCGTGATCCCAGCCGGGATCCATGAAGAAGCGCGCCCGCACGCGCTGGAGCACCTCCCTCATGCCGCCGATGTGGTCCGCGTGTGCGTGGGTCCCCACCGCGAGATCGAGGCGGTCCACGTCCTCGCGGCCCAGGACCTCGAGGACCTCGTCGTCCGCGCCGCGGGGCCCCGCGTCCACCAGGACGGTCTTCCCCTCGGGCGACACCACCAGCGCGGCGTCGCCCTGCCCCACGTCCACGAAGTGGACGCGGAGCTCCGCGGCGTGCACGACGCCGGCGACGGCGAGCAGTGCAACGAGGAGGGCGGTTCGCAGGACGCGCATGGCAGCCTCCAGGGCCGGGGGCGTCACGGGAGCATAACAGGCTTGCGCCGCCGCGCCACGTCCCCCCTCGTGACCCGAAGCTACGGCGGCCCGTGCGCCTCCATCCCCAGCAGGCGCTCCCTTCGGCGTCGCACCTCCGAGCGCATCCACTCGGTGCAGGCGGGGGCGAGACGCCCGTCACGGAGGGCCTGCCCCTCGCCCGCGCCCGGCGGGAGCGACGCGAGCGGGACGCTCCGCGTGGGTGCGCCGGCGGGCGACAGCACCGCCCGGTCGCCCTCGACGCGGTCGATCCAGACGACGTCGGGGCCGCACGGTCCCCGGTCGGTCGTCGTGGCGCACCCCTGCACCGAGAGCAGGAGGAGCAGGCTCGGAATCACCCGGATCGCGGCTCGTGGCATGGCGTCCCTCCGCGTGGAAGTCGACGCCGTGTCGAGCAACGGGCGTGCCGCCCTCGTCGGAGCCGCTGGAACGGCGGAATGGCGCGGTTCCTTCGCCGGTGGCGACCGCGGACCCGGTGTCTCGAACGTCTCGACCGTCTCGCGCGGTGAGACGATCGAGACACCGGCAGGGCCGCCTGTCGACCATGCACATCTCCCCATTCCGAGAGGGCTCGCGCCAAGGCGCCAAGCCGCAAAGACGGAGAACACGGGGAAGATGCAGCAGGACCGCCGCCCTCGGCGGTCACTTCCCGAACCCCGGCCTTGGTGGCGCAGCGAGTCCCGGTCCCGAGTCTCTCCCGATGGCACTTGTACGCCGTGTCGGGTGGGCGCGACCACGTCCTCGACCACGTTTCGCGGGCGCTCGGCGAGATGTGCACGATTGGATGGCGAGGCTGCCGGCGCCATGTCGTCACGGGGGAGATGTCAGACGAGGTCGCGGGGGATGGTGTACTCCCAGTTGCGGGAGAAGACGCGCTTGTCGCCCTCCCAGGCGTCCAGCTCGGCCCGGATGTGGAAGTTGATCGTGTTCCCGGTGAGCACGGTGCGGGTCGTGGTGCGCACGGACCACTCCCCGCGCTGGAACCTCCGCTCGGTGCGCGTCTCCCCCGTCGGGGAGCTGAAGTCGTCGTCCCGGTACGTGTAGCGCTCCCAGCTTCGCTCGCCGACCACGAGGTCGATCTCGTCGATCCGGTACAGCCCCTCGTCCTTGATGACCTCCAGGGTCGAGCGGTCCTGGGCCAGGTCCCGGTGCACGAGCCAGTTGTGGTGGATCGGCTCGATCTGGGTGAGGGTCGGCGGGGGCGTCCCCTCCGGGCGCTCGAAGCCGAGCTCTGCGTCCGACGCCCGCGGGGGGCGGACCGGCAACACCAGCGCGCTCCCGTCGAGGAACACCTCGAGGCGCGTGGCCTCCGGCGGCGGCCACGCCAGCGCCCAGTAGGACGTGGAGACGGACAGGCGCAGGCGGTGTCCCTTCGGGAACTTCTGGCCGATGTGGTTCAGCGACACGCGCACGCGATAGCGCTTGCCCGGCTCCAGGGGCTCCGGCTCCGCGTGGCTGTCGCGATGCGTGAGATTAAGCAGCCCGTAGGTCACGCGGGTGGCCTTGTCGTCGGGCGCCATGTCGGACAGGCGCACCGCCACCATGCCCACCGGCCGGTTCGCCGCCACCTCCAGCTCCAGGTAGGGGCTGCCCAGGATCTCCAGGTCCTCCTCCAGGGGATCGCTCTGGTACACGAGGGCGCCGCCGTCCTCCTCCCGCTGGTCGTACGGGAGGTCCGGCGCGTAGGTGTACGAGGCCCACTTGCCGGCGAACAGCCCGCAGCTCAGGGGGGACTGCACCGTCTGCACCTCGTCGCTCTCCGCGTCCTCCTCGGGGATCAGGGCGCCCGGCTCCAGGGACAGGCGCCACCAGCGGAGGTGGTCCGTGGGCCACGACGGCTCGCCGACCCAGCGCCCCGGGCGGTGGTCGTAGGTGGTCGACGGAGGGACGCTCTCGAGCATCCACGCACGCAGCATGGGCTCGTCCATGATCCCCGTCTTTCGGTCCTTCAGCCACTTGTCCCACCAACGCAGCATCTCCTGCAGGAAGCCGATGGCCGGCCCCGGGCTGCCCCTGTGCGGATACTTGTGGCCCCACGGCCCGATCAGCCCCAGCCGCGGCACGTCGAGGTGCTCCAGCAGGCGGAAGATGGCGTCCGTGTAGCCGTCCGCCCAGCCGCCGACCGCCATGACGGGGCAGCGGATGGCGGAGTAGTCCTCGGACACGGACCCGTGCTCCCAGTACGGGTCGCGGCGCTGGTGCCGCAGCCACGTCTCCAACCAGAAGCCGCTTCCGGCCAGGCGCTCCATCCACATGTCCCGCCACCGGTCGCCCACGAGCTCGGGATCCGGCGGGCAGGTGTTCACGGAGAACATGGTCGTGGCCTCGGACAGGTTGTCCGTCAGCAGGCAGCCGCCCATGTAGTGCATGTTGTCGAGGTACAGATCGTCCGTGGAGCACGCCGTGACGATGGCCTTCAGCGCAGGCGGCTGCAGCGCCGCCACCTGGAGGCTGTTGAAGCCGCCCCACGAGATCCCCATCATCCCGACGCGCCCGTTGCACCAGGGCTGCTCGGACAGCCAGCGGATCACGGAGGCCCCGTCCTCCAGCTCCTGGGGCCGGTACTGGTCCACCAGGATCCCGTCGGACTCGCCGGAGCCCCGCAGGTCCACCCGCAGGCACGCGTAGCCGTGTCCGGCGAGCCAGGGGTGCGTCATCCCGTCACGCTCGCGCGTGAGATCCCGCTTCCGATACGGGATGTACTCGAAGATGGCCGGCACGGGATCGTGCTCGGCTCCTTCGGGGATCCACATGCGGGCGGCCAGCCGGGCGCCGTCCGGCATGGGGATCGTGGCGTGCTCGACGCGGCGGACCTCGTACGGCAGCTTGTCGACGAACCTCACGTCAGTACCTCACCCGCTCGGGCCGTACGCTCTCCGGATGCTCCCCCGCCCCGGTGGCGAGGGCCCGGCGGTCGTGTCGCGGCGCTTGTCCTGGATGGCCCCAGGATAACGGGAGAGAGCGGGTGCCGTCACGTCCGCTGACGCGCAGCACCGTACAGCGGACGCCTTCGTCGCTGTGGCGAATGACACAGCGCACGGCGTGTCGCGGAGGCGCTCGACGGAAGCGTTGACAGGGATCCCACGCGGTTGCGCGCGCGGTGAGGAGCAGACCTTGCGCGCCGCGCGAACGCCGATCTATGGGTGGCCTATGTCGGGATATGCGTCGGACCAGTCGCCGCACGGACGCGGCGCGGAGAGAGGGCCGTCGGCCATCCGCTGCGCCGTGGCGGAGCGCCTGGCCCTGGCCGGTCCCGTCGGGATGGACAGGGCGATCGACGACGTGCTGGGCCTCCTCGCCGAGGCCACGGGCGCCTCCCGCATCTGGCTCGCCGAGGTGACGCGCCGCGACGCCATCGTCCGGGAGGCGTGCGCCTGGAGCCCGGAGCGGACGACCTGGGAGTCTCACGACCTGCCCGGGCTGCCCGCGGCGTCCGTCGCCGATCTGCTGGCGGCCCTGGACGCCGGGGACGGGACGTGTACGTGGCCGGCGGGCTGGGGCGGCGGCCGGACGGGACCGCTGCTCGCCACGGTGGGCTCGGCCGGATGGTCCGCGCGGACGCTCCTCGTCGCCGAGCTTCGGCCCGGCGCTCTCCACCGCCAGGAGGAGGCCAGGCGCCTGTTCGAGCCGATCCATCCGCTCCTGGCCGCCGCGGTGGCGCGTCGCCAGGGCGAGAACCCGGAGGCGTCCACCTGCGAGGTGGCGGCGGTCCGGCACCGGAAGGGAGCCTCGTCGGACGCCGCGCACCGCCTGAGGCTCACGTTCGAGCACGCCGCGGTCGGCCTCGGACACCTGGACCGCGAGGGGCGGTGGGTGCTGGTCAACGAGCGCCTCTGCCAGATGTTGGGGCGGGCCCGGGAGGACCTCCTCGGCCACGGCTGGGAGGAGTGCTCGCACCCGGACGACCTGGACAGGAGCCGCCGGGCCGTCGACGAGCTCGTGGCGGGCGACGTCCCGAGCTTCTCGCTGGAGAAGCGGTACGTGCGGGGCGACGGCTCCGAGATGTGGGGGCGGGTGACCGTCTCCGCGGTGCCGGACGACCGGGGCGCCATCGACTACCGGATCGTGGCCCTGCAGGACATCGACGCCGAGCAGCGCATCGCCCAGGCCCTCCGCGCGTCGGCGGAGCGCAACCGGGCCATGCGCGAGGCCATCCCGGACCTCGTGTTCCGCCTCGACCGCGGCGGGGTCTACGTCGACTTCCACGCGCCGGACGAGATGATGCTCTACACATCGCCCGACGCGATCATCGGGCGGCGGGTGCGGGACGTCCTGCCGCCGCACGTGGCCCAGCTCTGCATGGACGCGTTGGCCTTCGTCACGGCGCACCCCGGCGTCCTGCGCCAGTTCGACTACACCCTGTCCGTGCACGGCGATCGGGAGCGCCACTACGAAGCCCGCATGGTGGCCTCCTCGCCGGACGAGGTCTGGGCGATCGTCCGGGACGTCACCACCTGGAAGGAGCGCGAGGCCGACCTGATGGAGGCCCGCCGCCAGGCCGAGGTGGCGAACCGCGCGAAGAGCGACTTCCTGGCCAAGATGAGCCACGAGCTGCGGACCCCGCTCAACGGCGTGCTCGGCTTCTCCGAGCTCCTGGAGCAGGAGCTGTTCGGCCCGCTCAACGATCGTCAGCGCGGCTTCGTGGAGAACATCCTCACGAGCGGCCGCCACCTCCTGAGCCTGGTGGACGACGTGCTCGACCTGGCGAAGGTGGAGGCCGGGCGTCTGAGCATGAGCCGGGAGTGGACGCCCCTGTCGGACATCGTGGACGGGGTGTGGCGGGTCGTGCAGCCCATGGCGGACAAGGCCGGGGTGGCCCTCGAGGCCCGCGTCCCGGACGACTTCCCGGCCATGTACGTCGACCCGCGACGCATCCGACAGGTGCTGTACAACCTGCTGTCGAACGGCATCAAGTTCACCCCCTCCGGCGGTTGGGTCACCTTGCGGGCGAGGGCGGAGCCGCGCTGGTTCCGCCTGGAGGTGGAGGACACGGGCTGCGGCATCGACCCCGAGGACATGCCGCGCCTGTTCCGCGAGTTCGAGCAGGCGTCGTCCGGCCCTCGCGAGCGACCCGAGGGCACCGGGCTGGGCCTGGCGCTGACACGGCGCCTGGTCACCCTGCACGGCGGCACGGTCGACGTGCGAAGCCGGCCCGGCGAGGGGGCGACCTTCATCGTCTCGCTCCCCCGGGTCGCGGAGAGCGGCGAGGCCGTGAGCGGCTCCCACGTCCTCGTCGTGGACGACGACGTCCGCGCCGCCTCCCTCGTGGAGCGCCTGCTCGAGGCCCGCGGTGTGGACACGAACGTGGCGCGCAGCGGCGAGGAGGCCCTGGCCATGGTGACCCGGTCGCGCCCCGACGCCGTCCTGGTGGAGATCACCACACCGGGGGTGCAGGACGACTTCGCCCGCCGCGTCGCCGCGCGGTGGCCGGAGGACCCGGTCCCGATCATCGCCCTGACGGTGGCGGACGCGGAGCCCCGCTGCGAGGCCCTGGACGTCACCGACCATCTCGTCAAGCCGTTCGCCCACCGCGAGCTGTTGCTGGCCCTGGAGTGTACCGGGGCATGCTCCTTCCCGGAGGTGGAGTCATGACGCGTCCGCGCGTGCTCGTCGTCGAGGACAACGCCATGAACCGCATGCTGGTGCGGGAGATCCTCTCCCACGCGGGCTTCGAGGTGCTCGAGGCCGAGGACGTGGGGTCCGGCCGCGCACGGCTGAGCGAGGTCATCCCGGATGCGGTGGTCATGGACATCCAGCTTCCGGGCGGCGGCGGGGAGTCCCTCCTGCAGGAGATGCGCGCCGCCCCCCGCCTCGCGGACGTGCCGGTGATCGCGGTGACCGCGTTCGCCATGAACGGGGACCGGGAGCGGTTCCTCGAGTCCGGCTTCGACGCCTACGTGAGCAAGCCCATCGACACCCGCACGTTCGCCGACGGCGTGCGCGCCGCCATCGAGAGGCGCGCCCCGGGTCACGTGGCCTGAACCCCGGACCGGCGGCGCAGTGCGACTGCCAGTTCGAGGCCGCCGAGTGCAACGAGCAGGGGCGCTGCGTTCCGGTCCAGCAGTGAGCCTGCAGTCCGGCTACGCCTCTGCACGCAGGGCTGCTACAGTCGGGGCGTGGAAGCCGCTTCTGACCAGCAAGCCGCTCTCCGCGACCGCCTCTCGCTCGCGCTCCGAGGGCGATCCGATGTCCGACTGGCCGTGTTGTTCGGGTCATGGGCGCGCGGGACGGCGGGAGCAGACTCGGACGTGGACCTGGCCGTCCTGGGATCCGGCCTCGACACCCTGGGGTTGTCCAGCGACCTCTCGGCAGTCGTCGGTCGAGAGGTGGACGTGGTCGGGCTGAGCGATCCGAGCATCCCGCTGCTGGAGGAGCTCCTGCGCGACGGGGTGCCCGTGTACGAGGCGACGCCCGGGCTGTTCGCCTCGTGGCGAACCCACACGCTGCTGGACATGGAGTGGCTTCGGCCCTGGTATCGACGGATGGCCGATGCCTGGCTGGAGCGGGTCGCCCGGGATGGGGTCTGACATGGTGCGCCGGGAGCTCATCGGGCGGAAGCTGGCGGACGTGCACAGACGGCTGGACAACGTCCGGCGCCTGAGGCCGGAGGAGGCCGACGCTCTCGAGCGAGACGAGGATCTGCTCGACCTCGTGTCCTTCAACCTCATGCTCGCGGTTCAGGCATGTGTCGATGCGGCGAGCCACATCATCGCGGACGAGGGGTGGCCGCAGCCGACCACACTGCGCGGGGCATTCGACACCCTCGCGCGAGAGGACGTCGTCTCGCGGGAGACCGCCGCCGCGATGGGTCGGGCGGCGGCGTTCCGGAACGTCGTGGCCCACGGCTACGTGGAGGTCGTCCCGGCCCTCGTGTACGAGGCCGCCACCGATGGCCTGGACGAGCTGAGCCGATTCGCCAGGGAGGTCGCGGCGTGGATACGGGACCACGCCGACTGACCTCCCGGGAGTATTCTCAGAACTGCGAGCCGTCGCTCTTCGTGCCCGGGGTCGGGGGGGCCTGGACGAAGGCCGCCTCGGGGTCGCCGTCGACGGTGCGGACCAGGGCCATGTCCTCGCCGCCCTCGCGGTCGTAGCTCACCTCGGCCAGGATGTTGCCGTCCAGGTCGCCGATGCGGATGGCGTCGCCCGAGTTGTTCATGCCCAGCATCCCGGTGCTGGCCGTCTGGAACAGCGTCGTGCCGGCCACGAGGTCGACCTCGCCGCCGCCGAACACCACCAGGGCGCCCCCGGGCGGGAGCACGGTGCCCTCCGGGAAGACGTGGCGCACCATCACGCGGTCGCTGATGGTCCAGCCGGACAGGTCCAGCTCCGCGGCGCCGGCGTTGATCAGCTCCAGGAACTCGTCCCGCGAGGCGTGGCGCTCGCCGTCGCCGTTGGCGTCCCCCTCGGCGCCGGGCGCCGGGTCGGCCAGGATCTCGTTCACCAGGAGCCGCGGCTCCTCGTCGACGGGGACCTCGCACGACAGGGTGTTGGGCACGCACGTCTTGTAGGACAGCCAGCCGTCCACCTGCACGTTGCGGCAGTCGTAGCCCTCGCCGCAGTCGCGGCTCGCCGTGCAGACGGCGCCGCAGGCCTTCGTGCCGTCGGACATCGCGACGCACTTCATGCCCTCGCCGCAGTCCGAGTGGCTGGAGCAGGCGCCGCACGCCATCGCCGGGTCCGCGAGGGGGTGCACGGTCGGGTTGTCGTCGATTCCGTGGACGCCGTACATGGTCGTGAACCAGTAGGAGTTGCCGTCCAGGTCGCGGAGCAGGTCGTCCCAGGTGGTGGGCTCCACCTCGTCGTCGTACCTCTCGCCGATGACGGCGCCGACGATGTCCAGCACCGTGCCGGCCGTGGAGGCGTTCGAGTAGCTGGTCGTGGTGATGACGTCCATGTCCGTCATGCCGGGCTTCGACGGATTGTCCCGGAACGCCTGGCCGATGGCGTAGGTGTCGCAGCCCTCGGCCACGATGACCTGGTAGACGCCCTCGTTGAGCTGCACGTCGTCCAGCTCGCTGTCGTCCAGGTCGCCCTCGGAGGTCTTGCGCCAGTTCGCCAGCGCGAAGCCGTAGAACGGGCCGGAGTGGCCGCTGAACATCACGACCTCGCGGTTGGCGAGGCTGTCGAGCATGTCCTCCTCGAGCTGGCGGCCGCCCGCGGCGGTGTCCGGGTCGGAGGCGTCGCCGCTCCGGCCCCAGAACAGCGAGACCTCCACGTCGATGGTGCGGCCGTCGTACTGGATCTGCCCGGTGAGCGGCCCGGCGTCGTGGCTCAGCTCCTCCCAGCTCGCCGGGGCCTCGAAGCCCTTGTCCACGAGCCAGTCGTAGACCGACTTCGAGTGCACCTCGTGGTAGGCGTTGTGGTAGTCCCAGCCGAAGTGGATGCCGACGGACACGAAGTCGTCGGCGAACAGCCGCTCGTAGTCGATGTAGGCGTCGTCGCTCCGCGGCTGCGGGCGGATGGTCAGGGTCTGCTGCGTCTTGCGGTCCTCGTCGACCGTCGAAGGGTCGAAGGACGACCACGGGCTCCGGCGGTACCACTCCCGGTCCGTGTCCAGCTCCTGCATCTCGCTGTTGGAGATCCTCCCGATCCACAGGTCGAACTCGTAGACGTCCGGGCCGACCGACCGGGCGCCCTCGAGCGCCGACAGCAGGTCGAACTGGCCGCCCAGCTCCTGCCGGATGGTGAAGGCCCAGGTGAGCGGCTCCCCGTCCACCGGCTGCAGGTCGGCGTCCTCGTAGGCGCCGTTCTTGGTCAGCGCCTTGTAGCCGCCGTAGCTCCCGTTGGGGTCGTCGTCGCTCTTGTCCACGAGCAGGGCGTTGAGGAACCAGCCGACGACCACCTGCTTGTAGGGGATCAGCCGCTCGACCTCCTCGCGCTGCTCCTCGAGGGAGGCGTCCGCCCAGCTCGAGCCGAGCGTGATGGTCGTGCGCCCCTCGACCACGTACTCCTGCGCGCTGGCGCTGTAGAAGTTGTCGGCCTTGCCCGGCGGGACGACGCTGCCGACGGCCTCGTCGGAGGCCCCCTCGGGGTCGTTCGTTCCGCCCTGGTCGCACGCGGGGGCGGCCAGGCCGAGCAGCAGGACGGGTAGCAGGAGTCGGCTACGCATGGGGTACCTCCATCGGGTCGGACAAGAGGAGCCTCTTACCGCATCCGCGCCGAATTGCAAGTGCCCCGATGTGCGGACGTGGCCGGTCCCGTAAACCCTGCTACCGTCTCGGCCGTGGACGGCGACGCTCCCTGGTTCGACTCGTGAGGGCAGGCATGAAGCTGCGAGACGCGACGGTCGCCGTCACGGGCGGCGCGGGAGGGATCGGCCGGGCCCTGGGACGGGCCTTCGGTCGCGCGGGAGCCCGGGTGCGGCTCGTGGACCTGGACCCGGAGAGGCTCCGCGAGGTCCGCGACGAGGTGGCGAGGACCGGCGCCGACGTGGAGGCCCGGACCCTGGACGTGACGGACGAGGCCGCCTGCCACGAGGTCTTCGGCGCCCTGGGAGACCTGGACGTCCTGGTGAACAACGCCGGGGTGAGCCACCGGAGCCTGTTCGCCGACACGGATCCGGCCGTGGTGCGACGCGTCATGGATGTCAACTTCTTCGGCGCCGTCCACTGCACGCGCGCCGCGCTCCCCGGCCTGGTCCGCCGTCGCGGCGCCGTCGTGGCCATGTCCAGCGTCGCCGGGTTCGCGCCGCTGGTGGGCCGCACGGCCTACGCCGCCAGCAAACACGCGCTGCACGGCTTCTTCGACACCCTGCGGACGGAGGTCGCCCGGAATGGCGTCCGCGTGGCGATCGTCTGCCCGTCCTACGTGGCGACCGACTTCGACACGAGGCACCTGTCGGCCGACGGGAGCGTCCACGCGGACCGCCGCGCCACCGTGGGCAAGGCGCTGTCCGCCGACGAGGTGGCCGAGGAGGTGGTCCGGGTCGTGCGCCGGGGCGCCCGGAGCCGGCTCATCTCGCCGGTCGCCCACGCGTCCCTGTGGCTGAGCCGCCTCGCGCCGGGCGTCTACGACCGCCTGATGCTGCGGGGGCAGGGCGGCGAGTTCTTCGGCTGAAGCGTCCGCGATGACGGCACCACCCCGGCCCCTCGAGGTGCGGGGCGAACACAGCCGGTCATTTCCCTGTGCGCTTCACCTTCTCGCCGGCCTGCTTCACCTTGTCGCCGACCTTCCTTGTCGCCTTCCGGCCCTTCCTCTTCCCCTCGTCCACCAGGTCCTCCGTCTTGTCGACCGCACGCCTGGTCGCCGAAGAGGCCTTGTCGATCGCGTCCCTGGTCTTGTCGCTCGTGCGCTTCTTCATTCGGGTTCTCCTCGCTCGTGTGGGGTCACTCGAAGCTGAAGGCCACCGACCGCAGGTCGTGCCGGCGGGGTGAGCGATTCCTGTCGGGCTCCCTGCCCTCGACCTCGGCCGCGGCGGCTTCGATGCGAGGCAGGACGACCTCTCGCGTGTAGCGGATCAGGTGCTCCCCCTGGACCGCATGGGCCACGGCCTGGGCGAAGTGGTGTCGTGCCCCCCTCAGGGCTCGGGCCAGGAGGCGCCAGAAGTGCCATCGCCTCGGGCTTTTGACCCCGATGAAGTAGAGGGTGCGGAGCAGGATCACGACGTCCCCGAAGGTGATGGGCTTCTTCACCGTCGGCTTGGGGGCGGCGTCCATGTGCCGGGCGCAGCGCTCGTAGTAGGCGTCGGGCGCGTAGAGCGCGTCCATGAGCGCGGCGTAGCCACGCAGCAGCCTCGCTTCGTCCATGGCGGGATCGAAGTTCGGCCGCCCGAACTGATCCCCCGTGGCCTGCTGCCGGAGGCGCCCCTCCGCCTCCAGGCGACGCGCCAGGGCCGTGCCGGGCAACGCCATGAGGAGTCCGACCATCGCCATGGGGATCGGGCTCGACTGGATGAACCGTCGCTGGGCCTCGAAGACGTCGGGGTCGTCCTCGTCGAAGCCCACGATGAAGCCCCCCATCACCTCGAACCCGTGCCCGTGGATGGTGTCGACGGCCTCGGCCAGGTCACTGCGGAGGTTCTGCGTCTTGCCGGCGCCGCGCAAGGCACCGGGCGACGGACTCTCGATCCCGAGGAACACCGAGGAGAACCCGGCCGCCTCCATGGCCGTCATCAGCCCCTCGTCCTGGGCCAGGTTGAGGCTCGCCTCCGTGTAGAGGTCGAACGGGTAGCCGTGCTCCCGTTGCCACCCGGTGACCGCGGGCAACAGCTCCTTCACGGCCGGCTTGTGGCCGATGAAGTTGTCGTCGACGAAGAACAGCGGTCCGCGGTGTCCGAGGGCGCGCAGGGCCCGGAGCTCGGCGAGGACCTGCGCCTCCGACTTCACCCGGGGTCGCCGCCCGAAGATCTCGATGATGTCGCAGAACTCGCAGCGGAACGGACACCCGCGCGAGTACTGCAGGCTCATGGTCCGGTAGGCGGTGCGGCTCAGGAGGTCGAAGCGGGGGACCGGGACCTCGCTGAGCTCCGGCCGGTCGTCCCCGGCGTCGATCACGGTGCCGCGGCGGGGCGCGCGGATGGCCTCGATCAGCTCCTCGGCGCGCCGCTCCGCCTCCCCGAGAAACAGGATGTCGGCGTCCGCGTAGTGCTCCGGTGCGGTGGTCGGTGCCGGTCCCCCGACGACCGTGGGGGTATCGAGCGCCTTTGCGCGGGCGACGATCTCGTGGATCGACCGCTCCTGGATGTGCATGCCCCCGACGAGCACCGCGTCGGCCCACTCGATGGCGGCGTCCGTCAGGGGCTCCACGTTGAGGTCGACGAGGCGCACGTCCCACTCGGGAGGCAGGAGCGCCGCGACGGTGATGAGACCGAGCGGCGGCAGGGTCGCGCGCTTGCCGAGGATCGAGAGGGCGTGCTGCATTCCCCAGTAGGTCGTCGGGAATCGGGGGCTGGCGAAGAGGATCTTCATGGGTCCGTGCATCTCCAGGCGTGCGACGGTGCTCCTGGGGGAGTCGGGCTCCGCCCGGTCGGGAATCCGTCACCGGTTGTGGGTGGATGCGCGCCAGAGTTTGCACGACGTGTGCCACCGCGGCCGGCGGTCGGTGACCCGCCCGCGGGGGCGCCATCCGGTCCCTCGACGCGACCGCGACATCCTGCCCCGCCGCTCGGCCGGAACCCGGACGACACCCGCGTGGGACCGGGCGCGCCGAGCGGTGTGGCACTGTGCCCCCCACGAGGCATGGCGTGCTCGTCCCGGGCAGGTCCGTGGAAGACGCCGGGTGTGGCGTCACGACCACGCACGGGGCGTGGTGGAAATGGAGGGCTCCACGCAGCGGCTACGATCGCCTCATGCTGCGAGTTTCTCGACGCGGGAGCGCGCCGACGTCAGCGGCCGAGATCGTCCGGGGTCCGGTCGTAGCGGCCGGGCGGCTCCCACGTGGCCAGGATCCGGCGCGTGCCCTCCCCGGCGGGGAAGGGCGTGCCCGAGAGGCGCTCCCGGAGGGCCCGTCGCAGGCACTCGGAGACCTCGTGGCCGTCCTGGTCCACGACGATCTCGGCGACCTCGCCCGAGGGGGCCACGTCGAGCAGCACCGACGTCCACTTCGCATGGCGGCAGGCCTCGGGCCACGGGATCGACCGGAGTCGCTGGCGAGCGGCGTTGGCCTCCTCCGGCTCCCACGAACCGACGGCGTGGCGCATGGCGAACCCGCGGGCGCCGCCTCCCCCGAAGCCGACCGGGCCCGACCAGGGCTTCGAGACGACCCGGGCCCAGTCGTGGGGGTTCGGCGACGCCGGGGGTCTCCATGTGCCTCCGAATCCGCCCTCGTCGGAGAAGAAGCCGAGCGTGCAGTCCGACAGGCAGGTGGCGAGGAGGCGCACCACCACCGAGTTCGGGTCGCGCTGGCGAAGGAGGGCGCCCGGCGGGAAGTCGGCGCCGCACGTGGCGCGGTGCGCCTCGAGGTCGCGCCGCAGCCGTCGCATGTCGTCCGCGTCGAGGATGTCCCAGTCCGGGTGCGCCTCCGCGAACGTCCTGCGGGCGGCCGGCAGCACGACCTCGCGCCACTCCGACGGGAGGAGCGGGCCGTGCTTCTCCACCACCAGGGCCACGGTCGGCCCGGCGTCCAGATCCACCCCGCCGGACGGCATGTCGCAGGAGACGTCGCCGCCGGAGTAGTCGGGGGGCTCGAAGCAGAGCACCGCCGGGGTGTCGGCCTCTTCCGCGAAGGTCGCGCAGACGCGGCCGGTCTCCGGGGCCCTCCGGTGCGCGCGCCGGATGTGGAAGGCCTCCGTCACGTGTCCTGCCGGCGTGCCGTCCTCCCACCACACGGCGGCTCCCTCGGCGACCGCGACGTCGCCCTCCTTCACCGCCATGTCGAGGATGTTCATGGGGTGGCCGGGGCGACCGGGGGGCTCGCCCCCCTCGAAGCGCCAGCGGGCCACGACGCACGTGTCCTGGAGCGTCAGGACGTCTCCGGTCCGCGCGACGGGCTCGAAGGCCCGCATCGCGAGCACCGGCCTGCCGTCCGTGTGGTACATGCGGGTGGGGTGGCCCAGCTTCGCGAGGAGCCCGTTCAGCCGATCCTCCTCGATGAGCCAGGAGTCGGGCTTGGCCGGGAACGGCGCGGGATCGTAGCGACGCCCGGGCTCCACGTCCCGGACCCGGAGCGGGCCGCGGCGGGTGCGGAGCCAGAGGTCCCCGTCGTCCTCCCGTGTGAACGCGGCGCCCGGGAGGACCCGCACGTCGAGGCGCTCCCGGATGGCGCGGTCCACCGCCTCCCGGTTCACCTCGAGGATGTGGCTCCGAGGTGCGAAGACGGTCAGGTCCACGTGGTCCAGGTCGTCGATGGGGGCGAAGCAGTGCGCGCCGCGCTCCACGGTCGTCCGAAGCTCCAGCCTGTCGCCGGCCTCCCCGACGACTCGCATGGGCACCGGTGCATCGCCGACCACGAGCCCCACCTCGTGGCCGGAGGCGGTGCGGTAGAGGCGGGTCCCGGCGGCCACCAGCACGTGCGAGCCCGAAGGCTCCTCCTCCTCCGCGGAGGCCTCCGGCGCGCTCTCGGTGGGCGGCTGCCCGGTCGCGCAGGCGGCGAGGAGGAGGCACGAGGCCAGGGTGAGCCCGAGGTCGGGCCGCGCGGGAGTCCGTCGAGGCATGTCGGTCCTCCGTGTCGGGGGCGCCTCCGGGTTAGCCGACGGGCGGCGGCCATGCAAAGGCGTGGTCCCGGGGGGTTGTGACGGCGGCGCCCGTCCTGTGGAGCCGGTACCCCCACTGCCCGTGGCCATGCGCCCACCTTCGCCGCGAAGAGCCGGACGCCGTGTAACTCCCGCCCGGTCCTGCTAGCCTGTACCCATGGACGTCGATCCCCGCCAGACCCTGGAGGATCTGCGGCGCCGGGAGCACGCGCGGCGGAGAGCAGGGGTCGCGCGAGCAGCGCGTCTGTCTGCGCCGTTGGAGACAGCCGCAGAGCGGCTCCGGAGCCGGTATGGCGCCCTGGAGGTGTTCGTCTTCGGCTCGTTGGCGCGCGGAGAGGTCCGGGCGGGATCGGACGTCGACCTCGCGACGAGGGGGCTCCCGGCCGAGCACTACTTCGATGCGTTGGCCGACCTGATGAGGCTGTTCGGGGGACCCGTGGATCTGGTCCGACTGGAGGAGGCTCCTCCGAGCCTCGTCGAGCGCGTGGAGGCCGAGGGCAAGGCGCTGTGAGCACGTCGGTCGTCCGCCTTCAGCGGCTGCGCTCGGAGATCGCCTCGGATCGCCGGGCCTTCGAGCGCCAGGTCGACGCCTTGCGCGCTCTCGACCTCACGGTGCCGCCCCCACGCGAGCGACACGTCTTGGCGCGGGCACGGGCCTTCCGACCGAGCACGTGGGTGAAGCATTGGCTTCGACGTGCTCGGGGAGCCGGTAGATGCCGTGTCCGTTCATACGGAGCTAGACGACGCGCTGACCACCGACTCGACGGCACCGCCAGTGTCGCGGCGGAGTTCACCGTTCCCAAGAGTCATGTAAAGTGTCCGACCCTTCTGCCCCTGAACGGCCGTCCTTCCACGTGTCCCAGCCTCCTAGCGAATGAGCGGGCCGGAGGAGGGGGGGAGGCCCACGTCGTCGGGGTTGCAGACGACGTTGTCGGCGTGGGTGCGGAGGCGCTCGACGAGCTGCTGGTAGCGGGTCTCGTAGTCGCAGGAGATCATGTGGGAGACCAGCTTCGGGTTGATGTTCGCCTCGCGGGGGTCTTGGACGCCGCCGCAGGGGGTCACGGCGACGCCCTCTCCGACGTACGCCGCCGCCGTGGCGGCTTGGTGGCCGCCGTAGTTCGTGGAGCGGGAGTCCTGGGTGAGGATCGTGTGGGTCCGGGTGAGGAACGGTCGGCCGGCCACGTCCCGGGCCCTCGCCGACGGATAGAACTCGCACGTGGACGGCGTGACGACATAGGCGATGGAGCCGAAGGGGCCGTGAGGGCTGTCGATCTCATAGCGCTTGTAGAGATGGTCCTCGGTGCACAATCGGATGTCCTCGGAGCAGAACTCGGTCGGCTCCGGATTCACCCAGCAGACGCCACGACAGGTCGAGCGCTCGGGGCAGGGGGTCTCGGCGTCGCAGGCGCACCCCCAGCGCATCCATCGGGCGTAATGCAGATCCAGGTCGCTCTGGAGTCTTCGCCAGACCGTGCACACGTTGTCATGGGCTGGGTTCCAGCCAACAGGTGATCCGTCGAAGTGCGTCACGAGCACGGTGTCGCGGACGCGGCAGGGGGCGGCGGGGTCGCGGCAGCGGCCGTCGCGGCAGCGGTAGACCGAGCGCCCGCAGTCGGCGTCCACCTCGCAGGGGCGCCCCTCGGGCCGGGCCACGCCGGCGAGGGCCAGGTAGGCCATGCGAGATCGCACGATGTTGAGCCAGATGGGGAAGAGGTTCAGCTCGGGCTCGACCACGCGCTCGCAGCGCTCGTCGATGCACCAGCCCTCGCCGCAGTCCGCGTCCTCCTCGCACGGTCCCCCCTCTTCGGTCTCGAAGCGCCCGTCCACCCAGGGGAGGATGTCCGCCGCGGTGCCGTCCGGGCCCACCTTCACCATCGGCTGGATCAAGGCGTCGAAGGCCTCCCAGTCCAGCTCGCCGGCCATGAGGTCGGGGGCAACCCAGTCCGGGTCGTCGAGGGCGGAGAGCGCCGCCTCGTTGGCGTCGTCGAAGCGCTTTCCGCTCCACAGGCCGTCGTCGCCGCCGACGCACTCGGATGGGCTCGACAGCAGGATTCCGCGCTCCTCGCAGCCGGGCTGGATCTCGCCGGGCCGTCCCGTCGGCGGGCCCATGAGCATGAGGTCGACGGGTTCATCTGCGAGATCGCGGGCGAGGCGGCGGATCCAGTACTTCTCGATGAGCGCCATCTCCGCATGCCGGGAGGTCTCCGGATAGTTCAGGGAATCGGACTCCACGAGCTGCTCTTCGAGATAGGTGCTGCATGCGCTGTTCGTCTGCTCCCAGTCGTCGACGGCCCGGGCCGCCAGGGTCGGATCCACAGGACTGTCCTCCCGTGTTTTCCAGACACCGATCGGCGCCGGGGAGTTCGCGACGATCTGAACCAACCCCCGGTTCGGCACACACCCGTCGCGCTCGCATATCTCGCCCCGGGGGCAGGCGTGGTAGGTCCAGCCGTCGCCGTCCGCGTCGCACTCGGCGACGACGCCGCGCGTACACGTCGACTCTCCCGGCGTGCAGGAGGCCACCTCGCCGTCGCCGCCACCATCGGATTCGGAGACGCCAGCGTCTGCCGTATCCACGGCGTCCACGTCCCCACCGACGATCCCCTCCCCGCCACCGGGCCCGCGGCCGGCGTCGTGACACGCCCAGCCCGCGAACATACCGGCGACGAGGAGGGGACCCAGGGCTCGGAGCAAGCGAGCCATCCGCACGCCCTACTCCCGCTCCGGAGGCGGCCAGATCATGTCCGGCTCGTCTTCGGCGTGGGGAGTCGGCGTGTAGGTGAAACACGATCCCTCGTTGCAGCCGGGGCCCTGGCCGGGCGGCAAGAGGACCTCCCCGCCCGCGGAGACATCACCCATCATGGCGTTCGGCTGCGCCGTCGTGGACTCCAGGCCAGCGGCCTGCTGAGACTGTGAGCACTCTGGCACGAACCGGTAGACCCTGCGTCGAACGTCGTGGAAGGTCTGGCTCACGCGATCGTCCTTCGACCAGCTCAACCCCAGCGTGAGATCGTTGCAGCTCGCGTCGAAGAAGTCCGCGCTGATGCGGTCCCACGGGTCCTCGTAATCGCCGGCCAGGAGACGGGTCTCCGTGTCCAGGGGGAGGTAGCCCCAGAACCCCCAGACCGGGAACGGATTGCTCAGGTCTTGGAGGATCACAGCGCGGGGGTTCATGTGATCCACCCCGCCTCCCTGGGGGGCACGCTCCCACCAGGTAACCGCGAAGTAGGGCGCGAAGTCGTCCTCGGGACAGGGCGCAGCCGCCGTTCCCTCGACCTCCGGCGCGAACTTGGTGCGCGACGACGGGAAGAGCGCGAATCGATTGATGAACGGCGTACCGAACGTGTCGTAGGTCCGCAGCCAGAGCGAGCCGTCGGCGCGCGTCCACACCACGGCAAAGCCGGTGGCGAAGGCCGCCACGCGGGGAGACGACACCTTGGCGGGATGATTGTCGCCGTCGCAGGTGGGGTAGACGTCGTCATCCACCACGATCTCGCCGGTCACCGGGCTGCCGTTCTGGTTGAACACCCGCGCATAGATCTTGCACCCCCGGGGACGGTCGTACCAGGTGACCACGAAGAAGTCGCCGAAGAGCCAGGAGGCCGAGACGTCGGGGTTCTCCTGGCCGGTGCCGTTTACAGACGGGTAGGAGGAATCCCAGCTACACGCGCCGGTGTTGGTGAACTGGGGGACGCCGCTCACCGGCGTCATGTCCGGCTCGAAGAGGTTGAAGGTGGTCCGCCACTCCTCGTGCTGCTGATTCTCGCAGCTGTTGGTGGGTAGCGATCGGCGCAGGGACACGGCGCTCACCACGCGCTCGCTGAAGGGGAGCACGTCCAGGGCGTGGCTCCAGCGGGTCGTGTACTCGTCGGCCGTGGCGTCGCCCATGAAGTCCTCGATCGTCGGTGGGCCGAGGTTGGGATCGAGCTGCTGCTGGACCACGAACTGCGACGGCCACCACGGCACGCCGGCCTGCCAGCCGTAGGTCCACGGGTAGGTGCCGGAGTCGTCCACCCCCACGGCATCCAGGGCGTGGCTGTCCGTCGAATAGAGGTTCGCAGTGCCCGTGGCGACGGTGGCGTGCGTGTCGTCGTACTTCCTCGACCAGACGAGCGATGCGTTGGTCTCGGCGCACGAGACGGTGTAGTCGCCGGGCAGGCGGCGCGCGCCTCACCCCCGCCTGTGATGACCGCCGCGCAGAGGATCGCCCCTCCCAGCGCCGTCGAAAGGCTTGCTTCGTTCCATCTCATCGTCGTTCCCCCTCGTTGATTCGTGAGCGCGTCACTTGTTGAGACTCCAATCCAGGAGCGTCTGCGTGCGCATGCGATGTGTCAATGCGAATTGGCGCTGCGGCGTAACCTCCTGACGGCGCCGGGTGAGGTGTCAGACCCTTTCACATCACTTCCTCGGCCCTGGCTCACTCGATCCGGAACGGTAATCTTCAAGTGCTCTCGAGCGGGGCAGTATTCCAAGCGCCGCCAGGGCCCGCGCCTCCGTGAGATGGCCGTGGAGCCACAGCCGTCGGAGGGTCGCGAACACCTCGGCGTCGAGGAGCGCCGGTGCGTAGCAGACGGATGGATGGATCCGGTCTGCAGCGCGGTGACCCGTCTCCGTGCGGAGGAGGTACTCCACGACGACGGAGGCGTCGAGGACCAGCCTCACGCCGCCTCGTCGTCCGTCCGCTCCGACCGCGCCTCCTCGAGATACCGAGCGGCCGGCCGCGGCAGGTCGACGGGCTCCTGCTGCTCCAGCTCGGCTTCGAAGTCCTGACGATCGAGCTCCCGGGCGACGGCTTCGAGCACGATTTCACGCATCGGCCGGCCCAGCTCGGCCGCCCTCCGCCGCAGCCGGGCGTGCAGCTTCTCGGGCATGTCCTTGACCTGTAGACTCGGCATGGCCAAAGGATAGCGTGCTTCGAGCATGCCCTGCACGCCCGAGCCCCGACGGGGGTCGGGTCGCAACTCGTGGACCTGGAATGGTCGACACGGTGCGCCGACGGGGGTCGGGTCGCAACTCGTGGACCTGGAATGGTCGACACGGTGCGAGATGCCGTGGCCGTAGGGGCGCCATGGCGCGACGTCTTCGCATTCAGTCCCCCCGGGCGCTGGCGCCACGTCCAGGTGATGAACCGGGGACCCGCGCGTGGGCGAGAGCTGCAGCAGGGAACCCCGATGCCGTCCACGGAGCCCGGCGCCTCGGGGTTGCGGCGGCGGGATTGTGGCGGCGGTGGCCCGTCGCCTATGCTGCCCGTCTCCTCGCTCACACCCCACTTCGTCCACCGGGGTCGGACCGAACGAGAGTCGCGCGGGAGTCCGTCGAGGCATGTCGTCCTCCGTGTCGGGGGCGGCTCCGGGTTAGCCGACGGGCGGGGGCCATGCGAAGGCGTTGTCCGGCGGCATTGTGACGTGCCCGTCCTGTGCTGTGGAGCCGGTACACCCACCCGCCCCGCCCGGGGCCGTTGCGGCGGCTCGGGGGTCCCGCCGAAGGGGTGGGCCGCCTCGGCCACCCAGCGAGCATCCTCGCCGTGGCAGCCAGGCGCGGACCTGGACTGGTCGCGTACGGCGGCGTAGGGGCACTCCGTCGGTGGAGGAGGTCTATTCCACGCGTCTGGCTACCGCGGAGGGGACTGCGCTCGGAGTCCCCCGAATGTGCTGCTTCCCTGGCCTGCTGCGCTCTGGCACGCGGCGTGCATCCGGCCGGGGCATGCCGCGGTCCACGAGTCTCCTGGTCGTCTCCCTGCTGGTACTCGCGGTCGCTCGCCCCCTCCCGGCGCGGGCCGACATCGGTCACCAGCAGGTGTCCCTGATGCTGCGAGCCGGGAAGATGGCCCAGATCCATCCCACGGACTTCTTCGGGCAGTACGAGAGGCTCCCCGAGCAGGGGCCCGCACCAGGCCTCCGGCTGGCCTATCATGTCCGGGTCCGGCCCTACATCGAGGTCGGCCTCCACGCGGAGTACGAGGTGCTCTTCGATCCGCACGGATGGGACGGGAGCCGGACCCGGACCCATGATCTGTCCCTGCTCGCAGGGATCGCGTTTCTGCCCTACGTGGGCCGCGAGTCGAACGGTTGGCGCTTCGGGGTGTACGCCGGGAAGGCGTGGTGCTGGCATCCGATCTCCGCGACGGACGGTGTTCGCGTGGAGGGCATCCTGCAGAAGGGGTGGCTGGTGTCGGACCGCTGGGAGGTCGTGGTGGGGCTCAGCGCGCTCGGCACCTGGAGCCGTCGAGACCGCTCCCACGACTTCTTCTGGACGCTCCAGGCCGCGGGCTTCCTCGACGTCGGCGTGCAGTTCGGCGGCCGCTGATGGTCACGACCTCCGGCGGGGGCCAGGGCGATTCGTCGGCGTGGTAGAGGGGCAGCGAGACCGAGGCATGGGGCGCCCCGGGGGGCCCGCCGCGATCCGTATCCGGGGGATCCTCGTATTCCGCTCGCGAGCTGCCGGTGTCCGGTTCTGCGGACAAGACTGCGAGCCCCTGTCTTGCACTCGACACCCCCAAGGGTTTACAAGCAGAGGCAAGTGCCTTCCACCCGTAAACCGGACCCGTCATGATCGGCGCACGGATCAAGCGTGCTCGCGCCGCCGCTGGCCTGTCTCAGCGAGAGGTCGCCGAGCGGGCGCAGCTCAGCGCAATGGCTATCTCGAAGTTCGAGCGGGGACTCGCGAATCCGACTTCGAGCACGCTCATCCGCCTCGCGCGTGCGCTCGACACGCGTACCGAGTTCTTCCTGCGCCCGACCACCGTCGAGCTCGAGAACCCGGAGTACCGGAAGCGCGCCTCGCTGACCAAGAAGCAGCTGGCGCGCGTGGAGGCCGACATCCTCGACCAGGTCGAGCGCTTCCTGGAGCTGCTCGCGCTCTTCCCCGATAGCCCCGTGCCGCCATTCGAAGTTCCCGTAAAGGTGCCCTCGGGCATCGACAGCTACGCGCAGGCCGAGGACGTCGCGCTCGCCGTCCGCGAAGCCTGGCACCTCGGCCACAACGCAATCCCCTGCCTCGCCGACACGCTCGAGGAACACGGCCTGATGGTGCTCACCACCGACGCCGACGAGTCTTCGAAGTTCGACGGACTCGCGGCGACCGTCGGCGACGTCCCCGTGGTCGTCGTTGGAGCCGACTGGCCTGGCGATCGGCAGCGATTCACGATGGCCCACGAACTGGGGCACCTGGTGCTCGGCGGCCGACTCGCGAATGCCCTGGATGGAGAGAAGGCCAGCAATCGCTTCGCAGGGGCGTTCCTGGTGCCGGCGCAGACGGTGCGGCGCGAGCTCGGTGCGCATCGGAATCGGCTCGAGCCGCGGGAACTCTACACGCTCAAGCACGAGTACGGTGTCAGCATGATGGCCTGGGTGTTCCGCGCCCACGACGCCGGCGTCATCGGCGACGGAACGAAGAGCCGGCTCTTCCGCCTCTTCTCCGGGAAGGGGTGGCGCAAGCAGGAGCCCGGCGCCCCCGTCCAGCCCGAGGTGCCCAAGCTCTTCGAGCGACTCGTCTTCCACGCGCTGGCGGAGGACATGATCTCCACGAGCAAGGCCGCCGAGCTGATGGGGATGGCCATATCCACCTTCCGTCATCGCCTCCGCTTCGAGGGCCCGCGTGGCACTGCTCATCAGTGACGCCAACATCTTCATCGACTTCGAGGACGGCGGGCTGCTCGACGCGCTCTTCCGTCTGCCGGAGTCGGTAGGCGTCCCAGACATGCTCTTCGAGGACGAGCTGCGCGGCCAACACGAGCATCTCGTCGACCACGGCCTCGTCCTCGTCGAGCTGACCTCGGCCACGCTGATCCGCGTCGTCGAGCTCGCCGGCGAGCACAGCAAGCCGAGCCGGCTCGACCTGGCCGCGCTGGCTGCCGCCGAGCAGGAAGGGTGCCCGCTGCTCACCGGAGACCGGAACCTGCGCATGGCTGCTCAGGAAGAGGGGGTCGAGGTCCATGGCACGCTGTGGGTGGCCGAACGCCTCGTCGCCGTGGGCGTCATCACCGCCGCGCAGCTTCGCGAGGCCTATGGCCGGATGAAGGCGAGCGATCGCCGGCTCCCATGGGCCGAGGTAGCGAGACAGCTCGCTCGTCTGGAGGGCGGGCGCTGACCGTCCGGCCGCCTGTTCGCGAGGCGCCGGTACTGCCGCCTCGGCCGGCGGGATTGTGACGGCGGGGGCCCGTCGCCTATGCTGCCCGTCTCGCCCACACCCCACTTCGTCCACCGGGGTCGGACCGAACGATGAGCGACGAGCACGCGCCGCGCGAGACGCTGCCGCCGGGGACCGTCCTGGCCGGCGGGAAGTACGAGGTGGGGGACCTCGTGGGCGAGGGCGCCATGGGGACCGTCTACCGGGGCCGGCACACGGGGCTGAGCCGGACCGTGGCCATCAAGGTCCTCCACCCCGAGATCATGAACCGGCCCAAGGTCGCGGACCGGTTCCGGCGGGAGGCCCGCGCCGCCTCCAGGCTCCAGCACCCCAACAGCGTGCAGGTCCTCGACTTCGGCGAGGAGGACGACCTCTTCTACATCGTCATGGAGTTCCTCGAGGGGCGCTCCCTCGGCGACGTCCTGTACGAGGAGGGGCCGCTGTCCACGGGGCGGATCGTCCACCTCATGACCGGAGTGTGCCGCGCGCTGGCCCGGGCGCACGACCTGGGGATCATCCACCGGGACATGAAGCCGGACAACATCCTCGTCTTCCCGGGTGTGGACGACGACGGGAACCCGGTGGAGCGGGTGAAGGTCTGCGACTTCGGGATCGCCAAGATCCAGCAGGGCGACGTGGGCGACAGCATCCCGACCATCACCGAGGTCGGACAGGTCTCCGGCACGCCCCACTACATGTCCCCCGAGCAGTGCCAGGCGATGGCCCTGGACTCCCGGTCGGACATCTACTCCTGCGGGGTCGTCCTCTACCACATGGCCACCGGCGAGGTGCCGTTCGACGCGGGCTCCGCCGTGAACGTCATGGTCATGCACATCTCCCGCGAGCCGGAGCCGCCGTCCGCCGTGAACCCGGAGATCTCGCCGGACCTGGAGCGCGTCATCCGCCGGGCCATGGCGAAGGACCCGGACGAACGCTACCCGGACGCGCGTGCGCTGCGCCGGGCGCTGCAGAACCTGGTGTCGGCCCGGACGACGGCGGACGAGCGGCCCCCGGCCACGACCGGGAGCGACCCGGCCGGAGAGCCGTCCCCGGCCACGACCGGCAGCATGTCGGGCGTCTCGTCGCCGCGCCGTCGAGGGCCATGGCTGGCGCTCGCGGCGGCCGTGACCACGATCCTCGTGGGTGCCGTGGCGCTGTTCGCGCTGCCGGGTGGCGGGTCGGCGCCGGGGGAGCGGGCCGCAGGGTTCGCCGAGGCCCCACCGACGGGCCCTTCGGGTCCGGCGGCCGCGGTGCGCGACGGGCCGCCTCCCGCCAGCCTCGCGCCGGCTACCGCCGGACCGGACGCAGAGGCCCACGAGGACGCGACGCCCGCGGCGCCGGTCGAGGTCGCGGCTGACGGGGGCGATGCGGAGACGGACGGCGGGGACGCCTCGGACGGCGGCGATGTCCCGGACGGCGGCGACGAGGCGGAGCCCGTGGTCGCGCTGGCCCCGAGCGCCGACGACTCCACCGCGGAGCCGGCCGAGCCGGAGCCCGCGCCTGAGCCGAAGCGCCGCGTCAGACCGCGACCGGAGCCCCGGTCCGTGGATTCCGCGGACAAGCCAGACCCGGCGCCCGAGGAGCCGGAGCCGGACCCGCCGGCGGAGCGACCCGCCTCCGAGGAGCCTGCCACCGTGGCGCCCGAGCCCGAGGAGCAGCCGGAGGTCCCCTCGCCGGAGCCCACGCCGGACGCGCCGGGGGACGCGGAGGAGGCCGAGGCCCCGCCCGAACCGCCTCCCGAGCCGGAGCCGGAGCCCGAGGACCCCGAGCCGGCCCCGGCCGAGCCGACCTCGTTCGAGGCGGACGTGAGCGTCGGCGGCCTCGACGTCACCGGGTCCCTGCCGGCCAACACCATCCGGCGGGCGGTGAGCCGGTTCGAGGGCGCCTTCCGGGACTGCTACCGGGAGCACGCCCGCGCCGAGGGCCGGGCACCGGGAGCCACCGTCCGCGTCCGGGTCACCATCGACGAGGACGGCCGCGCGCGCGACGTGCGAACGAGCGGCGGGGGCCTCGCGGGCCTCGACGGCTGCATCCGAGACGTGGCCTGGAAGATCCGAACCCGCACCCGCCCCGACACCGGAACCGTCGATGCCAGCTTCGCCCTCCAGTTCCGCCCGGAGTCGCGCTGACGTGCGCCTCGTCTTCCTCGCGGCCGCTCTCGCCCTCTCCGCCGGGTGTCTCGATCCGCTGGTGAGCGACGAGGTGGTCGCGGAGGGCCTCGTGCGCCCGGCCGACGCCGAGATCCCGACCCTGTACGAGGCGGCCCCGGATCTCGACGCCCAGGTGCGGGAGGCCACCGGCCTGGAGCCGGGGGAGACCGTGCCGCTCCGGTCGGCCTTCGCCGGCGGTGAGCCGGTGCGCTTCTGGGACCTGGGGCCCGCTCCCGCCGCCTCCATCCCCATCTACGTCCTGTCCGTCGAGCACGGCGACGGGACGTGGGACCGGCAGCCGGATCACCCCACCCTCATCGACAGCATCCCGGGCGACGCCGGCTACAGCCCGTTCTGGCAGGTGGTGCGCCTGCCCGTCACCGACGCCTACGCGGGCGAGCGCATCGTCTCGTTCGCGGCCGTGCAGGAGGCCCGGGAGCGCGGCCTGGTCGGCGAGCCGATCTTCACGGACGTGTACGTGAACTGCTCGGTCGTGCCGGACAGCGTCCGCCTCGAGGTGCGCGAGGGGCGGGAGGAGGTCGGCCTGGCCGAGGCCTACTACCGCGGCCGGCGGGTGTCGTACCTGGCACTCGCCACGTTCCCCCTCGCGGACGACGGCGTGCGCGTGGCCGAGACGCCGCTGTATCGCCTGCGCCGGGAAGGCGGAGAGCCGCTCGACGAGGCCGTGAGGGGTGTGGACATGACCGGCGACGGGGACCTGGACGACACCAACCACGTCTTCGGGCTGCGGCGCGGAGACGAGGGCTACTCCCCGCTCGCGCGGTTCACGGACGTGGCGGTCGCGGCCGGTACGGAGGCCGTGGACACGAGGCAGGACGACGCCGCGTCCGAGGTGATGGGCGTCGCGGATCTCTTCGACGACGGCGTCCCCCGCGCGGAGCGGGTCGTGGCGCTCCACCCCACCGACGACCGCTGCAACTGCCCCCAGGAGCTCCCCGAGTGAACCGAACCGTGGTCGCCATCGCCGTCGCGGTCGCCCTGGCCGGCTGCGATCTGGAGCCGGACGTCGGCTCGCCCATCCAGGCGCGCTGCTCGAACGAGGACAGCGACCCGGACACGTCGGTGAGCTTCCGGGAGGACCTGCTGGAGGGTATCTTCCTCCGCATGTCGGCCGGCGGATGCGCCCGGTGCCACACGCCCGAGGGCGCGGATCCCATCGGCATCACGGTCGCCGCCCTGGACCTGTCGGACTTCGAGTCGCTCATGGAGGGCGGCGTCAACAGCGGCACGGACATCGTCGTCGCCGGGCAGCCCTGCGACAGCGTGCTCTACCAGAAGCTGACGCCGTCCGTGCCCTTCGGCAGCCGCATGCCCCTGGACGGCCCGCCGTTCCTCAGCGACGTCGAGCTTTCCCTCGTCCACGACTGGATCGCGGAGGGCGCCCGTGACAACTGATCGCACCCCGTTCGCCCGACGCCTCGCGCTGCCGCTGGCGGTCACGGCGGTCCTCCTGGCCGCGGGGGTCGCCACCGCCGTGGAGCACCACTTCGCCGGCTCGGCGCAGCTCGACTATCTGTTCGTCCCCACCGAGGACAAGGCGCGCGACATCACCTTCGACGGCTTCACCACCGAGCTGTCCCTGAAGCTGAGCGCGGACATCAACGAGCACGTCTCCGTCCACGTGAAGACCTGCTACGGCTGCCACGGCTTCGAGATGGGCATGGCCTTCGCCGACCTGCGCGTGGCCGACGCCCTGACCTTCCGCGTGGGGCGCTTCACGCCGTCGTTCGGGGACTTCCCCGTGCGCCACGACCCGGCGAACCACCGCACCAGCGACAAGCCGCTGCCCTACGACATGGGGCGGATGCTCCGGCTCCGCGAGTGGAACATGAGCATCCTGCCGGCGCCCTACGTCGACAACGGCCTGGAGGTGCGCGGCGTCCACGGGCTCAGCCACACCGTCGACCTGGAGTACGCCGCCTATGTCGTCGGCGGGCTGCGGGGCGCGGCGGACGCGACGGACGTGGACTTCTCCCGCTCGCGCTCGCGGAACTTCTACTACGTGGACAACAACTCGCGGCCCAGCGTGGGCGGGCGGCTCGGCCTCGGCGCCTTCTTCGGCCGGAGCTCCCTCGAGCTCGGGGCCTCCGGAATGTACGGCACCTACGACCCCGACAACGACCTCGACTACCTGATCCTCGGCGCCGACCTGGTCCTCCGCATCCGCGACTGGAGCCTCCGCGCCGAGTACCTCCTCCGGCGCACGCAGATGGCCCTCGGCGCGGACCCGGCCTCCCGGTTCCGATACGGCCCCGGCGCCGACGGCGAGTTCGACCCCTACGCCCTCAAGGACGGCTTCTACGTGGAGACGGAGTACGACGTCGGCGAGCACGTCGAGCTCGTGGGCCGCGTGGACGGCCTGCGCCGGATCGGCAACGTGCCCGTCGGCAGCCCGCTCCGGAAGCGCAGCGCCGTGCTGCGATACACGGCCGGAGGCGTCTGGAAGATGCACCGCCACGCCCGCCTCAAGCTCAGCGCGGAGCTGTACGACTTCAGCGACTTCCGCGACGAGGTCGCCGTCCACCTGGGCTTCGTCGGCGCGTTCTGACTCCGGCGTCGTCGCGGTTTCCCGGGCCGCTTGTGGCCGGCCGCCCCCCCCGGCATGATCCCGCCTCACTCCACGGAAGGGAGCCCCCATGCGCCGACTCGCTGTCCTGTCCAGCCTGCTGTGGGCGCTCGCTGCCTGCTCCGACGGCGGGGGTGACGCCGCACCCGACGCCGACGCCACCGGGGGAGGGGACCTCCCGCTCCACGACCTCGTGGGGGCCGACTCCGACGCGGGCGACCCGGACACCGCCGAGGTCGAGGACGTCGAGGACGTCGAGGACGCGGAGGTCGGGCCCGCGCTGGCGCTCCACGCGACCTTCGACGGCCCGCCCGCCGATCCCCTGGCCGGAACCGACCTGGAGAGCTGCCCCACGTACCGGGAGGAGCGCTGCGTCGGCGGGACCCTCCAGCGCTGCGCGGTCTACGACACGGCCGCCGGGGCGTTCACCGACGACCCCGAGCCGCTCGTCCGCCGCACCTTCCTCTACGACCGCTGGTACGACCTCTACAACTCGCCGGACGGCCAGACGGTCAAGCGCGAGTTCACCGAGGCCATGCCGGGTGACGCCCCCGAGTCCGTCTGGGGGGCTCTGGACGTCTTCGACCGCTACGAGGGCGGCGGCGACTCGGCCATCTGGACCGGCGTGGCGCTCACGGCGGACGCCTATCGGTACATGGTGACGGGCACCGAGGCGGACTACGCCCGCATGGAGCAGACCGTCCGCGAGCAGCTCCTGCAGTTCGACGTCACGGGGATCCCCGGCTATCTGGCGCGCTATCACTTCCTGATGGCGCCGTCGGGTGCGCCGCAGACCGACGCCCACTACCTCGTGCACGGGAACGCGGAGGACCTGGACCACACGCATCACCTCATGGAGGACTCGGATCTCCCGGGGCTGCCGGACGCCTACCGCGAGGGGACGCTCCCGGTGGACGGCGAGGAGATCGACGTCACGCCCATGTGGCGCGGAGTGCCGAGCCTCGACCAGTACACGGGCCCGCTCATCGCGTTCCCGCTGGTGTGGCCCCTGGTCCGCGACGACTCGCTCCGCGACCGGATGGCCGACCACGTCACCTGCTACCTGAAGCGGCTCCGGAGGCTGGAGATCCAGAACCTCCAGGACGCCCCGGAGGCCCGCGAGGCCCTGGGCGCGTTCTTCGGGAGCGGCGACCTCGCCCTGGACCCGGACGACATCGACCTGCTCTCCCAGGACACGCTCGTGGGCTACTACCAGGCCGGCCTGAACGAGCTCAACGCCGACACGTTCGACCGCTCCTGCCCCGACACCATCGACATGGAGCCCACGCGCGTCATCGACGCCACGAGCGACGACTTCCTGCTGGACATGTTCGCCCTGGCGCGGGACCTGGACTCGCGGCACGAGCTCCGGGAGCAGGCCATGGACCACGTCTACATGGTGAACGTGCGCGGAGCCGACGCCGTGCACATGCTCCACCTGGCGGCCGTCGCGTGGTGGATGACCGGCGACGAGACGTACCTCGAGTTCCTGGAGGACGAGCTCCTGGGGAACCTCCGCGCGGACGAGGTCGCCCTGACGGCGCAGGCCTTCCGCAATCCCCCGTGGTGCTACAAGTTCTACGGGGATCACATCAGCTACGGCGCCCACTGGCAGTTCCTCACCATGCTGGAGGACGGTCCGCTGAAGGACGTGCTCGTGAGGGCCATGGAGGAGGAGCACTGGCAGAAGGCCATGGAGCCCCTGAACAACGCGAAGTTCAACGTGATGTATGCCTCGGTCGTGCCCGAGAGCGTCGCCACCGGACTGCCGGAGGCCGCGGACATGGCCGAAGAGCTCCTGCGCACCTTCGGCGGCAACGACGGCGTGCTCGACGCCCCGCGGCGGAACTACGACCTGGACCGCGGCGAGGTCATCGCCTCGCTCCCGGACCACATCTCGCTCGTCTGTCCCACCGAGGAGGAGCGCGCCATGTGCGAGGAGCCGGGGACGGTCCTCGGCATCCCGCTGGAGGGCGAGGAGATCACCTACGAGTGCGACGGACGGCCGGGCGAGTGCGACATGGGCGACGGCCTGTGCGCGAACGCCATCGCGTCCGAGGGGGTCCCGTCCCCGCTCCGCATCTACGCGGGCTTCACGTGGCAGTGGGACCCGCTCCAGCTCGGCAAGATCAGCGGAAACCCGGGCCAGCAGCAGACCCACGGGCGCGATCTGTCCGAGCCCTACTGGATGGCGCGCCACTACGACGTCATCGAGGAGGGCGACGGCCAGATCCTCGCCTGGGAGGAGGCCGGCACCTGCAGCCGCTGAGCGGGCCACCGCCTCCTGACGCGCGACGCCAAGCGCTATCGGACGTACTTCCCGCGGCTGACGGTCATCGCTCCGGGCGAGAGTCCGTAGCCCCCGAGTCGCGCGCCAGCACCGCCTGGGCGGCCCGAAGCTGCGCGTCCCGATCGCCGCCGTCCCAGGCCACGCGGCGTGCGGCCTCCAGGGCCTCGCCGAGGGCCGGGCCGGGTTTCGCGCCCTGGTCGATGAGGTCCCGGCCGGACAGCGCAGGCCCGATGAGGCGTCCCTCGCGCTCCCACCACAGCACGGCGTCCAGGGCGGCCTCCCCGCCGAAGGCGAGCACGCAGACGCGCTCCGCCGGCTCCAGATCCCGGAGCAGGCTCGCCTGAAGCGACCGCGGGGAGTCGTCGTCCAGGGTCTTGAGCACGCCCCGCACACGCTGCGGGCCCGCCACCCAGCGTCGCGTCCGCCCGGACACGCCCGCGACGAGCCGCTGCATGTCCTTGCGGTCCTGCCTGGGGATGTTCCAGCCGAAGGCGATCCACTGCGGCTCGCCGGGGTCGGGCGTGTCGTCGGGCGCCACGGTCTGGTCCCGCACCCAGGCCTCGCGCACGGCCGTGATCCGCTCGAGGAGCTCGCGGTCGCCAGGCAGGGCGGGGTGAAGGGGCGCCAGGAGGCCCCAGTCGCGCAGCAGCGCCACGCACCGCGTCACCTCCCGCTCCTCGAACAGCCGGTGAAGCTCCGCGCCGAGGCGCTGGTCCGCCAGCCGCTCCAGCACGCCTGCCCGGAGCGACTCCCGCAGCAGCGCGTGGGTCCCCGGCGCCAGCCGGAAGTCGAACCGCCCGGCGAAGCGCGCCGCCCGCCAGGCCCGCGTGGGATCGTCGTGGAAGCTCAGGCCGTGCAGCACGCGGAGGATGCCCTGCTCCAGGTCGCTCTGCCCGCCGAAGGGGTCGATCAGCTCGCCGGCGTGGCTCGGGCCCACGTCCAGGGCCATGGCGTTGATGGTGAAGTCGCGGCGGAACAGGTCCTGCCGGAGCCCTCCCGGCGCCACGCGGGGCAGGGCGGCCGGCCCGTCGTAGGACTCGGTCCGCGCCGTCACCAGGTCGACCTTGCGCTCCCCCGGCGCGGTCCAGGTGGCCGTCGAGAAGGCCTCGTGTACGTGGACCCGGCCGCCCATCGCCCGCGCGGCCGCCCGGGCCAGGGTCGGGGCGTTCCCCTCCACGACCAGGTCGATGTCCTCCACGGGGTGGTCCAGGAGGATGTCCCGCACGCAGCCGCCCACCAGGAGGAGTCGGAAGCCCATCTCCTCCGCCAGGGCGCCCAGGTCGTCCACCAGCTTGACGTCCGGACCGAGCAGCCGGTGGAAGCGCTCCCGAAGGTCCTCCGGGTCGGGCGCGGTCGAGCGATCCCCGAGCGGCGGGTCGCTGGCCGAGGCCCGGAAGACGTCGCTCCGCGTCAGCACGCCGCGGGTGCCCTCGTCCGGGTGGCCCACCAGCACCAGGCGGCCGGGCGTCCGCAGCATGGTCCGCCGCGCCGTCTCCAGGTCGTCGTCCGGCGACACCCAGGCCGGAGCGTCCGCGCTGATGGCCTCGACCGGGTGATCCTCCATCCCGTGGCGGAGGGCGTCGTCCACCTCGCGCCGGGACACGAGCCCGACGTAACGCTGGTCGCGCGTCACCGGCAGGGCGTTGACGCGGTAGCGGTGGAGGGTGTCCGCCGCCTCCCGGATGGTGGCGCCCGCCTCGACGGAGAACACCGTCTCCGTCGCGACCTCCCCGGCCGTGGGCGTGTGGTCCGCCGGCTGCCGGAAGGCGAGCTTCAGCCAGGCCCGGGCCTCGGACAGGGGGCAGGCGTGGAGCGCGGCGCTGGCGGCCTCCGGGTGACCGCCGCCCCCGAGCGTCCGCAGCACGGCGGCCACGTCCAGGCGTCCGTCCGAGCGCCCGATGATGGCCACCCGCGAGGGATCGGAGGCGATCAGGAACGCCGCGTGCCAGCCCTCGGCGCGCCGGAGGTCATCCAGGAGCACCGCGAGATCCGGCTCGTGCCCCTCCAGCTCGAGGGTGAGGATGGTCACCGGGACGCCCTGGACCTCCACGTGCTCGACGCCCCGGGCCATGCGCTCCAGCAGCGCCAGGCGGTGCCGGTCGAGCCCGCGCGGCAGGTAGCGGCCGATCCAGTCCACCGGCGCTCCCCAGGCGAGGCACCGCGCCGCCGCCCGGTGGTCGGCGTCGGTCGTGTTCGGAAAGGTGAAGTGCCCGGTGTCGGCGTGGATGCCCAGGAGGAACAGGCCGGCCTCCACCTCCGTCGGGCGCAGTCCGCGGGCCTCCATCTCCAGGACCAGCGGCGAGACGGTGGCCGCCGCGGCCTCCATCTCCTCGCGGGGGAGGTCGGACTCGGGCTCGTCGTGGGTGTCCCAGGCGCGGACCTCGCGGAAGCGGTCCGCGTGCTCGCCGATCTCGCCGAGGCGCTCCCGGCGGGCCGTGTCGACCACGAGCAGCCGGCCCAGGTCCTCGCTCGCCAGGCGCTCGCGCAGGGTCGGCATCGAGAGCAGCGGCGGCAGGTCGTCGCGGCGCTCCTTCCAGAAGTGCGTGGTCGGCGGATCCATGCTCCCGGGCACCGCCAGGTCCACCGGGCCCTCCAGGTAGCGGAGCGCCACGAGCGCCGCCAGCCCGTCCAGATCCGCTCCGATGTGCGTCGTCGCGAGGTCCATGGTGGTCCGAACGTGGGCCTCGCCACGGCGGGTGTCAATTGCTCGGCGGCGATCGGCCCCCCGACCGTCAGGCCTCTCGCACGCCCCAGCCGTCGTGGAAGCACACCCGGTCCCGACCGCCCTCCTTCGCGGCGTACAAGGCCGCGTCGGCCTCCCGGAGCAGCTCGGCGTACCGCGTCACCTCGGGATGGAAGGTCGCGACCCCGACGCTCGTGGTCCAGCACAGCGTCTCGCCGTCGTGCTCGACGTGCCCGTCGGCCACGGCGGCGCGGAGCTTCTCCGCGGCGATGAGCGCGCCCTGCCGCCCCGTCGAGCGCATGATCACCAGGAACTCCTCGCCCCCGTAGCGGCCGACCACGTCCTGGTCGCGGAGGGTGTCGCTCATCACCCGCCCCATCCGCCGGAGCGCCTCGTCGCCCGCCAGGTGGCCGTAGGTGTCGTTGATGTGCTTGAAGTGGTCGATGTCGGTCATGAGCACCGAGAACGCGTCGCCGAACCGGGAGGCCTTCTCGAACTCCAGCTCGAGCTGCCGCTCGATGTGACGCCGGTTGTACACACCCGTGAGCCCGTCGCGCTGGCTCAGCGTCTCCAGGGTCTCGACGGTGGCCGACGCCTCGTCGAGCTTGTTCTGGTAGACGTACACGTCCGTCATGTCGAACAGGGTGATGCACACGTGCTCCACGCCTCCCTCCGGGCCCTTGAGAGGGATGAACGTGCAGTCCTGGTACATGAAGTCGACGTCACACGTGATGGTGCGATTGTGGCGGAAGCGGAACAGGTACGGGCGCTGCTGCCAGGACGTGAACGCGTAGTTCTTCAGGACGAAGACGCTGCGGATCTTCTTCCGCAGCCACTTCTCGGGCAGCTCCGGGAAGCACTCGAAGAGGTCGCGCCCCACGATCTCCTCGGCGGCGCGCCCGCTGTGGTGCTCCATGAATCGGTTCCACATGGCGACGCGCATGTGGCGGTCCAACACCAGCACCCCGACGTTGATCTTGTCGACGACGGAGTGCTGGAGCCCCTCGGGCAGCAGCGGCGGCGTGTGCGTGGCCATCAGAGGTTGTCCAGGTAGCTCTCGATGGACGCACCGACGACGCCGACGGAGCGCTCCGAGAGGAACACGAGCAGGTCGCTCTTGAACTCCCGCTCCTCGAGGGCGAAGGCGATCTTGATGACGAGCGTGTACTCCCAGTCGAGCCGCTCCGGCGCGAACATCTTCGCCAGGAAGCGCCGCACGTCCATCCACTCGCACAGGAGCGACGGCGCGCCGAAGCGCATCTCCGTGTTCATGAGGCCGCCCATCCCGTTCAGGCAGGCCCCCACGAGGATGTTGCTCACGTCCAGGAGCACCTCGCGCTCCTTGGCGGGATCGAGGCGCCCCTCGTAGCCCAGGAGATCCGCCACCGTGGAGACCACCGCCTGGTTGAACAGGGTGATGACCTCCCCGTCCACGGCGCTGGTGAACGACTGGCGGATCGCGCTCACCTCGTCGAACTTCTCGGCCGTGTCCTGGAGGCGGACCAGCAGGTCGTCGCCGGAGACCACCTCCAGCCGCGGCACCGTCAGCTCGACGAACACCCCGAGAAGCTCTGCGAGATCGGCCGCCGCGCGGCCCATGGCCACGTTCGCGATCTCTCGCAGCACGTCGTAGTCGTCTTCCGAGAAGTCGATCATGGTCCCGCCCACCTCAGCCGATCCCGTGGTCACGTAGCACCTCGGCGAGCGCGGCGCCGTCCAGCGGCTTCTCCAGGAACGCCACGGCGCCCGCCTCGCGGACCCGCTCCCGCGCCAGCGGTTGGACGTCCGCCGACACGACGACGACGGGCACGTCCGGCCGGGCTGCGCGGATCTGCCGGAGCGCTTCGAATCCGTCCATCTCGGGCATCGTCAGGTCCAGGAGCACCAGGTCCGGCGACTCCTCGCGGGCGCAGGCCAGGGCCTCCCGCCCGTCCCGCGCGTCGAGGAACTCCACCTCGCGATCGGCGAATGCCTCGGAGATCCGGCGCTTGATGACCTTTCTCTGCATCGACGAGTCGTCGGCGACGAGCAGTCGAAACGGCATGTCTTCCCCCCTGCAGGCGCCGCGGCGCCCGTTCGGCTGCGCTTGCTCCACGAGCGGGCGCGGGGCGATCACCCGGCGCTGGACGCGGGCGCGAGCCCCTCGCGAAGCGCCGGGATCCTACCAGCCATCCCGCGGAGCGCCAGCATGCTGTCACTGCAGGGTGTCACCTGTGTCGTCACCCGCGGGGTACGGCGGGGTACGGCGTCCGCTTGTCCCGCGTCGTGCTGCGGACTAGCCTGCGTTCCTCACCATCCGCCGGCTGCAGCTTGGGATCCGCGGGCGCCTCCCGGCGCTTTCGCTCGTCGTCTCGTGAGAATCGCGGGCTACGGGGACCCCGCCGGCCCAACCGAGGCGCGCCATGCACAAGGGCGGTTCCAGCGCGGACGAGCCCGTCGACCCGGAGCACACCCGCGTCCACTATCCCATGCGCCTCGTCACGCGCATGACCGGCCTGAGCGCAGCGACCATCCGGGCCTGGGAGCGCCGTTACAGCGCCGTGGCGCCGCGCCGCTCGGAGGGCAACACCCGCCTGTTCTCGTCGGACGACGTGCGACGGCTCACGCTCCTCCGCCAGGCCGTGGAGCGGGGCCACGCCATCCGTGAGGTGGCTCGCCTCGAGGAGGACGCCCTGGAGGAGCTCGTGGGCGAGGATGCGGGCGAGGGCGAGGCCGGTCGGCTCGAGCCCACGTCCGCGACGGCCCGGGCCGACGCGGATCTCCGCACGGCGTACCTGGACGCCGTCTCTCGCTTCGAGGTCGGCCTGGCCGACCAGCTCGTGCGCCGGGCCGCCGCCCTCCTGCCCCCCCACGACTTCGCGCTGGACGTGGCCGTGCCCATCGCCCGCGAGGTGGGGCGCCGCTGGGAGCGCGGCCAGTACGGCGTGGCCCAGGAGCATCTGGTCAGCGCGCAGCTCCAGGGTGCGCTCTCGTCCCTCCTGCAGTTCGTGCCCGCGGACCCCGGCGCTCCCCGGGCCGTCGTGGCGACGCCGCCTGGGGAGCGACACGCCCTGGGCGTCCTCGTGGCGAGCCTGCTGGCGCTGGCCAGGGGCATCGAGCCGGTCTACCTGGGGACCGAGCTTCCCCTGGAGGAGCTCGACTGGGCCGTGGACGTCTCGCGCGCCGGGCTCGTCCTGAGCGCGGTGGTCTGCGAGCCGGAGCCCGGTGAGCTGGAGTCCGTCGCGGCGCGCCTCGAAGCCATGGCCCGACGCGTGCCGGTCTGGATCGGCTGCCGCGACGGGCACGCCCTCTGCGAGCTGGCGAGCGGGCCGCGTTGGTTCCACGACTTCCTCTCCCTCGACCTGGCCCTGAGCCACCACGCGACGATCTCCGCGGCGCGGCGGCGTTGAGCCCCTGTACGGGACGAGGTGTCCGCCCGCGCCACTGTGACACGTCGCGGTTACAGCTGGGGCCTTCACCGGGGACATGGTGGGTTTGCGCAGCGGGGCGATCCCGGTGGAAGCTCCTCGTCCGGTCGCCGCACGGCAGGACACGCCCGCCTGCCGAGGTGAGCCGGTCGCCGACCACTCTCACGGGGGAAGGGAAGGACGGGGGACTGCGCACGCATGACGCATAGACGGCAGACGGAGTCGGGAGCGAGGTCTCCATCTACGCTCTCTCGGGCTGTCCGCGGTGGCGACGTCTCGCCGTGCAGCGGTTGCGAGCACGCCCTGTCCGACTGGGAGGCGCGAGCCCGGGCCGTGCTGGAGACGGTGTCGGACGCAGTCCTGATCATCGACGAGCGCGGCGTTATCGAGACCTGCAATCCCGCGACCCTGGGCCTGTTCGGCTATTCGCACGAGGAGCTGACCGGACGGCGCATCGACCTGCTGATGGCGTCGGCCGGGCAAGGGGAGCCCGGTGAGCGCATCGCGCGGTTCCTCGGGATCGGCGGCGTGGGGGGCGTGGGCGCGGGGCGGGAGATGGACGCCCGTCGGAAGGACGGGACGGTCTTCCGGGCCGAGGTGTCCGTCACGGAGTTCGGCGTCGCCGGGGGCCGCCGCTTCACGGGCGTGGTGCGGGACGTGAGCGAGCGTCACGAGGCCTTGGAGCGCCTCCGCCGGAGCGAGGAGAGGCTTCAGCGAAGCCAGCGGTTCGCGCGCATCGGCAACTGGGAGTGGAACGTCCGCACGGGGGAGGTGTACGGCTCCGCGTTGACCTGGGCGATGTTCGGCCACGAGGCCGTCGAGCGGGAGGGGACCCGCGAGGACTTCCTCCACGCCGTCCACCCCGGCGACCGAGAGCGCATCGAGGAGGCAGCCGAGGCCTGCCTCGAGGACGGGGTGGACTACGAGGTCGAGCACCGGGTCGTGTGGCCGGACGGGACGGTGCGGTGGCTCCTCGAGCAGGGCGACGTGGTTCGGGACCGGGACGGCCTGCCGCTCCGGATGCTGGGCGTCGTCCAGGACGTGACGCAGCGGCACGAGGACCGTGAGCAGCTCGCCAGCTTCCGGCGCATCATCGACGCGTCCAACCAGGCCATCGGGGTCGCGGATCCGGAGGGGCGCCTGCTGTACGTGAACCCGGCGCACCAGGAGCTGTTCGAGGGGCGCCTCGAGGACTTCGTCGGGCGACACGTCCGCAGCTTCGTGCCTCCCGAGGCGGCCGAGGAGGCCGAGGTCCTCCGGACCATCTTCGAGACGGCCGGCGGCTGGCACGGGCTGCTGCCGGTACGGACCTGCACCGGTCGGGTGTTCGTGGTCCACAGCACCATCGACGTCGTGCTCGACGAGCGGGGCGATGTCCAGTTCGTGTTCAACATCATGCGCGACGTGAGCCGGGAGCTGGAGCGTCAGCGGGAGCTGGAGGTGGCCCGCGAGCAGGCCGAGGCCGCCAACCGGGCCAAGTCGGATTTCCTGTCGGGGATGAGCCACGAGCTGCGCACTCCGCTCAGCGGCATCCTGGGCTTCGCGAAGCTCCTGGAGACGAGCCGGGACGACCCCCTGTCGGATCGGCAGCGGGAATACGTCCACCACATCATCCAGAGCGGTCGCCACCTGCTCGCGCTGGTGGACGACGTGCTCGACCTCGCGGCCGTGGAGAGGGGCAACGTCCCCCTGGAGGTGGAGGACGTCTCGGTCCGGGACCTCGTCGACGAGGCCGTGGACACGGCGGGCGTCCTGGCGGCGCCCTACGGTGTGAGCGTGGTGGACCAGACCGGCCCGGAGGTCCCGAAGGTCCGGGCCGACGCCACGCGGCTCCGCCAGGTGCTCCTGAACCTCCTGTCGAACGCGATCAAGTACAACCGGCAGGGCGGCGAGGTGCGGCTGCTGGCCGAGGAGCACGAGCCGGGCCGTCTCCGCCTCGCCATCGAGGACACGGGCATCGGCATCCCGGCGAGCCGTCACGCGGACGTCTTCCGCCCCTTCCGCCGGCTGGGGGCCGAGGGGAGCGACGTGGAGGGCACGGGCATCGGCCTGGCCATGTGCCGGCGTCTGGTCCTGGCGATGAAGGGCCGGATCGGATTCACCAGCGAGCCGGAGCGAGGGAGTGCCTTCTGGATCGACCTGGAGCGCGCGGGGGACGGTGGGGACGCCGCCCCCTCGCCGGAGCCTCCCTCCTGCGCTTCGGAGCCCCTGGTCACGGGGGGGTGTCGCACCGTGCTGTACGTCGAGGACGATCCGGCGAACCTGCGCCTCATGGAGGCCATCATCGAAGAGTCCTCCGACCTTCGGCTCGTCACGACCCACACGGCGGAGTTCGGTCTCCGCCTGGCCTTCGAGGGTCGCCCGGACGTCATCATGCTGGACATCAACCTCCCCGGCATGGACGGCTTCGAGGCGCTCGAGCGACTCCGACGACACCCGGCCACGCGCGGCACGCCGGTCATCGCCCTCAGCGCGGACGCCCTGCCGGAGGCCGCAGCCCGCGGGCGGGAGGCCGGGTTCGCGGCCTATCTCACGAAGCCGGTGGCGATGGACGACATCGTCGAAGGCCTCCGCGCCGCCCTGACGAGCGACGCCGGGGACCCTGACGAGGCTCGGGAGAGCCGGTAGCTGCCCGGTCGACGTAGTGTAGAGATAGTTTCGACCCAGGACCGTCACGAGAAGTGAACCGACGGCGGATCTTCGGGGTCGGGGCAGCCCGGAGCGACGTCGCTCGAATGCCGGTATATGGTCACGAACTGGGATCGCGTGGGCTCAGGGGCAGGATTTTGTCTATCGGGGGATAACTGTTTCTAAACCTCGACAGGATCTCGACCGTCGATCGGATCAGACGGCGGCGGCACCCGCCGGAGACCCCCGAGGCAAGGACCCCCGACCATGGACGACGCCCACCTGGACGACGAGATCCTCGAGGAGTTCCTCGTCGAGAGCACCGAAGCCCTCGAGCAGGCCGAGCGGGATCTGGTCGGCCTGGAGCAGGCTCCCGGCGACCCCGACCTTCTCGCGCGCATCTTCCGGAGCGTGCACACCATCAAGGGCACGTGCGGATTTCTGGGCTTCGGGCGCCTGGAGGCCCTGACCCACGCGGGCGAGAACCTCCTGAGCCGCCTCCGCGATGGAGAACTCGCCCTCGATCAGGCGCGCGCCGACGCACTCCTGGCGATGGTCGACGTCGTCCGCTCCCTGCTGCGGACCATCGAGGCGACACGCTCGGACGGCGACGACGACCACGCGGCGCTGGTGGCGCGGCTCATGGCGCTTCGGGAGCCGGACGCGAACGTGTCGCCCGAGCCGGAGCGGGACGCGCGGCCGGAGAGGGTGGCCCCCGCGGCGGAGTCGGACGCGGGCGTCCGGTGCGCGTCCGACGCCAGCATCCGGGTCGACGTGGGGCTGCTCGACGAGCTGATGAACCTGGTCGGAGAGCTGGTCCTGGCGAGGAACCAGATCCTCCAGCTCGCCCAGGACGACGACCGTGGCCTGTTCGCGGGCACGACGCAGCGCCTGAACCACATCACCACGGAGCTGCAGGAGCGCGTGATGAAGACGCGCATGCAGCCGGTCGGGAAGGTCTGGAACAAGCTGCCGCGGCTGGTGCGCGAGGTGGCGAACGCCTGCGACAAGCGGGTGCGCCTGGAGATGGAGGGGCGTGAGACGGAGCTCGACAAGACCCTCATCGAGGCCATCACGAACCCCCTGACCCACATCGTCCGCAACGCCATCGACCACGGCATCGAGTCGGCGGGCGTGCGGCAGGAGCGGGGCAAGACGCCCGAGGGGACGCTCCTGCTGCGCGCCTTCCACGAGGGCGGCCACGTCTACATCGAGGTCGCCGACGACGGCGCCGGCATCGACCTCGAGCGGGTGCGGGACAAGGCCGTGGAGCGTGGCCTCGTCCCGCGGGACCAGGCGGCCCGCATGAGCGACCGGGAGGTCCTCTCCTGCATCTTCCTGCCGGGCTTCTCCACCGTCTCCGAGGTCACCAGCGTCTCGGGCCGAGGTGTCGGGATGGACGTGGTCCGGACGGACATCGAGCGCATCGGCGGGACCGTCGACCTGGACAGCCGGCCCGGCCGGGGGACGACCTTCCGCGTGAAGATCCCGCTCACGCTGGCCATCATCCCCGCCCTGATCGTCCGTAGCGGCGGCGCTCGATACGCGCTGCCGCAGGCCAGCCTCCTGGAGCTCGTGCGGCTCGAAGGGGAGCAGGCCCGGCGCGGCATCGAGACCATCCACGGCGTCCCCGTCCACCGGCTCCGGGGTCGGCTCCTGCCCCTGGTCCACCTGGCCGACGAGCTGGGCACCGACCCGGCCCCGGAGGAGGACGGCTCCGTCCACATCGTCGTCCTGAGCGCCGGCGAGCGGAGCTTCGGGCTGGTCGTGGACGGCATCCAGGACACCGAGGAGATCGTGGTGAAGCCGCTGGGCCGGCAGCTCGGCGGCGTCGACGTCTACGCGGGCGCGACCATCATGGGAGACGGCCGGGTCGCCCTCATCCTGGACGCGCCCTCCATCGCGCGCCGGGCCGGCCTGTTGGACGCCGGCACCGACTCCACCCTGGCGAGCGCGCCGGCCGAGCCGGAGGAGACCTCCGGGGAGCGCTCCTCGATGCTCCTGGTGGGGCTCGGGGAGGAGCGCCGCCTGGCCGTTCCGCTGGAGGCCGTCGCGCGCCTGGAGGAGATCCGGGCCGACGCCGTCGAGCGTGCGGGCCGACACCGCGTAATCCAGTACCGGGGCGAGATCATGCCGCTCGTGGACGTCGCGGTCGCCCTCGAGGAGCCTTCTCCGGAGCCCTCGGGCGTGCGCCAGGTCGTCGTCGTGAGCGGCGCGGACGGCGCGTCCGTCGGTCTCCTCGTCGAGCGCATCGAGGACGTGGTCGACGCCGCCCTCGACCTGCACCGCCTCCCCGGCGGCGGCCCGGTCGGCGGCTACGCCGTCGTCGAGGGGCGCGTCACCGAGCTCCTGGACGTCGAGGCCCTCGTGAGGCTCAGCCACAACCCCCTGATCGCCGTCGAGCGCGGCGCCGCCGCCGAGGTCCGATGATGGATCCGTCCCGTCAGCTCTGCACCTTCGTCCTGGACGACCTGTACCTGGGGATCCCGGTGCTGGCCGTGCAGGAGGTCATCCGCCACCAGCCCATGACCGCGGTGCCCCTGGCCCCGGACGCGGTGGTCGGCCTCATCAACCTGCGTGGGGAGATCGTCACCGCCCTGGACCTGCGGCGCCGGCTGGGCCTCGCGCCCTTCGCCGCCGGCGAGCGCCCCATGAGCGTCGTCGTGCGCGCCGAGGGCGGCGCGGCCAGCCTGCTGGTCGACCGGATCGGGGACGTCCTGGACACGGACCCCGCCGACTTCGAGCCCGCGCCCGAGACCCTCCCCCTCCACCTCCGCCGGTACGTGGACGGGGTCTTCAAGCTGCCCGACCGGCTCCTGGTCGTCCTGGACGTGGAGCGCGTCCTGGACCCGGGCCCCGCGTCCGCCGCCGCGTGAGTCGCCGGCGCCGGGCGGAGCGTCACTCGAACCCCACCCCACCGAGAGGAGAGTCCCCATGACGAGCCAGCCCATGCCCATCCAGCCCGACCTCGGGTCGCCCGACGGCAGCTTCCTCGGAGAGGCCCAAGGCTTCCTCGCGACCCTGGACCACGTGGCCACGAACGTCTTCGTCGCCAACCTGGACCTGGAGCTCATCTACCTCAACCACAAGGCCCGTCGGACGCTCGGCGCCATCGCCGAGCCGTTCCGCAGGGCCTTCGGACTGTCCGTGGAGGAGGTCCTCGGCGGCTCCATCCACCGCTTCCACCGCGACCCCGAGCGGGTGGAGCGCATCCTGCGCGACCCGTCGTATCTCCCGCACCAGGCGAGCTTCACGTTCGGGGAGATCACCCTGCAGACGAACATCGCGGGGGTCTACGGCGACAGCGGCCGCCTCATCGGCTACGTCGTGAACTGGGAGGACGTGAGCGAGGAGGAGAGGCGGAAGGAGGAGAAGCTGGCCGCCGAGGAGCGCGAGCGCGAGATGACGGCGGACCTCAAGCGCGTCCTGGGCCAGGTCTCCGAGCTGGCCGAGACCCTGTCGAGCGCCTCGGACGAGCTGGCGGCCACGGGCAGTCAGCTGGGCAACAACGCCTCGGAGACCTCGTCCCAGGCGACCCTGGTGTCGTCCGCGGCTGAGCAGGTGAGCCAGAGCATCTCGTCGGTCGCCAGCAGCAGCGAGGAGATGTCCGCGAGCATCCGGGAGATCGCCCAGAACGCGAACGACGCCACGCGCGTGGCCGGCTCGGCCGTGGAGCTCGCGGATCGGACGAACACGCAGATCAGCAAGCTGGGCGACAGCAGCGTGGAGATCGGCAAGGTGATCAAGGTCATCACCTCCATCGCCCAGCAGACGAACCTCCTGGCCCTGAACGCCACCATCGAGGCCGCCCGGGCCGGCGAGGCGGGCAAGGGCTTCGCGGTCGTCGCCAACGAGGTCAAGGAGCTGGCGAACCAGACCGCGCGCGCCACGGAGGAGATCAGCCAGAAGATCGAGGGCATCCAGACGGACACCCGGGGCGCGGTGGAGGCCATCGGCGAGATCACGGACATCATCAGCGACATCGACGGCCTCCAGACCGCCATCGCCAGCGCCGTCGAGGAGCAGACCGCCACCACCAACGAGATCGGGCGCAACGTCGCCGAGGCCGCCGAGGGCAGCGGCGAAATCGCGCGCAACATCTCCAAGGTCGCGGAGCACGCCGAGGACACCACCCACGGGGTCGCGGAGTCGCTCCAGGCCGCCGAGGAGCTCGCGCGCCTGGCGGGCGACCTGCGGGAGACCGTGAGCGGCTTCCGCATCGACGGCGAGGAGGCCTGAGATGGCGACGCGCGAGGACTCCATGCACGCCCTGGTCGTCGACGACTCCGGCGCCGTGCGCAAGATGCTGGCCAAGGCGCTCACGAGCCTCGGCTTCCGGGTGGACGAGGCCGCCGACGGCCGCGAGGCCATGGACCGCCTGGCGGCCCGCCCCGACGTGCGCCTCGCCCTGGTGGATTGGAACATGCCGGTGATGGATGGCTTCGAGGTGGTCCGCGCGGTGCGGGCGAACCCGGCCCTGAACGGCCTGCGCGTCATGATGGTGACCTCCGAGAGCGAGATGGACCGGGTCGTGTCCGCCCTGGACGCCGGGGCGGACGAGTACCTGATGAAGCCCTTCTCGGGGGAGATGCTGACGGACAAGCTCGCGATGATGGGGTTCGACGTTGGCTGACCCCTCCGCCGACCCCATCCGGGTGCTGGTCGTGGACGACGCCGTCGTGGTCCGGCGCCTCGTCACCCGGGTGCTGGAGAGCGAGCCCGACGTCGAGGTGGTGGGCACCGCGCGGAACGGTCTCGTGGCCCTGGCCCGGATCGGACGGCTCCGGCCGGACGTGGTGACCCTGGACATCGAGATGCCCATCATGGACGGGCTCGAGGCCCTGCCCGAGATCCGGCGACGGTACCGGGATCTGCCGGTCGTGATGTTCAGCACCCTGTCGCGACGAGGCGCGGCGGCCACCCTCGAGGCGCTGTCCCTCGGCGCCGACGACTACGTCACCAAGCCGACGAACGCCGGCGGGGTCCAGGCGGCCCTCGCGGTGGCGCGCGATCAGCTGGTGCCCAGGATTCGCGCGCTGGTGAAGGCCCGCCGGACCTCGAGCCGAGCTCGGCCCTCGAAGCCGATCGCGCCGCCGCCTCGCCTCCGCCCACCGGGTCGGGTCGACGCCGTGGTCCTGGGCATCTCCACCGGAGGACCGACGGCCCTGAAGGCGCTGTTCGAGACGTTCCGCCGACCTCTCCCCGTGCCGGTCCTGGTCGTCCAGCACATGCCTCCGGTCTTCACGCGGATCCTCGCCGAACGCCTGGACGGCGCCGGCGCACTGCGGGTCCGGGAGGGCGAGGACGGCCACCCGGTGTCGCCGGGGGAGGCGTGGATCGCACCCGGGGATCGGCACATGGAGGTCCGGCGGCGCGGGGACCGCGTCGTGCTCGGGCTGACCTCCAGCCCGCCCCGCAACTCGTGCCGCCCCTCCGCCGACGTGCTCTTCGAGTCCGCCGCGCGGGTGTACGGCGACCACACCCTGGGCGTGGTGATGACGGGGATGGGGCGCGACGGACGCCACGGGGCGGAGGTCGTCCGGCTGGCCGGCGGCGCCGTCCTCGCGCAGGACGAGGCCAGCTCCACCATCTGGGGCATGCCCGGGGTCGTGGTGGGCGATGGCCTCGCCGACGCCGTCCTGCCGCTGTCCGAGCTTCCCTACGAGATCCTGGGTCGGGTCGCCCGCGACCGCCAGGCTGCCCGACCGGCCGCGGCGCCGGCGGACGGAGAATCCGCATGAGCCTCAGCGCCGGCGATCTTCAGTACATCCGGGACCTGGTCCGCGACCACGCGGCCATCGTCCTCGACGACTCCAAGGAGTACCTGGTGCGCACGCGCCTCGGACCGGTCGCGCGCACCGTCGGCGAGGCCTCGCTGCCCGGGCTGGTGAGCCGCCTCCGCCGGGAGCGCTTCGGCGGTCTCCACGAGACGGTCCTCGAGGCCCTGACCACCAACGAGACGTCCTTCTTTCGGGACGGGCGCCCCTTCGAGCTGCTCCGGACCCACGTGCTGCCGCAGATCCTGTCGGACCGCGGGCCGTCGAGCTCGCTTCGGATCTGGTCTGCCGCCAGCTCCACGGGCCAGGAGCCGTACAGCATCGCGATGCTGCTGCGGGAGCACTTCCCGGACGTGGCGCCGTGGCGCGTCCGGATCCGCGCGACCGATCTCTCGAAGCAGGTGTTGGAGCGCGCCCGCGAGGGGCTCTTCACCCAGCTCGAGGTGAACCGCGGCCTGCCGGCCCGCTATCTCGTGAAGTACTTCCGGCGGGAGGGGACCGCCTGGCGCGTCCGGGACGAAGTGCGCTCCCTGGTCCGATTCGAGGCGCTGAACCTCGCGCGGCCGTGGCCCTCGACGCGGCCCTGGGACGTCATCTTCATACGCAACGTCCTCATCTACTTCGGAGCGGAGACGAAGCGGGAGATCCTGCGGCGCTTGCGTGGCGCCCTGGCCCCGGGCGGCTACGTGTTCTTCGGGGGCGCCGAGACCCCCGTCACCCTCGACGACGCGTACGAGCGGGTCCAGATCGACCGGGCCGTCTGCTACCGCGCGCGCACCCACTAGGAAGGAGGAGACCATGGTTCCCACCACCGCCCAGATGCACGAGCTGGGCACGTCCATCTGGACGACCATGCTCGGCGTCGATGCCAGCCCCCGCCCGGGCGTGAGCGCCGAGCCGGCTTCACCCGAGCGGATGACCGCCTGCGTCCACATCACCGGAGGCTGGTCCGGGGCCGTGACCCTGGAGTGCTCGAGGCGATTGGCCCGCGAGGCCGCGGCCCTCATGTTCGACGCGGAGGCCGCCGCCCTGGATCCCGCGGAGATCGAGGACGCCCTGGGAGAGCTGGCGAACGTGGCCGGCGGGAACGTCAAGGCGCTGCTCCCCGGGGGCTCGCACATCTCGCTGCCCTCCGTGGCGAGCGGTCAGGACCACCGCCTCATCATCCCGGGGTCGACCCTGGAGGTGGAGGTGGAGATGGACTGCCTGGGCGAGCCGTTCCGTCTGGGGCTCCATCGCCGCCGAGAGTAGGGCCGCCGTCTCCCCCGGTCGCTCGGGGAGACGTGCAGCACGACTGTCGTCCCCGGCGGTCTCCGGAAGGACCGCTCCCGACAATCGACTCGCAACGAGGAGAGCACCATGAGGATCCTGGTCGTCGATGACAGCAAGGCCATGCGCATGATCGTCCGCCGCACGCTCCGGCAGGCGGGCCTCGGTCCCCACGACGTGACCGAGGCCACCAACGGCAGGGAGGCCCTCGCGGCCGTCCGTGAGACCCCGCCCGACCTCGTCCTGGCGGACTGGAACATGCCGGAGATGACCGGCTTCGAGCTGCTCGTCACCCTCCGCGCGGAGGGGAGCGAGGTGCCGCTGGGCTTCATCACCACGGAGCAGGGCGACGACGTCCGCGAGCAGGCCTTCCAGGCGGGCGCATCGTTCCTGATCGCGAAGCCCTTCACCCCGGACGCCTTCGCCGAGACCATCGGCCCGCACTGGGTCGACGTCCGGGCGACGGGGTGACTGCGTCGGCGTTCGAGCCGGTCCTTCGGCCGGCGCTGGAGCGCATCGGCGCCGACCTGGGGGCTCTCGTGGGCGTCGCCGTCGCCTTTGACGCCGACGCGCTCCGGCCGGGCCTCGGCACCCTCGACGGGGGCGTCTACGTCTCCACCACCCGGCGGTCGGACGACCGCGCGTCCGAGGTCGGCTTCGTCGTCCCCGACGCGGTGGCCGTACGACTCACGAGCGCCCTCCTCATGCTCCCGGACGACGTCACCGAGATGTCCGAGGACGCCGAGCTGGCCTTCGAGGAGGTCGTCAATATCCTCCTGGGAGCCTGGAAGGCCTCGGCCGCCCGCCCGGAGGACCGACTCAGCACCGAGGTGGCCGACCGGAGCCAGCGCCACGAGGACGCCGCGGAGCTGCGCGCCGTGCTCGGTGAGCAGGGAGTCGGCGCCCTGACCATCCCGGTCACCATCGGGCCGGAGCGCGCGGCGGTGGGGATCTTCGGTCCGGCGTCGTGGCTCGACGTCCCACCGTTGACCCCTGACGGCGTCCCGGCCGGCCCCGCAAAGTCGGAACCGGAGCCTGCCGAGCAGCCACCGGAGCCGTCTCGAGCGGCCTCCCGCGTCGGCTCCGAGCGCGACGGCTATCTCATGCTCATCGATCGCTCGGGAGAGCTGGCACGTTGGGTGAAGCGCCAGCTTCGGCAGCAGACGCTGGCCCTCGTCCGGGCGTCCCCCGCCCGCGAGGAGCTGGACGGCCGCGAGACCGTCGTCCTGGTCGATGCAGACCCGGACGTGCTCCGGGAGCTGGACGTGGAGATGTGTGTGGTCGCGCGGAAGCGCTGACGGTGCCAGTAGGGCAATCGCAAAGTCGGACAAGTGAGGGCCGCGCGGCGGTACGGCGCCCGGCGCCGGATTGCACCCGCTCGGAAACGATGGGTTTTGCGCGTCTGAGAGCGGGCAAGGGCAAAGGCAAGGGAGGGCGGTCGACTTTGCGACCGCCCCGACGGCGCCAGCCTTTCCCGTGGCCCGGAGCCGCGCCGTGTGCCATGCTCCCCGCGTGAGCGAGCCCGCGAAGAAGCAGCAGCAGAGCACCGACGGTCGCGTCGTCCGCGCCCGCGCCAGGCGGCGGCAGCGCCGCGAGCAGATCCTGGAGGCGTGCCGCGAGGTGTTCGCCGAGCGCGGATATCACGGGAGCTCGGTCCAGGACATCCTGGACGCGGCCGGCATCGCGCGAGGCACCTTCTACGCCCACTTCGACTCGAAGCGGGCCGCCTTCGCAGAGCTGATGGACGACTTCGCCGGACGGCTCGCCGGGGCCATCGAGCGCGTCGACGTGGAGGGGAAGGTCCCCATCCAGCGACAGCTCGAGGCCAACGTGGAGCGCGTGCTCACCCTGGTCGAGGAGAACCGCGACCTCGCCGACCTGCTCCTCCACCAGTCCAGCGGCGTGGACACGGTCTTCGACGACACGGTCCGGGACTTCTACGGGCGGGTCATGGGGCTCATCCTCCGCTCCCTCCGGACCGGCGAGGCCCTGGGCATCCTCCGCCCCGGCGACCTGGATCTCCGCGCCCGCCTGGTCTTCGGCGCCGCCCGCGAGGCCATCCTGCGCCTCGTGGACGAGCCCATCGAGACGCGCCCGGAGCACCACCACGTCGTCCACGAGCTGCTCGACCTGGTGCTGCACGGGCTCCTGAGGTAGCGCCTCACTCGGGCAGCAGCACGCCGTCCACGACGTGGAGCATCCCGTTGGAGGCGCGCGTCGACGAGATGATCTTCGCGTCGCCGATCCGGACCTCGTCTCCCTCCTTGCTCACCTCGAACTTCGCGCCGCCGACCATCGCGACGGTCTGCCCGTCCATCAGGGCGTCGACCCCGACGGCCGACGTGGTGACGTGGTTCTGGAGGATCTTTCGCAGCTTGTCGGCGTTCTCCGGCTTCAGGAGGTCCTCGAGCGTCCCGTCGGGGAGCTCCTCGAAGGCGGCGTTCGTCGGCGCGAAGACCGTCAGCGGACCGGACGCCGCGACCGAGGTCACGTAGTCCGCCGCCTTGATGGCCTCCACCAGCGTCGTGTGATCCTCGGACGCCTGGGCGAGGCTGACGATGTTGTTCTCGTCCAGGGGAGGGATGTTCGAGGCGTGCTGCTCCGCCTCCTCGGATGCGGCCGCGGGCTCCGACTCCGGATCGGGAGTCTCCTGCTTGGCGCAGGCGAGCGCGACGAGCGACGAGAGCGTGACGAGGGCGAGGCGAGTCGTCATGTCCTTCTCCTCCGGGCGGCAGGCGCGGGGCGCCCACGCGCGCACGATGATGCGGCTGCGCGGCGAGCCTCTCCGTGCCTCGGGTTTGGCGAGAGGGCCGAGCATACCAACGCGAGCTCCATCGCGCATCCGGCTCGCGAAACGCGTGGGCGCCCGCGTCCGCACCGAGCTGCGCCGAGCTGCGGCGCGGCGCGACGGTGGCCATCGGTACCGCGCCGGTCCAGCGCCACCCGGAGCGGGTGGACCCACCCCCACCCACCCTCCTGTGACGCGTCGAGCCCGGTTCGTTGCACACGAAGTTGCATCGGGTCGTCACCCGGCCCCCTGGAGCGTCGCCCCGCGGCCGTCCGCCCTGGTCGGACGACGCTGCTCCAGCTGCTCCGGGTTCCGTGTTCTCCGTAACCTGGCGGCTCCGGATCCCGGCGTACGCGTGTACTGTACCGCATGTAAATCCGGACCGGGCCGGTCCGGCTTGATTTCAGGGGGTTATCCCTCCTTAACCCCTCTTGACCTTCGCGCCGGGAGGTCGTAATAGACTGAACACCTAGTCTAGTTCAGTCTGGAGCGACGCTCGCCGGAGGCCCCGGCGGGCGGCTCCACGCCGGAGGCGCCATGACGACGCACGCGGACCGCACTCGGGACGAGCCGATCGTGATCGGGCTCGACGTGGGCTCGACCACGGTGAAGGCCACGGTGGTCGACCCGGAGACCCGGAAGATCCTCTGGAGCGACTACCAGCGCCACAACACGCGCCAGGCCGAGTGCGTGCTGGACTTCGTCGAGCGGATCCGCGGGGCGTACCCGATGGTGCCCCAGGACGATCTGCAGATCTTCATCACCGGCTCGGGCTCCGGGCCGCTCGTGGAGCCCATCGGCGCCCGGTTCGTCCAGGAGGTCAACGCCGTCACCATGTCCGTGGAGGAGCTCCACCCGGACGTGGGCTCGGTCATCGAGCTGGGCGGCCAGGACGCGAAGATCATCATCTTCAAGGAAAACGAGGAGACCGGCGATCGCACCGCCATCACCTCCATGAACGACAAGTGCGCGTCGGGCACCGGCGCCACCATCGACAAGTGCATGATCAAGGTGGGCATGGACCCGGAGGAGGTGGGCAAGCTCCCCTTCGACGACTCCAAGCTCCACCACGTGGCCGCCAAGTGCGGGGTCTTCGCCGAGACGGACATCGTCAACCTGACCAAGCAGGGCATCCCGTCGCCGGAGATCATGTGCTCCCTGGCGGACGCCATCGTCATGCAGAACCTGTCGGTGCTCACGCGCGGCAACACCCTGCGGCACCGGGTGCTGCTGCTCGGCGGCCCCAACACCTTCCTGCCGTTTTTGCAGGAGTGCTGGCGCATGCGCATCCCGCAGACGTGGGACGAGCGCGGCTACGAGTATCCCAAGGACGTGCCCATCGAGGAGCTGGTCTTCGTCCCGGACAACTCCGAGCACTACGCGGCCTACGGCGCGGTGCTCTACGGCCTGGCGGAGCCGGACAAGGCGAAGCCCTTCCGCGGCCTCGAGCCGCTGCGCGAGTTCATCCAGCACGGACGCGCGGCCAAGCTGGGCGACGACGCCGGCCCGCCGGTCGTCGAGTCCGACGACGAGCTCGCCGAGTTCAAGGAGCAGTTCCGCGTCCCGAAGTTCGAGCCGGCCACGTTCCGCGAGGGGGAGGTCGTCCGCGCGGTCGTGGGCCTGGACGGCGGCAGCACCTCGTCGAAGGCCGTCCTGGTCGACGAGGAGGGGCGCATCCTGAACAAGGAGTACGTCCTGTCCAAGGGCAACCCCATCCAGGACACCAAGGACATGCTGGCCGCCATGAAGCGGTTCGTGTCCGACCAGGGCGCGCACCTGGAGATCATCGGCTTCGGCGCCACCGGCTACGCGGCGGACGTCCTCGAGGAGTCCTGCAAGGCCGACGTGAACATCGTCGAGACCGTCGCCCACATGATGAGCGCGGTGCACTACTTCGGCGACGACGTGGACGTCATCTGCGACATCGGCGGGCAGGACATCAAGGTCCTGTTCATGAAGCACGGCGACATCCGCAGCTTCCGCCTGTCGAACCAGTGCTCCGCCGGAAACGGGATGCTGCTCCAGGCCATGGCCGACCAGTTCGGGCTGCCCGTCTACGAGTACGCCGACAACGCCTTCAAGGCGGGCCTCTCGCCCGAGTTCAGCTACGGCTGCGCGGTCTTCCTCGACAGCGACCGGGTGAACTTCCAGAAGGAGGGCTACACCAAGGAGGAGCTCCTCGCCGGGCTGGCCCTCGTGCTGCCAAAGAACGTCTGGCAGTACGTGGTGCAGGTCCCGCGGATGGCTTCCCTGGGCACCAAGTACGTGCTCCAGGGCGGTACCCAGAACAACCTGGCCGCGCTCAAGGCCCAGGTGGACTACATCAAGCAGCGCGTGGACGGCGCCGAGGTCTGGCTCCACCCGCACCCGGGCGAGGCGGGCGCCATCGGCGCGGCCATGGAGACGCTGCGCGTCGTGAAGCGGCGGGGCTACAGCACCTTCATCGGCCTCGACGAGACCATCGACATCTCCTACACGACCAAGAACGACGAGGAGACGCGCTGTCACTTCTGCGAGAACGAGTGCAGCCGGACCTTCATCGACACGGTCACGCCCGAGGGCCAGACGAGCCGCTACATCAGCGGGTTCTCCTGCGAGAAGGGCACCGTCGAGGACCTGGACGCCCTGAAGGCGCTCAACAAGGAGCGCCGCAAGGTGAAGAAGCGCTACCCGAACCTCGTGGAGTACGAGGCGAAGCTCGCCTTCAAGCACTTCTACGAGGCCGAGCCCATGCCCGAGGCCGGCGCGCCCGTCGAGGACGTGGAGGTGAAGAAGGGCCTCCTGGGCCGGGTGAAGCGGACGGCGGTCACGCGCCCGTTCGAGCGCTCCGGTGAGGAGAGCTGGAAGCGCCGCGCCGAGGTCCGCGTCGGCCTGCCCAGGGTGCTGAACATGTACAGCACCGGCCCCTTCTGGCGGACGTACCTGGAGAGCATCGGCGTCAAGATGCGGAACGTCGTCTGGTCCGACGAGACCAGCGAGGAGATGTGGTCCGAGGGCGGCAAGTACGGCTCCGTGGACCCCTGCTACCCGTCGAAGGTGGCGCAGGCGCACATCCACAACCTGCTGTTCCACAAGCACTCCGACGACAAGCCGCTGGACTACATCCTGTTCCCGACCATCACGCACCTCGAGACGAAGATGGTGAACGTGATGGCGACCACCTCCTGCCCGGTGGTGGCGGGCACGCCGAACGTGATGAAGGCGGCCTTCACCAAGGAGACGGACTTCTTCGCCCAGCGGGGCATCGAGTACCTGGACCCGCCGGTGAACTTCGTAGAGCCGAACCTGCTCAAGCGGACGCTCTTCGAGACCTTCGGCCCGCGCCTGGGCGTGACCCAGGACGAGAGCGACCACGCCGTGGACGAGGCCTTCAAGGCGCTCGAGAAGTTCGACGACGTCATGGAGGACAAGGGCCGGGAGATCCTGGAGCAGGTCGAGGCGGACAACCGCATCGCGCTCCTGATGCTCGGCCGCCCGTACCACTCCGACCCGGGGCTGAACCACGGGATCATGGACGAGTTCCAGGTGCTCGGCTACCCGGTGCTGTCCATGCGCTCCATCCCGAAGGACCGGAAGTGGCTGGAGCGCTTCTTCCGCGAGGACCTCGAGAGCGGCCGCATCCCCGACGTCATGGACATCAACGAGGTCTGGCCGGAGAACTACTCGGTCAACTCGGCCCAGAAGGTGTGGTCGGCGCGGTTCGCGTCGCGGCACCCGAACGTCGCCATCCTGGACCTGTCCAGCTTCAAGTGCGGCCACGACGCGCCGACCTACGGCCTCATCGACAACATCGTGAACGCCGCCGGGACGCCGTACTCGGCGATGCACGACATCGACGCGAACAAGCCCACCGGGTCCATCAAGATCCGGACGAAGACGTACTCCCACAGCCTGAAGCTCCACCAGGAGCGGCTGGAGGACGTGGCCTTCAAGCGCGCCGAGCTGGGCTATCGCGTCGAGGAGAAGCGCGTCGCGCTGCTCGAGATGAAGCAGCAGCAGGTCGAGGAGCGCACCGGCCGCCTCGACCCCGCGCTGGCGCGGCAGATCGACGAGGCGCGCGAGCGCATGGCCGCCTACGACGGCGCTCGCCGCCCGCCGAAGCCCCAGGCCCCGCAGGGGATGGTCCGCATGGACAAGCTCCGCATGGGCCGCCGCGCGAACGTCGGCGAGGGCGAGCGCGCCGTCGCCGCCCCGACCAACGACTGAGCCCCCACACCATCACCCCGACCACGGAACGTCTCCTCCCGCCCAAGGAGTCCTCGCCATGACCACCGTCCGCCTCGACGACCTCCGCCTGAACGGCGCCGACCCCAACCCGAAGCTCGACGTCGACGACGCCCTGGCCCGCTTCGAGGCCGAGGAGCGGGCCCGGCTGGGCCTCGACGAGCTGGACCCGAAGCGGGGGCCCTACGTGGAGCAGGTCCACGACCACTTCACGGCCGACCAGCGCGCCCACACGACGATGCTGGTGGGCGGCCTGACCATGGCGCAGGACAAGCTGGTGGAGGGCGCGCTCAGGGGCCTCGGCTACAAGATGCAGCACATCGACGTGCCGGACTACGAGGCGCTGCGCATCGGCAAGGAGTTCGGCAACCGGGGCCAGTGCAACCCGACGTGGTTCACGGTGGGCAACCTGGTGAAGACCCTGATGCGCCTCCGCGACTCGGGCCTCTCCACCGAGGAGATCATCGACAACTACATCTTCCTGACGGCGGGGGCGTGCGGCCCGTGCCGGTTCGGGATGTACGTCACCGAGTACCGCAAGGCGCTCCGCGACGCGGGCTTCGACGGGTTCCGGGTGGTCCTGTTCCAGCAGCAGGGCGGCTTCAAGCAGGCGACGGGCGAGGAGATCGGCCTGGAGCTGAGCCCGCCGTTCTTCATCGGGCTGGTGAAGGCCCTGGTGGTCGGCGACCTCATCAACGCCGTCGGCTACCGCCTGCGCCCCTACGAGCTGGAGGAGGGCGCGACCGACCGGGCCGTGGAGGAGGCCAAGAAGGCCGTCTATGACTCGCTCCTGAACCGCACCTCGCTGCTGCCGGCCCTGCTGAAGGCCCGGCGCGCGTTCTCGAAGGTGAAGGTGGACCGCACGCGGGTGAAGCCGAAGGTGGCCATCATCGGCGAGTTCTGGGCGATGACCACCGAGGGTGACGGCAACTACCGGATGCAGCGCTTCCTCGAGGGCGAGGGCGCCGAGGTCGACGTGCAGCTGGTCAGCGCGTGGCTGATGTTCATGCTGTGGGAGAACATCCGGGACACGCAGCACCGGATGACCCTGCGCCGCGACGACACCGAGGCGAAGGGCCTGGCGGGCAAGAAGCCCTGGCTCAAGGTCGCGAAGCTGAAGGCGGCCGAGCACGCGTTCCGGGCCCTGTTCCAGACCTGGGGGAACGTCTTCGGCCTGCACGGCTACCACCTGCCGGACATGTACGAGATCGCCGACATCGCGGGCGACTTCTACGACAACGAGGTCCGGGGCGGCGAGGCCCACATGGAGGTGGGCAAGGTCATCCAGAACGTCGTGCACTCGAAGGTGAACATGACGCTGAGCGTGAAGCCCTTCGGCTGCATGCCCTCGTCCTCCGTCTCGGACGGCGTCCAGTCGGCCGTTACGGAGCTGCACCCCTCGGCCATCTTCCTGCCCATCGAGACCACCGGCGACGGCGCCGTGAACGTGCAGTCCCGCGTGCAGATGATGCTCTTCAAGGCGCGCCAGCAGGCCCAGCGCGAGGTGGACACGGCCCTGGACCGCTGGGACATGACCATGGACGAGGTCCGCACCTTCCTCGACCGCGTCCCGGTCCTGAAGCACCCCCTCTTCAAGCCCCCGCACCACCACGGCACCACCGCCGCCGACACCGTCGAGCTGGTCGGCCGCCTCAAGCACCCCGTGAAGGCCCTGCGGACGGCCCTGGGGCGGTAGCGCAGCCGCCACGCTCGGGACACGGGCCCCGACCTCCTGCTACCCTGAGCCCAGGGACACGCAGGACCGCGGACGAGCCCGTGTCCCGAGGAACGCCATGGCCGAAGAGCGCATCGTCTCCGACCCCGACGTCATGCTGGGCAAGCCCGTCGTGCGCGGCACTCGCATCACCGTCGAGCACATCCTCGAGCAGCTCGCCGGCGGCTGGACCATCGACGACCTGGTCGATGCGCATCCGCGCCTCGACGAAGAGGGCGTCCGGGCGGCCCTCCGCTTCGCGGCCGAGTCGATGAAGCACGAGCGCGCCCTCCCGAACCGCGCCGCATGAGCCTCTCCGTGATCAGCCGGACGAGCGCTTCTTGCCCAGCGTGAAGCGTGTCGAGAGCTTCCGATTCCCCCTTGATCGGCGTTGCTGCTTCACAAGGAAGATCCGGTTTTCACCCTTGGGTCGACTCGATGATCAACTCCCGCTAGGCTGCCTCAAGCAGGAGGCAGCGATGATCAAGACGTCAGGCGGAACGCAACTTCTACCGGCGACGGCCGTCCAGCGTCGTGGCAGGACTACTGTGGGTGAGTCGCGGGACAAGACCCGCAACTCCAGTAGGAGCCCCAAAGAACATCAGAGCCAAGCCAGCGATGTGGCGTTGGTTCGGTCGGCGTTGTTTCGAGTTCTCACTAAGAACAACCCCGCCTACGAACGAGAGGTCTCGTAGTGCCGACCTACTCGGAGATCGGCGCGAGTCTTGGAGAAGTTAAGCCAGAGGACCACCTCCTCTGGCTCTCCTTGAATCTGCGCAAGGTCCTTGCGGCCATGGAGGAACATACAGGTCGGCCCGTCGTGCTCTATGAGGGCAATCACCGGGTACCGATGCCAAGTCAGAGCGCACAAATGCGCGAGAAGGACTTGGAGTTCTTCATGGATGTTCTGAAGGGGCTCAAGTCCCAAGGCCTCGATGTGATCGTCAACAGCTACGGCGGAAGTCCCGACGCTGCAGATATGGTGGGCTCCTACCTGAGGCAGAAGTTTGACGACATTAGAGTGTTCGTTCCTGTGGAGGCCATGAGTGCCGCCACTATGCTTGCGTGTGGTGCCTCGAGCATCGTTTTGGGCAAGCACAGCTTCCTGGGGCCAATCGACCTGCAAATGCCTTTCATTACTACAGATGGGCCTAGGTATTGCGCCGCGCAGGATGTGCTGGATCAGTATGAGAAGATGCGGGACGATTTTGAGGAAGATGCCGATGTGTTCTGGGAAGGTCCAGGTGCCCGCTACTGGCCGGACTCACTCATTCGCTGCGAGAATGCACTTTCCTATGGACGGGAAGTAGCAGAACGCGGGCTGAAGGAAGTCATGTTCCGAGGCTGCGAGGATGCTGAAGAGCGGGCCAAAGAGATCGCGGCAGATTTAGCGGACCACCAGAAGCACAGAGCGCACGCACGGCGGCTCTCCCGTACCTATGTTCGAGACTTGGGCATAAACGTCGCAAACCTGGAAGATGACGACGAGTTGCAGGACCTCGTCCTCACCATTCATCATCTTTGCTCGCACTGGTTCGAGACCTTTCCGGGGGCTGCCAAGGTCGTTCAGGCATCCCATGGGCGGGTCGCCTTTGACTTGGACGATCGGCTGTACGGTTCTGGAATCCCCGACTCGATGCACAAGAAGATCCATCGGCTGCTTCGAGAGCTTTCGCAGCCTGACGCGGGAAGCGAGGTATCCGAAGACGTGGGCCCGAAGCCAGGCCCGGATGCATCGTAGCGGAGGCTAAGAACCAGTTTTCACGGCTGGATCGGATCTTTTCACAGGTGCCGATGCTACTTGGAGTCGCGAATCCCGGACACCGCCGCTCTGGGCGATGAGGCGGTCGTGAAGGCGTAGGACCTCGTGGAGCCGCAGGTAGCGCATCACGCGAGGCGCTTGTAGAGACCCTCGTTCTTCTGCAGGACCCGCTCTGCGGCCGCTTCGAACTCGTCGTCGGGCTCCGCCAGGAGGTCCGCCACTGCAGCCTTGGCGAGGTCCTCGGGGTTGACGCCGAGTCGACGGGCTCGCTCAGTGAGACGCTCCGCCTGGGCCGGCGACAGGTCGATCGCGACTGTGGACATGGGGTAGCTCCTGCTCGACTGCTTCATCATTAGCATCGTAGGGCTTTGGAGGCGATCCACAGGCAAGCGAGCTCAGGGTCAAGTCGTCCGCGGCTCTCGACGGCACGGCGCGAACGGGTGGGGCGCTCGCCCGCACCGACGCGCTCGACGGGCTGGATGGGCAGGATCCGCCGCTGGTAGGATGCCGCGGCGGAGGTGGCCATGCGGTGGTGGATCGTTTTCGTCCTGCTGGTGGCGGGATGCGGGAGCAGCTCGGACGGGAGGGCCGCGGCGGATGGTATCGTCGACGTCGGCGCGGAGATCGACGCCGCCTCCATGGTCGACGTCCCGGCCGAGGTCGACGTCGCCGCCGAGGTCGAGGTCGATGCCGCGGTCACGGGCCCGACTCCCGACGAGCGGTTCGGCCCGGCGCCGGTCTTCGCGGAGGGCGAGCAGACCGTGGCCGATCCCTTCGAGGGCGTCCGCATCCTGTCCCGCACGACCAGCATCCCGCGGCCGCTGAGCTACCACGTCGTCCTCGTGGACACCGACGCGCCGGGCATCGACTTCACCGTCACGGCGGACAACGCCGAGGAGCCCCGGGAGACGACGCGACGGACCACGCGGGAGTTCGTCGAGGCGAGCGGCACCCAGCTGGCCTTCAACGCCCACTTCTTCTCGCCGTGGCCCCCGGAGGACGACTACGCGGACCTGCTCGGCCTCTCCGTCAGCGACGGCGACGCCTACAGCACCTTCGAGGGCTCCTTCCGCACTGCGCTGGCCTTCGACACGGCCGGCAAGGCCCACGTCGTGACCTGGGCGGACGGGGACGAGAGCGGGCTCGCCGTCGACCCGCCGCTCGACGTCGACGACGCCGTCACCGGCAACGAGCGCATCGTGACCGCGCAGCAGAACACGGCGGGCGACACGCACCTCCACCCGCGCACCGGTGCCGGCGTGACCGCGGACGGGGACCTCGTCCTGCTCGTCGTCGACGGCCGCCAGGAGGGTGTGAGCGAGGGCGTGACCACCGTCGAGATGGCGGAGATCCTGCTGGACTTCGAGGTGGTCGACGCCATCAACCTGGACGGTGGCGGCTCGACGACCCTCGTGGTCGCCGATCCCGAGCCCCGCGTGGTGAACGTCCCGGTGGGCTACCTCCTGCCGGAGACCGAGCGCCACAACGGCTCGAACGTGGGGATCTACGCCAGACTACGGAGTCAGGCCTACTGACGGCGCGGTCGCGGTGCGCCCTCCCTTGACGCGCCTGATGGACGCTCCGATGGTCTCACCATGGCCGGGATGACCAGCACGGGGCGCGACCTCTCGTCCTACGTGGACGGCTGGAGGGAGCGCACGTGGGGGCTGTGCACGAAAGAGCCCTCGCGGGCGACACGAGCGCCGGGAGAGGGCACGATCCGGGTATGGACATGCTCGGAGAGACCCGCGAGACCGTGGTCGACGGCACGACCATCGCGTGGACGGAGATGGGCAGCGGCCCCCCGCTGGTGCTCCTCCACGGGATCCTCGACACGCACCGCACGTGGCGGCGGGTGGCGCCACACCTGGCCCGCCGATTCCGGGTCCTGATGCCCGACCTGCCGGGCCACGGCCAGTCCGGACGGCCCGACGCGCCCTACACGCTCGCGTGGTACGCGCAGATGGTCGCGGGCTGGATGGAGGCGGTGGGCGCCGACCGGGCGTTCGTGTGCGGCCACTCCTTCGGTGGAGGCGTCGCGCAGTGGATGCTCCTCGAACACGGGCGCCGGATCGACCGCCTCGCCCTCGTCGCGCCCGGCGGGCTGGGGCGGGAGATCGGCCTCCCGCTGCGGCTCGCGGCGCTCCCCGTGCTCGGGAAGGCGTGTACCCCGCTCGTGCTGCGCTTCGTGCTCCCGGTCGTCCTGCCGCTGGTGGCCCCGCAGCTCGGCCGGATGGAGCCCGAGGAGAGAGCGCGCCTCGTCCGGTCGATCCGCGTCTCCGAGACCGCCCGCGCCTTCCACCGCTCGGTGACCGGCGTCATCAACGTCCTCGGCCAGCACCAGCAGACGCTCCCGCGCGCCCGGGAGCTCACGTACACCCCGCCGATCGCCCTGTTCTGGGGGCGGCACGACCCGATCATTCCGATGCGGCACGGACGAGACACCGTTGCGTGCTCCGCCGGCGTCAGCCTGACGTCGTACGAGGGCTGCGGGCACTGGCCCCACCTCGACGTCCCGGACCGCTTCGCCCGCGACCTCCTGGCGTTCCTCGCAGAGCGGGACCGACCGGCGGCGACGTTGGGCGCGGCTCAGAAGACGTGGGGGAGGACCCTCCAGCGGACTCGCGCGCAGTACTCGTCCCAGTAGGGGCCGTACTTCCGCGCGCAGCGCTTCTCGTCGCGGACGGCCCGGTCCATGAGCAGGATGAACAGGAAGATCCAGTAGAACCAGGGCAGGAAGTGGCTGAAGCCCGCGGGGACGGTCCAGGCGAACGCCAGGCCGAGCTCGGGGACGTAGTGGAAGTGGCGGGCGACGCCCCACCAACCGCTCACCAGGAGGAGGCTCCGCCGCTCCTCGCCGTCGGCGGTGGTGTAGCGGGCGTGGATCAGGTCGGGCTTCCGGCCCCAGACGGTCGTGTCGCCGTCGGTGGCGCGGACCCGGCGGCGCTGGGCGTCGGCCTGGTAGTTCACGTAGATGCACAGGACGCCGAACAGGAACATCGCCGCGGCCACGCCGGGGTGCCACTGGATGGGGTGGCCCACGAGCCACAGCGCGACCAGGCAGTACACGCCCGGCACCCAGACCAGCACGCCCCAGCAGATGTAGTAGCCGAAGCGGTCGTGCATGATGTCGAGGCTGTGGAAGTAGCCGCCCTCCCACCAGAAGAACTTGAAGAGGTAGACGACCAGGACCCCGACCGACGCCGCCATGGAGGTCGAGAGGAAGCCCTGGGTCTGGTACTGCGTGATGGCGAAGCTCACGAAGACCACGCTCCAGCCCATCATGGACACGCGGCAGTTGATGAGCTGCTTCAGGTTCATCCGGCCCAGGCGGGGGTGCAGCTCGGGACCCTGGAAGAAGTCGAACAGCCGGTTGCCCGTCACGACGTTGTCCGGCCCGCTCGGGTGGCGGCGGCCCTTCCAGTAGAGGAAGGCGCAGAAGGCCAGGGCGCCGATGTTCAGGGTCACCAGGACCGCGCCGTAGTGGTGGTACAGGGCGCCGGGGTCGAGGAGCCCGGCGGGCCAGGCCACGCCGAAGAGCAGGCCGTGGGTGACGAACCAGGCGAGCACGCCGTTGAGCTTGTACTCCGGCTGCGCGCCCTCGGGGGTGACGGGCCCCAGGAAGCGCCGCCCGGGCAGCAGGGTGAGCAGGAGGGCCTGGAACACGACCCAGCCCACCACGATGCCGACGGACGTCAGGGTGGGAGCGGGGACGTGCCCGAGCCAGTCGGCCGGGCCCGCCGCGGCCATGACGGCCAGGGATCCCTCGTAGTGGACGCAGGCCATCCACAGCAGGAGGACCAGGAAGGGCGTGGTGAAGATGAGCGCCGCCGGGCCGAGCCAGGCGCGGACGAAGCCGGCGTCAAGCGGGGTTCGCTCCGGCGGCTCGGGCTTCGATGCGCCCACGGGCAGGCCGGTCAGCCAGCTCTCGAAGCGATTGTCGATGACCCGGTGACGGGCCCGCGCGGTCACGTCGTTCATGGTCCCCCCAGCGATGTCGGCAGAGCGTACCATCCCGCGTTGGAGGCACCACCCCGGCTCGTGGTAGCGTCCCGCCGCCTGGCGAGACACGGGAGGATGTGGTGCAGAACGGGGCGGGGACGACGTGGGGGCGGGGCCTGCTGGCGGGCGCGTTGGCGCTGCTGATCGTCGGCTGCGACGACGGGGACGGAACCTCCGGCGAGGCCGACGTCGTCCCGGACGACGTGACCACCGAGGATCAGGTCGGGGCCGAGGACGTGCCGGATGCGGGGCCGGACGACGTCGAGGTGGACGAGGACGTGGCCGCCGACGTCGCGCCCGACGTCGAGGACGTCGACGAGGGCGAGCCGGAGCGGGTGACGGGGGTCGACCCGCCGTCCATGCCCGCGGAGACCCTGGGCTTCACGCCGCCCGAGCGCACGCCGAAGGGCGAGCCGCCCACCGACGCCGAGGTCGAGGCGTTCACGCGCAAGGTCATGGCGTTCTTCGCGGAGACCCACTACTTCGACTGGGTCTACCGCATGACCCACGGCCTCGACGCGTCCTACGACGCGGAGATGATGCCCTACCGGCTCTGGTGGCAGGGCACCAGGATGCGTCGCGAGGGCGACACGCTCGTCTTCACGCACCACAAGTACGCGGAGAACATCGCCAAGCGCTCCGTCAAGGTCATCGACGGCGCGGCGGCGGCCTATGAGCTCACCGGGGACGAGCGGATGGCCGAGGTGGCGGCCGGGATGATGCGCGGCATGGTCGCCCTGTCCCTGGGCTTCGAGAGCGAGCGCGAGGACCCCATCGTCAAGTACCTGCAGGCGCGGGCCGTCTTCAGCCACGACCACGAGTACGACGTCGACGGTCGACACGTGCGGGTGGACTACGGCCCCACGCGCGAGGCCTCCTTCAAGTGGAACGTCGCCGCCTTCGAGATCCCGGACAACCCGGAGTACGGCTCCGTCTGGGTGGCCAACATGCGCTCGAAGGACGACGTGCCGTACATGTTCCACACCGTCGACGTGGCGACGCGCATCTACCACCGGACCGACCACCCGGAGCTGAAGGAGTCGGCGCGCCTGTACATCGAGTACATGCGCGGGTTCGCCCAGCGCATCGTGGACGACGACTGGTACATCCTGACCCGCTACGAGGACGGCCTGGCCACCATCGCCGTCGACCTCACCGAGGAGGGCACCCCGCCCGCCGACCTCGGCAGCTTCGTCCACTGGGAGAGCGTCATGGGCCCGGACGCGGAGTGCAACGCGCAGCTCGGCGCCGCCCTGGCCGGCTATGGCTACTTCGCGGACAAGGGCGACTGCGAAGGCGGCATGGTGGGCCGGGAGTTCGAGGACATCGCCGGCGCCGGCAACTGGTTCAACCACAACATCTACAACTACTTCCACATCGCCGCCGTGTCCGGCGCCCAGCTCTGGGGCCACACCGATCACGCCGAGGCCCTCATGGCCGGCCTGGTCGAGCGCTTCGAGACCCTCCTGTTCAACCCGGAGGTGCCGAACAGCGACCACAAGGAGTACGCCGCGGACTCCGCCGGCTGGCTTCTGTCCGCCGCCTCCCGCGGCTACCCCCTCGACGCCCGCGAGGCGCGCCACATCATGGAGTGGTACGGCCGGTCGGCCGACTGGTACCGCCAGTACGAGCACTGGGACCCCTGGGCGACCCTCCCGGAGGGCCAGAACGTGGACTGGCGGCCGCCGCGCGACACGATGATCCCGGACGGCGAGGGCGGCGAGAAGGAGAGCGCCCACGTGCGCGCCGTCGAGATGCCCTACGTCTTCGAGTACTGCCACTCGAAGCTGAAGGCCCCGAACGGCGTGCGCTTCATCGACTGCGACATCGTCTCGGACCCCACCGAGTGGCACGAGGTGGCCGAGTAGCGACGTCGGGCATCCGGGAAGCCTCCGACGCCCCGGGGGCTATCCCGGCAGCCAGCCGACGGCCGCGCTCCAGGTGAGCGTCGGGATGACGACCTGCTCGGCGCCCTCGGCCTCCAGCACGACGTCGGTCAGCGTGATGGTGGCGTCTCCCGGGTACGCGTCCCAGGGCTCGTGGATCCCGTCCGATACCACCTCGACGTGCGCCGTTCCGGCCGTGGCGGTCCAGGTCGTGACCACCTCCTCGCTGCCGTCGAGGGCGTCGTTGCAGACGAGCGCGGTCACCTTCGTGCCCTGCCGCAGCTCCAGCGAGGCCTCGGTGGCGACGTCGAGGGTGGCCGATGCCTCGCCGGACTCCGCCTCGTAGGCCGCCTTCGCGACCTCGCCCTGGTAGTCGAACACGAGGACGAGGTCGTCCGCCTCGCTCCCGAGGCTCATCACGAGGTCGGCGCAGCCGCCGGCATCGACCAGGAGCCCCGTGTCCGGTGCGGGCGTGAGGTCCGACGTGTCGTGCGCGGTGTCGGGGACGTCGGCGGGCGCGTCGCCCGGGACGTCCGCGACATCCCTCGGTGTGTCCGTGGCGTCGCCGTCGTCCTCGCAGGCCGTGAGCAGCGATGCGGCCGAGAGCGCGAGCGCCGCGAAGAGCACTGGTATGGGGCGTGTCATGGGGCCTCCCTGTCAGACCGAGAGTACCGCACCGAGCGCCTATGGTGTCAGCGGGAGGGCGACAGCCCCGACGAGGTCGACATGGCTGCAACTCACGACTCCGGGGGCGGGGCCCGGTCGCCCTCGTGATGCGCTTCTGCCTCCGTCACGTGCTCCGCGAGGGCCTGGTGCCTGGGCTCGAGCGAGCCGTCCGGTGGGAGCCGCGGCATGCTACGCTGCGCCCCATGTCCGAACCGACGCTCATCTTCGAGACGGTCCACGGGAGCCGCGCCTACGGGCTCGACACGCCCGAGTCCGACGTGGACCTGCGCGGCGTGCTGGTCGGGCCGCGCGAGTGGTACTTCGGCTTCCTGGGCGGCCCCGAGCAGCTCGAGCCCTCGAAGGACCACGTCCAGTGGGAGCTTCGGAAGGTGATGCGTCTCGCCTCTTTGCCCAAGGCCCCAGACGAGGAGGCCCTGGATCGGCTGTGTGTCGACATCATCGCGGGGGTGCTGGGATGAGCTTCGAGATTCGACCCATCAGGACAGACGAGGACCACGCGCGAGCACTGGAGCGAGTCGAGGAGCTGTGGGGGGCGGAGCCGGGTACGCCCGAAGGGGACGAGCTCGAGGTTCTCGTCACGCTCATCGACGACTACGAGGAGCGTCACCACGCCATCGACCCGCCGGACCCCATCGACGCCATCCTCTTCCGGATGGAGCAGGAGGGCCTCACGCGCAAGGATCTCGAGCCCTACATCGGGGGCCGCGGTCGCGTCTCGGAGGTGCTGAACCGCCAGCGTTCGCTGACGCTCGCCATGATCCGCCGCCTCCACCGCGGCCTCGGCATCCCGGCCGACATCCTCCTGCGCGAGGGGCGTGACGCGGCGGCCTGATGGTGGCGTGCGTCCAAGTCGACAAGTCGCGACCTGACCCCAGGCTCCCACAGGCAAGGGCAAGGGCAAGGGCAAGGGCAAGGGCAAGGGGGGCTCCGCTTCGCTCCGCCCGACTACTCGATGTAGCTGTTCAGCTCGAAGCTGTTCACCTGGTCGACGGTGTCGTCGGCGGTGTCGACGAAGGTGATCCAGCCGGTGGGGTTGTCGAGGGCGATGGCGACCTTGTGGATGCCGGGCATGGCGCCGACGAAGACGGGGGCGTCGGGGGTGCGGTAGGGGACGGTCGCGAAGGAGCCCGCGGAGACGCGGTGGACCAGGTGGTCGGCGCCCCACGGGTCGGGCATCAGGACGAACAGCTCCTCGGAGTCGTCCGTGAAGATGACCTCCTCGACGGGGTTGTCGACGGTCAGGATCTTGGAGAAGCCCGTGTCCAGGTCGAGGAGGGAGTAGGCCTCCCGGTCGGCGAGGTCCGGGTCGCTGCCCGAGCCCCTGCGGTGGAGCAGCGCGCCCATGCTGCCGTCGGGCGAGACCAGGACGCTCGTGATCTCCTTGGGCATGGGCTGCACGCTCACCTGGCCCGCGGCGAGGTCGACCATGCCCACGGCCTGCGTGCCGGGCTCCGTGGTGTAGAGCAGGGCGCGTGAGGCGTCCGAGGTGAGGACCGCCGAGCCGAAGGGGGCGCCGGTGAAGGCCACGGTGACGTGCGGGTTGTCGGCGGGCTCGGCGCCCTCGGGGGGCTGCCAGTCGAAGGCCTCGGGGACCTGGACCAGGGCGACCTGCCGGGTGGCCTTCATGGGGACGACGACGGTACCGCCGTCCGGCGTCATGTCCAGGTCGCTCGGCCAGTCGGGGAGCGGGAGCGTGTGCAGGTCGTGGCTCTGCAGGTCCACGAGGGTGAGCCGTGGCTCGCCGACCAGATCGCGCACCACGGCCAGGGAGCCGTCCGGCGTGACGGCGATCTCGCGGTCCTCGGGCTCGCGGAACGGGTCGTCGTCCACGGGCACGGGCGGCAGGAAGACGTCGCCGTCGAGCAGGGGCAGGCGGACGCCGCTGACGCCGTCCTCGCAGAAGAACAGGGCGAGCTCGCCGCCGTCGCTGAAGTGGATCTCCGTGGGGCGGTAGCCGACGGCGAGGTCGTAGACCGCGACCTCGTCGGGCACGAGCCGGACGGCACTCACGTCCTGGAGGCTGCCGAAGCCGCCCGGGCCGCCGACCGTGGGGTCGAACCAGAGGAAGGCCCACTCGCCGCCCGGGCTCAGGACCATCCGGTTGTGGTCGGCGAGGACGTCGAGGGTCCGCACGTCGAAGACGCCGGGCTCGGCCGGCCGCACGATGGACACGTCGTCCGACCCGCGGTTGAGCACCACGGCGCCGTGGTCGTCGGGGAGGGCCCGGACGAGGGTCGGCTCCACGCCCACCTCGACGAGGTGCACGTCCAAGGTGGCGGCATCGACCACGACCAGGGCGTCCAGGCCGGCGGAGGGGATGTAGAGGTGACTTTCGCCCGCCTCGGGGGTGCGCAGGTCGAAGTCGACCTCGTCCTCGGGCGGGGGCGGCGGCGTCGACGTGTCGGGAGCGGCCACGTCGGAACCCACCGCGTCGGGCGGAGGCGACGGCTCGGAAGGACCGGCGGCGGCGTCGGGCTCGTACCAGTTGCTCGAGTCGGTGAAGCTGCCGGCCGAGCCGGCGCTGTCGAAGCCCTCCGCGCCGCAGCCGGAGGCGGCGAGGACGGCGAGGACCGCGAGGATGGCGGCGAGGGCGAGCGGGGCGGTGCGCGGGTGCATCGTGGAGCCTCCCATCAGAAGCGGACGCCGAGCGTGAGGCCGACGTGCAGGCCGGAGAAGTTGGCCGCGCCGAGGTCGACGGGGCGCTGCGTCGGGGCCGCGGTGTCGAAGCCGACGGCGTCGAAGTCGTGATCGAGCCGCAGGGCGTAGCCGAGGCCGAGGCGACCCAGGAGTCGGACCGCGTCGCGGATCGTGAAGCTGAACTCGACACCCGCCGAGGGCACGGCGCCGGCGCTCCACACGGACTGCCGCCCGGTGCCGCTCCCGGCGGCGACCTCCACGGTGGCCTTGGAGGCCTCGACGTCGAGCTGGCCGTACAGGCGCAGCCAGTCGCCCTTCAGGGGCCAGCGGAGGCGGGCGCCCAGGATGGCCGCGTGGAACTCCGTCGACCAGTCGACGCCGTCGGCGTCCAGGCGCTCGAAGGGACCGATGCTCCGGTAGCCGGCGTAGAGGTCGAGGAACTCCAGGACGGCGTAGCCGGCGCGGAGGGTGCCCGAGACGTGCGACCCGGTGTCCGACAGGGGCGTCAGGGAGTCGGACGTGGCGACGTGGGTCTCTGGCGACAGGGCGATCTCGAACGGGTAGGTGGCGGCGCCGGCGACCGCGGGGGTCGCGAGCGACGCGAGGAGGGCTGCTGCGAAGAGGCGTGCGCGCATGGTGTCGGCTCCCGGTTCAGCGGTTGGGGGCGCGGTCGAGGAGACCGTCCAGGAGGTAGGCGGGGACGACGTGGGTCGCGCCGTCGTGGGTCCGATCCGCGGGCCACAGGGCGAGGTGGCCTCCCGAGACGCCGGCGGACGCGGCGACCGTCCCGGCGCTGGGGAGGAGGAGCAGGCGGTCGGCGCCAGCGGGCACCCTGGCGGCGGTGGGGTGCAGGTTGTCGAGCCGGACTCCGACCACGTAGTCGTCGGCGCCGAGGCCGGTCAGGAGGTAGAGGCGCCCGAGCGAGGGAGCGAGGACCATGTCCCTTACGGCGCCGGTGCGCCCGAAGGAGGTGACCCGGTCGGTGTCGGCATCGATGACGCTGACGGCCTCGTCGGCGCTGTCGTGCAAGGCCACGAACATGGGGGTGCCGGCGACGGGATGCACGTCCGAGATGCCGTCGGCCGCGAAGCGCGTGCGGAAGGCCTTGTCCTTCTTCTCGGCGACGGCGGCCACGTCGAGGATGTGGAAGGCGGTGCCGCCGGAGCGGAAGACGAGCGCGACGGGGCGTCCGTCCTCCTCGTAGACGGAAAGCCGGTTCACGCCGGGGCCCAGGTGGACGCTGTCGCTGTTTCCGGTCGCCAGGTAGGTGATCGTCGCGGTGCCTGCAGAGGGGCTCAGGACGACTGCGGCGAGCCGGCCGTCGGGGAGCGTGACCAGGTCCACGGCGCCGCCGGGGGTGAAGCCCGCGAGCTGGCTCAGGCGCACGTCGAAGTCGGGCTCGTCGGCCTCGGTGGGGACGCTGTCGAAGACGCGGAGGGCGTACACGGAGTGGCCCTCGAGCGTGGTGACGACGGCCCAGAGGGCCTCGGCGTCGCCGCTCCGGTCGACGGCGAAGCGGATGGTGTCGGGCGTTCGCTGCCCGCCGGTGTTCAAGCTCACCAAAGGGACCGAGCGCTCGCGGGAGGTCGGGTCGCTCAGGTCGAGGATCGCGACGTGCTCCTCGGACAGGACGAACGCGAAGCGTCGGCCGCCCACGAGCGGGGAGGGGTGCACGCTGATCGGCGCGCCGCCGAGGGAGGCGAGGGTGCGGCGGACGACGGCGTCTTCGGGAGGGACCTCGGGCCGCAAGTCCACGTGGGCGATCTCGTTGGCGTTGTGGAAGACCGCGCCGGCGGTGCCCGGCGGGTAGTACGCGATGGCGGTGTCCGAGTCGGGCGACACCGACAGGGCCTCGAACGGCGCGCCGACGTCCCAGGTCGTCCGCTCGCCGTCGGGCACGGACACGCGCTCGACGAGGTGATCGTCGCTCTCGAGGACCAGGACTCCCGAGGCGTCCGGCAGGAGCTCCAGGCGCGTGGGGACCCCGGCGAGGGCGTGGCGCTCGATGGTCCCCACGCGGCCGGCTTCGACCGTGACGGCCACCAGCTCGGAGGTGTCGGCGTCCGCCGTGAGGATCTGCCCGCCCGCGGCCACCGGCCCGAGGGGCGCGGGGGCCTGGTCGGCTTCGTCGAACGGCGGGCAGCCGGCGAGCGTGAGCCCGACCAGCAAGGCGAGAGCGTGTCGCATGGGGGAGACCTCCGGGACCTGCGGTACGAGGCCGCCGGTTGCAGCGGTCGTGCCAGGGATCGGATGCTAGTGATCTCCGCATGTTGTGGCTCCCCCGGCTCGTCGCGCGGCGACAGTGGCGCCAGGGGTGTAAACCTGCTGTACACCTCCCGCGGTGCCCGACGAGAGGCCGTTGCTGCTACCATGGCCGCTCACCATCCATCACGAGCGCAGGAGAGCCGATCATGAGCGATCTCGCAGGTGTGGCCGCAGTCGTGGGTGTGGGGCCGGGGCTCGGCGCCGCCGTGGCGCGACGATTTGCGCGGGAGGGATATGCCGTGGGCCTCGTCGCGCGTCACCGGGAGCCCCTCGAGCCTGTCGCGGACGCCGTGCGCGAGGTCGGCGGGGAGGCGGAGATCGTCGCCGCGGACGCCACCGACGCCACGGACCTGGCGCGCGGCTTCAAGCGGATACGCAGCACCCTCGGGGAGCCGGACGTGCTGGTGTACAACGCCGGCGCCTTCCGCATGGGCACGGTCCTGGAGACCGACCCGGAGACCTTCGAGCGCTGCTGGCGGGCCAACTGCCTGGGCGGCTTCCACGCCATGCAGGAGGTGTTGCCGGCCATGGTCGACCGGGGGCGGGGCACGATCCTGCTCACCGGAGCCACCGCGTCGCTGCGCGGCTCGGCCCGCTTCTCCTGCCTCGCGGTGGGGAAGTTCGGGCTGCGGGCCCTGGCGCAGTCCGCCGCTCGCGAGCTCGGCCCGCGGGGCGTGCACGTGGCCCACGTCGTCATCGACGGGCAGATCGCGACGCCGACCAACCTGGAGGCCTCTCCCGACCGGGAGCGGCGCACCTTCCTGGATCCGGACGCCATCGCGGAGGAGTACTGGCGGCTCCACCGCCAGGACCGCACCGCGTGGACCCTGGAGCTGGACCTGCGCCCGGCCGTGGAGAGCTTCTGATCTCCAGGCATCTCGTCGACCGCCGCCTGCGCGGGACGGCCGAGTGGCACGCGGCGCTGGCCGGGTAGACGAGGGCGTGATCGGCAGGGGGGCGCCAGGGGCGCAACGGGTGGGTCGAAGCTCTCGGCCCCGGAGGGCTCGAGCGCGCCCACCGGGCCTCGCTCTGGCCGTCGGCGCCGTAGTGGACCGAAACCGGTGTCGGAGACCGCTCCGACCGTGGTAGTCTCGCGGCACCGTCTACATCCAGGCACTCCTGCCTCGCCGGGGGATCTCCGGCGGTTATCGGCACATTCCGGCTGCGGCTCCCGCCCGCAGCGGTTCGGAGGCCAAGTGGTCATCCTGGGAATCAACCACTTCTATCACGACTCGTCGGCCTGTCTCGTGGTCGACGGTGTGCTGGTCGCCGCCCTCGAGGAGGAGCGGTTCACGCGCGACAAGCACACCTGGGCCTTCCCGGAGGCCTCCGCGCGGGCCTGCCTGGCGATCGGAGGCCTGGAGCCCGGCGACGTGGACTACGTCGCGGTATCCATCAAGCCGACGCTGCACGTGAAGCGCAAGCTCGCGTACGCGGCCGGAAACCTCCGGGGCGCGAAGCCCTTCATCGCGCACGAGCTCCTTCGGGCGCGCCACAAGGTGAAGGAGCTCCGGGCGTGGTACGACGGGCTGTGGTCCGACCGCGGGGCCGGGCCCGAGGTCGTGTTCGTGCCCCACCACCTGGCACATGCCGCCGGCACTTTCTTCGTCTCCCCCTACGACTCGGCCGCCATCCTGTCCCTGGACGGCTCCGGGGAGTGGGCCACCGCCTTCATGGGCAAGGGGTTCGGCAATCGGGTCGAGCGCCTCGGGGAGACCTACTTCCCGGATTCGCTCGGGGCCTTCTACGAGGCCGCGACGGAGTTCTGCGGCTTCCGGCCGAACTACGACGAGGGCAAGACCATGGGCCTCGCTCCGTTCGGTGACCCGGAGCGACACCGGGGGACGGTGGAGGACATCGTCCGCCTGGGCGACGACGACCGGTTCCACGTGGACCTGTCCTACTTCACCTATCAGCACTGGGGCCCTCGGCGCTGCAGCGAGAAGTTCCACCGGACCTTCGGGTCCCCGCGGCGTCAAGGCGAGCCCTTCGGCGAGCATCACCGGGACGTGGCGGCGGCGTTCCAGGACGTCCTGGAGTCGCGAGTGCTCGAGCTCTGTCGCCGGCTCCACGCGAGCACGCGGGAGCGCCACCTGGTCGTGTCCGGCGGCGTCGCCCTGAACAGCGTCATGAACGGACGCATCGTCCGGGAGTCGCCGTTCGAGGACATCTACGTGATGCCGGCGGCCGGCGACAACGGCACCAGCATCGGCGCGGCGTTCTGGGTGCAGCACGCGATCCTCGGCGGTCGGCGGGAGTTCGTCCACCGCGACCCGTACCTCGGCACGGCGTACACCGACGAGCAGATCCGGTCCCTGCTGGAGGCGTCCAAGCTGCGCTATCGACGCGTCGAGGATCCGGCGGACGAGGCGGCCGAGATGATCCACCAGGGCGGGATCGTGGGCTGGTTCCAGGACCGCATGGAGGTGGGGCCGCGCGCACTGGGCCACCGGAGCATCCTCGCCGATCCCACCCGCCCCGGCATGAAGGACAGGCTCAACGCCCAGGTGAAGCACCGGGAGGCCTTCCGCCCCTTCGCCCCGTCCACCACCGTGGAGGACAAGGACGACTACTTCGACCTCTCGGTCGAGGCCCCGTTCATGCTGAAGGTGTGCGACGTGCGGCCGGGCAAGCGGGCCGTGATCCCGGCCGTCACCCACGTGGATGGCACGGCGCGGCTCCAGACCGTCGACCCGGCCGTCAGCCCGCTCTATCACCGGTTGATCAAGGCGTTCGGGGCGCGCAGCGGCGTCCCCGTCGTGCTGAACACGAGCTTCAACGTCATGGGCGAGCCCATCGTGGAGTCGCCCACCCAGGCGGTGCGCTGCTTCTACTCCACCGGCCTGGACGCGCTGGTCATCGGGAGCTACGTGCTGGAGAAACAGAGCCGTCGGTCACGGCCGAGCGCCTCGCCCGCCGGCGCGTACGAGAGGCCGTGACCTATCGCCGGCACGGCGTGCCCGAGCCGGCCAGGGACGATCTCGAGCTGGACCTGTGAACCCTGCGATCCCGTCGAACCAAGGAGGAGCCATGCGTCTCGTCGTCATCAGCCTGCTCGTCGCGGGTCTCGTGCCCCTCGGGTGCTCGAAGTCCAAGGGGGTCTCGGGTACCGAGCCGAGCGCCCCGGAGCCGACCGCGGCCGAGGAGGAGGGGCCCGTGATCGAGACGGAGGAGGTCCGCTATGAGGGCGGCGGTGTCACCATGCAGGGCTACCTGGCGTGGGACGCCTCCATGACCGGCGAGCGGCCCGGCGTGCTGGTGGTCCACGAGTGGTGGGGCCACAACGACTACGCCCGGAAGCGGGCCCGCATGCTGGCCGAGCTGGGCTATACGGCGATCGCCGTGGACATGTACGGCGACGGGAAGACCGCCGAGCACCCGAGCGAGGCCGGTGAGTTCACCAAGGAGGTGATGTCGGACCTGCCCGCGGCGCGCGAGCGGTTCGAGGCGGCCGTCGAGACGCTCCGCGAGCACCCGACGGTCCGGCCCGACGACGTCGCGGCCATCGGCTACTGCTTCGGCGGCGGGGTGGTCCTCCACATGGCGCGCGCCGGCTTCGACCTGGACGGCGTGGCGAGCTTCCACGGCAGCCTCGCCACCGAGACCCCCGCAGAGCCGGGTGACGTGGAGGCCGAGATCCTGGTCCTCCACGGCGGGGCCGACGAGCTGGTGCCGGAGGAGCAGGTCGAGGCCTTCCGCGACGAGATGGAGCGGGCGGGAGCCGACTACGACGTCGTCGTGTACGACGGCGCCATGCACTCCTTCACCAACCCGGACGCCGACGCCCGGGCGGAGGAGTTCGGCCTCCCGCTGGCCTACGACGCCGAGGCCGACCGGAAGAGCTGGGAGCGCCTCGAGGCCTTCCTCGAGCGGGTCTTCGAGGGCTGACGACGGGTCGCGCCACGTGGTGGGGGCAGCGGTCGTGCGGTGGTCGCCGGCGGGGCCGGCGGCGCCCCGATCCGCGACGCGTCAGGGCCGGGGGCCGGCGAGGTCCGCCGTGGCGCCGACCAGCGCGCGCACGACCTTCACGGCGAAGCCGATGTCCAGATCGTCGACCACGTCGGGGCCGCCCGAGCAGTGATAGTGCGGGTTCCGGAAGTTCGACGTGTCCGTGACCATGACGCCGGGATAGCCCTGGTCCCAGAAGGCGGCGTGGTCGGAGCGGCGGAGGTCGCCGAAGATCGGCGACCCCGTCTGCTCGGAGGTCAGCTCCAGGGGGAGCGCCCGCAGCTCGACCTCCTCGGCCCACGCCTGGAACCGGTCCGTGGCCGGACGGGACGCCTCGTCCGAGGCCAGCGCGATGAAGTCGCCCCGGTGGTCGTGGGCCTCTACGTCGTCCACCTGCTCGCCGAAGAACAGGTCGAAGCCGGGCGGGATCGTCTGGCTGTCCGGCGCGTCGTCGGCGTAGCCGATCATCTCCAGGGACCACATGGCCGCGACGGTCTCGCCCGCGGCGCGGGCCCGGGCCGCCTGCGCTTCGGCGCCGAGCAGACCCCGCTCCTCCTCGTCCCAGCAGGCGAAGACCAGCGTCCGGTCGAAGCGCTCGCCCGACAGGACGCGCGCCGCCTCGAGGACGCCCGCCACGCCGGTGGCGTTGTCGTCCGCGCCGGGGCAGCCCTCGAGGTGGTCGTAGTGGGCGGTGACGTAGATGCGCTCGTCGTCGCGGCCCGTGCCGCGGAGGAGCCCGAGGACGTTCACGCCGCTGCCGTAGTCGTGGCGCTCCACGTCGAGGCCGAGGGACCCGAACGTCTCCGCGCAGCGGTCCTGGACCGCCTGCCAGTGGGCGGAGCCCGGAGGTCGGGGCGCCGCGACGAAGCGCAGGTCGTCCTCGTAGCGCGCCGGGTCCACTGCCTGCACCAGAGTCGAGACGTCCACGGCGGCCTCCTGTCGCTCCTCGTCCTCGGCCGCGTCCTGCGGGGACGGGGGCGCGGTGTCCGGGGTCGGCGTCGACTCGGTCTCGTCGCCTTCGACCGGCGGCGTCCGGGTCGGCGTGGAGTCCTCCCCGGGCGACCTGCAGGCCACCAGCAGCAGGCAGAGCAGCGTCCAGCGCGCGGTGCGCTCCAGGTACCTCACGGCGCCTCCTCGGGCTGACTACGGCGCCCTGCAGCCAACCAGGGGCTCCGCTCGGGCGCAAGGTCGGCGACCGCCGAGGGGCAACCGGGGAGTCACGCTGCGGCGCGCGAGGCGAACCCGGGCGGGCCGCCCCGCGCGCCCTTCAGGAGCGGGGAACGCGCTACGGCTGCTCCTCCTGCTCCCACTGCTCCTCTTCGTACTCGCGCTCGTGCTCGTCCTTCATCTCCTTCATCTTCTTGTCGGGCTCCATGCCGCGCTCGTAGCTCGGCGTGCCCTCGCGCTGCTCGGCGCGCGGGTGCTGGACGACGATGGCGATGCCGGTGCGGGCCTGGCGCTGCTTCGCGCGCGTCTCCTTCGTCTCCTCCGCACCCTTCTTCATCTCCTCGGCGCCCTCCTTCATCTCCTCGCCGGTCTCCATGGCGCGGGGCGCCTGCTCGGCCCGGACCTCGGCCTGCACCCGGTCGCGCGCCACGCCCTGCTGCGTCAGATGGGTCTGAACGGCCTGGGCGCGCTGGTTCCAGAGGTCCCGATTGGGAGTGTCCACCCCTGTGTAGGCGACGACCCGGATGTCCCGGTCCTGCATCTGCTGCAGGGCCGTGGCGGTCTGCCTCAGGTCGTCCTTCGCCGAGGACGTGAGGGTGTTCTCTTCACCCTCGAAGAGATCCTCGCCGAACCACAGCACGAGGCCGTTCCTGTCCTGCCGGACGTCCGCGACGCCCTCGAGGCGCTGCCTCACCTGGCGGAGGTCCCGTTCGGCCTGGATGCGGCGCTGCTCCGTCTCGGCCTCCGGGGTCCCGGCCGCGCGCTCCAGCTCCTGGCCCTGCTCCATCCCGCGGGCCACCTCGCCGCTCTCGCGAGCCATGTGGATCTTCCGCAGGGCATCCCGGGCCCGCTGCCGCGCGACCTCGGAGTCCCCGTGCTCCTCGAAGCTCTCCTCGGCCTGCTCCAGGGCCTCCTCGGCCTCCTCGAGCGCCGCCGGCGCGGCCTCCGCGGTGCGGCTCTCCTCGAGCTGTTCGTAGTCTGCGCGAGCCTGCTCCAGCTCCTGCGGCGGCTGCGTCGTCGCGCAGGCCAGCAGCAGGGCGCTGAACGCCGCGCCCGTCCACGTCATCCACGTCTTCGCCGGAATCCTCATGACGTCCTCCCGGGTGTCGGTTCGTCCGCGCCGCCGACGCGAGCCGAGCGGCGCTGTCCGGCGTGGCGTTGCATCCGGCGTGCCTTGTGGGGATCGGCGGCCATTTGCAGGCGCCGGCGCGTTCCACGGGCCGGGCGTGGCGCCCGGGCGCGACGTGGCGTTCGGGGCAATTTGCCTCGTGCCCTCCGGGAATCGAGGCGCCACGAGGCGGGAGCCGAGCCGTGCCGCCGTCGGGACCGGCGCGTTCGGGGCGTCGCACGGCCACCGGACCCGCCGCGGCGATCCGCCACGTGGCAGGCGAGCCGGATTCGACGCCGGGACGCTCGATGCGGTCCTCCTGATCTGCGCGGTCACTTGCAGGGCAGGAACCGGACGGTGTTCTGCATGTCCCGCAGCACGCGCTCGAGGGCGTCGAGGGTGTCCTCCACGTCCCGGTCGCTGGTCTCCGAGGACAGGGAGAAGCGGACGGAGCAGTGCGCCTCGTCGCGCGATCGGCCCATGGCCAGCAGGACGTGCGTGGGCTCGGGCGAGCCCGCCTTGCACGCCGACCCGGAGGACAGCGCCACGCCGCGCTGATCGAGGGCCACGACCAGGCTCTCGCCCCGCAGGCCGGGCAGGGTCAGGTTCACGGTGTTGGGGAGTCGCGCCTCCCGATGGCCGTTGAGGAGCGCGGACGGCCACAGCTCCCGGACACCTCCCTCCAGGGCGTCCCGGCGTCGCCGGATGGCGTCCGCATGGCGGTGCGCCGCCCGCGCGAGGTCCGCGGCCTCGCCCATGCCCACCACGCCCGCGACGTTCTCCGTCCCCGCGCGGAGCCCGCGCTCCTGCTTCCCCCCGTGGATCAGGGGCTCCAGGTCGACGCCGTCGCGCACGTAGAGCGCCCCGACGCCCTGGGGACCGTGGATCTTGTGCCCCGACAGGGTGAGCAGGTCGACGCCCGAGGACTCCACGTCGATCGGGACCTTGCCCGCGGCCTGCACGGCGTCCGTGTGGAACAGGGCGCCCCGGGCGTGGGCCAGGGCGCAGAGGTCCTCGATCGGTTGGAGCGTGCCCACCTCGTTGTTGGCCGTCATCACGCTGACCAGCACGGTGTCTTCGTCCAGGGCGGCCTCCAGGTCCTCCGGGCGCACCAGGCCCTCGGGCGTCGGCGGCAGACGGGTGACTCGCCATCCGAGACCCTCGAGGAAGTCGCACGCCCGGAGGACGGCGGGGTGCTCGATGGCCGACGTGACGACGTGCCGACCGCGGTCCCTCGTCGCGAACGCCACGCCCTTCACGGCCAGGTTGTCGGCCTCCGAGCCGCCCCCGGTGAACACGATCCGGCGCGGCCGGGCCCCCACGAGCCCTGCCACGCGGCGGCGCGCCGCCTCCACGACCTCCCTCGCCTCCCGGCCGCTCCCGTGGAGGCTGGACGGATTGCCCCAGCGCTCGGACAGCCAGGCGTCCATGGCGTCGCGCACCGTCTCCGCCATGCGGGTGGTGGCGTTGTTGTCCAGGTGGATTTGCCGCATCGGGCGGGAGCTCGCGCGTCGCCCGACGCCGACTCCCCGGGCCCCCTCCACCCGACGGCCCGCGGTGCGCCGGGTCTCCTCGTCGCCCTCCTCCACGCGCTCCACCTCGCAGAGGAGCGCCTTGTACACCGGGAACCCGGAGATCGGGTCGAAGTTGGAGGCGTCGGTCAGCTCGTTGACGTTCCACTCCCGCCAGGCGCGAGGGCCGACGGGCGTCCCGCCGCCCATGGAGCACTCCACGACGCCGGCCACGATGTCCTCCGTCACCCGGGCCCGGAAGGGCACGCGTCCGCGCGGCGACGACACCGCGACCAGGTCCCCGGTGGCGATGCCGCGCTGCGCCGCGTCCGTGGGGCTCATGTCCACCGTCGGCTCGGGCTTGTCGCGCACGAGGCCCTCGATCCCGTGGTGCTGGGACCGGAAGTCGGTCTGTGGGCGCGCCCCGGTGTCCAGCACGAGCGGATACGCGGACGCGATCTCCGGGGCGGCGCGGGGTCCCTCCACGGGCTCCGTGTACTTCGGGAGCGGCTCGTAGCCGTAGTCCTCCAGGATGGTCGACCGGATCTCGAACTTCCCGGTCGGCGTGTCGAAGCCCGGCCGACCGTCCGGGCGCAGGCGGCCCTTCTCCCACTTCCGGTACTCCATCATCGGCGTCGGGAGCCTCACCTGTCCGCCGGCGGCCTCCACGTCCTCCAGGGTGTAGCCGGTCCCCTCCAGGACGTGCCGGAGCAGAGCCTCCTCCGTCTGGGGGAAGCGGTCGCCGTAGCCGAGCCGCGCGGCGAGTCCGGCCATGATGAGGTAGTCGTTCCGCGCCTCGCCCACCGGCTCGATGACCCGCTCGCGGAGCCGGAACACGGGCCCGTAGGTCATGTAGGAGCGGATCTCGAACAGGGTCGTGGCCGGCAGGACCACGTCGGCCCACCGGGCGTCCGCCGTGAGCTGCCGGTCGATGGTGGCGACGAAGTCCAGCTTCGACAGGGCCTCGCGCCAGAGCTGCGACTGGGGCCAGGAGGTGCACAGCGAGGCCCCGTGGACGAGCAGCGCCCGGATGGGATAGGGGCGGCCCTCCAGCACCGAGTCCAGCAGCGCGATGGCGTGGCTCTCGCCGCGGTAGTCGCTGTACAGCGGGAACTCCCGGCGGCCCACGGCCCGGTCCAGGTCCGGGTTGGGGATGTTCGAGGCGTGGTTCACCCGGAAGTGCGTGTCCGGCATGGCGAAGCCGATGCCCCCGGGCACGTCCAGGTGTCCCGCCAGGGCGAAGGCGGTGTGCACCGCGCGGATGGCCTGGAGGCCGGTGTTCGAGTACTCGAGCCCCGTGTACATCACCGGGCAGGCGGCGCCGGCCCCGGCGAGGCGCCGCGCCAGCCAGCGGACCGTGTCGGCCGGGACGCCGGTGATCTCTTGGACGACCTCCGGCCGGAAGTGCTGGACGTAGCGCGCCAGGTCGTCGAAGCCGTGGGTCCACTCCCGCGCGAAGGCCTCGTCGTGGCGATCCTCCTCGAGCATCACCTGGATGATCCCCAGGGCCAGCGCCCCGTCCGTGCCGGGCCGGATGGGGATCCAGCGGGCCCCGGTCCGGCGCGCCGTCTCGGTGCGCCGCGGGTCGATGACCACCACCTCGGCCCCGCGCGCCGCGGCCGCCTCGAGCCGGTCCATGTCCAGGGGCGGCGAGTCCGTCGCCGGGTTGGCACCCCACACCAGGAGGAGATCGGCGTGCTCGATGTCCACGAAGGTGTCGACGAGCATCCGCCCCATGGTCACGTGGGGGGCGATCATCGCCATGGAGACGTAGCAGAGCGCGCCCACGCCCATGGTGTTCGGCGAGCCGAAGGGGAACAGCACGTTGGACGCGGAGGACACCGCCGTCCCCGCGGGCTGGAAGACGTCGCAGAGCGAGAGCTCGAAGGCCCCGCGCCCGGTGTAGACGGACACGGCCTCCGGACCCGACTCCGCCTTGATCCGCTGCAGGTTCTCCGCGATGAGGTCGTAGGCCTCGTCCCAGGAGATCCGCTCGAACTCCAGCGTCCCCTTCGGGCCCGTGCGGCGCATCGGATGCCGGAGCCTGTGCTCCGAGTAGACGATCTCCGCCGCGTGGCGCCCGCGGTGGCAGACCATGCCCAGCGGGTGATCGGGGTCCGGCTCGATGCCCGCGAGGCGGCCGCCCTCCACGGTCGCCTCGATCCAGCAGCCTGCCGGGCAGACTCCGCAGAGCGCCTTCATCCGCTCCGTGCGCGCGCGCATGATGCCTCCGTACGCGGCCGTGGACGGGCGCAGGTGCGCGGCGGCATGAGCGCGTCGCGTCCGCGGCGTGGGACTCGGGCGATGGCGGGGAACCTCCACAGCGTAACCTCCTCGTCGCGCCGCGTGCACCCCGGCCGGGTCGACCGCCAGGGCGGTCGCAAAGTCGACCGCCCTCCCTTGCCCTTGCCCTTGCCCTTGCCCTTGCCCTTGCCCTTGCCCTTGCCCTTGCCCTTGCCCTTGCCTGCTCTCGAACGCGCAGAATCCAGCGTTTCCGGGCGGGTGCAATCCAGCGCGGGGCGCCGTACCGCCGGGCGGCCCTCACTTGTCCGACTTTGCGATTGCCCTGGGTCGACCGCCGCGCCGCGAATCCGCGGGCGGCGTGAGACCGGGACCTCACCGGGATGCGGAGGCGAGCGCCCGTCCCCGGGCAGCGTCCCCCGGACGAACGTGCTGCGCCATGGAGTCCTGGAGGCTCCCGGGAGGGGCCGGATCCTCGCGGCGTAGGCGGACGCGACAGGACATCGAGCGGCCCGTGTGGTCTGCAGCGCCGCCGCGCCCGGACGCGTCAGGTGGTGGCGAGGCGTTCGATCTCGGAGAGGGTCCGCTCCAGCTCGTCGAGGAGAGGCGATCGGACGCGATCGGCGTAGGTCTCGACGAGCGAGCGGTAGTACCAGAGCACCCCGTCCCGATCGGCCGTGAACCGCGACCACAGGCCGTCCCCGTGGCGACGGAAGTCCAGGAGGATCGACCGCGCGTTGTGCAGCTTGTCTGCCATGGAGACCAGGAGGGCGTCCTGGGGCACCTCCTCCCGGAGGTGGCGGAGATAGTGCTCCTTCCGCTCGCGCCAGGGCGGCCTCGGCTCACCGTGCGAGTCGCTGCAGGCGTCCACGATGCGGGCGACGCGCACGCCGAAGCGGCGCTCGATGTCCCGCAGCGTCTCCAGGCCCCCCTGGTCCTCCGCGGCGTCGTGGAGGAGCGCGGCGATGGCCTGCTCCTCGTCGCCCCCGTGCTCGAGGACGAGAGACGCCACCGACATGAGGTGTGACACGTAGGGGATGTCCGAGCCCTTGCGCGTCTGATGCGCGTGCAGATCGGCCGCGTACGACAGGGCTTCGTTGAAGCGCTCTCCGAGCGGTCTCGAGTCCATGCCGACCAGCCTATCGATCCGTCGCGCGGTGTCCAGAGCCCCCCGAGGACGATCGAGTTCTCGGGACCACTCGACGCCCTCCGCCCAAAAAAAGAGCCGGCGGTCGCCCGCCGGCTCTCCTCCGTTCGAGGTCTCGAGCGTGCCTACGCGAGGCTGACCTTGTCGGCCCGCGGGCCCTTGGGGCCCTGCTCCTCGGTGTATGTCACGCGCTGCCCCTCGCGGAGCTCCTCGAACGTCACGCCGTCGAGCGCCGACACATGGAAGAACAGGTCGTCGCCGCTGCCGGTCTCGATGAAGCCGAAGCCCCGATCCGTGAGTCGCTTGATGGTTCCTTCTGCCACGTCTCTCTCTCCTCAAACTCGGATGGCGCCGCGCGGATCGATCCGCATGGACCTGGTCGCTATCCGCACATGCACCGTAACAACCCCAATACACCTCCTCGGGTAGAGATCCAAGGGCCGGACGGGGAGAAATCCGGGACCGGAGCCGTCGCCGACGGCTCTCCGCGTCCCGGCGAGGCAGCTCGGGCCGCGTCTCGGATGGCGTACTGGTGCCATCTCCGGAGCTCGTGGAAAAAAAGTGACCCTCGCCCGGAATGACTCCGGGGTGGGGTCGAGTTGTTGCCGCCTGATGACGTGAGCGGGCGTCGGTCGGCTCGGGGTTCCCCGGTCGAGGCGCTCGACGACGAACCACACGATCGCGACAACAGAAGACAGCAGCTTCGTCGTACCGACGGCGGCGTTGGCGGTCCTGCAGGCCACGGTCTGCTCGAGCGCCAGGGTCCTCGAGGACGGCGGGGTGCCGCGCTCCCAGGCGAGCAGTCGCCCCTGCGAGATGCAGCAGTAGGCAGAACCCGGTGATCCGGTTTCCGGCTACTGCTGCCGGTAGGGACCTGATCCTCCGGGGACGTGGCGGTCTAGAGCCTTCAATCCCCCAGGAGGAAGACCGTGCAGACCTACCGGAACATCCGCTCGGAGCGGGCGCGCCTCGGTGCGCCCGGCCGCTTCGGCGCCGCCCTCGTCGGCGCCCTCATTTCCTGCCTCGTGGCCGCCCCGGCCATGGCGGCGCCGTCCGTCTGGGCCGTCGACGACGGCGAGAAGATCAAGCGCGGCGCCACCGACACGCCCCTCGAGCAGGGCATCGACAACGCCGTCTGGGCGCCCGGCGACGCCATCCGCCTGTTCGCCCTCCGCAACGAGACCGTGGCCTTCCAGGTGGTCGTCGACGGCGACGACTCCGGGCTGAGCGACGTGACCGTCGACCTCGAGAGGCTCACCGGGCCCGGCGGCGCCGTCCTCGCCAACGACCCCGGCGCTACGGATCCCACCCGCTTCGTCGGGCGCACCATCGAGCGCTTCGTGGAGCACTACGTCTACATCGAGCGCGTCTCCGGCGGGCCCTGGCCGGGCTCCCTCGGCTGGCTGGGCGGTTCCCCGCCCGAGGGGGACTGGACCGGCTGGGTCCCCGACGCCCTGATCCCGGTCGAGGTGGCGCCGAGCTGGGCCCCGTACCCGCTCCAGGTCCCGGCGGGACAGAACCGCGCGATCTGGTTCGACGTCACCGTGCCGAAGGGCCAGGCCCCGGGCGTCTACCAGGGCCAGGTCGTCGTGGCCTCGGGCGGTCAGAGCGTGGCCACCCTCCCCGTGGAGGTGGAGGTCCACGCCGAGACGCTGCCCGACTGGCCGGCGAAGACGATGCTCTACTACAACCAGGCGAACCTGAACCAGAGCTTCGGCTGGGAGGGCGCGCAGACCGCCCGCGACCACCTGTTCCAGCTCCTGCACCGCCACCGCATCACCCCGATGCACAGCGCGCACGACACCTCCGAGCTGGACCGTTCCACGACCGCGCTCGACGGCTCCCTGTACACGCCCGCCATGGGCTACGAGGGGCCGGCCGAGGGCCGCGCCGACGACGTGCTCGCCATGGGCGTGTACGGTGGCTACGGCGAGCCCGACGGCGGTGACCTCGCCCAGGTCGAGGCCATCGCCGACGCGCTCGCCGCCCAGGGCGTCATCGACGACGTGGACGCCTTCGTCTACGCCATCGACGAGAGCTGCGGAAGCTCCTGGGGCCAGGGATGGCAGGATCTCCTCGCCACGTCCTCGAACCCGAACGTCCAGGACTTCGTGGACGTGGGCTGGACCTGCAGCAGCCCGGCCCAGGACCAGCCGGTGGACATCGCCATGAAGCTCGCCTCCCACTTCGACGCGGCCGAGGCCGCGGGCGCCGGGAGCTACGGCAAGCGCGTGTGGGTCTACAACGGCGTCCAGCCCTTCTCGGGCTCCATGCTCACCGACACCGACGCCGTCTCCCTGCGCGTCAACGGCTGGCTCTCCGAGATGGCCGGCATCGAGCGCTGGTTCTACTGGTCCGGCACCTTCTGGAACGACTGGAACAACGGTGGCCTCGGCGCCTACGACCCGTTCGTGGAGTCCGAGACCTTCCACAACCAGCACGGGGAGTGGGCCAACGGCGACGGCGTGCTGGTCTATCCCGGCACCCTGCAGTCCTTCCCGGAGAGCAGCGTCGGGATGAACGGCATCATCGCCTCCATCCGCCTCAAGAACTGGCGGCGGGGCATCCAGGACGCCGGCTATCTGCAGCTCGCCCGAGCGCAGAACCCGGCCGAGGCGGACGCCATCGCCACCGACCTGATCCCCGCGGCCCTGTCCGAGGCGACCCCCGAGGTGGCTCCCTCCTGGAGCGCGTCCGGCGCCGCCTTCTTCGACGCCCGTGCGGCCCTGGCCGACGTCATCGGCGCCGCGCCGGCCCCGGCCCCGGCCCCCGCGCCGACGCCGGAGGACCCCGCGGACGATCCGGCCCCGACGCCGGAGGATCCCGCCGACGAGGACCCGACGTACGCGGCGGTGCCGACGCCGGAGGATCCCGCGACGGAGCCCGCTCCGAGCCCGCAGGACCCGACGGTGGACCCGAAGACCGGCGTTCCGGAGGTGCCCGAGGCGGATGGCGACGAGCGTCGCGCCGGACGCACCGGCGACGAGGACCAGCGCCGCTCCGGCCGGACCGCTGGGGACACCGTCGAGGCCGGCCAAGAGGACGCGTCCTCCGGCGGGGGCTGCTCGGCCTCCTCCGAGGCCGGCGGCAGCACCGCGGCCATGGTGCTCTTCTCCCTGCTCGGCCTGGGCTGGGTGAGGCGCCGGCGCCGCTCCTGACCGATGGGGCGGGCGGTCGAGCGCCGCCCGCCTCGTGTCCACGACGACGAACCCTCCGCCCCCGGCGCCCCTCGCGGCCCCGGGGGCGGAGTCGTTTCAGTGCTCCGCGTCGTCCTCCACGGAGAACGTCCGGGGGAGGCTGGAGTAGAGGAACCAGAAGTAGCCGATCGCCAGGAGCACGCCCGGGATCCACCAGTACAGGGCGACGCTCAACCCGGAGGCCGGCGCGGCGGCGTCGAGGTAGGTGAGGCCGGGCTCCTCCCCGCGACCCGGCAGCACGTAGGGGAAGATCCCGAACGCCGCGCTCGTGAGGAGGCCTACGATCATCACCGCCGAGGAGAGGAACGCCTTCATGGGGGCTCCCCGCCGGCGGAACAGCGCGATCCCGACCCATCCCAGGACGGCCGTGAGGGGGAAGACGGCGCCCCACGGTCGCGCGCGGACGTTGTCGAGTACGAGGGGTTGGACCACGAAGGTGGCAGCCGTGACGCCGAGCACGGCGACGGCGACGACCCACCAGAGGCGCCGGGCCCAGGCCTCGGCGCGCTCGCGAGGCGGCCCGTCCACCTTGGCGCAGAGCCAGTTGGCCCCGTGGAGCATCAGCGTCGCCAGGCCGGCGACGCCCACGAGCACGGTGAACCAGTCCAGGATGCCCGTGGGAGCCTCGACCCCGAAGTCCGTCCACAGGGGCTCGAAGAACTGGCCCTCCGCGTCCCGGGGCACGCCACGGACGATGTTGCCGAGCGCGGCGCCCAGGATGACCGCCAGGAGGAGGCTGGAGCCCGCGAAGGCGACGTCCCAGAAGGACTTCCAGAGCTTGTTGGGGAAGTGGTGGCGAAGCTCGATGGCCAGGGCCCGGAAGACGAGCAGCCACAGGGCCATGATGAGCGGCAGGTAGAAGCCCGAGAAGCCCCGGGCGTAGAGGACGGGAAAGGCCAGGACCAGCGTCCCGCCGGCGGCGAGGAGCCACACCTCGTTGCCGTCCCAGACCGGGCCGATGGATCGCAGGGTGGCGCGGCGCTCCCGCTCCTCCCTGGCCACCAGCAGGTGGAGGGCTCCGACGCCCAGGTCGAAGCCGTCCAGGACGACGTAGACGGCCAGCATGGCGGCCAGCAGCACGAACCAGACGAGCTCGAGTGTCATCGGGTCGCCTCCTCGGCCGGGGCCTCCGGCGCCTCCTCGGGGCCGTGGCCGATGATGCGGGTCATGAGCACCACGTAGAGGATGGACAGCAGCGCGTACAGCCCCATGAACCCGAGCAGCGTGAAGACCACGTTGCCGCCCGAGACGTTGTCCGAGTAGCCGTCCACGGTCCTCATGACCCCGTGGATGAGCCACGGCTGGCGTCCCAGCTCCGCCGTGTGCCATCCGAACGTGTTGGCGATGAACGGGAAGGGGGCGGCCAGCATCAACGTCCACAGGAGCCATCGGCGCCGGAAGAGCCGGCCGCCCCGGAGGGACCAGGCCGCCGACCCCATCAGCGCGATGAAGAGCGTCCCGAGCCCCACCATGATGTGGTAGGCGAAGTACAGCAGGGGCACGTTGTCGGGCCACTCGTCGCGCGGGAACTCCGACAGGCCCCGGATCTCCGCGTCCCACCGCTGATACGTGAGGAACGACAGGAACTTCGGAAGCTCGATGCGGTTGTGCACCTCGAGCGCCTCCATGTCCGGCTGCCCGATGACCACCAGCGGCGCGCCGGCCTCCGTGTGGAAGTGGCCCTCCATGGCCGCGAAGGTGACGGGCTGGTGGTCGGCGACCATGCGGGCCTGCCGATCCCCGGTGGGGAAGGCCGCGAGGACGGAGGCGATCAGGCCCGCGGTCACGCCCACCCGCACGAACAGCCTCGCCGGCTCCTCGTGGCGGCCCATCAGCAGGTAGTAGGCGCCGATGGAGGTCATCACGAAGGAGCCGGTGATGACCGCGCCCACCATGACGTGGGGGTACTCCCACATGAGCCACGGGTTGGTGAGCAGGGCGCCCAGGCTCGTGAGCGTGAGGCCGCCGTCCGCGGTCACGTCGAAGCCCACGGGGTGCTGCATGAAGGCGTTCGTCGCGACGATGAAGAAGCCCGAGATCCACGAGCCCAGGAACACGAGGAAGCACGCCACGAAGTGGCCGCGCTGTCCCAGCCTCTTCTCCCCGAAGAGCATCATGTACAGGAACGCCGACTCCAGGAAGAACGCGAACACGCCCTCCATGGCCAGGGTCTGGCCGATGATGGCCCCGGAGCCCTCGGAGAACCGCGCCCAGTTGGTGCCGAACTGGAACTCCATCGGGATGCCGGTGACCACCCCCATGGCGAAGGACACCCCGAACACCTTCGCCCAGAAGCGGACCGCGCGATTTGCCACCTCGCTGTCGCGCCGCAGTGCGATTCCCTTCAGCACCACGATGAGCAGCCCGAGGCCCATGGTGAGCTGGGGAAAGAGGTAGTGGTAGGTGATGGTGAAGGCGAACTGGAATCGATGGGCGATCTCTGCATCCATCGCAGTCTCCCCGGTGTTGCGGCCCGCGTCGGGGATGCAAGCGACATACCCCGAACCGACGCGCGGGTGTGGCGAATCGACGCACGGGCCGGTACACGCCTTGCGGAGTCCCTACGCGACTCCGGACAGCGAGGCTATCACGAGCGGTCGACACTGCGCAGCCGTGCTGGCTCCGCTCGTGCCGAGCGCGGCCGGCCGTCTCCGTGAATGCCCCGGGCCCATGGGCCTCCCAGCTCTCCGACCTCGGCATCGGGACGGGGACCGAGGCCGTCGTCCGTAACGAGACCGTCGCGCCGCGGATGACGGCGCTGTTCCGGCGACAGGAGCACCTGGGGCACCCCAAGGCGTTTCGGTCGCCGCCGGATCGGTGCGCGGCGGCGGGTGTTTCGAATGCTCCACGCCGGTGCGACGCCGGGCACCGGACGTGCCGAGGGCTCAACCCCCCCGGCGCCGTGCTCCCCAGCTCCACGAGGGGCCACCGCAGCCGTCGGCGGACGGTGTGTCGCTCCTACTCCGTGAGCGTGATCTCCCAGCTGGCCTGCACCTCGAAGGGCTCGTCGTCCCCGCCCTCGACGACCTTGTCTCCCACGGTGGAGACGGTCACCTCGTAGGTCCCAGGCGGGAAGGGGGCGCCGGGTTCGAAGCCCGTGTCCGAGGGGCCGGAGAAGTTGCGCCCGGTCCACTCGAAGGACTCGGTGAAGGTGCCCGGCTCCAGCGTCACCGGGTCGTATGGTCCGCCCTGGCAGAGGCCCTCGTCGCAGATGCACCACTTCTCGTCGCCGCCCTCGATGACCTCGAACCACTTCATGCCGCTGGGGCCGTCGGTGTCGCAGTGTCCGGCGTCCTGCGGGAAGGTGACGACCTCCAGGCCGTCCTCGGCAGCGTGGGCGGCGACGACGACGTCCCATGTGAAGGTCACCCCCGCCTGGGCCTGGGCCGTGGTGAACGCGCACTGGTCCCCGGGCACCTCGAGCGTCACCCCATCCAGGTCGGACTCCACGGTGACCTCGCACTCGGGCTCCGCAGGCTCGCAGACGACGTGTCCCAGGTCCTCGTCGCAGTGGCAGGTGCATCCCTCCTTCGCCACCGGCCCCTCGAAGTCCCGGCAGGTCAGGCACATGGTCTCCGGGCACATCTCGTAGGCGAAGTCCTCGGGCTGGCACGACCAGCCGTTCGAGCAGACCTCGCCCGGGAGCGGGAGGCCCCAGCAGGTGCCCGGCGGGCACTCGGGCACCAGGACGCCCTCTTCGCAGGCCCACTCACCCTCGACGCAGATCGCCGGGCCCAGGAGCACGTCGCCGCCGCATCCGGGAGCACACTGGGGCGTGTCGCCCTCGCACTCGCCCCGGGTCACCTCGCCGAGGTCCCCGACGTCGGTGTCGCCGGGCCCGGTGTCGCCGCCGGTCGTGTCGTCGACCCTGGCGTCGGAGACCACGTCCGCCGCGCCGCCGTCGCTCCCCGCGTCGTCGCAGGCGCCCAGGGCCAGCACCGTCGTCGCGAGCACCACTCCCATCCGGACTCGTCGCATCCCGCATCCCTCCCGCCAGGTCGTCTCCCAGCGCCGAAGCAAGGACGATGCCAGGCGGCCGACACCGGCCTGGTGCGGGGCCGCAGGGCATGCCGCGCGGATGAAGTGTGCACATCTTGCACACAGTGTGGCCCCTCTGCGGTCGCCGGGTCCGTGGCGTGGAAGCACGGCGGCGCTCCCGAGCCCTCGACCTCGCGGCGGTCAGGGAGTTCGGTCGGTCTTGCATATACGCGGGTAAACGGGTATACGATGCTCCCATGAGGTCGCTGATCGACACCTTCAAGGCGTTGGCGGACGACACGCGGCTCCGGATCCTCGCGCTCGTGCTGCTCCGCGGCGAGATCTGTGTCTGCGACGTCGAGGCCATCCTGGACATCACCCAGTCCAAGGCCTCTCGGCACGCCCGCTATCTCCGGAACGCCGGGCTGCTCGAGGATCGGCGCGACGGCGTGTGGGTGCACTACCGGGTGGCCGGCGACCTGGACCCCGAGCGGCGACGCCTCCTGGAGTCGCTCCCCGGCTTGATCGGCGACGCCGGCATGGCGGAGCTGCACCGGAAGCTGGACGCCTGGCTCGCGGCCAAGGAGGAGGGCCAGACGTGCCGCACCATCGGCGCCAGCCTCGGAAGCGAGGAGGTGGCATGAGCGCCACGGCCTCCCCGCCCGTCCGGTGGAGGGTGCCGCTGGCCGCGGCCGCGACGCTCGGCGCCTGGGGGGTCCTCTACACGCACCTCGAGGACCTCGCGCGCCTGACCACGCACGGGCTGATGGGCCTGGAGCGCGGAAGCCACCTGGGCGAGGCGGCGACGTTCTTCGTCTACGAGGTCCCGAAGGTCCTCATGCTGCTCGTGCTCATCGTCTTCGCGGTGGGCATCGTCCGCACCTTCTTCACGCCGGAGCGCACGCGCCGCATCCTGGCCGGGAAGCGCGAGTCCGCGGGCAACGTGCTCGCCGCGCTGCTCGGCGTGGTCACGCCCTTCTGCTCGTGCTCGGCGGTCCCGCTGTTCATCGGCTTCGTCACGGCCGGCGTCCCGCTCGGGGTCACCTTCTCGTTCCTCATCGCCGCGCCCATGGTCAACGAGGTGGCGCTCGTCCTCCTGTTCGGCCTGGTGGGCTGGCAGGTGGCGCTGCTCTACGCCGTCACCGGCCTCGCCGTGGCCATCGTCGCCGGGTGGGTGCTCGGGCGCATGAACCTCGAGCGCCACGTGGAGTCGTGGGTCTACGACACCCCCGGGGCCGGAGCCGAGGCCGGGGCGGGCGCTAGCGAGGAGCACCTCACCTGGGGCGACCGCGGGCGGGCCGGCCTGGACGCCGTCCGGGAGATCGTCGGCCGGGTGTGGCTCTACGTGGTCGGCGGCATCGCCGTCGGGGCGGCCATCCACGGCTACGTGCCGGAGGACTTCATGGCCTCCGTCATGGGCGAGAGCGCCTGGTGGTCCGTCCCCGCGGCCGTGCTGCTCGGCGTCCCCATGTACTCGAACGCGGCCGGCGTCGTCCCGGTCGTGCAGGCGCTCCTCGAGAAGGGCGCCGCGCTGGGCACCACCCTCGCGTTCATGATGGCGGTCATCGCCCTGTCCCTGCCGGAGGTGGTCATCCTGCGCAAGGTGCTCCGCCCCCGGCTCATCGCCGCGTTCCTCGGCGTGGTGGCGGCGGGCATCCTGCTCGTCGGCTATCTCTTCAACGTCCTCGTGTGAGGCAAGGAGGCTCCCCGTGAAGATCCAGGTCTATGGCCCCGGCTGCAGGAAGTGCAGGCGCACCGAGAAGGTGGTCCGCGAGACCCTCGACTCCCTCGGCGTCGAGGCCGACGTCGAGAAGGTCGAGGACTACCAGGCCATCATGGCGGCCGGCGTCCTGGGGACGCCCGCGGTCGCGGTCGACGGCGAGGTGAAGGTGTCCGGCCGGGTCCCCAAGCCCGCCGAGATCGAAGGCTGGCTGAAGGCGTGAGGCGGTGACATGAACGCGAAGAGGATCGCCACGACCGCGCTGCTCGCCTTCGTGGCCGCGAGCGTCGTCGTGCTGGTGACCAAGGAGCTCCGGAGGCAGGAGGCGATCGACGCGGCCGCCACCGCGGCCGTGCCGAGTGGGGACGACGCCGCCGCCGAGGCGGACGAGGCCGGGTCGCGCTACGTCGTCTACTATCTCCACGGCAGCTATCGCTGCGCGACCTGCCGCAAGCTGGAGGCCTACACGGAGGAGGCCGTGCGCGACGCCTTCGGGGACGACCTGGAGGGGGGCGGCGTCGCCTGGGAGCCCGTGAACGTCGAGGAGCCCGGGAACGTACACTACGCGAAGGACTTCGAGGTGACCGGCAAGGCCGTCGTGGTGGCGGAGGTGCGCGGCGACGAGCAGGTGCGCTGGACGAAGCTCGGGCGCATCTGGGACCTGGTCGGCGACAAGCAGGCCTACATCACCTACGTCCAGGACGAGGTGGTGAGCTTCATGGCGTCGGAGAGCGGATGACTGCGCTCGCGCTCGCCACGGGCTCCGCGCTCTGGCTGGGCGTGCTCACGTCGGTGAGCCCCTGCCCGCTCGCGACCAACCTCGCGGCGGTGTCCTTTTTGGGCCGACAGGTGGGCAGCCGGCGTCGCGCCGTCGCCTCGGCCGGAGCCTACGTGCTCGGCCGCGCCCTGGCGTACGCGGTCATCGGCGCGCTCGTGGTGGCCGGGGTCCTCTCGATCCCCGGCGCCGCGGGCTTCCTCGAGCGGTACATGAACCGCCTGCTCGGTCCGATCCTGGTGCTCGCCGGCATGGCGCTCCTCGGGCTGCTCCCGCTCAGCTTCGGCGTGCCCGGGGGCGACGGCCTGCGGGACCGGGCGGCCCGGTCGGGGCTGGTCGGGGCGCTGCTCCTCGGCGTGCTCTTCGCGCTGTCCTTCTGCCCGGTCTCCGCGGCGTTGTTCTTCGGCAGCCTGGTCCCGCTGTCCATCCACCACCAGTCGACCGCGTGGCTTCCCCTCGTGTTCGGCGTGGGCACCGGCCTCCCCGTCTTCGCCCTGGCCCTGGTGCTGGCGTTCGGCGCCGGCGCGCTCGGCGGCGTGCTGAGGCGCCTGGACACCTTCCAGCGCTGGGCCACCCGAGCGACCGGCGTCGTCTTCGTCGGCGTCGGCCTCTACTACACGGTCATGTTCATCTTCCTGGCGCCGTAGACGCGCTACGCCCTCCCGGCGCCCCGGGAGCCCATCCGGCGTCGCGGGCTTGGGCGCCACGCACGCGTCGAGCCGGCGCGGGATGAGATCCCCGGAGGCTTCAGGGTCCTCGGCGAGGACCGCCTCCGGGGCGCTGGACGGGGTGGGGCGGCGGGGGGGGCGCGAGCCGCAGACCCTCGGGAATGCACGTCCGAACGGTCGTGTTGATCTCGCCGTGTCCGGGCCGGACCGCGTGGCGCCGCTGCGTCCATGGCGTGGTGTGCCCGATCGACCATTGACAATCACAGCCCAACGGGAGCAGCCCCATCCTCAGACTTGCCGCTTCACTCCTCGCCATCACATCCGCGTTCCTGCTCACCACCCCGACCGGTGATCGGACCCCTCAGCGACTCACCAGTCGCGCACACGCACAGGCCGCGCTCGACGGGGGCGCCGAGGTTCCCGACGGCGGCGAGATCTCCATCCTGACGTACAACGTCGCGGGTCTCCCGGAGGGCATCTCCAGCTCGTCTCCGTCCAGGAACATCCCGCTCATCGCGCCCCTGCTCGAGGCGTTCGACCTGGTCCTGCTGCAGGAGGACTTCTGGTATCACGACGACCTCGTGGCGAAGGTGAAGCACTTCTTCCGCTCCGAACCCATGTTCGAGGTCCCCTCGCTTGCGCGACTGGGCGACGGGCTGAACCGGCTCAGCCGGCTCCCGTTCCGGGACTACGCGCGCACCTCCTGGGGGCGCTGCCACGGGACCCTGGACTGCGGCAGCGACTGCATCGCGTCGAAGGGCTTCTCCTATGCGCGGACCTGGCTGCCCGGCGAGCTTCCGGTCGACGTCTACAACGTCCACCTGGACGCCGCGCGCTGCGAGGGAGACATCGAGACGCGCGCGGAGCAGGTGGGGCAGCTCCTCCGGAGCATCCGCGAGCGCTCCCGGGACGTGGCCGTCGTGGTCGCGGGCGACTTCAACCTCTACGGGTCGCGGCGGCCGGACCGCCTGCACCTCCAGGACTTCCTCGAGGCCGGGCTGGAGGACGCCTGCGACGCGATCGGCTGCGGCGAGGACGGCCACGTGGACCGGATCCTGCTCCGGAGCTCCGACGACGTCTCCCTGGCCCCGCGCTCCTGGGAGGTGCCCGACGGCTTCGAGACCCCCGATGGCGAGCCGCTGTCCGACCACTCGCCCATCGCCGTGCGCGTGGCCTGGGAGCGCCGTTGACCCCTGCTCCCCACCGCTCGTCGGCTCGGCCCGGCGCACGGTGGAGGGTGGAGGCCAGTCGCGGTTCCCCTCAGCCCTCGTCGTCACCGGTCCTCCCCTCGCGCTCCAGCTCCGGCTCGATGCCGTCGAGGTAGCCGAGCAGACGCATGGCCACGAGGTCGCCGTGCTCGTCGAGGAGGGACGCCACACGGCGCAGCGCGCGATGCCGGAGATCGTCGCCGGTGTCGTAATCGAGACCGGGCTCGCCCAGCCCCGGGCCCGCCGGTTCGCCCGTGAGCAACCATCGGGCGTCCACGTCCGGATGGAGCCGGACGACCTCGGCCACCACGGCGAGGGAGCGCGAGCCCCGCAAGGCGTTGTAGACGCGGGCCTTGTGGAGCCCCGAGCGCCGCACGAAGGGCATCACGCCGCCGCGCGCCTCCAGCACCCGGCGCAGGCGGTCGGGGAGGCCCCCGGTCGACCCGGAGTCGTCTTTTCGAGACGACCGGGTTGACATCGTATCGGTATCTGGTCTATCCAGTATGGAAACCGAGACTCTGTTGGGATCGCGGACGGAGTCCGTGGACGGTTCTGCGCGCCACCGGGCGACGCCGGGGCGCGGTGACTCTACCTCGGACGCGCCGTCGCGCGAAGCGTCGTCTTGCGCCCGCCGATCGGGCGGGCCGTGCCATCGCCACCCGCGCCACGAGCCGAGCCATGGACTCCATCCTCGTCGTAGCCCAGTACCCGGAGCAGCGTCGGCAGGTCCGCCTCTTCCTGAGCGGGCACTGGACCGTCGTGGAGGCCCGGGATGCGTCCGAGGCGGCGGCAGGCAGCGAGGGGTGCTCCACCGCCGTGGTCGTGGAGTCGGTCTGGGATCCCGGCTTCGCCCTGCGCGTGGCGCGCGCCCTGAGACGCAGTGCGGGCCGGACGGCGATCGTGGTGCTGATCCGGCCCGGCGGATGGATGGCGTGGACGGAGGCCGTGTGGGGCGGGACCGTCGACTGCGTCCTCCCGTGGCCCCGGAGTCCCGACCAGCTCGTGGGTTTGATCGGCCTGCTGCAGCCCGGCGGGCACGGTGGAGAGGAGGGTCCGGTCGACCGCTCGGCGTCCGATCGCGCGCTGCTCCGGGCGCTGCTGTGGCGCCTGCACGGGCTCCACGGGACCCTGCATGCCCTGGTGGAGCGCCTGGAGGGCGCCGACGGCCCTCAGTAGATGCCCGGGATGATCCGGTAGCGCACCCGCGAGGTGTACTCCTCCCACAGGGGACCGTACTTCCTCGCGCAGCGCCGGTCGTCGTCGATCTGTCGGGGGAGGAGGAGGACGAGGTAGTAGAGCGGGTACAGCCACGGCCAGATCACGCTCGGGTGGCCGAGGACCAGCGCCAGCCCCGTGGCCATGAGGATCTCGCCCAGGTAGTTGATGTGGCGGGAGACGCCCCAAAAGCCGCTCACGAGCAGCCGGCGCTCGCCGTCCGTGACCGTCCGTGGGCGGATGCCGAGGAAGCTGCGCTCCGGGTCCCGCTTGAACGTGAACTTCTGCATGTTCGCGCCGCGGGCCAGGCTCCAGCCGAGGAAGAAGACGGCGGCGTAGGCGGCGAGCAGCGGCGTGGGGGTGTGCGGGTTGGGAAGCTCCGCGGTCCCCCACAGGCCCACGGGGTAGAAGTACGGGTAGAAGACGAGGCAGCCCCAGCCCAGCTTGAAGCCGACGTTCTCGGCGAAGAGGTCGTAGGTGTAGAGGTGGACGCGCTCGAAGGTGAGGTAGTCCAGCACGAACCAGGAGAAGAGCGCGGCGTACACGGCCACGCCCGGCGAGGGATCGTCCGGGTGGAGGCTCCAGTGGTGCGCGGTGAACGACAGGACGTTCAGCTCGAGCATGACGGCGCCGACGAGGTACAGCCACATCTTCGCGTCGACCCGCCCGGACAGCCACTGCGGATTCCAGCGCCGGCCCAGGTAGAGGTCGGCCAGGAAGGACTTCCCGGTGCTCGGGGCCGGCAGGACGATCCAGAGCGTGAACAGGAGGCCCAGGGTGCAGGCCCCGGCGAGGCCGCTCCATCGGTGGTCCCAGAGCCAGTCGAACGGCAGCAGGCCCGAGGCGCCGACCCCGCACCAGATGCCGACCATCACGAGGAGCACGGGCAGGCCGTTCAGCCGATAGCGCAGGGGGCGGCCCGTCTCGGGGTCGGTGACGTAGCCGTCCACGTGGCGCGCCGGGAGCACCAGGTGCAGCAGGAGGATGAGCCCGTAGACGATCCACGGCGCGAAGAAGCCGGCGGCGGAGTCCATCACGTCAGATCCTTCGTCGAGGCGGCCATGATGCGCACGGCCGCCCGGCGCGGGAGCCAGCGGCCGACGGTCAGGCTCGCGATCTTGTTCACGAAGCCGGGCACGACCCGCGGGCCGCGGCCCAGCGCGGCGAGGGTCCGCTCGGCCACCACGTCGGCGTCGAGCGTGCCGGGCGCGTCGCCGCCGGACGCCTCCGCGTAGCCCGGGGTGCGGATGGCGCCGGCGCAGGAGGCCAGCACGTCCACGCCGTGCGCCCGCCACTCGGCCCAGAGGCTCTCGCCGAGCACCGTGTTGAATGCCTTGGTCGCCGCGTATGTGGCGAGCCGCGGCGAGCCCTGGAAGCCGGCCAGGGAGGACATGAGGACCAGCCCTCCACGCCCCCGCGCCGCCATCTCCGGCCCCAACATGCGCGCGAACAGCAGCGGTCCCCGCACGTTGACGTCGACGGCCGTCATCAGCTCTTCGGGCGCCTTGTCCAGGAGAGCGCCGACGGGCGCGCAGGCGGCGTTGTAGATCCCCAGGCCCACCTCGCGCTCCCGGGCGAGTCCGGCGAGCCGATCCGCGAAGTCCCGGGCGGCCACGTCGAGGGACAGCGCCTCCACCTCGACGCCGTACGTCTCGCGCAGGCGCCCCGCGGTGGCCTCCAGCGGTCCGGTCCGCCGGGCGACGGCGACCACGCTCATGCCGCGGCGCGCCACCGCCTCCGAGAAGGCGGCGCCGAGCCCTTCCGAGGCGCCCGCGACGATCGCCCACCTGCCGAAGCGGGTCGGGAAGTCGTCACGGCGCGCCGTCGTGGCGAGGGTCGTACCCGGTGCGTCGTGCGGCATGGCGGGGAGGATGCCCTCGGCACGTCCGGCGGGCAAGCACCGTGGCCCGGGGCACCAGCACGACCTTGCCGACCGTCTGGCCGGACTCCAGCGCCTTGGGCACGCTCCCTCCCCCTGCGACGGCGAAGGCCCACGGTAGGGGCTCTCGACCGGGGTCGCAAACGGGCTACCAGCCGGAGCCCACCTCGACGACCGCGGCGTGGCCCGACCGCACCAGGACCACGACGTGCAGGGGGCGACAGCACACCTGGCAGTCGGACTCCACCTCCAGGGTGCCCTCGGCGCCGGCGTCGAGGCCGACGGTCGTGGACTCGCCGCAGGTGGGACACGGAATTTCGACGGCCTGCTCCATGACCGCTCCAGGATACACGGTGGCGGGCTACTCCCCGCGCCCGGGCACGGTGGGGAAGACGCTCGGGAGGCGCCGGAGCGCGGGCACGGGCTCGGGCCGCCTGCCGGGCTCCTCGCCGGTCCGCGCCTCCCCGCCCTGCTCCGGGGGCGGCTCGGGCTCCGGGGGCGGCTCGGGCTCCGGCACGTGCGCCAGGGCGTCCTCCAGGCGCGTACAGCCGAGCCCGACGGCGTCGACGGCCGCGCCGACCCGGGCGTGGACCCCCGTCGCCAGCGTGCCGGGCGGGCAGCGGAGGAGGAAGGCCCGACTCTCGCGCGCGTCGGGTTCGGATCCCTCGGAGTCCTCGGTGCCGTCCGCCGAGGCCTCCTCCTCCGGCTGCTCCTTCTCCCTCGGCGGCGGCGCCTCGCCGGGGTCGGCGCAGAAGACGTCGACCTCCTGGACGACGTCGTCGTGCCGCCCGGTCAGCCCCATCACGACGCGATCGCCCCCGCAGCGGTGCGTGCGCGGCCGCCCCCCGCTGCCGCCGAGGCGGGGGCCCCGCTCCTCGGATCGCGTCGTGCGGAGCAGGTCGTCCCCCCGCCCCCGCTCCAGCGCCTTGCAGAGCGGCGCGACCGAAGCCACCCGGTCCCGGTCGGCCTGCCTCCTCACGCGCAGCCCGGTCAGGGCCTGGCCGGGGCGGCACATCCACCGGATCTCGTCCCCGCCGGGGCCGCCGGCGACCGGCTCCGCCACGGTGCGCTGGAGCGGGGAGCGCGCGATGCGGTAGAGCGTCCACACGGTGTCGGCGCTCCAAGGCGCGGGCTCCGTCCGGTACACCACCTCGGCGATGCTGTCGCGCGGCGGTCGGTGCTCGCCCCGCACGACGGCGTAATCCCACCAGCGCAGGCGGGTCCACTCCCGCCACTCGTAGTCCTGGAGGAGCTGGACCGTGTCGCCGCGGCGCCACGTCACGGCGTTGTACCCCGTGTAGGCGAACCCGCCCCCGGCGTACGCCCCCGCCCGGGCTTGGAGCAGGCCGTCGCACGCGTGCTGCAGGGGCCGATGGCGGAAGAACCGCGGCTCGTAGGAGCGGACCTCGAAGCACCGGGCTCGCTTCCCGGGCGGGATGCGGTCGATCACCTCGAGGAGGGGCTCCACCTCGTGGGCGTGGAAGAGCGCGGTCCGGCGCACCAGGTGGCCGCCCAGGGCGAGGGTCGTGGCCATGGCGGCGACCACGAAGATGCCGGCGGCGACGCTCCGTGGTGGCAGGCGAGGGAGCATCGCCAGGACGAGGCCGAGGGGCAGGAGCAGCCGCGCGCTGATGGCGACCAGCGACACGTACTGAGGGGTCACCAGCAGGCCCACGGCCAGCGCCAGGACCACGAGGAGGAGCGTGTGCGCCCGCGTCCAAGCTCCCAGCCGGCGCAGCGGGCCGGCGTCCTCCGGGATCGCGGGATCGTCGCCGCGCGACAGGCCCATGAGCGCGAGCCACGCCAGCCCGACGGCCCAGAGGCACGCGATGTCCACCTCCGAGGTGGTCACGTTGCGGCCGTCGACCAGCTCCATGGCCTTCTGCATGGGGGTGCCCCACTCCACCTGCGTGACGGCGCCGACCAGCCTTTCACCGCCGACACGGGCCCGGCCGTGCAGGAACCAGTAGCCCCACAGGGCGCCCGACGGGGCCAGGGCCGCGAAGCCCGCCCCCAGGCGGCGCCATCCCGGCGCAGAGGCCACCAGGACCCCGACCGCGAGGGCCGCCGTGAACGCGAAGCCGATCCCGTGGGCCCAGAACGCCGCGAAGCCGAGCGCGCCGAGGCCGACGAAGGGCCGCCGCCCTCCCCGCACGGCGGCGCGTCGCGCCACGCCGAGGCCCGCCGTCATGCCCGCCACGGCAAGGACGTAGTTCACCAGCCCCAGGCCGGTCGCCCAGCCCCAGAGGGACGGCAGGGCGAGGAAGAGCAGCCAGCGGGAGCGGCCGTACACGCGGAGGGTCCAGGCCGTGGCCGCGGCGGTGCCCGCCATGGCCAGCGTGTAGACCAGGCGCAGCGCCGTGAGGGGCTCCAGGAGCGGGTGGAGCCAGCCCACGAAGCGGGCCGCCAGCAGGTTCGGGGCGAACCACGTGTCCTTGCGCGCCAGGTACTCGGCGAGGAAGGGATCCTCGTCCAGGGTGGCCCACGCGTCGGCCATCTGGACGTGCCCGCCGAAGTCCGTCAGCGGCGGGATGGCCCCCACCCACAGCGGGGCGAGGAGCGCTCCCAGGGACACCACGAGCGCCGCCCACCAGAGGGCGTCCGCCCACCCGGTACGTCGCGGGCTCACGGCTGCTCGTCCCCCGGCTCGCCGGGATAGGCGCCCAGCGCGGACCGGGCGCGGACCCGCAGCACGTCGGCGGCCATGCCCAGGCCGTGTCGGAGCGGCGCCACGGAGCCTCCCGGGCGGTGGGTCATGCGGACGGGCATCACCTCCGCGCGCAGGCCCCAGTGGTGGACCAGCCAGTGAAGCTCCACGTCGAACCCGAAGCCGTCGATGGTCAGGGCCCGGAACAGCGGCTTCGCCACGTCGGCCCGGAAGGCCTTGAAGCCGCACTGCGTGTCCCGGACGTCCAGGTCCAGCAGGCCGTCCACCAGCGCGCCGAAGGCCCGGCTCGCGAGGCGCCGCATCGGCGGGTAGTCGTCCCGGCGGCACTCCGGGTGGGCAAGGCGGGAGCCGAACACGGCCTCGGCGCCGCCCTTCAGGCGCTCCAGGGCCTCGTGCACGTGGTCCAGGGGATAGGACAGGTCCGCGTCGAAGAAGACGATCCAGCGGCCCCGGGCCGACTCGACGCCGGTGGCCACCGCCCGGCCCTTGCCGCGGTTGCGCGGGAGCGTGATCGGGACCACGCGGGGGTCCGCGGCCGCGGTCTCGGCCACGATCTCCGGGGTCCGGTCGGCGCTGCCGTCGTCGACCACCACGACCTCGCCGTCCACGTGCTCCCGATCGAGCCACGCCAGGACGGCGTCCAGGGTGGGGCGCAGGCGCAGGGCCTCCTCGTAGGCGGGGATGACCAGGCTGAGATCGGGGCTGGGCGACATGGCGTGGACAGGGCTCCGGAGTCGCGGGCGCCGGGAGCATAGTGGCGCCGGGCTCGAAACTCGACCCCCGAGTCGGGGGCCCGGCGGGAGCGGACTCACTTGGGGAGGGGCATACCCGAGGTCTCGACGAGCGCCAGGATGGCCACGCCGACGCCGAACGGGACGTCGTCCTCCAGCGGCACGTCCGCGTAGAGGTCGTAGTCTCCGACGCTCGTCGGACCCGAGATGCCGGTGACCACGGGCCGGCCCTGCTCGTCCTCCTCGATGCGGGAGCGCACGCCGCCCATGGCCCGCGCCACGGTCTCCAGGACCGCGTCGTCGCGGACGCCGTATCGCCACCCTCGCGCGAGGCCGTACGCGAACAGCGCCGTGGCGCTGGTCTCCCGGTAGATCTCGCCGGGGTGGGACGGCAGCGTCCACCACAGGCCCGTCTCCTCGTCCTGGGTGTCCGCGACCGCCGCCGACAGGGCCTCCAGCGCGGCGACCAGGTCCGGATCCGGCGCCTCGCCGCTCACGATCTGGACGCGGAGCAGCTCGTGGAGCGCCGCCACGACCCAGCCGTTCCCACGGCCCCAGAACAGTCCGGGCGTCTGGTCGCCGGGCCAGCCCCATGCGTGGGTGAACCAGCCGGTCTCCTCGTCCTGGAGGACGTCGGCGAAGATGCGGCCCTGCTCGACGGCCTCCGCGAGGAGGTCGGGGTCGTCCGTGGCCTCCGCCCAGCGCGCCAGGGTCACCCCCACCATCATGAGGCTGTCCACCCACAGGGTCGGGGTGTCCGGGAAGACGGTGCCCATGTGGCTCACGCCACCGTGCTCCGTGCGCGGGACCTCGTCCCGGAAGTAGGTGGCGATGTCCTCGAGGATGGCCTGGTACCTCTGCTCGGGGACGTCGCGCCACAGGTCGGCTGCTGCCAGCCCCGGCGGGCACGAGTCGCTCCAGGAGATCTGGTAGCCCTCCTCCACGTGGTGGTCGAGGTACGCCTCCGCGTAGGCCCGCAGCGCCTCGTCGCCCGTCACCCGGTACAGCGTCGTGAGGCCGTACATCAGCACGCCCTCCGACCAGTCCCAGCGCAGGTCCTCGGGCGGGTGCTCGTCCATCCAGCGCGCCGCCAGCGCCGCCGCCAGAGCCACGCCGTCCGACCCCGGGTCCCGCTTCGACACCCAGCACGTCTCGTCCGGGGCCTCGCCGGGCGTGCACTGGTCGAAGTAGTCGGCCTCTTCCCCGCCGCCGCCCTCGTCGCAGGCGGAGAGCGCGAGGGCGAGGATCACGAGCCACGAGAGGGAGGCGGCCTTCATGGGGGCTCCTGGATACGGGCTGGGGCGCGCGGGGGATCGCGCCGTTTCCGGGCCCGCAGATGGTGTCCTTCGGATCGACCGAGCGCAAATCCCCGGGCGGCCCCGAGAGCGACCCGGCGAAGCAGACCTACTCGAACTGCCAGGCGCAGCCGGTCGGCGTGCACGCGTCCAGCGTCTCGGCCAGCCCGTCGTGGCAGTCTTCGTTCGACGTACAGGGAGCGGGCACGCAGGAGGATCCCACGACGACGTCGTCCACGAAGACGCCCAGGCCGTCGTTGGCGGTGCCTCCCACAGTGTCGAAGTCGAAGACGAGCCGGAAGGCGGTTCCGGCCAGTGCCGAGATGTCGCGCTGGTAGGTGTGCCACTGCGTGCCGGTCTCGAGCGCGCTCTTCCCCCAGAGGAGGATGTCGTACGAGCCGTCTGCGGCCACGGCCCGGACGGTCAACCGATCCAGATCGGCGTCGGGCTGCGTGTCCATGAGGAGGTCGAAGCTCAGCGCGTAGGCGGCCCCGGCCGGCAGTTCGACGAGCGGGCTCGTAGCCGTGCCCGCGTTGACCCCGCAGTCGTAGTCGTCGTCGGCGGGATCGCCGTAGTACAGGGTGCGCACTCCGCTCGTGCTCTGGTACGTCACGGCGATCTGCCACCCGCAGGGAGCACTGGTCGCCGTGAACGTGAACGGCGGCGATTGCTCGAAGGTCCAGGTGACGGGCTGGACCTCACAGCAGCCCTCGACGCCCGTCGGCGAGTACGAGCAGTGCCCGTCGATGCAGGCCTCCTCCGTGCATACGTCATCCCCGTCGTCGCACTCCTCGTCGCCGGCGCAGCACGTGTCGTCGAGCGGGCCTCCGACGCACGAGCCACTCGCGCACGTGTCGTCCAGGGTGCACGGGTCGCCGTCGTCGCACGCCAACTGTTCCTCGTCCGGCACCGGCGGGTGAGCGCACTCGAAGTCCTCACACACGTCCAGGGTGCAGGGATCGTCGTCCTGGCAGTCGGCCGCCTTGCCGCAGCAACCGGGTGTCTGGTCGGGCGTGTAGTAGCAGGCGCCGTCCACACAGGACTCGAGGGTGCACGCGTTCGCGTCGTCGCAGGTCCCGCAGCTCCCGCCACATCCGTCGCCGCCGCAGGCCTTGCCCAGGCAACTCGGCGTGCAGCAGGCGCCCTCGATGCAGACGTCGTCCGAGGCGCAGGCCCCGCAGGTGCCGCCGCAGCCGTCGTCCCCGCATTCCTTGCCCGTGCAGTCGGGGGCGCACGGGGTGACGTCGTCCACCAGCACGACCGTGTCAAAGATGGAGTCGCCGGTGTCGGTCGCCATGAACCTCAGCGTGATCGGCCCCGGCTCGCTTGCGTCGCCCAGCGGCAGCACGAATTCCCGCCACTCCGTGTGGAACACGCCGCCCTGGTCGAAGTCGACGTCGCTCGGGGTCAGCCCGGACGCGTAGCGCCCGCAGGTGCACTGATACTCGCCGACGCACAGTCCCGTGTCGGGCTCGGAGTAGCATCCGGGCTCCGCCATGCACTTCGACGCGCACGGCGTGGGCTCTACGCAGGGCCCGCACGAGCCTTCGTTGGGCGGGCACAGGTCGTCGGCCTGGATCTCGATCTCGGAAATGTCCTCATCCGGACCCTCGACTTGGGTGACAAAGGAATCCTGGAACTCCGAGCCGCAGAACTCCTTGAACTCCTCGGAGTAGAAGCGCCAGGACATGGACAGCCCCGTGGCCTCGTCGGGCGGGCAGAACGTCTGGCTGAAAAGACCCGACTGGACCGTGTGACCGAGCCCGGTCGAGACCAGCGCCATGCGGTCACCCGACGGCGCCGTGGCGGACCCGAGAGCGGACACGAGGCGCCCGTCCCCCTCGACGGTCCACCCGGAGCCGTGGACGTCGATCGCCTCGAAGTCGGGGCTGAGTAGCCCGCTCCAGCTCAGATCGAGGTCCGTGTCGCCCACGAGGGCCCAGTGGCTCCCCGGCCAGTCCGGGTCCGACGCTCCCGAGTGGCTCTGGGCGACCGAGCCGCCCTGGATGGCGCCGTCGAAGAGCGCGAGCACATGCTCCCGGGCGAAGAGGCTCTCCACGTACCCGGTGAAGCCGGTCACGGTGGCTGCGCCGAGGCCCAGGAAGGTGGAGGCCAGACTCCCGTCGAAGAGCGTCCGGCACGCCCCGAGGTTCACGAGGCTGCGCGGATACCTGGCTCGCGCATGGTGTCGGAAGAACGCCGGCGTGACCGCGTAGCCGAGGTTGGTCACGACGACGCGCCCGGCCCGGAGGTCGGCCTGGGTGTCGTCGACGCACACGCCGGCGTCGACCTCGCCGTTGACGCAGCGGGTCCCCAGGGGGCAGTCGTTCGTGCCGTCCTCGAGTACCGTGCACGTCGTCGCCGCCTGGAGCAGGGTATCCGGGGCGATGGCCTCGCCTGTCGACACGACCTCCTGGGAGCCCGTGTGGCGCCAGGCATACAAGTCCTCCTGCACCTCCGGGGGGAGGCCCTGGAACAGTGCCTCCCCGTGGGCGCTCACGGAGACCACCCCGTACTCGTCGAAGCGGCGGAAGCGGTCGAGCGAGGCGTCGGAGTCGGCCAGGGCGCCGTCGGCCGCCACCTGGAACGGCGGGCAGAGGCTGGAGGCGAAGATCTGCCCCGCGTCGGGACCGTCGTCGGTGTCGCCAAACTCGTCGGCGTGCGGCGCCAGCATCATCGCCCGACGATTCCCGAGGGTGAGCGCGGGTGCCGCATCCCCGGGGACTGCCGTCGAGCGGGTGCCCGCCGGGGCCGCGAAGACCGCCCCGAGGAGACCGCCCTCGAGCTGGAGCCACAGGCCGAAGCCGTCGCCCGAGGCCGGGCCCGCCGCGGTCACCGACGGGGACTCCAGCAGGTCGCTGATCACCGCCTGCTGCGCGCTGCCTTCGAGTAAGGCCGTCTCCGCCTGCTCGATCACGGCCTCGGCCGTCTCCAGCTGGTCGGGCGTCACGTGCTCGTAGCACGACACGGTGACCGGAGCGCTGCGCGCCTCGTAAGGCTGCCCCTGCGCGTCCTCGGCGGTGACGTGCACACGGAACGTCGACGTCCCCGGCGCGTCGCACGCGAGGGACACGAAGGTCGAGAACTCTCCGTCGTCCTTCACCGCGTCTCCGTCTCCCGAGAAAGTCCCGGAGTCCTTCATCGGGGTGTCGGTCCCTGCGCCCGGCCCGTCTCCGGCAGCGTGGACCAGGCGCACCGTGTCAGGGGTCCAGGTGGCGTCCTCGGGTTTCCTGACGGTGACGCGGATATCCGACTTCTCTCCCACCCACAGGACATCCGGTGCGGCCCGGGGAGCCGCGGCGAAGGCCCCGGTGGGGTCGCGGACCACCGTCACCCGGTCGCGAGCTACCGACTCGTCCCAGGCCTCGATGACGATCTCGTTGTCGCCCATTTGGAGCGGGATCGGCTCGGAGCTCCAAGAGGCGCCGACGTCGATACTCCCCGTGTTGCCGTTCGGGCCCGACCACGTGAGGGCGCTCACGTCGCCGAAAAGCACGCCGTCTAGCACGACCTCGTGCCCGGTTGTGCGGCCCCAGCCCACCGAGCCGAGCTTCGGGTCCGGTCCAAGGACCCGCACCAGCGGCTCGGCGCTCGCATAGGGGATGCCGGGGCCGGGCTCGGTCGAGACGCACGTGCCCACGTCATCGCACGTCGTGGACTCGGGACAGGTGCCGCACGTCCCTCCACACCCGTCGTCGCCGCACTCCTTGTCGGCACACCCCGGCTCGCACGCGGCCTCGCATTGCCCGCCTGTGCAGAACGGGGCGTTCGAGGGGCACTCGCCGCAGGTGCCGCCGCATCCGTTCGGGCCGCACTCCGAGCCGGCGCAGTCGGCTACGCAGTAGCACTGCCCGCCCACGCACGCCGAACCCTCGTCACAGGAGCCGCACGTGCCGCCGCATCCATCGGGTCCGCACGTGGCGCCCTCGCACGACGGGACGCACTCCACGGTGCAGTGATCAGCGACGCAGTACGGAGCCGCCTGCGGACAGGTCCCGCAGGAGCCACCGCATCCGTCTGCTCCACACTCCTTGGAGTCGCAGTCGGGCGAGCAGGCGGCGGCGCACGTCCCCTCCACGCAATACGGCGTGGACGTCGGACAGGATCCGCAGGAGCCTCCGCAGCCGTCGGTTCCGCACTCGGCGCTGTCGCAGTGGGGTTCGCAGATGCAGTCTCCTGCGGCGCACGTCGTGCCGTCCGGACAGGTCCCGCACGAACCTCCACACCCGTCGTCGCCGCAGACCGCCCCGGAGCAGCCAAGAGTACACTCGATGGCGCACAGACCCTCGATGCAATACGGCGCCACCTCCGGGCAGGTGCCGCAGGAGCCTCCGCAGCCGTCGTCTCCGCACTCGAGACCGTCGCACTGCGGAGTGCAGGTCGGGCCCGTGTCGGGGACGGCGTCGTCGTTGCGCCGCGATCCGTCGTGGAGCGTGGCGTCCTGTGCCGAAGGGGCGTCCTCCTCGCGCACGTCATCCGCGGAGCCCGAATCGAGCGTATCGAGCACGTCCCCTCCCACCCAGACCTCGTCCGCGTCGGCACCCGTCACGTCGGGCGAGCCACCGCTACCCGAGGTGCATCCGATCAGGGACGCCAGGGTGACCTGGACGAGGACGAGCAGCGCGAACGAGGGTGGCCGATGTGCGGACATGTCTCGAACTCCTCATGGATTCGAGCGGAGCGTCGCACGCACCTGCGTGACCGGTGGAGGCCGCTCCTGCGAGCGCGTGAAACCGCGCGGCCCCTTGCCCGGCGCGACCCACGCGGGCCTCGATCGCCTCGTCCGTGTGGCGGAGGTACGTCGACGCGATCAGGCCGCCCCGGGGCCTCTATCTCACCGCCCCCGATGACGTGGCGCGCCGCCACGGCGGCGACTGCGCCCGGCAAGAAAGGCCCCCGGGGCGACCTCCGTGCGCGACTCTCCCCGGCGGCATGAGCGAATCCGTCGACGCTCAGACCCTCTCCCTCACCATCGCCACGAAGCGCCGGAAGTCTCCGAGTCGGTGCTCGACCACGTCGCGCACGATGTCGGGACGGACCTCCTCATAGCCGTGCACGAGGATGTTCCGGAAACCGATCATGCGCCCCATGGTCTCGGCCATCGTCGAGTCCAGCCAACCGCTCCGCGACAGCAGGTCGAACAACTCACGGTTCGTCGCAGGCTCTCCCAGGCGCTGGTCGGAGACGATGTGGGATGCGATGTCCTGGGCCGCCTGGATGGCGATCTGGAGCGTGCGCTCCGTGAAGCGCTCAGCTCGCACGTCGACCGTGATCTCCTCCGGTGCGACGAGCGTCTCCAGCTCTCGGAGGCACGTCTCGATCCGCGCGAGCTTCTTGGCGACCAGGCGCTCGTCGGTCATCGACCGGCTCCGCCGCGGCGATACTCCTCGAGGACCGGCAGCAGGTCCCAGTACTCGTTCCGGCGGCGGACCTCGAAGCGCATCCTACGGCTCGGATCCCGGTCGCACACGAGGACGTCGTCGCGCAGCACCCGGTGAACCAGATCCGGGGGCGCCTCGTTCAGCGCCACCACCTGGACCGGCAGTCGGAGGATCGCCTCCAGGTCGCGCTCCAGGTCCCAGACGAGCGACATCCCTTCGAAGGTCCGCTCGGGTGGCGTCTCGAAGAGGACCCCCAGGTCCACGTCGCTGCTCGGACGTTCGCGACCGCGGGCGCGGCTGCCGAAGAGGTACGCGCAGACGATGCCGTCGTCGCGTTCCGCGAAGAAGCCGCGCAGCCTCTGCTCCAAGTCAGTCCGCTCCATGGCGGCAGGCTACCACGGCGGCGGCCCGGCAGCGCATCCTGAGAGAACTCTCAGAGCGCTCTCATGAAGCTCGGGCGTGGCGGGTCCATGGTGTCGGTGAGACGCTCTTCAAGGAGGTCCGACATGAAGCGCATCCTCGTCTGGGACGTTCCGATCCGACTCTTCCACTGGCTGCTCGCCGGGTCGTTCGTCGCCGCCTTCCTCATCGCGAACACGACGGACGACGACGGCGCCGCCTTCGGCGTCCACATGATCCTCGGCCTGATCATGGCCTTCATGGTCGCGCTGCGCCTGGTGTGGGGGCTGGTCGGCTCCCGCTGGTCCCGCTTCGGCTCCTTCTCGCTCGGCCCGGCCGCGCTCGCCCGCTACCTCCGCGAGGCGCTCACGGGCGGCGGGGAGCGCCACGCGGGGCACAACCCGGCCTCGGCCCTGGCGGCCGTCCTCATCTTCGGCTTCGTCCTCGGCCTGGCGGGCACCGGCCTGCTCATGTCGAGCGGCAGCGAGGCCGCCGAGGAGGTCCACGAGGTCCTCGCCTGGGCGCTCCTCGTCGTCGTGGGCGCCCACGTCGCGGGCGTCGCCTGGCACTCCATCCGCCACCGGGAGAACCTGCCCATGAGCATGGTCGACGGTCGCAAGGAGGCCGAGCCCTCCGCGGCCATCCCCTCCTCGCGAGCCGTGGTCGGGCTCGTCTTCCTGGCCCTCACCGGGCTGTGGGCCGGCGGCCTCTTCCGAAGCTGGGACCCGGCCACCAGCCAGCTCACCGTCCCCGTCGTCGGCTCCACCCTCTACCTCGGCGAGGGCGAGGAGCACGAGGAGCACGAGGGCTACGGCGAGTACGAGGAGCACGAGGACGACGACTGAGCCCGTCCCCCGGGCTCAGGGCGCCTCCAGAAGGCGGCGGCGTCCCTGCTCGAAGTCCAGCTCCAGCACCTCGTCCCCGAACGGGACGCGGGTCACGAGCGAGCCGTGCTCCGTCTGCTGGTGGGCGTTGTCCCAGCGCGGGTAGGGGCCGATGTCCACGGGCTCGCCCTCGACCGTCATGGCGCCCGTCCAGCCGACGCGGACCTCGCCCAGGCTCGGGGAGTCGTAGACCACCTCCCCGTCGGCGGAGACCCCGGCCTGGACGATGCCGTCGGCGAAGGCCTTGAAGTCGCCGTGCTCCTCGGCGCTGCCCAGCTCCACGATCCAGACGTTGTCCACGCCGGGGACCGCCAGCTCGTAGTCGTTGTCCTCGGACCAGGTCGCCTCCTCGCGCGACCACAGCGCGACGTAGGAGTCCCCCTTCCGGCCCATCACCCAGTGGCCGCTCTCCACCACCTCGTCGAAGGCGCTCCGGGGGAAGTAGGCGTGGTTCAGCTCCGCGCTCACCATGTCCTCGAACAGGGGCTCCATGGGCTCCCGGCCGTACTGGATGACGCCGACGTTCTCGTGGAGCGTCACCCGCGGCAGCCAGCCGCCGTTCCACGGGTCGTTGACGGCCAGGTCCCCGCCGCCCAGGGCGTCGATGCCGCCGGGCGCCACCGTCAGGACCAGCGCCTCCCGGTCCAGGCTCGCCTGCCACATGATGGTCTGGGCGTTCCACAGGCCCGGCTTCCAGTCCTGCGCACCGGCGAGCTGGTAGTCGGGCGTCCGGTAGACGTAGGTGTCCACCGACTCGAGCGCCAGGCCGCGCGCCAGGGGCCCGAGCTGCTCCGCCAGGTCCACCAGCTCCGGCGTGCCCACCGCCCCGCGGAGCAGGTCCAGGAGGCTGTCCGGCAGGCTCCCGAACAGGAAGCCGTCCCACAGGTCGTACTCCTCCATGACCATCATCGACCCGTTGATCGTCAGCGGGTGCGCGATGGCCTGAAGGCCCGCCCACACGACCACGTCGTCGAGGCCCTCGTAGCTGATCCCGTAGTCGGGGCCGTCCGCCACGTCGAAGCTGTCGCGCTGCTTGTGCTCGTGGCGCTCGCGCACGGCCTCGGCCAGGTCCTCCAGCAGCGGCGGCGGGGCCCAGCCGTCTCCCGTGGCCAGGAAGGAGGCCCCGAAGCTGGTCCCCCCGTCGTGCTCGCCCAGGCCCAGCGCGATCCAGGCGAACTCGCTGGTGCTGTCGTTCATGCCGCCCTTCCACTTGCTGGGATAGGTGCGGCCGTGGGTCGTGGCGAAGTACCCGTCGTACATGTTGTTGAGGAGGTCCAGCGCGATGATGTCGAGCACCATCGCGGCCTTGGTCCGGATGTGCGGGTCCTCTGCAAAGTCGACGAGGTTGAGCAGCGCCGGGATGTCCTCGTTGAAGTAGACGTTGGAGTGCCACTCCGAGAAGCCGAAGCGCCCGCGCAGGTCCAGCCAACGCTCCAGGCGGGGCAGGGCGTGGGCCACGTGCTCGTCGCCCGTCATGCCGGAGTTGGAGAACACCGTGTCCGGCCAGCGCTGGCCCACCAGGAGCTCCGCCGAGTGGTAGAGGATCTGGTGGTTCTCGGTCCAGTAGGACATCTGATCCTCGCCGGGCTCGTCGATCCAGTACTTGAAGCCCAGCAGCGACTCCTCGATCCGGGTCCGGCGGTCCTCGCCCAGGGCCCCGGTCACGTCGTCGAGGTAGAGCATCCGGACCAGGCCGGCGGTCCGGAAGTCGGCCGTGTCCTCCCGCGCCGCCAGCTTGGCGATGGCGGCGTCGATGGCGTCGTCGTCGTAGGTCGTCTCCCCGGCGGCCACCCGGCAGGCCTGCTCATAGAAGCCGCCGCGGTCGATGCAGTGGTCGAAGTAGGCCTGCTTGCGGGCGAGGAACGCCTCGGACGGCTCCAGGGGAAGCTCCACGACGGGCGGTCCGGCGTCGACCTCGGGTCCAGCGTCGATCTCCGGTCCGGCGTCGATCTCCGGTCCGGCGTCGTCGGTCGTGTCGTCGGCGACGTCGGGTGGCGTCACGGCGTCGGCGTCCGGCCCCGCGACGGCGTCGGCGTCCTGCTCCTCGAGGGCGAGGTTGACCGTCTCCGTGTCGCAGGCGACGAGGGCCAGGCAGGCCAGGGCGAGGAGGGCAGGCGTCGAGCGGATCATCGGACTCCCGGGGCCGTGGGGGCGACCGCGGCGCCGACACCGGCGAACATGTCACCCGGTGCCAGCGCCGCGTGTCGGCATGGTGGCGGTCCCGGGCCACCCGACGCAAGGAGGCGGCCGATACCGTCAGCCCGGCACTCGCTTCACGAACGCGGGCGGCAGGGCGAGGGTCGGGCCGGCCCGGCAGCGTGCGAGATCACCCGGCGAGCTGCTCGGAGGCCATGCGCGTGCCCTCGACGCGGGCGCGGATCTTGGCGAACGCGCGGTCCCGGGCGGTGGAGCGGTCGTCGTTGAACGGGGAGAAGCCGCAGTCGTCCGTCGTGCCCAGTCGCTGAAGCGGCAGGAACTCGGCGGCCTCCAGCGTCCGGTCCCTTACGGCCTCCGGCGACTCGATGTCGGGATCGATCGGGTCGACGACGCCGACGAAGATGCGCTGGTCGTCCCGGGAGCACTCGCGGACGATGCCCAGCACCCGCCGGCGGTCGGGCTCGCTCGCGAGCTGCATGTAGAAGCGCCCCGCGTGTATGCGGAACAGGTCGGGCAGCAGGTCGGCGTAGTCCACGTCCAGGCTGTGGGTGGAGTCCAGGTCCCCGCCGGGGCAGGTGTGGACGCCGATGCGCTTGCGCTCCTCGTCGGAGAAGCGGTCCAGGACCCGGTTGTTCAGGTCTACGAAGTGGTGCAGCAGGTCCTTGGAGGGGTCGAGCTTCACGGCCAGGCGGCCCTCGGTGAAGTCGAGCTGGACCACGTGGGCGCCCCCCTCGAGGCATCCCCGGATCTCGGAGACGCCCTCCTCCACCAGGTCGTCGAGGAAGCGCTCGAGGGGATAGCCCGGGACGCCCTCCTCCGGGTAGACGAGGCGGAGGGCCGAGGGCGCGATGACGGCCTGCTTGACCGGGACGCTCGTGTATCGCCTCGCCTCCGCGAGGAACGTGTCGGCCTTCACGGCGTACCGGAACGGACCGCGCACCAGCCGGGGCAGCCGCCGCACGTGCCCGTCGGCGAAGGGGATCTCCACGCCGCCCGGCTCTACGTTGTCGAGGCCCTCCAGGGGATAGGTGGCGAAGCTGGCCTTGCGCTGCTCCCCGTCGGTGATGACCGGTGAGCCCGTCTCCTCGAAGCGCCGGATGGTGTCGCGCACCGCCTCCTCGAAGCGCGGCTCCAGGTCGCTCCGGCCCATGCGGCCCTCGCGGAACGCCTCCAGGGCGTCGAGGAGCGCGGGCGGGCGGGGGATGCTGCCGATGGGCTCGGTCGGGATGCGCACGGCGGACCTCCTCCCTGGGGGCGCACAGGGATCGGGGCTGTGGGGATGCCCCGATGGTAGGGGGCGCTCCAGCGCCTGTCACCCGCCGGGAGGACCGTCAGGGAGGGACGGGCGAGCAGTACCCGGGCTCCGTGTAGCAGAGGCCCTCCACGCACCACCCGGTGCAGTCGCCGCTTGTCATGCACGGCGTCCGGAGGCAGCCCTCGGCCTCGCACACGAAGTCCACCGGGCAGTCCGCGGGCGCGTCGCACGGGCTCGGCGCGCAGCGGTGACCGTCGCCGCAGACCTCGCCGTCGCCGCACTCGTCGTTCGTCGTGCAGCCGGGCACGCAGATCTTCTCGCCGCTGCAGGTGCAGACGTCCGCGCCGCCCTCGCAGATCTGTCCGTCCGGACACTCGGAGTCGTCCTGGCACACGTCGTCCGGTGGTGGCCTCCGGCAGGCGCCGCAGGGCAGGGACTCGTCGGGTCGCCAGCACTCGGAGAAGGGCTCGTCGCTCGGGCAGGACACCTCCGTGGTGCAGCCGTCCAGCGGGCTCTCGGACAGCGGGCACTCCGCCGCCAGGGCCTCCAGGTCGCAGCTCTCCCCCTCCGGGCACTTCACGTATCGCGGGCAGTCCGTCGGCTGCTCGCACCCACAACCGCAGGCGTTGTCGAAGGCGCTCAGGCCCTCGTCGCAGCCGAAGAAGATGACCGCGCACTCCTCCGGCGACTCCGCGACGTAGTCCCGCCACCACTCGGCCTCCGGGTCGCAGTCGCACTCCAGCTCGGTGCAGACGACGGAGCCGTCGTCCATGCACTCGCAGTCGTTGCAGCCGTCTCCGGCCGGGAAGGAGTCGCCGACGTCGTATGTCGTGCCCTGGTACTCGCAGGTGACGGGGCAGGCCATCTTCGTGCAGCCCACGGAGCCGTCCTCCCCGCACTGGCAGGTGTTGCAGCCGTCTCCGGCCGGGAAGGAGTCGCCGACGTCGTATGTCGTGCCCTGGTACTCGCAGGTGACGGGGCAGGCCATCTTCGTGCAGCCCACGGAGCCGTCCTCCCCGCACTGGCAGGTGTTGCAGCCGTCTCCGGCCGGGAAGGAGTCGCCGACCTCGTAGGTCTCGCCCTCGTACTCGCAGGTGGTGGGACACTCGAGCTCGGTGCAGACGACGGAGCCGTCGTCCATGCACTCGCAGTCGTTGCAGCCGTCTCCGGCCGGGAAGGAGTCGCCGGCCTCGTATGTCGTGCCCTGGTACTCGCAGGTGGTGGGACACTCGAGCTCGGTGCAGGCGACGGAGCCGTCCTCCCCGCACTGGCAGGTGTTGCAGCCGTCTCCGGCCGGGAAGGAGTCGCCGACCTCGTAGGTCTCGCCCTCGTACTCGCAGGTGAGGGGACACTCGAACTCGGTGCAGGCGACGGAGCCGTCGTCCATGCACTCGCAGTCGTTGCAGCCGTCTCCGGCCGGGAAGGAGTCGCCGGCCTCGTATATCTCGCCCTGGTAATCGCAGGTGGTCGGGCACGCCATGAGCGTGCACAGGGCCTCGCCGTCCTCGCACTGGCAGGTGTTGCAGCCGTCCGCCGCCGGGAAGGTCTCCCCGTGGTGGTACGTCTGCCCCTCGTACTCGCACGAAGCCGGCCCGTCGCCGCCGTCGTCGTCGCAGCCCACCAGGGCGACCGCGACCGCCACCGCCAGCGCACCCACGAAGCCGTTCGCCTTCATCACTCCTCCCACGTCGGATGGCCCCCAGGGTGCCAGCCCCGGGACGCGGCATCCACTTCGCCCGGTCACCCGTCGGGGCGACGCCGGCGGCCCGCGTCGGTTCTTCTCGCCGGTGGGGGGCGGAGGGGGTAGGCTGTCCCCGTCGCTCCCGTGGGGCCGGCCCGCGGCGCGGCCACCCCATACGGCGGAGGTCCCCGTGGCCTGCTCGTCCCTGCGTCCGCTCCGGATCGTCGCTCTCGCCTTCGCGTCCGCCCTGGCCGGCGCCGGCTGTCCATCGGGGGACGGGGACGGCCTCGACGGGCCCGGCTCCGGCGAGTGGGTGCCCGCGGGCGAAGCGCAGGTGGGGCCGGAGGGCGGCGTCGTCCAGAGCGACGACGGGGCGCTCCAGGCCTCGTTCCCCGAGGGTGCGTTCGCGGCCGCCACGACGGTCCGCGTGGCCCGCTGGGATCCGGACGCCAGCGGGTCCGCGTCGACGCGAGCGCTGGCCCTGCGCGAGGACGTGTACGTCGACGACGTGCTCCCCATCGCCGGCACCCGCTATCGGCTCGAACCCGTCGGCCTCGAGGCACAGGTGCCCTTCCTCGTGAGCGTCCGGTTCGGGCTGGACGCCGTCCCCGTCCCGGTCGAGGCGGAGGACCTGGGGCTGTACCAGGAGGGAGCGTCCGCCTGGAGCCCCGTCCCCGACCCCTTCGTGGACGGCCTCGGGCCCGCCGGCACGTCCTCGCCCCGGGCCGGGGGCATGGCGACCACGCTGGGCGCCTTCCAGGTCGCGCTCCACCCGCCCTACGCCGAGCCGCCCGCGCTCGACGGGATGGTCGTGGGCGGCACGGTGGTGGCGGACCGCACGGGGCCGCTCCAGGAGACCGGGCACGGGGGCCTCGTGGACCTCGTCGGCTCGGGCTTCGGCTGGGACGAGTCGGTGGTCGAGGTCCTCGTCGATGGTCAGCCGGTGGAGACCTCGGGCGTCACCAACCGCCGCATCGCCGCCTATCCCCACTGGGGACCGGATCCTCCGTACGCGAAGAACCGGTCCGTGGTGGTGAAGGTCGACGGCCGGCCCTCGAACACCCTCACCTTCCGGGTCGAGGGGGCGACCGCCTGCGAAGGGCTCATCGAGGAGATCTGGCCCACCGGCGCCGCCCCCGGGATGACGGTACGCCTGGAAGGTACCCTCTGTGGCACGGAGGAGACGCGGCGCGTCCTCCTCGGCGACACGCCGCTGGTCCCCACCGACATCGGCGGGGGGGCCTACTCCGTCACGATCCCGGAGGGGACGGCGCCTGGGTGGACCACCCTGCGCCCCCTGGACGGCGTGGGCTCGGATCCGGGCCCACCCGTGGACCTCATGGTCCTGCCCACGGGCCCCATCGGCCTGTCCCCGGGCCTCGAGGCCGACGGCGTGCGCTTCGTGGCCGCTCACGGGGCCGGCCAGGACCACTACCTGGTGCTCGACGTCACCAACCTCGAGCCGTACCGCGTGGGCTGGGACGGGAACTCCCAGGTCCAGGGGAAGCTCGAGGTGCGCTACGAGACGCCCCACGAGGACACCGGCTTCCACAACGTGCTGCCGAGCGACCACGACGTCCCGGGCTGCTGGGGCCTCCCGTCCGGGCCGTGCGTCCTCCCGGTCGCCTCCGCGCTCATCGAGGGCCTCCCCGAGGGCGCGCAACTCACGATCACCCTCCGGATGACCCAGAAGGTCCTGCAGGAGGATGCGCCCGAGGGCCGCTACGTCCGCGAGAGCGACCCCCTGACCCTGGACGTGGAGTCCCGCGCGCCGCTGGGCAGCTTCGACCAGGTCAACCTGGGCCACGACGACGGCACGCGCGCCTTCTGCTCGCCGTACACCAAGGCGTTCGCCGTCGGGGATCACGTCTGCCTGTACGCCCACGGGCCCGGGGACGAGGCGGAGACCGATCCGTGCCTGGCCGGCGTCCACCGCATCTCGGCCCCCGACCTGTTCGAGGGGACGCTGGACTTCTCCGGATGTTGGCTGCGCGACAAGTGCTTCCCCCTGGACGCGGCGGGCACCTACACGCTCCAGAACCAGACCCTGGGGCGCACCTGCGAGCTCGAGGTCAGCCACGCGCCCGGGAGCGGGAGCAGCACGACGTACTTCGACCCCGCGGAGGGGACGCTCCTGGCCGCCGGGGGTGCCCGCATCGACATCCAGCCGGGCGCGCTGCCCCCCACGCCGGACGGGGAGCCCTACCGCCTCGAGGCGTGGTCCATGGACGACGCCGCGGCCTCCGAGACGGACCCCCAGCGCGAGTGGGACGTCACCTTCGGCTTCCGCCTGGAGCCCGACGTGAGCCGGCTGCTCGCCCCCGTGTCCATCACCATGCCCTACGAGCCCGCCCCGGCCGCGCCGGAGCTGGGACTCATCGACGCGGCGACCGGCTTCACCCACCTGGTGGAGGAGGGGGTCTCGCAACTCGCCGACGCCCTCCGCTGGGACCTGCCCGCGGGGGAGTACACCGCCGAGGAGCCCGCCGCCGGCGCGCCGGAGCCGGTCATGCCAGCCTCCTTCAACGTCGTCGTGAACAAGGTCGGGGTGGTCCATCGCCGGGAGAGCCCGGGCGTCATCGAGGACCTCGAAGGCCGGGTGCGCGTCGAGTATGTCGTGGACCCGAACAGCGACGACTTCGTGGACGACCTGTACGCCGCCACGGTCCTCGACGCCGCCGTGGACGCCTACGAGGCCCTGGAGGGGCTGGATTGGCGGCTCCCCGACGAGACGATCCGCATCCTCGTGCGTGAGAGCGTGTCCTGGGCCGACTTCAGCGGGCAGGCCTCGGGGGCCACGTCGTCGGGGTTCCTCGGCCAGCCCGTCTCGGTCATCAGGAGCACCCTGGGCACCCTGGACGAGGTCACCTACGTGACGATCCACGAGATGGGCCACGTCTTCCAGCGGGAGTACACCACCAACCTGACGCTGGCGTGGCTCGACGAGGCCATGAGCGAGTGGATCGCCTGGAAGGTCCTGGGCGACGCGTTCCCCCAGGCCGGTCTCACCGAGGCCGCGGCGGCCGCGGAGGTGCCGACCCTGGGCCTGCCGAACGGCTGGGGCGGCTACCCCTCCGGGCTGGTCTACGGCACGTCCCCGTGGCTCATGTGGATCTCCCACGCTCACGGCGACGCGGCCGTGCGCGGGCTGTACGAGGCGCTCGACGGGGAGCCGCTGAACTGGGCGAGCGTCCACGCGACGTTCGAGGAGGCCCTGGGCAAGAGCGCGTTCCTGGCCGCGGGCGAGTTCGCAGAGGACTTCTGGGCCCAGCGGTTCCCGCCCCTCGAGGACCTCCACCTCTCGGCGCTCCTGGCCACCGCCGGGATCCCGGCAACCGCCGCCTTCACCCAGGCGTCGAGCCTCGACGTCCCCCTGCTGCCGCGACCGCCCCTGTCGAGCCTCCGCTACCGGGTGCGCGTGCCCGCGGCGGTCGAGCAGGAGGCCCTGACCGGCGATCTCGTGCTGCGCGCCGGCGACCTCGACCCGTTCCAGCGGCTGGTGGTCCTGCACCAGCCGAGCCTGGCCGGGGAGCTGAGCGACGCCGTCCCGGTGACTGTCCTTGACGACGACACCCCGCTGGCGATCCTCCCCGGGCTCGTGGCCGGGACGTACTGGATCATCGACAACCACCGGGCGACGAGCGGGACCTCCTCCGCCACCCTCCGCATGGAGCTGCCCCGGGTGACCGGGATCTCCCCGTCCCCCGCGGCGACCGGCAACCAGGTCACCATCTCCGGCGCGGCCCTGGGCGAGGCCCCGGGCACCCTGAACGTGGGCGGCCAGAAGGTCACGCCGAAGTCCTGGAGCGCCACCTCGGTGACCTTCCAGATGCCCGACTTCCCGAACACCTCCTCGGTGATGGTGGTGGTGCGGACCCGCGAGGACGCCCGGGCGAACGACCTGTTCCTGCCCGTCGCGCAGCCGTGACCGCTCGGCCCCACGCGTCACGCCGCCCGCCAGGCGAGGTGCCAGACACTCTCATATTTCACTTTCTCTGCCCGAGCCGGCGGCTCCAAGGCCGCTTCCCAGCGAGTGAGTCACCGACTCGGGATATCGGGCGCCGGCCTGGTCTGGTGACGACTTCGCGACTTGCTGCACCGTGGTGCCAGGCAGGTCGGCCACTTCGAAAGGCGGCAGTTCCGAACGCTGGGCCAGCTCTGTGGGACAGGGCAGCGGCGAGCGGGGTTGGCGCTGGTATCGCTCGGAGTCGACGAGCTGGCTCCGAAACCGTCCACGGGAACAGTCCACGGCACAGGGGGCCATCCAGTTGTGGCCCCGATTGAAGCGGCGCGTGAACATCGGAGGGCGACCGGACGCGCAGGTGGTAGTGCGTCGCATGGTCAGGTCCTGAGCGATGCTCGTCGCAGCGGAAAACGAAATGTGGAAGGGTCTGACACCTGATTCTGATTTCTGTCGCGGGATCCGCCCGGGGTTGCTAGGGTCGCGTCGTGCTGAAGCGCAAGAGGCGGCCCCACGAGCTGCTTCACAGCGCGGACAACGGATGAAGGAGTCGTACCATGTCCACCCTCCTCGACCTCTCCAAGCTCAGCCTGATGGACGCCCTCGACCTGGCGAAGCTCATCGAGATGGAGGCCTACAACCGCTACCTGATCTTCGCCGAGCAGTTCGGCGGCGATGACGCGGGGTCGTTCTTCACGTCGATGGCCGACAACGAGAAGCGGCACGGCAAGGAGCTCGAGGCGCGCCGGAAGGAGCTCTTCGGCGACGAGCCGGCGGCGGTCCGGCTGGGCGACCTCTTCGACGTCGAGGCCCCGGAGATCGGCGCCGTGCGGCGCGGCATGTCGGTGGTGCAGGCGTTCGAGGTGGCCCTCGAGGCCGAGAAGAAGGCCTACGACTTCTACGACCAGGCCCTGCCCGGCGTGACCGACCCGGAGGTCCGCGCCCTGTTCACCGAGCTCCGCGACGAGGAGTCCGAGCACGTGGAGATGCTGGAGGCCCAGATGGCCAAGCTCCCCCCGAGCGCGAGCAACGTCGGCGAGTACGACATGGACGAGTCGCCCTCCCTGTAGGGAGCGGCCTCGGGTGCCCAGGTCGAAGCGCCCGAGGACGCCCAGGGCGGCGGGGCGGTCGTCGATGGCCAGGGTCCCCTCGGCCAGCGCCTCGGCCAGCGGCCTCACCCTGAACGGATGAAGGGCGGAAATCGATTTCCGCTCCCCGGGCAACTTGGCCGAACGACGCTCGTGCGCGTGGCGAACCAGAGCCCCGCCAGGACCCAAGCGGCCCACCACGGCACGCGTCCTTGGCCTGCACCCGGTGGGTGGTCTCGTCGGCCTGGACGATGTCGCGCGAGGCGATGGTCTTCATGAGTCGCTCGTAGAGCGGCTCCAGGTGCTCCGCGGCGCGGTGGAACAGGTCCACCATCGTGCTCCGGCCGATGGCCACGCCGGCGCAGCTCACCGGCGGCGCCGACGTCCGAGCCCGGCGGAACCTCCACGACGACCCCGCCCGGCACGAACACCCGCAGGGCCTCCGTCGGCGCCTGCCGCTCCTGCCGAACCGCCACCTCGACGAGGCACAGCGGCGCAGCCGTCTGGCCTGCCCGCTCTCTCCGCTCCCGCCGGAGCGTCGACACCCACGAGCGGAACGTCGACAGCTTCAGCCGCCGCTGCTCCGCGAACTCCGCCGTCCTGAGCCCGCTGCCCTCGTACTCCGCCACCACCCGCTCCCAGTCCCGGTGCCGGCAAACCTCCATGCGGGGTCCGGCTACCCCCGCCTTCGAGCGCTGGTGGGGACGTGCGAGGATCGGTCCCACGCAAACCAGGGTCGAGCCGGCGGCGACGCGCAGCAGGGGTGTGGTCGCTCCGGCGCGCGAGAGGAGGCAGCCATGGACGGCCGCGTCATGGTGGCCGCGATGGGGCTCGGCGTCGTGCTTGCGTCGGCGGAGGGCGGGCTGGGAAGCCCGCCGTCCGCTGTCCGTCGGGTCGGTGCGGCTCGGGGAGGAACGATGGGCTCAAGTCCGCCGGCGACCGGCCGATGAGCGGGGCGGAGACCGCGGTCCGCGCATCGCCCCCCGGCGTGGAACGGCGGCCCCGGACGGAGTCCTCCAGGAGGAGACGATGATGCTGCGCCGATCGCTCGGGTTCGTGTGGGTCGCGGTCGCCATGGTCGTGTCGCTGGGGGCCTGCGATGCAGACTCCGCCCAGGGACCGCCACCGCCGGAGCCGCCTCCGCTGTGGGAGGCGCCGCCCATCCCGACGACGCCCGAGGAGGTCGAGGCGCACTGTGACACCCACCTGGCCCACGCGGAGGCCCTCGCGGACTACATCGCCGCGGAGGACACGCCCCGGACCCTCGAGCACACCCTGCGGCCGTTCGACCAGCTGCTCGTGGAGGTCCACCGGGCCCAGGGGATCGCCGAGCTGTACGCCTACCTGCACCCGGACGCGGCCATGCGACAGGCCGGGGAGGCGTGTCTGAGCAGGGCGCGCGGCACCCGCCTCGGCGTCTACCTCGACGAGGCGGTGGCTGCGTCCGTGGAGGCCGTCGACCGCGAGGGGCTGGGTGCCGAGGGCGAGCGCGTCCGGCAGCGCCTGGTCCGCTACTTCCGGGAGGCGGGGGCCGACCTGGACGAGGACGCCCGGTCGCGCCTGCTGGTGCTCCAGATCCGCGCCTCGACCCTGGAGCAGGAGTTCCTGCGGAACGTCGCCGAGGCGTCGGCCTCGATGGAGGTGGGCGCCGAGCAGCTCGCGGGCCTGGCGCAGAGCTACATCGACGCCCGCCGGCTGGAGGGCGAGGACGACGTCGTCGTGCTCACCGTCCCCGGGTCCGACTACACGGCGGTGATGTTCTACGCCGAGGACGCGGAGGTCCGCCGCGCCATGCACGAGCTCTACGGCAACCTGGCCTGGCCGGACAACGACGCGGTGCTCGAGGAGCTCCTGGCGGTCCGGCACGAGGCGGCGACGATCCTCGGGCACGAGGACTGGGCGTCGTACCAGGCCGCGATCCAGATGGCCGGCAGCAGCGAGGCCATCGCGGGGTTCATCGACGACGTCGCGGAGCTCGCGCGGCCCCGGGCGGAGGCCGATCTCGAGGCGCTGCTCGCGCGGAAGCAGCAGGACCACCCGGAGGCGACCGAGGTGTACCCCTGGGACGTGGGCTACTACGCCAGGCGGCTCCGCGCGGAGGAGGTCGGCTACGACGTCTCGGAGGTGTACCCGTACCTGGTCGCCGACCGTGTGGAGGCGGGGGCGCTGGAGCTGGTGGAGGACCTCTTCACCGTCTCCTTCGAGCCGGTCGCCGAGGCGCCGACATGGCACGACAGCGTCCGGGTCTACGAGGTCGTGCGCGGCGGCGAGGCGCTCGGCCGCGTCTACCTCGACCTCTACCGCCGGCCCGGCAAGTTCGTGGGTGCGGCGGCGTTCTGGACGCAGCTCGGGGTCGGCGGGCTCCAGCTCCCGGCCATCGTGCTCGGCGCCAACTTCTCACCCTCCCCGGGAGAGGACGGCGAGCCCGCGACCATGTCCCACTACGAGGTGAGGACGCTGCTCCACGAGCTGGGCCACGTGATGCACATGCTCCTGTCGGGTCGGCAGGAGTGGCTCGTGCACTCGGTCGTGCACCAGGAGCTGGACTTCGTCGAGGTCCCCTCGCAGCTCCTGGAGAAGTGGGCGTGGGACCCGGACGTCCTGGCGCGCTTCGCCCGGCACCGCGAGACCGGCGAGCCGATCCCGGCGGAGCTCGTGGAGCGGATGCGGGCGGCCGAGGGGATGACGCGGGGCCTCTTCGTCATGGACGGCCTCTCGTACACGGCGCTCTCCCACGAGCTGCACGCGGCCGTGACCCGGGAGCAGACGCCGATGGGGGTCTACCAGGACGTCCTGGCGCGCTACAGCCCCTATGCGTCGAGCGGCGACACCGCCGCGTATGCGTCGTTCATCCACCTCGCGGGGTACAACTCGAAGTACTACACCTACCTGTGGTCGGCCGCCCTGGTGGAGGACCTGTTCGGCCGGTTCCGGGAGGCGGGGCTCATGGATCCGGAAGTGGCGGGGGCCTACGCGCAGGCCATCCTGGAGCCCGGTGCCTCGACCCCGCCGGAGGAGATGGTCCGGGACTTCCTGGGCCGTCCGTCCTCGCTCGACGCCTTCGAGGCCTGGCTGATCGAGTAGGTGCCGCGCCCGCTACGACGAGCCGCCCGCCGAGGGACCGGCTCCGAACGTGACCTCCAAGCGGGTGCCGCCGCTCTCCCGGTAGTCGATGCAGACGGCCTGAACGGGCTCCCCGACATCAGCGCGCCCAGCACCTCGCCCAGCGGGAAGTTCCACGGCGGCGTCACGACCGTCTCACCGCGCCGGGCACGGCCGAGCGCCTACGCGAGGGAGGGGCGCCGGTCGGCCCAGGGTCGGGCCTCCTCCAAGCGGGCGGCCAGGCGAAAGAGGGTGGCCTCGTCGCCGAAGCGCGCCGCGAACTGGACGCCGATGGGGAGGCCATCGGCGCTCCAGTGGAGTGGGACCGACATGGCGGGCTGCCCGGTCTGGTTGAAGAGCTGGGTGTTCGGGGTCCAGGCCAGCTTGCCCTCGCCCATCTTGTTCAGGGCCACGTCGAGCAGGGCGCGCAGGGGCAGGTTCCGCAGCACGGCGAGTTGGAGCCGCTCGGCCCGGGTCATGGCCAGCTCGCCGATGCGGGCCGGGGGCTGCGCCATGGTGGACGTCACCAGGACGTCGTGCTCCAGGAAGAAGTGCGCCACGTCCCGCGCCGTCCGCTGGATCTGCTGCTGCGCGGCCAGGAGGTCCGCCGCCGGGGTCTTCCAGCCGATGAGCGCCATGAGCCAGGTCGCCGGCTCGAAGTCCGCGGGGCGGGGGCGGACGCCCGCCTCCTCCGCCGTGGTGGTCACGAAGTGCGCGACGCCCGCGCAGACGACGAGGAAGTAGGCGCGCACCATTTCGTCGCGCGGGAACGGGGGCCGCGCCTCCACCACCTCGTGGCCCATGTCCTCGAGGAGGGACGCCGTCTTTTCGACCGCGGCGACGCACTCCGGGTGGCTCTCGCCGGCGTACAGCGTCTCCCGCGTGAAGGCGACGCGGAGCCGCCCCGGGTCGGCGCCCACCTCCTCGCTCCAGGAGCGGACCTTGGCCGGCGCCGCGTAGGGCTCGCCGGGCGTCCACGCGTCGCTCAGGTCCAGGAGCAGGGCGCTGTCCCGCACCGAGCGCGACAGGACGTGCTCCTGCACGAACCCGCTCCAGGCCTCGCCCATGAAGGGCGCCATGGTGACGCGGCCGCGCGTCGGCTTGAGGCCGAAGAGCCCGCACGCCGACGCCGGGATGCGGATGGAGCCGCCCCCGTCGCCCCCGTGGGCCGCGGGGACCATGCGCGCCGAGACCGCCGCCGCCGAGCCGCCCGAGCTTCCCCCCGGCGTGTGGTCCGGGTTCCACGGGCTCCGGCAGGGGCCGCGAAGCTCCGGCTCCGTGATGCCCATGATCCCGAACTCGGGCGTGTTGGTCTTCCCGAGGATCTGGAGCCCGGCTGCCTCGTAGCGCTCGGCGAGCACGCTGGAGCGCTCCGCCGCGCGGCCCGCGAGGAGCTTCGTCGAGTTGGTGGTGGGCGTGCCCGCGATCTTCAGCTTCAGGTCCTTGACCAGGAAGGGCACGCCTCGGAGCGGTCCGTGCGGCAGGTCGTCGACGCGCTTCCTGGCCCGGTCGTACATGGCGTGCACCACCGCGTTGAGCCGGGGGTTGCGGGCCTCGATGCGCTCGAGCGCGGCGTCGAGACACTCCGCGGGCGACACCTCGCCGGCGCGCACGAGGTCCGCGAGGCCGATGGCGTCCAGGTCGTCGTACTCGGGGAAGCGCAAGTCCGTCCTCCGTCTCGTGATTCCGGGCCCGTTTCGTGCGGGCCGACGGGAGCCTAGCGCGCGTCCGGAGCCTTGACTATCCTCCGCCGCCTCTCACCCGTAGTCAGGAGTCGGCATGCGCACCTCCGCCCCACGCTTGGTTCCCCTGCTCGCCGTCGCGGCGCTGGCCCTCGCCGCCTGCGACGACACCGTCATCGAGACGCCCGCCTGCACGGCGACCACCGCCGAGGACGGCTCCCTCGTCCTGAACTGCCCCGGCCAGGAGCCGGTCGTGGTCGAGGGCCCGCGGGACGGCGAGGACGCCGAGCCCTGCGCCGTCACCGATCACGGCGACGGCACCTATAGCCTGGCCTGCCCGGGCTCCGCGCCGATCACGCTGGAGGACGGCGAAGACGGCTCCGACGGGGAGGACGGCGAGGCCTGCACGGCCTCGGACAACGGCGACGGGACCTACACCATCGACTGCCCCGGCTCGGACCCGATCACGGTCGCGGACGGCGAGGACGGTGAGGACGCCGCCCCGTGCACCGTGGTCGACGAGGGCGACGGGGCGTACACCCTGGCGTGCCCCGGCTCGGACCCGGTGACCATCTCGGACGGCGCCGACGGCGCGGACGCCGAGCCCTGCCAGGCGCTCGACAACGAGGACGGCACCCTGACCCTCGCGTGCCCCGGCAGCGCGCCGCTCACCTTCGCGGTCGGCGGCGAGGGAAGCAGCGTCGCCTGCAGCGTGACGATGAACGGGGACGACACGGTGACGCTCGACTGCCCGGGCTCGGACGCGGTCGTGCTCCCGGTCGGTCCGCCGGAGCCCTGCGTGGTGACGCCGGTCGACGCCATCTCCTACACGCTCGACTGCCCGGGGGCGGAGCCCATCACCCTCACCGACGGCCAGGACGGGGCGGCCTGCACGGTGACGGACGAGGGGGACGGCGCCTACACCCTCGCCTGCCCCGGGTCCGACCCGGTGACCCTGAGGGACGGCCAGGACGGGGCAGACGGCCAGGACGGCCAGCCGTGCACGGTCACGGACAACCAGGACGGCTCGTACACGCTGGCGTGCCCGGGCTCCGATCCGGTGATCGTCACCGACGGCGAGGACGGCGCGGACGCCGAAGCCTGCGTGGCCACCGAGGACGCCGCCGGCACGGTCACGCTGACCTGCCCCGGGTCCGACCCGGTCACGCTCACGGACGGTGAGGACGGCCAGGACGCCGACCCATGCACGGTCGCGGACAACGGGGACGGCTCGTACGACCTCGCGTGCCCGGGCTCGGCCGCGGTCACCATCTCGGACGGCCAGGACGGCACCAGCCCGTCGCCCTGCACCGTGGCCGACAACGGCAACGGGACCTACACGGTGGACTGCCCCGGCTCCGATCCGGTGATCCTCCACGACGGCCAGGACGGAGGCTCCTGCGTCCTCAGCCCCTTTGACGGCGGCTACAGCCTGAACTGCCCGGGGAGTGACGCGGTCACGATCCACGATGGCCAGGACGGCCAGCCGTGCGCCGCCACGGACAACGACAACGGCACCATCACCATCGACTGCCCGGGCTCCGATCCCGTGCTCGTCAGCGACGGCCGGGACGGTACGAACGGCGTGGACGGCGCCGACGGCGAGCCCTGCGCGGTCACGGACCACGGGGACGGCTCGTACACGCTGGACTGCCCGGGCTCGTCCCCGGTCACCATCTCGGACGGCCAGGACGGCGCCGACGGCCAGGACGCCTCGCCGTGCACGGTCTCCGCGCTGGCGGACGGCAGCGGCTACGTCCTCGCCTGCCCGGATCAGGACCCTGTGAACCTCTACCACGGCCAGGACGGCGCCGACGGGGAGGCCTGCACGGTCAGCTCCTCCGGCACGGGCTCGTATACCCTGACCTGCCCGGACCAGGCGCCCGTGGAGATCACCGACGGCCAGGACGGCGCCACCTGCGCGGTCGCGGACAACGGCGACGGGACGTACACCCTGACCTGCGACGGCTCCGAGCCGGTGACCTTCAGCCACGGCAGCACCGGGACGTCCGACGGCGACCAGCAGGGCACCGAGTCCGGCACGCCGTGCCCCCTGGTCCCGGGCGCCCTGTGCATGGCGGTGGACCTCCAGACCCTCTGGCTCGCCGGCTACGACCTCCACGAGGTCAACTTCAGCGGCTCCGACCTCGACTACGCGTACCTGAAGAACACGGACCTGACGGACGCCATCTTCTACAACGCCGACTTCTACCAGACGAAGTTCGACGGCGCCGCCATGGATCGGGCCGTGCTCGAACTCGGCTACTGCGACTCCGCGGACTTCGTGGGGGTCACCGCGACGTACGCCAACCTCCGGGACCTCAACGGCGACCACACGGACTGGACCGGCGCCGACCTGTCCCACTCGGACGGGTGGAGCGCCTTCCTCGCCGAGAGCACGTTCACGGACGCCGTGGCCGTGGGGGCGTCCTTCCCCGAGGCCGGGCTGCACGGCTCGGACATGCAGCGCATCGACTTCACGGACGCCACTCTCGACGACGCCAACGTGAGCCAGTCGGACCTGACGGACGCGGTCCTGAGCGGCGTCAGCGCCCGCTACACGAGCTTCGAGAGCTCGAACCTCACGGGCGCCGACTTCTCGGGCGCGGACCTCACCGACGCGAACCTGGGCGGCGCCGTGATCGACGGGACGAACCTCGACGGCGCCATCCTCACGGACGCGAGCCTGGCCGCCACGGACCTGTCGGGCTACGACCTGTCCGGGCGCGACCTCACGAACACGAACTTCGACAACGCCACCCTGACTGGGGCGAACCTCACGGGCGCGACCCTGGTCGGGGCCGACTTCTATGACGTGGACCTGTCCGGCCGCGACTTCTCCGGGCGTGACCTCACCGGCTGCGACTTCGAGCGCGCCGACCTGACGAACGCGAACCTGAGCGGCGCGATCCTGGACGGCGCCCGCATGGTGAGCGCCGACCTCACCGGCGCGGACCTGACGGGCGCCTCGCTCGTGGGGGGTACCCTGTCCTCGGCGAACCTCACGGACGCCGTGCTCGACGGCGCGGACCTGACGGACGCGACGGCGAACAGCGCGGTGCTGTCCGGCACCAGCCTGGCGAACGTCACCGCGCCCGGCTTCCAGATGACCAGCTCGAGCGTGAACGGCGCCTCCAACCTCTCCGGCGACCTGACCGGGGCCGACCTGGACAGCGTGAAGCTGAACGCCACGCTCGACCTCGCCGGCGCGGACCTGACGGGTGCCTCCGTTCGCAACCTGGACTTCTCCGGGGTCGGCGGCGTCGACGTGGGCACGACGACGCTCGTGAACGCCGACCTGAGCGGCTGCACGTTCGACGGGCTGGACCTCACCGGCATCGACCTGAGCGGCGCGGACCTCGGGTTCGCGTCCCTCCAGGGGACGACGCTGGACGGCGCGCTGCTCGTCGGGGCCGACGTGAGCGGCGGCAGCAGCAGCTACTACATCACGCACTTCGAGGACGCGAGCCTCGTGGGCGCGGACATGACCGACATCGTCATGACGCAGCGGGTGAACTGGTACGGGGCCGACCTGACCTGCGCCGTCCTCGACAGCGCCGACATCGGCACCAGCACCATCTACTGGAGCAGCCCGTCGGCCATCTGTCCGGACGGCAGCTTCGCCTCGGACAACGGGAGCACCTGCAAGGGCTACACGACGATCGACCCGGCGACCTGCGAACAGTAGGGCGCGGGCCGAACGGATTCTGGACGGCGGGAGTCGGCCCTGTGCAGACTTCCCGCCGTCCGAACGGAGGTCCCCATGGCACGTCGCTTCGCTCTGTCTCTCCTGCTGTCGCTCCTTGTCGCCTGCGGAGGCTCGGACTCCGAGCCGGCCTCGGACACCGCCGCGCCGGGGCCGGACACCTCCGCCGACGTCGCCGCGGACGTGGGCCTCGACGTCTCGGGCGACGCACCCTCGGACCCCGACGCCACGCCGGACGCGGCCCCCGACGCGGACGCCGACACCCCGGACGTCAGGCCGGACACGGCCCCCGACGCGGACGCCGCCGAGGACACGTCGGGTGAGGACACTCCGGACGTCGTCGCCGACGCATCCCCCGACGTCACGCCGGACACGGCCCCCGACGCGGACGCCGCCGAGGAGACCTCCGTGCCGCCCGCCGGGACGGTCGTGGTGACGCCGGAGGTCCAGACGGACGCCATCACCTCGTACCTCATGGACGCGGCGCAGTCGGCGTGGAACGTCTTCGCCGACGGGACGGTGAAGCTGGGCCGACACTGGGACGAGGGGCACGTCTCCTATCACACGATGCTGCGCTTCCCGGGCGTGGAGGTGCCGGAGGGCGCGACCATCGCGTCGGCCACGCTGAGCTTCCACGCCACCAACGAGGTGGACAGCTCCAACCGCCTCCTCTTGGCCGTCTACGCCGTAGACGAGGCGGACGCCGCGCCCTGGCCCCCCGGGCAGTACGAGACGGGCCGCCCCGATCAGCGCGCCAGGACTGCCGCACGGATCGAGGAGTGGGCAATCCGCTGCAACGACGACTGCACGGACGTCACCGAGTACGACTGCGAGCAGCGGAAGCTGGACTGCTGGGATCGGGAGGTGCGCTACGCCTGCCCGAAGGACCTCTCGGCCGTGGTGCAGGAGGTCGTGGACCGGGAGGGCTGGGCCCCGGGCAACGCCCTGGCGCTGCTCCTGGTGAACGCGGCCCCGGAGCAAGCCGGAGAGGCGTACGAGAAGTCTCGCTCCGTCACCGGCGTGGACCCCGAGCGCGGCCCGGAGTACCGGCCGCGGCTCGAGATCACGTACGAGTAGCCGTCCGCGGCCGCGTCAGATCCCGAAGATCGTGAGCGCGGCGTTCACGATGCCCATCAGGCCCTCACCGACCACCAGGCCGGAGGCCACGGCGAAGGTCAGCCGCTCCACGGCGCCCGCGTTGAGCTTCCGCCAGATGAGCCAGGTGACGGTGCCGTACAGGAAGGCCAGCGAGTAGAAGGCTGGGATGATGAAGGCGATGCCCATGGCGAGGCCGCTGGGCAGGAAGCGCTTCATCCGGGTCTTCCGCAGGAGCGGTAGGAGGATGCCCAGGCCCGCCGCGGCGAGCACGGCCGACCCGGCGTGGGGCGGCAGCGCGCCGAGGCCCTTCGCCAGGAGCTCCGCCATGGCCTTCCAGGCGTGGGCGGCCGGGGCGGGCATCTCCTCGCCGCCGATGGGATAGGCCTCGGTGAAGATGAAGTAGACCGGGACGACGAGGATCGCGCCGGCCGCGACCCCGATGAGCTGGGCGATGAACTGGCGCCGCGGGGAGGCGCCGAGCAGGTTGCCCGTCTTCAGGTCCTGCATCATGTCGCCGGCCTGGCTGGCCCCGGCGCCGGTGATGGCCGCGGACATGAGGTTCGTCCCCATCTGCCCGGGGGCGAGGCCGCCGAAGACGAGCTGGGTCACCTTGCCCATGCCGCCGATGGGGTTGATGTCCGTCTCGCCGACCGAGCGGACGGCCACGATGGCCAGGAGCGAGGACAGGGCCACCGCCACCAGGGTGAGGTGCCAGGGGATGCCGAAGACCGTCTCGGCCATCAGCATGGTCGCGCCCGTCCCCAGGGCGAGCCCGCCCATCCACCAGAGGTTGGGGATGGCGTGCTCGTCGGACCCTCCGGAGCCCAGCTTCTTCGGCATCTTGAACGCGCGCACGAAGGTCTTCCAGGACATGGCCAGGGAGGTGAGGGCCTCGGAGACCATCAGCGCCACGCCCGGCCACAGGAGCCAGCCGCGGGGGCCGTCGGAGTAGCTCATTACCTCGCCGGGGGCCCAGCCCTTCGACTGGGCGATGGGGCCGAGGACGGCCCAGGCGAGGATGGCGCCCAGGGTGAGGGAGAAGCTGACGCGCGGCCCGACGAGGAAGCCCGCGCCGAACAGCGCCGGGCCCAGGTAGAGCTTGAACGTCCAGGCGGCGGCCAGGGTGATGATGCCGATGTCGACCCACTCGTGGACCGGGGGCATCTCGAGCTGGGGGACGAAGTGCGCCGCGAGGCTGAACGCGCCCGCTATGACCGCCGCGATGACCAGGACCCGGGCCTTCTCCATGGCCTCGCCGGCCTCGCTGTGCATGGCGATGATGGTCTCGGCGGTGGCGGTGCCGGTCGGGAAGCGCAGGCGGTCGACCTCCACCACCTGCCGCCGGAGCGGCACGGCGAAGAACACGCCCAGGTAGGCGATGCCGATGGACCAGAACAGCAGGTCGGTCCAGGGGATGTCGAAGCCGAGCATGTTCATGGCCGGGATCGCGGCGACCAGGCCGGCCGCGGACGCCATGCCGCCGGCGGCGGACCCGGCGGTCTGGGTGATGTTGGTCTCCAGCACGCTGAGCTGTTTGCCCAACACGGCGAACACCGCGAAGCCGAGCACGGCCGACACGATGGACGCGCCGAAGGTCCAGCCGATCTTCAGCCCGATGTAGATGTTCGTGCAGGACACGACGCTGCCCACCAGGCAGCCCACGATCACGGCGCGGGCGGTGAGCTGGGCCTCTCCGGGCTGCGGCTGGTAGCTGGGCTCGTCCTGGCCTGGCTGGTCGTCCTGGGGGCTCGCCGGCTCGCTCATGGTGGTTCCCTCCCGCGTGTGGGAGCGAATCGACTAGCAGACCGGCCGCGCCTTGTCGAAGACCGCCCGCCGCGCGACCGTCGTCGGACGGTGCCGCAGCGCCGGGTGAATTGTCCCGAGCGGCCGGCCTTGGTACTCCTCCCCGGTCCCCATCCGGAGGTGCGGCATGTCCGCTGGCGCGACCGTCGTCATCCCCTGCTACAACGAGGCCGATCGCCTGCGGGAGGAGGACGTCGCGCGGCTGCTGGAGGACGAGCGCCTGCGCGTGCTCCTGGTGGACGACGGGTCCACGGACGACACGTCGGATCTCCTGGCCCGCATCGCCGCCGACCTGGGCGATCGCGCCGACTTCGTGGTGCTGCCGCAAAACGGCGGCAAGGCGGAGGCGGTCCGTCGCGGCATGCTGCGCGCCATCGGCGACGGCGCCCCCCTGGTGGGCTATCTCGACGCCGACTTCGCCACCCCGGCCGAGGAGATGCACCGCCTCCTCGACGTCCTGGAGGCGACGGACACCCGCGCCGCCATGGGCTCGCGCTTCGCCCGGCTCGGCGCCGACATCCAGCGCAGCCCCGTCCGGCACTACCTGGGCCGCGTCTTCGCCACGGCGGCCTCCCTGGTCCTGAGGCTGCGCGTCTACGACTGCCAGTGCGGCGCCAAGCTCTTCCGCGTCGATCCCACCCTGGAGCTGGCCCTGTCCCAACCCTTCCGGTCGCGATGGATCTTCGACGTGGAACTCCTCGGCCGCCTCCTCGCCGGCGGCCCGGGCGCGCCGGGTTGGACCGCCGACGACCTCGTCGAGGTACCCCTCGAGCGCTGGCACGACGTCTCCGGCTCCAAGCTCAGCCGCACGGCCATGCTCCGTGCGGGCGCGGAGCTGCTCTCCCTGGCCTGCCGCACGCCCCGCCGCTGATCCGAGTGGGGTCAAGCCTACTCATTTCACACTTTTCCATCCGAGTGGGGTCAAGCCTACTCATTTCACACTTTTCTGCCCCCCCCGGGGACCGCGCCGAACCGTGCCTTGGGGCCGCGGCCGGTCGTCTGGCACACTGCTCCGGTCCACGGCCCGGGAGGCTCCCTCCATGCTCCGAATCCGCGCGTTCCTCTTCGACTTCGACGGCCTGCTGGTCGACACGGAGCCCCTCCACTGCGAGGGCTTCCGCACGGTGGCGAACAGCCGCGGCGTGGCGCTCACGGAGGACGAGTACTTCGCCCACTTCATCGGCTACGACGATCGGGACGCCCTGGCGGGCATGTGGGAGCGCGTGGGACGACCGCGCCCGTCCCCGGCCGAGCTGGACGCGCTGGTCTCCGAGAAGGCCGAGGTCCTGGCCCGGCTCATGGCGCAGTCCCTGGAGCCGCGCCCCGGCGCCCCCGACTTCGTGGCCCGGGCGGCCGCCATGGCCCACGCCGGGGTCTGCAGCGGGGCCCTGCGACACGAGGTGGAGCTGGGCCTGGAGACCACGGGCATCGCGCACCACATGCAGGCCATCGTCCCCGCGGAGGACGTCGCCCGCGGCAAGCCCCACCCGGAGGGCTACGAGAAGCTGATGCGCCTCCTGTCCGAGCAGGCGACGCGCGCCGGCGAGCGTCCCCTGGAGCCCGGCGAGTGCGTCGTCCTGGAGGACACCTCGCGCGGCATCCAGGCGGGGGCCGCCGCGGGCTGCCACACCATCGGCGTCGTGGGCACGGAGACCCGCGAGGCCCTCGAGGAGCACGCCGACCTGGTGAGGGACTCCCTGGAGGGCCTCGACCCGTCCGACCTGCCGCACCTGCTCGACGGCGGAACGTCCGGCGGAGCGTAGCCGGCAGGCGCCGTCCGGGGGGCAGAAGCCGCGGCGAGAGGTTTCGGTTGTCGCCGTGCGCCACAGGCGGTAGGGGTCTGGGGCGCACGGTGCGAGGCACCCGCAGGAGGGACCCGCTCATGAGCGACGAGACGCGCGGATACGACTACGTCATCGTGGGAGCCGGCTCGGCCGGCAGCGTCCTGGCGAACCGCCTGACCTCGGACCCGGACGTGCGCGTCCTGGTGCTCGAGGCCGGGCCGAAGGACCGCTCCATCTTCATCCACATGCCGGCCGCCTTCTCGGAGCCCCTGAAGAGCGACCGCCTCAACTGGGCCTACGAGACGGAGCCCGAGCCGTGGATGGACGGCCGGCGGATGTACTGCCCGCGCGGCAAGGTCGTCGGCGGGTCGTCGTCCATCAACGGGATGGTCTACATCCGCGGGCACGCCCTCGACTACGACCGCTGGGCGTCCAAGGGCCTCGAGGGCTGGGACTACGCCCACTGTCTGCCGTACTTCCGGCGCGCCACGACCCACGAGCTGGGCCCGGACGAGTACCGCGGCGGCGATGGGCCGGTCCACGTGGCCGCCGGCCGGCAGGAGCATCCCCTGTACGCCGCCTGGATCGAGGCCGGTCTGCAGGCCGGCTACGAGTACACCGAGGACGTCAACGGCTACCGGCAGGAGGGCATCGGCCCCTTCGACCGCACCACCGTGAACGGCGAGCGCTGCTCCGCCGCCAAGGCGTACATCCACCCCATCAAGGACCGCCCGAACCTGGAGATCCGCACCGGCTGCCTGGCGCACCGCGTGATCTTCGAGGGCGACCGCGCGGTCGGGGTCGCGTACGGCCGCGGCCTCGAGCGTCACGAGGTGTTCGCCGAGCGCGAGGTCATCCTCTGCGGCGGCGCCATCAACTCCCCGCACCTGCTGCAGCTCTCGGGCATCGGCCCGGCCGATCGCCTCCGGGAGGTCGGCGTACCCGTGGTGGCGGACCTGCCCGGCGTCGGCGAGAACCTCCAGGACCACCTGGAGATCTACGTCCAGTACCGGTGCACCCAGCCCATCAGCCTCTACCCGGCGCTGAAGCCCCTGGGCCGGCTCAAGGTCGGGCTCCAGTGGATCTTCGGGCGCAAGGGGCCGGGCGCGACGAACCACTTCGAGGCGGGCGGCTTCGTCCGCAGCCGGCCGGGCATCCGGCACCCGAACCTGCAGCACCACTTCCTGCCCCTGGCCATCAACTACGACGGGAGCAGCCCGGCGTCCGGCCACGGCTTCCAGGCCCACGTGGGGCCCATGCGCCCGACCAGCCGCGGCTACGTGCGCATCCGGTCGGCCGATCCCGAGGTGCCGCCGGCCGTCCTCTTCAACTACATGTCCACCGACAACGATCGGCAGGAGATGCGCGAGGCCGTGCGGCTCACGCGCGAGATCATCCACCGGTCCGCCTTCGATCCCTACCGCGGCCCGGAGCTGAACCCGGGCGCGAAGGTGGAGACCGACGAGGAGATCGACGCGTTCGTCCGCTCCCATGGCGAGAGCGCCTATCACCCCTCCTGCTCGTGCGCGATGGGGCCGGCCTCCGACCCGATGGCGGTCGTCGACGCCGAGGCGCGCGTCCACGGGGTGGAGGGCCTCCGCGTCGTGGACACGTCCGTCATGCCGGACCTGGTGAGCGGGAACACGGACGCGCCCACCATCATGCTGGCCGAGAAGCTCTCGGACGCCATCCGGGGCGTCGACCCGCTGCCGCCGTCCGACGCCCCGACCTGGGTCCACCCGGAGTGGGAGACCACCCAGCGGTAGCCTCCCATCCCGGGCCTCCCTCCCGGGAGCGCGCTACTTCAGGGACTCCAGCCAGGTGGCCACGGTCTTGAGGTCGTCCGTGGAGCCGTAGAAGCGCTTCTTGTGCTTCTCGCCGTCCAGGGTCTCGGCCTTCATCAGGTACTTCGCGATCCACCTCTTGTCGTGCTTGCGGCCGACGCCGGAGAGGTCCGGGCCCTCGTCGTCGGCGCCGCCGGTCTTGCTGACGCCCACGCTCTTGACGCTGTGGCACTTGTTGCAGTACTGGGCGAGGAAGACCTTCTTGCCGGCGGAGGCCTCCACCGGGGCCGGCTCGGGCTCCTCCTCGACGGGCTCCGGCTCGGGCTCCTCCTCGACGGGCTCCGGCTCGGGCTCCTCCTCGACGGGCTCCGGCTCGGGCTCGTCGGCGGGCGCCTCCTCGGCCGGCTCGTCGGCCGCCTCCTCGGCGGGCTCGGGCTTCGCCTCCGGCTCGGAGGGCTTCGCGGTCGGGGCTTCCTCCCCGGTGCGCTCGGGCTTCGCCGCCGGCTCCGTCGGCTCGGCCGCCTCTTTCTCGGCCGTCGGCTCCTCCTCGGCCGCCGCCTCTTCCTCGGCCGTCGGCTCCTCTTCGGCCGCCGGCTCTTCCTCTGCGGTCGGCTCCTCTTCGGCCGCCGGCTCTTCCTCTGCGGTCGGCTCCTCTTCGGCCGCCGGCTCTTCCTCTGCGGTCGGGGGCTCCGGCGCGGCCTCGGCCTCCTCGGCCGCGGGCTCCTCCTCGGCGGGTTCCTCGGCCGGCGCGGCCTGCTGCTCGGCGGTACGTTCGGCGGTGGCCGCCTGTTCGGGCTCGGTGGTCGACTCGGCCCCCTCCTTCGCGCAGGCGACGAGGAGCAGGCCGGACAGGACGAACACGGACGCGAGTCTCATGTGCACACCTCACGTGGAAACGGGATCCCAGCCAAGCTATCACGGCTCCGTCCGAGTTGGGTGAAATCGCTCGGAAAAGGCGTTACAAATCGCCCGGTGCGGGCCGGTCGGCGCGGATCGTGTGACATGGCACATCGGGAGCCGGTGATACCGCGATCACACGGGGACGGCGAGGACCGGGATCTCGCTCAGCCGCACCACGTTCTCCGTGTGGCTGCCGCGCAGCATGTCGGCGAGGGAGTCGTGCCCCTGGGTCGCCATGACGACCAGGTCGACGTCCATGAGGTCGGCCCTGCGCGCGATCTCCGCCTCGAGCTCCCCGGCGCAGCCCACGCGGCGGACGCTCCAGCCCCTGTCCTGTGGGACCTCCACGGAGTCCAGCACGTCCCCTCTCCCGACGTGAAGGAGGATCAGCTCCACCCCGTCCACACCGAGGCGCCGGCACAGGTCCGCCGCCTGCTCCACGGCCGGGCGTGCGATGGACTCGTCCCGCACGGGTACGAGCACGCGCTTCACGCTCAGCTCGCCCGTCTCCTCCGAGACGAAGCCGTGGCCCCCGATGGGAAGGAACAGCGTGGGCACGCGCGCGTTGAGGGCGAGGGCCGCGGAGACGCTCTGCCCGAAGAAGCGCTCCAGGCCGCGCTTGCGATGATGCCCCACCACGAGCAGGTCCGGCCCGATGTCGTTCAGGGCGTCCAGCAGCGTGTCCACGGGGTCGTCGCAGCACTCGTGGACCAGGGCCTCGTGGCGCACTCCCTCGGCGGACTGGCCCCAGGACGACAGCAGGGCCGCGGCGTCGGGCATGTCCCGGCGCGTGGTGGCCTCGCGCGGGTTCGCGTGCACCGAGACGAGTCGCGCGTGTGCGTCCCGCGCGAGGGCCACTCCGTGCGCGAAGGCGATGCCGCCCTCTGGGTCCAGGTCCGTGGCGTGGGCGATGGTGAAGTCGGACATGGGCCGAGCCTCCTGCGTGGTGAACCGATCCTCGCCCGGAGCAAGGAGCCTGCCAACCCCCCGGACGCCTCGAGGCAGGTAGTTTTCCCTGAATCGGCGGGAGAAGCGGTGGCGAGGGGAATCCCCTTCGGGCCTTGCGTGACGGGCCCTCCTGCTCCTCGCGGCGCGTCGGACCTCGGTCGTCTTCCCGAGCTCGGTCTACCTGGCACGTCCCGTGCAAAACCCGACGATCGAGCGCCCCGGAGCACGGGGCCGAGACAGGAGATGGCCATGTCGCCACGGCCCGAGACATCCCACGACGCAGCCCCGCTGAACGAGGCCGGTTCCGCCGGGACCCGCCACGTTGCCGGCGGCGTGCGGACGGATGCGCGGCCTGGCGCCATGGCGGCCGAGGTCGCTCCCCGCGGCGGGCGACCAGAGGCGCTCCCGCGTGACGAGAGCGGCCCGCCCGTCGCCCGGCGGACCGACGACCTGGAGGGTGGGGGATAGCACACAAAGTGGCGGTCCCGGGGCGGTGAAAATCGCCCGCCCGGCCGGGAAAGCCGTCCTACGCGCTTTTGCCTGCAGATATAGCGATATTGCTATAGGGCGATAACCAGAGGTCAAGATGTCGATAACCACGGATACAGAGCCTCGGGAGGTCCCGGACCGGCTGGTCAGCAGTCCGGACAAGGCCGAGCAGATCGCCGAGGTGTTGAAGGCGGTGGCCCACCCGATCCGGCTCCGCATCATCGCCATCCTCGCCGAGGAAGAGCTTCACGTGAGCGCGCTCGCCAAGCGCCTGGGCGTGGGACAGGCCATCGTGTCCCAGCAGCTCCGGATCCTCCGGATGAAGAAGCTGGTGAGCGCCACACGCACCAACGGATACGCGAGATATCGCCTCATCGAGCCCCGCCTGAGGGACCTCGTGGGGTGCATGGAGCACTGCTCCACGCGGTGACTGACAGCCTCTGTCACAACGGAGAGGAGAAGATGGGGTACACCCGAAGAGAATTCATCAAGATCAGCGCAGCCGGCGCTGGCGCAGCCGCCCTCGGGTCGGGCCTGACGACCCGGTGGTGGGGGCTGGACGCTCCGGCGCACGCGGATCCCGGGACGGAGGGCGACAGAGTCGTCCCGACCTTCTGCGAGCTCTGCTTCTGGAAGTGCGGCGTGCTCGCCCACGTGCGGGACGGCAAGGTCACGAAGCTGGAGGGCAACCCGCACCACCCCCTGTCCAACGGACGCCTCTGCCCGCGTGGCGCGGGCGGCACCGGGCTCCTCTACGACCCCGATCGCCTCAGGACGCCCCTCATTCGCGCGAAGGAGCGCGGCCAGGACGTCTTCAAGGAGGCGAGCTGGGACTCGGCCCTGAACCTCGTCGCGGAGAACATGCAGAAGGTGAAGGACCGCCATGGTCCGGAGGCCCTCGCCCTGTTCTCGCACGGCTTCGGCGGCTCCTGGTTCAAGCGCCTCGTGAAGGCGTACGGGACCCCGAACATCGGCGCCCCGTCCTACGCGCAGTGCCGCGGACCCCGCGAGGCCGCGTTCACCCTCACCTACGGCGCCGGCCTCGGCTCCCCGGAGCCGGTGGACATGCGCAACTCGCGCTGCATCACGCTCTTCGGCTCGCACCTGGGCGAGAACATGCACAACACCCAGGTGCAGGACTTCGCGGAGGCCATGGGCCGCGGCGCCGAGCTGGTGGTCGTCGACCCGCGGTTCTCCACCGCCGCCGGCAAGGCCCGCTACTGGCTGCCCATCAAGCCGGGGACGGACCTGGCGCTGATGCTGGCCTGGATGCACGTCATCCTGAAGGAGAAGCGCTACGACGCGGACTACGTCGCCAGGTACACGGTCGGCCTAGAGAAGCTGGAGGAGGAGGTCGCCGACAAGACCCCCGAGTGGGCGTACCCGCTCACCGGCATCCGCCCCGACCTCATCCGGGAGACCGCACGGTTCATCTCCTCGTTCCGCCCGGCCTCGCTCATCCACCCGGGGCGCCACACGACCTGGACGGGCGACGACACGCAGCGGCTCCGCGGCACGGCCATCCTTACGGCGCTGCTCGGCGCGTGGGGCCGGCGCGGCGGCTACATCACCCACCACAAGATGAAGGTCCCCGGCTTCCCCGGACCGGCCTACCCGGAGCACCCGCCCCTGGCCGACCAGCCGAAGAAGGGCGGCTATCCCATGGCCCACGAGTCCCTGGCGAGCGGCCTGCGCGCCGCCTCCTTCCCGGGCACGGCCGCCTACGACATCAAGGCGTGGCTGGTCTACGGCACGAACCTCATCCAGAGCCTGCCGGACGCGCGCGAGACCATCGAGGCCATCCAGAACCTCGACTTCATCGCCACCGTCGACGTCCTCCCGGCGGAGATCGCCGGCTGGAGCGACGTGGTCCTCCCGGAGGCCACCTACCTGGAGCGGGACGACGACATCTACTCGTCGAACTTCCGCGAGCCGTTCATCGCCGTGCGGCAGAAGGCCGTCGAGCCCATGTACGACTCGAAGCCGGGCTGGTGGATCGCCAAGGAGCTGGGGCAGCGGCTGGGCCTCGAGGAGTACTTCGACTTCGCCGACGCGGCCGAGTTCGTGAAGAAGCGGGCCGAGCTGGGCGGCTACGACTACAGGGAGCTCTCGAGCAAGGGGGCCATCCGCGGGAAGCTGAAGCCCACCTGCGAGGAGGAGGGCATGGCCATCCCGATCTTCACGGAGAGCGGGAAGATCGAGCTGGCCAGCAGCATCCTCGGCAAGCTGGGCTTCGACGAGGTCCCGAAGTACTACCCGCCGGAGGAGCCCCCGCCGGGGATGTTCCGGCTGCTCACCGGGCGCGCGCCGCAGCACACCTTCGGCCGGACGACCAACAACCGCCTGCTGGCGTCGGTCTACCGGGAGAACTCGGTGTGGCTGAACAGGGACGCGGCGAAGAGCCTGCCGGGCTTCGGCACGAAGCCCCTGCGGGACGGCGAGAAGGTGGTCCTGGTCAACCAGGACGACGTCCGCTCGACGCCCGTGCGGGTCAACCTCACGGAGCGCATCCGCGGCGACGCCGTCTACCTCGTCCACGGGTGGGGCCACACGGCCCGCGGCCTGAAGTACGCGTTCGGGCGGGGCGCCTCGGATAGCGAGCTGACCACCCGCTACAAGAACGACCCGATCATGGGCGGAACCGGGACGAACGTGAACTTCGTCCGCTTCGAGAGGCCGGAGGACGCGGCATGAGCAACAAGCGCTACGCCATGGCGATCGACATGCGCCGCTGCGTCGGCTGCAACGCGTGTGTCATCGCCTGCAAGACGGAGAACGACCTCCCCGACGGGGCGTTCAGGAACTGGATCACCACGGAGACGAAGGGCGTCTTCCCGAACCTGACCCAGGAGATCCGCTCCGAGCGGTGCATGCACTGCACCGACGCCCCGTGCGTGAACTCGTGCCCCACGGGGGCGAGCCACTACGCGGAGGGGGGCATCGTCCTGGTCGAGGAGGAGAAGTGCACGGGCTGCAAGGCGTGCATCGCCTCGTGCCCGTACGACGCCCGCTACATCCACCCCGAGGGCTTCGCGGACAAGTGCACCTTCTGCATCCACCGGGTCACCAGGGGCCAGGAGCCCGCCTGCGTCGAGACGTGCCCCACCGAGGCGCTGATCTTCGGCGACGTGAACGACCCGGAAAGCGAGATCTCGAAGATCCTCCGCGAGCGGAAGCACAAGGTGCTGAAGCCCGAGATGGGGACGAACCCGAACCTCTTCTACCTGAGCTAGCCGGAGGACCCAGATGGAACAACGATCGGAGAAGTTCTGGAACCCGTACCTGGCGGGCATCGCGCTCGGCCTGGTGCTCCTGGCCACCTTCCTCGTCATGGGGAAGGGGCTGGGCGCCTCGGGCGCGGCCAACCGCGTCGGCATCCTGGCGCTGGACACCGTGGCGCCCGGGCACGTGGCGGCCAATGACCAATTCGCCCACTACACCGCCGACGGCTCGCACATCCTGGACAACTGGCTGGTCTTCGAGGTCTTCGGCGTGCTGCTCGGCGGCGCGGTGGCGGCCTACACGGCCGGGCGGCTGAAGCTCGGCGTGCTCAAGGGTCGGGGCGTGTCCGTCGCGGCGCGCTTCGCCTTCGCCATGACCGGCGGCGTCCTCATGGGCGTGGCGGCTCGCTTCGCCCGCGGCTGCACCTCCGGGCAGGCCCTGTCCGGCGGCGCGCTGATGTCGGTCGGTAGCTGGATCTTCATGCTCTCGGTGTTCGCCGGAGGCTACGCCGTCGCGATGCTGGTGAGGAGGCAGTGGTCATGACATTCCCGTTCGCATCCCTGGTCGCAGAGCACCGCGAGATCGGCCTCGTCGTCGCCGTCATCCTCGGCTTCGGCTTCGGCTTCGTGCTCGAGCGGGCGGGCTTCGGCCGCGCGCCGAAGCTGGCGGCCCAGTTCTACCTGCGCGACATGCGCGTGTTCAAAGTGATGTTCAGCGCCATCCTCACCGCCATGGTGGGCATGATGGTGCTGTCCGGCTTCGGCCTCGCCGACCTGGAGGCCATCGCCACCTCGGCCGTGTCCTGGACCTACATCTGGCCCATGCTCGTGGGCGGGTTGATCCTGGGCGCCGGCTTCATCACGGCGGGCTACTGCCCCGGCACCTCGCTGGTCTCGGCGGCGTCGGGCAACATGGACGGCCTGGTGACGTTCGCGGGCGTCATCGTCGGCTCCCTCGCATTCGGCGAGATCTACCCGATGGTGGCGGACTTCCACGTGAGCGGGAACCAGGAGCACATGTTCCTCTACGACGTGCTCGGCATCCCCGCCCCCGTGCTGGCCGTGCTCATCGTCCTGATGGCCATCGGCCTGTTCATGGGCGCGGAGAAGGTGGAGAAGCACTTCGGCGGCAAGGCCGAGAACCACGTCCTGGAGCCGAGCCCCCGCCAGCCCCGGCGCCTCGCCTTCGCGACCTTCGGCGGCCTGGGTGTCCTGGGCCTCGTCGCCCTGGCGCTCCCCACCGCCAGCAGCGCCTCTGCCACGCCCGGGGGCGAGGTGGAGACCATGACGGCGAAGGAGGTCGCGCAGCGCGTGCTCGACGAGCCGTGGACCGTGCGGGTCGTCGACCTGCGCGCCCGCGAGGCCTGCTCGGAGCAGCGCATCCCGGGCGCCGAGTGCGTGCCCGAGGCCGACCTCGGCAACCTGGGCCTGCCGTACGCCCCGCCCGCGCGGGACCTGGTCCTCGTCGCGGACGGGGATATGGCGCACGTGCCGGAGGATGCCGTGGCCTACGAGGGGCGGGTGTTCAAGCTGGAGGGTGGCTTCCCTGCGTGGAAGGCCTACGCCCTGACGGCTCCGGAGCCGCCCAAGGCCGACGCCACGAAGGCCGAGCGCGAGGAGTACGTCTTCCGCTCCGGCCTGCATGCGGCCATGACGGGGACCAAGCAGGCCGCGCCCTCGCCGGCCCCGACGGTGAAGTTCAAGCCGAAGAAGAAGAAGGGCGGCGGCTGCAATTAGCCTCCGGCCCCCGCGATCCGCCGGCTACAGCTTGGGATCCACCCGCGTCTTCGGCGCGTGCTCCCTCCAGCCGGCTCGACATACCACCAGTATGCCTGCACCGGCCTCCAGTCCGCGCCACGCCGAATCCACGGGCGCCTCCCGGCGCTTCGCTCGGCGTCTCGCGGGAGCCGGAGGCTCTTACGGGAGGAAATCCGAATGCCCGAAGTCGATCTCACACGAGCCAACCACCTGATCGATCCCCAGCTCCACGTGTGGGGCTGGGAGATCCCGGTGTACCTCTTCCTGGGTGGGGTGGCCGCCGGCCTGATGGTGATGACGGCGATCCTGTCGAAGCGCATCAGGCCCGAGGACCGCTCCAGGTGGGCGCGGTGGATGCCGTTCGCGGCGCCCATCGTCCTGTCCCTGGGGATGGGCGCGCTGTTCCTGGACCTGGAGCACAAGCTCCACGTGTTCCGCTTCTACACCACCTTCCAGGTGACCTCGCCCATGTCGTGGGGCGCCTGGATCCTGCTGGGGATCTACCCGGCCACCCTCCTCATGGGCCTGAGCATGCTCACCCGCGCGGAGGTGGATGCGGCGAAGTCCAAGGTCCCCCTGGGCGGGCTGATCGAGTGGGCGCGTGACCTGGCGAAAGAGCACGAGACCGGCGTCCGCCGGGCCAACGTGGCCCTGGGCATCGGCCTCGGCGTCTACACCGGCATCCTGCTGAGCACGCTCGGCGCCCGCGCGGTGTGGAACTCGTCGGTCCTGGGTCCGCTCTTCCTCGTCTCCGGCGTGTCCACGGGCGCGGCGTTCATGATGCTGTTCCCGCTGAGCCACGACGAGCACGAGACGCTCCGGAAGTGGGACATGGGCGCCATCGGCGCCGAGCTGGGCCTCCTCGCGCTCTTCCTCATCGGCCTGACCACGGCCGGCGAGGCCACCTCCGAGGCGGCGGCGCTCTTCCTCGGCGGCCCGTACACGGCCACGTTCTGGTCCCTGGTCGTCATCGGCGGCCTCCTGACGCCGTTCGCGCTGGAGACCCTCGAGGCCAAGAAGGGCCTGAAGCCGACACTGTACGCGCCCGCGCTGTTGCTCGTCGGCGGCCTGGCGCTGCGCTGGGTCTTCGTGGTCACCGGTCAGGCCATGTAACGACCCATGAGAGGGTTCGGACCGGGCGGGCCGCCCGGGGCGCCTTCGGGTTGCCTCGCGCGGCCCGCTCGCTTTCGGGGGTGCCCTCCACTCCCGGCCCGGAACGCGTTACGCTCGCCCCTACGAGCGGGGCGCCGCGCGTAGCCCCCGGACCAGGAGGAGGACAGCATGAAGGTCGTGGTCGCGGACAAGATCTCCCGGGGGCCCGTGCAGGCCCTCAAGGAGATCGCACGGGAGGTGGTCTTCGAGCCCCTCCTGAAGGGCGAGGCCCTGGCGGACGCCTGCGAGGACGCCGAGGTGCTGGTGGTGCGGTCGACGAAGGTGCCGGCCATGGTCTTCGAGCGTGCCCCGAAGCTGGCGCTCGTCGTCCGGGCGGGCGCAGGCGTCAACACCATCGACGTGCCCGAGGCCGCCCGCCGGGGGATCTTCGTGGCGAACTGTCCGGGCCGGAACGCGGACGCCGTGGCGGAGCTGGCGATCGGCCTCATGGTGGCCCTCGACCGCCGGATCCCCGACAACGTCGCCGCCTTCCGCCAGGGGCGCTGGAACAAGAAGGGCTTCTCCCAGGCCCAGGGGCTGGCCGGTCGCACCGTGGGGGTCGTGGGCCTGGGCCGAATCGGCTACGGCTTCCTCCAGCGGGCCCGCGCCTTCGGAATGAAGCCCCTGGCGTGGTCCCGCTCGCTCACCGAGGAGCGCGCCCACGAGCTGGGCATCCGCCGGGCGGACTCCATCGAGGAGGTCCTGCAGCGGTCGGACGTGGTGTCCCTGCACCTCGCCCAGACGCCGCATACCGAGAACCTCTTCGACGCCGAGATGCTCTCCCACGTCCGGCCGCAGGCGATCTTCATCAACACGTCGAGGGCCGGGATCGTGGACGAGGACGCGCTCCTCCGGATCGTCGAAGACCGGGGCGTCCGCGTGGGCCTGGACGTGTTCGACGACGAGCCGTCGGGCAAGGAGGGCGAGGTCACCACCCCGCTCCAGCAGCATCGGAACGTCTACGTGACCCACCACATCGGCGCCTCCACGGAGCAGGCCCAGCAGGCGGTGGCCGCCGAGGTCGTGCGCATCATCCAGACCTTCGCGGACACCGGCCGGGTCCCCAACTCCGTGAACCTGTGCGAGCGCACCCCGGCCACCCACCAGGTCGCGGTCCGCCACGCCGACCAGGTGGGCGTCCTCGCCGGGGTCCTGGCCGAGATCAGCCGCCACGGCCTGAACGTCGAGGAACTCCAGAACATCGTCTTTGACGGCGCCGAGGCCGCCTGCTGCTACATCCAGCTCGCCGCCGAGCCCCCGGCCGCCCTGCTGGACGCCCTCCAGTCCCAGGAGCACGTCCACGGCGTCTCCTCCCAGCGGATCGGGTAGGTCTCGGCAGGCCGGAGCCTGGTGGGTCGGCAGACTGGTGATATGGCGACTTGGTGAGATGGAGGTCACCACCATGCCCAGGCTGACCATCACGCTGTCGGACGAGCGTCACCGCGCCCTGAAGGAGGCCGCGGCTCGCCGAGGGGTGACCATCCGGGAGCTCGTCGAGGACAGCCTCGACTTCTACGGCATCCGGACCACGGACTCCGATGCCGCGATCGTGGCTCGTGCGCGCGCCGCGAGCGGGCTCGACGAGGAGGAGGCGTTGCGCCTGGCCGTCGAGGCGACGCGAGCGGAACGCCGCCGGTGACCGCGAGCCGGCCGGTCGTGTCGGACACCAACGTCGTGGTCGCCGCCCTCCTCAGCTGTCAGATCTCACGGTCGTTCGTGGAGCGGGTCGAAACCTCGTCCGGGACGTGAGACCGCGTCGCGCGGATTCCGGTGATACGATGGGGTCGTGACCAAGGCTGAACCGAACCTGGACCTTGGGCCCGTCCAAGCCGACGAGGGACCTTCGCCGGTGGAGGGATTGACGCGGGCCGAGTATGACGCCATCGCGGACGACATCCGCTGGTTCTCCCGGCTCACCCTCGGACAGAAGCTCCGCTCGGCCGAGCACTACCTGCGAGAGGACCGCTGGCTGCGGCGCTTCCACGAGGTGGAGCGTGCGAGCTGAGACGCGCATCGACATGCCGGAGATCTCCGGTGCCTGCTACGGTCGAGCTTCCAGCGGATTGTGCCAGACCAGCCCGGAGAATCGGGCGAAGTCGGCGTCGTTGGAGTGCAGCTCCGCCTGGTGCTCGATGGCCAGCGCCGCCAGGTGTGCGTCGGTCGTCAGGGAGCCGGCGACGCCGATCTCCCCCAGCAGGGAGTCGAGGATGTTCAGGTGTCGAGGGCCGGGCGCCAGGACGTGCACGTGGCTGCGCTGCAACCACGAGCGGACCATCTCGACCGCTCGCCCCGGCTCCATCGGGTGCACGAGGACGCGGGGATGGGTCATGATGCGCACGAAGCCCATGGCGACCGCCCACGGGAGGCCGACCGGACGGTGGTCGGTCAGCGTCTCCTCCCACCACGCCTTCGCGGCGGCATGGCGTGGCGCGTCGGCGTTGTAGGCGTACACCAGCAGGTTGACGTCCGGGAGGATCACGTGTCGGCCCGTGGTTCTTCCTCGAAGTCCTCGACCTCCAGCTCGTCCAGGAGCTGGTTCAGGCGTCCCGGATCCACGCCGGGACGGAACCCCCCGTGGTGCGGCTCCACGACATAGGGGCCGTCGCCCTCGGAACCCTCCGGCGCGTCCAACCCACGGCGCAGGACGGCATTGAGCACGGCCTTGAAGGACTCGTGCCGCTCGTGGGCCAGCGCCTTCAGGCGGGTGGCCACGTCGGGATCGAGCGTCACGGTGGTCCTCATGGAGTCATCATGATGCGCCGGTTTCATGCAGTCAAGATGGCCCGCTCGTGCGGACAGGGCGGTCGCAAAGTCGACCGCCCTCCCTTGCCTTTGCCCTTGCCCTTGCCCTTGCCCGCTCTCAAACGCGCAAAACCCGTCGTTTCGCAGCGGGTGCAATCCCGTGCCGGGCGCCGTACCGCCGGGCGGCCCTCACTTCTCCGACTTTGCGATTGCTCTGCTCGTGCGGATCGAGAATGCAACTCTCGATCAGTCAGGACACGCCCCGGCGGTCGCCAGCGCTGCTACTGCCCGTCGCAGCAGCACCCGGCCTGGTTGCACGTGAGCTTCACGACCAGGTCGTAGGCGCCGACCCCGTCGTCGGAGGCGTGCCGCCCGTCGACGACGATGGTGTGCCAGCCCTCGGTCTGTGCCGTGTGGACGAAGCTCTCGCCGCCGCCGTCGCTGTGTTCCTGATGGCAGCCGACGAGGTCGTCCTCCCAGTTGGAGGCGCACGAGGTGCCCTCGTAGAGCTTCATCATGAGGTCCAGGTCCTCCGCGACGTTCTTCACCTGCACGTCGAGGGTCTCGCCGGCCATCCTCAGGGGACCAGGTCCCGCTCACCCAGGGCGTCGTGCCAGGAGGTGCACAGCTCGCAGCCGAGGGCGCGGGCGCCGTCGTCGACCAGGGTGTCCAGGTTGGAGAGGGCTACGGCCTTCATGTCGTCGTCGCCCGTGGACCGGGCGATGGCCCAGAAGCCGTCCACCTCGACGAAGGCGTTGCAGTACAGGCGGACGGGGCGGTCGCCGAGGAGGTCGCGGGCGTCGGCGAGCCAGTCGCCGTCCACGTGGACCCAGCGCAGGTCGAGGGAGGCCGTCCGAGGGTCGTCGAGGAGGGCCTGGAGCTCGTCGGTGTCGTGGACCCGGGCCATGACCTCGACGCCCGGGGCCTCGGCGCGGCCCGCGGCGAGCTTGTCCAGGCCGGAGTCGAAGAGGACGATCTGGTCCTCGAGGCCGGCGTCGGCGGCTTCGCGGACGATCCGAGCCGGGTCGCCGCCCTTCAGATCGATGAAGAAGACGGCGTCGTGGCCTTGGAGGGCGGCGAGGGCGTCGGCCCAGGAGGGCGGGTGGCAGCGCGTCGGGGTGGCCTCGGGGTCGTCGGCGCACCGCTCGTCGTCGACGACGAGGGCCTCGAACTCGGCGAGGGTCAGGTCGCCGACCGCGTAGCCGTCGGGGTGGCGCTCCTCCCCGTCGGTGGTGCGCTCCGTGTCGCCGTCGTGCATGAGGACGATGTGGCCGTCGGCGGTGGCCCGGGTGTCCACCTCGAGCATGGGGATGCCGGCGTCCAGGCAGGCCTCGATGCCGGCGAGGGTGTTCTCGGGCTCGCCGCCGCACTTCGCGCGGTGGGCGCTCAGGAAGACCTTCTCGCAGGCCGGGTCGTGGAGGCACCCGATCGGGCCGGGATCGGCGGTGGGCGGGACGTCGGGCGGCACGTCCGGCGAGACGTCGGGGGCAACGTCCGGCGCGGTGTCGACCTCGGCCGCGACGTCGGGGGCCGTGTCGGCCTCGGCGTCGGCGTGTACGACCGCGTCGTCGCTGCTGCAGGCCGCGAGGAGGAGGGCGAGGATCGCTGGGAGGGCGCGGATCATGGGGGACAACGTAGCAGGCGGCTCACATCACGTCCGGTCCGACGCCCTCGACGAAGCAATCCTCCGGCGGCCCGAAGTCGACGGGATAGAGGAAGCCCTCGGGGATCCAGGACGGGTCGACGGGCGCGCCGTCCAGGTCCAGGTCGAACCCCTCGGCGTCCCACTTGGACCAGACGGCCTGGTTGGCCTCGGCGGCGGCGTCGAGGGTGGCGAGGAGGGCCTGGCCGTGGAGGCCGGGGGCCCAGCCGGCGCCGAGGAGGTTCTGGAGGACGGCCTCCCGGGCCTCGGTGACCCAGTCGGGGGCGAACACGGCGACGGACATCTCGCCCTCGTAGAGGTGGCCGCGGTTGTTGCTGTTCGCCGAGCCCGCGAGGAGCCAGACGTCGTCCACGAACACCAGCTTGGAGTGGAGGCTCATGGTCTGGAAGACGCCGTCCGTCTCGTCGATGCAGAAGGTGCAGTCCAGGGTCCGCCAGGCGAAGCTGCGCGCGGTGTAGACGCGGAAGCGGTCGGGGAACTCCGTGGCGAACCTCTCGTGGGCCAGGTAGGTCTGCCAGCAGCCCGGGTCGACCCACTCGTTGACCGGGTTGGTGACGACGGCGAGGACGAGCTCCGGCTCCTCCTCCATGCGCGCGGCGATGCGATCGTAGAGGAGGGGGGCGCGGAAGTACTGATCCTCGATGAGGATGGTGTGCTCTGCGTTGGACACGGCGCGGAGGAGGGCCTCCAGGACGCCGTGCTCGTCGTAGGGAGCGGGCATGGTCGTGAGGACCTGGGCCTGGACGCCGTCGGGCTCCGGCGGGGCCGCGGCGGGGACCTCCAGGTCGGTGGACAGGTCCGCGTACTTGGCGTCCGAGTCCAGCTGTCCCCGCCACCGGCCGGCGAAGACGTCCACGACGTCGACCGCGCTCGGGCCCTGGATGCGGACCATGTAGTCCTTGCGCGGGATGAAGTCGGGCTCGGCCTGCTTCGCCTTCACGTCCAGGCGCTCGTCGACGGTGGCGTCGAAGGCCATGCGCCGCCACTCGAAGACGCCGTGGGAGGACGTGTCCCAGTCCGTGGTCTTGAAGTTCATGCCGCCGACGAAGGCCACGTCCCCGTCGATGGTCAGGAACTTCTGGTGCCAGCTCGCGACGGGGATGTCGAAGTAGCCGAGGCCGAGGGGAAGCTCGGACATGTCCACGTCCACGGGCGCCATGAAGGGCGGGAGGTCGTCGGCCTGCACGATCTGGCCGTCCCCGCCGGCGAAGGCCGCCGCGACGCGCCCGGCGAAGTCCACGGGCTCCGGAGCGACCTGGAACGTGCCGTGGGACTCGTTGGCCTGGCCCATGAACTCGAAGTCGTCGGCGGGGGTCTCCGCCTTGTCGATCAGCTCGTCGTCGACCGTCGCCCAGCTCAGGAGCCCGTCCTGGTCGTAGAACTGGCCGACGAGGACCTTCCGCTGCACGCCGGACAGCGCCTCCAGGGCGCCCAGGACGGTGTTCTTCCAGCGCTCCTCCTGGGACAGCCAGGCGTGGACGTCCGGGTCGCGGACCATCTCCATCTCGCTGGTCCACCACCAGCTCGAGGCGGTGACGAGATCCGCGGCCACGGTCAGGTCCGCCCAGACGGTCGCCCAGGCCTCCTCGCCGTCGCGCAGGAGGGTGACGTGATTGCCCCGGCGCGCCGGCCGCCCGCTCGTCGCGAACCAGCGGTGGGGCAGGCCGGCCCAGACGGTGAAGTGGCGCACGGACGGTCCCCCCTCGGAGGCCTCCAGCCGGGTCGTGACCAGGAGGCCGGACTGCGCGGAGCCCTCCTGGATCACCTCCAGGCCGGACGCCTTCCCGGAGCCGTCCCAGGTCACGGTCGCATGGAACGGGTCGTGGTGCGGGGCGGTCACGGACAGGGCCAGCGAGGCCTCCTCGCACAGGCTCACGGCACCCGACGGCTCCCCGCCGAGCGAGACGGCAGCGTCCGGGAGCGCCTGCGCCCACGCGTCGAGAGCCACGATCTCCAGCGCCGCGCAGGGCGCCGTCCCCTGGCACCCCGCCTCGCACGTGTCGGAGGCGATGCCCACGCAGATGGAGTCCCAGGCCGTGTCGCAGCAGTACGCGTCGGCGTCGCAGACGCACGCCTCCACCGCGGGGTCGTCGCAGCCGAGGTAGCCGTGGGCCTCGCAGCACGGCGCGGGCGGGCAGGCTCCGCAGTCGCCCGGGCAGCCGTCGCAGGTCTCTCCGGGCGTGCAGGCCCCGTCGCCACAGACGGGCTCGGGGCAGTCCGCGCCGCAGAAGTCCGCCGCCTCGGCCGTGCAGTACCCGTCCCAGGCGGACGTGCAGCAGAACGGGTCCATGTCGCAGACGCAGGTCTCCACGACGGGGGCCGAGCAACCCGGCTGGTCCGCCGAGGCGCAGCACTCGCCCGGCTCTCCGCAGGCCCCGCAGTCGTCGGGGCAGCCCAGGCAGTCCTCGTCCGGCGCGCACGAGCCGTCGCCGCACACGGCCGGAGCGACCTCGCAGGGCGCCGCGCACTCCTCGACGGCCGCCTCGACACACGTGCCGTCCCAGGTGACCTCGCAGCAGTACGTGTCGCCGCCGCACACGCAGTCCTGCACGCCCGCGTCCGCGCAACCCGGGGCCTTGCGGGCCTCGCAGCAGTCCCCTTCGGCGGGGCAGAAGCCGCAGTCCCACGGGCAGGTCTCGCAGTCCTCCGCGGGGGCACACGTCCCGTCCCCGCACCCGGAGGCCGGATCCCCGCAGCCCGACTGGCACTCCGCCCGCCCGATGGTGGCGCAGGTCTCGTCCCACGCCTCCTCGCAGCACGAGGGCTCCACCTCGCACACGCAGGCCTCGATCGCCTCGTCCTCGCAGCCCGGGGCCTCCGTGGTCTCGCAGCAGTCGCCGACTTCCTCCACGTCCGCGTCGGCGTCCGCGTCCTCCGCGGCGTCGCCCGCGTCGGAGTCACTCCCGTCCGGGCCGGCGTCCGGGGTGGGCACGTCGGGCGCGGAGACGTCCTCGAGCGGCACCTCGGACGTAGGGGCGTCCTCTCCCGGGACGTCGGCCGGACCGGCGTCGGCGTCCGGACCACCGCCGGCGTCCTCGACGGTGTCCACCGAGGTGTCCGCTCCGGGGCTCGGGTCCTCCCCGCAGGCCACCACCAGGGCCGCTGCCAGGAGCAGCGACGTCACGAACGGGATGTGCTTCACGAACGCCCCCCACGCGCATCGGGTCATCCCCCATACCCGGGTCGGCGCGACGTTTCCACCCTCGTGGTCGGCGTGTTGTGGCCGGACGGGGTGCCCTCCGGATCCGGGACGCCATCCAGCCCCCCTCGTGAACGAAGTAGGGCCGACCGCCTCCGGAGCCGCTGGTTCGAACCAGGCTCCGAAGCCGGTCGGCCCGCCACGGCCGACGTGCGGAGCCTGCAGGACAGGCTCCTGGTCCCCCAACCTACGCCGAACGCTTCTCCTCCGCGCGGGACACGGAGACCCGCGCCGCACGACGGCGGCGCGCGTCGAGACCCACCGCCGCGAGGGCGAGGACGAGGGCCACGAGGGCCAGGCTCGCGGACCCGGTGGCCCCGGAGCCGCTGCAGCCGGCCGTCGAGGCCTCGCTCGGGCTCTCCGGCCCGGAGGCGCCGAGTCCGGCTGCGAAGGTGCCGGCGCCGGCGGTGTCGGCCGCGAGGCGCACCACCTTCCACCGGGACGGCTGGGCGTAGTCGGCGAGGCCGGCCCAGTCGCTCGTCGTGAGCCCGGTCGCGGACGCGTCGTTCACGGCCAGGTCGCCGCCGAACGTGAGGCCGGAGGTGGGCTCGACGCCCAGGGCGGACCACGGGATGGCGATCTCGACGACATAGCCGCCGTCGGCCACGCCGTCGCCCACCGTCCCGTCGGTCGCCACGGCGGAGACCACGCCCATGGAGACGCTGCGATCCTCGCCGGACCCGGCGCCGGCCGCGTCGAGGACGTCGCCCAGCGCGCTCACGATGACGTGGCGGTCGTCGCCGTCCGGCGTGTCGGTCCGCGTGTGGAGCGGATCGAGGAGGATCTCGACGCTGTCCGCGTTCCACAGCTCGCCGTCGTCGCCGGTGCCGTGGGCGTTCAGGTCCTCGTCCAGGACCGTGGCGCCCAGGTACAGGTGCTGATCGTCCCACAGCAGGCGGAGCGTGCCCTCGGAGGACGCGCCCTGGACGACGACGGCGGGGGCCCCGTCGTACTCGGCCAGATCGGCGTCCACGGACACGGCGCCGGGGGCGCGAGGCACGTCCAGGTCGGCGGCCTCCGGGCAGGCCCCGCAGTCGACGGTCCCGCCGCAGCCGTCCTCGGTGGTGCCGCAGGTCACGCCGGCCTCCTCGCAGGTGAGAGGGAGACAGGTGGCGCCGCCCGCGACGTCTCCGGACAGGCCGAGGGTCCGCCACAGGTGCGGCTTGGCGTAGTTGGAGAGGTCCGCCCAGTCGCCGGTGTCGTAGCCCTTGGCGCCCGCGTCGTTGAGCGCCAGGTCGGCGCCCATGACGAGGCCGGCGGCCGGGGTCACGCCGATGCCGTGCCACGGGATGGCCATCTCGACGGTGAAGCCGTCGTCGGCGGCCCGGTCGCCCACGGTGCCGTGGGTCACGACCGCCGACTCGATCCCCATGTCGAGGGAGGTGTCCTCCTTCGAGCCCGCGCCGGCGGCGTCGAGCAGGTCGCCCAGGGCCGTGATCACCACGTGGCGATCGTCGGCGTTCGGGCTCTTCGTGGCGTCATCGGTCGGGTCGAGCATCATCTCGACGCCGTCCGACTTCCACAGGTGCTGCCCGTCGCGTCCGGTGCCGTCGGCGAAGAGATCGTCGTCCGCCACGTCGGCTGCCACGTAGAGGTTCCGGTCGTCCCAGAGGAGGCGGAACGTGGCCTCCGCGTCGCCTGCCGTCACGACGACGGCCTCGGCGGCGGCGAACTCGGACAGGTCGCCGTCCACGGTCACGGTGGCCCCTGCGCGCGCGACCACGTGGTCGGCGTCCACGGGCTCCGGCGTCGGCGTCGGCTCCGGGCAGGCGCCGCAGTCGAGTGTGCCGCCGCATCCGTCGGAGGCGGTCCCGCAGGTCGCGCCGGCCTCGGCGCAGGTGAGCGGGGTGCAGGTGGCGAGGCACTGGTTGTCGGTGCAGGCCTCGCCGTCGTCGCAGGCGCCGCAGTCGAGTGTGCCGCCACATCCGTCGGAGGCGGTCCCGCAGGTCGCGCCGGCCTCGGCGCAGGTGAGAGGCGCGCAGGGGACGTCGGCCACGGTGGCGGACATCTCGAGGCGCTTCCAGGCCGCGGGCTGCGCGAAGGGGATGACCCCCGCCCAGTCGTCGTAGGACAGGGTCCCGCCGGAGACGTCGTTGAGCGCCAGGTCGGCGCCCACCTGGTCGCCGGCCGCGGGGCTCACGCCCAGGTCGGCCCAGGGCACGGCCACCTCGACGGTGTAGCCCACGTCGTCCGCCGCGCCGTCGAGGGTGCCGTCGGCGACCACTGCGCGGAGCACGGCCATGTCGAGGGAGACGTCCTCGGTGGAGCCGGCCCCCTGCGCGTCGAGCAGATCGCCCGAGGCCGTCACGACCACGTGGCGATCGTCGGCGTCCGGGGAGGCCGTCTCGGTGAGGAGCGGATCGACCATCAGCTCCACGCCGTCGGCGTTCCAGAGCGGCCCGTCGAGCCCGGTGCCCGGGGTCTGCAGGTCCGCGTCGGCCACGTCCGCGCCGAGATAGAGGTACTCGTCGTCCCAGATCAGGCGCAGGTCCGCGGTGGCGCCGCCGGCCTGGATCAGGACGCCGTCGGCGTTCGTGAACTCGGCCAGATCGCCGTCCACGGAGACGGTCCCGTCGGCCCGGAGGACGGAGAGGGTCTCCTTCGTCGTACCTCCGTCGGTGGTTCCTCCGTCGGTCGTTCCGTCGTCGGTGGTTCCGCCGTCAGTCGTTCCGCCGTCAGTGGTTCCGCCGTCAGTCGTTCCGTCGTCGGCCGTTCCGCCGTCGGTCGTTCCGCCGTCGGTCGGCACGCCGGCGCCGATGACGTCGAGGAGGTCGGCGCGGGCCTGGTGCCACGCCGTGGGCTCGACGCTCCAGGCCGGCTGCTGGCCGCCGGTGGCGCCGGAGAAGGCCGCGGGGATCAGGCCGTCCGCCACGGCGTCCGCCGCCGCCGGATCCGCGGCTCGCGCGAGCTGGAGGTAGCCGGCGTCCTGGACGCCGCGCCGCCAGTTCTTCAGCCGGATGGAGGCGATGACGCCGTCCATGCCGACGCTGTGCTCCGTGAAATCGTTGACCTGGCGGCCCGGGTAGACGAGGACGCCGTCGCCGTTGGCCCACTCGTCCCACGTGTTGTGGAACGTCTCGGGCTCGACGAAGGGGTCGTACGCGCCGTAGCCGCCGGCGTTCCAGTCGTTCCAGTACGTCGACTGCCAGTAGAACCAGCGGTCCACGCCGAACATCTCGGAGAGCCAGCCGTTGACCCGCGGGGACACCGCGTTCGCGTCGGTGAGCATGGAGCCGGTGTAGGGTCGGACGCCGTTGTAGGCCCACACGCGCTTGCCGATGTCCTCGGCCGCGTCCGCCTCGGCCGGGTCGTAGTGGGAGGCCAGGTGCATCACGATGTCCACCGGCTGCCCGTCGGGGCTCGAGCTGCAGGTCCAGCCGGACTCCACGTGCTGCTGCACGTTCGGGTTCGCGGAGCCGTCGAGGAGCGTCCGCCAGTCGTAGCCCCACGCGTGGCCGCAGCTCTCGTCCATGGGATAGACGAAGACGTCCATGCCGGGCAGGACGCCCGCGTTGGCCAGGAGGTCGGCGATGGCCTCGACATTGGCGAGATCGCCGGAGTCGGGCGCGCCGTAGGCGCCGTAGACGCCGAGCGCCAGCACGTCGTCACCGCGCCCCTCGGCGGGGCCCTCGTAGCCCTGGGCGGCCGTGTAGAGCGAGCCGTCCAACGCCGACATCATCGAGGAGGCGTCGGTCTCCGTCATGGCGGAGTGGAGCGGCGTCAGCCGGTGGCGGTGGAGGAGCTGGAGCAGGTGGTCCTGCGCGAGCAGGCCGGAGTCCGAGCCCATCCGCCTGGTCAGGTTGGCCGGGTTGAAGTACAGCATCGTCTTCACCGGCCAGTCGGGCAGCGTCGCGTCGTGGACCCGGAGCTCCACGGGGAGGGTCGCCAGCGTCGAGCCGTTCGCCGCCACCACGACGTCGCCCGTGTAGAGCCCGGCGGGCTGGTCTGCGGGGACCGTCACGTCGATCCAGATGGCGCCGTTCCGGTGGGCGGGGACCTCCATGGGATAGGGCGACCAGGACGGGGCCACCTCGACGGGGATGAGGGCGTCCGGGACCTCGCCGGTCCAGTCGCCGGGGGGCTCGGCGCCGCCCTCCCAACCCAGGGAGCCGGCCCAGGGGCCGCCGGACTCGCGGTCGATGGTGAAGTAGTGCTCCACGAAGCGCTCGATGGGCCGGCCGACGAAGTGGGTCGGATCCGTGGCTCCGGGCGCGTTCGCGAGGGTCTCGCCGTTCGGGCCGGTGAGGCCGTCCAGGTCGACGGTCACGCCGGACAGGCCGGCCGCGTCGGCCTCGACGACCACCTGGAAGGCGATCGTCTCGTTTCGGAGCGAGAACAGGCGGACGGGCTCTCCCGGCGCCCAGACCGGGTTGTCGACGCCGGTCTCGGCGGGGAGCGAGGTGGCGGAGCGCTCGACCTTGAGGCCGTCGTCGACGGCCCAGACGGAAGGCGCAGCCGAGGCGAGGGGCGCCGCCAGGACGGCGGACACCAGGGCGCAGGTCCCGGCGAGGGACGCCGCGAAGGAACGGGTGGTCACCAAGGTGATCCTCCTGGGGGGGAGTGGTCGACGATGGCGACTGTCACGCCCCCACGGAGCCGATCCCGTTCCTACCGGCAGCAGTACCCGGAAACCGGAGATCCGGGTTCCGAGGACTGCTGCGTCTCGCAGGCTCGAGGCCGTCCACGCGTAGCGCAGCGCTCGCCGCCATCCATGTGGGGAGCCGGGGGTCCCGGCCGTCCGGCCGAGCCGCGCCTGGCTCGAGGGGCTTCAATGTCACCCCCATGGAACCTATTCCAAAGGAACGGGCAGGCGACGCCCGGTGGGTTGGTTCGTCGCGTCCGCGCCTCTCCTTGGGGCGTCGGCGTCCCCGCCGGGGCTGGCTTTCCCCCCACGAAGAGGGTCGCCGGCGTGCCCGCCGGCGTACGGTGCGGCAAGCGGCCGGGCGATCGCAAAGTCGGACAAGTGAGGGCCTCGCGGCGGTACGGCGCCCGGCGCCGGATTGCACCCGCTCGGAAACGATGGGTTCTGGGCGTCCGAGAGCAGGCAAGGGCACGGGCATGGGCAAGGGCAAGGGAGGGCGGTCGCGTCCCCGCCGGGGCTGGCTTTCCCCCCACGAAGAGGGTCGCCGGCGTGCCCGCCGGCGTACGGTGCGGCAAGCGGCCGGGCGATCGCAAAGTCGGAC